>CAWASE010000019.1:0-1028075 GCA_963784675.1 uncultured Actinomycetes bacterium
CTTGCTAGCCAGCTTGGCGACGTCGTCGGCCTTCACCGAGGAGTTGTAGGTGATCCAGACGGCGCCGTGCTCCAGCGAGTGCACGGCGTGCTCGGGGGCGATGGCGGCGGAGTACACGGCGCAGGTCTGGGCGACGGCGTTGTGGTTGCCGTCGTTCGGGGGATTCTGCGGGTACTTCACCGGGCCTTCGACGTGGTCGCGGGAGACCGTGGCCAGAGCGGGATCGACGACGACCCCGTCGATGCTGTCGGCCTGCGGCACCCCGGCACCCTGGTGGAGCGCGGCGTAGGCCACGATCCCGATGAGGGCGGCCGCAAGGACCAGCGAACCGAGCACGGTGCCCAGGGGGAACGGCTTGGACACCTTGGTGGGCGCGGCGCGGCGGCTGCCCCGAGGGGGCGGCGTCTGGGCTTTCGGCATGCGTCGTTCCGTCCTGATCTGTGGCAAGGAGTGCAGCGGCACGTCCCACGGGTGCGACGAGCGGCACGGGCCGGGGGTTCCTGACCGTGCGGCGGGCAGGTGGTCCGGCGGAGTCTAGGCGGGGTACGGACGACGGGCTCACAACCGTCCGAAAGCGCTCGGAGCGTGCAGGGCGTGCGGGCTAGCCTGAGCAGGTGACTCCCTCCGAGCTCGGTGCCGTCGTCGTGGCGGCCGTCCGAGCCTGCGTCGAGGCCGGCGAGCTGGCGGTGACCCCTCCCGCGGAGGTGGTGGTGGAGCGCCCCCGCGTCAAGGAGCACGGTGACTACGCCACCAACGTCGCCCTGAAGCTGGCGAAGCAGGCCGGCCGACCTCCGCGCGAGGTGGCGGAGCTGCTGGCGGCGCGGTTGCGCACCGTCGAGGGCATCAGCGACGTCGACATCGCCGGGCCGGGGTTCCTGAACCTGCGGTTGGCCCAGGCGTCGCTGGGGCGGGTGGTCGCGCAGGTGCTCGCCGCGGGCGCGTCCTACGGCACGAACGGCAGCGCCTCGGGCCAGAACGTCAACCTGGAGTTCGTGTCGGCCAACCCCACCGGCCCGATCCACATCGGCGGCGTGCGCTGGGCCGCGGTCGGCGACGCGCTCGCCAGGCTGCTCGAGGCCAGCGGCGCGAAGGTCACCCGCGAGTACTACTTCAACGACCACGGCGCGCAGATCGACCGCTTCGCCCGCTCGCTGCTGGCTGCTCGCACGGGGCGAGGCCGCCCCCGAGGACGGCTACGGCGGCGCCTACATCGGCGAGATCGCCGAGGCGGTGCTGGAGCGCGTCCCGGACGCCTTGGAGTCCGAGGACCCGCAGGAGGTGTTCCGGAGCCAGGGCGTCGACCAGATGTTCGGCGAGATCAAGCAGTCGCTGCACGAGTTCGGTGTCGACTTCGACGTCTACTTCCACGAGAACGCCCTGCACGAGTCCGGCGCGGTGCAGCGGGCCGTCGAACGGCTCCGATCGCTCGGACGCATCTACGAGTCCGACGGCGCCACCTGGCTGCGCACCACCGACCTGGGCGACGACAAGGACCGCGTCGTCCTCAAGAGCGACGGCGAACCTGCCTACATCTCCGGCGACCTCGCCTACTACCTCGACAAGCGCGAGCGTGGCTTCGACCGGGTGATCATCATGCTCGGCGCCGACCACCACGGCTACGTGGGACGGCTGATGGCCATGTGCGCAGCCTTCGGTGACACGCCCGGGGTGAACCTGGAGATCCGCATCGGCCAGCTGGTCAACCTGCTCCGCGACGGTCAGCCGTTGCGCATGAGCAAGCGGGCCGGCACGGTGCTGAGGCTGGAGGACCTCGTCGACGCCGTCGGGGTCGACGCCGCGCGCTACGCGCTGGCCCGGTCCAGCCCCGACAGCATGCTCGACATCGACCTCGAGCTCTGGTCGCGGCAGAGCAGCGACAACCCGGTCTTCTACGTCCAGTACGCGGCGACGCGGGCCGCCTCGGTGCTGCGCAACGCGAGCGAGCTGGGGATCGTGGAGCCGGACGTCCAGGATGTCGATCTGGCGCTGCTGGCGACCCCGTACGAAGGCGAGCTGCTCAAGGCGCTGGCCGAGTTCCCGCAGGTCGTCGCCACCGCCGCCGAGCTGCGCGAGCCGCACCGCATCGCGCGCTACCTGGAGGAGAAGGTGGCCAAGAGCGCCCAGCGCTTCTGGGACGAGTGCCAGGTGCTGCCCAAGGGTGACGAGGCCGTCGCCGAGACCACCGGCCCGCGGCTGCTGCTGTGGCGGGCCACCCGCACGGTGCTGGAGAACGGCCTCGCCCTGCTCGGCGTGCGCGCCCCGGAACGCATGTGACCGCCGTGCTGCCCGCCACCGACCTCGAGCCCGCCGTCTGGCCGATCGGGGCCCGGCGCTCGGCCGAGGGCGTGCTGGAGATCGCGGGTGTCGACGTCCGGGATCTCGCGGCCGAGTTCGGTACGCCCGCCTACGTCCTGGACGAGGACGACTTCCGCACCCGCTGCCGCGACTGGCGGGCGGCGTTCGAGGGCGCCGACGTCTACTACGCCGGCAAGGCGTTCCTGTGCACCGCCGTGGCCCGCTGGGTCGACGAGGAAGGGCTGAGCCTGGACGTCTGCACCGGTGGCGAGCTCGCCGTCGCGCTGCGGGCCGGCTTCCCGACCGAGCGGCTGCTGTTCCACGGGAACAACAAGAGCGTCGCCGAGCTCGAGCGCGCGGTGGCCGCCGGTGTGGGGCGCATCGTCGTCGACAGCTTCGACGAGCTGGTGCGGCTCGCCGCCGTCGCCGAGCGCGCCGGGGTGCGACAGCGCATCTACCTGCGCGTCACGCCCGGCGTCGAGGCGCACACGCACGAGTACGTGCAGACCGGTCAGGAGGATCAGAAGTTCGGGTTCAGCCTGGCCAGCGGCGCGGCCGCCGAGGCGCTGCGCCGCACCCTGACCCTGTCCAGCCTGGAGCTGGTCGGTCTGCACTGCCACATCGGCTCGCACATCTTCGACACCCGCGGCTTCTCGTTGGCGGCCCACCGCATGGTCGGGCTGCTCGCCGAGGTCCGCGCCGAGCACGGCGTCGAGCTGCCCGAGCTCGACCTGGGCGGCGGCACCGGCATCGCCTACACCAGCGCCGACGACCCGATGCCGGTCCAGGAGATCGCCGACGGGCTGCGCGCCATCGTCGAGCGCGAGTGCACGGCCGCCGGGCTGGCCGTGCCCCGGCTCGCCGTCGAACCGGGGCGCGCGATCGCCGGCCCGACCACCGTCACGCTGTACGAGGTCGGCACCGTGAAGGAGCTGCCGGGCCTGCGCACCTATGTCAGCGTCGACGGCGGCATGAGCGACAACATCCGCACCGCGCTCTACGACGCCCGCTACACCGCGGTGCTGGCCTCGCGCTCCTCGACAGCACCCCCGGCCAACGTCACGCTGTGCGGAAAGCACTGCGAGAGCGGCGACATCGTCGTGCACGACGTGCCGCTGCCCGGCGACCTGACCCCGGGTGACCTCGTCGCCGTGCCGGCCTCGGGCGCCTACCACCGCTCGATGGCCAGCAACTACAACCACGTCCCTCGCCCGCCCGTCGTCGTGGTGCGGGGCGGCGCCGCGCGCGTGATCGTCCGGCGCGAGACCGAGGACGACCTGCTCGCCCTGGACGCGCCATGATCGAGCGCCGGGTGGACGAACCGGGCCTGGAGCTCGGCGACTGGCTCCGCTACGGGTTCCTGCTGTTCCTGGCCTCGCTGGTGTTCGTCATCCTGTACGGCACCCGGCCCTACCCCTTCGCCTCGCTGCTGGCGGTGTACCTGCTCGCCGGCACGTCGGGGCTGCTGTTCGTGCGCTGGCGACGGAGCCGGTCGTGAACCGGGGACCGGACAGTCGGCTCGGCGTCCTGCTGGCGGTGGCGCTGCTGGGGGTCGCGCTGGCGCTCGGACTGGTCGTCGGCAGCCTGCTCGGCCCGTGGGTCGCCGGCGGCTACGCCGTCCTGACCGTCACCGGGCTGCTGTTCGCCGGCGCGAAGGGTCGCCGGTTGCTCGCGCCGGCACCTGCGCCGGCGGGACGTTCCTGCACCTGCTGCACCACCTCGCAGCACGACCCTGTCAAGGTCCTGTGATGAGCACCCCCCGGGCCGACGGTCCGCTGCGCGTCGCCCTGCTCGGGTGCGGCACCGTCGGCGCCGAGGTCGTGCGGCTGCTGGCCACCTCGCGCGAGGATCTCGCCGCGCGCATCGGCGTCCCGCTCGAGCTGGTCGGCATCGCGGTGCGCCGTCCTGGTCGGGTGCGCGACCTGCCCGTCGACACCGACCTGTTCACCACCGACGCCGCTGCCCTGGTCGCGCGCGCCGACGTCGACCTCGTCGTCGAGGTGATCGGCGGCATCGAACCGGCCCGCACGCTGATCCTGGCGGCGCTCGAAGCCGGCAAGAGCGTCGTCACCGCGAACAAGGCGCTGCTGGCCGAGGACGGCGCCACCCTGCACGCGGCCGCGGCCAGGGCCGGCGCCGACCTCTACTACGAGGCCAGCGTCGCCGGCGCCATCCCGTTGCTGCGGCCGCTGCAGGAGTCGCTGGCCGGCGACCACATCACCCGCGTCACCGGCATCGTCAACGGCACCACCAACTTCGTCCTGACCCGCATGGACGAGACCGGCGCGGGCTTCGCCGACGCGCTCGACGAGGCCACCGCGCTGGGCTACGCCGAGGCCGACCCGACCGCCGACGTCGAGGGCTTCGACGCCGCCGCCAAGACCGCCATCCTGGCCGGGCTGGCCTTCCACACCCGCGTCGTCGCGGCCGACGTGCACCGCGAGGGCATCACCGAGGTCACCGCCGCCGACGTCGCCAGCGCCAAGGCGATGGGGTGCGTGGTGAAGCTGCTGGCCATCGCCGAGCGCGAGGGCGACGGCGTCAGCGTGCGCGTGCACCCGGCCATGATCCCGCGCACCCACCCGCTCGGCACCGTGCGCGAGGCCTACAACGCCGTGTTCGTCGAGGCCGAGAGCGCCGGCCGGCTGATGTTCTACGGCCCCGGCGCCGGCGGCGCTCCGACCGCCAGCGCGGTGCTGGGCGACCTCGTCGCTGTGGCGCGCAACGCGCTGTCGGGGGCGCGCGGGGCCGGCGCGTCCGACTATGCCGAGCTGCGCGTGCGTCCCATGGGTGAGGTCGTCACGAGGTACCACATCAGCCTCGACGTCGCCGACAAGGCCGGCGTGCTGATGGCGGTAGCCGGGGCGTTCTCCGACCATGACGTCTCGATCCGCACCGTCCGGCAGGAGGGGCACGGCGACGACGCGAGCCTGGTCGTGGTGACGCACACCGCCACCGACGCGGCGCTGTCGGCGGTCGTCGAGCAGCTGCGCGGGCTCGACAGCGTGCGCGCCGTGGCCTCGGTCATGCGGGTGGAGGGACAGGCGTGAGAACCGGACGAGGGAGCGGGCGATGACCATGACCACCCAGGCCTGGGCCGGCTGGCGCGGGTTGATCGAGACCTATCGCGACCGGCTGCCGGTCACCGCCGACACGCCTGTCATCACGCTGATGGAGGGCGGTACGCCGCTGGTGCCGGCCCGCGGGCTGTCCGAGCGCACCGGAGCCGACGTCTGGCTCAAGGTCGAGGGAGCCAACCCCACCGGGTCCTTCAAGGATCGCGGCATGACGATGGCCATCAGCAAGGCGGTCGAGGCCGGCTCGCAGGCGGTCATCTGCGCCAGCACCGGCAACACCAGCGCCAGCGCCGCCGCGTATGCCGCCAAGGCCGGGCTCACCTGCGCCGTCCTGGTGCCCGAGGGCAAGATTGCGATGGGCAAGCTGGCGCAGGCGCTGGTGCACGGCGCGCGGCTGCTGCAGGTGCAGGGCAACTTCGACGACTGCCTGGACCTGTGCCGGGCGCTGTCGGAGAACTACGCGACGACGCTCGTGAACTCGGTCAACCCCGACCGCATCGACGGCCAGAAGACCGCTGCGTTCGAGATCTGCGACGCCCTCGGCGACGCCCCCGACGTGCACTGCCTGCCGGTCGGCAACGCCGGCAACATCACCGCCTACTGGAAGGGCTACCGCGAGTACGCCGCCGATGCCGTCAGCAGTCGGCTCCCGCGGATGCTCGGCTTCCAGGCAGCCGGCGCCGCGCCGATCGTGAACGGGGCCCGGGTGCTTGCTCCCTCCACGATCGCGACGGCCATCCGGATCGGCAACCCGGCGTCGTGGCAGCAGGCCCTGGACGCGCGGGACGAGTCCGGCGGCGTCATCCAGTCCGTCACCGACCGGCAGATCCTGTCGGCCTATCGGCTGCTGGCGCAGACCGAGGGCGTGTTCGTCGAACCGGCGTCGGCGGCGAGCGTCGCCGGGCTGCTGCAGGCCGTGGACGCCGGCCTGGTCGTGGCGGGCGAGCGGGTCGTCTGCACCGTGACGGGCAACGGCCTGAAGGATCCGGAGTGGGCCATCTCCGGTGCGCCGAAGCCGGTCACGGTCGCCAACAGCGCGGAGGCGGCGGCCGCGGCCCTCGGACTCTCCTGAGGGCGTCGGCGGGCAGCGGCCCGAGCGACAGCGGCGGCTACCTGGACCTGCTCCGCCGCGAACCGGACTTCCGCCGCACGTATCTGGCCCAGCTGATCGCCCTGGGCGGCGACTGGTTCGCGATCATCCCGCTGCTGGTGCTGCTGCCCGGGCTCACCGGCACCGGCCTGTGGGGCGCCCTGGTCCTGGCGGCCGACACGCTGGTGTTCGCCCTCGTCTCGCCGTACGCCGGCACGGTCGTCGACCGGCTGGACCGGCGCCGGGTGATCGTCGGTGCGAACCTCGTCGCGGGCGTGGCGGCGCTGCTGCTGCTGGCGGTCCGCACCTCGGCCACCGCCTGGGTCGCGCTGGTGGCCATCGGCATCGTCGCCGCGGCCAAGGCCTTCGCACAGCCGGCCAGTGCCGCCGCCCTGCCCAACCTCGTCGGCCCGGCTGACCTGCAGCGGGCGAGCGTGCTGGCAGGTGCGTCCTGGGGCACCATGCTGGCCGTCGGCGCAGGGCTCGGCGGTCTGGTGTCCGGCACGCTCGGCAACGACGTCTGCTTCGTCCTGGACGCCGTGCTGCTGCTCGGCGCGGCGGGGCTCACGGCCCGCACGACGACCCCCTTCAGCGACCCGTCCGCGCCGGTGCGCGAGCGCCGGCCGGTGCATGCCGACGTCGGGGAGGCGCTCGGGCACGCCCGCCGCGACCGGCGGGTGCTCGCGCTGATGACCTGCAAGAGCGGGCCGGCCTTCGGCAACGGAGCCCTGAGCCTGTTCCCGCTCTACGGCGCGGCCGCGTTCGGGCTCGGGCCGCTCGGTATCGGGCTGATGTACAGCGCGCGTGGCGTCGGCGCGCTGCTCGGACCGCTCGTGCTGCGGCGCCGGGCCGCCGACCCGGACCGGCTGTACCCGCTGCTCGGTGCGTCGATGGCCGTGTTCGGCCTGGGCTATCTGGCGCTGGGGGTGACGCCCTGGTTCCCGCTGGTGCTCGTGCTGCTCGTCGTCGCGCACGCCGGCGGCGGGGCGAACTGGATCCTGTCGACCTACGGCCTGCAGGCCACCGTCCCGGACGCCCTGCGGGGCAGGGTCTTCAGCGCCGACTACACCCTCGCCACCCTCGTGATCGCCGGCAGCCAAGGCGTCTTCGGGGTGCTGTCGGACCACGTACCGGCGCGGGACCTGCTCGCTCTGGCCGGCCTGCTCGTGCTCGGCTACGCGGCGTGCTGGACGCTCGCGACCCGCGCCGTGCGCTCGCCCACGGCCACTGTGGAGCCACGGTGACCTTCCTCGACGGGTCGGTGCACGTGCGGGTGCCGGCCACCAGCGCCAACCTGGGCCCCGGCTTCGACAGCGCCGGGCTGGCGCTCGCCCTGCACGACGACGTGATCGTGCAGGTGACCGGCTCCGGGCTGGACGTACAGGTGCAGGGTCAGGGCGCCGACGACGTCCCCCGCGGCGAGGACCACCTGATCGTGGCGAGCCTCCGGGCCGTCTTCGGCCGGCTCGGGGTCCGAGCGCCAGGACTGTCGGTGCGCTGCACCAACCGCATCCCGCACGCCCGCGGGCTGGGATCGTCCTCGGCGGCGATCGTCGCCGCGGTGGTGGCCGCCCGTGCGCTGGTACCGGCGGCGGTGCTGGACGACGACGCCGCGCTGCGACTGGCCGACGAGCTCGAGGGGCACCCGGACAACGTCGCCGCGTGCCTGCGCGGGGGCGCGACGTTCGCCTGGACCGAACCCGCGGGCGCCCGCGTCGTCCGCCTCGACCCCCATACCGAGCTGGCCCCGGTTGCGTTCGTGCCCTCGACCACAGCGTCCACGCACGCGGTCCGGGGGCTGCTGCCGGCCACCGTGCCCTACGCCGACGCGGTGCTGAACGCTTCCCGCGCAGGGCTTCTCGCGCACGCGCTGACCGCCGACCCGACGCTGCTGCTCGCCGCCACCGAGGACCGCCTGCACCAGCAGTACCGGGCACCGGCGATGCCGGCCACGGCGGCGCTGGTGGCGTCGCTGCGCGCCCGCGGGATCGCGGCGGTGGTCAGCGGGGCAGGCCCCACCGTGCTGGCCCTCGTGACGCGGTCCGACCGGTCGGCGCTGCTCGCGGACCTGCCGGGCTGGTCCGTGCTGGCGCTCGAGGTCGAACCCCGCGGTGCCTACGTCGTCCCGAGAGGGAAGGTGCCGTGACGGCAGCCCGCGAGAGGGTCGCTCTGCGTGTAGGCTGAGAGTTGCACCAGGAGCCCCACGAAGGGCCGGTGCTCGTTGCCGGGCCGCGTGACCCGAGACCAGATCTGTGTCGACAGTCCGGTCCCGCGTCGGCGCGAGGCTCGTGCGCCGACCGGCCACTCGGCCGGATGCACCCTCACCGCCTCGCCGCACCCGCGGCCGGCGGCACCTCCAGGAGGACCGTCCTTGACCGACACCACCGACCTGCTGACGGCGTCTGCCGCGCAGGACGACCCCGCCGCTGCCGCCCCGAACACCCGTCGACGGGTCGCCGGCGGCGGTCTCGCTGCCAAGGTGCTGCCCGAGCTGCAGGCGATGGCCGGTGAGCTCGGCATCACCGGGGTGGCACGGCTGCGCAAGAGCCAGCTGATCGAGGCCATCCAGGCCAAGCAGAGCGGTGCGGGCGCCGCACCGAGCGCCACCGCCGCCGCTCCGAGCCCGCAGACCGGGGGACCCAGCCAAGAGCCGGCGACCCCTGAGCCGCAGGAGTCGTCGGGCGGCGCCCGACCGCCGCGCACCGCCCGCCGGGCCGCCTCCCGGCCCGCCGGCGAGCCCAGCGCCGCCCAGGGCACGTCCGCCCGGGGCAACGACGCCGTCGACAGCAACGAGTCTGCTCCGCGCGACGCGCCCCGTGAAGGCAGCGACTCCCGTGAAGGCAGCGACTCTCGTGACAGCAGCGACTCCCGCGACAGCGACGACGGCAGCAGCGAGCGCATCGACCGTGGCCGCGAGCGCTTCCTCGAGCGCGAGGCGCGACGGCAGGAGCGGCTGGCCGCGCAAGCTGCTGGCGACGCGGACGGTCCGGGCGACCGGGTCGGGCAGCGCCAGCAGCGCCTGCAGGGCGATCGACCCCAGAACGACCGCGCGCAGAACGACCGCGGCCCGAACGACCGCGTGCAGAACGACCGCACGCAGAACGACCGCACGCAGAACGACCGCGGCCCGAACGACCGCACGCAGAACGACCGCGGCCCGAACGACCGCACGCAGAACGACCGCGGCCCGAACGACCGCGCGCAGCAGGACCGGCAGCAGGCAGACCGGCAGCAGAGCGACCGCGGCCCGACCGACGGCGGTCTGTCCCCGGCCGGCGACGACGACGAGTTCGGCAGCCGCCGGGGCCGCTTCCGCGAGCGCGGTCGGGGTCGCAGCCGAAACCGCCAGGACCGGTTCGGCAACGAGTCCGACCCCATCGTGGGCGACGACGACGTGCTGCTGCCGGTCGGCGGCATCCTGGACATCCTCGACAACTACGGCTTCGTCCGCACCTCCGGCTACCTGACCGGCCCCAACGACGTGTACGTCTCGCTGCAGCAGGTGCGCAAGTACGGCCTGCGGCGCGGGGACGCCGTCACCGGCGCCGTCCGGCAGCAGCGCGAGGGCGAGCGCAAGGACAAGTACAACGCCCTGGTCCGGCTCGACACCGTCAACGGCCTGGACCCGGAAGAGGCTAAGACCAGGCCCGACTTCACCAAGCTCACGCCGCTCTACCCGCAGGACCGTCTGCGGCTGGAGACCGAGCCGAACCTGCTCACCACGAGGGTCATCGACCTGGTGATGCCGGTCGGCAAGGGCCAGCGCGCGCTGATCGTCAGCCCGCCCAAGGCCGGCAAGACGATGGTGCTGCAGGCGATCGCCAACGCGATCACCCGCAACAACCCTGAGGTCCACCTCATGGTCGTGCTCGTCGACGAGCGGCCGGAAGAGGTCACGGACATGCAGCGGTCGGTGAAGGGCGAGGTCATCGCCTCCACCTTCGACCGGCCGCCTGCCGACCACATCACCGTCGCCGAGCTGAGCATCGAGCGGGCCAAGCGGCTGGTCGAGCTGGGTCACGACGTCGTCGTGCTGCTGGACTCGATCACCCGGCTCGGCCGCGCCTACAACCTCGGCGCCCCGGCGTCCGGACGCATCCTCACCGGCGGTGTCGACTCGGCAGCGCTGTACCCGCCCAAGCGCTTCCTCGGCGCCGCGCGCAACATCGAGAACGGCGGCTCGCTGACCATCTTCGCGACCGCCCTGGTCGAGACCGGCTCGGCCATGGACACCGTCATCTTCGAGGAGTTCAAGGGCACCGGCAACGCCGAGCTCAAGCTCGACCGGCGGCTCGCGGACAAGCGCATCTTCCCGGCGATCGACGTCGACGCCTCCGGCACCCGCAAGGAAGAGCTGCTGCTGGCACCCGAGGAGCTGCGCATCACCCTGCAGCTGCGACGGGTCCTGCACGCCCTGGACACCGGGGCCAGCCTGGAGCTGCTGCTGGACAAGATGAAGAAGACCCGGACCAACGTCGAGTTCCTCATGCAGATCCAGAAGACGACCGTCCCCGAGCCCGAAGCCAAGTAGCGTCCACAGGCTCCCTCGCGCGAGCCCGTGACCGCGTTGGCCGAGTTTCGTGCCGAGTACCAGCAGCACACCCACGGCGAGTCCTGAGCGCCTGATCGGCGCGGCCAGCCGACCCCCGGCGCGAGCGCGGCGTGGGCGAGACGTGGTGTTCGCCTCGGCGGTGCGAGCCCGGGCATGAGGGCCGGCGGCCCGGTGTTGTCCTTGTCGGTGCGCCGTTCTGGCACACTGGTCCCCGCACGAGCACCGGTTCCCCGCGGACACTGTCGCGGACCCGGCGGCTCTCCGACCGAGAGGCACAGCCATGAAGGCCGACATCCACCCCACGTACGTGGACACCACGGTGACCTGCACCTGCGGGAACACGTTCACCACGCGCAGCACCAACGGCAGCGGCAGCATCAGCGCCGACGTCTGCTCGCAGTGCCACCCGTTCTACACGGGCAAGCAGAAGATCCTCGACACCGGTGGCCGCGTGGCCCGGTTCGAGCAGCGCTTCGGCAAGCGCTCCAAGTAGCGACCCTGCGGCGCCCCTCCCCGGACTCGGGGACGGGCGCCGTTGTCGTTCCCGGATCCGCCGCCACCGCAACCACGAGGACCCCTATGGCCGAGCAGCTCGGTACGCCCACCGACAACGCCCTCGCCGAGTACGCCGACCTGGAGATCGCGCTGGCCGACCCGTCGGTGCACGCCGACCAGGGCAAGGCGCGCGAGCTCGGGCGCCGCTACGCAGAGCTCGGTCCGCTCGTGGCGGCGATCCGCGAGCAGGAAGCGGTCATCGACGACCTCGCTGCCGCCCGCGAGATGGCCGCCGAGGACAAGGACATGGCCGAGATGGCGACGCTGCTGGCCGAACAGCTCGCCACGCTCGACGCGCACATCCGCGACCTGCTGGTGCCGCGCGACCCGGCCGACGGCAAGGACTGCCTGCTCGAGGTCAAAGCCGGCGAGGGCGGGGACGAGTCGGCCCTGTTCGCCGGCGACCTCGTCCGCATGTACACCCGCTATGCCGAGCAGCGCGGCTGGAAGATCGAGACGATCAGCGCCACCGAGGGCGAGCTGGGCGGCTACAAGGACATCCAGCTGGCGGTGAAGAGCCGCGACGTCGCCGACCCGGTCTTCGGCCGGCTGAAGTACGAAGGCGGCGTCCACCGGGTCCAGCGGGTGCCGGTCACCGAGAGCCAGGGACGCATCCACACCAGCGCTGCCGGGGTGCTGGTGCTGCCCGAGGCCGAGGAGGTCGACGTCACGATCGACCAGAACGACCTGCGGATCGACGTCTACCGCTCCAGCGGTCCGGGCGGGCAGAGCGTCAACACCACCGACTCGGCCGTCCGCATCACCCACCTGCCCACCGGCGTCACGGTCAGCATGCAGAACGAGAAGAGCCAGCTGCAGAACCGCGAGGCCGGCATGCGGGTGCTGCGCGCGCGCCTGCTGGCGCTGGCACTGGAGGAGCAGGCGGTCAAGGACAGCGCGGTGCGGGGCGCGCAGATCCGCACCGTCGACCGCAGCGAGAAGGTCCGCACCTACAACTTCCCCGACAACCGGGTGGCCGACCACCGCAGCGGCTACAAGGCGAACAACCTCTCCCAGGTGCTCGACGGCGACCTCGACGCCGTCATTCAGAGCCTGGTCGACGCCGACACCGCCGCCAAGCTGCAGGGTCAGGAGCAGTGAGCACCCCGTTGCGGGCGCTGCTGCGGGCCGCCACCGGGCGGCTCACCGAGGCCGGCGTCGACAGCCCCGAGCACGACGCGCGCGCCCTCGCCGTGCACGTGCTGGGCCTGGCCCGGCCCTCAGACCTGCTGCTGGCCGACGACCCCACCGAGGTCCAGGCCGCCGCCTTCGAGGAGCTGCTCGCGCGCCGGGCAGACCGGGTGCCGCTGCAGCACCTGACCGGCACGGTCGGCTTCCGCTACCTCGAGCTCGAGGTCGGCCCCGGCGTCTTCGTCCCGCGTCCGGAGACCGAGTCGGTGGTGCAGTGGGCGGTCGACGCCGTGCACGCGCACGGCTGGACGGCGCCGTTGGCCGTCGACCTGTGCACCGGCTCCGGGACGATCGCCTTCGCGCTCGCCAACGAGCTGCCGGGCGCCACGGTGCACGCCGTGGAGCGCGACGAGGCGGCCCTGGCCTGGACGCAGCGCAACGCCCAGAACCGGGTGAAGGCAGGTGATCCCGCCGTCCAGCTGCACCTGGGCAGCGCCGAGGACGCCCTGCCGGGCCTGGACGGCACGTTGGACCTGGTGATCAGCAATCCTCCCTACGTGGCCACGACCGAGGCGCACATCCCCGATCCCGAGGTGCTCGACCACGACCCGGGCATCGCCCTGTGGGCCGGCGAGGACGGACTGGACGTCATCCGGCTGGTGGAGCAGGCCGCCCGGCGGCTGCTGAAGCCCGGTGGTCTGCTCGTCGTCGAGCACTCCGACCGGCAGGGCTCGACCGCGCCCGCGCTGCTGCTGGCCGCCGGCGGCTGGGACGAGGTCCAGGACCACCGCGACTATGCCGGACGCGACCGTTTCGTCACCGCACGCTGGACGGGAGAGAACGCCGGATGACCACCCATGACGTCCGTGCGGACGCCACCCGCGGTGTGGCGGACGCCGTCACGGCGCTGCGCCGCGGCGAGCTGGCCGTGCTGCCCACCGACACCGTCTACGGGCTGGCGGCCGACGCCTTCAGCCCGCCGGCCGTCACCCGCCTGCTGGCGGCCAAGGGCCGGGGCCGCGACCTGCCCGTGCCGGTGCTGGTCGGGTCCTGGCGAGGCATCGACGGTCTCGCCGAGCTCGTCACGCCCACCGTGCGCACGCTCGTCGAGGCGCACTGGCCCGGACCGTTGACGCTGATCGTGCGGGCGGCGCCGTCGCTGGCCTGGGACCTCGGCCAGACCCGCGGCACCGTCGCGGTGCGGATGCCGCTGCACCCCGTCGCCCTGGCCGTGCTGGAGCAGACCGGCCCGCTGGCCGTCAGCAGCGCCAACCGCACCGGGCAGCCGCCGGCCTCGACGGCGGCGGAGGCGCTGGAGCAGCTCGGCACGGCCGTCGCGGTCTATCTGGAAGCGGGCAGCACCGGCGAGCCGGTCGCGTCCACGATTCTGGACCTGACGGGCGAGAACCCGGTCGTCCGGCGGCAGGGTGCGCTGGCGACCGACGACCTGCGGGCGCTGCTGCCCGACCTGGAGGTGGCGTCGTGAGCGCCGACGGCAGCGTGTTCCGGGTGCTGCACGTGTGCACCGGCAACATCTGCCGCTCGCCGATGGCCGAGCGGCTGATGTCGGCCGGGCTGGCTGAGCGGCTCGGCGGGCGGGTCGACCGCTTCGTCGTGGAGTCCGCAGGCACCTGGGGGCACAGCGGCTCGCCGATGGAGCCCTACGCGCAGAGCACCCTGGCGGGCTACGGCGTCGACGGCGCCGACTTCCGCGCCCGCGAGCTGGTGGCCGAGCACGTCGCCGGCGCCGACCTCGTCCTGGCGGCCACCCGCGAGCACCGGGCGGCGTCGGTCGTGCTGCACCCGAGGGCCGCCGGGCGCACCTTCACCCTGCGCGAGTTCGCCCGCCTCGCCGCCACCGTCGACGCAGGAGAGCTGCCGTCGGACCCGGTCGAACGGGCTCGCGCGGCCGTGCAGGCCGTGGCCGCGCGACGCGGCACCGTCCCGCCCGAGCACCCGCGCGACGACGACCTCGCCGACCCGTACCACGCCCCGGAGTCGGCGTTCGCCCGGTGCGCGGAGCTGGTCGCCGCCACCCTGGAGATCCCGTTGGACCTGCTGGCAGGGGCGCGTCCGAGCAGCCCGGCGCCGGTAGGCTGAGCCCAGGCCTGACGCCCGCCGCCCGCACCCTGCACTGGAGCCGCCGCATGACGTTCTGGGGACCCGACTTCGACAGCCTGGCCGAGACCGACCCGGAGATCGCGGCGGTGGTCGGCGACGAGCTGACCCGGCTGCGCAGCGGGCTGCAGCTCATCGCCAGCGAGAACTTCACCAGCCCGGCGGTGCTCGCGGCCCTCGGCTCGACGCTGTCGAACAAGTACGCCGAGGGCTACCCCGGCAAGCGCTACTACGGCGGCTGCGAGGTCGTCGACGTCGCCGAGCAGCTCGGCATCGACCGCGCCAAGGAGCTGTTCGGCGCCGACCACGCCAACCTGCAGCCGCACAGCGGTGCCAGCGCGAACCTGGCCGTCTACGGCGCCTTCCTGCAGCCGGGCGACACCGTGCTGGCGATGTCGCTACCGCACGGCGGGCACCTCACCCACGGCACGAAGGTCAGCTTCTCGGGCAAGTGGTTCAACGCCGTGCACTACGGCGTGGCGCAGGGCACGGAGGACATCGACTACGACCAGATGCGTGCGCTGGCCCGCGAGCACAAGCCCAAGATGATCATCGCGGGGGGTTCGGCCATCCCGCGCCTGATCGACTTCGCCGCGTTCCGCGAGGTCGCCGACGAGGTCGGCGCGATCTTCATGGTCGACGCCGCCCACTTCATCGGGCTGGTGGCCGGCAAGGCCATCCCGAGCCCGGTTCCCTACGCCGACGTCGTCACGTTCACGACGCACAAGGTGCTGCGCGGCCCGCGCGGCGGGATGCTCGTGTGCACGGCCGAGCACGCGGCCAAGCTCGACAAGGCCGTCTTCCCGATGATGCAGGGCGGCCCGCTGATGCACGCCGTCGCCGGCAAGGCCGTCGCGCTCAAGGAGGCCTCGACCCCCGCCTATCAGGCGTACGCGCGTCAGGTCATCGCCAACAGCAAGGCCCTCACCGAAGCCCTGGCGGGTGAGGGCATGCGCCCGGTCACCGGCGGTACGGACACCCACCTGGCGCTGCTGGACCTGCAGGGCATCGACGTCACGGGCGCCGACGCCGAGCTGCGCTGCGACCGCGCCGGCATCGTGCTGAACAAGAACGCCATCCCCTACGACCCGAAGCCCGCCTCGGTGGCCAGCGGGGTGCGCGTCGGCACGCCCAGCGTGACGACGCAGGGCATGGGCGAGGGCGAGATGAAGGAGATCGGCTCGCTCATCGGCCGGGCCGTGCGCGACGCCGACGGAAGCGACGCCGCCGACATCCGGGCGCAGGTCACGAGTCTGGTGGACGCGCACCCGGCCTACCCGCGCGCGTCGCACGGCACGGACGAGCGACAGCCCGGCTAGCCTCCGACCGTGCGGGAGTACCTGCTCGTCCTGTGCGTCGCCGCCGCGGTCACCTACCTGCTGACCCCGCTGGCGCGTCGCTTCGCCATCGCGTGCGGGGCGATGGCCGAGCCGCGCGACCGTGACGTGCACGCGGTCGCGACCCCCCGCCTGGGCGGGCTGGCGATGTACGCCGGCGTCTGTGCGGCCTTCCTGGTCGCCCGGCACCTGCCGGCGCTGTCGCGGGTGTTCACCTACTCCGACGTCCAGGCCGTCGTGGTGGCCGGTGGTCTGCTCACGCTGCTGGGCGCGATCGACGACCGCTACAACATCGACGCCCTCACCAAGCTGGCCGGGCAGATCGTCTCTGCCGGCGTCATGGTGCTGCTGGGGCTGCAGGTGCTGACGCTGACGCTGCCCGGCGTCGGCACGGTCTCGCTGGGTCCGGAGAGCGTCGTGCTCACGATCGGCCTCACGCTGCTGACCGTCAACGCGCTGAACTTCGTCGACGGGCTCGACGGGCTGGCCGCCGGCGTCGGGGCCATCGCCGCCCTCGCCTTCTTCGCCTTCAGCTACTCGCTGTCCAGCGGCGTGATCACCGAGGGCGTGGCGCAGGAGCGGATCAGCTCACCGACCCTGATCGCCGTCGTGCTGGCGGGGGCGTGCCTGGGCTTCCTGCCGCACAACTTCAACCCGGCGCAGGTCTTCATGGGCGACGCCGGATCGATGCTCATCGGGCTGATGCTCGCGGCGTCCGTCGTCAGCCTGACCGGTCAGTTCAACTACGCGACGCTGCCCGCCTCGGCATCGTTCCCCGTCCTGACGGTGCTGCTGCTGCCGCTGGCCGTGCTGGCCGTGCCGCTGGTCGACCTGCTGCTGGCCGTCGTCCGCCGGACCCGGGCGGGGCGCTCGCCGTTCGCCGCCGACAAGGCGCACCTGCACCACCGGCTGCTGGAGATCGGTCACAGCCACACCAGGGCCGTGCTGATCATGTATTTCTGGACGGCGCTGCTGGGCTTCGGGGCCGTCGCGGCGTCCATCACCGGTGGCGTGCTGCCGGTGCTGGCCGTCGTCGGCCTGGTGGCGATCGCCGTCCTGGTCGGCGCTCGCGTGCCCCGGCTGCGCGGGGCCCGACGATGACTCCGCCGCCGCCGGCGGTGACCAGGCAGCCCTTCCTCAAGCGCGTCGACGGCCGGCTGGGGGCGCCCCTGGCCGTCGCCGCCGGGGGAGCGGTGTCCGCTGTCGCCGCCGTCGCCACCGGGAACGTCGACGGCATCCTGGCTGCGCTGGCGGCCACCGTCGTGGTCGTCGCGTTCTTCTGGACGGGAGCGATCCCCGTGCTGCTGGTCGGCGGCGACACGTCCCGCGCGGGCCTGGGGTTCCTGGTGCTGATGACGACCTATGTGCTGCGCCTGGTGACGGCCTTCGCGGTGGTCGCCGTCGCGGCGGCCACCACAGTCGTCGACCGCCGCTGGATGGCGGTCACGATCATCGCGCTGACGCTGGTCTGGACGAGTGCGCAGGTGGCGCTGCTGGGACGTTCTCGGGTCCTGCTGGAACCGGTGGACAGCCGGCTGGACGGGCCCCCCGCGCCAGGGGTGTGAGCACACCCTGTAAGGTCTGCCGTGCCATGCCGCCGCCTCCTGACGACGACTCGCCCACCGGTACGTCCGGGGGCTCGGACGACGACAGGTGGCTGGCGCGCAAGGGTGAGTCGGACGCCTTCGGGGCGCTCGGGCTGGTCCTCTCCGGCGTCCTCGTGTGGGGCGGCGTGGGTTATCTGGTCAGTGAGCGCCTCGACAACCGGGTCTTCGTGATGATCGGCCTGCTGGTCGGCATGTTCGCGGGCCTGTACCTGGTCTGGTTTCGCTACGGTAGGGCCGTGTGAGCACGGCTCGGCAGGACTGCCGCACGTACCGCCTCGCGCCCGTCAGGCACATCTGTGATCGACACCATCAGCGTGGACTCAACGAGAGGACGTCGTGAACCCCTGGTTCGCCGCCGAGGGCGAGGGCTTCGTCAGCCCGGGCCCGGCCGACTTCGTGTACCCACCGATCTTCGGTGAGGGCACCTTCTTCACCAAGCCCATGCTCATCACCGTGCTGGCGACCGTGGTGGTCGGTGCTTTCTTCTACGCCGCCACCCGTCGCGCCGCGATGGTGCCCGGCAAGACCCAGTACCTCGGCGAGTCGGCCTACGGCTTCGTGCGCAACAGCATCGCGATGGACGCCATCGGCAAGCAGGGGCTGAAGTACGTCCCCTACCTGGCCACCACGTTCTTCTTCCTGGCGGCGCTGAACATCAGCGGGATCATCCCGGTGCTGCAGTTCCCGGCCACCTCGCGGATCGCCCTGCCGCTGTTCCTCGCCGTGATCAGCTGCGTGATCTTCAACGCCATCGGCATCAAGCGGAACGGGTTCTTCGGCTACTTCAAGGCGATGATGTTCCCGCCCGGCATCCCCTGGCCGGTGTACATCCTGCTGGCGCCGATCGAGTTCGTCTCGACGATCATCATCCGGCCGCTGACGCTCACCCTGCGTCTGACGTTCAACATGTTCGCCGGCCACCTGGTGCTGCTGCTGTTCATCCTGGGCGGCGAGTACCTGGTCTTCGAGTACTCCGGGTTCGTCGGCATCGCCGCCGGCTCGGTCTCCCTGTTCGGCAGCATCGTCCTCACGTTCTTCGAGGGCTTCGTGCAGCTGCTGCAGGCCTACGTCTTCACCTTGCTGTCCGCGCTGTACATCGGCGGCGCGCTGGTGGACGAGCACTGACGGCACCATCGCACTGACGGCACCGCTGCCTGACGCACCAGACCCCGACGCCCCGGAACCCCGGGTCGCGTCAACCACGTGAGAGGAACGGAAATGCTCGAAGGCAACATCGGCGACCTCGGCAGCCTGAACATGATCGGCTACGGCCTGGCGGC
Organism: uncultured Actinomycetes bacterium; assembly: GCA_963784675.1. Lineage (GTDB taxonomy): Bacteria > Actinomycetota > Actinomycetes > Mycobacteriales > SCTD01 > SCTD01. The sequence goes on from CAWASE010000019.1 coordinate 19,043, forward strand.
CATCGGCCCCGGCATCGGCATCGGTCTGATCTTCGCCGCGTACATCAGCGGCGTCGCCCGTCAGCCCGAGGCGCGTGGCGTGCTGCAGAGCATCGCCATCCTCGGCTTCGCCCTCGCTGAGGCCCTTGCCATCATCGGCATCGGTCTCGCCTTCGCGCTCTAGCCATGGTGTCCAACCTGGTTCTGCTGGCCGCCGAGGGCGAGGTCAGTCCCCTCGTCCCGCACACCTCCGAGCTCATCGTCGGACTGGTGGCCTTCACCCTGCTGTTCCTGTTCCTGCGCGCCAAGGTGTTCCCGGTCTTCGAGAAGACCTTCACCGAGCGGGCCGCCGCCATCGACGGTGGTCTGAAGAAGGCCGAGCAGGCGCAGGCCGAGGCGGCCGACGCGCTGGCGCAGTACAACGCCCAGCTCGCCGAGGCCCGTGCCGAGGCCGGCCGCATCCGTACCGAGGCGCAGGCCCAGCGTGCGGACATCGTCGAGGAGGCGCGGGCCGAGGCCCTCGTCGAGTCGACGCGGATCAAGGAGTCGGCGCAGGCGCAGATCGCCAGCGAACGACAGCAGGCGATGACCGAGCTGCGTCGCGACGTCGGCTCGCTCGCCGTCGACCTGGCCGGCCGCATCGTCGGGGAGTCGCTCGAGGACGAGGCGCGCCAGCGTCGCACCGTCGAGCGCTTCCTCGACAGCCTGGAGGCCTCGGCTCCGACCGCTTCCGGGACGGCTTCCTGATGCAGGGAGTCAGTCGGGCGTCGCTGCGCGAGGCGCTGGAGGCGTTCGCGTCGGGAGTGGGCTCGCTGCCCGACGGTGCCGGCTCGGGCGAGGTCAGCGACGGGCTCTACGCCGTCGCCGCCCTGCTCGACCGTGAACCGTCGCTGCGCCGCGCCCTGACCGACCCTGCTTCCACGCCCGACAGCCGTCGCGCGCTGGCCGACAACCTGCTCGGCCGTCAGCTCGCACCGCTGCCGCTGCAGGCCTTCCAGGACCTCGTCGGTCGGCGCTGGAACACCGCCGCCGACCTGCGTGCCGGCGTCGAGGCGCTCGCCGCGAACGCCGCGATGCGTGCGGCCGAGGGCGACGGCAGCCTGGACGACGTCGAGGACGAGCTCTTCCGGTTCGGTCGGCTGCTCGAGCGCGAGCCGCAGCTGCGGGCGGCACTGACCGATCCCGGTCTGCCGGCCGAGCGCAAGAGCAGCCTGCTCGCCGACCTGCTCGGCAGCAAGGCCCGTCCCACCACGGTGCGTCTGCTGGACCTCGCCGTGACGCGACCCCGTGCAGGGTCGCTGGAGCAGGCGATCGACCAGCTCACCGAGCTCGCGGCGCGGCGTCGGCAGCGCTACGTCGCCCGGGTGCGCGTGGCCCTGCCCCTCGAGCCCGCCCAGGAGCAGCGCCTGGCGTCCTCGCTGGCCCGCATCTACGGCCGCGAGGTCGCTCTGCAGGTCGACGTCGACCCCGCCGTGATCGGCGGCATCGAGGTCCGGGTCGGCGACGAGGTGCTCAACGGCACCGTCGCGCGGAGCCTGGAGAACGTCCGCCGCCAGCTGGCGCGCTAAGCACCGTCCGCACCACCCACACCGACCGCCCGCACGACACGAGAGCAGGGAATCAGCATGACGGAGCTCAGCATCCGCCCGGAGGACGTCCGGTCCGCGATCGAGCAGTACGTCACCTCCTACAGCGCCGAGACCAGTCGCGAGGAGGTCGGCATCGTCACCGAGGTCGGCGACGGCATCGCGCGCGTCGAGGGCCTGTACTCCACGATGGCCAACGAGCTGCTGGAGTTCCAGGGCGGCGCCCTGGGCCTGGCGCTGAACCTGGACGAGCGCGAGGTCGGCTGCGTGATCCTGGGCGACCCGCAGGCGATCGAGGAGGGCCAGGAGGTCCGCCGCACCAAGGAGGTCCTGTCGGTCCCCGTCGGCGACGGCTTCCTGGGCCGGGTCGTCGACCCGCTGGGCAACCCGCTGGACGGCAAGGGCGAGATCGTCGCCGAGGGGCGGCGCATCCTGGAGCTGCAGGCTCCCACCGTCGTGCAGCGCCAGCCGGTGAAGGAGCCGCTCCAGACCGGCATCAAGGCGGTCGACGCCATGACCGCCATCGGCCGCGGTCAGCGCCAGCTGATCATCGGCGACCGGCAGACGGGCAAGACCGCCGTCGCCCTGGACGCGATCATCAACCAGCGTGAGAACTGGCTGACCGGCGACCCCAAGAAGCAGGTCAAGTGCATCTACGTGGCCATCGGCCAGAAGGGCTCGACCGTCGCCGAGCTGGTCGGCCGGCTCGAGGAGTCGGGCGCGCTGGAGTACACGACCGTCGTCGCCGCCCCCGCCAGCCAGCCCGCCGGCCTGAAGTACCTGGCGCCCTACACCGGTTCCAGCATCGGCCAGCACTGGATGTACAAGGGTGAGCACGTCCTGATCGTGTTCGACGACCTGTCCAAGCAGGCTGACGCCTACCGCGCCATCTCGCTGCTGCTGCGCCGTCCGCCGGGCCGCGAGGCCTACCCGGGCGACGTCTTCTACCTGCACTCCCGGCTGCTGGAGCGTTGCGCGAAGCTCTCCGACGAGCTCGGCGGCGGCTCGATGACCGGCCTGCCGATCGTGGAGACCAAGGGCAACGACGTCTCGGCGTTCATCCCGACCAACGTCATCTCGATCACCGACGGTCAGATCTTCCTGGAGACCGACCTGTTCAACTCCGGCGTCCGGCCGGCCATCAACGTCGGCATCTCGGTGTCGCGCGTCGGCGGCTCCGCGCAGGTCAAGGCGATGAAGTCGGTCTCGGGTCGGCTGCGTCTGGACCTGGCCCAGTACCGCGAGCTCGAGGCGTTCGCCGCCTTCGGTTCCGACCTGGACAAGGCCTCCAAGGCGCAGCTCGAGCGCGGCGCCGTCCTGGTCGAGCTGCTCAAGCAGCCGCAGTACTCCCCGTTCCCGGTCGAGCGTCAGGTCGTGTCGATCTGGGCCGGCACCAACGGCCACCTCGACGAGGTGCCGGTGGGCGACATCCGTCGCTTCGAGGCCGAGTTCCTGGACTACCTGACGCGTTCGCAGGGCGCTGTCTTCGACGCCATCCGCAACACCGGCAAGCTCGACGACGACACGATCGGTCAGCTCGAGGCGGGCGTGACGGAGTTCAAGAAGCAGTTCACGACCGCCGAGGGCAAGAGCCTGAACGAGGCCCCGGTCGAGGCGATGGACTCCGCCGACGAGGGCCAGGAGAAGATCACCCGCTACACCCCGCCGAAGCCGGCCTGATCGCGTGGGTGCCCAGCTCAGGGTCTACCGCCGCCGCATCCGGTCGGTGCAGTCGACCAAGAAGATCACCCGTGCGATGGAGCTCATCGCGGCCTCGCGCATCGCCAAGGCGCAGGCCCGGGTCGCGGCGGCGCAGCCCTACTCCGTCCAGATCACCCGGGTGATCTCGGCGCTGGCGTCGCAGTCGTCCACGCTGGACCACCCGCTGCTCAAGGAGCAGGACGGCAAGCGCGCCGCCGTGCTGGTCGTCACCAGCGACCGCGGTCTGGCGGGCGGCTACAACGCCAACGCGCTCAAGACCGCGAGCCAGCTCGAGGAGCTGCTGCGCCAGGACGGCAAGACCCCGGTCTCCTACCTGATCGGCCGCAAGGCCGTCAGCTACTACAAGTTCCGCAACCGGCCCATCGAGCAGTCCTGGACCGGGTTCTCCGAGCAGCCGGAGTACGACAACGCCCGCGAGGTGTCGCAGGCGCTCATCGAGGCGTTCCTGCGCACCACCGAAGAGGGCGGTGTCGACGAGATCCACGTCGTGCACACCGAGTACGTCTCGGCGCTGACCCAGCGCCCGGTCGCCAACCGTGTCCTGCCGCTGGTCGTCGAGGAGTCCGACGCGCCGCCGCCGGAGGGCGCGCTGCCGCTGTACGAGTTCGAGCCTTCGCCCGAGGCACTGCTGGACAGCCTGCTGCCCCGCTACGTCACCACGCGGGTATGGGCCGCGCTGCTCGACTCGGCCGCCTCGGAGTCGGCCTCGCGCCGGCGGGCCATGAAGGCCGCGACCGACAACGCCGACGAGCTCGTCAAGAGCCTCACCCGGGCGGCCAACTCCGCGCGGCAGGCCGAGATCACCCAGGAGATCAGCGAGATCGTGGGCGGCGCCTCGGCGCTGGCCGACGCCTGACCGCTGCCTGCTGCGCTCCACCGCCGTCCGCCCGTTCGTCCGTAGATGAAGAACCACGAAGACATCAGTCTCAGGAGAGGCCAGCCATGACCGTCACCGAACAGCCCCCCGTCGCCGAGGGCGCCCGCGCCGGAGGCACCGGCCGGGTGGCCCGTGTCATCGGCCCGGTCGTCGACGTCGAGTTCGCCCCCGACTCGATGCCGGAGATCTACAACGCCCTGCACGTCCAGCGTGAGCTCGGCGGCGAGACCACCGTGCTGACGCTCGAGGTCGCCCTGCACATCGGCGACAACATGGTGCGCGCCATCGCCATGCAGCCGACCGACGGCCTGACCCGCGGCGCCGACGTCAAGGACACCGGCGCCCCGATCTCGGTGCCCGTCGGCAACGCCACCAAGGGCCACGTGTTCAACGCCCTGGGCATCCCGATGGACGTCGACAGCGTCGACGCCGACACCTACTGGCCGATCCACCGCCCGTCGCCGCCCTTCGACCAGCTCGAGAGCAAGACCGAGATCTTCGCGACCGGCATCAAGGTCATCGACCTGCTGGCGCCGTACGTGCAGGGCGGCAAGATCGGCCTGTTCGGCGGGGCCGGCGTCGGCAAGACCGTCCTCATCCAGGAGATGATCAACCGCGTCGCCAAGCAGTTCTCCGGCGTCTCGGTGTTCGCCGGTGTCGGCGAGCGCACCCGTGAGGGCAACGACCTGTTCCTGGAGATGGAAGAGGCGGACGTCCTGAAGGACACCGCCCTGGTCTTCGGCCAGATGGACGAGCCCCCGGGCACCCGCCTGCGCGTCGCCCTGTCGGCCCTGACGATGGCGGAGTACTTCCGCGACGTGCAGAAGCAGGACGTGCTGCTGTTCATCGACAACATCTTCCGCTTCACCCAGGCCGGCTCGGAGGTCTCGACGCTGCTGGGCCGCATGCCGAGCGCCGTCGGCTACCAGCCGACCCTGGCGGACGAGATGGGCGTGCTGCAGGAGCGCATCACCTCCACGCGTGGCCACTCGATCACGTCGCTGCAGGCGATCTACGTGCCCGCCGACGACATCACCGACCCGGCGCCGCACACCACCTTCACCCACCTGGACGCGACGACCGTGCTGTCGCGCTCGATCTCGGAGAAGGGCATCTACCCGGCCGTCGACCCGCTCGACTCGACCAGCCGCATCCTGGACCCGCGCTACGTCGGCCAGGAGCACTACGACGTCGCCCGCGAGGTGCAGCGCATCCTGCAGCGCAACAAGGACCTGCAGGACATCATCGCCATCCTCGGCATCGACGAGCTCGCTGAGGAGGACAAGGTCTTGGTCAACCGGGCCCGTCGCATCGAGCGCTTCCTGAGCCAGCCGTTCTTCGTCGCCGAGGCCTTCACCGGCCTGGAGGGGAAGTTCGTTTCGCTGGAGGACACCATCAGCTCGTTCAAGAAGCTGACCGAGGGCGACTACGACCACATCCCCGAGCAGGCGTTCTTCCTGTGCGGCGGCATCGAGGACGTCGAGGAGAAGGCCAAGAACCTCTAGGTCTTCAGCATGATCGACGGCCGGTTCCCGTACGGGGCCGGCCGTCGCTGCCACCCGGGACCCCCGGTACCCTGAACGCACGACGGTGACCCCGTCGCAACCCTGGAGGAAAGTCGTGGCGGAGCTGCACGTCGAGCTGGTGTCGGTCGAGCGCGAGATCTGGAGCGGCGAGGCCGTCCAGGTCATCGCCCGCACCACTGAGGGCGAGATCGGGGTCCTGCCGGGCCACGCCCCGCTGCTCGGCGAGCTCGCCGACGGCGGCACCGTGCGCATCTTCCAGGACGGCGGTTCGGAGGTCGTCGCGGCCGTCTCCGGCGGCTTCCTGAGCATCACCGACCGCGGCGTGACCGTGCTGGCCGAGGTGGCTGAGCTGTCGGACAACATCGACGCCTCCCGCGCCCAGGCGGCACTGGACAAGGCCCGCTCCGGCGACGACCTGTCGGCGCAGCGCCGGGCCGAGGGACGGCTGCGCGCCGTGGGACGGCTGGACTAGTACGCGGCACGCGGGCGGGGGTCCGGCGTGGGGGGCCTGGAGATCGCCATCGAGATCGTCGTCGGCGTCCCGGTGGTGCTGGGCCTGGCGCTGCTCGCGGTGGCGGTCCGCAACCGTGGGTTGCAGCGCTCCGGCGGTGCGATGGAGATCTCGCTGCGCCCGTCCGGCCGTCGGCCAGGTCGCGGCTGGGCGAACGGCGTCGGCTGCTTCCGCGGTGACGAGCTGCAGTGGTACCGCATGTTCAGCCTCTCGCCCCGGCCGCGGCACTGTCTGTCCCGCCGCGACCTGCAGGTGACGAGCCGCCGCGAGCCTGCAGACGTCGAGCAGCGGGCGCTGCACGCGGGGGCGGTCGTCCTGTCCTGCTCGGGACGGACCCCGGTCGATCTGGCCATGCAGCGCTCAGCCGTCACGGGTTTCCTGGCCTGGCTGGAGGCTGCCCCGCCCGGCACGAACATGCCCGCCTGAGCGGGGCGCCTCGCGCCGGGTCAGGCCTGTGAGCCGCCGGGCGTCCACAGGACGTCGCCGCCGGGGTTGGCGACCCGCGACAGGATGAACAGCAGGTCCGACGAGCGGTTCAGATAGAGCACCGGCTCACGGTTCGTGGTGTCCGGCTCGTCCTCCAGCAGCGCCCAGGTCGAGCGTTCGGCCCGACGCGCCACCGTGCGCGCCACGTGCAGCAGCGCGGCCGCCGGCGTCCCTCCCGGCAGGATGAAGCTCGCCAGCTTCTCCAACGTCTCGTTGAAGTGGTCGCAGTGCGCCTCGAGCCGGCCGACGTACTCGGCGGTGACCCGCAGCGGCGGATACTTCGGGTCCGGCACGACCGGCGTGCACAGGTCGGCGCCGACGTCGAACAAGTCGTTCTGCACCTCCCGCAGGCAGGCGGCCACGTCCTCGGCGGGCTGCCCGAGCGCCAGAACGACCCCGAGCGCGCTGTTGGTCTCGTCGACGTCGGCGTACGCCGCGAGGCGGGCCCCGGTCTTGGAGACCCGGCTCATGTCGCCGAGCGCGGTGGTCCCGTCGTCGCCGGTGCGGGTGTAGATGCGGGTGAGGTGGACGGCCATGAGGCGACCCTGCCATGACGTCCACCGAACGGCATCGCCAGGTGCGCCGGTGCGCCCCGCCCGAGGACTCCGGACGGGGCCGCACCGCTGCACCTGGTGGCGCCTGAGGGGGAGGCTGTGGACCTCAGCCGCAGCCGCTGATGCCGCAGAGCAGGTCGAAGACGGTGCTCTGGAACAGCGGCGGCCGGTCGCCCCGGCCGTCACCGTCGAGCAGCTGGAGCTCGTCGGTGTCCGCCCCGTAGGCGCGTTCGACGACCGCCACGCCGTCGCCGCCCGGCAGGTGGTCCACCGGCGCGAACGACGCCTGCGGGCTCTGGCGGTACAGCACCTGACCGGTGCCCGGCACCGGCACGACGACCAGCTCGTCGGCGGTGCCTCCCGGGATGCCGGTCAGCAGTATGGCGACGATCTTCTCGTCGGCCGCGATGGCGGGCTGCAGCACCGGCTCGGGGTCGCGACCGGGGGTCTGGACGTAGCCGAAGGAGTACGCGGGGCCGGCACCGATCCACGCCTGCAGGACGATGTAGCGCTGCCCCGCGTCGTTGCCGCCGGTGAACAGCACCGTGTGCCCGACCGTGCCCGCGCCGCTCTGCGGTCCCAGCGCCTGCACAAAAGCGTCCACCGCGGCAGCTTCCAGGACAGGGTCGGACGTGCCGCGCGTCGGCCAGTCCAGCGCGTTCGCCGGGGCGTCGACGGCGACCGGTCCCGACGACGGGGTGCTGGACGGGATGCGGACGGGGTGCTGGACGGGGTGCTGGCCACCTGCTGCGGCAGCGCGCGGTCGTCGCCACCGGTCACCAGCGGGACGGCCAACCCCACGGCGGCGACGGCGACGACCACCGCCGCGGTCGACAGCACGGTGCGGTTGCGGCGCATCCGCCGGGCGCGGGTCTGGATGCCGCGCATCGGGTCGGGCGAGGGGGCCAGTGCTGCGGCCCGCCCGGAAAGGGCGGCCCGAAGCTCGTCGTCGAGGGGGCTCATGCGTGCACTCCGGGGATCGAGGTACGGGGGTCGTCGGACAGTCCGGTCGCCAGCGCCGCGCTGACGCGCAGCTTGGCCAGGGCCTTGGAGGCCGTCGACTTGACCGTCCCGACGGTGATGTCCAGGGCGGCGGCGGTGTCGGCCTCGGAGAGGTCTTCGTAGTAGCGCAGGACCACGACGGCGCGCTGGCGCCGTGGCAGGGTGGCGAGGGCCTGGACCAGGGCGGCGTGCAGGTCGAGGCGCTGGGCGGTGTCGCCGGCCTCGTCCGGCCCGGCGCGTTCCGGCAGCGTGTCGGTGAGGTACTCGTCGACCTTGCGCCGCCGCCACCAGGAGGTGCGGGTGTTCAGCATGGCCCGGCGGACGTACCCGTCCAGGGCCTGGCGGTCGCGGATACGGTCCCAGTGCAGGTAGGTCTTGGCCAGGGCTGTCTGCAGCAGGTCCTCGGCGTCGGCGCGGTTGCCCGACAGCAGATAGGCCGTCCGCAGCAGCGCTGGTGAGCGGGCGGCGACATAGGTGCGGAAGTCCTCCCGCGCCTTCTCGTCCACGCTGTTCTCCTGTCGTCGGGGGGGTCGGACGTTCAGCAGGACGCCGTCCGGGTCTGAGGGGTTGCCTCCCTAGACTGACCCGATGACCGGACCGCAGCGCTTCCTCGTCTCCGGGGGCGCGCGCCTGGCCGGCACCGTGACCGTCGGTGGCGCCAAGAACAGCGTGCTGAAGCTGATGGCCGCCTCGCTGCTGGCCGAGGGGACGACGGTGCTCACCAACGTCCCGGACATCCTGGACGTCACCATCATGAGCGAGGTGCTGCGCCGGCTCGGCTGCGACGTCGTCCGGGGCGACGGTGCCGTCTCGCTGACCGTGCCGGCCGTACCGGGTCACGAGGCGGACTACGACCTGGTGCGCCGGATCAGGGCTTCCATCGCGGTGCTCGGCCCGCTGGTGGCCCGCTGCGGCGAGGCGAAGGTCGCGTTACCGGGCGGCGACGCGATCGGCTCGCGCGGGCTCGACATGCACGTAGCGGGGCTCATCAAGCTCGGGGCGACGGTCGAGAGCGAGCACGGCTACCTCATCGCCCGCGCGCCCCGCCTGACCGGGGCCGCCGTGTGGCTCGACTTCCCGAGCGTCGGCGCGACCGAGAACCTGCTGATGGCCGCCGCGCTGGCCAAGGGCACGACCGTCATCGACAACGCGGCGCGCGAGCCGGAGATCGTCGACCTGTGCCAGATGCTCACGCAGATGGGCGCCCAGATCGGCGGCGTGGGCAGCAGCACGCTGGAGATCGAGGGGGTCGAGTCGCTGCACCCGGTCGAGCACGAGACGGTGCCCGACCGCATCGTCGCGGGCACCTGGGCCGTCGCGGCGACGATGACCCGTGGCGACGTCACCGTGCTCGGGGCCCGCCCGGAGCACCTGGAGATGCCGCTGTTCAAGCTGGAGCAGGCCGGCGCCGTCACCCGCATCGTCGAGGGCGGGTTCCGCATCACGATGGACCGCCGGCCGACCGCCGTCGACGTCGTGACGCTGCCCTACCCCGGCTTCGCCACCGACTTCCAGCCGCTGTTCCTCGGGCTGAACACGGTCGCCGAGGGCACCGCGATGATCACCGAGAACGTCTTCGAGTCGCGCTGGATGTTCGTCAACGAGCTGGTCCGGCTCGGCGCTGACGTCCGCACCGACGGCCACCATGCGGTCGTGCGCGGGCGTGAGCTGTTGTCCGGGGCACCGGTCACCGCGCACGACATCCGCGCCGGGGCCGGGCTCGTGCTGGCGGGCCTGGTGGCCGACGGGGTCACCGAGGTCACCGAGGTGCACCACATCGACCGGGGCTACGAAGGCTTCGTCGACAAGCTCGTGGCGCTCGGGGCCGACGTGCGGCGCGAGGCCGTCCCGCCGCAGCCCTGGGAGCTCTGAGTCCGGCAGCCCGGGCCCTGGGACCGCGCTGCGGTCAGCTGCTGACCAGGCCCTGCGCCCGGGCGGCGTCGGAGCGGAACACCAGGACGTCGGTACCGAGCTCGCCGTCACCGAGCGTGCTGCGGATGCCCGCAGCGGCCAGCACCTCGCGCAGCATGGCGGCGTCCTCGGGACTGCGGACGGTGGCGATGGTGACCAGCAGCCCGTAGTCGCCGCGGGCCGCGGCCTTGACCAGGCGCTTGGCGTCGCGTTCGTCGCGGTGATCGGTGGAGAACACCCAGCGGCAGATCAAGATGATCACGCCGAGCGCGGCCGAGACCACCAGCGGACCGAGCAAGAAGTGGTAGCTCGAGACGATCACGATCCCAGGATAGGCCCGGCGCGCCTTCGCCGCTCGGCCTGTCGGATGTGGGAACAAGGCAACCGGACGCCGTGACCGCGCGTCTACCCCGATGAGGCGAGCCGTTCGGGCACGACCGGTCGACGTGGAGGCGCAGCGTGGGGTCCCGACCGAGCAACCCGCCTGCCTTCGGGCTGACCGACGTCGCCCGGGGCCATCTGCTGGCGCTCGCCGGCCGGCTCGACGTGCACAGTGCCGCCGACGTGCGGCTCGCGCTCGCGGACGCCGTCGAGCACGGCGACGACGACCTCGTCCTGGACCTGTCGGCGCTCGATGCCGTCGACGCCACCGGCCTCGGCGTCCTGGTCGGCGCGCACCGGCACGCCGGGCGGGCAGGGCGCACGCTCGTGCTGCGCGACGTGCCGCAGCAGGTCGGGCGGCTGCTGCGGGTCACCCGCCTGGACCGGGTGCTCCACCAGGACCGCCACGACGAGCCCCGCAGCGCCTGAGCGTTCAGACCGCCCGGCCGGGCGCCGACGACGTCAGGGTGGAGCACCCGGCGTACTTCGACCCGGTCACGGTGGCGCCGCGGGCGCCCGGACCGCTCCCGCTGCCGTCGGACCGACGGCGGGCAGGCGGCGGGACGGTCCTGGTCCTGGTGCTGGTGCTCGTTCTGGTGGTCGCGTCGGCCGTCCTCGCGCAGTCGGCTCGCGCGCGCGGCGCCGCGCTCGGGACGGTCGTCGCCGTCGACCAACCGGCAGCGGCCGCCGCCGGGTGGGGCGCGACCTACGTCGATGCGGCCGGACGCCCCGGTCGCTGGGACCCGTGCCAGCCGATCCACTACGTGGTGAACGAGCGCTCGGCTCCGGTGAGCGCTCGGGCTGACCTGGACGAGGCCCTCCGCCGGCTGAGCGCGGCCAGCGGGCTGCAGTTCGTCGACGACGGGGCGAGCGAGGAGGTCCCGGCGCGCGGTCGGGCGTCCTACCAGCCTGCGCGGTACGGCCGACGGTGGGCGCCGCTGCTCATCGCCTGGGTCTCGTCCGGGTCGGCCGACGTCGGTCTGGACGGTCGTTCGGTCGGGGTGAGCATCGCTGCCGCCGTCCCCGGTACCGCAGGCCCGCACCTGGTGAGCGGACTGGTGGCGCTCGATGCCGGCCAGCCGCTGCCGTCGGGCTTCGGGCCGGGCACGACCCAGGGCGAGGTGCTGCTGCACGAGCTGGCGCACGCCGTCGGGCTCGGGCACGTGCTCGACGCCACGCAGGTCATGTACCCGCAGACCACCCACAGCGAGTCGGTCTTCGGGGCCGGCGACCGGGCCGGACTGGCTGCGGTGGGGGCGGCGGCGGGCTGCTATGCCGCCCCGGCTGCGGCGGACGTGGGCTGAGCCCGGCGCTCTAGACTCCGCCCATGACGGAGCGCGTGCAGTCCATCGGTTCCGAGGTGCCGGCAGCGGAGGGCGCCGCGCGGCCTGAGCGCGGAAAGCCCTGGGTGATGCGTACCTACGCCGGGCACTCGACGCCGAAGGACTCCAACGCGCTGTACCGGCGCAACCTGGAGAAGGGGCAGACCGGCCTCAGTGTCGCCTTCGACCTCCCGACCCAGACCGGCTACGACCCCGACGACGAGCTGGCCCGCGGCGAGGTCGGCAAGGTCGGCGTGCCCGTGACGCACCTGGGTGACATGCGGGCGCTGTTCGACAGCATCCCGCTGGACACCATGAACACCTCGATGACCATCAACGCGACCGCGATGTGGCTGCTGGCCCTCTACCAGGCCGTCGCCGAGGAGCAGGGCGCCGACGCCTCGCAGCTGGCCGGCACGACGCAGAACGACATCATCAAGGAGTACCTCTCCCGCGGGACGTACGTCTTCCCGCCCGGGCCTTCGCTCCGCCTGATCACCGACATGGTGGCCTACACGGTCACCGCGGTGCCCAAGTGGAACCCGATCAACATCTGCAGCTACCACCTGCAGGAGGCCGGGGCGACCCCCGTCCAGGAGATCTCCTACGCGCTGTGCACCGCGATCGCCGTCCTGGACGCCGTCCAGGCGGCAGGTCAGGTGCCCGCGGAGCGATTCGGTGAGGTCTGTGCGCGGATCTCCTTCTTCGTCAACGCAGGGGTGCGGTTCGTGGAGGAGATGTGCAAGATGCGCGCCTTCACCCAGCTCTGGGACGAGCTGCTGGCCGACCGCTACGGCATCACCGACGCCAAGCAGCGGCGCTTCCGCTACGGCGTGCAGGTCAACTCGCTCGGCCTGACCGAGGCGCAGCCGGAGAACAACGTCCAGCGCATCGTCCTGGAGATGCTCGGCGTGACGCTCAGCAAGGACGCCCGGGCCCGGGCCGTGCAGCTGCCGGCCTGGAACGAGGCGCTCGGGCTGCCGCGGCCGTGGGACCAGCAGTGGTCGCTGCGCCTGCAGCAGGTGCTGGCCTTCGAGACCGACCTGCTCGAGTACGACGACCTGTTCACCGGTTCGGTCGTCGTGGAGGCCAAGGTCGCCGAGCTCAAGACGCAGGTGCTGGCCGAGGTCGACCGGGTGCAGGCCATGGGCGGGGCCGTCGCGGCGGTCGAGTCCGGCTACATGAAGAGCGCGCTGGTGAGCTCGCACGCCGAGCGCCGTCGCCGGATCGAGGCGGGGGAGGACGTCGTCGTCGGGGTGAACCGCTTCACCACCACCGAGGACAACCCGCTGCTGGCCGACATCGACGGCGCGATCATGACCGTCGACCACGCGGTGGAGCAGCACGCCATCGATGCCGTCAAGGCCTGGCGCGAGCAGCGCGACGCGAGTGCGGTCGACGAGGCGCTCCGCGCGCTCCGCGACGCTGCCAAGACCGACGTCAACCTGATGGCGGCCACGGTCGCGTGCGCCAAGGTGGGCGTCACCACCGGTGAGTGGGCCGGCGCGCTGCGCGAGGTGTTCGGCGAGTACCGCGCGCCCACGGGCGTGTCCGCCGCGAGCGCGAGGGGCGAGGCCGGCGAGGCGATCGCGGCCGTCCGCCGAGCGGTGCAGCAGACCGGCGAAGAGCTCGGCGTGCGGCTGCGCTTCCTGGTCGGCAAGCCGGGCCTGGACGGGCACAGCAACGGCGCCGAGCAGATCGCCGTGCGGGCCCGCGACTGCGGCTTCGAGGTCGTCTACCAGGGCATCCGGCTGACCGCCGGCCAGATCGTCAGCGCCGCCGTCGAAGAGGACGTGCACGTCATCGGCCTGTCGATCCTGTCCGGCTCGCACATGGAGGCGGTGCCGGCCGTGCTCGCCGGGCTCCGCGATGCGGGCATCGGCGAGGTGCCGGTGGTCGTCGGCGGCATCATCCCCGACGCCGACGCACGGCGGCTCAAGGAGCAGGGCGTCGCCGCCGTCTACACGCCCAAGGACTTCGAGCTCACGGCCATCATGCGCTCGGTGGTCGAGGTCGTCCGAGCCGCCAACGGGCTCGAGCCGCTGGCCGGCTGAAGGCTCCGGGCGGGCGCGCCGCCGACCGAGGCCGCACGCTGGGCGGGTGATCGAACCGTATGAGTGCCGACTGCCGCGGGAGCGGGTACCGGACTTCCTGTCGGGGCTGGGCGCCGCGCTGGGCGAGCCGCTGGACCTGGACGACGTGCTGGACCGCCTGCTGGACAGCGACCTCGCCCGCGGCCGCTGGCTGGTGCTCCCTCTGGGTGGGCCGCTGACGGTGTCGATGGCCGCAGAGCGCGGCACCGGCAGCGTCGAGGTCCGCGCGCGGCCGACGGGCCCCGGCGCGGACGAGCTCATCACCCTGCTGGGTCCGCTCGGAGCCGTCTACAGCCGCTGACCGTGGCGGTCATCCGAGCGTGCGCGTGACGGCGCCTTCGCGGACGTCGACCAGCTCGTCCGCCGGGCCGACCCCGGTGCTCTGCACCCGGTACCTGCCGGTATCCAGCCCGTCGACCCGCCAGGTGCCGTCGGCGCGGACGCGGCTGGCGAAGACCGGTCCCTCCGGGCGCGACTGCGGTCCGGCGTCGACCAGTCGGACCAGGCGCACGTCCTGACCCGCCAGGTCGACGGCGACCCGTCCCTCCACCACGCCGCCGGGCGGCAGCACCACGGACACGACGGTGCCGCAGGCTGTCGCGGTAGGGAGCCTTCGCCAGGCGACATCTGCCGCGCCCGGGCTGCGCTCCAGGATCGGGTCGTCGCGGCGGGACGGCACGTAGGAGGCCAGCAGCAGCTCGTTCCGGCAGGGCGCGGAGAAGCGGCCGTCGACGTCGGTGCGGTCCAGCAGCTCGCCCAGCTCTCGCGGCAGGACGCGGATGCCGGCCAGCGGCCGGCCGGAGCGGTCCAGCACGACACCGACGATGCGGCCCGCGACCGGAGCCGGTGCCGGCGCCGCCGGTGCCGCCGGTGCGACCAGGCGGTCCGACGGTGTGCCGCCGGCGAGCAGCAGCGGCACTGCGGTGCCGACTCCCGCCACGGCCACCACCGCAGCCGCGACGGCTACCCCGGCGCGACGGCGTCGCCGCAGGCCGTCACGGCGTGCGCGGGCGAGCCCGTCGACGGGCACGGGCAGGGTCGCGAACCGGCGTGGTCGCGACCTTCCGGGGGTCATGGCGCCAGCCCTTCGGCCAGCAGCGCACGCGCCTCCGACAGCCGCCGCTTGACGGTGCCGGCGGGACGTCGCAGGGCGACGGCGACCTCGGCCACCGGCAGGTCGGCGTAGTAGTGCAGCAGCACCACGTCACGCAGTCGGGGCGGCAGCCGCTCGACCGCGTCCAGCACCGTCACGTCCGGTGGCCCCGCGTCGGCGCCGACCAGGTCCGGGAAAGCCGCGACCTCCGTCCGTCGTCGTCGCCAGCGGTCGCGGGCCAGGTTCGAGACGATCCGGTAGGCGTACGGGCGGGGCTCTCGCAGCAGCCCCCACCGCACATAGACGCGCACCAGCGCCTCCTGCGCGAGATCCTCGGCGACGGTCCGCTCGCCGACCAGCGAGAGCGCGTACCCGGCCAGGTCGCCGTAGGTGTCGAGGTAGAAGGCGTCGTAGCTGTCCGACACCCTGAGTCCGATCCCTTCGGCGGAGGAGCTGCGCCCAGCGTCGCAGAGGGTCGGCCGGCGTGCCGCGACGACGGTCATGTCTGCACCACGCGCCGAGGTGCCGAACGGTTCGCCGAACCCGCGAGGGGGTTCAGGCGTGGTGCAGGCATGACCACCCGACGCCGGCTCGCCCTGAGCCTCGTTCTGGCTGCCGCTCTGTCGACGGCGGTCGCGACCCCCGTCCTGGCTCAGACTTCCTCGACCGCGGAGGTGCTCGCCTACGGCGGCGACCAAGGGGTGACGGTGCAGGCGCCTGCGGGATCCACCCCGGCGCGGGTGCACCCGACCGGCTCGCAGCCCGCGGTCTCGCCGGACGGCACGCAGCTGGCCTACGTGTTCCGCGACGACTCCGAGAGGATCAGCGACTCGATCCACCTCAGCGACCTCGACGGCTCGCACGACCGCGCGCTCACCGGCGGCGGCGAAAACCTGCCCGACAGCGCGCCGACCTGGTCGCCGGACGGGAACCGGCTGGCCTTCGTCCGCGAGCTGCCGGACGGTCCGCACCTGGCGACCGTGCGTGCCGACGGCAGCGGTGAGCAGGTTCTGCCGCTGCGGGGCCGCTCCCCGGTCTGGTCGCCCGACGGCCGGTTCCTGGCGTTCGCCTCCGGCAGCGCCACCGACGTCGTCGACGCCGCCGGCGCCGGGCAGGTGCGCCTCACGGGGTCGGCGCCGCTGAGCTGGTCGACGGACGGCACCCGGCTGCTCGTCACCGACCGCCGCAGCGGTCTGGCGCAGCTGTCGCTCGGGGACCGCACCGCCGCCCCGCTGCCGGTCCCGGGCGCCACGCTGCTCGACGGCGAGTACAGCGCGTCGGGCCGGCAGGTGTACGCGGTGCGCGGGTCGGCCGGCCACGGCACGGCCCCCGAGATCGTCAGGGTCGGGACCGACGGCAGCGTCGACGCCACCTTTGGGCCCGTGCCCGGTTCGGGTCCCTCCGCGGGTGGCGGCGACCGGGCGCGTCCGGCCGTCACCGCCCCGGAGCCGGTTACCCGGCTGAGCGTCATCACGGCAGCGAGCCGCGTGACGCTGCGCTTCGACCGTCGGACCGCGAGCGACACCGCCGGCGTCACCGTCCGGTACGCGGCCGGCACCACCGCCCCGGCGACGGTGACCGACGGGCTGCCCGGCCCGGACAGCCTGGCCTCCACCGCCGACGTGCCGCGCCTGGCGCCGTCGACGACCTACGCGTTCAGCGTCTTCACCCGAGACTGGTCCGGCGCCGCCTCCGTCCCGGCGACGGTCGTGGCCACCACGCCGGCCGAGGTGGCGACGACGCTGACCCTGGACGCACCGGACCAGATCGTGTATGGCGACGGGTCCGCACTGACCGGCCGGCTCGTCCGCGAGGACACCGGCACGGGCGTGCCCGGCGCCGCCGTGACCCTGCTCGGACACCACGAAGGCGAGTCCGACAGTCGGCTGCAGGCGCTGTCCACGGACGCCGACGGCCGGTTCACCTTCCGGCGGCTGACCAGCGAGGCCACCCGCTACCGGGTGGAGTACGCCGGCGACGGCACCTTGCTCCCAGCCGCGACCGGCGCGCTCGTGCTGGTGCAGCAGCGTGTGACGCTCACCTTCACCCCGTCGGACAGCGTGCCGCAGGGGTCGCGGGCGAGCGTGACGGCGACCGTCGCACCGGCCTTCCCCGGCGGCAACGTCCGGTTCGTCCAGCGGCTCGACCCGTCGGGGGAGCGGAACCGGCTGCAGCGCCTCGACAGCCGCTCGCGCTCGACGTTCACCCTGGACACCGCCCACCGGAACGCGCCGTACTACCTGGACCCCGACCTCAGCGTGCAGCCCGGCTACCGGCGCGGGTACCTGAACCGCCCGGTGGAGGCGGTGTTCACGATCTCCTAGGAGAACGCGACCACCCGTGCCGGCGCTGCAGCCGACGCTCCTGGTAGCCGAAGAGATCAGGGAACGCCCCTGACCCCTGCCCGGAGGCACCGTGTCCAGCCTGCACCTGCTCGAGCCCGAGACGACCACCCGTGCCGATGCTGAACGGGTGGCCCGGGACGTCGTGCACGGTGTGGAGCGGGTCGTGCACGGGCGGCGTTCCGCCGTCGAGAGGATCACCTGTGCGGTGCTGGCCGGTGGGCACGTGCTCGTCGAGGACGTGCCGGGCAGCGGCAAGACGACGCTCGCCCGGGCGTTCTCGCGGGTGCTCGGCGGTGAGTTCCGACGGATCCAAGGCACTGCCGACCTGCTGCCCGCCGACATCACGGGCAGCGGCGTGTGGGAGGCCGAGCGGCGCGCCTTCACGTTCGTCCCCGGCCCGCTGTTCGGGCACGTCGTGCTCGTCGACGAGCTCAACCGCACGCCGCCGCGCACGCAGTCGGCGTTCCTGGAGGCGATGGACGAGGGCGCCGTCACCGTCGACGGGCGACGCCACGCGCTGCCGGACCCGTTCGTCGTGCTCGCCACCCAGAACCCGCTGGAGCAGTACGGCACGTATCCGCTGCCCGAGGGTCAGCTGGACCGGTTCATGGTCACTCTCGCCCTCGGCGCGAACGACCCGGCCGTCGAGCGGCAGGTGGTGCGCGAGCAGCTCGACCATGCCACCGTCGACGAGCTGCAGGCGGTGACGAGCCCTGCGGAGATCGCGCGGGTCCGTGCAGAGGTCCGCCGCACGCACGTCGCCGACGCCGTCCTGGACCACGCCGTCCGCGTCGTCGAGGCCACCCGGACGGCTCCGGGGGTGGCGCTGGGCGCGAGCACGCGGGCCGCGCTGTCGCTGGTGCGCTGCGCGCAGGCCCGCGCGCTGCTGGCTGGTCGCGACCACGTCCGGCCCGACGACGTGAAGGCCTTGGCCGCAGCAGTTCTCGGTCACCGCCTGGTGCTGCTCGACGGGCAGGGTTCGCCGACCCGCGGGCAGCAGGTCGTGTCCGCGCTGCTGTCGTCGGTGCCGGTGCCGCTGGCGTGAACGGCCGGACCACGAACGACGGGCCGACGCGCACCCGAGCCACCCGCGCCCTGCCCCTGACGCTGGGCGCCGGGGGGCTGCTGCAGGCGCTCTCGCGCGCGAACGGCAGCCCGTGGCTCGCCCTGGCGTCGGGGGCGCTGCTCGCTCTGGTCGTGGTGGCAGTCGTCCTGCGTCCCAGGATCGACGACGTCCGGGTGGAACGGCTCGTGGCGGAGCGCGCGGCGGTCGGTGAGACGGTGCACACCACCCTGGTCCTCACCAACGCGGGACGCCGCACCAGCCCGCCGCTGCTGATCGCCGACGAGCTTCCCGGCCACCAGGCGCTGGAGTGCTCGGTGGGGCCGCTGGCGCCGGGACAGCGGGTGCAGTGGCGGGCGGCGCGTCAGGTGCTGCACCGCACCGCGTCCGACGGGGGCGTGGTGCGGGTGGCGGCCGGCAGCCCGGTCGGGATGCTGCAGACGCGTCGCGAGGTGCACCTCGCGGGCGACGTCCGCGCCTGGCCGGCCCCCGCAGCACCTGCGCTGCTGCCGACGCGGGCGCGCGGAGGGGAGGGCGCGGCCGGCTCGCGGCCCTCGCCGGGTGCCGGGCTGGAGGTGCTGGGGCTGCGACCGTTCCGGCACGGCGACCCCGCGCGGGCCGTCTCCGCGCGCGCCAGCGCCCGGCACGGACGCCCCCTGGTGCTGGAGCGCGAGCGCGAGCGGGAACCACCGCTGGTCGTGCTCGTGCTCGGTGGGGCACGGGGCGAGGCCTGGGAGGACGCCGTCGCAGGTGCGTGCGCCCTCGCGCTGCAGACGCTGCGCAGCGGCCGCCCGCTGCTGCTGCTGGGTCCGCCCGGCCCTGAGCGACCGACGAGCGCGCGACAGGTGCGGGACGCCTTCGCCGCCGCGGACCTGGCGCCGGCGCTGCCCGACGCGCAGACCCGGGCGGCGCTGCGTCGGGCCGGCCGCGACGCCCGGCTGTTCGTGCTCGGACCGCCTCCGGCGGGTGGCTCGGGTGCGTGAGGACCGGCGCGCGGTCGTCGTAGCAGGCGGCGTCGGTCAGCTCGCGGCCGTCGTGGCCGAGGTGCTGCCGGTGGTGGCCCTGCCCGTCACGCTCGCGCTGCTGCTGGTCGCGGCGGAGCTGAGCGGACGTGCCGACGAGCGACAGGCCCGCAGGCTGCGCGGCGTGGCGACCGGCCTGGCTCTGGTCGCAGTCGGGCTCGCACTGCCGCGGGTCTTGTCACCCGGCGCCGGCGGTCTGCGCGAGGTGCTCGGACCGCTGCTGGTGGCGGTCCAGGTGGCGCACGCCGCGACCTGGCGCACCCACCGTGAGCTGCAGGGCGGGCTCGGCATCGCTGTCGGTCTGCTCGTGCTCGGCGCGTCCTACGCACCCGACGTCCTGGTCGGGCTGCCGCTGCTCGCCGGCTGGGTGGCGTGCGTGCACGCGCACCTGCGGCTGCAGCAGAGCAGGCTCACGGACGTGCCGCAGGTGGCCGGTCCGGCGCGCCCGTCCACCCTGGCCGCAACGGCGCTCGCCGTCGTGGTCGGGCTGGTGGCCTTTTTGCTGCTGCCCCAACCGTCGGAGGCCGCCGCTGCGCGGCTCGGCTCCTCGAAGGCAGGTGCGGCGAGCTCGGCCCGGGCGGCCGGCCTCTCCGGCGACGAGGTGGACCTGCGCGCGCGCGGCGACCTGTCCGACCGGGTGCTGGCCGAGGTGGTCGAGCCGAGCGAGCTCGGCCTCTGGCGTTCCTCGGCCTACAGCAGCTGGGACGGGGCACGCTGGAGCGCGCCCGAGACCCAGCCGCAGCTGCTCGCCGGTCCGCCGTTCCGGCTCCCGGACGCCCCGACCGGCCGCACCCGCACCGACCGCGTCGACCTCCGGCAGGGCGGCGGCGTCGTCTGGTCGCCGGGCCTGCCGGTCAGTGTCCGCCCGGCCGGCGGAGGCGCTGCCCTGGACCGCTCCGGAGCTGTCCGGCTGCCCAGCCGGACGCGGACGTACGACGTGACGTCCGTGCCGCTGACCCAGGACGTCGCGGCGCTGAGGGCCGGCGCCGCCGATGCGCGCTGGCTACAGCTGCCGGCCGGCCTGCCGGACCGCGTGCGCGTGCTCGCCGAGCAGGTCACCGCCGGCCAGGCCAGCACCGCCGGCAAGGTCCGCGCCGTCGAGCAGTGGCTGGCCGCGAACGCCCGGTACCAGCTCGACTCGCCCGTCCCCGGTCCGGGGGAGGACGCCGTCGACCGCTTCCTGTTCGTGGACCGGGTCGGCTTCTGCGAGCAGTTCGCCGCGGCCGAGACGGTGCTGCTGCGCGCGGTCGGGATCCCGTCGCGGTTCGTGGTCGGACTGGCCTACGGCGAACCCAGCGGTGGTGGACGGCGCCTGTTCCGGGAGAAGAACCTGCACGCCTGGGTCGAGGTGTCCTACGCGGGCGAGGTCTGGGCCTCCTCGGACCCGACCGCCGGTGCGGCCCAGGTGCAGGCGACGGCCTCGCTGCGCGCCCGGCTCGCGACCTTGGTCCTGCGCGGTCTGCGGGCCCTGGACGGTGTGCCGGGTGGGCGTCCCGCGCTCGTGCTGCTGCTGCTCGGCGGCGTGGCTGCGGCGGCGCTGGCTCGAGGCCTGCCGCATCGCGCGCGGCACGTCGAGGACATGGCCGACGCCGCCCCGGCGGGACGTCCGGCGCTGGCCTCGTTCCTGCGCTGGGACGCCACCCTGGGCCCGGCGGCCCGGCGGAGCGGGGAGTCGCTGCCGGAGATGCGCCGACGGCTGGCCCTGCCCGCCACGCAGGCGCAGGCGCTGTCCGTCGTCGAGCAGGAGTGCTACGCCCTCGATCCCCCGGACGAGGAGAGGGCGGGCTCGGTCGAGACGGCGCTGACCGCTCCCTCGGTGACCTGACGGCTCACCGCGGCAGCAGCCGGGGCCTGGCGAAGCGCACCGACACCCCGGAAGAGAAGACCACGTGCGGCGCACCGACCGGAGCCGGCAGGCCCGCCGCCTGCACGACGTCCTCGTCCAGATCGAGCAGCTCGGCCCGGCGCAGCTGCCACGGCTCGTGGGAGACCGGCGCCCAGGCGGTCCGCCCACCGGGGACGGCGGAGAACAGCCCCCACCGAGCCGTGAGGAACAGCGACAGCGCATCGACCGCCACCGGCTCGCCGACCCGGACCCGGACGCTCGCGCGCGCACCAGGCGGACCGGGCCAGCGTCGCCGGCTGCGGTAGGTGACCTCGTCGCCGTCCCTGCTCACGCTCATCGACGCCCAGCAGTAGGGCAGCGCGTACCCGGCGCGCGCGGTCAGGCACGGCAGCAGCCGGGAGGCGTCCAGCGAGCGGAAGACGACCCCGCGTCGCCCGGCGGCGTCGGTGGCGTAGAGCCGCACGTTCGTCTCGGGGAAGGTGGACAACCACGGGATCGGTGGGAGGCCCAGCACTCCCACGTCGCGCATGACGAAAGGGATCAGGCCCACGTAGGTGACGCCGTCGTGGACGTCCGGCACGGTGCCCGGCGGCAGCAGCGGTGCCACCAGGGCAGGCTCGACCGGCCAGTGCAGCATCGTCAGGTCGTGCCAGCCCTGCCGGAATACGGGACGGCGGACGTGCAGCGGCGCGGTCGACGTCAGGGGTTGCAGCACTCTCCGACCGTAGGGGCGACGGGCCGGACCGGCGACTCAGCCGGTGCGCAGCCGGGCGGTGCCGGCGGAGTCGGCCCGAACTGCCGGCGCTCCCTTCGTGCTGACCAGCGCACCGGGCCGCAGCCCGTCGATGCGCACCGTCGCCGGGCCGTCGGAGGTCATCGTGAGGGCGACGGTCGACGCCTTGGCCAGACCCGCGCCGACGGCGTCGACGGTCACGGCGGAGACGCCCGTCAGCTCCAGGGTCAAGGCGTTCGACCTCGGGGCGAAGCCGGTGCGCTGCCAGGTCTGGTTCGTCACGACCACCGGGGACGGGTCGCCGGGCGTCTCGGTGTGCTGCTCCTTCACGACGTCGACCAGCGGCTCGGCCAGCGCCGCGGAGTGCGCTCTGACGGTCGCGAGGAAGCCCGCGGCGGAGGACCGCGCCGCGAGCGCCGGCAGCCAGTACACGCCGGTAGCGGTCAGACCGAGCTCAGGACGCGCCAGGTCGGGGTACCACGTGTAGTCGATGCGGGCGGCGGTGCGCTCGCGGGTGGTACGGCCCAGCTCTGAGGTGGCACGAGCGAACGCGTCCTTGGCGGCGTAGGGGATGTGCCCCTCCGTCGGGTAGTACTCGGCGTGGTAGCGGTAGCCGCGGCTGTCGAAGCCGGCCACCTGCTCCAGCACCGAGGTGAACGGCACCAGCTCGTCGGCCATGCCGCTGTCGACCAACCACGGCACGTGCCGGGCGTTGCCGACCAGCGGCAGCGTGTCGCCGTCGTCGGTGCAGCGACCGGGGTTGCTGCCGGTACGCACGTCACCGCGCACGCGGACGCCGCAGGTGGGCGGACCGGCGATCGCGAGCGCCTTGGCGAACAGGTCGGGGTGCGCGAGACCGAGCTTGTAGGAGCCGTAGCCGCCCATCGAGTAGCCGCTGATGACGGTGCGCTCCGGGTCGAGCGTGAAGGAGTGCGCGAGGCGGTTCCAGACCTCCCAGAAGTCGACCTCGGCCTCGTCGAAGTACCACATGTCCGGGCCGCGACCGAGCGTCGTCGCGCAGATCGAGTTCCGCTCCTCGCACGTCTGGCGCACCTGGTTGGGGTCCAGCGCGCCGTACTGGTTGTGCATCACCGACAGGCTGTGCAGCATCCAGGTCAGCGGCATCGGGGTGCCCGGCCGGTAGGTCGTCGGGACGTAGACGCCGAACGGCTGGACCCGGCCCAGGTAGTTCGGTCGCAGGTCGCCCGTACCACCGCCGGTGTTCTCCACGACGCCCTGGCCGAGGTCGAGCGCGCTGACGAACCAGCGGTTGGAGTAGCCGGTGACGAGCGGCTCCGGCGTGCTGCGCCGCTGCCCGAGGTCGGACCAGGCGAGGTCCTGCGAGAACGGAGCGACGTCGCTCGCCGCCAGAGCTTCGGCCTGGTGGTCCTCGAACCAGTAGTTGCCCATGTCCGCGGTGCGGGCGGCCGCGCTCACCCCGGCCTGGTTCGTGGCGATCCCGTGCTTGTACTGCTGAGGCTCGCTGGCGACGCTGCGGTAGGAGGCGTTGTAGACGGCTGGCTGACCGCCCAGGGCCCCGGTGGCGGGCGCCATCGCGTCCCCGGCGGCGTTGCTCAGCCCCGCGGCCAACCTCAGGCGCCAGGTGCCGGCGACCGGCAGCGTGGTGCGCGGCACGCGCACGACGAACGACCGCGCCGTCCGGTCGACGGTCAGCCCGGCCGAGACGTCGGTGCGCTTGCCGCTGCGGGCGTCGACGAGAAAGGCCTTGCGGCTGCTGACGACCAGCGCGGTGTCCAGCCCGGGGGAGGAGACGCCGGCGCCGGCGGGCCAGGCGCGGACGCCGTCCTGGGTGGACGCGTTGGTGTCCAGACCCCAGACCGCGATCGGCACCGTCGGGTCGACGAGCGTGTTCCAGTCGACCCGCCAGTAGGACGCCTTCGCGTCGAGCCCGACGGCGTTGCGGAACACGTCGGCGCCGTTCTTGCTCGCCGGGCCGTCGGGGTAGGTGAAGCCCCCGTCGGTGGGGGCGAGGGAGGCGATGGCGGCGTCCTGGGCCGCGGCGGCGGTGGTGAAGGCGCCGTGGTCGTCGTACAGGAAGTCGGTCCAGAAGCTCGCGCCCCCCGCCAGCCGGCCGGTGCCGCTGGTGCGGCTGAACTGCTCACCGAACGGCCAGCCCTGCGGAGCCGGCAAGGTGGGCTCGGCCCGGGTGGCCGCCGGTGGGACGTTGCTCGGCAGGCCCGCGGGGCGGTCCGCACCGGACGGCCTGGCGCCGGGCGCAGCGGCGGCGGCGCCTGCCGCGAGCAGGGCAGCAGCGGCCGCGAGGGCGACGAGCGGGCGGAGTCGGGGCACGGGGGTCCTCCCAGAGGTACGGCGGCGCGGCGGCCACGTCCCTGCAGGAGTTCGACATCGATACCGTCGGCTCCTGCCGGTCAGGCCCGCAGCGAGAACAGCAGGTGCTGCGAGAGATCACCCACCAGGTCGACGTGCATCACGCGGGTGTCGAAGCGCCAACGGCCCGCCAGGTGGCGGAACGTGTCGTGGTAGCGGCCGGCGATGATCGGCTGCAGCGGCAGCGCCGGCGTGGACTGCAGCACGGTGAAGCAGGAGCGGCTCGCGCCGGTTCCGGTCTGCTCGTCGACCGTGACGATCGCGTTGGTGACCAGGTGCCGGGTCTTCGGGGTGCCGGTGTCGGGGTAGCGGCGCGTGGAGCGCTCGTACATCTCCCGCACGCGGTCCCGTCCCTCATAGACCGTGCCTGGAGGGCCGTCGGGCACGCCGTGGATGCGGCCGTCGGCGAACAGCTCGGCGACGCCGTCGAAGTCGCCGGCGTCGATGCGCTCGGCGTACTCGTACAGCAGGTTCTCCAGAGCGCGCGCGCTGTCCACCATGGCGTGCACCCTAGGCAGAGCGCCGTCCAGGAGCACGCGGTCGGCGTCAGGGCAGCAACAGGCAGCTGTCGCCGAACGCGTGCCACAGGTAGCCGCCACCTGCGGCGTGCGCGTACGCAGCGGCCACCAGCTGGGCGCCCGCCGCCGTCTCCAACAGGTGCACGTGCGAGGCGCCGGGCTCGTGCCAGCCGGTGACGAGCCCCGACACCACCCGGGCCGGGCGGTCCGTGCCGAGCACGAGGTCGGTCCACCCGCGCCCGGCGCGCACGGTGCCGTCCGCGGCGTCGACGGTCTCCAGCGCGCGGGTGACCGTCGTGCCGACCGCAACCACCCGCCCGCCCCGTGCACGCACGTGGTTCACCAGCGCAGCCGTCGGCGCGGTGACGGTCGCTCGTGATGGACCCGCCCCGACGACCAGTTCGCCGCGCTGACCAGGCTTCGGGACGGCCTGGACTCGTGCATCGTCTGCATGCACCCTGCATCCCGCCGGTATGCTGGAGCGATGAAGACCAGCATGCGGGTTGATGTGGCGCACCGCGACGCTCTGGCGGCCATCGCGACGCATGAGCTGGGCGGGGCGAGCCTGGACGAGGCCCTGCGCGTGGTGCTGTTCGAGCACCAGACGCGGCGCGCCCTCGCGCGCCTGGCCGCCGACCCGGACGCCGCAGCCGGCTACGTCGCGGAGGCGGAAGGCTTGGCCGACGTCGACGTCCTGCCTACCGCGTGACAGCACCCCGGCCGCGGCCCTGGCAGCTGTGGTGGACAGACTTCGACCCGCAGGTGGGTCACGAGCAGGCCGGCCTACGGCCCGCGGTGGTCGTCGGGACGCAGCTCGCGTGCGAGCTCCCGAACGGGCTCGTGGTGCTGGCACCGTGCAGCACGACGGACCGTGGCCTGCCCTTCCACCCGGCGCTCCAAGGACTGGACCGGCCGACGTTCGTGCTCTGCGACCAGGTGAAGTCGGTCAGCGTGCGCCGCCTGGTCCGACCGCACCCGGGTTCGCTGCGCGACGGCGAGATCGCCGCCGTCCGTTTCGCCTTGCGGCAGATGATCGATCTCGGCTGAGCCTGCGCGCGTAGCCTGCCCGGGTGCGCCTGGTGATCGCGACCTGCTCGGTCGACTACGTCGGTCGGCTGACCGCGCACCTGCCCAGCGCGACCCGGCTGCTGCTGGTGAAGGCCGACGGCTCGGTGAGCATCCACGCCGACGACCGCGCCTACAAGCCGCTGATGTGGATGAGCCCGCCGTGCAGCACGCTCGTGCGTGACGGCATCTGGACGGTGACGAACAAGGCCGGCGAACAGCTCGTCATCACCGTCGAGCAGGTGCTGTCCGACGTCAGCCACGAGCTCGGCAGCGACCCGGGGCTGGTCAAGGACGGCGTGGAGAAGCAGCTGCAGGCGCTGCTGGCCGACCAGTGCCACGTGCTGGGGGAAGGCTTCACCCTGGTGCAGCGCGAGTACTTCACCGACATCGGCCCCGTCGACCTGCTGTGCCGCGACGGCGCGGGTGCGCACGTGCTCGTGGAGATCAAGCGGCACGCCGAGATCGACAGCGTCGAGCAGCTCACCCGCTACCTGCAGCGGGTGTCGACGGTGCTCGGCGACGTCCAGGGGGTGCTGGCGGCGCAGAGCTTCAAGCCGCAGGCCAAGGTGCTGGCCGCCGACCGCGGGATCACCTGCGTCCAGGTCGACTACGACGCCCTCCGCGGCCTCGAGTCGAGCACCCCGACGCTGTTCTGAGACCCGTCAGCAGCCGTGCGGCAGCGGCCTGGGACACTGGCGTACCCGCCGTGCCCGGCGGGAGAGGCGACGAGGGGAAGCACAGTGGCGCGGGAGTTCCGCAAGGTCGGCGTGGTCGGGCTCGGCACGATGGGGGCCGGCATCGCCGAGGTCCTGGCCCGGTCCGGTATGGACGTCGTGGGGATCGAGCACGACCAGGCCAGCCTGGAGCGCGGGCAGGGCCACCTGGCCGCGAGCACCGGTCGGGCCGTCAGCCGGGGCAAGCTCTCCCAGGAGGACGCCGACGCGCTGCTGGCGCGCATCAGCACCGGCACCGAGCTGTCCGCCGTGGCCGACTGCGACCTGGTCATCGAGGCCATCCCCGAGCGGATGGAGCTCAAGGCCGCGCTGTTCGCCGAGCTCGACACCCTGCTGGCTCCCGATGCCGTCCTGGCCACCAACACCTCGGCGCTGTCGGTGACCGAGCTGGCCACCGGTACCAACCGCCCGAGCAAGGTGCTGGGTCTGCACTGGTTCAACCCGGCGCCGGTCATGGGCCTGGTCGAGGTCGTGCGCACCGTGGTGACCGACCCGTCGGTGGTCGAGGACGTGCAGGCGCTGGTGGAGCAGGTCGGCAAGACCGGCGCCACCGCCGGCGACCGCGCGGGCTTCATCGCCAACGCGCTGCTGTTCGGCTACCTCAACAACGCGCTGCGCATGTACGAGGCGCGCTACGCCAGCCGCGAGGACATCGACGCCGCGATGCGCTTCGGCACGGGGCACCCGATGGGTCCGCTCGCGCTGCTGGACCTCATCGGGCTGGACAGCGCCTACGAGATCCTCGAGACGATGTACAGCCAGTCGCGCGACCACCGGCACGCGCCTGCGCCGCTGCTGAAGCAGTACGTCACCGCCGGTCTGCTGGGGCGCAAGAGCGGGCGCGGCATCTACACCTACGCCGGCCCCGACTCGCCCGAGGTGGTCGCCGACGACACCACGCCCGGCGCGTCCACGGCCACCCCGCGCACCGTGCAGCGCATCGGGGTCATCGGCACCGGCACCATGGCCAGCGGCATCGTCGAGGTCTGCGCGAAGAGCGGCTACGACGTCGTCTTCCGGGCGCGCGGCGACGACAAGGTCGCTGCCGTGCAGAAGAAGATCGAGGGCTCGCTGGACAAGGCGCTGCAGCGCGGCAAGCTCACCGAGCAGGCCAAGGCCGACACGCTCGCCAAGATCACCGGCACCACGTCGCTGGACGACCTGGCCGACTGCGACCTCGTCATCGAGGCCGTCGTGGAGGACCTCGCCATCAAGAAGGCGCTGTTCGGCGCGCTCGACGAGGTGCTCAAGCCCGGCGCGATCATGGCCACCACCACCTCCTCGCTGCCGGTGATCGAGTGCGCGCAGGCCACCTCGCGCCCGGCCGACGTCGTCGGCATGCACTGGTTCAACCCGGCCACCGTCATGAAGCTGGTCGAGGTCGTGCCGACCGTCACGACGGCCGACGACGTCGTCGCGACCATCCTGGAGGTGTGCGCGACGACCAAGAAGCACGCTGTGCTCTGCGGCGACCGGGCCGGCTTCATCGTCAACGCCCTGCTGTTCCCCTACCTCAACGACGCGGTCAAGATGCTCGAGGCGCACTACGCGACCACCGACGACATCGACTTCGCGATGACCAAGGGTTGCGGCCACCCGATGGGCCCGTTCGCACTCATGGACGTCGTCGGGCTGGACGTCACGCTGGCGATCCAGCGCACGCTGTTCGAGGAGTTCCGCGAGCCCGGTGACGTCCCCGCGCCGATGCTCGAGCACCTGGTCCGCGCCGGGTACCTCGGGCGCAAGACCGGCCGCGGGTTCCGCGACTACTCCAAGCGCTAGATGCCGTCGGGCTCGCGTCGCTCCGCGATGCGCGCCGCTGCCCTGGACGCCCTCAAGCACGACGAGGAACCCGCCGGCCGGCACGTGCCGGCGGGGGAGCGCGTCGAGGACGGCCATGTCGTCCGCGCCGTGGCCGGGACTGCGTCGGCCCGGCCCTACCGCTGCCCGGGCTGCGACCACGAGCTGCCCTCCGGCTCGCCGCACGTGGTCGTCTGGCCCGAGGGCCGGCCGGACGACCGCCGGCACTGGCACACCCCCTGCTGGGCCGCCCGTGGCCGGCGCGGCGTCAAGGTGCACCGGTCCAAGAACGCCCCCCGCTACGGCTGACCCGCCTTCCCGAAGGAGAACATGATGAGCTTCGACCTGACCGGACGCACCGCGCTGGTGACGGGTGCTTCTCGCGGCATCGGGCGTGCTGTCGCGCTGGGGCTGGCGCAGGCCGGTGCCGACGTCGCGCTGTCTGCGCGCGACGAGGCGCTGCTCGCCGAGGTCGCCGCCGAGGTCGAGGCGCTCGGCCGCCGGGTGGTGGTGCTGCCCGCCGATGTCACGGACGCGGACGCCTGCCACCGACTGGCGGCCGACGCGATCAGCGGGCTCGGCCACCTGGACGTGCTGGTCAACAACGCCGGCGGCTCCTCGTTCATGGGGCCCTTCACCGACCTGCGCTTTCGCGGCTGGGAGAAGGTCATGCGGCTCAACGTCGACTCCGTGGTGCACCTGTGCCAGGCGGTCGGGCGGCACCTGATCGAGCGGGGCAGCGGCTCGGTCATCAACGTCGCGTCGGTGGCAGGGCTGGGCGGGACACCGGCGCTGGCGCCGTACGGAGCGAGCAAGGCGGCGGTGATCTCGCTGACCCGGTCGCTGGCGCTGGAGTGGGGGCCGGCCGGTGTGCGCGTCAATGCCCTGTGCCCGGGCTGGACGAAGACCGACCTCAACAGCGACCTGTGGGGCGACGAGGCGCTGGGCGCCAGCATGGTCGAGCCGACGGCGCTCAAGCGCTGGGCCACCGCGCAGGAGATGGTGGGGCCGGTCGTGTTCCTGGCCTCGGACGCCGCCAGCTATCTCACCGGCCAGGCGTTGGTCGTCGACGGGGGGCAGACGGCAGGCGCCTAGGGCTGCGCCCGGTGCCGGGTCACAGCTGGTCCTGTCGTGGGGCGATGACCTCCTGCAGCACCAGCTGCACAGCGGCGGCGATGGGGATGGCCAGCAGTGCGCCGAGCACCCCCAGCAGCGATCCCCCGATCAGCACCGCGACCACGGTGGCGGCGGGGGAGACGTCGACCGAGCGCTTCATGATGCGCGGGTAGAGCAGGTAGTTCTCCAGCTGTTGGTAGACCAGGTAGAAGCCGCCCACGATCAGCCCGGTGCGGACCGAGGTGAACAGGGCGACCGCGGTGACGATGGCGGCGCCGATCGTCGCGCCGACGAGCGGGATCAGGTCGGTGACGAACACGACGGTGGCCAGGGCGAGCGGGTAGTCGACGCCCAGCACGAGCAGCAGGACGTACGTCGTGCCGGCGGCGATGAGCGCGATGGTGAAGGCGCCGGCGACGTAACCGCCGACGCGGGAGAGGATCTCGTCAGCCAGCAGGCCGACCCGTGCGCGCCGGCTGCGGGGGACCAGCCGGTAGGCGTTGGCCTTGATCGCCGGCAGGCTGGACAGGAAGTACAGGGTGAGGATGAGCAGCGTCAGGGCGCTGAACAGGAACCCGAAGACGAACTTGCCGACGCCGAGCACCCCGCCGGCGGCAGTGACCCCGAGCTTCTGCGGGTCGTTCAGCAGGGCCTCGAGCCGGGTCAGCAGCCCGAAGCGCTGGTCGAACTCGGCGATGCGGGTGTTGTCCTGCAGCTGTTGCAGGTAGCCGGGCGCGGCGTCGACGAAGGCCTGCGACTGGGTGGCGATCGGCGGCACGACGGCGAAGCCGACGCCGACGAAGAACAGCAGCACCGCCACCAGCACGATCCCGACGGCGCGGCCGCGCTTGACCCCGTGCCGGACGAAGAAGTCGACCGCGGGCGACAGCCCGATGGCCAGGAACGCCGCAGCCAGCAGCAGCACCAGCACCGACTGCACGGCGATGAGCGCGCGCACCAGGCTGTAGGCCAGAGCCACCCCCAGCGCAGCGGTGAAGGCCAGCCGGAACGGGCTGCGCGAGGCCAGCGGGCGACCCGGCCGTCCGAACGGGTTCTCCTCGTCGACCCGGGCCTCCAGCCGCCGCGCCGCCGTGTCGAGGACGGGATCGTCCGCCGGGACGACGAGCGACGCGGCCTCCAGCGCCGCGGTGCCCGCCTCGAAGGCTCCTGCCTGCGCCTGCTGCGCGTCGTCGCGGGCCTGCTCGGCATCGGCGCGCGCCTCCTGCGCGTCGTCGCGCGCGGACTCGGCCCGCCCCGCGGCCGCCTCGACGGTCGCTGAGGTCGAGGTGTCCTCATCGGGCGGCTCGGTGGCCGGCCCCGACGGTCGCTCGGGAGGGGCCTCAGTCACGGGGCGGGACGCGCGACGCCGTCCCGGTGGCTGCTGCCGGCGCGGTGCGGCCCGCATTCAGCGGTGCGACGGCTGCGGCGACCGTGTCTCGCAGCGTCTGCAGCTGCGCGGAGATCGCATCGCGCTGGCGAGCGAGGTCCTCGACCTCGCGGCGCGCCTCGGCGGTGACGGCCGCAGCCTCCTTGCGGGCGGTCTCGTGCAGGATCTGTACGTCCTGGCGCGCCTGCGTGGTGACGTTCTCGGCGTCGCGCCGGGCCGAGGCGCGCGTGGAGTCTGCCTCGCGCTTGGCCGTGGTGAGGGCGTTGTCGACGTCGCGCTTGGCCTGGGCGCGGACGGCCTCGGCGTCGCGCTGGGCCTGCAGGGTGGCTGCCTCGGCGGCCTCGGTGGCGCGGGTGACCTCCCGCTCGCGGCGGGCCAGGTCGGCGGCCCGCTCGCTGGTCTCCTTCGCGGCCTGCTCCTTCGCCTCGCGGACCAGGCGGTCGGCCTCGGTCTTCGCCGTCTCCAGGGCTGTGGCCGCCTCCGTGCGGGCGGTCGCGCCCTGCGCGGCGGCGTCGGACAGCGCGTCCTGCCGGATCGCCGCGGCCTCCTGCTCGGCGAGCGCCAGCATCTGCGCGAGCCGTGCCCCGAGGCGGGTAGCCGTCTCCGGGGTCCCCGCTGCGCGGCGCTCGGCCTCGGCCAGCTCTTCCAGACCTGCCGCCAGCTGCGCCTGCAGCGCCTCCAGCCGCGCTTCCTGCTCGGCGCGGACGCGGTCCTGCTCGTCAAAGCTGGCCTCGACCCGGTCGACGTAGTCGTCGACCTCGCGGCGGTCGTAGCCGCTGCCGAAGCGCACGATGTGGAAGGCGGCCGTGGCGCCGTCGGTCTCCAGGTCGACGAGATCGACGACCTCGCGCGACTCCGGTCGGGGCTGCTCGGTCTGGGTGTGCACAGGGCTGGCGCTCATGGTCCCTGTCATACCACCGCGCCGACCGTTGCAGGCAGAGCCGCCGGACGCCACGCCGCAGCGACCCCCGGCGGAACCGGCGGGCCGGTCAGACGTCGCGGAAGCGGTTGATCGCCTGCAGGTGCGTGGCCCTGAACTCCTGGGCGGAGTCCTCGACGCCGAGGCCCTGCTCGGGGGCCAGGCACAGCACGCCGACCTTGCCCTGGTGCAGGTTCTTGTGCACGTCGTAGGCGGCCTGCCCGGTCTCGGCCAGCAGATAGGTCTTGGACAGCGTGGGGTGGATCAGTCCCTTGGCGATGAGGCGGTTGGCCTCCCAGCTCTCGCGGTAGTTCGCGAAGTGCGAGCCGACGATGCGCTTGAGGTTCATCCAGAAGTAGCGGTTGTCGTAGGTGTGCATGTAGCCGCTGGTGGAGGCGCAGGTGGTGATCGTGCCGCCCTTCTTGGTCACGTAGACCGAGGCGCCGAAGGTCTCGCGGCCGGGGTGCTCGAAGACGATGTCGATGTCCTCGCCGCCGGTCAGCTCGCGGATCTTCTTGCCGAACCGCTGCCACTCCTTGGGGTCCTGGTTGTGCTCGTCCTTCCAGAACGTGTAGCCCTCGGCGCTGCGGTCGATGACGAGCTCGGCGCCCATGCGGCGCACGATCTCGGCCTTCTCGGGGCTGCTGACCACGCAGACCGGGATGGCGCCGCCGTTGAGGGCGTACTGCGTGGCGTAGGAGCCCAGGCCGCCGCTGGCGCCCCACACGAGCACCGTGTCGCCCTGCTTCATGGCGGCGCCGTTCTTGCTGACGAGCTGCCGGTAGGCGGTGGAGTTGACCAGCCCGGGCGCGGCCGCCTCCTCCCACGTCAGGTGCGGCGCCTTGGGCATCAGCTGGTTGGCCTTGACCAGGGCCAGCTCGGCCAGGCCGCCGAAGTTGGTCTCGAAGCCCCAGATGCGCTGCTGCGGGTCCATCATCGTGTCGTCGTGGCCCTGGTGGTCCTCCAGCTCGACGCTCAGGCAGTGCGCGACGACCTTGTCGCCGGCCTTCCACTTGCTGACGCCGGGGCCGACGGCCAGCACGACGCCGGACAGGTCCGAGCCGACCACGTGGTAGGGCAGGTCGTGCCGCTTGGTGAGCTCGTTCAGGCGCCCGTAGCGCTCCAGGAAGGTGAACGTCGAGACCGGCTCGAAGATCGACGTCCACACGGTGTTGAAGTTCACCGACGACGCCATGACGGCGACGACCGCCTCGCCCGGGCCGAGCTCGGGGGTGGCGACCTCGTCCAGGTGCAGGCTCTGCCG
The DNA here is from genome assembly GCA_963784675.1 of uncultured Actinomycetes bacterium. Lineage (GTDB taxonomy): Bacteria > Actinomycetota > Actinomycetes > Mycobacteriales > SCTD01 > SCTD01. The sequence continues at coordinate 52,250 of CAWASE010000019.1, forward strand.
GGGGTCCTTGTCGCGGCTGTCCAGGCCGGCGAACATCTCCTGCTCGTCCTTGCGGACGACGATGCCGCGATAGCTCTCGGGCAGCGCGAGCCCGGCGACCGCGCCGGTGTCGCCGCTCTGGATGGCCTCGAGGATCTGCTTCACGCCTGCTGCTCCCGGGTGGTTGCGATGGTGGGGGTTGTTGCGGTGGTGACGGCGGAGATTACCGGCCGGTAGCCCTGGGCCGACGGGCGGCTGTCCACAACCTCGCTGGGAGCCGTTCCGTCCTGGTCCTGCGAGAGCGACGGTGGGAGCCTGACCCCGTGCCTCCTGCCGACCCCGATCAAGGAGCCCGCATGCTCGCCACCCGCCCGCTGCAGTGGACCGCCGACGACATCCCGTTGCTCGACGACTGGCCCGAGGGCTACCGCTACGAGGCCAGCGAAGGCGTGCTGGAGGTGACCCCGCCGCCGGACGTGGAGCACGACGACCTGCCGGAGCAGCTCCAGCTCCAGCTCGCGCCGCAGCTACCTCCCGGCTGGCGGGTGAGCCTGGGTCGGGCGGTGCGGTCGGGCACCGGCTGGCGCATCCCGGACCTGCTGGTCCGCGCCGTGCCGAGCAGCACCGACCGGCGCGACCGCGTGTTCCCCGCTTCCGAGGTGGCGCTGGTCGTGGAGGTGGAGAGCCCCACCGGGCTGCACCGCGACCGGGTCGTCAAGCACCGCGAGTACGCCGAGATGGGCATCCCAGCCTACTGGCGCATCGAGCGCTCACCAGAGCTGGCGATCGTCGCCTACGGCCTCGCGGACGGCAGCTACCGGCAGGTGGTGCGCCTCACCGACGGCGCCGCCACCCTGCCCGGACCGGTCCCGCTGTCGGTCGACGTGCGGCGGCTGGGGCGCCCGGGCCTCTAACGCTTGGCGCGCAGGCCGGCCAGCTGTCCGGTGAAGATCGAGGTGGCGTTGCTGCCGTCGCCCCGCAGGCGGTTCATCGCCGCATGCTGGTCGTCGGTCATGGCGCCGCCGGCCTGGCACACGTTGCGCATCAGCTCTGACAGCGGGTCCTTGACGGTGGCTTTGGCCAGCCACGACGCGTCGATCGCCGCGGTGGTGGGCACCTTCTTCTTCTCGTCGAACTTCAGGATGTCGATGCCGGAGTGGTAGTCGATGGCCCAGACGTAGTCGGTGCCGGGGATCCAGTAGGCCTGCGAGGTGGAGCCGCGCACCGGCTGGTAGAAGCCGACCTGGCGGATCTTGCCGGTGCTTCGGGTCGACCTTCAGGAAGCGCGTGCCGTGCTCGTACCAGGCGGCGGCGACCAGGACCGAGCCGTCTTGGCCTTCTTCTCGGTGAACCAGTGGCCCGAGCAGCCCAGGCGCGTTCACGGCCGGGTCGCCGTCGGTGTAGGTGCCGCTGACCGGACGCAGGACGTCGAGCTGCTTCATCGGGACGCCCTTGTCGAAGCCGGCCATCGACCAGGTGCTGAACGCGCCGGCCCCGGTCTCGCAGGTGCCGGTGAAGTTCGTCTCGCCCTTGCCCAGCAGCAGCTCGCCGTCGCGCAGCGGCAGGCCCGCGCTCTCGCCGCCGGCCTTGCGGGGCTTGTACCGGTCGGCTCGGGGCGGATGTTGTTGTGCTGGTAGGCGGTGTTCTTGGTGATCTCGCCGGTGGTGAGCACCTTGAGCTTGAGCGGGTTGCCCTTGACCTGCTCGAAGACCACCAGCGGCGTCGGTGTCGGCGATCCAGACGCCGGCGTCGTCCTGGTGCAGGGCGTGGCCGCTGCTCGGCGCCGGTCAGCGCGCGCCAGGACTGCTCCTTCGGCAGCTCCACCGGGTTGCTGCGGTCGCGGATGTCGTAGGTGTTGCCCTCCGAGCCGAACAGGTAGTTGCACGGCCTGGTCGGCGCAGACCACGGTGTGGTCGCCGCCGAGCGGGATCGTGCCCTTGAGCACGCGGCAGCGTCGGGTCGCTGGTGTCGACGACGTGCAGGTAGAGCGTGCCCTCGAACTCGGTGAGGATCGCGGTCTTGCCGTCGGCGGAGACGGCGATGTCCTCGTTCTCCCAGTTGTAGATCGGGCAGGTGGCCGAGCAGCAGCGGCTGGCCGGGTCGGTGGCGTCGTAGATCGACAGCCCGGCCGCGCCGCTGACGTAGGCCCGGCGCTGCTTGCCGACCTTGACGATCTTCATCGACACCGACGGCGCCGTCCAGCGGGACGGTGCCCGACGTGCGTCACGTTGTCGGAGATGAAGTCCGCGCCGGTGGCCGGCACGACCGGGCTGACGGGGACGGTCGGCAGCACGCCTGCGGTCGCGATCCCCACGGACGCGAGCAGGACGGCGGCGCTGGCGAGCGCGAGGGCGGGACGACGGCGCATGCGGGACGGCTCCAAGGAGGTCGAGGTTGTGCCCTTGTTCGACGCCGCGCCGCGCGGTTCCTGCCGCGCCTGGGAAGATCTGCGGCATGCCGAAACGGAGCGCCGGACTGCTGCTCTACCGGCAGGTGCCGCACCTGGAGGTGCTGCTGGCCCATCCCGGTGGCCCGTTGCACGCCCGCAAGGACGTCTGGGGCGTGCCCAAGGGCGAGTACGGCGACGACGAGCCCCCTCGCGACGCCGCCTACCGCGAGTGGTCCGAGGAGATCGGCCACCTGCCGCCGGCCGGCGAACCGCTCGACCTCGGTGAGATCGTCCAGAAGGGCGGCAAGCGGGTGCGGGCGTGGGCCTTGGCCGGTGACCTGGACGTCGCCACGGTCGTGAGCAACACCTTCGCGATGCGGTGGCAGGGCCGGCTCCAGGAGTTCCCGGAGATCGACCGCGCGCAGTGGTTCGACCTCGCCACGGCGCGCGGCAAGATCCTCCCGGCGCAGGAGCCGTTCCTGGACCGGCTCGGGGAGGTGCTGGCGATCCGGGACAGGGGCGGCCCTGGTGGCTGACACCGAGACCGGAGGGTCACCCGGCGGACCGCCTCAGTGACCCATGCCGTCGGGGCCGGGCTCGACCAGCTCGACCAGCACGCCCCCGCTGCTCTTGGGATGGATGAAGTTGACCCGGCTGCCGGCCGTGCCCGTTCTTCGGCTCGTCGTAGAGCAGCCGCATGCCCTGGCCGCGCAGGTGCGGCGCTGACCTCGTCGAGGTCGTCGACGCGGTAGGCCATCTGCTGGATGCCCGGGCCGTTCTTGTCCAGGAACTTGCCGATGGTGCGTGTCCGGGCGACAGCGGCGACAGCAGCTGCACGAACGAGCCGGAGTCGCCGACCTCCATCATCGCCTCGCGAACGCCCTGCTCCTCGTTGACCTCCGCGTGCACGCAGCGCATGCCGTAAGCCGGTCTCGTAGATCGCGATGGCGGCGTCGAGGTCGGCGACGGCGATGCCGACGTGGTCGATGCGGGTGATCTTCACGGGTGGGCTCCGTCGGGCGCCGACGGGGTGAGCGGGACGGTGCTCGTATCGTCGCAGGCACGCACCCATCGACCCTGGAGGACCCCGTGAGCAGCTCCGAGAACCCGTCCGTCATCGTCGCCGGCGCCCGCACGCCCATCGGCAAGCTCGCCGGGCGCCTTCAAGGACCTCACCGCCATGGACCTCGGCGGGGTCGCCATCAAGGGCGCGCTCGAGCGCTCCGGGATCACCGGCGACCAGGTCGACTACGTGATCATGGGCCACGTGCTGCAGGCCGGCCAGGGCCAGATCACGGCCCGTCAGGCCGCGGTCAAGGGCGGCATCGGCATGGACGTCCCGGCGCTGACCATCAACAAGGTCTGCCTGTCCGGCCTGGACGCGATCGCGCTGGCCGACCAGCTGATCCGCGCCGGTGAGGTCGAGGTCGTCGTCGCCGGTGGCATGGAGTCGATGACCAACGCGCCGTACCTGCTGCCCAAGGCCGCGCCAGGGCTACCGCTACGGCAACGCCGAGATCCTCGACGCGACCTTCCACGACGGCCTGTTCGACGCCTTCGACCGGGTGCCGATGGGCGAGGGCACCGAGCGCCACGACGGCCGAACTTCCCGGCCATCACCCGCGAGGAGCAGGACGAGTTCGCCGCCCGCAGCCACGAGCTCGCCGCCGCCGCGATCAAGGACGGCCGCTTCGCCGACGAGATCGTCCCGGTCGCGATCCCGCAGCGCAAGGGCGACCCGGTCGTCGTCACCGAGGACGAGGGCGTGCGCCCCGGCACCACCGCCGAGTCGCTCGGCAAGCTCGCGCCCGGCGTTCACCAAGGACGGCACGATCAGCGCCGGCAACGCCTCGCAGATCTCCGACGGCGCCGCCGCGGTCGTCGTCATGAGCAGGGCCAAGGCCGAGGCGCTCGGGCTGACCTGGCTCGCCGAGATCGGCGCGCACGGCATCGTCGCCGGCCCCGACAACTCCCTGCAGGAGCAGCCGGCCAACGCCATCAAGAAGGCGCTCGCGCAAGGACGGGCCTGACCGTCGACGACGTCGACCTGTTCGAGCTCAACGAGGCGTTCGCCGCCGTCGGGATCGCGTCCACCGCGCGCGCTCGGCGTCGACCCGGACAAGGTCAACGTCAACGGCGGCGCGATCGCGCTCGGCCACCCGATCGGCGCCTCCGGTGCCCGCGTCGTGCTGCACCTGGCGCACGAGCTCAAGCGCCGCGGCGGCGGCCTGGGTGCGGCCGCGCTGTGCGGCGGCGGCGGACAGGGCGACGCCCTGCTGCTGCGCGTGCCCGGCCGAGCCCGCACAGCTGACCGCCGCGCGGCACCGCCGGGCGCGGCCGGCGGGTGCTCGACGTCCCGACGCTGGTCGAGCAGGCCTGCGGCGGCGACCGCACCCACCGGCCGCGCCGTCGCCCGGCTGATCAGCCTGGTCGAGGACGCCAGCCCGGCGCTGCGCGAGGTCATGGCGCTGCTGGCGCCGCGGGCAGGTCACGCGCGCGTGGTCGGCCTGACCGGTTCGCCCGGCGTCGGCAAGAGCACCTCCACCAACGCGCTGGTCGCGGCCTACCGTCGACGCGGCCTGCGGGTCGGCGTGCTCGCGGTCGACCCGAGCTCGCCGTTCTCCGGCGGCGCGCTGCTCGGCGACCGCGTCCGGATGCAGGACCACGCCCTGGACGAGGGCGTGTTCATCCGCTCGATGGCCTCCCGCGGGCACCTCGGCGGGCTATCCTGGGCGACCCCGCAGGCGCTGCGGGTGCTGTCCGCAGCCGGCTGCGACGTCGTGCTCGTCGAGACCGTGGGTGTAGGTCAGGCGGAAGTCGAGATCGCCTCGCTCGCGGACACCACGCTGGTGCTGCTGGCACCCGGCATGGGCGACGGGATCCAGGCGGCCAAGGCCGGGATCCTGGAGGTCGCCGACGTCTTCGTGGTCAACAAGGCCGACCGCGACGGCGCCGACACCGTCGTGCGCGACCTGCGCTACATGCTCAGCCTGGGAGGCACCCGCAAGGGAGCAGACAGCACGGACGACGGTTGGCGGGTGCCGATCCTCAAGACGATCGCGGCGAAGGGCGAGGGCGCCGACGACGTGGTCGACGCCATCGAGCGGCACGGCGCCTGGCTGGCCGAGACCGGCCGCCTCGCCCAGCGCCGCACCGACCGGGCCGCCGACGAGGTCGAGGCGATCGCGCTGACGACGCTGCGCGAGCGCCTCGGCGACCTGCGCACGGGCACGTCGCTGCGCGACCTGGCAGCCCGCGTGGCCGCGGGCGAGCTCGACCCCTACGCGGCCGCCGACGACCTGGTGGCCGCCGTCACCGGGTGAGCGCCCCCGTGCCGGCAGCCACCATGCGACTCGCGGCTGCCGCCGCGGTCACTTCTTGGCGGCTGCCGCCGCAGTCACTTCCCTCGCGGCTGCCGCCGCGGTCACTTCCCTCGCGGCTGCCGCCGCGGTCACTTCTTTGCGGCTGCCGCCGAGACGGCCGTGCCCTGCGTCGGCGTCTGACCGCTGACCTTCTTGTTCTTGTCCGCCTTGGGCTTCTTGGCGGCGCGGCCGCCCTTGTCCTTGCTCATGGCGTGCTCCTCGGGCTCGCGGAGCGACCGGCGGCGCCGGTTGTGCCCCGTCCGCACTCTCGCACGCCCCTTGGTCATCCGGCGAGCCCCCGCCGCCGACGGCAGCGCCCGCAGGCCGCAGCCCGGCGACGGTGCGAGACTTCAGCCATGGTCAAGAAGACGGGACGCGAGCCGTCGTGCTGAGCCGGCCCGCGCCGGACCCCGCGGCGCTGGACCTGCAGCGCCACCCTGAGGGCGGCTGGTTCCGCGAGACCTGGCGCGCCCCCGGCGTGGTCGAGACGCCGCACGGGCCGCGCTCACCTGCGACGTCGATCCACTACCTGCTCGAGGCAGGACAGTCCTCGCGCTGGCACCGGGTCCGGTCCGGCGAGCTGTGGCTCTGGCAGGGCGGCGGCTCGCTGCTGCTGTACCTCGGCGGTACCGAGCAGACCCCCGTGCCCGACCGCACGGTCGTGGTCGGACCCGACGGCGTCCTGCAGCATCTCGTCGAGCCGGGGCAGTGGCAGGCCGCGCAGCCGATGGACACCGCGGTCCTGCTCGCCTGCGTGGTGGCGCCCGGCTTCGAGTTCGAGGACTTCGAGCTCGTCGACCAGCGTCCGGACGTCCCGTGATGACGGCCCTGCGCCGGGTGGCGCTCGCGGAGTCGATCTCGTTCGTCGTGCTGCTGCTGCTGGGCTCGGTCCTGAGCCGCGTGTCGAGCGTCAACCTGCTGCCGGTGCTCGGACCGTTGCACGGGGTGCTGTTCCTCGCGCTGGTCGGCCTGGTGCTGCTGCGTCGGACGGCGATGGGTTGGTCCTGGTGGTTCACCGCGGTCATGCTCACCATCGGCTCGCCGGGCGCCCACTTCGCCGTCCACGCCACGCCGGACGTCCTTCCCGCCCAGGCGGTCTGACCCGGCGTCCAGGCTCAGCCGGGCCGCGGCCCGTCGGCAGTCAGCGCAGCAGGCGGCCCCTACGGGAGGCCTCTGGGATGTCGGGGGCAAGCGGTCGGGACCCGACCGGTACGGGGCCCGCTGTTGCGTCTTGCGCCACCCGGGTTAGGGTCACGCTGTGACGCAGGTCATAGACGTGCGTCACGTGTAGACCCTGTTCCGTCCGCTCGTCGAGGCAGGCGTCAGGAGGGGCCCGGACCCGTCCCGCAAACTGGTCCGGGCGCTTCTCCGTCACCTCGATGACTGCGTGCGGGAACGTCCGCTGGAGCTCCGGAGAGGCGTCAGATGCGCGTCAGCTTGAAGGTCGACGGTGTCACCTACACCGATGAGGTCGAACCCCGAACCCTGCTCACCCACCACCTGCGCGACGGCCTCGGCCGGGTCGGCACCCCGATCGGTTGCGACACCCGCAACTGCGGCAGCTGCACGATCCGGCTCGACGGCGACAGCGTGAAGTCCTGCTCGGTGCTGGCGGTGCAGGCCGACGGCACGCGAGATCACCACCATCCAGGGCCTGGCCGACGGTGAGGGCGACGGCCCGCCGGCTGGCACCCGGTGCAGCGCGCCTTCCAGGAGCACCACGGCCTGCAGTGCGGCTACTGCACCCCGGGATGATCATGGCGACCGTGGACCTGCTCTCGCGCAACGCCAGCCCCACCGAGGACGAGGTGCGCCACGGGCTGGAGGGCAACCTCTGCCGCTGCACCGGTTATCAGAACATCGTCAAGGCCGTCCTCTCCGCCGCCTCCGAGCTGCGCGGAGACGGCCCGATCGCCGGTTCCTTCCAGGACGCCGACGCCGAGAAGGTGGACGCATGACCGAGCAGCTGGATGCCGGCCTGGTCGCCGGCGAGATCGCCGAGCACCCGGACGCGCTGAGCAAGCCCTACGCGGGCGGTGAGCTGGGGCGCGGACGCCGTCGCAAGGAGGACGCCAAGCTCGTCACCGGCCAGACCAACTGGACCGACAACATCACCCTGCCGGGCCTGCTGCACCTGACCGTGCTGCGCAGCCCGATGGCCCACGCGAAGGTCGTCTCGGTCGACGTGAGCGCAGCCCTGGAGATGCCCGGCGTCATCGCCGCCTACAGCGGCAAGGACCTCGCCGACGTCATGGGCGGCTCGATGCCGTGCGCGTGGCCGGTCACCCCCGACATGGTCAGCCCGGCGCACACCCCGCTGGCCATCGACGAGGTGCGCTACGTCGGCGACGGTGTCGCCGTCGTCATCGCCCGCAGCCGCTACGAGGCCGCCGATGCGCTGGAGGCCGTCGCGGTCGAGTACGAGCAGCTGCCGGCCGTCGTCGACATGGAGGCGGCGCTCAAAGACGGCTCTCCGCTGGTGCACAGCGACAAGGGCACCAACAAGTGCTTCCTGTTCGACTTCCCCGGCGCCGGAGCCGACTACGACGAGACCGTCGCGGCTGCCGGCGACGACGCGGTGGTGGTGAAGCGCCGCTTCCGGCAGCAGCGGCTATCCCGACCCCGATGGAGCCCCGCGGTGTCGTCGTCGCACCCATCGCGGCTGCCGACGAGTTCACCGTCTACTCCGCCACGCAGATCCCGCACATCCTGCGGGTGATGCTCGCGCTCACCACCGGCATCGGCGAGCACAAGCTGCGCGTCATCGCGCCCGACGTCGGCGGCGGCTTCGGCGCCAAGCTCAACGTCTACGCCGAGGAGGTGCTCTGCCTGGTCGTCGCCCGCAAGCTCGGCCGACCCGATCAAGTGGACCGAGACGCGCAGCGAGAACTACCAGGCCACCACGCACGGCCGCGACCAGATCCAGGACATCACCATCGCGGCCCGCAAGGACGGCACGCTGCTGGGCCTGAAGGTCGAGCTGATGGCCGACATGGGCGCCTACCTGCAGCTCATCACCCCCGGCGTGCCGGTGCTGGGTGCGTTCATGTTCCCGGCGATCTACAAGATGGACGCCTACCGCTTCCTGTGCACCGGCGTCTTCACGACCAAGACGCCCACCGACGCCTATCGCGGCGCCGGCCGACCCGAGGCGACCTACGCCATCGAGCGGATCATGGACGAGCTCGCGGCCGAGCTCGGACGCGACCCGATGGAGCTGCGCAAGCAGAACTGGATCAGGCACGAGGAGTTCCCGTACACGATGATCGCGGGGCTCACCTACGACAGGGGCAACTACGAGGCGGCCACCGAGAAGGCCGAGCAGATGTTCGACCTCGCCGGGCTGCGGGCCGAGCAGCAGCAGCGCCGTGAGCGCAAGGACCCGATCCAGCTCGGCATCGGCATCTCGACGTTCACCGAGATGTGCGGGCTGGCACCCTCGCGGGTGCTCGGCTCGCTGTCCTACGGCGCCGGCGGCTGGGAGTCGGCGTCGGTGCGGATGCTGCCGACCGGCAAGGTCGAGGTCGTGTCCGGCGCCACGCCGCACGGGCAGGGCCACCACACCGCCTGGAGCCAGATCGTCGCCGACTCGCTCGGGGTGCCGTTCGAGGACGTCCTGCTGGTCGCCGGTGACACTCAGAGCAGCCCCAAGGGCATGGACACCTACGGCTCGCGGTCGCTGGTCGTCGGCGGCGTCGCGATCCACAAGGCCACCGGCAAGGTCATCGAGAAGGCCAAGCGGATCGCCGCGCACCTGCTGGAGGCCAGCGAGGACGACGTCGAGTTCGGTGGCGGGACGTTCAGCGTGAAGGGCTCGCCGGAGGCCTCGCTGACCATCCAGGAGGTGGCGCTGGCGACCTTCGCGGCGCACAACCTGCCCGACGGCATGGAGCCGAGCCTGGACAGCGACTACGTCTACGACCCGGAGAACTTCTCCTACCCGCACGGCACCCACCTGTGCGCGGTCGAGATCGACACCGAGACCGGCTTCACGAAGATCCGCAAGTACGTCTGCGTCGACGACATCGGCAAGATCGTCAATCCGGTCATCGTCGAGGGCCAGGTGCACGGCGGGCTCGCGCAGGGCATCGCGCAGGCGCTGTACGAGGAGGCCGTCTACGACGCCGAGGGCAACCTGACCACCGGCTCGCTGGTCGACTACCTCGTGCCGGCCGCGCCCGACCTGCCGCACTTCGACACCGGCCGCACCGAGACGCCCGCGACCAGCAACCCGTTGGGCGTCAAGGGTGTCGGCGAGGCCGGCACGATCGCCTCGACCCCGGCGGTCATGAACGCCGTCGTCGACGCGCTGCGCCCCTACGGCGTGAACAACCTGGACATGCCCGCGACGCCGGAGCGGGTCTGGCGGGCCATCCACGACGACGGCACGCTGCGCGCGACCTCGGGCACCGTCGCCTACGGGGGCGCGTCCACCGCGACCACCGCCGGCACCACGAGCAACGGAGCGTCCGCATGATCCCCGCCGCGTTCGACTACGTCGCGCCCACCACGCTCGCCGAGGCGATCACCGCGCTCGGCGAGGCCGGCGAGGACGCCAAGATCCTCGCCGGCGGGCAGAGCCTGCTGCCGGTGCTGCGGCTACGGCTGTCGTTCCCGACCGTGCTGGTCGACCTGTCCAAGGTCGCCGAGCTCAAGGGGGTCCGCGAGGACGGTGACAGCCTGGTCATCGGCGCGATGACCCGGCACAGCGACGTCATGGAGGACCCGCTCGTGCGCCGGCACGCCGCGCTGCTGTCTGCCGCCACCGCCACCGTCGCCGATCCGGCGGTGCGCCACCGCGGCACCTTCGGCGGGGCGCTGGCCCATGCCGACCCGGCCGGTGACCTCGCCGCCGTCGCCCTGGCCCTGGACGCCGAGCTGGTCGCCGAGGGGCCCGGCGGACGTCGGTCCATCGCGGCGGCCGACTTCTTCCAGGACTATCTGGAGACGGCGCTGTCCCCGGACGAGATCCTCGCCGAGATCCGGTTGCCGAAGCTCGAAGGCAGCTGGGGGGTGCGGTACGAGAAGTTCAACCGCGTCGCGCAGGCGTGGGCGATCGTCGGGGTGGCCGCAGCGGTGCGGCTCGACGGCGGCAGCATCGCCGAGGCCAGGATCGGACTCACCAACATGGGCTCGACCCCCCTGCGCGCCCGCGACGTGGAGCAGGCGCTCGTCGGCGCGGCGGACCGGGCCGCCGTGACGGCCGCGGTCGCGACCGTGGCCGAGGGCACGAGCCCGCCCGCGGACCTCGGCGGCCAGCCCGACTACCGCCGGCACCTGGCCAGGGTGCTCACCGGACGAGCCGTCGTCGCCGCGGCCGGGTTCGGCAGCTGACGGCCGGTCCGCCCGTCCGGCGGGGTCTGCTCCCTGCAGGGGTGCAGGATCCCGCCGGGCTGCGAGGGCTGCTGGCCGACGCCGGCTATCTCGCCGACGAGGGGGTCGCCACCGCCGCCTATCTCGCCCTGGCCCTGCCGCGCCCCCTGTTCCTGGAGGGCGAGGCCGGCGTCGGCAAGACCGCGCTGGCGCACGCCCTCGCGGCGGTCGTCGGGGCCGACCTGCTCCGGTTGCAGTGCTACGAGGGCATCGACGCCAGCCAGGCCCTGTACGACTGGGACTTTCCGCGGCAGCTGCTGCACCTGCGTGCGGCCGAGGCGGCCGGGGGCGGTGACGCGCAGGCGCTCGAGAGCGAGGTGTACAGCCGACGCTTCCTGCTGGCCCGTCCGTTGCTGGCAGCGCTCGAGACCACCCCGGCGGTGCTGCTCGTCGACGAGGTCGACCGTGCCGACGACGAGTTCGAGGCCTTCTTGCTGGAGGTGCTCTCGGACTACACCGTCACCGTGCCCGAGCTCGGCACCATCCGTGCCGAGGTCGCACCGATCGTCGTGGTGACGAGCAACCGCACCCGCGAGGTGCACGATGCGCTCAAGCGCCGCTGTCTCTACCACTGGGTGGAGCACCCGGACTTCGAGCGCGAGGTCGCGATCGTGCGCCAGCGCGTCCCTGAGGCCGCGGCCGTCCTGGTCGCGCAGGTGGCCCGGGCGGTGGCGGCGTTGCGCGCGGAAGACCTGCTCAAGCCACCGGGCGTGGCCGAGACCATCGACTGGACGCAGGCGTTGGTCGCCCTCGGCGCCGAGCAGCTCGACGCCGGGCTCGCGACCGCCACGCTCGGGGCGGTGCTGAAGTACCGCGAGGACCAGCAGCACGCCCAGCGCCTGGACGTGCAGCAGATGATCGCCACCGCCGTCCTGGGTCGATGACCACGACCTGGGCCGGGTCGAGGTCGGCGAGCCGGGACGGCGTCGACAGCCTGGTCGGGCTGGCGGCAACCCTGCGCGCGGCAGGCGTCCCGGCGACGTCCGATCGCGTCCAGGCCGCGGTGTCGGCCCTGGCCGGCCTCGACGCCGCGAAGCGCGCCGACGTCTACTGGGCGGGCCGCCTGACGCTGTGCGGCACGCGTGAGGAGCAGCAGCGCTACGACACCGTCTTCGACGCCTACTTCGGCGCGCGCCCCGGCTCGGTGGTGCGCCGGCAGCGCCTGACCACGAGCCAGCTGCGGCTGGTCGCCGACGCGGGAGAGCCCGGGCTGGACGGCGACGACGAGCCGCCCGGCGCAGCGCCGGCGCAGGCGGCTGCCAGCAGCGTGGAACAGCTGCGGCACCGCGACGTCAGCACGCTCGACAGCCGCGAGAAGGCTGAGCTGCGGGCCCTGCTCGCTGCCCTGACCCTCCCGGGACAGGTCCGGCGCACCCGCCGCCGCCGACCGTCGGCCCGCGGCGGGGTCGACGGCGCGCGCACCGTACGCGCCTGGCTCGCCGCCGGGGGGGAGCCGGCGCGGCTGCGCTACCGCTCGCCCGTCACCCGCCCCCGTCGCGTGGTGCTGCTCGTGGACGTGAGCGGCTCCATGGATGCCTACGCCGACGCGCTGCTGCGGTTCGCCCATGCCGCCTCCCGGCGGGGGAGAGCGGCCGGTCCGGTCGAGGTGTTCGCCCTCGGCACCCGGCTGACCCGGCTCACGCGCGAGCTCGCCCATCCCGACCCCGACACCGCGATGGCCGCCGTCGCCGCAGCGCTCGCGGACGCCGGCGGCGGCACCCGGCTCGGCGAGCTGCTCAAGCAGTTCCTGGACCGCTGGGGGCAGCGGGGAACCGCGCGCGGCGCGGTCGTCGTCGTGCTGTCCGACGGGTGGGAGCGGGGCGACGCGGCCCTGCTCGGGGACCAGATGGCCCGGCTGCACCGGCTCGCGCACCGGGTCGTGTGGTCCAACCCGCGCAAGGCGGCCCCGGGCTACGCGCCGCTCGCCGCGGGGATGGCTGCGGCGCTGCCGCACGTTGACGACTTCGTGGAGGGTCACAGCCTGGGCGCGCTGGAGCAGCTGGCTGCCGTCGTGCTCGGCCGCGCCGCAGCGACCTCGGGACGGGACCGCGCGCGTGCGTGACCTCGCCGTCGGACTGCGCCACCTGCTCGACGCGGGCGGTCCCTTCGCGCTCGCCACGGTCATCGGCGCGCGGGGTTCCTCGCCCCGACCCCCGGAGCGGCGATGGCGGTGGCGGCCGACGGTGAGGCGCTCGGCAGCATCTCGGGCGGCTGCGTCGAGGGTGCCGTCTACGGCACGGCCGAGCAGGTGCTCGCCGACGGCGAGGCGGTCGTCCAGACCTACGGCTACAGCGACGACGACGCGTTCGCCGTCGGGCTCACCTGCGGCGGCACCCTGGAGGTGCTCGTCGCGCCGGCCGACCGCGAGGTCCTCACCGCCTGGACCGCGGCGATGGCCGTCGACGCGCCGGTGGCGCTGGCGACCGTCGTCGGCGGTCCCGCCCGCCTCGGCGCCCAGCGGCTCGTCGGCGTCGATGCGGCCGTGGGCACGCTGGGCGCCGACGGCCTCGACCTGGCCGTCGCCGACGACGCAAGGGGCATGCTCGCGCTCGGTCAGACCGGTGACCGGCACTACGGGCCGAACGGTCAGCGGCGCATCGACGACGTGACGGTGTTCGTCCAGTCCTTCACCCCCCCGCCCCGCATGCTCGTGTTCGGGGCCACCGACTTCGCGGCCGCGGTCAGCCGGGTCGGCGTCTTCCTGGGCTATCGAGTGACCGTGTGCGACGCCCGTCCGGTGTTCGCCACCGCTCGACGCTTCCCGGAGGCGCACGAGGTCGTCTGCGCCTGGCCGCACGCCTACCTGCAGCACACGCAGATCGACGAACGCACGGTGCTCTGCGTGCTCACTCACGACCCGAAGTTCGACGTGCCGCTGCTCGAGGTCGCGCTGCGCGGTCCGGCGGCCTACATCGGGGCTATGGGCAGCCGGCGCACCCACGACGACCGCCTCCGTCGGCTGCGCGAGGTAGGGGTGCCGGAGGCGCAGCTGGCCCGGCTGCACTCGCCGATCGGCCTGGACCTCGGTGCCCGGACGGCGGAGGAGACGGCGATCTCCATCGCGGCCGAGATCGTGCAGAAGCGGTGGGGCGGTTCCGGACGACCGCTCGCCAGCACGGGAGGAGACATCCACGTCGACCTCCGGCCCGGCATCGGCGCCTCGGTGGTGGGCTCGTGAGCGTCGCCGGGCTGCTGCTGGCAGCAGGGGAGGGGCGCCGCTTCGGCGGGCCCAAAGCTCTCATCGAGCTCGACGGAGAACCCCTGGTGCGCAGGGGGATCCGGTTGCTGATCCAAGGCGGTTGTGACCCCGTCGTCGTCGTGCTCGGGGCGGCCGCCGAGCGCGTCGCGCCGCTCTGCGAGGGCGTCGAGGTCGTCGTGGCAGAGCAGTGGCACAGCGGCATGGGTGCCTCCCTGCGGGCAGGGCTCGCTGCGTTGGACGGGCGAGCGGACGCCTGCATCGTCGCCCTGGCGGACCAGCCGCTGGTGAGCGCCGACAGCATCCGACTGCTGCTCGCGGCACCGGGTCCCGCCGCGGTGGCCAGCTACGAGGGCCGGCGGCGCAACCCGGTCCGGCTCGATGCCGCCGTCTGGGCCGACGTCGCCGCCGCCGCCGTCGGCGACGAAGGTGCGCGCGGCTGGTTGCGTGACCACCCCGAGCAGGTCTTCGAGGTCGACTGCACCGGCACCGGCAGTCCCGACGACATCGACACGCCCGCCGACCTGATCGCCGTCCGCGCCCGCACGTCCGATCCCGACCCCGAGGTGGTAGCCCGATGAAGCTCGAGAACCGTTTCACCGTGCCCGTACCCGTCGAGCAGGCGTGGCAGGTGCTGCTCGACGTCGAACGGATCGCGCCGTGCATGCCGGGCGCGACCCTGACCAGCCACGACGGAGACGACTTCGAGGGCACCGTGAAGGTGAAGGTCGGGCCGATCAACCTGACCTACGGCGGCAAGGCCCGGTTCGTCTCCAAGGACGACGCCACCCACGTCGCGGTCATCGACGGCAGCGGCAAGGAGACGCGCGGTACCGGGACCGCCAAGGCGCTGATCACCTGTCGGTTGCTGGACAAGGGCGACGTCACCGAGGTGGAGGTCGACACGGACCTGAACGTCACGGGCAAGCCCGCCCAGTTCGGGCGGGGAGTGCTGGCCGACGTCAGCGCGAAGCTCGTCGACCAGTTCGCGGCCTGCCTGTCGGAGGAGATCCAAGCGGGGGCGGCGTCAGCCCCGGCCGCGCGGATGTCGGCGGCGACGGACCCCACGTCGGGGGGCACGGCTGGGGGTACCACGACAGGCGGCACCACGACAGGCGATACCCCGGTAGGCGAGGCTCCTGCGGCGCGCGTGCTCCCGCCCCGCGCGCCCGCCGAGCCGATCGACCTCCTGGGCACCGCCGGGGCTCCGGTGCTCAAGCGGTTGGCGCCGGTGGCGGCGGCGGTGGTGGTGCTGGTGCTGCTCGTGCGTCACCGGCGTCGGCGCTGAGTGGTCGGCGCTGAGTGGTCGCCGGCGTCGTCAGCCCACCTGCGGGACGACGGTCCCACCGACGGCCTCGGCCACCTTGTCCGCCGACGCGGTGAGCACCGTCTGCACCGCCCAGTTCTCGCCGACGACGGAGTTTGCCAACGGCTCGCGGGTGGCCAGGTAGTCCTGCCGCTCGGCGTCGTCGGCGAAGACGAGCAGCACCGCGTCCTCGGTCCCCTCCAGCACGCAGCTCTTGGCCTCGCTCACCCCCGGGTAGCTGCCCACCATCAGGTCCTCGCACGTCAGCCCACCTGCGGTCAGGGCCGCAGCGATGGCGTCGGTGGTGGCGTAGGTGCCACCGCCGGAGAGGGCCAGCGGCGATGCGGCCGCTGTGGGGGTCGCGGTGCTCGTGCTCTCGGCGGAGGCCGTCGCCAGGGTCGGGTCGGCGGCGTCGGACGTGCACGCCGCCAGGCCGAGGACGAGGAACAGGGCGGTGGCCGGGACGGCCGTCGTCGATCTGCGCATACGGCCAGCCTGCCAGCCGCCGTCGTCGGCTCAGGACGGTCGGCGCCGCCGGGCGGCGTCGCGCGTGCTGTCGAAGGCCAGCGGAGGCAGCTCGTCGGCGGCGAAGAAGCCGGCGTCCGTGGCGTCGTCGGACGCGGCGAGCACGCCGCCGACGACCCGGGCGTGGAAGGCGAGGAAGAACGTCGCCCCGCGTCCGCCGCTCACGGCCGGACCGGGGTACACGTCCACGACGCCCAGGACTTCCACCTCCAGGCCGGTCTCCTCCCGCGTCTCGCGGGCCGCGGCCGCGCGCGGGTCCTCGCCGGCGTCGACGAAGCCGGCCGGCAGCGCCCAGGCGCCCTTGCCCGGGCCGACGCCGCGGCGCACCAGCAGCAGGCGACCCGCCTCGTCGTGGACGACGACTCCGACGCCGACCTTGGGATCCGCGTACTGCACGCGGTCGCAGGTCGAGCAGACGGGGTGCGGCTGCTGCGCGCCGAGCCGGCCGCCGCAGTGCGTGCAGTAGGTCACTGTTCCTCCTGGTCCGGGGACTGCCCGGCGCGAGCGTCTGCCCGCCCCGGCGCCGACCCCAGTCTGGTCGCCGGTCACCGCATCGGCCGGCTCTCCTGGAGGCGGCGACCCCGCCGCCGTTGGCTCCTCCGCGCACGAGCGGGCAAGATGAGCGCATGACCATGCGCCCCACCGACATCAACATCGCCGGAGCCGTCGACCTGTCCTCCCTGCGCGCCCCGGCCGCGCCCGCTCCGGGAACGGCGCCGGCCGCAGGCGGTGGGGCTTTCGTCGTCGACGTCACCGAGGCCACCTTCGAGACCGAGGTGCTGCAGCGCTCCCTGCAGGTGCCGGTGCTGGTCGACTTCTGGGCCGAGTGGTGCGGTCCGTGCAAGCAGCTGTCCCCGGTGCTGGAGCGGCTCGCCGCCGAGGCCGGGGGGGCCTGGATCCTGGCCAAGGTCGACGTCGACGCCAACCAGGCACTGTCCGGACAGCTGCAGATCCAGAGCATCCCCACCGTGC
The DNA here is from genome assembly GCA_963784675.1 of uncultured Actinomycetes bacterium. Lineage (GTDB taxonomy): Bacteria > Actinomycetota > Actinomycetes > Mycobacteriales > SCTD01 > SCTD01. The sequence goes on from CAWASE010000019.1 coordinate 69,352, forward strand.
TGCTGGCTCTCGGGGGCCGCCTCATCCAGGGCTTCACCGGCGCCCTGCCCGAGCGCGACCTGCGAGCCTTCCTCGAGCAGGTGATGGCCGCGGCCGCGCAGGCCGGTCTCCCGGGCGCGGACGCCACCGAGAACGGCGGACCCGTGCCGGCTCCGGTGCCGACCGAGCCGGAGATCGAGGCTGCTGAGCAGGCCATGGCGGACGGCGACTACGCCGCGGCCGGCGCGGCCTACGAGGCTCTGCTCGTCCGGCGGCCCGGCGACCCGGAGGCGGTGGCCGGACGCGCCTGGGCCGCCCTGCTGGCGCGCAGCGTCGACGCCGACCCGCAGACCGTCCTGGCCGCGGCGCAGGCCGCCCCGGACGACGTCGCCGCGCAGACGGCAGCCGCCGACGTCGAGGTGCTCACCGAGCGGATCGACGAGGCGATCGCACGGCTGGTGGCGCTGGTGCGTCGCACGACGGCGGAGGACCGCGACGCCGCACGGGTCCACCTGCTCAGCCTGCTCGACGCGCTGGACCCGGCGGACCCGCGGGTCGCGGCAGGTCGCCGGTCGCTGTCCAACGCGCTGTTCTGAGCCGCTCCCGACGGTACGGTCCCACGATGGACAGAGGTCGACGGGCCGGTCCCGGCCGCGCCCGGTCGGTCGTCGTGGGACTGGTCGGGCTGGCGCTGCTGGCCGCCTGCGGCACCGGCGGGCCAGCCGGCTCGGACCGGCCGCGCGCCGACGACGGGCGGCTGACCGTCGCCTTCGTGATGGGAGCCCGCACGGACCCCTTCTTCCAGGCGATGAAGCGCGGCGCGGACGAGCACGCTGCCCGACGCGGCGTCGACCTGGTCTGGCAGGGTGACCCGACGCAGTATTCGCCGGCCACCCAGATCCCCTACGTGACGAGGGTGCTCGCGGACGCGCCGGATGCGCTCGTGCTCGTCCCGACCGACCCGGACGCGCTGCAGCCGCTGGTGGCCAGGGCCGTCGAGGCCGGGGTCCTGGTCGTCAACGTCGACACCCGCGTCAGCGACCTCAGCCGGGTGCTGACGTTCATCACCGGCGACAACGTCGGCGGCGGGGCCGCGGCCGCCGATGCACTGGCGACAGCGATCGGCTACGTGCGCGGAGGCAGCTATCAGGTGGTCGTCGGGCTCACCTCTCCCACGGCGACGACGAACGTCGCCAGGCTCGACGGCTTCCGGGCCCGGCTCGAGGCCGCCTATCCGGGCATCGACATCGTGGACACCGCCTACTCCCAGTCCGAGCCTGACACGGCGGCCCGCAACGTCGCGAGCTGGCTGTCCGGGTACCCCGAGCTGCGCGGCATCTTCGCGATCGACGGCACCAACGCCACCGGGGCCGCGGCTGCCCTCCAGGACGAGCAGCTGGTCGGGAAGGTGGCGCTGGTGGGCTACGACGCCTATCCGGCGAACGTCGAGCTGCTGCGGCGGGGTGTGTTCGCCGCCCTCGTCGCCCAGGACCCCGCCCGCGAGGCGCGGTTGGCGATCGACGCGATCGTCGACCGGTTGGCTCCGGGTTCCCCGGCAGCGAGCGCGGAGCGCGAGGTCACGATCCCCAACGTCGTGCTCACACCGGACAGCCCGATCGCCGACCTGGCGACCTACACCTATGTCGAATAGGGGCGTGGCGAGATGACGGACGTGGTGACGGTCGTGGGGGAGGCCCTCGTCGACCTCGTCCCGACCGAGGCGGCCGCGACCTTCCGGGCGGCGCCTGGCGGCAGCCCCTTCAACGTCGCGGTCGGCCTGGCCCGGCTGAGCACGCCGACGGCCCTGCTGGCGAGGATCTCCGACACGGCCTTCGGGAGAGTGCTGCGCGAGCATGCGCGGTCCGAGGGCATCGACGTGAGCGCTGCTCCCGCGGCGAGCCAGCAGACCACCCTGGCGGTCGTGTCGGTCGGCGCCGTCGGGACGGTCGACTACGACTTCTACACCGAGGGCACGGCGGACTGGCACTGGACCGAGCCGGAGCTTGCGGCGCTGCCGACCGGGACGGCGGTGCTGCACCTGGGGTCCCTCGCCTCCTGGACTCCTCCGGGCGCAGCGCTGCTCAACCAGCTGGCCGCCCGCACCCGGGCGAGCGGCGAGGTGCTCGTCAGCTACGACCCGAACGTCCGCCCCCGGCTGCTGGGAGAGCCTGACGCGGGTCGCCGCGCGGTCGAGGCGACCCTGTGCTCGGCGCACCTGGTCAAGGCCAGTCAGGAGGACGTCGACTGGCTGTACCCCGGGTCGTCGGTCGCACAGGTGGCCACGCGGTGGCTGGGGCTGGGTGTGCTCGTGGTCGTCGTCACCGACGGTCCGCACGGGGCGACGGCGTTCCGGCACGGCGCCCCCGCGGTATCGGTGCCAGGTCGGCCCGTGCAGGTCGTCGACACGGTCGGGGCCGGCGACTCGTTCATGTCGGCCCTGCTGGCGGGCCTGGTGCGCCGGGACCGGCACCGTCCGGCCCAGGTCGCCGACCTGAGCGACGACGTCGTCGCCGACCTGCTGAGCGAGGCCGTGCTGGTCTCCTCGCTCACCTGCACCCGGCCGGGGGCGGACCCGCCCGTGCTGCAGCCCGATCGGGTCTCGACGGCAGCGGAGCGTCCGCTAGGACCCGACGACCTCGGTGTCCGCGACCCGGCCTGACGCCGCTCAGTCGATCAGGGCGGCGTGCACGATCTGGCGCAGCTCGGTGCGGATCGGATACGTGCTGCTCGGCACGAGCTGCGTGTAGAACTCGACCGTGAGGTCTTCGGCAGGATCCACCCAGAACGCGGTGCTGGCCAGGCCGCCCCAGGTGCAGCTCGCCGGCGTTCCCGGTGACGCGTGCGGCGGCAGGATCGACGAGGACGGCCAGACCCAGACCGAAACCGGCACCTGCATAGCCGATCTCCGCGAAGGCGCCACGGGCCACGCCGGCCAACGTCGCTCCCCCGGAAGGTGGTTGCGGGTCATGAGCGCAAAGGTGCGCGGACCGAGCACCCGCACGCCGTCGACCTCACCACCGCGGACCAGCAGCTGCGTGAAGCGGGCATAGTCGGCGGCCGTCGAGACGAGACCACCTCCGCCCCCGAACAGCGCCGGCGGCTGGAGGAAGCGCGCGCCCAGGGCGTCGTGCCGCAGCAGCGCGCCGCCGCCCGGGTTCGGGACGTACAGCGCCGCGAGCCGCGGCGCGGCCTCCTCGTCGACCCACCAACGCGTCTGGTCCATGCCCAAGGGTCCGAGGACCAGCTCGCGGAAGGACTGGTCCAGGCTCTGACCGGTCAGGACCTCGATCAACCGACCCAGGACGTCGGTCGCCACGGAGTAGTTCCAGGAGGTTCCCGGCTCGAACATGAGCGGCAGCGCAGCCCACCGCTGACACATCTGCGCGAGGTCGACGCTGGGGTCGGCGACCGGGTCGGCGCCGGAGACCCGGTAGAGGTCGTCGAGCAGGCTGGACCGGGTGAAGGCGTAGGTGAGGCCGGCGGTGTGGGTGAACAGGTGCCAGATCCGGATGGGCTCCAGGGCCGGCACGGTCTTGGGCTCGTCGACGTTCCCGCCGACCAGGATCCGCATGTCGGCGAACTCCGGCAGGTGCTGGCTCAGCTCGTCGTTCAGCCGGAACAGGCCCCGCTCGTACAGCGCCATCGCCGCGACGGCGGTGACCGGCTTGGTCATCGAGTAGATGCGCCACAGGGTGTCGTCGGCAACGGCGACGCCCGCCTCGACGTCGGCCAGGCCGTACGTCGAGGCCAGCACCGTGCAGGCGCGTCGGGTCACGCGCACCTGGTAGCCCGCCAGGCGACCGTCGTCGACGTAGCGGCGCAGGTGCTCATCGACGCGGGCGAGCCTCGGTCCGTCGATGCCGACGGAACCTGGGTCCTGGACGTCCACGTACGGCCTCCGACGGGGGCTAGGGAAGGGCGGGGCCCTTGCTGGTCAGCCAGACCGTACCCAGCGGTGGCAGGCGCAGCTCCGCCGAGGCCGGCTGACCGTGCCAACCGTCCGGCCCGGCCTGCACCGACCCGAAGTTTCCGATCCCGCTGCCGAAATAGGCTTCGGCGTCGGTGTTCAGCACCTCGGTCCAGCTGCCGGCCCAAGGCAGGCCCAGCCGGTAGCCCTCGTGCGGCATCCCGGCGAAGTTCGAGATGCACGCCAGCGCCGACCCGTCGTCGCCGAAGCGCAGGAACGAGAACACGTTGCCGGCCGCGTCGTTGGCATCGATCCACGCGAAGCCTGCGGTGTCGACGTCCTGGGTCCAGAGCGCCGTGGTCGCCTTGTAGACCGCGTTGAGCTGCTGCACCAGCAGCGCCACGCCCCGGTGGTCAGGGGTGTCCAGCAGCCACCAGTCCAGCGAGCGCTCCTCGCTCCACTCCGACTCCTGCGCGAACTCCTGACCCATGAACAGCAGCTGCTTGCCGGGGTGCGCCCACATGAAGGCCAGATACGCACGGACGTTCGCCAGCTGTTGCCAGCGGTCGCCCGGCATCTTGCGCAGCAGCGAGCCCTTGCCGTGCACCACCTCGTCGTGGCTGATCGGCAGCAGGTAGTTCTCGGCGTACGCGTACACCATCGAGAACGTCATCTGGTGGTGGTGGTAGCCGCGGTGGACCGGCTCGTGGGCCACGTAGTCCAGCGAGTCGTGCATCCAGCCCATGTTCCACTTGAAGCCGAAGCCCAGCCCGCCCAGATGGGTCGGACGCGAGACGCCCGGCCACGCCGTCGACTCCTCGGCGATGGTCATCACCCCCGGCGTGCGGCGGTAGACGACGGCGTTCATCTCCTGCAGGAAGGCCACCGCCTCCAGGTTCTCGCGTCCGCCGAACTCGTTCGGCGACCACTGGCCCGGCTCGCGCGAGTAGTCCAGGTACAGCATCGAAGCGACGGCATCGACGCGCAGCGCGTCGACGTGGAACTCCTCCAGCCAGTACGAGGCGTTGGCGACCAGGAAGTTCCGCACCTCCCGCCGACCGAAGTCGAACACGTAGGTGCCCCAGTCCAGCTGCTCACCCCGCTGGGGGTCGGCGTGCTCGTACAGCGGCGTCCCGTCGAAGCGCGCCAGGGCGAACTCGTCCTTGGGGAAGTGCGCCGGGACCCAGTCGACGATGACGCCGATCCCGGCCTGGTGCAGGCGGTCGACGAGGTGCCGGAACTCGTCCGGGGTCCCGAAGCGGGACGTCGGCGCGTAGTAGCCCGTGACCTGGTAGCCCCACGACCCGCCGAACGGGTGCTCGGCCACGGGAAGCAGCTCGACGTGCGTGTACCCGAGCCAGGAGACGTACTCGACCAGCTGGTCGGCGAGCTCGACGTAGGAGAGCCCCTGCCGCCATGAACCGAGGTGGACCTCGTAGACGCTCATCGGCGCCTTGTGCTGCTGGATCTGCGCGCGCTGCTCCAGCCAGGCGTCGTCCGACCAGGTGTAGTCGGAGGTATCGACCACGCTGCCGGTCAGCGGCGGGACCTCGGTGCGCCGGGCCATCGGGTCGGCCTTCTCGCGCCAGACCGAGTCGACGCCGAGGACGGCGAACTTGTAGCGGGTTCCGGCGCCGATGTCGGGCACGAACAGCTCCCAGACGCCGCTGGCGCCCAGGGCGCGCATCGGGTGCCCGCGGCCGTCCCAGCCGTTGAAGTCGCCGATGACGCGCAGTCCGCGAGCGCTCGGCGCCCAGACGGCGAACGAGGTCCCGGTGACCTCACCGGCCGCGCTGTCATAGCGGCGGACGTGAGCGCCGAGGACGGTCCAGAGCTCTTCGTGGCGTCCCTCGTTGATCAGGTGGAGGTCGACCTCCCCGAGCGTGGGCAGATAGCGGTACGGGTCGTCCGCCGGGTAGCTCTCACCGTGGTAGACGACTTCCAGCCGGTAGTCGACGACCGCGGGTGCGGGGAAGGAAGGCCTCCCAGACCCCGGCGTGCCGGTGCTCCAGCGCGACGCGCTCGCCGCCCACGTGCGCGAAGACTGCGTCGGCCCCGGGGCGCAGGGCTCGCACGACGGTGCCGTCGCCGGCCACGTGCATGCCGAGGATCGCGTGCGGGTCGTGGTGCGCACCGCCTGCAAGCCGGTCGAGCTCCTCGCTCGACGGGCCGGCCGGGGCTGCGGGGGACGCACTCTTCGCCGGCGCCTTGCGCGGGGCGGCGGCGGCCTTCCCGGCAGCGGACGCCGGCCTTCTTGCGGGCGCTGGAGCCTTCGCGGGGGGCGCCGCCTTCTTGGCCGGGGCGGAGCGGGCCTTCTTCGCGTCGTCGCTCATGAGGAGGCCAGCCGTTCGATGGAGCCCACCGGGATCGCGAGCCAGGTGGGTCGGTTCCGTGCTTCGTACACCACTTCGTAGACCGCCTTGTCGAGCTCGAACGCCCGCAGCAGCACCCGCTGATCTCGAGGGTCGGCGCCTGCCGCGCGTGCGTATCCGTCGCAGAACGCCTGTCGGTTGCGCTCTGCCCATTCCGTGGCGCGATACGCGAGCTGGGAGTCGCCGCCACGTTCGGCCAGCAGATGACGGGCGGCGTAGTCGTAGGAGCGGAGCATGCCGGCGACGTCGCGCAGCGGGCTCATCAGCGCCGTGCGCTCGGCGAGGGGGCGAGCGGGCTCGCCCTCGAAGTCCAGCAGCACCCACCCCTCCTGGGTGCGCAGCACCTGGCCGAGGTGGTAGTCGCCGTGGACGCGCTGCACCGGGACCGGCTCGGTGAGGGCGGCCACCTCGTCGTAGCTGCGCCGCAGGGCGTCGGCGAACGGCGCCAGGTCGGGCACCACGGCGAGCGCGGCGTCCAACCGCTGGTGCAGCTGGCGCGCGGTGTCGGCCGACTCCGTCGGGCCCGCGGTGCGGCTGGCGAGCGACTGCTTCAGCAGCAGGTGCACCTCGGCCGTGGCCTGTCCGAGCCGCTCGGACTCGGCCGCGAAGTCGCCGCCGACCTCGTCGGCGTGCAGGTCAGCCTCGGCGAACAGGTCGCGCACGCTGGCGGTGGCCATCGCCCAGCCGTCGCTGGCGCCCTTGAGGAAGACCTGCAGCAGGCCGAGCGTGGTGAGCTCGCCGTCGACCTCGGCCTCGTACCACCCGAGCGGACAGGCGATGTGGGTGCTGCCGGCATCGGCTAGCGCACGGGTCACCTCGACGTCGGGATTGGCTCCCGGCTGCAGCCGACGGAACGTCTTCAAGATGGACACGTCGCCGAAGACCAGCGAGGTGTTGCTCTGCTCGGTGCCGAGGACGCGGCTCGGCAGGCCGGTCTGCACCTCACCGGCGTTCGTGACGTGGAGGTCGCCCAGGTCGGTGCCGGTGGACAGGTGCGTGAGCAGCACCTCCGTCGCCTCGCGGTCGTAGCTGCCGTCGTAGTACACGGTGCCGTCGGACTCACCGATGGTCGCGTGGGTGAGGCGGTCCGGCAGCTCCCCCGCCCAGCTGCCCAGCAGCAGCTGGTAGAGGTCGGGCTCGCCGTCTACCAGGCCGACCCGCAGCACGAGCAGCCGCACGGCGCCCTCTTCTCGCGTCAGGACCGGGAAGTCGCTCAGGATCGACACCGCGGACACCGTGCGGCCCTTGGCGCCGAACCAGCGCTGGGTCGGCAGCCAGCCGGCGAGCAGGTCGGGAAGCTGGTCGTCGCTCACAGGGCTCATGCCCCTTCCTCGGGCTGCAGGGCGAACCACAGGAACCCGTGCCCGGGAAGCGACAACAGGTACGGCAGCTCCCCGATCCGGGGGAAGCGGACGTGGCCGGTCATCTCTACCGGCGTCCAGCCCTCGAAGCGCTGCAGGTCCAGCTCGACCGGCTGCGGGAAGCGGGACAGGTTGTTCACGCACAGCACCTTGTCGTCGCCGAACTCGCGGACGAAGGCGAGCATCGACGGGTTGCTCGTGCCGAGCTCCTCGTAGCTGCCCATGCCGAACACGGGGTGCCGCTTGCGCACGGTGAGCATGTTGCGGGTCCAGTTCAGCAGCGAGCTCGACGAGCGCATCTGTGCCTCGACGTTGATCGCCTGATAGCCGTAGACCGGGTCCAGGATGGTGGGCAGGTACAGCTTCTGCGGGTCGGCGGTGGAGAAGCCGGCGTTGCGGTCGGCGTTCCACTGCATCGGGGTGCGCACCCCGTCGCGGTCACCCAGGTAGATGTTGTCGCCCATGCCGATCTCGTCGCCGTAGTACAGGACGGGAGAGCCCGGCAGGGACAGCAGCAGCCCGGTGAACAGCTCGATCTGGTCGCGGCTGTTCTCCAGCAGGGGAGCGAGCCGCCGCGCGATCCCCACGTTGGACTTCATCCGGGGGTCCTTCGCGTACTCGGCATACATGTAGTCGCGCTCGTCGTCGCTGACCATCTCCAGCGTGAGCTCGTCGTGGTTGCGCAGGAAGATGCCCCACTGACAGCTCTGCGGGATCGACGGCGTCGTCGCGAGGATCTCCGAGATCGGGTAGCGCGACTCGCGGCGGACAGCCATGAAAAGGCGCGGCATCAGCGGGAAGTGGAACGCCATCTGGCACTCGTCACCGTCCTCGCCGAAGTAGGCGACGACGTCCTCCGGCCACTGGTTGGCCTCGCAGAGCAGCACCCGGTCCGGATACAGCTCGTCGACCTCCTTGCGGACGCGGCGAAGGAACTCGTGGGTCTTGGGATGGTTCTCGCCGTTGTGGCCGACCTCCTCGAACAGGTACGGCACCGCGTCCAGCCGGAACCCGTCGATGCCCAGGTCCAGCCAGAACTTCAGCACGTCGATCATGGCCGTCTGGACCTCGGGGTTCTCGAAGTTCAGGTCCGGCTGGTGGCTGAAGAACCGGTGCCAGTAGTACTGCTTGCGCACCGGGTCCCAGGTCCAGTTCGAGGTCTCGGTGTCGACGAAGATGATCCGCGCCTCGGTGTAGAGGTCGTCGGTGTCGGACCACACGTAGTAGTCGCCGTACGGCCCGTCAGGGTCGTTGCGCGACGCCTGGAACCACGGGTGGGCGTCGCTGGAGTGGTTCATGACCAGGTCGGCGATGATGCGCATCCCCCGCTTGTGCGCCTCGTCGACGAGCTCGATGAAGTCGCCGAGGTCGCCGAACTCCGGCAGCACCTTCATGTAGTCGCTGATGTCGTAGCCGCCGTCGCGCAGCGGCGACTGGTAGATCGGCAGCAGCCACACGCAGTCGACGCCCAGCCACTGCAGGTAGTCCAGCTTGCCCGTCAGACCCTTGAGGTCGCCGGTGCCGTCGCCGTTGCTGTCGGCGAAGCCGCGGATCAGCACCTCGTAGAAGACGGCCCGTTTGAACCACAGGGGGTCGCGCGACTGCTCGAGGGAGACCAGCTCGCCGTGCTCGTAGTCAGGAGCGGTGCTCATGCCGCACCCCCGGTGTTGCTCGGCGTGACCACGAAGACGTGCGCCGGTTCGTCGAACGGGTCGAGTCTCACGTAGTTGTGCACTCCCCAGTCATAGGTGTGGCCGGTGATCTGGTCGGTGACCGTGACGCGGTCTTCCCAGCCGACGCCCAGAGCCGGCAGGTCGAGCCGGACGGTGGCCTCGCGAGCGCCGTGGGGGTCCAGGTTCACGACGACCAGCACAGTGTCGTCGCCGGTCGTCTTGCTCCACGCCAGGACGTCCGGCGAGTCGACCTCGTGGAAGGTGAGGTTGCGCAGCCACTGCAGGCTCGGGTGCTCGCGCCGGACCCGGTTCAGCATGGTCAGGTACGGGGCCAGCGTGTGCTCCGGACTGCTCCAGTCGCGCGGCCGCAGCGCGTACTTCTCGCTGTTCTGGTATTCCTCGCTGCCCGGCTTGACGGCGACGTGCTCGTACAGGTCGTAGCCGGCGTACACCCCGTAGGTGGGCGACAGCAGAGCGGCCAGCACGGCGCGGATCTTGAAGATCGGCGGTCCGCCGTACTGCAGCGACGCATGCAGGATGTCCGGGGTGTTGACGAAGAAGTTGGGCACCATGTGGTCGGCGGACTCGACGAGCTCGGCTGCATAGGCGGCGATCTCGTCCTTGCCGGTACGCCAGGTGAAATACGTGTAGGACTGCGTGAAGCCGATGCGACCGAGCTCGTGCATGATCGCGGGGCGCGTGAAGGCCTCCGCGAGGAACAGGACGTCGGGCTCGGTCTTCTTGACCTCGGCGATGAGCCACTCCCAGAACTGCAGCGGCTTGGTGTGCGGGTTGTCGACCCGGAAGATGCGCACGCCGTGCGAGGTCCAGTGGCGCACCACGCGCAGCACCTCGGCGTAGATGCCCTCCGGGTCGTTGTCGAAGTTGATCGGATAGATGTCCTGGTACTTCTTCGGCGGGTTCTCGGCGTAGGCGATCGTGCCGTCGATCCGGGTGGTGAACCACTCCGGGTGCTCGGTGGCCCACGGATGGTCGGGCGCCGCCTGCAGGGCGAGGTCCAGCGCCACCTCCATCCCGAGCTCGCGGGTGCGGGCGACGAAGGCGTCGAAGTCGGCCAGCGTGCCGAGGTCGGGGTGGACGGCGTCGTGGCCGCCCTCGGCCGACCCGATGGCCCACGGCGAGCCGACGTCGTCAGGCCCGATGTCGTTCGGGTTGCCGCCCGGGAACTCGGCGCTGTTGGGTCCCTTGCGGTTCACCGTGCCGATCGGATGGATCGGCGGGAGATAGACGACGTCGAAGCCCATTTCGGCGACGGCGGGCAGCCGCTCCGCGGCCGTGGCGAAGGTGCCGCTGCGCAGTACGCCCTCGCTGTCCGGAGCAGCTCCTTCCGACCGCGGGAAGAACTCGTACCAGGCGCCGAACAGCGCGCGCCGACGGTCGACCCACAGCCGGTAGGTGTCCGAAGAGGTCACCAGCCGACGAACCGGGTGCCCGCTGAGCAGCGCGACGACCTCGGGGCTCGTCGCGGCCGCCAGTCGTTCCTGCGGGTCGAGCCGGCCGTTGCGCAGCGTCTTGGGCAGGGTCTTCACGACGGCGAGCTGCTTCTTGGGCACGCCCTTGGCCGCCTCCTCGTACAGGCGCGCGCCTTCCTCCAGCACCAGGTCGACGTCCACGCCGGCGCCGAGCTTCAGCGGGGCGTCGTGCCACCAGGTGCCCAAGGGGTCGTCCCAGCCTTCGACCGAGAAGGTCCACAGACCCTGGGCAGCGGGCGTCTCCGGGATCGACAGGACGGCGTGCCACCGGTCCTTGCCCGGTTCGCCCGGCTGCATCCGCAGGAAGGGCTGTCGCGTGCCGTCCGGGGAGGTGACGACGACGTCCGCCGCGACGGCGTCGTGCCCTTCCCGGAACACCGTCGCCGAGACGGCGACCTGCTCTCCCGTGACGGCGCGCGCGGGATACTGCCCGCAGGAGACCGTGGGGCTGACTCGTGTGACTGCTATGCGTCCGACCATTGGGGCGACGGTACCCACCCGACCCGCTCCGGAACATGGCGGCGGCCGGACGGGGCAGCCCGCGCCGACGTGGGCGGTGTCGGCGTGTCGGCGGTGTCGGCGCGCGCAGGCGGGCCCGCTAGGGTCGCCCGGGTGAGAGCACTCCGCCGGTTCACCGTCCGCCTCGCCCTGCCCGAGCGCCTTGCGCCGCTCGCCGAACTGGTGATGAACCTGCGCTGGTCGTGGCACCCCGCCTCGCTGGACCTGTTCGCCGCGGTCGACCCCGAGGTGTGGGAGGCCGTCGGGCACGACCCGATGAGGCTGCTGGGGGAGGTCAGTCCGGAGCGGCTGGCCGCGCTGGCCGACGACGAGGCGTTCCTCGCCCGGCTGCAGGCTGCGCACGCCGACCTCGGCGAGTACCTGACCACCCCCCGCTGGTACCAGGGACTGCAGGGCGCGCCGAGCGGTATCGCGTATTTCTCGCCGGAGTTCGGCATCACCGAGGTGCTGCCGCAGTACTCCGGTGGCCTCGGGATCCTGGCCGGGGACCACCTCAAGGCAGCGTCTGACCTCGGGGTCCCGATCCTGGGGGTCGGACTGCTCTACCGCGCCGGCTACTTCAAGCAGTCGCTGAACGCAGAGGGCTGGCAGCAGGAGCGGTACCCGCCGCTGGACCCGCACGGGCTCCCGCTCACCCGGCTGGCGGACGCCGACGGCGCTCCGGTGACCGTCCGGGTGTCCATGCCCGGCGGCAGCACCCTGCACGCGCACGTCTGGCGGGCGCAGGTGGGGCGGGTGCCGCTGCTGCTGCTGGACTCCGACGTCGAAGAGAACGCCCCGGAGCAGCGGCACGTCACGGACCGGCTGTACGGCGGGGGCTCCGACCACCGCCTGCACCAGGAGATGCTGCTCGGCATCGGGGGTGTCCGGGCGATCCGGGCCTGGTGCGCGCTGACCGGTGCGACGGCTCCCGAGGTGTTCCACACCAACGAGGGCCACGCCGGCTTCCTCGGGGTGGAACGCGTCCGCGAGCTCGTCGAGCAGGGGCTGTCCTACGACGAGGCCACCGAGGCGGTCCGCGCCGGCACGGTGTTCACCACCCACACGCCGGTGCCCGCCGGCATCGACCGGTTCCCGCTGGACCTGGTCGCGCGGCACTTCGGTTCGGGGCACGACGAGGGCGCGGCGGTGCCGGGGCTGCCGGTCGACCGGATCCTGGCGCTCGGCGCCGAGCCGGACCCGTCCGTCTTCAACATGGCGCACATGGGCCTGCGCATGGCGCAGCGGCGCAACGGGGTGGCCAAGCTGCACGGCATCGTCAGCCGCGAGATGTTCTCCGGGTTGTGGCCCGGCTTCGAGCCCAGCGAGGTGCCGATCGGGTCGATCACCAACGGCGTGCACGCACCCACCTGGGTCGCGCGCGAGGTGTTCGACCTCGCCGAGCGCGAGATCGGGTCGGCGCTGGTCACCGAGGCGCAGGGGTGGGAGGGGATCTCCGAGGTCGCCGACACGAGCATCTGGGCGGTCCGCCGGGTGCTCCGCGAGCGGCTCGTGCACGAGGTGCGCCGGCGCGTCGCCGCGTCGTGGGTGCAGCGGGGCGCGACCGAGGCCGAGCTCGGCTGGACATCGTCGGTGTTCGACCCCGACGTGCTCACGATCGGGTTCGCCCGCCGGGTGCCGTCCTACAAGCGGCTGACGCTCATGCTGCGCGACCCGGCGCGGCTGACGGCGATGCTGCTGGACCCGGACCGGCCGGTCCAGCTGGTCATCGCCGGGAAGGCGCACCCCGCCGACGACGGCGGCAAGGAGCTCGTGCAGGAGATCGTGCGCTTCGCCGACCGCGCCGACGTGCGGCACCGCATCGCCTTCCTGCCCGACTACGACATCGGGATGGCGCGCTATCTGTACGGCGGCTGCGACGTCTGGCTGAACAACCCGCTGCGGCCGCTGGAGGCCTGCGGCACCAGCGGCATGAAGTCCGCGCTGAACGGTGGGCTGAACCTGTCCATCAAGGACGGCTGGTGGGACGAGATGTACGACGGCGAGAACGGCTGGGCGATCCCCACCGCCGACGGCGTCGAGGATCCTGAACGACGGGACGACCTGGAGGCGCAGGCCTTCTACGACCTGGTCGAGAACCAGGTGCGGACCCGCTTCTACGACCACGACGCCGCCGGGGTGCCGAAGCGCTGGATCGACATGGTGCGCCACACGCTGCAGGTCACTGGGCCGAAGGTGCTCGCGAGCCGGATGGTGCGCGACTACGTCCACAAGCTGTACAGCCCGGCGGCCGAGGCCTCGCGGGCGCTCGCGGCGCAGGACTTCGGTGCTGCCCGAGAGCTGGCGCGCTGGCGCGAGAACGTCCTGGGCCGGTGGGACGGCGTGCGTGTGGTCCACGCCGAGGGCAGCGGCGTGGGTGATGCGCCGGCCGTCGGCACGCGCCTGGAGGTCCGGGCCAGCGTCGATCTGGCCGGGCTCGACCCGGGTGACGTCGTCGTCGAGGTCGTGCACGGTCGGGTCGACGAGGCGGACGAGCTGCAGAGCCCGCGTCGGACCGCCCTGGCCAGCGCGGGCACCGGTGAGGACGGCCTGCACCGCTACGAAGGGTCGGTGCCGCTGGACCGTCCCGGCTCGTTCGGCTACAGCGTCCGGGTGCTCCCGCACTCCGACCAGGTGCCGGCCGGCGACCTCGCGCTCGTCCGGACCGCCTGACCAGGGCTGCTCAGACCGGCCGGCGCGTCGACTGCGGCTGCAGCGGGGAGCGCTGCAGCACCGGCGGCAGCCGCTGGTCGTCGTCGTCCCCCAACACCCGGGGCGTCAGCCGGAGCAGGCGGGCGACCTCGTGCTCGTCCAGCGTCATCAGCGCCTCGACAGCCATCGGGTCGAACTGGGTGCCGGCGTGGCGGTGGATCTCCGCGTACGCCTCCTCCAGCGGCATGGCCGCCCGGTAGGGCCGGTCGTTGCACATCGCGTCCAGAGAGTCGGCGATGCTGAACAGGCGCACGGTCAGCGGGATCTCCTGGCCGCGCAGCCCGCGCGGGTAGCCGGCGCCGTCGAAGCGTTCGTGGTGGCACAGCACGAGATCGCGGGCGCTCTCGGAGAAGCCGGCCTGCTCCAGGATCTCGGCGCCGATCCGCGGGTGCCGGCGCATGATCGCCCACTCCTCCGACGTCAGCGGCCCGGGCTTGAGCAGGACCCGGTCCGGGACGCCGATCTTGCCGACGTCGTGCAGCAGGAAGCCGAACGCGATCTGCGGGTCCGCGGCCAGGCCGGGGTCGACGACGCCGCAGAGCGCCATGCCGACCGCGGCCACCCGCTCGACGTGACCACCGGTGGTGGAGTCGCGGGCGTCGATGGCCTTGGCCAGCGACTTCGCGGTGGCCAGGTGACGGTCCTCGACGACCTGGAGCGCGTGCGCGAGCGCGGTGTTGCTGCCCTGCAGGGCGTGCTGGCTGCTGGACAGGTCGGTGGCGAGCAGGCGCAGGTCGCGCACCGAGCGGGCGGTGTGGCTCAGGTACTGGCGCTGCGCGATGCGCAGCAGCGCCGCGGGGACGACCAGGGCCAGGGTCGACAGCAGATGGAAGGTCGTCCACGACAGCGCGACCAGCGACGCGAGCAGACCGAAGGCGAGCGTGTGCGGAGCGAGCCACAGCAGCTCGCCGCGGAACACCGCCAGCATCGGGCGTCGCTCGTCCAGGCTGATGACGGCGCTGACGAGCAGGTTGTTGACCAGGAAGTGGGCCAGCGACGCACCCGCCATGATCGCGGCCAGCTGGGCGGCGTCGGAGCCGGTGGGCGAGCCCAGGTCGACCAGGGAGCGGACGGCGAGCGCGGCCATGGCGGCCAGCACGTGCGCCGAGGCATTGAAGGCGATCTGCTCGGGGCGGCGGCGCACGAGCATCCCGCCGCCGACCGCCGCCACCGCGGCGGCCAGCAGGGCGGCGCTGGACTCGCCGGCGGCGACGGCGCTGAGCGTCGCCAGGCACGACAGCGACACCGCACCGCTGGCGTAGAGCCGGGTGCGGGCGGCCTCGGCGAGCAGGGCGCCCAGCGGGAACAGCCAGAGGGCTTCGCGGTCCAGGGTCTGCGTGGGCAGCAGCACGGCGAGGGCGGCCACGACCACGGCCAGCACGATCGTGAAGGGCATGGTCCGGCGGCTGCGGAATGCGGTCTCCGGCAGCGGCTCGCCGCCGGCTGCGACGCGCCGCTCCGGCCGGGAGGCCTCGCCGCGACCACCTTCGCCGGCGGCGCCGCGTCCGATCGGGGTCGACCGTCGCCGGTCGGGGGCTACCGGCACCTCCCGAGGCGGCGTCACGAGGGTCTCGGCGTCGGTGACGTCGTCGGGACGGGGCAGGCAGACGCGGTTGCGCCCCTCTGCCTTGGCCCGGTAGGCGGCGAGGTCGGCGATGCGCAGCACGTCGTCGAGCACGGTGGCGTGCAATGGCGCCGTGGCCAGGCCCATCGACACGGTGACGTGGAAGGGCTGGCCGTCGGCGCCGGTGTGCTCCAGCTCGGCGATGGCGGTGCGGAGCCGCTCGCCGATCACCCGCGCCTCGCGCAGGTCGGTGTCGGGCAGCAGGACGAGGAACTCCTCGCCCCCGAACCTGGCGACCAGGTCCTCGGGGCGCGCATGCGTGCGCAGGCTGTTGGCGACCGCCAGCAGCACGTCGTCGCCGATCAGGTGCCCGTGCCGGGTGTTCACGTCGCGCAGGTGGTCCAGGTCGGCGACGAGCACGGACACCGGCCGCTCGATGCTGACCGACTCCAGCGCCCTCCCGGCGACGGTGCGCCACCAGGTGGAGTTCGCGAGCCCGGTCTTGGGCTCGGTACGGCTCGCGTCCTGCAGCGTCGAGAACCACAGGGCCCGCTGCATCATCCCGAACGGCACCAGGGCGACCGGCACCAGCGCCGGGCCGATCTGCCAGAGCGCCGCCATCGTCACGCCGAGGGCGAGCAGGCTGGAGTCGACGAGCACGCCCTCGCCCGACAGCAGCCCGCTCTCGCTCGGCGGGACGCCACGGGCCCACCACAGCACCAGCACGAGCGTCGCATGGTTGACGACCAGCAGCACCAGCACCGAGAGCAGCGCGACGGCGGTGCCTTCGGTGGAACCGTCCAGCACCCCGCCGGGCGGCGCCAGCAAGGTCGCGGCGCGTTCGGCGGCCAGCGTGGCCAGCAGGTGCGAGCTGGCGTTGAAGGACTGGATGTACCAGGGCTTGGGCCGCCGCACCTGTTCGATCACGAACGGCGCCACGGCGATGAGGGCGACCGGACCCGGTGCGAGCAGCAGGGCCGCGGCGGCCAGGAACGACAGCGTGGCGACGTAGCCCTTGTTGCCCGGCGACCACACCTCGAAGGCCTGGGCCAGCGTGGCGCCGCCGAGCAGGACGGCCGTCAGGCCAGGGGCGACCAGCGACCAGTCGGTGAGCACCGCAGCGGCGCACGCCGCGGCGGCTCCGAGGAGCACGACCGCGGTGATGTACAGCCGCGCCAGCCGGGACAGCTCCCGCACGTCACTCACCCCGCCTTCTCGCAGTGATTGTCGGCAGGGTCGCGGCCGGCTTGATCATTCAGGCGCCCGGAGGTCACGACCGGCCGGGTCGCTCTGTGAGCGCGCCCGGCCGGGTCGTGACCTGATCAGCTGGACGAGCTCTGCGAGGTCCAGGTCGCGTTGGTCCACGTGGCGTTGGTCCAGGTGGCCTGGGCCTCGGCGCTGGCGGTCCAGCCGTTGTTCGTCCAGGTGGCGTTGGTCCACGTGGCGTTGGTCCAGGTCGCCTGGGTGAAGGCGACGCGTTCCCACGGCACCGACGTCCAGTCGACCTCCTTCCACTTCACCGACGAGTAGTCGCCGGTGCCGACGACGAGCTGGGCGTACGCGGAAGCCAGCGCGATCGAGGGCTTCGCCTTGGACTTGACCGTCTCGGTCTTGCTCGCCAGCACCCGCTCCAGATCGACGGTCCGCGCGGCGGTGCGGTTCTTCAGCAGCGTGCCCTTGACCTCGTCGGGCGTCAGGCTCGGCCGCGCTGAGAGCAGAGCCGCGACCATGCCGGAACCGACGCCTGCGGCCATCGAGGTGCCGGACAGCTGGCCGTACTGGGCCGGCAGCCCGGAGGTCGTCTGCTGGGCCATCAGGGCGCTCCCGCGGGGCAGCACGCTCTGCACGTGCTGACCGGGCAGCGCCAGCTCGGGCTTGTCCGCGCCGTCCAGGCTGGGACCGTTGTTGGAGTACGTCGACCGCTTGTCGTCGTCCTGGCGGACCGTGTTCGCGTCGTACACCGAACCGACCGTGAGGATCAGCGGGTCGTTGCCCGGCGCGGAGCGCACCCCGTCGGCGCCCTGGTTGCCGGCACTGGCCACCACGACGATGCCGCGGTACCAGGCCGCCTCGACGAGGGCGTTGACCGGACCGGTGAGGTAGCTGGCGTCGCCGTCGACCGCGAGCGAGAGGTTCGCCACGCGGACGTCGTACCGGTCCCGGTTCTGCAGCGTCCAGGCGATGCCCTGCGCCAGCCGGCTCACCGTGCTGGACCCCTGGCTGTCGGCGACCTTCACCGACAGGATGCGGGCCTGCGGGGCGATGCCCTGGATGCCGGTCTGCGCGCCGTCGGGACCGGTGCCGTCGCCGGCGATCAGGCCCGCCACGAAGGTCCCGTGCCCGAACTGGTCGGCCGGTCCCTGCCCGCTGAAGTCGGCACCCTGGACGACGCGTCCCCGCAGGCCGGGCACCTCGGTGACCCCGCTGTCCAGCACCGCGACGGTGATGCCGCTCCCGGTCGCCGCCACCTGGCTCGCGCCGGTGACCGCGTTGACCGACAGCCGTCCGGTGGGCGAGGTGTTCTCCGCGAGCGTCGAGGAGGACGAGAGCGACACCGGTCCGTCGGGAGTGACGGTGAGGCCGCGGCTCCTGGCCTGCGCGACCTGGCGAGCGGTCAGCGGCGCCGTGGTGAGACCGCCGATGCTGGCGGTCGGGGTCACCCCGAGCTGGGCGAGCACGGCGGCGCCGTCCCCACCGGTGAGCAGGTAGTCCGACGCGGTGGCGGCCGAGGCCGCCGTCACGGGGACCGCCAAGAGCGATGCGGCGACGCCGGTCGCCGCAGCCAGGCCGAGGCGACGTCGTCCGCCGCCCCAGCTGGTGCTGAGGAGTGTCACAAGATGGGCTCCCTTCTCTGGAGTTCATCCAGGACAACGAGGCCTGCGGTGACGCCGGTGTCCGCCGTTCGGCCGAACTTCGGTGCCGGACTCGCCGTCCGGTGGCGTACATCGGCTGCGCCGTCCGGGTGACGCAGGGCGGTTCAGACGGTCGGCGAGGCCTCCGCGGCCAGGACGGCGACGCTGTAGGGGGCCAGCAGCTGGCCGGCCCCGTCAGGGTCGGGACCGTCCGCGGTGTGCAGCACCGACCGCCAGCTGCATCCCTGCGGCGCGTCCGGCAGCGTGAACCGGCGCGGCGACGCACCGGCGTGCAGCAGGACCACCAGCAGGCGACCGCCTGCGCCACGGCCGTCGAGCTGCGCGCCCAGCGTGCGGGCGCCGGGGTCGTCCCAGAGCGCGGCGTCGGCCGGTCCGTCCGGTCCGAACCAGGCGAGGTCCGGACGCCCGTCCGGCCCTTGCCGTCCGTGCAGGAAGGCCGACGGTCGCAGCGCAGGTTCAGCAGCCCGGAGCGCGAGGAGCCTGCGGACGAAGGCCTGCATCTGCTCGCCGTCCGGACCGAGCGTCCACGGCTGCCACGCCAGCGCGTTGTCCTGGCAGTAAGCGTTGTTGTTGCCCTGCTGGGTGCGGCGCACCTCGTCGCCCATGCTCAGCATCGGGACGCCGGCGCTCAGCAGCAGCGTCGCGAGCAGGTTGCGTGCCTGTCGGATCCGCAGCGCCTGGACGGTCGGGTCGTCGGTCTCGCCCTCGACGCCGCAGTTCCAGCCGCGGTTGTGGTCGTCCCCGTCGCGGTTGCCCTCGCCGTTGGCTTCGTTGCGCTTGCTCTCATAGGTCGTCAGGTCACGCAGCGTGAAGCCGTCGTGCGCCGTCACGAAGTTCAGCGAGGCCGTCGGGGTGCGGGCGCCGAAGACGTCCGAGGACCCTGCGAGCCGGGAGGCGACGGCGCGGACGCCGTCCGCGCGACCGGCCCAGAAGTCACGGACGTCGTTGCGGTAGCGGTCGTTCCACTCCGTCCAGCGCGGCGGGAAGCCGCCGACCAGGTAGCCGCCCGGCCCCAGGTCCCAGGGCTCCGCGACGAGCTTCACCCGACTGAGCACCGGGTCCTGGTGCACGGCAGCCAGGAAGGGGGCGAGCACGTCGACGCGTTCGCCGGTGGTCCCGACCCTGGCCAGCGCGGTGGCCAGGTCGAAGCGGAAGCCGTCGACGCCGAAGGCGAGCACCCAGTGGCGCAGGGACTCCAGGACCAGGGCCAGCGTGTCCGGCTGCTCGGCGTCGACGGTGTTGCCGCACCCGGTGTAGTCGCGGTAGCGCGCCCGGTCGGACGGCTCGAGCCGGTAGTGCGCCGCGTTGTCCAGCCCGCGCAGCGAGAGGGTCGGCCCGACCTCGTCGCCCTCGCCGGTGTGGTTGTAGACGACGTCGACGAGCACCTCCAGCCCGGCCCCGTGCAGGGCGGCGACCAGCGCCCGGAACTCCTCGTTGGCCCCGTCGGCCCCGCTGGCGGCGTACCCGGCGTGCGGGGCGAACCAGGCGACGGGGTTGTAGCCCCAGTGGTTGGTGAGGCCTCGGCGCAGCAGGTGCGGCTCGCTGACGAAGTGCTGCACCGGCAGCAGCTCGACGGTGGTGACGCCCAGCGCCGTCAGGTGCGCGATCGCCGCCGGGTGGGCGAGGCCGGCGTACGTGCCCCGCAGCTGCTCCGGCACGTCCGGGTGGGTGGCGGTGAAGCCTTTGACGTGCAGCTCGTACACGACGGTGTCGGCCCAGGCGTGCCGCGGTCCGGGGACGGGCGCGGCGAGGTCGCCGACGACCACCGAGCGGGGGACGGACGCGGAGCTGTCCCGCCCGTCGCGTGGTGCGACGTGCGCGACCCCGGCGGCGAGCACCGTGTCGGCCAGGGTGAAGGCGCCGTCGACGGCACGCGCGTACGGGTCCAGGAGCAGCTTGGCCGGGTCGTAGCGGTGGCCCTCGGACGGCGCCCACGGACCGTCGGCGCGCAGTCCGTAGCGCTGCCCGGGACCCACGCCGGGCAGGTAGCGGTGCCACACGCCCGGAGCCGTGGTGGCCATCGGGAAGCGGGTCTCCGCGCCGTCCCGGTCGAACAGGCAGACCAGCAGGCCGGTGGCGCCGCGGCTCTGCACGACGACGTGCGTGCCGCTGCCGTCGAAGGTGGCACCGAGCGGCGCCGGCGCGTCGTGCGCCGGGAGGCTGCGCGCCGGACCGGTCACCCCGTGCCCGGGTGCCCGGGGCCGGTGCTCTGGTGCAGGTGCGCGTGCCGCTCGACGAGCTGTTCGTGGCCGAGCGACTGCTGCGGCTGCTGGTGGGTGAGCACCAGGTGGCCCAGGACCTTCTCGTGGTCGGCCACCAGGTCGCTCCAGGTGCTGACCAGGTCGACGCCGGCCACCAGGGCCTCCAGCCGGACCCGCAGCGGCAGCAGCAGCAGCTCGCGCTCGAGCACGGCGACCAGATCGTCCCCGAGCACGGAGCGGGGGTCGCCGGCATCCGGCTCGGTCAGGGCGGCGAGGGCGGCCAGCTCGGGGTCCTCGTCGTCGTCGTCCTCGTCCAGGCCGAGCGACGCGACGTCGAACGGCTCGTCGTCGTCGTCCTCGTAGCCGGCCTCCAGGTCGGCCAACGACATACCTGCCTCGACCGCCCAGCGGTCTTCTTCAGCCAGGTCGATCTCGTCCGGCAGGCCGGCGAAGAACGCGTCCTGCCAGCGCTCGAGCAGCTCGCTGACGGCGTCGCAGCGCTCCAGCACCGACCCCAGGTCGACCGGACCCGGCACCAGCAGGGCTTGCTGCAGCGCGGCAGCCGCTCCGGGCGGGAGATCCAGCAGCGGCTCTGCGGAGCAGACGGTGTGGACGACGCCTCGGGAGTCCCTGAACACCTGCGCACTCTAGGGTGCGCGCAACGGGTGCCGAGCAGCAGTGGAGGAAGCATGGGCGAGTACGCACGGCTCGAGGTCTCGGAGGGGGTCGGCACGCTGCGGCTGGACCGACCGAAGATGAACGCGCTGGACCGGCAGATGCAGCTGGAGATCCGCGACTGTGCCGTCGAGGCGTCCGCGCGCGACGACGTCCGCGCCGTCGTGCTCACCGGCGGCGACCGCGTCTTCGCCGCCGGTGCGGACATCAAGGAGATGGCCGAGATGTCCTACGGGGACATGCTGGCCCACGCAGGAGTGCTGCAGGACTGCTTCGCGGCCGTGGCCCGCATCCCCAAGCCGGTCATCGCCGCCGTGAACGGCTTCGCCCTGGGCGGAGGCTGTGAGCTCACGCTGTGCGCCGACTTCCGGGTCGCTGCGGAGAACGCGACGTTCGGCCAGCCGGAGATCCTGCTGGGCATCATCCCCGGCGCCGGCGGCACCCAGCGCCTGTCGCGGCTGGTGGGGCCGGCCAGGGCGAAGGACCTCATCTTCACCGGTCGCTTCGTCAAGGCTCCGGAGGCCTTGGCGATCGGGCTGGTCGACGTCGTCGTCCCGGCCGCCGACGTGTACTCCACGGCGGTGCAGCGGGCGTCGCAGTACGCCCGGGGGCCGATGCTGGCCTTGCGCGCGGCCAAGCGCGCGGTCGACGACGGCCTGGAGCTGGGGCTCGACGCGGCGCTGCGTCTGGAGTCCGAGCTGTTCGCAGGGTTGTTCCCCACGCAGGACCGGGTCGCGGGGATGACGAGCTTCCTGGCGAACGGACCCGGCAAGGCGACCTTCACCGGGCGGTGACCGTGACGTGAACCACGTCGGGCCCAGGGCGGCTCCGGGTGCGGCGTGGTTGCCCGCGGGTATCCTCGACCTGTGCAGGGTGGGGCCCGGCGCCCGGGTTGCACGGCGCTAGCGTGGCCTCCACTCTCGAAGCAGGACCCGAGCGCGGGCTCTCCCGTGCACAGACCCAAGACGGAGGTCGGCGCCCCACGTGAACATCGTCGTACTGGTCAAGCAGGTGCCTGACACCTGGGCCGAGCGCAAGCTCCAGGACAGTGACAAGACCCTCGACCGCGCGTCGGTCGACGTGGTCATGAACGAGATCGACGAGTACGCGGTCGAGGAGGCGCTCCGGCTCAAAGAGGCCGACGCGGGCGGTACCAGCGAGGTCACGATCCTCACGATGGGCCCGCAGCGCGCGGTCGAGACGATCCGCAAGGCGCTGTCGATGGGCGCCGACAAGGCGGTCCACCTCACCGACGAGGCGCTGCACGGTTCCTGCGCGCTGCAGACCTCCGCGGCGTTGGCCAAGGTCCTCGGCACGCTCGAGTACGACCTGGTGATCATGGGTTCGGAGAGCACCGACGCCCGGCTGTCGATCATGGCCCCGCTGCTGGCGGAGCGGCTCGGACTGCCGCAGCTGTCCGGCGCGCGCAAGGTCACCGTCGACGGCACCAGCGTGCGGATCGAGCGGCAGACCGAGAACGGCTACGACGTCGTCGAGGCGAGCAGCCCCGCCGTCATCTCGGTCGTGGAGAAGATCAACGAGCCCCGCTACCCGTCCTTCAAGGGGATCATGGCGGCCAAGAAGAAGCCGCTCACCACGCTGACGCTGGCCGACGCCGGTCTGTCTGCCGACGAGGTCGGCCTGGCGAACGCCACCAGCGCCGTCGACTCCTTCACCAACCGTCCGCCGCGTCAGGCGGGCGAGGTCGTCAAGGACGAGGGCGACGGCGGCCTGAAGGTCGCCGAGTTCCTCGCGTCCAAGAAGTTCATCTGAGCCGGCCGAAGACAACGGGAGACTGACAGACATGGCAGAGGTACTCGTGCTCGTCGACCACATCGACGGCACCCCCAAGAAGGTCACCTTCGAGCTGCTCACCAAGGCCCGCGAGCTCGGCGAGCCGTCGGCCGTGTTCCTCGGCGCACCCGGCCAGTCGGCCGGCGCGTTGGAGAGCCTGGGCAGGTACGGCGCGGAGAAGGTCTACGTCGCCGAGTCCGACGAGATCGCCGGCTTCCTCACCGCGCCCAAGGCGGAGATCGTCGCGCAGCTGATCGCCGACAAGAGCCCCGTCGCCGTGCTGTTCCCCTCTTCCGCGGAGGGCAAGGAGGTCGCGGCGCGGGTCGCCGTGCGCACGGGCAGCGGTCTGCTCACCGACGCCGTCGACCTCGACGCCGACGGCACCGCGACGCAGTCGGTCTTCGGTGGCGCGGTGGAGGTCAAGAGCAAGGTCACCAAGGGCACGAACCTGGTGACCATCCGGCCCAACAGCACCCCGCCGGTCGAGACCGCGGGCGCCGCCACCGTCGAGCAGATCACCGTCACCGTCTCCGACGCTGCCAAGGCCGCCAAGATCGTCGAGTCGGTCGTGGAGAACAAGGGTGGGCGGCCGGACCTCGGCGACGCGTCGATCGTCGTGTCCGGCGGTCGGGGTGTCGGCGCAGCCGAGGGCTTCGGCGTCATCGAGGCCCTGGCGGACAGCCTCGGCGCGGCAGTCGGCGCCTCCCGCGCCGCCACCGACGCCGGCTGGTACCCGCACCAGAACCAGGTGGGCCAGACCGGCCGCACCGTCTCGCCGCAGCTCTACATCGCGGCCGGCATCTCCGGTGCCATCCAGCACCGCGCCGGCATGCAGACGTCCAAGACGATCGTCGCGATCAACAAGGACGCCGAGGCGCCGATCTTCGAGCTGGCCGACTTCGGGCTGGTCGGCGACCTGTTCACCGTCGTCCCGGCGTTGACCGAGGAGATCGGCAAGCGCAAGGGCTGATGCTCGTCCGGTCGCGGCCTGGGTGCGTCCTGGGTCGTGTGCCGCGCGTCGCGACGTCGAAGGCCCGCTCCCCACTGCGTGGGGGCGGGCCTTCCGCGGGTCCGCTGCTCGACCGGGTGATCGTCAGAAGGATCGGTGCGTCGAGGGGCGTCCGGTGGCCCCGAACGGCACGGATGCTTCTGAGGATCACCGGGTCGGGGTCGGGGCGGCTCCAGGGAGCGGGCCCTACGGGAAGGGGTAGGCCACCTGGGTCAGGCGCTCGCTCTCCGCCCACAGGCGGCGGGCGGAAGTGTCGTCGCGAGCGGCCTTGGTGCGCCCCACCCGGGTGGGATGGCCGCGCATCTCCAGCAGGTGCGGACCGAAGTACTCGTCGGGCCGCACGTCCGGCATGGTCGCGGCGTACAGCGACGGCCAGGCGCCCTGCGCGTCGGACTGCGCCAGCACGCCGCTGCCGACCTTCATCAGCAGGTTCATGACCGGGTTCTGCGAGCTCTGCAGGTGCGTCGCCGCGTAGCCGGGATGGGCAGCGGCGACGACGAGCGAGGTGCCGCGGGCCCGCACGCTCAGCTCGCGGACGAACAGCAGGTTGGCCAGCTTGCTCTGCCCGTAGGCGCCCCACGCGGCGTAGGACTTCTCGCTGTTGAGGTCCGCGAAGTTCATCTTGCCGAGCTTGTGCGCGAAGCTGGCCACCACCACGACGCGAGGAGCGGTACTCCGCAGGAGCAGCGGGAGCAGCCGCCCGGTCAGCGCGAAGTGGCCCAGGTGGTTCGTGCCGAGCTGCAGCTCGAAGCCGTCGGCGGTCCGCGTCTCCGGGACCGCCATGACCCCCGCGTTGTCCACGAGCAGGTCCAGGCGGTCCATGCGCCCGCTGAGCTCACCCGCCGCCGCCTCGACGGAGGCGAGCGAGGCCAGGTCGAGCGTCAGCAGCTCGACGCTGCCCGCGGGCACCTCCGTGCGGACCCGGCCGATCGCCGCCTCGGCGCGACCAGCGTCGCGGCAGGCCATCACGACCCGGGCTCCGTGACGGGCCAGCTCGATCGTGGTGTGCAGGCCGAGGCCCGAGTTCGCTCCCGTCACCAGGGCGGTGCGGCCGGACTGGTCGGGAATGTCGGCGGGGCTCCAGGAGGTCATCGGCTGATCCTGCCAGGATCGGCGCGCCCTGGACCACCACCGGCCCGGTCAGCAGGCCTACCTAGACTTCCGCGCATGCCATCCTGGGACCGACGGACGCCCGATCAGCTCGCCAAGGCCCAGCAGGCAGCGGTGCGCAGCCAGGTCGTCGACGCGGTGGCGCCCTTCTCCCCGTTCTGGCGGGCTCGGCTGCAGGGGCTCGGTCGCCAGGCCGAGCAGGTCGCCACCCTGGAAGGTCTGCGGGCGCTGCCTGCCGCCGGCGAGCGCGACCTGTGCCCCGACGGGGACGCTGCCAGCGCTGCCGGGCTGGTGCTGCAAGCAGGCGAGTCGGGGTTCGCCCTGCACGCCGACGGACCGTCGCTGCGCCGGGCGCTCGCTCGCCGCCTGGCCGTCCCAGGCTCCTACCGCGCCGTGGTGGAGGCCGACACCCGTCCGACGTCCTTCGTCTGGGCCGGCCAGGCCGTCCGCTTCCCGGTGGCGAGCACCCGCAGCGACCTCGACGTCGTGGCACGCGCCGGGGCCAGGCTGTGGCAGGTGCTCGGACTCACCCGCAGCGACGTCGTGGTGAGCGCGCTGCGCGCAGCACCCACCGCGCTGCAGCAGGCGCTCTCGCTCGGCGCTCTCGGCGCCGGCAGCCCCCTGTTCGCCCCGGGCGGGCGGCTGCAGGAAGTAGCCGCCGCGCTGGAGCTCGTGGCCGCCACGGTGCTCGTCGTGCCGGCTGCCGCCGGCGTCGAGGTGCTCACGGCCCTGGACGAGCTCGGTGCACCGCTGGGCTCGCTCACGACGCTGCTGGTCGCCGGCGCCCCTTACGACGACGAGCGCGACGAGCTGGCCGAGGCCCTGGCGGCGATCGCGCCGAAGGCGGTGGTGCTCGCGGTCCACTGCGCCGACGGCCACCGGCTGCTGTGGGGGGAGTGCCGTGCGTCGTCCGGCAGCTCCGGGCTGCACACCTATCCCGACCTCGAGGTCGTCGAGCTCGTCGATGCCGAGAGCGGCGAGACGGCGGGCAAGGGCGCAGCGGCGGGCGGCGAGGTCGTCGTCACCCAGCTGGGCCTGCGCGGTTCCGCGCTGCTGCGCTGGCGCACCGGCGACCTCGCGCAGAACCTGGCCACGGGCGCCTGCCCGGGGTGCGGTCGCACGGTGCCCCGCGTGCTCGGCACGCAGCGGGGCGCGCTGGTGCCCGAGCTCGAGCTGCGTACGGGCAGGAGCCCGGTCGACCTGCGGGCCGTCGCCTCGGCGCTGTCGGGACGACCCGACGTCGCCGACTGGCGCATCGTGCTCGGACGCAGCAGCCGCGACGACGCCGACCAGGTGCTCGTGCACGTCGCCCCGCCCCCCGGGGTCGACGACGCCGAGGTGGCGGTCGCGGTGGCCAGGGACGTGCGCCTGGCTGCCGGACTGCTGCCGACGCAGGTCGTCGTGGAACCGCGCGCGGACCTGCCGGGCGGCACCGGGCTCACCGCACGCATCCTCACCTGAGCGGCCACCCACCGGTTCGGCGGCTAGGCTCGGGATCGTGGCGTACCTCGACCATGCGGCCTCGACGCCCATGCTGCCCGAGGTGGCGCAGGCCCTGTCCGCGTCCTACGCCCGGGCCCTGACCCACGCCGGCAACGCGTCGTCGCTGCACGCGGCGGGCAGGCAGGCCCGGCGGGTCGTGGAGGAGTCGCGCGAGCAGCTCGCGGCGGCGCTCGGCGCCCGCCCGTCCGAGGTCATCTTCACCGCCGGCGGCACCGAGAGCGACAACCTGGCCGTCAAGGGCATCTGGTGGGCCAGGCGCGCTGCGGACCCGCGTCGTCGCCGCATCCTGGCCAGCGCGGTCGAGCACCATGCCGTGCTGGACGCGGTCGAGTGGCTGGTGGCGCACGAGGGCGCCACCGTCCAGTGGCTGCCCGTCGACGCCCAGGGAAGGGTCGACCCGGACGTCCTCGTCGCGGCGATCGAGCGCGATCCCGGCGACGTCGCACTGGTCACCATCATGTGGGCGAACAACGAGGTCGGCACCGTCCAGCCCGTCCGCCGGCTGGCCGACGTCTGCGCCGAGCACGGGATCCCGTTCCACAGCGACGCCGTCCAGGCCGTCGGCCAGCTGGCCGTCGACGCCGCAGCCAGCGGGGTCGACGCCCTGACGATCACCGGGCACAAGTTCGGCGGTCCGCTCGGGGTGGGCGCGCTCCTGCTCGGTCGTGACATCGCGTGCACCCCGCTGCTGCACGGCGGCGGCCAGGAGCGCGACGTCCGCTCCGGCACCCTGGACGCCCCCGCGGCCGAGGCGCTGGCTGTGGCGGCCACGCTGGCCGTCGAGCGGCAGGCCGAGCTCGCCCTGCGCCTGGGCGGGCTGCGCGACGACCTCGTGCGCCGGGTGCAGCAGGCGCTGCCCGAGGCCGTGCTCAACGGGTCGACCGGCGCCGACCGGCTGCCGGGCAACGCCCACTTCTCCTTCCCCGGCTGCGAGGGCGACTCGCTGCTGCTGCTGCTCGATGCCCGCGGCGTCGAGGTCTCGACCGGGTCGGCCTGCTCCGCCGGGGTCGCACGGCCCAGCCACGTCCTGCTGGCCATGGGGGCTGCCGAGGACGCCGCCCGTTCCTCCCTGCGCTTCTCGCTCGGGCACAGCTCCACGGCGGGCGACGTCGACGCCCTCGTCGAGGCCCTGCCTGCGGTCGTCGAACGGGCTCGCCGGGCGATGGTGCCCGCCGTGCGCCGGTGAGGCTGCTCGCCGCGCTCTCGGGCGGGGTCGACTCCGCCGTCGCCGCGGCGCTGGCCGTCGAGGCCGGGCACGAGGTCACCGCGGTCCACCTCGCGCTGTCGCCGGATCCGGCGACGCTGCGCACCGGTGCCCGTGGCTGCTGCTCCCAGGAGGACGCACGCGATGCTGCCCGCGTCGCCGACGTGCTGGGCATCCCGTTCTACGTCTGGGACCTGGCCGAGCGCTTCCGCGCCGAGGTCGTCGACGACTTCGTCGGCGAGTACGCCGCCGGGCGCACCCCGAACCCGTGCCTGCGCTGCAACGAGCACATCAAGTTCTCCGCGGTGCTGGACCGCGCGCTGGGTCTGGGCTTCGACGCTGTGGTCACCGGCCATCACGCCCGCCTGGTCGACGGGGTGCTCGGCCGCTCGGTCGATCTGGCCAAGGACCAGTCCTACG
Organism: uncultured Actinomycetes bacterium; assembly: GCA_963784675.1. Lineage (GTDB taxonomy): Bacteria > Actinomycetota > Actinomycetes > Mycobacteriales > SCTD01 > SCTD01. The sequence goes on from CAWASE010000019.1 coordinate 97,700, forward strand.
TGCTGGCGGTGCTCACCCCGCAGCAGCTGGCCGGCACCGTCCTGCCGCTGGGGGAGCTGACCAAGGAGCAGGTGCGCGCGCAGGCAGCTCGCCGAGGGCTCGCCGTCGCCGACAAGCCTGACAGCCACGACGTCTGCTTCATCCCCGACGGCGACACCGCGGGCTTCCTGCGGCGGGCGCTCGGCGAGCAGCCGGGTCCGGTGATCGACGCGCTGACCGGCGCCGTGCTGGGCGAGCACTCCGGCGCCTACGCCTACACCGTCGGCCAGCGCCGGGGGCTCGGGCTGACGGTGCCTGCAGGGGACGGTCGCCCGCGGTACGTGCTGTCGGTCGAGCCGGTCAGCCGCACCGTCACGGTGGGGCCGCAGGGGGCGCTGGACGTCGAGGAGATCGACGTCGACCGGCCCAGGTGGCTCAGCGAGCGTCCGCTGCCGTGGACCGGCCGCGTGCAGCTGCGGGCGCACGGCGAGGCGCACGAGGTGCTCGTGCACAGCGCGGAGGACGGCTGGCGGCTGCAGCTGTCGCAGGCCGTGCGCGGCATCGCGCCGGGCCAGGCCGCGGTCCTGTACGACGGCGACGTCGTCGTCGGCAGCGCGACGATCGCCCGCGCCCGCTCCAGAGTGACGGCAGCCACGCCCGGATAGGCTCGCGCGCATGGCCGACGACGTGCAGCTCACCGACCTCGAGGTCATCCAGCGCTACAGCCTGGCGGTGCGGGGCGCGACCGCCAGCCGGGCCGAGCTCATCGAGGCGTTGCAGGCCGACCTCGACTGGTTGGGGGGCGGCGTCGCCAAGCCGGCCCCCGCGACCCGCTCCGTGCCGCGCACGGCCCCCTCGCGCGCCGCCACCAAGGCCGCCGCCGCCCGCCGGGCGAGCCCCCGCGCCGCGCGCGGCACCAGCAGCGAGGCGTGACCCAGGCCGACCTGGGCTGGCCCGCGACCGTCGTCGCGACCGGCGTCGGCAGCCTGCCGGGCACCGACCCGGCGGAGGCGGTACGCGTCGTGCTCGGCGAGCTGCCCGACCTGCCGTTCCTGCCCGAGCTGCCCGGCCGTGGTCCGCACGCAGACCTCGGCGGACGCGGGGCCGTCCTGCTCGCCGGTCTCGCCGTCGACCTGCAGCCCAGCGGCTGGCGGCTGGTCACCCGCCCGGGCCGCGACCACCGGCTGGCGCGCGATCTGCTGTCCCGCGACCTCGACGCCCTCGAGGAGGCCACCCAGGGCGGGCCGCCGTCGGTGCTGAAGGTGCAGTGCGCCGGCCCGTGGACCCTGTCGTCGTTGCTGCGCCTGCCCCGCGGCGAGCGAGCCCTGGCCGACCACGGCGCCGTCGACGACCTCGCGGCCTCCCTCGCCGACGGCCTGCGCGAGCACCTGAGCGATCTGCGCCGACGGCTGCCCGGCACGGTGCTGCTGCTGCAGCTGGACGAGCCGTCGCTCCCGGCGGCCATGGCGGGCCGCATCCCCACCTCCAGCGGCTGGGGCACCCTGCGCAGCCCGGACGTCCAGCGCGCGGCGGCGGTGCTGTCGACGGTGCTGATCGGTTGCGGGCAGGAGCCTGCCCGCACCGTCGTGCACTGCTGCGCCCCAGAACCCCCGATCGACCTGCTGCTGCGCGCAGGCGCCGGTGCGGTGTCGTTGGACGCGACGCTGCTCACGCCGCGCGAGGACGAGACCCTCGGCCAGGCGGTCGAAGCCGGTCGCCGGCTGCTGCTGGGCGTCGTCCCGACCGTCGGCCGGGCAGAGGTCGCTCCGGCGACGGCCGCCGTCACCACGCTGTGGGGTCGGCTCGGCTTCGACGCCGACCAGCTGCAGCGCAGCGTGGTGCTCACGCCGACCTGTGGCTTGGCGAGCGCGAGCCCCGACCAGGCCCGCCGGGCGATGGCCGTCACGCGCGAGTGCGCCCGCCGGCTGACCGAGGCTCCGGAGACGTGAGGCTGCGCTAGACGCGCACGTCCCCCGCGACGGTCGCCGCGATTCCGGACAGGTGGGCCAGCCGCAGCACCTCCGAGGCGCGGAAGCGCGGTCCGCCGGGGCGTCCCACCAGCACGACCCGGTCCGGGGCGCCGACGGGGGCCGCCGCGAGCTCGGTGCCGAGGACGTTCCACCGTTCCGGGACCCACTGCTCGCGGCTGTCCAGCCGCCGCGCGGTGGACAGCGGCAGCCACGGCACCGACAGGCCCTCGGCCTGCGGAGCCCCGGGGCTGGCGTGCAGCACCGACGCGGTGCCGCCGCCGCCCGCGGTGAGCAGCAAGGCCCAGGCGGCCCGGAAGACCCCCGGCGCGTTCGCCACCAGCAGCGCCAGCCCTGCCGCCGGGTCGGCCGCGAGCTCGTCGACGAGCTCGAGGTCGCGGTGCAGGTCCTCGCCGCCGTAATAGGGCCGCAGCGACTCGACGACCACGCCGGGGATCGTCTGCGCTGCGGTGATGAGCGCGTCGGCCAGCCCGGCGGGCGGCATCGCGACGATCAGGTCGTCGACCGCGCCCTCCGGCCCCCGCTCGACGACGTCGAGGCTGACGATGTCGCCGCCGGCCGCGCCCAGCGCCGTCGCGAGCGCACCGAGCATGCCGGGCCGGTCCGGCAGGACCACGCGCAGCAGGTAGGACACCGGAGCACCTCCGAAGCAGCAGACCGGTCCCTGGCGGGGCGGGCGACCGGAGGCCCGGCCGCACCCTGCACGGTGCCCGGTCCCGATTGCCGGTGTGTTGCGCGCCCGTGTCCGCCCGGTCACGCTCACCGCCGCCGGACGCGTCCCGGTGCGGCTGCCTAGACTCGAGCGCCGACCGTGCCCGAACCCGCCACCGCGCGGGACACCGAGGGAGCTGCATGCCCGAACGTCCCCCCGGCGACGGCGACGCTGCCGAGCCCGCCGCCCGGAAGCCGCAGATCACCCGGGAGGAGGTCGCGCACCTCGCCCGACTGTCACGGTTGGCGCTGTCCGACGGCGAGCTGGACGCGCTGGCGTCCCAGCTCGAGGTCATCCTCGGCGCCGTCGCGGAGATCTCGGCCGTCACCGACGCCGCCGACGTCCCGCCGACGACGCACGCCGTCCCGGTCGAGAACGTCACCCGACCCGATGTCGTACGGCCCTCGCTGCCTCGCGAGGCGGTGCTGGCCGGTGCCCCGTCCGCCGAGGACGGACGCTTCCGCGTGCCGCGCATCCTGGACGACGAAGCATGAGCGACCTGACGCGGCTCACCGCTGCCGACACCGCCGCGCGGATCGCCTCCCGGGAGGTGTCGGCCGTCGAGGTCGCCCGCGCGCACCTGGACCGGATCGCCGCCACCGACACCGCGGTGCACGCGTTCCTGCACGTCGACACCGCCGGTGCGCTGGCCCAGGCGCAGGCTGTCGACGTCGCGGTCGCCGCCGGGGACGTGCTCGGGCCGCTCGCCGGGGTGCCGCTCGCGATGAAGGACGTCGTCGTCACGCACGGGGTGCCGACCACCGCCGGCTCCCGGATGCTCGAGGGCTGGGTGCCGCCCTATGACGCCACCGTCAGCGCGCGCGTCAAGGCCGCCGGCATCGTCATGCTCGGCAAGACGAACATGGACGAGTTCGCGATGGGCTCCTCCACCGAGCACAGCGCCTACGGCCCGACGCACAACCCGTGGGACCTGTCCCGCATCCCCGGCGGCAGCGGCGGGGGCTCGGCGGCGGCGCTCGCGGCCTTCCAGGCGCCGCTGGCGATCGGTACCGACACCGGCGGCTCGATCCGCCAGCCCGGCGCCGTCACGGGCACGGTCGGGGTCAAGCCGACCTACGGCGGGGTGTCGCGCTACGGGCTCGTGGCCTTCTCCTCCTCGCTGGACCAGGCCGGTCCCTGCGCCCGCACCGTGCTCGACGCCGCGCTGCTGCACGAGGTCATGGCCGGCCACGACCCGCTGGACAGCACGTCCATCGATGCGCCCGTGCCGCCGGTCGTGGCGGCCGCGAGACGCCGGGACGTCACCGGCCTGCGGATCGCGGTCGTGCGCGAGCTGTCCGGCGAGGGCTACGAGAGCGGCGTGCAGGAGCGCTTCGACGAGGCGGTCGCCCTGCTCGTCGAGCTCGGCGCCACGGTCACCGAGGTCAGCTGTCCGCACTTCCGCTATGCGCTGCCCGCCTACTACCTGATCGCGCCGAGCGAGTGCTCCTCGAACCTGGCGCGCTTCGACAGCGTCCGCTATGGCCTGCGGGTCGGTGACGACGGCGTCGCGAGCCTGGAGGACGTCATGTCGCAGACCCGGGCCGCAGGCTTCGGCGCCGAGGTCAAGCGGCGCATCGTGCTGGGCACCTACGCGCTGTCCAGCGGCTACTACGACGCCTACTACGGGCAGGCGCAGAAGGTGCGCACGCTCATCACCCGTGACTTCCAGGCGGCGTTCGAGCAGGCCGACGTGCTGGTCTCACCGGCGAGCCCGGGGGTCGCCTTCCCGCTCGGCGCCAAGATCGACGACCCGCTGGCGATGTACCGCCAGGACCTCGCCACGATCCCCTCCAACCTCTACGGCGGACCGGCGATGTCGCTGCCGTCCGGCCTGTCCGAGGGCCTGCCGGTCGGCTTCCAGATCATGGCGCCGACCATGCGCGACGACCTGCTCTACCTCGTGGGCGGCGCCCTCGAGTCCGCCCTGCACGACCGTTGGGGCGGGCCGTTGGCCGCCCCCGAGCTGGAGGTCTGAGATGCCGATCGTCCCCACCCCGTCGTTCCTGAAGCAGGGCGTCAGCGTCGAGAAGGTCGTGCACGCGACCCCCGAGGCGGTGTTCGACCTGCTGGCCGACCCGCGCCGCCACCAGGAGATCGACGGCTCCGGCACCGTGCGGGCCGCCGTCGAAGGACCTACCCGGCTCAGTGCCGGCGCCGAGTTCGGCATGAACATGAAGGCTGGCCTGGGCTACCAGATGACCAACACCGTGGTCGAGTTCGAGGAGAACCGCCGGATCGCGTGGCAGGCCAAGCCGACCGCCGGGATCGGCCAGGCCTTCGCCGGCGGCCGCATCTGGCGCTATGAGCTGGAGCCGGTCGTCGGCGGGACGAAGGTCACCGAGACCTGGGACATCAGTCAGGAGAAGATCCCGCTCATCGTGCGTCCGCTCCGCTCGCTGACGCGGCGCAACATGACCAAGACGCTGGAGCGCCTGGAGCAGGTGCTGTGACGACGGCGCAGCGCGAGGCCACCGTCCCCTACGACGAGGCGCTGGCGCAGTTCGAGCCGGTCATCGGGCTGGAGACGCACGTCGAGCTCGGCACGGCCAGCAAGATGTTCTGCGGGTGCGCCACGGGGTTCGGCGCCGAGCCGAACACGCAGGTCTGCCCGGTGTGTCTGGGTCTGCCGGGCGCGCTCCCGGTCGTGAACGCGATGGCCATCGAGTCGACGGTGCGCATCGGCCTGGCGCTGCACTGCGAGATCGCCACCTGGTGCCGTTTCGCCCGCAAGAATTACTTCTACCCCGACATGCCGAAGAACTTCCAGACCTCTCAGTACGACGAGCCGCTCTGCGGAGAGGGCTATCTCGACGTCGAGGTGCCGCTGGACGGCGGCGGCACCGAGACCGTGCGCATCCCGATCGAGCGCGTGCACCTGGAAGAGGACACCGGCAAGTCGCTGCACGTCGGCGGCGCCACCGGACGCATCCACGGGGCCTCGCACTCCCTCGTCGACTACAACCGGGCCGGCATCCCGCTGGTGGAGATCGTCACCAAGCCCGTCGTGGGCACCAGGGCGCGGCCGGCCGAGGTGGCCAAGGCCTATGTCACCGAGCTGCGCGACGTGCTGCGCGGCCTCGGCGTCAGCGACGTGCGGATGGAGCAGGGCTCGCTGCGCTGCGACGTGAACGTCTCGCTGAACCTGCCCGGGCAGGAGTGGGGCACCCGGTCGGAGACCAAGAACGTGAACAGCCTGCGATCGGTCGAGCGCGCCGTCCGCTCCGAGGTCGAGCGGCAGGCCGCCCGGCTGCGCGCGGGCGAGCGCATCGTGCAGGAGACGCGGCACTTCCACGAGGACACCGGCCGCTCGACCTCGGGTCGTTCCAAGGAGGAGGCCACCGACTACCGGTACTTCCCCGAGCCCGACCTGGTGCCGGTGGCCCCGGACCCGGCGTGGGTCGCGGAGCTGGCGGCTGCGCTGCCGCCCGCGCCCTCGGTGCGGCGCCGACAGCTCACCGAGCAGCTGGGCCTGTCCGAGCTCGACAGCGCGGCCATGGTCAACGCCGGCGTCCTGGACCTCGTGCTGGCGACCGTCGAGGCAGGGGCGCCCGCCGCCGAGGCGCGCAACTGGTGGCTCGGTCCGCTGGCTCAGGCGGCCAACGCCGGAGGCACCGAGGTCGCCGAGCTGCCGATCACCCCCGAGCAGGTCGCGCGGGTCGCCGCTCTGGTGGCGTCCGGCGGGCTAACCGCAGGGCTGGCTCGTCAGGTCGTCGACGGTGTGCTGGCCGGCGAAGGCGGTCCGGACGAGGTGGTCCAGGCACGCGGACTGGCCGTCGTGTCGGACGAAGCGGCGCTCGGCGAGGCCGTCGAGACGGCGCTCGCAGCGCAGCCGGAAACGGCTGAGAAGATCCGCGGCGGCAAGGTGCAGGCCGTCGGTGCGCTCGTCGGCGCCGTCATGAAGGCCACCCGCGGACAGGCCGACGCCTCGGTCGTGCGCCGGCTGCTGCTCGAGCGGCTGGGCGTGCAGGAGTAGCGCGCAGGCTCAGCCGGTCGCGCTGCGGGGGACGGCCGCGGGGCGCGTGGCCGGCTCCTCGTCCAGGGTCGCGGGCGGCAGCCCGGCCTGCTCGGGCGTGCGCGGACCCACCGACGGCGCCGCCGAGACCGAGAGCTGCGACGCGCGATGGCGGCGGCGGGCAAGCAGGATCGCGTTCAGCTCGGCACCGGACAGCAGCGCCACGCACAGCAGGTAGAACCAGGTCATCAGGATCAGCCCGCCACCGAGCGCGCCGAAGATCGGCGACGACGTCACGACGAGCTTCAGGTACAGGTTCAGGCCGTAGGACACCAGCAGCCACAGCACCGCGGTGAGCAGCCCGCCGGGCAGGTCGTAGCGCCAGCGCGACCGGCGCGCGGGCATGAGGTGGTCCATCGTGGTCGCCCAGACCACCAGTGCCAGGAAGGCCACCGGCCAGCTGAAGAGCTGCCGGGCGATCTCGTAGCCCTGGTTCAGACCGGCGCGGGACAAGATGTCCTGCGCGGCGAACAGCGGCCCGACCACGAGGAGCGTGAGCGCGACGGCACCGGTCAGGACCGTACCGACGCCCAGCAGCAGTCCCAGCCAGCGTCGTCGCCACCAACCGCGCGTCTCGGGCACGTCGTAGGTGATGTTGACGGTGTTGATGAGCGTGGCGAAGGCGGTCGAGAGCGAGAACAGCGCCAGCAGCAGAGCGACGGTCAGGGTGTTGGAGCTGGCATCGAACAGGTCGCGCACCGTGTCGACGGCGCCGCTCGCCTGGCTGGTGAGCAGCTGGTTGAGGAAGTTCAGCACGCTCTGCTCGACCCGTCGGGCGTTCTCGGTGCCGATGATGCCGGACAGCTGCCCGAGGACGGCCGCCACCACCAGCAGCGCCGGGAAGAGCGTGAGCACGGCGAAGAAGGCCGTCTCGGCGGCGAGCCCGAGCATCCGGTCGCGGTCCGCCTTGTGGATCACCTCCACGACCAGCCGGATGAACCACGACACCGGGCCCGTCGCGGGGGTGCGGGCGGCTTCGCGCGCCGTCGCTGCCGCCCGCAGCTCGGACGACTGCCGGCTGATCACGCTGGTCGGGGTCAGCGGCTCCTTGGGCGTGGGCACCCCACCATCGTCGCCGATCCGTCGGTCGAACGGGGTCAGGTGCTGCGCGCGACGGCCGGCGTGGCGCCGGGCAGTTCGCAGCGTCAACCGACCTCGGGCTCGATCTGCGGCAGCACCTCCAGCGCCAGCAGCGCCAGCGACCACTCCACCAGGTGGTCGACGCGCTCCACCGACCGGGCCGTCAGCGCCTCGAGGCGTCGCAGCCGGTTCAGCACCGTGTTGCGGTGGCAGTAGAGCCGGGTGGCGGTCTGACCCGCCGAACCGCCGGTGTCCAGCCACGCCCGCAGCGTGTCGAGCAGCAGGTCCCGCTCGTCCGGCTCGAGGTCCAGCACGCCGCCGAGCGCGTGCCGCACGAGCCGGCCGGCGAGGTCGGGAGCGGTCACGAGCAGCGCCGCAGGCAGGCGGACGTCGAGCTCGGCGACGATCGGCTCGCCCGCCGGCAGCGCCCGCAGCGCGGTCTCGGCCAGCCGGTGCGCCTGGTCCACGTCGGCGAGGCGACCGACGGCGGGGGAGACGCCGGCACGCAACCCGCCGACGGCCTGCAGCGCCAGCACGACGTCACGCGGTTCCAGCCGGCCCAGGGGCACGAGCCCGATCTCACGGTCGGTCCGGGACCGCCACACCGAGCGCAGGCCCCGTACGCGCAGCGCGCTCGTCGCGGGACGGCTGACGTCCTCCCCGGCCAGGACGACAGCGACGTAGTGGCCGAACTCCGGCAGGTCGAGCGCGGCGGCGGCGTCGGCGGACACCGTCCGCTCGCCGCCACGCCCTTCCAGCAGGGCATCGACGAGAGCGTCGCGGCGGCGGTCGTCGCGCCGCAGGAACTCGGCCTCGGTGAGCCGGTAGCTGTCACCGACGGCGGAGGAGAACTCGTCGACGATGGCCCAGACCTCGGTGGCTGCCTCGACGAGCCCGTCGATGCCGTCCGGGCCTCGACGGCGCGCCTCGACGGTCAGCCCCTCCCAGATGATCCGGTAACCCAGCCGATACGCGTGCAGCACCGATTCCAGCGGCATGTGCTGCTCGGCTCGCCGCCGGCCGGTGGCCCGGGGTGCGTCGAACGGGTCGACGCCCGGCGCCGTGGTACCGGACAGCCACTGCAGGATGCGCAGCAGGTTGTCGTGGCAGGACCGCGTGAGGTCCTCGCGCGGCGTAGCCCCGGGTCCGGCGTAGGACGGGTCCTCCCGCACGATGGCGTCGACCAGGCGGTCGGTGAGCGGTTCAACGTCCTGGAGCACGGCGCGGCCGAGCTCGGCCACGCTCGCAGGCGCGGGCCGCAGCAGGGAGTGCGCCGGACCGTCCACGGGGCGAGGCTACGGCCGGGTGTGGTTCACGTCACGACCGCAGCGGCGAAACGTGGCCGTCACGGGGCAGGATCACCGCATGCCCCTCCGAAGCACAGCCGTACCCCTGCGGGCGGCGCTGCTGCTGGTGACGCTCTCGGCGCTGGTGTCCGCTGCTCCGGCGCAGGCGCACCAGGCCGACCCCCGCGTCGCCACCGTGCTGGACGCGGTCACGCCGCCGCTGCCGTCCGGCGTGGTGGTGCAGGCGGTCGCGGGCATCGCCTCCCAGCTGGTGGCGCGCAACCCGACCGACACCGTCCTGGAGGTGCTGGGCTCCGGTGACCGTCCTTTTCTCCGACTGTCTTCTGCAGGAGTTCAGGGGGACCTGTCCTCGCCGGACTTCCTGACGACCAGCAACCCGAACGGGGCCGCGCCGGCCGCTGCCGGCGGCGCGCCCCGTTGGGTGCCGCTGTCGCGCGGCGACTCGTGGGGGTGGTACGACCACCGGCTGCACCCGGCCGAGCTGTCGCCGCCTCGCGACCAGCAGCGGTCGGCCAGGCTCGCCGAGTTCAGCATCAGCTTCCGTTACGGCGGCCGGCCGGTCGCGGTGACGGGTCACGTCCAGTTCGAACCTCTGCTGGGCACCTATACGGTCTCGGCCGACCCAGGACCGGCGGGGCTGACCGTGCAGGCGCTGCCCGGTCGTCTGCCGGGGCTGTTCGTGTCGGACCCGGGGCGCGCGCCGCTGGAGGTCGCAGGACGCGACGGGGAGCCGTTCCTGCGACTGGGCGCCGACGGCGTCTCGGTCAATGTCGCCAGCCGCACCCACGTCGAGGACCGGCAGGCGCGGGGGATCGAGACGGGCCCGCCGTCCACGACGCCCCGCTTCGAGCTCGTCGCCCCTGGTGCGACCTCCTACACCTGGTTGGACGGCCGGCTGGCGTATCCCGCAGACCTGCCGGTCGAGTCGGTCCTGCGCCGCAGCGCGCCGACCGTCGTCCAGGAGTGGGTCGTTCCGGCGACGTTGGCCGGCGCTGACCTGAGGCTGACCGGGAAGGTCTCGTGGGTGCCGGAGGCGTCGGCGGCGGAGGCGGTGCGCGCCCCGGCCGCCGCGGACGACGGCGGACCGGCGTGGACACCCGTCGCGCTGGGCGGGCTCGGGCTGCTGGCGCTCGGCGGCGTCGTGCTGGTCCTACGTCGACGTGCGGCCACGAACCGGTGACCGAGCGCAGTCGCTCGAGTCTCACCCTCACCCTGCGCACACGTGTGTGGGGCTGCGACTGTGCAGCGCTCCACGAAGTGCGTCGATGCCAGGGCAACCCGAGACCTTTCGGGCACTGACTCGTCGTACGTGGTGACCTGTTCCACTCCGGACCCCCTATCGGAGGCTCCTCGTGAGACGTACGAACGCCAGTCTGCTGGCCCTGACCCTGCTCGCCACCGGCGCTCCCGCCGCTTTGCTCGCCTCCCCCGCCGGCGCGGCAGAGCGCGGCGACCCGTCCGTCGTCGGCCGTTTCGAGCTGCCGTTCCAGGAGGCCGGCGACCGCTGCGTGAACCTCGACGACGGTGAGCAGCAGTGCAAGCCTGCGGCCGGCTCGATCAACATCCTGCCGAACGGCAAGATCGTCTACTGGGACGCGCTCGACAGCGTCCAGGAGTCCAAGCTCAACACCGTCGCCGAGTTCGGCGACAAGGCCCGCAACGACACCGCCCGGGTGCTGGACCTGCGGGGTGCCAAGCCGAGCTGGCAGGTCAGCAACCCTGACCCCGCGAGCAACCCGGACGGCCGCCAGGGCTCCTACCTGCCCGGTCCGCTGTACAACGACGACGAGACCCGCAACGACGGTGACCTGTTCTGCTCCGACCAGATCTTCCTGGCCGACGGCACGATCCTGGACGTCGGCGGCACGCACTACTACCAGGAGCCGGGCGTCCCGGGGAAGCCGGAGTTCGGCGTCGTCGAGCTCGAGGGGCTGACCAACAGCCGCCTCTACGACGGCGAGACCAACACCTGGACCGCCAGCGGCGAGATGACCTACGGACGCTGGTACCCGTCGGTCGTCACGCTGCCGGACAGCAAGGTGCTGACCCTGTCCGGCGTCACCAAGCTCATCAAGCCGGTCTACCCGGACCGCCCGGCCGACTCCGGCCGCAACGTCACGCAGTCCGAGGTCTACGACCCCGAGACGGGCACGTTCAGCGTCGACGGCGGCAACAAGTCGCTGCCGCTCTACCCCCGCGTCCACCTGCTGCCGAACGGCCACGTCTACTACGACGCGGGCGGTCAGACGTTCAACCCGTCCGGGCAGGCCTACGACGAGGCGCTGTGGAACACCGCGTCGTCCTACGACCCGAAGACCCACCAGTGGACCGACCTCGGCCTGCCGAAGTTCGGGCCGGCGCTGCTGGGCTTCCGTGGTTCGGCCTTCAGCCAGATGCTGCCGCTCGAGCCCGATGCCCAGGGCAGGTACACCAAGGTCCAGACGCTCTCGGCCGGGGGCGTGTACGGCGTCTCGCCGGGCACCTACGTCGGCACCGACTCCTCCACGCTGAACACCATCACGCTGGGCGCCGACGGGGCCGAGACCTTCGCCAGCGAGAACACCGCAGCGCTGAACAACCCGCGCTGGTTCTCCACCGGCGTCACGTTGCCGACCGGTGAGGTCATCGCCTTCTCCGGCGCCGACCGGGACGAGGTCGTCGCTCCCGGTTCCGGCACCCCGGAGACGACTCCGGAGATCTTCGACCCCAAGACCGGCACCTGGACCGAGCTCGCCGACCAGAGCCACGGCCGCACCTACCACAACACGGCGATCCTGCTGCAGGACGGCCGCGTGCTGGTCGGCGGGCACGCACCGATCACGACCGGCTACGCCGTCGCCACCGACGCGCTGGAGAAGAACCTCGGCTTCAGCAACCCCAACAACGACCCGTCGTTCGAGATCTTCAGCCCGCCGAACCTGTTCTACGGGCCGCGGCCGGTGATCACCAAGGTCGACCCGCAGGTGACCCGCGGCGCCACGATGACGATCCACACGCCCGACGCCAAGGACGCGTCGTCGGTGGTGCTGTCGCGCAACACCGCCCTGACGCACCTGGTCGACGCCGACCAGCGCACCGTCGAGCTGCCGGTGGTGAGCCGTAAGGGCAACACCCTCACGGTCGCCGTCACCGACAACGCCGCCGTCCTCCCGGACGGCCCGTACACCGTGTTCGTCAACAAGACCTACCCCAAGGGCGACACGCCGTCGGCCGGGCGTCAGGTCTTCGTCGGCACGGTGCCGGCACGGTTCGCCGACGACATCGCCGCCAACAACAGCGCCACCGTCAAGGCCGAGCTCAAGGCCCGGGGCGCTGCCAGCACCGCTGGAGCCGCTACCGGCTCGGCATCGAACCCGGTGGACACCACCGCGAACGGGGTTGCTGCCCCGGGGACCGACGCGGTCAGCGACGCCGCTGTCCGGGGGACCAACGCCCTGGGTGACGACCCGGTCGCCGCCGTCGTCCCGCCCGGGCTGTCCGGGGTGTCGCTGACGTCCGCCTCGACGCCGCTGGACCGGCCGACGTCCATCGCGCTCGGCCTGGCCGGTCTTGCCCTGACCGGGACCGCCGTCGGCGGCCTGCGCGCCCGGCGCCGCGCCGCCTGACCGCACGGCCCCGCCCGCCCGCCACGGGCCACCACGAACGACGCGCCGCTGCTGACCTCGAGTCGGCAGCGGCGCGTCCGTGCCTGCGGGCCTGCGGGCGTGCGCGGGTTCTAGCCGCGCGGCCGACCCTCGATCTCGGCGGCGCGGCGCAGCGCCGGCAGGTCGCGACGCGACAGCGCGGTCAGGCGCCTGGCCGACGCTCCCTGCCTCAGCAGCCGCACCGGACCGCGACGCGGGACCTGGAAGCCCGCGACGTCGGGCCAGGCGGTGGTCGTCGTGGCGAGCCCGTTGCAGACCGTCAGCCCGCTCGGAGAGACCTTGACGCCGGCTCGGAGCACCCAGGCGACGGTGGCCGCCGGTAGCAGCAGCAACGGCGTCAGCAGCGGCGAGGAGGTCGCGACCGGAAGCGTCCCGATCGTGAACACGACCACCGGCACCAGGCTGACCCGCGTCGGTCCGAAGCGGCGACGGACGGCGGGCTGGTCGGCGGGGCGGTCCTGGTCCGGGCGGTCGTCGGGCACCGGCCGATGGTGCCACCGTCCGCCGCCGTCTGCCCATCCGGACGCGCCTACCCTGGGCCGGGTGAGCACTCCCCGCGCCCCGCGCCCCCGCAGCACCGACGTGACCGACGGCCCGCACCGCGCACCCGCCCGAGCGATGCTGCGCGCCGTCGGCATGACCGACGACGACTTCGACAAGCCGCAGATCGGCGTCGCCTCGTCGTGGAACGAGATCACGCCGTGCAACCTCTCCCTGGACCGGCTGGCCAAGGCGGCCAAGGTCGGGGTGCGGCAGGCCGGCGGGTTCCCGATGGAGTTCGGCACCATCTCGGTCTCCGACGGCATCTCGATGGGGCACGAGGGGATGCGCGCCTCGCTGGTCTCCCGCGAGGTCATCGCCGACAGCGTCGAGACGGTGATGTTCGCCGAGCGGCTCGACGGCTCGGTGACGCTCGCCGGGTGCGACAAGTCGCTGCCCGGCATGCTGATGGCCGCGGCCCGGCTCGACCTCGCGTCGGTGTTCCTCTACGCCGGCTCGACGCTGCCGGGCAAGCTCGCGGGTCTGAACGGTGTCGACCGCGATCTGACGATCATCGACGTGTTCGAGGGCGTCGGCGCGCTGGCCCGCGGCCTCATCACCCAGGAGGAGCTCGACGCGATCGAGAAGGCCACCTGTCCCGGCGAGGGCGCCTGCGGCGGCATGTACACCGCCAACACGATGGCCTCGGCGGCCGAGGCGCTCGGCATGTCGCTGCCGGGTAGTGCCGCGCCGCCTGCGGTCGACGCACGGCGTGACGAGTACGCCGTGAAGTCGGGAGAGGCCGTCGTCGCGCTGGTGAACGCCGGGATCACGGCCCGGCAGATCCTCACGAAGCAGGCGTTCGAGAACGCGATCACCGTCGTCATGGCGCTCGGCGGCTCGACCAACGCGGTGCTGCACCTGCTGGCGATCGCGCACGAGGCCCGCGTCGAGCTGTCCTACGCCGACTTCACCCGCATCGCCGAGAAGGTTCCGCACCTGGCAGACGTGAAGCCGTTCGGCCGCTACGTCATGACCGACATCGACCGCATCGGCGGCATCCCCGTCGTGATGAAGGCGCTGCTGGACGCCGGTCTGCTGCACGGCGACGTGCTCACGGTGACGGGCCGGACGATGCGCGAGAACCTCGAGGCGATGGACATCCCGCCGCTGGACGGAGAGGTGCTGCGCGCGCTGACCGACCCGATCCACGCCACCGGCGGCATCACGATCCTGCACGGCTCGCTCGCGCCCGACGGCGCTGTCGTCAAGAGCGCCGGCTTCGCGGAGACCTCCTTCGAGGGCACCGCCCGGGTGTTCGACGGGGAGCAGGGCTGCATGGACGCGGTCGTCGACGGCACGCTGAAGCCCGGCGACGTCTGCGTCATCCGCTACGAAGGGCCGCGCGGCGGCCCGGGCATGCGCGAGATGCTCATGGTCACCGGCGCGATCAAGGGCGCGGGGCTGGGCAAGGACGTCCTGCTGCTCACCGACGGCCGCTTCTCCGGTGGCACCACCGGGTTGTGCGTCGGCCACGTCGCGCCGGAGGCGGCCGACGGCGGGCCGATCGCGCTGGTCGTCGACGGCGACCGCATCCGGCTGGACCTGACGACCTCCCGCCTGGACCTGCTGGTCGAGCCCGACGAGCTCGAGCGGCGCCGCGCCGGCTGGAAACCGCTGGAGCCGCGTTACACGACCGGCGTGCTCGGCAAGTACGCCAAGCTCGTCGGATCGGCCGCGCAGGGCGCCATCACCGGCTGATGAAAGCTCTCGTGCTCGGCGGCGGAGGCGTCGCCGGGATCGCCTGGATGACCGGCGTGCTCGCGGGCGTGGCCGACTCGGGCAGCGATGTCCGCGACGCCGACCTGGTCATCGGCACGTCGGCGGGGGCCACCGTCGGCGCCCAGCTGGCGAGCGGCCTGTCGCTGGACGAGCTGGTGGCTCGACAGGTGGACCCGTCGCTGCAGGCCGCCGAGCTGATGGCGGACATCGACCTCACGGCCTACGTCACCGAGCTGTTCGGCCTGTTCACCGATCCGTCCGACGTCTTGGCGTGCCGCGGGGCGGTGGGCCGTTTCGCCCTCGACGCCGACACGGTCCCAGAAGCGGCACGGCGGTCGGTCGTCGAGTCCCGGTTGCCGTCGCACGACTGGCCCGCGCACGACCTGCGCGTGGTCGCGGTCGACGCGGTGAGCGGTCGGCACCGCGTGTTCGACCGCGCCTCAGGCGTCGCGCTGGTCGACGCCGTCGCTGCCTCGTGCGCCGTGCCGGGCATCTGGCCGCCGGTGACGATCGAGGGCGCGCGCTACGTCGACGGGGGAGTGCGGTCAGGCTCCAACGCCGACCTCGCTGCCGGTGCGGACGAGGTGCTGGTGCTCGCGCCGCTCGGGGAGATGGAGCTGTTCCCCACCGACGCCGCCCTGCCGACCGCGGTCGCGGCGCTGCGGAGGGCGGGCGCGCGGGTGGCGGTTGTGGCGCCCGACGAGGCGAGCCGTGCGGCCATGGGCGCCAACCCGCTCGACCCGGCGACCCGAGCACCGGCGGCCGAGGCGGGCCGGGCGCAGGGCCGGTCGTCGGCTCCGCGCTGGGAGTAGCTGCCGGGACTCAGCGCACGACGTCGTAGACCGCCATCGTGACGCCGTTCGGGTAGGCGGCCTGCTCGACCAGTCGCAGCTGACCCGGACCGGTGCCGGCGCCGTCCGTGAACAGGCGCTTGCCCGTGCCGAGGACGACCGGGAACGTCAGCAGGTGGTAGCGGTCCACCAGGCCGGCCGCCGCCAGACCGCGGGCCAGCGTGCCGCTGCCGTGGACGATGATCGGACCGCCGTCCTGCTCCTTCAGCACCGCGACGTCCTCTAGCGAGCGCAGGATGGTCGTCGGCTGCCAGCCCGGGTCCGTCTCGGTCAGGGTGGTCGAGACGACGTACTTGGGCATCGCGTTGTAGCGGGCGAAGTCGTCCACCATCGTCGGCCAGACGGGCGCGAACTCCTGGTAGGCGGTGCGTCCGAGCAGCAGTGCTCCGGCCTCCTCCTGCTCGCGGCCCTTGATCTCATAGGCTGCGGCGTCGAACTCGACCTCTTTGAAGGTCCAGCCGGCACGGGGGTGGTCACCGCCGCCCGGTGAGTCGATGACGCCGTCTAGGCTGATGAGCTCGGTGACGATCAGGTTGCGCACAGGTCCTCCTGGAGTAGGTGTCGCCCAGTCTGACGTCTCGCGCGGCCGGTTCTCGTCGGCGTCCGCTGGGTGGCGCAGGTCAGGCGCCGGCTGACAGAGTGGCTACGCAGGTTCAGCCCGACAGAGGAGTCACCGTGCCGAGGTACCTGATCTCGTTCGACGACGGCGCCATGGCGCACATTCCCGACAGCGACTGGCCCGAGGTGGGGGAGGCCTCGCACGATGTGGTCCGTCGGGCCAGGGACGCAGGCGTCTGGATCTTCGGCGCCGGCGTCGAGCGCCAGCGCGCATCCGTCGTCGCCGTCGACGGGGCCGTCTCGGACGGCCCCGAGCCGGAGACGAAGGCCGTCATCGGCGGGTTCTCGATCATCGAGGTGTCCTCGCGTGCGGAGGCGCTCGACTGGGCTGCGCAGTTCGCCCGCTCCTGCCGGTGCGCCCAGGAGGTCCGGGAGATCGGGTTCGACCCGGAGTCCTGAGCACGGTCGGCCCTTCGGCCGACGCTGGGACGCATCGTGTCGGGGTCGACCGGGGACGTGCGTGCAAAACACCAGGCGTGAGTGCCGCGCGACTGCCCATGTCAGTGTCGGCGAGCACCAGACCGGCGCGTGTTGCTCACAGTCGAACATCGATAGCGTCGTCCTCGAGAGTTGCTTGCCGGGAGGGTTTCTCGACCGCCGATTTGTCGGTGGGCGGTTCTATCGTCAGTGTCATGGGAGCAGACGAGCATCGGCTGGACGTGGCTGCGCTCGATGCTGCCGTGACCGCGCTGGAGGCTTCGGACCTGGCTCGGCACGTGCTGCACGCGCGCACGCTGCGAGAGGTGCTGGAGCTGCATCGGGTGCATGTCGCGGCCGGGTGGGAGCTGGCGACGGCGGCGGAGCTGGCGTTGGTCCGGCAGGTGTCGGAGACTGTCGCGTCCGGGCTGTTAGGTCAGGCGTTGCTGCTGTCCGGGCTGGAGCAGGGTCTGGAAGCGGTGGAGACGGGGCTGCTGAGCGTCGAGCAGGCCGGGGTGCTGTCGCGGGCGCTGACCGGGCTGGCCGCGGACGTGCAGGTGGCGCTGTGGGCGCTGCTGCTGGCCCGGCTGCGCGCGGCGCGGGTATCGGGGGAGGTGCTGTCGCCGGCGCGGCTCACGACGCTGCTCGCCGGGTGGGTGCTGCAGGCCGATCCGGTCGAGGCCGAGCAGCGCCGCAAGCAGGCCGAGCGGCAGGCGGCGGACGTGGAGTACCGCCGTCGGCAGGACGGCCTGGTCGACCTGTTCGCCCTCGGGATCGGACCGGTGAACGCCCGGGCGGCACTGGGCCGGATCCGGGACCGGTCGCGGCCGTGGGCGGATGGTGACGACCGCAGTGCGGGCAAGCGCCGGCTGGACGCGTTCGTGGACCTGCTGCTGGGCCGCGACCAGCTGAGCTTCGACACCGGCGGCTTCGACACCGGTCTCGGCGAGCCGGATGCTGCGGCGGCCTGTTGTCCGTGTCGCCGGCCGGGCGTGAGCCGGCAGGCGGCGTTGTGCGGGTGCCTGCCGGGGCAGCCGGCGCCGTGCCGGGTGCAGGTGAGCGTCCTGGTGCCGATCGGCGCGGCGCTGGGCACGACTGATGAGCTGGCGACGCTCGCCGGGCACGGTCCGCTGGACCGCGGTCAGCTGGCGGACATCCTGGCGACGGCGCCGGTGCTGCGCAGCGTGTGGGTCGATGCCGACGGCACGCCCATCGCCGCGGGCCGCGTGGAGCGTCCCGGCCGCGCCGACCAGACCGGGCTGCGGGCGGCGTTGCTGCGGCTGCGTGACGCCCCACCACCGGGCCGGCACGAGCCCCGGCATCCGCACGATCACCGCACGCCTCCGGCACCACGACCGGCACCGCCGCCGGACCCGCCGGGCGACGACAGTGCGACCGAGAGCGCCACCGAGCCGTCCGAGCGCCGTCGCCCGGACCTCGCCCCGGGTCACCAACGCCCCGGTGCCAGCCAAGAGCACTCTGAGCCCCGACGACCTGCGCCGGCTCGACGACGACAGCGCCGACGATCCCGCCGCCGACCGACCCTGGACGCCCACCTCCGACCCGCTGGACGAGCCCGCCGCCAGCCACGACGAGGTCCAGACTCGGCTGCTGCTGGACCAGCGCTGGGGCTACGAGCTCGACAACCCCTACCACTGGCTCAAAGGAGACCTCACGGTCTAGTCAGCCGTCCGACGTTCCAAAACTGCTCGACAGCAACCGCGCAGAGCGCCACCTATGCGCTGCTGTGCGGGTGCGCCTTGCCCTCGCAGAGGGTCTCCCCGGCGACGCCCTGCTGCGACTGCTACGGCCAGCACGTCCCCGACTACCAGTCCCGGATCACGCTCACCACCAGGGAGCACCGGCGACGGATCTGACCGTCCTGGCCCTGACGCCCGATCCCGAGCTCCCGCCACGCAGCACCCCCAACGGCGAGCTGGTCTTCCTGCAGATCGCCTTCGTCACCGCCGCCGACAAGGCGCCATGCCTGGACCAGCGTGCGATTCGGCGTTCCACATCCTGAGATACCGGTCCCGCCTGCTTGACACGGGACCGGCCATTGACGCATCGTGGTCGGCGTGCTCAACCCCCGCCTCGTCGTCGTTACCTAGCGCGCCTGCCGACCCTGGCAGCCGCGCTCACCCCTCCGTGCCCCGCACGAGGGGTTCTTTTTTGCCCGCACGCAGTTGAGCCGCCCGCACCTGACCCGCACAGCCCGACCGAAGGACACGCACCGCCGATGACCGACAGCAGCACAGCGAGCCTCACTGGGGCCCAGTCGCTCGTCCGCTCCCTGGAGAAGGTCGGCGCGGAGGTCATCTTCGGCATCCCGGGCGGCGCCATCCTGCCGGCGTACGACCCCCTGTTCGACAGCAAGACGGTGCGCCACATCCTGGTCCGGCACGAGCAGGGCGGCGGCCACGCGGCCGAGGGCTACGCGCAGGCGACCGGCAAGGTCGGGGTGTGCATGGCCACGTCCGGCCCTGGCGCCACCAACCTCGTCACCCCGATCGCCGACGCCTACATGGACAGCGTGCCGATGGTGGCCATCACCGGCCAGGTGCCTAGCGGCGCCATCGGCACCGACGCCTTTCAGGAGGCCGACATCGTCGGCATCACGATGCCGATCACCAAGCACAACTTCCTCGTCCAGCACGTCGACGACATCCCGCGCACCATCGCCGAGGCGTTCCACCTGGCGAGCACCGGACGCCCGGGCCCGGTGCTGGTCGACCTGCCCAAGGACATCCTGCAGACCACCGGCGCCTTCACCTGGCCGCCTGTGCTCGACCTGCCGGGCTATCACCCGACGACGCGTCCGCACGGGAAACAGATCCGCGAGGCCGCCCGCATGATCGCCGAGGCGAGCCGCCCGGTGCTGTACGTCGGCGGCGGCGTGCTCAAGGCGCGGGCGGCGGCCGCGCTGCGCCAGCTCGCCGAGCTCACCGGCATCCCCGTCGTCACGACGCTGATGGCGCGTGGGGCCTTCCCCGACAGCCACGCCCAGCACCTGGGCATGCCCGGCATGCACGGCACGGTCGCGGCCGTCACGTCGCTGCAGAAGGCCGACCTGCTCATCACCCTCGGCGCCCGTTTCGACGACCGCGTCACCGGCAAGCTCGACAGCTTCGCACCGGGCGCGGCCATCATCCACGCCGACATCGACCCGGCCGAGATCGGCAAGAACCGCGCGGCCGACGTGCCGATCGTCGGCGACTGCCGCGAGACGATCGTCGAGCTGATCGCCGCGGTGCAGGACCTCTACGCCGCCGGCACGCGCGCCGACCTCACCGGCTGGTGGCGCCAGCTCGACCGCTATCGCGAGACCTACCCGCTGGGCTTCGAGGAGCCCACCGACGGCAGCCTCGCGCCGCAGCACGTCATCCGCCGGCTCGGCCAGATCGCCGGACCGGAAGCCATCTACGTCAGCGGCGTCGGCCAGCACCAGATGTGGGCCAGCCAGTTCATCAGCTACGAAAACCCCTACACCTGGCTCAACTCGGGCGGAGCCGGCACGATGGGTTACTCGGTGCCGGCCGCGATGGGTGCCAAGGTCGGCCGTCCCGAGGCCACCGTCTGGGCCATCGACGGCGACGGTTGCTTCCAGATGACCAACCAGGAGCTCGTCACCTGCGCGCTGAACAACATCCCCATCAAGGTCGCCATCATCAACAACGGCAACCTCGGCATGGTGCGCCAGTGGCAGACGCTGTTCTACGACGGTCGCTACAGCAACACCAACCTGCAGTCCAAGCGCGTCCCCGACTTCGTCAAGCTCGCCGACGCCATGGGCTGCGTCGGGCTGCGCTGCGAGAGCGCCGACGACGTCGACGCCACGATCGAGAAGGCGATGGCCGTCGACGACATGCCGGTCGTGGTCGACTTCGTCGTCGGCGAGGACGCGATGGTGTGGCCGATGGTGGCCGCCGGCACCAGCAACGACGAGATCCTCGCCGCCCGCGACACCCGTCCCGTCTGGGACGCCAACGATGTCTGACCTCCGCACGCACGCCGGAAAGGCACCCCGCTGATGGCCCAGACCCGGCACACCCTGTCCGTCCTGGTCGAGGACAAGCCCGGCGTGCTCGCGCGCGTCGCGGCGCTGTTCAGCCGTCGGGGCTTCAACATCGAGTCGCTGGCCGTCGGGCCGACCGAGCATCCCGCGGTCAGCCGGATGACGATCGTCGTGGCGGTCGAGGACCTCCCGCTGGAGCAGGTGACCAAGCAGCTGAACAAGCTCATCAACGTGCTGAAGATCGTCGAGCTCGACGAAGGCAGCAGCGTCCAGCGCGAGCTGCTGCTGGTAAAGGTCAAGGCGGACGTCGCCACCCGCAGCCACGTGCTGGAGACCGTCCAGCTGTTCCGTGCCAAGGTCGTCGACGTCGCCACCGACGCTGTCACGATCGAGGCGACCGGTACCACCGACAAGCTGGCCGCGCTGATCCGCGTGCTCGAGCCGTTCGGCATCCGCGAGCTGGTCCAGTCCGGCATGGTCGCCGTCGGACGAGGCTCCCGCTCCATGACCGGCGCCGAACCGCGGCTCCGCAGCGCGTCCTAGTCCCCTCGTCACCTCACTCAAGGAGAAGCACCGCACATGGCCGAGATCTACTACGACGACGACGCCGACCTCGGCCTCATCAGCGCCCGCAAGGTGGCCGTCCTGGGCTACGGCAGCCAGGGCCACGCGCACGCCCTGTCGCTGCGCGACTCCGGCGTCGACGTCCGCGTCGGTCTGCCCGAGGGCAGCAAGACGCGCGCCAAGGTGGAGCAGGACGGCCTGCGCGTCGTCACGCCGGCGCAGGCCTCGCAGGAGGCCGACGTCATCATGATCCTGGCCCCCGACACCGTGCAGCGAAAGCTGTACGAGGCCGACGTCGCCCCGAACCTGAACGACGGCGACATGCTCATGTTCGGGCACGGTCTCAACATCCGCTTCGGCCTCATCACGCCTCCGGCCGGCGTCGATGTCACGATGGTGGCGCCCAAGGGACCCGGTCACCTGGTACGTCGTCAGTTCGTCGACGGTCGCGGCGTGCCGTGCCTGGTCGCGGTGGAGCAGGACGCTTCCGGCAAGGCCCTGCAGCTCGCGCTGTCCTACGCCAAGGGCATCGGCGGCACCCGCGCCGGCGTGCTGCGCACCACCTTCACCGAGGAGACCGAGACCGACCTGTTCGGCGAGCAGGCGGTGCTCTGCGGTGGCGCCAGCGCCCTCGTGATGGCCGGCTTCGAGGTGCTGACCGAGGCGGGCTACCAGCCCGAGGTCGCCTACTTCGAGTGCCTGCACGAGCTGAAGCTCATCGTCGACCTGATGTACGAGGGCGGAATCGGCAAGATGCGCTGGAGCATCAGCGACACCGCCGAGTTCGGCGACTACGTCACCGGCCCGAAGATCATCACACCGGCCGTCAAGGACGCCATGAAGCAGGTGCTCGCCGAGATCCAGGACGGCACCTTCACCAAGGCGCTCATCGACGACGACGACGCCGGCCGCCCGCGGATGAACGCCTACCGGCAGACCGGTTCGGACCACCCGATCGAGAAGGTCGGCGCCGAGCTGCGGCCGATGATGGCCTGGATCGCGCCGGAGTAGCAGCGGCCGAACGCCTCACCGCCGAGACGCAGCAAGGCCCGGCTCCCCTCGGGGAGCCGGGCTCTGCTGCTTCCTGCTACGCCGGGCCGAACCAGCCGGACACGTCGGCGAGCAGCGCCACCGTGCCCGCGTTGTTGCGCAGCCGGACCTTGCCGTTGCCCAGCTTGACGATCACGAGATCGGCCGCGGTCTGGTTCTTGGCCAGGTTCAGGTTCGACACCGTCGGCACAGCCGTCGCCGTCGCCGGGTAGACGCGGATGTCGGTGCTGCCGGAGGACGTCACGCCTGTGACGTTCAGGACGACCGCCTGCGCGGTGGACGGCACGAGCGCGGCGCCGCTGACGGCCAGATCCAGGGTGCCCGCAGCGCCGAGGCGGGTCGGGGCGGTCGGGCTGGTGCCCAGTCGGGTGCGGGTGTCGAGAAGGCGGGCGGGGCTGACGCTGCGGTACAGCGAGCCGTTGCCGGGGCTGTAGTAGCCCGCGACGTCGGCCAGCAGATGGACCTCGCCGGACTGGTTGCGCAGTCGCACGACCCCGCCTTCACCGAGCTTGACGATGACGACGTTCGGGACTCCGGGCCCGGATCCCAGGTTGAGGTTGCTGATGATCGGCACGGTCGCGGTGTCGGAGGTGGCCGGGTACACGCGGATGTCGGTGCTCTTGGTCGCGTTCACCGCCGTGACGGTCAACGCCACCGCGGTCGCGTCCGCCGGCACCCCGCCCACTGCTGCGACCTTGAGGTCGACCTGGCCGGCGGCAGGGATGCGGGTCTTGGTCGAGATGCCCTGTGCGGAGCGGGTGTCGAGCAGCCGGGTCGGGTCCAGTGCGGTGAAGGACGCGGCTGCGCCGGGGGCGTAGAACCCGGACAGATCGGCGAGCAGCGACACGGTCCCCGTGCTGTTGCGCAGCCGGACGCGACCGTTGTTGCCCACCGGGACGGTCACCAGGTTGGCGCGGGTGGTGCCCTTGGCGAGGTTGAGGTTGGACACCTGCGGGACGGCGCTGAGCACGACCGGGGTCGGGTAGACGCGGACGTCGGTGACCGCCGACGGCGACACGCCCGTGACGTTCAGGACGACGGCCGTCGCGTTGTCGGGCACGCCGTGGGCTCCGGTGACCTTGAGGTCCAGGACGCCGCCGGCTCCGACGACCGCCTTGGGCGCACCGGTGCCGCTGCGGGTGTCGAGCAGCCGCACCGGATCCAGCGGGGTGAAGCGCGAACCCACCAGCGAGGCCACCGAATAGCCCATGTCGGCGAGCATGCCCTGCGAGACGTCGCTGACCGAGGTGAAAGCCTCACCGTCGCCGATGGACGGCGTCATCAGCCCCTGGCCGCTGCCGCTCGGGTAGGTGTCCTCGTCGACGTGGCCGTAGCTGCTGCCCTGCTGCCAGGGCGACGGCGCGAACATACGTACCTTGCCACCGCCGACCGCGGTACGGGCCAGCTGTCCGGACCAGTACAGCTGCCCCCCGGTCAGCGCGTTCTTCAGCGCCGCGCTGCCGTCGGGCAGGCTCAGGATGCGGCTGCCTCCGTTACCGGCCTGCTGCGCCGTCGTCGCGTAGGTGAACTGGTCGTAGGCCAGACCGCTGCGCACGACACCGCGGTTCACCCCGTCGTCCCCGACGGTGGCTCGGCCGTCGCTGAGGACGGCGGCGCTGCCGATGAGGCCCAGCCCGTGGCCGAGCTCGTGCAGCACGATCGATCGGAAGTCGACGCTGTTCGACGGCGGCTTGCCGTCGGTGCCGAAGTACAGGCCGGGGTAGTCAGGGTTGAAGCGCGCCTCGATGTCGGGCTCGTCCGGGCTCACGTCGCGACCGTTCTTGGCATTCGCCAGCGCCAACGGGTCGAAGACGTCGTCGGCCAGCGTGCTGGTGCCCTTGGTGTCGCGGTAGAAGTTCGCGGGCCCCGCGCTCCCGAGCTGGAAGCTGCTCGCGAACCTGGTCGCGGTCGCCGTGACGACGATCGGCACCTTGCTCTCGATGCTGCGTCCCCACAGGTCCGCCGCAGACTGGAAGGCGGCCTTGGACGCGGAGGTCCACCGGGTGGAGTCGTCGATGAAGTTGACGGTGAAGCGGGAGACGGGGCTGGCGGTGAGGTGACCCTCCGGAGCGGGCGGAGCGCCGGGAGCCGTCCGCAGCGCGCTGCCGCGGGGGACGTCGCGCAGCATGAGCACTCCGGTCGGCAGGGCGCGGAACTCGCTCTGCCCCGCATCGATGGCCGAGCGCAGGTCGCGGAAGCCGCCCAGCGACCGGTCGAAACCGTCCGGGGTCGAGGCCGTGGCCGGCCCGGCGAGAGAGACGGCTCCGCCGGCGAGCAGCGCCGCGGCGAAGGCGGCCGTGGCGTTGCTGCGGGCTCGACGACGGGGGGTCGGAAAAGACGGGGACACGCGGCTGCTCCAAGGAAGAACGGGGGATCGGTTCGGCGGCATCCTGACAGGCGCATCCTGTCAGGCGGTGGCAGCGTTCGGCGCCGGGTCAGGGTCCGTGTCCGGGACGACTGCCGGCGAAGACGACCCGCCGGTAGTCTCCGGGCGCCCTGCCGACGACTGCCGACGACCGTCCGGAGACCTCTCGTGACCCCCGCCCCGCGCCCGGTCGTGCTCATCGCCGAACAGCTCGCGCCCTCGGTCCTGTCCGTGCTCGGCGACGGCTTCGACATCCGCCACGTCGACGGCGCCGACCGCTCGGCGCTGCTGCCCGCGCTCGCGGACGCCGACGCCGTCCTGATCCGTTCGGCGACGCAGGTCGACGAGCAGGCGCTGGCGGCGGCGCCCCGCCTGAAGGTCGTCGCCCGGGCGGGGATCGGCCTGGACAACGTCGACGTGCCCGCCGCCACCGCCCGCGGCGTGATGGTGGTGAACGCGCCGCAGAGCAACATCGTCAGCGCCGCCGAGCAGGCGGTCGCGCTGCTGCTGGCCTGCGCCCGCAACCTCGCCCCGGCGAACGCCGCGCTGAAGGCCGGCCGGTGGGAGCGGAGCCGCTGGACCGGCGTGGAGGTCGCCGACAAGGTCGTCGGCGTCGTGGGGCTCGGCCGGATCGGCGTCCTGTTCGCGCAGCGGATGTCGGCGTTCGGCACGACGCTGATCGCCTACGACCCGTACGTCGCACCGGCGCGGGCCGCCCAGATCGGCGTGCGCCTGGTCAGCCTGGACGAGCTGCTGCGCGAGAGCGACTTCATCTCCATCCACCTGCCCAAGACGCCGGAGACCGTCGGGCTGATCGGTGACGCCGAGCTGGCGATGTGCAAGCCGACGGTGCGCATCATCAACGCGGCCCGCGGTGGACTGCTGGACGAGGCAGCGCTGGCGCGCGCTCTGACGGCCGGCACCGTGGCGGGTGCCGGGCTGGACGTGTTCGCCAGCGAGCCGTGCACGGACTCGCCCCTGTTCGCCTTCGACTCTGTGGTCGTGGCCCCGCACCTGGGCGCCTCCACCGTCGAGGCGCAGGACAAGGCCGGCATCGCGGTGGCCCGCTCGGTGCGGCTGGCGCTGGAGGGAGACTTCGTCCCCGACGCCGTGAACGTGCAGTCCGGCGGGGTCGTGGTGCCTGAGCTGCGCCCCGCGCTGCCGCTGATGGAGAAGCTGGGGCGGGTCTTCTCGGCGCTCGCCGGCGAGGTCGCGGCGAGCCTGCAGGTCCAGGTGCGTGGCGAGATCGCCGCGCACGACTGCGCCGTGCTGCAGCTCGCGGCGCTCAAGGGTGTGTTCGCCGACGTGGTGGAAGAGCAGGTGACGTTCGTCAACGCGCCGACGCTGGCGGCAGAGCGCGGGCTGGAGACGAGCCTGTCCACCGACTCGGACAGCCCGGACTACCGCAACCTGCTCAGCCTGCGCGGGGTGCTGGCCGACGGCACGCTCGTGTCGGTCTCCGGCACCCTGACGGGCACCCGTCAGATCGAGAAGCTCACCGAGGTCGACGGTTTCGACGTCGAGCTGATCGCTGACCAGGTGCTGCTGTTCTTCCGCTACCACGACCGTCCCGGGATCGTCGGGCTCGTCGGTGCCGAGCTGGGCGAGGCGCACGTCAACATCGCCGGTGCCCAGGTCAGCCGCACCGCCGCGGGGGGTGAGGCGCTGATGGCGTTGACCGTGGACAGCACACCGTCGCCCGCGCTGCTCGACCGCATCGCCGCGGCGATCGGGGCCCACTCGGTGCGCTCGGTCGACCTGTCGTGACCGACCAGTTCTTCCGCACCTCCGACGGCACCCGGCTGCACTACAGCGAGGTCGGCAGCGGGCCCCGGCTGGTCTGCCAGCCCGGGGGACCCGGCAGCGCCGTCGCCTACCTGGAAGACCTCGGCGGCCTGTCGGCCACCCGGACCCTCGTGCTGCTCGACCCGCGGGCCACCGGGCGCAGCGAGCTGCCGGCCGACCCGTCGTCGCTGTCCTTCCCGCAGCTGGCGCAGGACCTCGAGGACCTCCGGTTGCACCTCGGCGAGCAGCAGCTGGACCTGCTGGGCCACTCGGCGGGCTGCACCGTCGCGCAGGTGTACGCGGCTGCCCACCCCGACCGGCTGCGCGCGCTCGTCCTGGCAGCGCCGTACTCCTGGCGCGACCAGGCGCGTGCCGACGTGCCGGCGATCCGCTCGGCCCGATCCGGTGAGCCCTGGTACGACGACGCGCACGCCGCCGAGGTCGCCCTGCCCGACGCCTCGCCGGCCGAGCAGGCCGCGCTGCAGCGGGCGCTGCGACCGTTCAGCTACGGCCGCTGGGACGAGCGCACCCAGGCGCACGCCGAGCTCACCGGCAGGCTCAGCAACAAGCGGGCGCAGCTGGGCTTCGTCCCGGGCCAGGGCTTCGACCCCGAGGCCCTGTTCGCCGCGCTGCGGGCCGTACCCGCCGCCGTGCTGGTGCTGGGCGGTGAGCGTGACGGGCAGACGGGGGCGGCCGCCGTCGCCACCGTCGCCTCGTGGTTCCCGGCGGCCCAGCAGGTCGTGCTCGCCGGGGCCGGGCACCATCCCTGGGTGGACGAGCCGACAGCCTTCCGCACCGTCGTCGAGCGCTTCCTGTCGGCAGCGTGAGTCGCAGGGCTACAGTGGGCACGTGATCGCGCGCCCGCTGCTCGTCTGCAGCCTCCTCCTTACGCGCCGCGGCGGGGCTCTCTCCTAGAGGCCGGCTCCCTGCCGCGGGATCTCGTGCTGGCCGTACCCGCCGCACCCTCGCCGCGCACCGCGCGAGGCGCACCCCTGGAGAGCCGCATGACCCGCCATCCCGCACGTCCCGCCGGAGCCCGACCGGGAACCATGCCCGTCGGGCGCTACGTCCCGTTCACCCCTGTCGACCTGCCCGACCGCACCTGGCCGCAGGCGGTCCTCGAACGCGCGCCGCAGTGGTGCAGCGTCGATCTGCGCGACGGCAACCAGGCGCTCATCGACCCGATGGACGCCGAGCGCAAGCTGCGCCTGTTCCAGCAGCTGTGCACCATGGGCTACACGGAGATCGAGGTCGGCTTCCCCGCTGCCAGTCAGACCGACTTCGACTTCGTGCGCACGCTGATCGAGCAGGACCTGGTGCCCGAAGGCGTGACGATCCAGGTGCTGACGCAGGCTCGCGAAGAGCTGATCGAGCGCACCGTGCAGTCGCTGGTGGGCTTTCGCGGCACGTCGCTGATCCACCTCTACAACTCCACCTCCACGCTGCAGCGGCGCGTGGTGTTCGGTCTGGACCGCGACGGCATCAAGGACATCGCCGTGCGCGGCGCGCAATGGTGCAAGAAGTACGCCGACGAGCTGCTCGCGGACAACGGACCGGTGCGGTGGCAGTACAGCCCGGAGTCCTTCACCGGCACCGAGCTCGACTACGCGCTGGAGGTCTGCACCGCGGTCATGGACGTCTGGCTGCCGACGGCGGAGAACCCCGTGGTCCTGAACCTGCCTGCCACGGTCGAGATGTCGGTGCCGAGCACCTACGCCGACCAGATCGAGTGGTTCAGTCGAGGCCTGGCAGAGCGTCGTAGCAGCGTGATCGTGTCGCTGCACCCGCACAACGACCGAGGCACGGCCGTGGCAGCCGCCGAGCTCGGCGTCATGGCCGGCGCGGACCGGGTCGAGGGGTGCTTGTTCGGCAACGGCGAGCGCACCGGCAACGTCTGCCTGGTGACGCTGGGCCTGAACCTGTTCAGCCAGGGGATCGACCCGGAGATCGACTTCTCCGACATCGACGAGATCCGACGGGTGGCCGAGCACGCCACCCAGCTGCCCGTGCACCCGCGCCACCCGTACGCGGGCGACCTCGTCTACACAGCCTTCTCCGGCTCGCACCAGGACGCCATCAAGAAGGGCTTCGAGGCGCTGGACCAGCAGGCCCGCGAGCAGGGCGTGGACGTCTCCCAGGTCACCTGGGGAGTGCCGTACCTGCCGATCGACCCGCACGACGTCGGACGCTCCTACGAGGCCGTCATCCGCGTGAACAGCCAGTCGGGCAAGGGCGGCGTCGCCTACGTGCTCAAGAACGAGCACCACCTGGACCTGCCGCGCCGGATGCAGATCGAGTTCTCCCGGGTGGTGCAGGAGGTCGCCGACGCTGCCGGGGGCGAGATCGCCGCAACCCGCATCTGGGAGCTGTACAGCGACACCTACCTGCAGCACGTGGAGCCGCTGCGGCTGGTCTCGTTCACCTCCTCCACGGGCGATACCGACCGTCTGGAGGCCAATGTGGTCTGGCGCGGGGAGGAGCGCACCGTCAGCGGCGAGGGCAACGGTCCCATCGCGGCGTTCGTGCACGCCCTCAGCGCCCTGGACGTCGACGCGCGGGTGCTCGACTACGCCGAGCACGCCACCGGAGCGGGGGAGGAGGCGCAGGCGGCCTCCTACCTGGAGGTGGCCGTCGGCGGGCGCGTCCTGTGGGGCTGCGGCATCCATCCCAGCATCGTCACGTCGTCGCTGCAGGCGATCGTGAGCGCGGTCAACCGCGCCGGCTGAGGTCGTCGCGGCCGCCCGTGCCCTGGCTCGGGACGGCCGTCTCGGATCGCTAGGCTCCCGCCCATGAGCACCCGGCTAGCGGTCATCGGCGGCGACGGCATCGGGCCGGAGGTGGTGGCGCAGGGGCTGCGGGTGCTCGACGCCGTCCTGCCGTCGGTCGAGCGCACCGACTACGACCTCGGCGCCACCGCCTACCACCGCACCGGGGAAGCCCTGCCGGGGAGCGTGATCGACGAGCTGCGCTCCCACGACGCGATCCTGCTCGGCGCGATCGGAGATCCGAGCGTGCCGCCCGGGGTGCTCGAGCGGGGGCTGCTGCTGCACCTGCGCTTCGCGCTGGACCACCACGTGAACCTGCGTCCGGTCCGCCTGTTCCCTGGCGTGGTCAGCCCGGTCGGCCAGCAGGAGATCGATCTGGTCGTCGTCCGCGAAGGCACCGAGGGGCCGTACGTGGGTAACGGCGGTCGTCTGCGCACCGGCACCCCGCACGAGGTGGCTACCGAGACCAGTCTGAACACCGCCTTCGGCGTGGAGCGGGTGGTCCGCGACGCCTTCGGCCGCGCGCGCGACCGTCCGCGTCGGCACCTGACGCTGGTGCACAAGACCAACGTCCTGGTCCACGCCGGGGGGCTCTGGAAGCGCGTCTTCGACGAGGTCGCCGCTGAGTTCCCGGAGGTCGCGACCGACTACCAGCACGTCGACGCGGCCGCGATGTTCTTCGTCACCGACCCCGGACGGTTCGACGTGGTCGTCACCGACAACCTGTTCGGCGACATCCTCACCGACATCGGTGCGGCCATCGGCGGCGGTATCGGCCTGGCTGCCAGCGGCAACATCGACGCCACCCGGACCAATCCGTCGATGTTCGAGCCGGTGCACGGCAGCGCGCCCGACATCGCCGGCAAGGGCCTCGCCGACCCCACCGCCACCGTGCTCTCGGTCGCCCTGCTGCTGCAGCACCTCGGCCACCTCGAGCAGGCCGCCCGGGTCGAGCAGGCGGTGGCGGCGGACCTCGCGGTCCGGGGGCAGGCTCGCCGCTCGACCGAGCAGGTGGGCGACGCGCTGCTCGCGCAGCTTGGCTGAGCCGTCCTCGGCTGTTCTTGTTCGAGCCGGCCTCGGCTGTCCTTGTTCGAGCCGGCCTCGGCTGTCCTTGTTCGAGCCGGCCTCGGCTACCGTCGACCAGGCGGCGGGAGGCACCGCCGGGACGGACGGAGAACGCTATGTCAGGCACGGCGGCAGCGACCACGGGCACGGTCAAGATCGCGCGAGTGCCCCACCCGGCGCCGCGCAGCGACGCCGAGCGGACCGCACTGATGGCCGACCCCGGCTTCGGGCGGGTGCACTCCGACCACATGGTCGCCGTCCGATGGTCTGCCGAGAAGGGCTGGCACGACGCGGTCCTGAAGGCGTACGAACCGCTCCAGCTGGACCCCGCCGCCATGGTCCTGCACTACGGGCAGGCCATCTTCGAGGGGCTGAAGGCCTACCGCCAGCCCGACGGCTCGGTCGCAGTGTTCCGTCCCGTCGAGAACGCCGAGCGCTTCAACCGGTCCGCGGCGCGGCTCGCGATGCCCGAGCTGCCGGTCGAGCTGTTCCTGGACTCCGTCGAGGCGCTCGTGGCCGTCGACCAGGCGTGGGTCCCGACCGCCGAAGGTCAGAGCCTGTACCTGCGGCCCTACATGATCGCCACAGAGGCCCAGGTCGGCATGCGCCCGGCGCACGAATACCTGTACCTGCTCATCGCCTTCCCCGTGACGCCCTTCTTCCCGGGCGAGGTCAAGCCGGTGACGGTGTGGTTGTCGGAGGAGTACGTGCGCGCGGCCGTCGGCGGCACCGGTGAGGCCAAGTGCGCCGGCAACTACGCCGGCAGTCTGCTCGCGCAGCGCCAGGCCGCCGAGAAGGGCTGCGACCAGGTCGTCTGGCTCGACGCCGTCGAGCGCCGCTGGGTGGAGGAGATGGGCGGCATGAACCTGTTCTTCGTCCAGCCGCAGGCCGACGGCACCACCACGCTGTTCACGCCGGCGCTCACCGGCACGCTGCTGCCGGGGGTCGTGCGCGACTCGCTGCTGGCGCTGGCCCCGGAGCTCGGCCTGACGGTCGAGCAGGGCCGGATCAGCGCCGACGAGTGGCGCAAGGGCTGCGAGGACGGGTCGATCAGCGAGGTCTTCGCCTGCGGGACGGCGGCAGTGATCGCGCCGGTCGGGCAAGCCCGCAGCGGCTCCGGCGACTGGACGGTCGGCGACGGCGCCGCCGGCCCGGTGACGATGCGGCTGCGCGAGACGCTGCTGGACCTGCAGTACGGGCGCCGCCCCGACCCGCACGGCTGGATGCGTCCCGTCGCGTAACTGTGCTTCCCGTCCGGCGGTGATGCACGTACGGTGCGCAGCGTGGGCCGGTACCTGACGCGGTCCACGTCTGGACCGACGAAGGGGTGTGCTGCATGCTCGTCCGGGACGTCATGACCGAGACCGTGGTGACCGTGGGACCGGCCCACACGATCCGCCAGGTCGCGCAGGCGATGCGTACCCGGCACGTCGGGGCCGCCGTGGTGCTGGATCCCGACGCCGCCGGTCCCGGCATCCTCACCGAGCGCGACGTGCTGGAGTGCGTCGCCGCCGGACAGGACCCCGAGAAGGAGACGGCCGAGAACCACCTGACCCCCGAGGCCGTGCTCGCCACGCCCGACTGGGACCTGGACCGGGCGGCCGCGGCCATGGTCGCCGGAAACTTCCGGCACCTGGTGGTGTGCGACGAGGGCGAGGTCGTCGGAGTGGTCTCGGTGCGTGACATCGTCAAGGCCTGGAACGGCGCACGCACACCCGCCTGAGGCCGCCCGGCCGCACTGGCTAGGGTCTGGGCCGTGACGGCGACGGTCGAGGGTGAGCAGCTGGTCTTCCGGATGCCCGATGCCGAGCGGCAGCTGGCCGGCGTCCGCCTGCAGCAGGACGTCCGGCTGCCCGGCGACCTGCTGGGCTTCGCACGCGACGGCGGCGAGTGGGTGCTGCGGGTGCCGCGACCGCAGGTGGGGCGGATGGAGTACTCCTTCGAGCTCCAGCGCGCCGACGGCAGCAGCGCGTGGGTCTGCGACCCGGGCAACGACGAGCGCGTGGGCGGAGCCTTCGGCGACAAGTCGGTCCTGCTGCTGCCCGGCTACCAGGCGCCGGCGTGGACGGCGGAGGACCCCCCGCGGGGGACGCGGCGAGAGGTGTCGCTGCCCTCGCGCGGGCTGCCGCACGACGTACCTGGGGTCCTGTGGACCGCAGAGGGGGTCACGGACGACGACGAGGTCCCGCTGCTGGTCGTCCACGACGGCCCGGAGTACGACGCGTTGGCCGCCCTGACGCTGTTCCTGGACGTGATGGTGGCGCACGGTCGCCTGCCGGCGATGCGGGCCGCGCTGCTCACGCCCGTCGACCGCATCGAGACCTATGCCGCATCCACCGTCTACGGGCGGGCGCTGGCTCTCGGACTGGTCCCGGCCCTCACTCGCGAGCATCCCACCACCGTCGTGCTCGGGATGGGCGCGAGCCTGGGCGGGCTCGCGATGCTGCAGGCCCAGCGCGCCCACGCCGGGGTCTTCGCGGGGCTCTACCTTCAGTCGAGCAGCTTCTTCCACCGCGTGCTCGACGAGCAGGAGAGCGACTTCTCTCGTTTTGCGCGCATCACCGCCTTCGTCGACAGCGTGCTGCGGGCCGGGTCCGCACCCGACCCGGTGCCCGTCGTGATGACCTGCGGACTCGTCGAGGAGAACGTCGAGAACAACCGCCTGATGACCCGCGCGCTGCAGGCTCAGGGCTACGACACCCGCCTGGTCGAGAACGCTGACGTGCACACCTACACCGGCTGGCGCGACACCTTCGACCCGAACCTGGTCGACCTCGTCCGCAGGGTGCTCGACGGACCGTCGCGCGACGAGCGGTCGCACGCGTGAGCCGGACGGTCGAGCTCTGGTCGCCCGAGCTCGGCTGGTCGCCGCGGGTCGTCGTGCACGGGCACCACGGCCGGCCGCTGCTGGTCTTCCCCTCCTCCGAGGGTCGCGCGGAGGACTTCGACGACAACGGCATGGTGGCCGCTGTCCGTCCGCTGCTGGATGCCGGTCGGGTCAAGCTCTACTGCCTGGACTCCTGGGACGGCGGCACCTGGTACCGGCGCGACCTCCCGCTGGAGGAGCGTGCGCGTCGGCACGAGGCCTACGAGCGCTGGGTGGTCGAGGGCGTCGTGCCCTTCATCGACCAGGACTGTGCAGGTCGCCAGGAGATGATGGTGGCCGGGTGCAGCTTCGGGGCCTACCACGCGGCCAACATCGCGCTGCGGCGCGCCGACCTGTTCCCGCTGGCGCTGTGCCTGTCCGGCGTCTACGACCTCACCGTGCTGGCCGAGGGTTCGGGGGACGGCGGCGGCGAGCAGGGTCTGAGCTTCTTCCTGAACAACCCGATGTGGTCGCTCTCGGCTGCGGACGGGGACCACCTGGACTGGCTCCGCTCTCGGCTGTCCCTGCTCCTGGTCTGCGGCCAGGGGCAGTGGGAGGACACCACCGGCGCCCTGACCAGCACGCGCGCCTTCGGGGAGCTCGCTGCGTCCAAGGGGCTGCGCGTCGAGACCGACCTCTGGGGGCATGACGTCCCGCACGACTGGCCGTCGTGGCGGGCCCAGCTGGCCCACCACCTGCCCCGCTTCGTCTGACCCGACTCCCTTCCGACCCAGGAGCTCCTGATGGCCGACCGACGACACCTGCTGGGACTGCTGCTGGGTACCGAGGAGGACTGGCCTCAGGCGTTCGAGCAGCTGGTGCGCCGCTTCGACCCGGCGTTGCGCCACGGGGGAGACACCCACCGCTTCGAGGTCGAGCGCATCACCGTGGAGCCGTTCGACCTTCGGCAGCGCAGCCGCTACGCGCTCGTCGTCGACCGGTTGGCGTACTGGTACTACGTCCCGCGGGAGTGGCTGAAGAAGGTCGCCCTGATGGACGACGTGTACCTGCTGAACAACCCGTTCACCTTCCAGTCCATGGAGAAGCACGCCGCCTACTGCGCGATGATCCGGCTCGGGCTGAAGGTCCCGACGACCTGGCTCGTGCCGCACAAGCAGCCGCCGGACAATCCACGGTTCCCCTACACCGCGGCCAAGTACAACCGCGGCTTCGACCTTCGCGAGGTGGCCCAGCAGGTCGGGTACCCGCTGTACATGAAGCCGTACGACGGCGGGGCCTGGGTGGGGGTGTCGCGCATCAGCGACGAGGCCGAGCTGGTGCAGGCCTATGACGAGTCGGGGCAGCGGCTGATGCACCTGCAGGCCAGCGTCGAGGGCTTCGACGTCTTTGCCCGGTCGCTGTCGATCGGCGCCGAGACGATGGTGATGAAGTTCGCCCCGGACCGGCCGCAGCACGACCGCTACAGCGTCGAGCACGACTTCCTGGACGCCGCGACGGGTGAGGAGGTGCTGACGATCGGCAAGGTGGTGAACGCCTTCTTCAAGTGGGAGTTCAACTCCTGCGAGATGCTGGTGCGCGACGGGCAGGTGCACCCGATCGACTACGCCAACGCCTGCCCGGACGTCTCGCTCACGTCCCTGCACTACTACTTCCCCTGGGCGATGACGGCGCTGGTCAAGTGGTCGATGTTCTGCACCGCCACGGATCGACAGCCGCGCGTCGACCTGGACACCCGCCGCTGGTACGACGTCGCGGACTCGGGAGCCTCCTACGAGGAGAAGCTCGTCACCTACCGGGCGATGGCCGACGAGTACTTCCAGGCCGACCGCTACGCGGACTTCGCGGCGACCGAGCTGGCCGGGCTCGACGAGGTGGCGCTCGACTTCTTCGGTTCGGCGGACTTCGACCGGCTGCTCGTCGAGACGGTGACCTCGACCTTCCCCGTGCACGAGCACGAGCAGTTCGTCGCCCACTACCGCGGCCTGGTCGGCGCCTGGGTCGCCGACGCGGGAGGGGTGGGCACGGGCGGCTAGCCTCGCCGGGTGCGCATCGCCCGCTTCGCCCGCTCCGGTGACATCTCCTACGGCCTGGTCGAGGGGGACGCCGACGACCCGGCGGGCCTGTCGTTGGCGGTGCTCGCCGGCCATCCCCTGTTCGACCCGACTCCGACCGGCGAGGTGGTCGCGGCGTCGCAGGTACGCCTGCTGGCGCCCACACAGCCGATCAACGTCGTGTGCATCGGCAAGAACTACGCCGATCACGTCGCCGAGATGGCCGGTGTGACAGGACCTTCGGGACCCTCCGGCGACCCGACGGTGTTCCTCAAGCCGGCGACCTCGGTGATCGGTCCGGGCGACCCGATCCGCCTGCCCGCCGGGGTCGGACGGGTCGACCACGAGGGTGAGCTGGCGGTCGTCATCGGTCGGCCGGCGCGCGACCTCACCGTCGGCAACGCGCTGGCGCACGTGTGGGGCTACACGGCC
Organism: uncultured Actinomycetes bacterium; assembly: GCA_963784675.1. GTDB lineage: Bacteria > Actinomycetota > Actinomycetes > Mycobacteriales > SCTD01 > SCTD01. The sequence goes on from CAWASE010000019.1 coordinate 133,492, forward strand.
GCCAACGACGTGACGGCGCGCGAGCAGCAGAAGAGCGACACGCAGTGGACCCGGGGCAAGGGGCACGACACCTTCTGCCCGCTCGGCCCGTGGCTGGAGACGGACTTGGACCCGACGGACCTGCGGGTGCGGTGCGAGGTCGACGAGGTGCTGCGCCAGGACGGCCGGACCCGCGACCTGCTGGTCGACGTGCCCGGAGTGCTGGCCTTCATCACCTCGTTCATGACGCTGCTGCCCGGCGACGTCGTGCTCACGGGGACGCCGGCCGGGGTGGGCCCGCTGCAGCCGGGCGAGAGCGTGTCCGTGGAGATCGAAGGCGTCGGCACGCTGACCAACCCGGTGGTGGCGCGATGACGTCGGCGGGGGGGAGCGTCCGCCTTCGGGTGGCGCCGTCGCCGACGGGTGACCCGCACGTCGGGACGGCCTACATGGCGTTGTTCAACCTGGCCTTCGCCCGTCAGCAGGGTGGCCGGTTCGTGCTCCGCGTGGAGGACACCGACCGCGCCCGGTTCCGTGCCGACAGCGAGCAGCAGGTCTACGACACGCTGACCTGGCTCGGGCTGGAGTGGGACGAGGGCCCCGACAAGGGTGGGCCGTTCGCGCCGTACCGACAGAGCGAGCGGCTGGACACCTACCGCCCGTACGTGGAGCAGCTGCTGGAGCAGGGGGACGCCTATCTCTGCTGGTGCACCCCCGCGAGGCTGCAGGAGATGCGGGAGAGCCAGCAGGCGCGCAAGGTGCCCACCGGCTACGACCGTCTCTGCCACGGGAAGACCGAGGCGGAGCGGGCTCAGCTGGGCGGGTTCAGCGCGGAGCCGGTCGTGCGCCTGCTGGTGCCGGCGGACCCGCCGCTGCACTTCGTCGATCTCGTGCGTGGTGAGGTGGCGGCACCGCGTCCGGACGACCAGGTGCTGCTCAAGGCCGACGGCTTCCCGACCTACCACCTGGCGGTCGTCGTCGACGACCACCTGATGGGGATCACGCACGTGGTGCGGGGGGAGGAGTGGATCTCCTCGACCCCCAAGCACCTCCTGCTGTTCGACATGCTCGGCTGGGAGCGACCGGCGTTCGCGCACATGCCGCTGCTGCGCAACGTCGACAAGAGCAAGATCAGCAAGCGGAAGAACCCGGCGGCCCGGCTCACCTGGTTCGAGGAGCAGGGCTACCTGCCCGAGGCGCTGCTGAACTTTCTCGGCCTGCTGGGCTACTCGGTACCGGGAGGGGAGGAGGTCTTCGACTTCGCCCGCATGTCGGACACGTTCGACTGGTCGCGGGTGAACACCGTCGGCCCGGTGTTCGACCTGGACAAGCTGGCCTGGTTGAACGGGCACTACCTGCGGGAGCTGCCGTCGGCGCGCTTCGTCGAGCTGGCCGTGCCGCACCTGCAACGCGAAGCCCTGCTGCCCGCGACGCCCAGCGCCGAGGACCTGGCGGTGCTGGCGGCCGTCGTGCCGCTGGTGCAGACCAGGGTCGCGGTGCTGTCGGAGCTGCCGGCGCTGCTGCGCTTCCTGTTCGTCGAAGACGCTGCGTTCACCGTCCAGGACGACGCGGCGGCGAAGGGGCTCACCCCGGCTCAGGTCCCGGCCCTGCAGGCCGCGACAGCGGCCCTGGAGCCGCTGACGGCGTGGACGGCCGAGACGGTCCAGGCGGCGCTGGACGACGCGCTGCTGGAGGGTGGGCTCGGGCTCAAGCGGGGCAAGGCCTACCTGCCGCTACGGGCTGCCGTCTGCGGGGCGGCCATCAGCCCGCCGTTGCCCGAGTCGATGGCCGTGCTGGGCCGCGAGCGCACGCTGCTCCGGCTGCGGGCAGGCGTCGTCCGCGCGGAGGCTGCGGTCGCGCAGCCGTGACCTTGGGACGGTGCGTCTGCTGCTTCCCGGTTGGGAGCGGCGGGGCCTGTCGGCTACAGTGCTCCACGGCGCACGACCGGGTCACCGGACGTCGCAGTGGGGTATGGGGTAATTGGCAGCCCGACGGTTTCTGGTTCCGTTAGTCTTGGTTCGAGTCCAGGTACCCCAGCGCAATGCACCCTGATCTTCAGGTCGGGACAACTTCAGAGCATTAACGGAAAGACCTGGGGCCCCGTCGTCTAGCGGCCTAGGACGCCGCCCTCTCACGGCGGTAGCGCGAGTTCGAATCTCGTCGGGGCTACTTTTTACGCAGTATGGGTGATGGGAACGTCGCCGTAGAGCTCGAGGATCTCGCGAGCCCAGGCAAGTTTGTCCGAGACCCGTTGCCCCTTGGGCTGAGCGGTGGACCACAGTTCTAGGTTTTCCTGGCGGTTGTCGAGCCGATCGCCATTGAGATGGTGGACGGTCTCCTCAGGACGCAGTGGCCGACCGAGGACGACAGCCATGACGAGCCGGTGCTCGAGCTCCACACGACGTCCCGGCGGGACGAGATGCCGCTGGTCCGGGCGCACCGGTACGTTCCAGTAGCCATGGCTGATCGAGCCAGGGGTACCGCTATGGATGCGCGTCGGGCGCCCGCCATCCGGATCACCGTAGAGCCGTACTCGGCGGGCGTGGCTGCGGCACCAACCGGCAGACTGCGCACCGCGCGTGCAACCGCCCGCCCCACAGGCGTCGGCGTCCGGTCGGGTGAGCGGGACGTCGGCCCGCACGTCGCCGGTGCGGCTGAAGCGCAGGTAGTGGCCGTGGCACCAGCCGCGGGTGACCGCCCGGCGCCCGCACCCATCGACCGCGCACCCCGTGGGCGACCGGTCCGCCTGCACGGCGCCGTGCCTGAGCAGCTGCCTGTAGTGCCGCGAGCAGTGGTCCCGTGCGTAGACGGGACGGTCGCAGGTCAGGTCCTCGCAGGTGCTCATGCCCGTCATCATCCGCACGGCGTCTGACATTTTTCCCCTGCGCGAGCGGTCTGCAAAAAGCCTGTGGGTGAACAGGATCGGACCCAGTCCAGTCGGCGTCAGGCCAGGGAGAGCTCGGCAGCCGCGGCCAGCACCGGCTCGGCGTGCAGCCGCCCCGGCGAACGCGTCAGGCGCTCCAGCGGACCGCTGACGCTGACGGCCGCGACCACGCGTCCGTCGCGCCCGCGCACGGGGGCAGACACCGAACCGACGCCGGGCTCGCGCTCGGCGACCGAGTGCGCCCAACCTCGCCGACGGACGTCTGCCAGCGTCCGCTCGTCGAACGCTGCCCCGCGCACCGCAGGATCGTCCGGCGACCAGGCCAGCAGCACCTGGGCGGCCGAGCCCGCCGTCAGCGCCAGCGAGGCCCCGATCGGCACGGTGTCCCGGAGCCCGCTCACGCGCTCGGCCACGGCGACGCAGACGCGACGGTCGCCCTGCCGCCGGTACAGCTGGGCGCTCTCGCCCGTGGCGTCGCGCAGCCGCGGCAGGACCAGCGCGGCCCGTTCGAGCAGCGGATCCGTAGCGGGCCGGCAGCCAGCTCGGCCAGGCGCGGTCCCAGGCGCCAGCGCCCGTCGCGGTCACGGGCCAGCAGGCGGTGCGTCTCCAGCGCCACCGCGAGCCGGTGCGCGGTCGCCCGGGACAGGCCGGTCCGCTCGACCAGGTCGGCCAGGGTCTGGCCCCCCCCTCGACGGCCGTCAGCACGAGAACGGACTTGTCCAGGACGCCGACTCCGCTACGATGTTCCATGTTGTGATACTGCCATCCCACATGGCGAGACTCGAGAGTTCGACCGGAGTCTTGCCCAGAAGCGTCGAGGAGCTCGGAATGGGTCGCACCCTGGCGGAGAAGGTCTGGGACGCGCACGTGGTGCGGCGGGCGGACGGCGAGCCGGACCTGCTCTACATCGACCTGCACCTGGTCCATGAGGTCACGAGCCCCCAGGCCTTCGACGGGTTGCGGCTGGCTGGCCGAGGGGTCCGCCGTCCCGACCTCACGCTGGCGACCGAGGACCACAACGTCCCCACCGACTCTCTGGTCATCGCCGACCCGGTCAGCCTGACCCAGGTCGAGACGCTGCGGGCCAACTGCGGCGAGTTCGGCATCCGGCTGCTGCCCATGGGCGATGCGGGCCAGGGCATCGTCCACGTGATCGGACCGCAGCTGGGCATCACCCAGCCCGGCATGACCATCGTCTGCGGCGACAGCCACACCAGCACCCACGGCGCGTTCGGGGCGTTGGCGTTCGGTATCGGCACGAGCGAGGTCGAGCACGTGCTGGCCACCCAGACGCTGCCGCTGGTGCGCCCGCGGACGATGGCGGTGACGGTCACCGGCGCGCTGCAGCCCGGCGTCACCAGCAAGGACCTGGTGCTGGCGCTCATCGCCCAGGTAGGCACCGGCGGTGGCCAGGGGCACGTCGTGGAGTACCGCGGTCCGGCCGTCCAGGCGCTGTCGATGGAGGCCCGCATGACCGTGTGCAACATGAGCATCGAGTGGGGTGCGCGGGCCGGCATGATCGGCCCCGACGCCACCACGTTCTCCTACCTGCAGGGTCGAGCGCACGCGCCCGCCGGCGACGCCTGGGACCAGGCCGTCGCGTACTGGTCCTCGCTCGCCACCGACGACGACGCCGTCTTCGACGTCGAGGTGGTCCTCGACGCGTCCACCGTCACCCCCTTCGTCACCTGGGGCACGAACCCCGCCCAGGGCGCCGCTCTCAACGACCGCGTGCCCGACCCGGCGACGATGCCCGTCGGCAGCGAGCAGGAGGCCGCGACCCGAGCCCTCGCCTACATGGGGCTCACCGCCGGCACGCCGATGAACGAGATCGCTGTCGACACCGTCTTTCTCGGGTCCTGCACGAACGGTCGCCTGGAAGACCTGCGCGCGGCCGCCGACGTCGTCCGGGGCCGGAAGGTCGCCGACCAGGTGCGCGCGCTGGTCGTGCCGGGCTCGATGCTGGTGAAGCTGCAGGCGGAGCAGGAAGGCCTGGACGTCGTCTTCCGCGACGCCGGGTTCGAGTGGCGCAACGCCGGGTGCTCGATGTGCCTGGGCATGAACCCCGACATCCTGCAGCCGGGCGAGCGCAGCGCCTCGACCTCCAACCGCAACTTCGAAGGACGGCAGGGGCGCGGTGGTCGGACCCACCTGGTCAGCCCCCCGGTCGCCGCGGCCAGCGCGGTCACGGGCCGGTTGACCGCGCCGGCCGACCTGCCCGCGCTCGCTGCAACGACGGAGGTCTGACGATGGAACCGTTCACCACCCACACCGGACGCGCCGTGCCGCTGCGCCGCAGCGACGTCGACACCGACCAGATCATCCCCAGCGACTGGCTCAAGCGGGTCGAGCGCACCGGCTTCGGGGCCGGGCTGTTCAGCCAGTGGCGCGAGGACCCGGACTTCGTGCTGAACGACGACACCTACCGCGGCGCCAGCATCCTGGTCGCAGGCGAGAACTTCGGGACGGGTTCCTCTCGGGAGCACGCCGTCTGGGCGCTGCAGGACTTCGGCTTCCGGGCGGTGGTCAGCCGCCGCTTCGCCGACATCTTCCGCAGCAACGCCCTCAAGGGCGGGCTCCTCCCCGTCCAGGTTCCGGCCGAGGCTGTCGCGCAGCTGCAGGCTGCCGTCGAGGCCGATCCGTTGCTGGCCGTCACCGTCGACCTGACCGACCGCAGGCTGCGCGCAGGCGGGCTCGACGTCTCGTTCCCTCTCGACGACTTCACGCGCTGGCGGCTGCTGGAGGGTCTGGACGACATCGGCCTCACCCTGCGTGCCGAGACCGACATCACCGCGTTCGAGCAGGCGCGTCCCGCCTTCCTCCCGACGGCGACGGCGACGGGGTGAGCGAGGAGCTGCACGTCACGCTCGCGCGCAGGCTCCGGGACGCTCATCGCCGGGTCGGTGGGCTGGACCTGCCCGACGGGCAGAAGATGCGCGTCGCTCAGCGGCTGATCGCCCTCACCGACGCCTCCAAGCACGACGTCGTCAGAGCGTCGGCCCGGCTGGACCGGCTGCTCGCCGATCTCGACGAGGGCCGGCTGGCGGCCGCCGACGCCGCGGACACGCAGGACCCTGCACCCGGCTGATACGTCGCGACACAGGAACTTTCGGGCGCCGGTCGTTGTCATGATCGACGTGCACCCCTAGCGTGCCCGGACAGAGGCAGAGCGCCTGCGGGTCGGCGAAGGGACAGGTCGTGAACAAGACCGAGCTCATCGAGGTGGTCGCGAAGGACCTGGGCGACAGGCGATCGGCCAGCGCTGCCGTCGAGGCCGTGGTCGACGCGATCACGCGGGCGGTCGCCCGGGGCGAGAAGGTCGGCATCACCGGCTTCGGCGTCTTCGAGAAGGTCGACCGTGCCGCCCGGACCGCGCGCAACCCGACCACCGGGGAGGCCGTGAAGCTGAAGAAGACCGCAGTTCCCAAGTTCCGGCCGGGTCAGGGTTTCAAGGACATCGTCAGCGGGGCCAAGAAGGTCAGCTCGGCCAGCACGGGTCGAGCCGTCACCGCTCGTGCGGGAGGCGCCGTGACCTCGGCCGGCAGCGCAGCCAAGACTGCCGCGGCCAAGGCACCTCGCGCTGCGGCAGGGGCCGCACGCCGAGCCCCCGCGCGGGCCGCCGCCGCGGCCTCGACCGCCTCCCGCGGGGTCAAGGGCGCGACCACCCGGGCCAGCGCGAAGGCGCCGGCGTCCACGCCTGCCCGCACGTCCGCCAAGCCTGCCGCTAGCTCGGTCCGGGCGGCCGCCCCGACAGGCAAGGTCGTCAAGGCGCCCTCGGCCAAGGCGCCCGCCGCGAAGACCGCCGCAGCCAAGACGCCCGCAGCCAGACGCCGGCAGCCAAGACGCCGGCAGCCAAGGCGCCCGCGGCCAAGGCGCCCGCGTCCAAGGCCGCCGCGGCCAAGGCCCCTGCCGCGAAGGCCGTCAAGAAGGCCGTCAAGGCGGCGGCAAAACCGGCCAAGCGCGCTGCTCGCTGAGCCGGCCTCAGCGCGGCGGCGAGGTGTGGTGCGCGTCGATCAGGCGGCCGTCGGCGAACGACAGCGCCCAGACGCTGGCCTTGCCGTGCGCGGGTCGAACGGCGCCAGTCCGCCTGACCGGGCGAGCCTGTCGACGGCGACCGGGATGACGCCGCCCTGGCTGCAGGCCACGGTCGTGCCGTCCAGCGCGGCGAGGTCGAGCAGACGACCGGGCAGGCGCCCGACGGCGCTCTCGGGCAGGTCGTCGTCAGGCTGGACCGGCAGCCCGAGCCGCTGCGCCAGCGGCTGCACGGTCTGCAGGCACCTCAGCACCGGCGCGGACAGCACGCGCGCGGGCGCGTAGAGGGCGAGCAGCGCCGCCAGCTGCTGGGCCTGCCTGCGCCCGGTGGCGTCCAGGGGTCGGCGCTCGTCCGGGCCGTCGAAGCCCGCGGCCCTGCCTGCGCTGGCGTGCCGCACCAGCAGGACGAGCGCGGTGCGTGGCGGGTGCAGGAGGAAGGCGTCCAACGGGGCGCTGTCGCGCACGGCCGTGACCCGGCTGCGCGCCGCCGCGACGTCCAACCACGCGAGCCGGTCGACCTCGCGGCCCGGGACGAACGCGCCGTCGGTCGCGCGCATGGCCCACCACTGGACGGTCTTCGGCACGTCGCGCCCCCGGTCCAGGACGCGGTAGCGACTCACGCCCAGGCTGCGACCGGGAACGGCGTCGAACCCCGTCTCCTCCCGCACCTCGCGGACGGCGCCGGTGACCCACTGCTCGCCCGGGTCCAGCTTGCCCTTGGGAAAGGACCAGTCGTCGTAGCGCGGACGGTGCACGACCGCCACCTCGAGCCGGTCCTCGCGCTCGCGCCACAGCACGCCGCCGGCGGCGCGCACCTCGTGCGTCGTCGCGTCAGCAGGCTCCGGCACCGCGGGTCTCAGCTGCCGCTGCCGCGCTCGTTGGAGCCGCGCACCAGATCGTCCTGCAGGTCGCGGAACGGCTCGCCCTCGGCCGGCCGCTGCTCCCAGGAGCCGTCGGACGACAGCGCCCAGTGCCGCGTGGTCGGGTCCATCGCCCGGTCCAGCAGGGCGTCGATCTGGCGGCAGACCGCAGGGTCCTTCATCCGCACCAGGACCTCCACGCGCCGGTCGAGGTTGCGGTGCATCATGTCGGCGCTGCCGAGCCAGTGCTCGCTACGACAGTCGCCGTCGTCGGCCCGCGCGGCCCCGAAGATCATGACCCGCGAGTGCTCCAGGAAGCGGCCGACGATGCTGCGGACCTGGATGTTCTCCGACAGCCCGGGGACGCCGGGGCGCAGGGCGCAGATGCCACGCACGACGAGCTCGACCGGCACCCCGGCCCGGCTGGCGCGGTAGAGCGCGTCGATGACGGCCTCGTCGACGATGCTGTTGGCCTTGAGCCGCACCCGGCTGGCGCGTCCCTGCCGGGCCAGCTCGGCCTGCTCCTCGATGCGGGCCACCAGGCCCGAGCGGACGCCGTGCGGCGCGACCATCAACCGCTGGTAGTCGGTCTGCCGGCTGTAGCCGGTCAAGGTGTTGAACAGGTCGGTCAGGTCCGCCCCGACCTCGGGGTCGGCGGTGAGCAGCCCGAGGTCTTCGTACATGCGGGCGGTCTTGGGGTTGTAGTTGCCGGTGCCGATGTGCATGTAGCGGCGGAGCTGGCCCTTCTCCTGCCGGACGACCAGCGACGTCTTGCAGTGCGTCTTGAGCCCGACCAGGCCGTACACGACGTGGCAGCCGGCCTTCTCCAGCGCGCGGGCCCACTTGATGTTGGCCTGCTCGTCGAAGCGAGCGGTGATCTCGACGAGCACCACGACCTGCTTGCCGGCCTTGGCGGCGTCGATCAGGGCGTCGACGACGGGGGAGTCGCCCGACGTCCGGTAGAGGGTCTGCTTGATCGCGAGCACCGCGGGGTCGGCCGCCGCCTGCTCGATGAAGCGCTGCGTGCTGGTGGCGAACGAGTCGTAGGGGTGGTGCACGAGCACGTCGCCCTCGCGCAGGGCCGCGAAGACGTCGGCAGCCTGCTCGCCCTCGACCAGCCGCGGGTGGGTCGCCGGGACGAACGGCTCGTCCTTGAGGTCGGGCCGGTCGGCCTCGTACAGCTGCCACAGCGACGTGAGGTCGAGCAGCCCCGGCACCTGCACGACGTCGTCGGCGGTGATCTCCAGCTCGCGCACCAGCAGGTCCAGGACGTGGTCGTCCATGTCCTCGCCGACCTCCAGGCGCACGGCCGGTCCGAACCGGCGTCGCGCGAGCTCACGCTCCAGCGCCTGCAACAGGTCCTCGTCGCGGTCCTCCTCGACCTCGACGTCGGCGTTGCGGGTCACCCGGAAGGCGTGGTGGGCCATCACGTCCAGGCCCGGGAACAGCTGTTGCAGGTGGGCGCCGATGAGCTCTTCCAGCGGCAGGTGCCCCAGCGAGGTGTCCGTCGGGTCGACCGGCACGAACCGCTTGACGTTGTTCGGGACCTTCACCCGCGCGAAGTGCTCGGTCCCGGTGGCGGGCTCGCGCACCAGGACCGCGAGGTTCAGCGACAGCCCGCTGATGTACGGGAACGGGTGAGCAGGATCGACGGCCAGCGGCGTCAGGACGGGGAACACCTGGCTGCGGAAGTAGTCGTGCAGGGGCGACTGCCGCTCGGCGGGCAGGTCGCGCCAGAGCACGATCCGCAGACCCTGCTCCGCCAACGCCGGCCGGACGTCGGACAGGAAAGCCGTGGCGTGGGCCGCCGCGAGCTCACGGGCCCGTTCGGAGATGCGCTTGAGCTGCTCGCGCGTCCCGAGCCCGTCGGCGCTGCGCAGACCCAGCCCGGTGCTCTGGCGGCGCTTGAGCCCGGCCACGCGCACCATGTAGAACTCGTCGAGGTTGCTGGCGAAGATGGCCAGGAACTTGGCGCGTTCGAGCAACGGCGTCGATCGGTCCTCGGCCAGAGCCAGCACGCGGGCGTTGAAGTCGAGCCAGGACACCTCGCGGTTGAGGAAGCGGTCCTCCGGCAGGGACGCGTCGGCCCGGCTCCCGGTGGCCAGGACCGGCGCCCCCGCGTACGGCGGGGCGACCGGCTCCAGCATCGAGGTGTCCCTCCCCTCGGCGGGGACGTCGCGGACAGGACGCACCCGGCCCGCGCCCACGTCGGTGTCGCTGCTCATCGCACCATCGTGCACCTCGCAGATGAACGACGGCGGACGAGCGCGCTCAGCGCAGCCCGGCGCAGGCGGCTCGGGTCTGCGGACCCACGCCGAGCCGGAGCGCACGGTGCAGGTCCTCGGGGGTGTCGACGTCCTGCCGCAGGGCCGGTGTGCCGGGCAGCTCGACGGCCCCCGAGGCGAGGTGCCGCGCGCGGGACGAGGGCCCGAACTGCGGGTCGAGCGCGCTCCCGGCTGCGGCGGCCAGCAGAGTGGTCCCGCGGGCGTCGGTGTCGGCGACGAAGCCGCGCAGGGTGACCGCTTGCAGGACCTGGCTCAGATCGGCGGCCCGCAGCGCGGGCAGGTCGCTGCTCACCGTCGCGACCCCGCACGGTCCGAGGGACGCGCGCAGCAGGTCTGCGCCGTGCGCGAGCGCAGCGTTGAGGCCGGCGTCCGGCTCGTCCGGGACGACCAGCGCCCCGAGCAGCGCCAGCGCGTGGGCGGCGACCGGGTCGTCGGTGACCGCGAGCACCCGGACGACCTCGGGGCAACGCACCGCCTCCAGCACGACGTCGCAGGCGAACGCCAGCGCGAGCGCCTCCCGCTGCGCAGCGCCGAACGCCGCCAGCCGCGACTTGGCCACGGCCAGCCGCTTGACCGGTACGACGACGGCCCACGCGCCGACCCCGTTCGCGACACCGGTCGACCCGGCGGAGGTCGGAGCATCATCGGGTGGCACGACGTGGGAGTCTCGCAGGCGGCTGACCGGAGCCGGTGGAGGAGGGTGTCGTGCGCAGAGAAGGCAGGGTCGGACCCTGGATGGGTTTTGCCGTCGCGATCCTCAAGCCGGCCTGTCTGCTGTTCACCCGCAAGACCACCTCCGGGGTGCCGCTGCCGTCCGGGGGCGTCATCCTGGCGGTGAACCACATCTCCCACGCCGACCCGATCGTCGTGTCGGACTTCGTGCTCTACGACGCCCGTCGGGTCCCTCGCTTCATGGCCAAGAGCACGCTGTTCCGCGGGAACGGCCTGGTGGCGCGGGTGATGCGCGGCGCGGACCAGATCCCGGTCGTCCGCAACGCTCCCGACGCCAGCCGGGCGCTGGACGCCGCTGTCGAGGCGCTGGCCCGCGGCGAGCTCATCGTCATCTACCCGGAGGGCACGGTGAGCCGGGACCCGCAGAAGTGGCCGATGCGGGCGCGGACGGGGGTCGCGCGGCTCGCCCTGCTGTCCGGCGCACCGGTGATCCCGTTGGCGCAGTGGGGCGCGCAGGAGATCCTGGACACCTATCGCACCAAGGGGTTCCACCCGCTGCCGCGCCATGCGGTCCAGCTGCGGTCCGGTCCCCCCGTCGACCTCACCGCGTGGGTGGGTCGCGAGCTGACCGGCGAGGTGCTGCGCGCTGCCACGGAGGCGGTGATGGACGCCATCACCGACGAGCTCGAGGTGTTGCGCGGCTCCGCGGCGCCGACCGAGCGGTTCGATCGCGACGCGGCGCGCACCGCGGACCAGCAGCAGCAGCACCGCCGGTCGGCGTGAGCCCGACGCCCGCGGCGGGTGCGCTGCGCGTCGCCGTCCTCGGTTCCGGCTCGTGGGGGACCGCCTTCGGGAAGGTCCTGGCCGACGCGGGCAGCGACGTCGTGCTCTGGGCGCGGCGTCCCGAGCTGGCCGAGGCCGTCTGCCGGACGCACGAGAACGCCGACTACCTGCCGGGGATCGCGCTGCCGCCTCGGCTGACGGCGACCAGCGACGTCGCCGCGGCCGTCGACGGCGCCGACGTGGTCGTGCTGGCGGTGCCGTCGCAGAGCCTGCGCGAGAACCTCGGCGATCTGGCCGGTCTGCTCACCGGCGGCAGCCTGCTCGTCAGCCTCATGAAGGGGGTCGAGCTGGGCACGACCAAGCGGATGAGCGAGGTCGTCTGCGAGGTGGCCGAGGTCGATCCTGACCGCGTCCTGGTCGTCACCGGGCCCAACCTCGCCAAGGAGATCGCGGCCGGGCAGCCGGCCGCGAGCGTCGTCGCCTGCACCGACGTCGCCAACGCCGAACGGCTCCAGCAGGCGTGCACGACCCGGTACTTCCGGCCGTACACGAACGTCGACGTCGTCGGGTGCGAGCTCGGTGGTGCGGTGAAGAACGTCATCGCCCTGGCGACCGGGATGGCTGAGGGGATGGGCTTCGGGGACAACACCAAGGCCTCGCTCATCACCCGCGGGCTGGCCGAGACGGCCCGGCTCGGCGCAGCCCTGGGCGCCGACCCCATGACGTTCTCCGGCCTGGCCGGTCTCGGCGACCTCGTCGCCACCTGCACCTCGCCGTTGTCGCGCAACCGCACGTTCGGCGAGCGGCTGGGCCGTGGCGAGGTGCTGGCAGACATCCTGGCGGCGAAGCAGCAGACTGCGGAGGGCGTCAAGTCCTGCCGCTCGATCCTGGACCTCGCCCGCAAGCACGACGTCTCGATGCCGATCACCGAGCACGTGGTGCAGGTCGTCCATGACGGCATGACCCCCGCAGACATGCTGCGGGGCCTGATGGGACGGGAGACCCGCAGCGAATGACTCCGAGCGCATGACGGTGACCGCATGAGCAGCCACGAGCAGGACCGCCGGCGCGGCCTCGGCCAGGCCACCCGGGCCGTGCACGCGCCCGTGGCTCCGGCCCTGGACCAGCAGCCGCTGGGCCTGCCGGTCCACCGCACCGCGGCCTTCCGCTTCCAGACGGCGCAGGAGTACGCCGACCTGCTCGCCGGCACCCGCCAGGGCTACTCCTACAGCCGCGTCGACAACCCCACGGCGGACGCCTTCGCGGCGGCGGTGGCGGACCTGGAGGGGGTCGGTCTGGACACCCCTGTGACCGCGCAGCCCTTCACGTCGGGGATGGCAGCGATCTCGACCGTGCTGATGACCCTCACCGGCGCCGGCACGCACGTCGTCGCGCCGCGCGAGGTCTACGGCGGCACCTACGGACTCCTGGTCTCGGTGCTGGCCCGGTTCGGCGTGACGACGTCCTTCGTCGACACGACCGACCTGGACGCGGTGCGGGCCGCGATCACCCCGCAGACCCGCGTCCTGTGGGGGGAGACGATCGCCAACCCGACCATGACCGTCGCGGACCTGCCGGGGCTCGCCTCGGTGGCCCGGGAGGCGGGCATCGCCTTCGTCGTCGACTCCACGTTCGCCAGCCCGGCGGTCTGCCGGCCGCTGGAGCACGGCGCCGACCTGGTCGTGCACTCGGCGACGAAGTACCTCGGCGGTCACAGCGACGCCACCGGCGGCGTGGTCGTCGGCGAGCCCGGTCTGCTCGCGCGGGTGCGCAAGGACCGGATCGACCTCGGCGGGGCCCTGGCCCCGGACGAAGCGTTCCTGCTGCACCGCGGTCTGTCGACCCTGCCGCTGCGGATGGAGCGGCACTCGGCCAGCGCCCTGGCGGTCGCGATCGGGCTGGCGGAGCACCCGGCGGTCGCCAGCGTCGACTACCCGGGCCTGCCCGAGCACCGCAGCCACGGGCTGGCCGGCAAGCTCTTCGACCAGGGCCGCTTCGGCGGGATGCTCACCGTGACCCCGCGCGGCGGCCGGGCCGCCGGCATGGCGCTGTGCGACGCGCTGCGGCTCGTCACCATCGCCACGTCGCTCGCCGGCACCCACTCCAAGGTCAGCCACGTCGCGAGCACGACCCACCGTCAGCTCGACGACGAGGCGTTGCGGGCAGCGGGCATCGACGCCGCCGCCGTGCGCCTGTCGGTCGGGCTGGAGGACCCTGCCGACCTGCTGGAGGACCTTCGTAAGGCCTTGGACACCTTGCCCCAGGTGTAGCGCCACCTGCCGCCGGTCAGGACGACAGGCATGACGCAGACGTTCGACGTGGTGGTGCTCGGGGCCGGCTCGGCGGGGGAGGCGATCGCCGGCGCGCTCGCCGACGCGGGCCGCTCGGTCGCGCTCGTCGAAGCGTTGCGGGTCGGTGGCGAGTGCCCCTACGTCGCGTGCATGCCGAGCAAGGCCATGCTGCGCAGCGCGCAGGCGAGGTCGGAGGCCGGGCAGCTGGCGGCCCTGGCCGGCACCGCGGTCCCTCAGCAGCTGGACGACGACGTCGCGGCGTTCGGCGCCGCCACCGAGCGCCGCGACGAGATCGCCGAGCACCGTGACGACTCCTCCTCCGCCCGCGACCTGACCGGGCGGGGGGTGACGCTGGTGCGCGGCCGCGGCCGGATCACCGCCCCCGGCACCGTCACCGTCGACGGCGGACAGGAGCTCGGCTATGCCGACCTGGTGCTGGCGACCGGTTCGGTCCCGGTGCGGCCGGACATCCCCGGCCTGGACCAGGTGCCGACCTGGACCAGCGACGAGGCGCTGTCGGCACGCCAGCGGCCCGACTCGCTGCTCGTCATGGGGGGAGGACCGGTCGGCTGCGAGCTCGCGCAGGTGCACGCCCGCTTCGGCGTCGTGACCACCCTCGTCGAGTCGGGGCCGCAGGTGGCCGGCAAGGAAGAGCCGAGCATCGCGGCGCTGCTGGGCCAGGCCCTGCGCGAGGACGGCATCGACCTGCGGCTCGGCGTCGAGGTCGAGCGGGCCGAGCTGACCGACGGCGGGCTGGCGTGCCTGCACCTGTCGGACGGCAGCAGGGTCGAGGCGGCGCGGGTGCTCGTCGCCGTCGGAAGGCGGCCGACCGTCGACGACCTCGGGCTGGACGTGCTGGGCATCGCGCCCGACGACGCCGGAGCGGTCGAGGTGGACGAGCACTGTCGGGTGGTCGGGCACGAGCACGTCTGGGCCGCGGGCGACCTGACCGGGATCGCACCGTTCACCCACACCGCCAACTATCAGGCCCGGGTCGTGAGCGAGAACCTGCTCGGACGCGAGCGCACCGCCGACTACCGGGCCGTCCCCCGGGCCGTCTACACCCAGCCTGCCGTCGCCAGCGTCGGTCTGGCGCAGCAGGAGGCCGGCGAGCAGGGCATCGACGCGATCACCGCCGTCATGGACCTGTCCGAGGTTGCCCGGGCCTCCACCGAGGGCGCCGGCGGTGGACGGCTGGTGCTGACGGCCGATCGTTCGAGGGGCGTGCTGATCGGCGCCGCCGCGATCGGTCCGCACGCCGACGAGTGGTTGTCGGAGGCCGTCCTGGCCATCCGCGCGCAGGTGCCGCTCGCCGTGCTGGCCGACGTCATCCACGCTTTCCCGACCTTCGGCGAAGCCTATGAGCCGCCGCTGCGGGAGCTGGCGGGCAAGACTGGATGACCGGTCCCACGACGCCCTCTGTACACGCTCCGCCGATCGCCGCGCACCGCCTGCTCGGCGACGGCTCGGCGACCGCGCTGCTGCGTCCGGGCGGCGAGGTCGACTGGTGGTGCGCGCCGTCGATGGACAGCCCGCCGCTGCTCTGGTCGCTGCTGGACGCCGAGGGCGCGGCGGCGACGTGGTGCGACCTGCGCTCCTCGACGTCCTCGGGGCGCGCCGCCGGCCCGGTGCTGCACACCGTCCTGCACGGGGCGGCAGGTCAGATCGAGTGCCGCGACGCGCTGCACTGCGACGACGACCGCGGCTCCTCGCTGATCCGGCTCGTCCGTGGGCTGGACGAGGACCTCGACCTGTGGCACGAGGTGTCGCTCGGCGGCTTCGACCAACCGTGGGCGCGGTGGGACGGGACCACCGCCCGGATCGACGACCTCGAGATCCGCGTGCTGGGCGGCACCTCCACGGCGGACGGTCGTCGACTGCGCACGCGGGTGAGCGCCCCGCAGGGCGAGTGGGCTGCGCTGGTGGTGACCCTGGACCCCGATCGCACCGCGGACGTCGCGACCCTGCAGGCGCACCTGGCGCAGGCCGAGCGCGAGGACGAGGCGCTGCTGGCCCGTGCGCGGCTGCCGAAGGTGGCGCCGCACCGCGCGCAGGACGCGCTACGGGTGCTGCGGTTGTGCACCTTCGCCGCCACCGGCGCGGTCGTGGCGGCGCCCACGACGTCGCTGCCGGAGGCGCCCGGCCACGACCGGCAGTTCGACTACCGCTTCACCTGGCTGCGGGACGCGTCGCTGGCGGTCTCGGTCGCCGCGCTGCTGGGCCGGACGGACTTCGCCGAGGACTATCTCGACTTCGTGCTGCGCCAGACCCAGGACCGGCGGCTGCCGAGCGGTCCGATGACCGACGTGCGCGGTGAGCAGGTGCCGGCCGAGCGTGAGGTGCAGGGCGTAACCGGCTGGGCGGGATCGCTCCCGGTGCGGGTCGGCAACGACGCGCGCGACCAGGTGCAGTACGACGCCCTCGGGTTGCTGGTGGAGGCTGTCTCGGTGCACCTGCAGTCCGGCGGCACGCTGCGGAGCGAGGTGTGGGACGTGGTGCGCGGCGTCGCCGACGAGCTGTCCGCGGACGGGCTGGAGCGCCAGACCTCCGGCATCTGGGAGCTGCGCGAGCCCGCCGACCTCGTCAGCGCCGACATCGGCATCTGGATCGCTCTGGACCGGGCGCTCTGGATCGCCCGGGGCTGGCGTCCGTGGACACGTCGGGCCGGCTGGGTGCGGGCCCGGGCGGCCGCCAAGCAACGGGTCGTGGACGCGTTGCTGCCCGGCGGCGGGCTGCCGCAGGCGTACGGCGGCGGTCCGCGCACGGCCGACGCCAGCGCCCTCATGGCCGTCGTCTTCCGGATGTTCGACCGGGACGACCCGCGCGGATCGGCCCTGGTGGACGCCACGCTGCGCGAGCTGGACTGCACACCCGTTCCTCTACCGCTACGAGCCCGGCGGCGACGACGGGTTCGGCGGCCGCGAGGGCGCCTTCCTGCCCGCCAGCTGGTGGGCGGTGTCCGCGCTCGCCGCCTGCGGTCGCCTGGACGAGGCCCGCGAGCGTGCCGAGGCGCTGGACCGCACCCTGCCCGCGCTGCTGCCGGAGGAGATCGACCCCGAGAGCAGGCAGGGTCTCGGCAACGTCCCGCTGGTCTGGTCGCACATGGAGGCGGCCCGGGCGACGTACCTGCTCGACGCAGAGCGGTTCCGCCGGCGGTGGGGCACGGCCGGGCTCGTAGGACGGCAGTCGTTGCGCTGGGTCGTGGCCCGCGGGGCCGCAGCCGGGCGCCGCTAGCCGGGCGCCGACAGCCGGGCGCCGATAGCCGACAGCCGGGCGCCGATAGCCGGGCGCCGATAGCCTGCGGCGATGCCCAAGACCCGACTGGCCGTGCTGTTCGGCGGCCGCAGCACCGAGCATGCGATCTCCTGCGTCAGCGCCGGCAGCATCCTGGCCGCCGTCGACCGCGATCGCTACGACGTCGTCGCCGTCGGCATCACGCGCGAGGGACGCTGGGTGCTCGCGCCGGACGACCCCGCGCGCTGGGCGCTGTCCGGTCGCGAGCTCCCGGAGGTCAAGGACGGTCGCGCCGTCGCCCTGCCCGGCGACCCCACCGCGGGCGGGCTCGTGCCGCTGGAGGGACCGGACGGTCTGCTGGGCACCGTCGACGTCGTCTTCCCCGTCCTGCACGGCCCCTACGGCGAGGACGGCACGGTGCAGGGGCTGCTCGAGCTGGCGGGCGTGCCCTACGTCGGGTCCGGCGTGCTGGCCAGCGCGGCGGCGATGGACAAGGCGGTGGGTCGCACGCTCCTGCAGGGCGCGGGTGTCGCCGTGACACCGGCGGTGGTGGTGCGGCAGGCCCTGTGGGCGAGCGACGCCCCGGCAGTCCGCGCGCAGGTCGCCGCGCTGGGGCTTCCCGTGTTCGTCAAGCCAGCGCGCGGTGGGTCCAGCATCGGCATCTCGAAGGTGACCGACCTCGCAGCCCTCCCCGCTGCGCTGGAGCTGGCCTTCGCAGCGGACCCGAAGGTGCTGGTGGAGGCGATGGTGTCCGGCCGGGAGGTCGAGTGCGGCCTGCTCGCCGGTCCCGACGGCGAACCGCAGGCCAGCGTCCCCGCCGAGATCCGGCTCGTCGGCGACTACGACTTCTACGACTTCGAGGCGAAGTACCTCGACGCCGCCACCGCCCTGGACGTTCCTGCCGACCTGCCGGCCGAGGTCACGCACCGCCTGCAGGCGGTCGCGCGCCAGGCCTGGCACGCGCTGGGCTGCGAAGGGCTCGCCCGCGTCGACTTCTTCGTCGGCGCCGACGGCGGGCTCACGGTCAACGAGGTCAACACGATGCCGGGCTTCACCGCGACGTCGATGTACCCGCGGATGTGGTCGGCGTCCGGGGTCGGCTATCCCGAGCTCGTGGACCGGCTCGTGCAGGCGGCGCTGCGCCGGGGGACCGGCCTGCGCTGAGACCGGGGCGTCAGCCGGTGGCAGTCAGCCGGTGGCAGTCAGCGCAGCGTGGCCAGCATCGGCGCGGCCAGCGGGTTGACCAGCTCGGCGCCGTTGGCGTACGCGTCCGGGATGTCGACCGAGACGTTCACGACCAGGCCGATGGAGGTCCAGGTGAAGCCCGGACCGGAGTCACGCACCTCCCAGTCGACGCCGTTGACGCCGACCGGGAGCTGCGGCGTGGCGCCGGTGACCCCGCAGCGCAGCACGACCGGCGGATCGCCCCAGACGGCGGCCTCACGGTCGCCCTCGACCGGCCGACGCGCCACCCCCGGGTCGATCTCGTCCGGCAGGGCTGCCAGCAGCGCCGCGCACCGGGGCGCGTCGGCGGCGGAGCCGGGACGGGCCGGCACGGCCACGGCGCGCGGGGCGTCGCTGCCGCTGCTGCAGGCCGTCGCGAGCAGGACCGCGAGCAGCCAGCAACCGTGCAGGCGGACGAGCCTCAGAGGTGGACGACCGGGCAGGTCAGCGTGCGGGTGATGCCCTGGACGCCCTGGATGTTCGCGACGACGAGCTTGCCCAGCTCGTCGACCGTCGCGGCCTCTGCCCGGACGATCACGTCGTAGGGACCGGTGACGTCCTCTGCCTGGGCGACGCCGTCGAGCCCGGCGATGGCGGTCGCGACGGCCGCCGCCTTGCCGACCTCGGTCTGGATGAGGATGTAGGCCTGGACCGCCACGTGATGGACCTCTCTGGAAGGCTCGCCGGATGCCGGACGCTACCGCAGGCGACGTGGGCGAGTTCGGCCTGATCGCCCGGGTGACGCAGCGGCTCGGGACCTCGTCGCTGGTCCTGCTCGGCCCCGGGGACGACGCCGCCGTGGTCCGGGCACCCGACGGTCGGGTCGTGGCGACGACGGACGTCCTCGTGCAGGACGTGCACTTCCGGCTGGACTGGTCCACCGGGGCCGACGTCGGGCACAAGGCGGCCGCGGCGAACCTCGCCGACGTCGCCGCCATGGGCGCGACGACGACCGCGCTGCTCGTCGGGCTGGCCGCCCCCCGCACACTGCCGGTGGCGTGGGCGGAAGGGCTCGCGGACGGCCTCCGGGACGGCGCCGCCGCGGTCGGCGCGGTCGTGGTCGGCGGTGACACCGTCTCGTGCGACCGCATCGTCGTGAGCGTCACGGCCCTGGGCGACCTGGCCGGCCGACCACCGGTGACGCGCGCGGGCGCGCAGGCGGGAGACCTGCTCGTGCTCGCGGGCACGCTGGGCCGGTCGGCGGCGGGGCTCGCCCTGCTGGAGGCGGGCGAGCGGTCCGGTCCGCTCGTCGACGCCCATCGCCGGCCGACCCCGCCCTACGACCTCGGGCCGTTGCTGGCCGCCGCCGGAGCGACCGCCATGTGCGACGTCAGCGACGGGCTGCGTGCCGACGCCGGTCACCTGGCCGCCGCCTCCGGGGTGCGCGTGGTCATCGAGGCCGGGCGGCTCGCGGTCGACAGCGACCTGCGGGCTGCCGCTGCGTCGTCGGGAGCCGACCCGCTCTGCTGGGTGGTCGGCGGGGGCGAGGACCACGCCCTGCTGGCCACCGTGCGCGCGAGCGCCGTCCTGCCGGGCGGCGTGCACGTGATCGGTCGCGTCGAGGCCGGCCGCGGTGTCGTCGTCGAGGGCTGGTCCGGCGACGCCGCGCCGTGGGAGCACTGGGCATGAAGCGGGTGCTGACCGTCGCCGGGTCGGACTCCGGCGGGGGAGCCGGCCTGCAGGCCGACCTGAAGACGATGCTGGCCCTGGGCGTCCACGGCATGAGCGTGGTCGCTGCCGTCACGGCGCAGAACTCGGTCGGCGTGCAGGGAGCCTGGGAGCTGCCGGTCGACGCCGTGCTGGCCCAGCTCGACAGCGTGCTGGAGGACCTCGGTGCCGACGCCGTCAAGACCGGGATGCTGTCCTCTGCCGGCATCGTGGCTGCGGTGGCGCAGCGGCTGCGGTCGGTGTCCGCGCCGCTGGTCGTCGACCCGGTCGGGGTCAGCAAGCACGGCGACGCGCTGCTGCGCGAGGACGCCGTGGCCGTGCTGCGGGAGCAGCTCGTGCCGCTGGCGACCGTGGTCACGCCGAACCTGCCCGAGGTCGCCCAGCTCACCGGTGTGGTCGTCGAGCACGAGGACGACCTGCGCCGCGGCGCCGATGCCGTGCTCGAGCTCGGGCCGCGCTGGGTGCTCGTCAAGGGCGGGCACCTGCCGGGCGACGCCGTCGACCTGCTCACCGACGGCAGCACCGAGCTGCTGCTGCGGGGCCCGCGCCTGGACAACCGGCACACGCACGGCACCGGCTGCACCCTGGCCAGCGCACTCGCCAGCCGGCTGGCGCTCGGCGACGACGTCCCGACGGCGGTGCGCGCCGCCAAGGCCTACGTCACCGGCGCGATCGCCGGCGGCTTCGCCCTGGGCGCCGGCATCGGTCCCGTCGACCACGGGTGGCAGACACGCTCGTGACGGACGGACGGACGGTCCGTGCCCGCGATCAGGGTTCGGTGCGGGGCCCGCGCCCGTTCTCGCTCTCCCACGCCGACAGCTGCGACTCCAGCGCCCGCATGAGCTCGAAGACCTGCGACGGGGGGATGCGCACCCGGGCGACGACCCGCGTCGGGATCACGGCGACGTCCTCGCCGTCGGGTCCCTGACCGGGGTGCGCCGGCTGGGTGATCGCCGCGAAGTCGAGCACGAAGGTGTCGCGGGTGTGCCACAGCGTCGCGAAGTCGGCGTAGGTGCCGGCGTGGACCTCCTCCGGCACCTCGACCTGGAACTGCTGCGGCAGCGGCTGCTCGGGGGTGCTCACGCGCCGTCCTCCGACTCCGCCCGGTCACGGGCGTCCTCGGCCTCGGTCCGGGCGTGCGTACGGCCGAGGGCACCGGCCGCCTGCTCGCGGCCCGGGTACGGACCGAGCCGCTCCTTGTTGGGACACCCCGGACCCTCTTCGACGCGGGCGTGGGTCAGGCACCACCAGAAGTCCATGCGCAGACGCTACGCCGGACGTGCGACGGCCCCGGTGCCGAGGTACCGGGGCCGTCGACGAGCGGGGTCGCGCGTCAGACGGGCCGGACCGCGTCGGCCTGCGGGCCCTTCTGGCCCTGGGTGATCTCGAACTCGACGCGCTGACCCTCGTCGAGGGAGCGATAGCCGTCGGACTGGATCGCGGAGTAGTGGACGAACACGTCCGCCCCGCCGCCGTCGACCGCGATGAAGCCGAAGCCCTTCTCGGCGTTGAACCACTTCACTGCACCCTGAGCCATGTTGCCTGTCTCTTTCTCCTGCTGGACGGCGCCGCACTCCGCGGCTCCGGGTCGCGCCCCACCTCGTGAGGCGAGCCCCGCGGAGTCGGGCGACGTCCACGCGGGCGTACGACGACCGAGCAGCACGGGCGACCGCAGAAAGCGTACACAGGCCAGGGCATGCCTGAGCGCGGGTTCCCGAACTTCCGGAACCCGCGTCGAGCGGCAGAGCGGACGTGCTGGGCTAGGCCCGGACGACCTTGCCGGCCTTCAGGCAGGAGGTGCAGACGCCGAGCCGCTTCGGGGTCTTGCCCGACGGGCCGGTGAGCGCGTGCACCGTCTGGATGTTGGGGTTCCAGCGGCGACGCGTGCGCCGGTGGGAGTGGCTGACGGACATGCCGAAGCCGGGGCCCTTGCCACACACGTCGCAGGTCGCAGCCACGGTCACTCCATCGTCTCGAACGGGATCGGTCTGGGGCAGGATCGGTCTCAAGCAGGAACTGTTCGAGCGGGTCTGTCTCGAGCGGGTCTGTCCCAGGAGGGTGCGACGAGGGGTCAGGACGCCTGTGCGTCGACCGTGCACCCGTGCACCCGGTACGACGACCGGGGACATCGACCCGGAGCTGGCCCAGGTCGCCCACGACAGTAGCAGCAGCCTCCGTGGCAGGACCGGTGCGCACTAGCCTGCAGCCACCGACCGCAGCAGGCCCGAAGCGAGGGGAGCGCCCGTTGCCGCAGCGCCCCGTCCCCGCCGCCCGGGCGACCCTGCAGGCCCTGGACGCGACGGCGCTGTGGCGCTGGTGCGCCGCCGGACGGGCGGGGCTGGCCGACGCCCGCGCCGAGATCGACGACCTGAACGTGTACCCCGTGCCGGACGGCGACACCGGCACGAACCTGCTGCTGACCATGGAGGCGGTCGAGGCGGCGGTCGAGCAGGCCTGCGCCGAGACCCCGGACGACCTGCCGGGTGCGGCCCGGGCGATGGCCCGCGGGGCGCTGATGGGCGCGCGGGGCAACTCCGGCGTGATCCTGTCCCAGCTGTTGCGCGGCCTCGCCGACGTGCTGGCGGCCGACGACCGACCCGGCGAGAGCGGCGGCGCGCGGCTGCGTCGAGCCCTGGTCCGAGCCGCGGAGACCGCCTACGAGGCCGTGACGACGCCGGTCGAGGGCACCCTGCTGACCGTCGCGCGCGAGGCCGCCGAGGCCACCGCGGCGGTCGTCGGCTCAGCGGTCGACGAGCTCGCCGAGGTCGCCCGGGCGGCGCGGGCCGGCGCCGCGGCCTCGCTGCTGCGTACCCCGTCGCTGCTGCCGCAGCTGGCGGCGGCGGGCGTGGTCGACGCCGGCGGGCGCGGGCTGTGCGTCCTGCTCGAGGCGCTGGAGCGGGTCGTCACCGGGTCGTGCGCCGCCGAGGCAGAGCTGCAGCTGCTCGTGCCCCGCAGCCGCGCGGCCGGCACCGTGGTGCGGGAGGACGGCAGCGACGCCTTCGGCTACGAGGTGCAGTACCTGCTGCGCGACACCGACGACGCGGCGGTCGAGGCGCTGCGCACCGCGCTCGCACCGCTGGGCGACTCGTTGCTGGTCGTCGGCGGCGACGGGCTGTTCAACGTCCACGTGCACGTCAACGACGTCGGCGCTGCGGTCGAGGCGGGCATCGAGGCGGGCCGGCCGTTCCGCGTCACGGTCACGCGTTTCGCGGACCAGGCGGCCGAGGCGATCCGCGCGACGACCGGCCCGCGCCTGCCGGCCGGTCGGACCCTGGTCGCCGTCGCTGCGGGGGAGGGGCTGGCCGCCCTGTTCACGGCAGCCGGCGCGCTCGTCGTGCCCGGAGGTCCTGGGGCGAGCCCGTCCACGGCCGAGCTGCTGGCGGCGGTCCGCCGCGGGGCCACCGCCGAGGTGGTGCTGCTGCCCAACGACCCGAACACCCTCGCGGTGGCGTCCGCCGCGGCCGCGACGGCGCGCGACGAGGGGTTCTCGGTGGCGGTGGTCCCGACCCGCTCGGTGCTGCAGGGGCTCGCGGCCGTGGCCGTCGCGGACCCGGAGCGCTCGTTCGCCGACGACGTCGCGAACATGGCCGAGGCGGCCGGCTCCACCCACCACGGCGAGGTGACGGTGGCGGTGCGCGAGGCCGCGACCAGTGCCGGCGTCTGCCACCCCGGCGACGTCCTGGGGCTGATCGAGGACGACGTCGTCCTGCTCGGGCGCGACGTCGAGCAGACCGGGCGCGACCTGCTGCAGCGGATGCTGGCCGCGGGCGGCGAGCTCGTCACCGTCGTCACCGGACGCGACGCCGAGCCGAACGTCGGACAGCGGCTGGTCGACTGGGTCGAGCAGACCTTCCCGCTCGCGGAGGCGGTGGCCTACGAAGGCGGTCAGGACGCGTACCCGCTGCTGCTCGGGGTGGAATGACGGCATGGCCTCCCTGTCGACGCGACTGACCTCCGCCGTCGGCGGTCCGACGGCCGCGGTGCTGGAGAAGAACCTCGGCCTGCGCACCGTCGGTGACCTGCTGCGGCACTATCCGCGCCGCTACGTCGAGCGCGGTGAGCTGACGCCCTTCCGCGAGCTGGTCGTCGGCGAGTTCGCCACCGTCCAGGCCGAGGTCCAGGCGGTGTCGCAGCGCCCGGTCCGCAAGAAGCTGCACATCACCGACGTCACGCTGCGCGACGCAGAGGGACGCACGCTGAAGCTGGCCATCTTCAACAAGCCCTACGTCGGCCAGCAGCTGCGGGTGGGTCGGCAGGCGTTCTTCTCCGGCAAGGTCGAGCGGTTCGGCTCGAACCTGCAGCTCGCCAACCCCGAGTACCAGCTGCTGGACGACGACAGCGGGGCCGTCGTCGAGGAGTTCGCCGGGCAGTTCATCCCGCTGTACCCGGCGACGGCGAAGGCGTCCAGCCGGACGATCTACAAGTCCGTCGAGATGGTGCTGGGCATGGTCGACCTCGGCCCCGAACCCCTGCCGCCGGAGCTGCTGGGCCGCCACCGGCTGATCAGCATGGACAAGGCGCTGCGCGGCATCCACCGGCCGATCGACCGCGACGAGATCCAGCGGGCGAGGGCGCGCCTGACCTGGGACGAGGCGTTCGTCATGCAGGTCGTGCTCGCCCAACGGCGGGCCGTGACCGCCGGTCTGCCGGGGGTGAGCCGCGCGGGCAGCCCCGACGGCCTGCTCGCCGCGTTCGACGGCGCCCTGCCCTTCGCGCTCACCGGTGGTCAGGTCGCGGTCGGGCAGACGCTGGCCGACGAGCTCGCGCGCGAGGCGCCGATGCACCGGCTGCTGCAGGGTGAGGTCGGCTCGGGCAAGACGATCGTGGCCCTGCGGGCGATGCTGCAGGTCGTCGACTCCGGCGGGCAGGCGGTGCTGCTGGCGCCCACCGAGGTGCTCGCGCAGCAGCACGCCCGTTCGTTGCAGGCCATGCTCGGGCCGCTGGCGCAGGCGGGCGAGCTCGGCGCGGCCGAGGTCGCCACCCGGGTGGCGCTGCTGACCGGCTCGCTCGGCGCCGCTGCCCGCCGCACCGCGCTGGAGCAGACGCGCTCGGGGGAGGCCGGGCTCGTCGTCGGTACGCACGCGCTGCTGTCGGAGGGGGTCGACTTCCGCGACCTCGGACTGGTGGTCGTCGACGAGCAGCACCGCTTCGGTGTCGAGCAGCGCGACGCCCTGCGGGCCAAGGGCGCCAGCCCCCCGCACGTGCTCGTCATGACCGCCACCCCCATCCCGCGGACGATCGCGATGACCGTCTACGGCGACCTGGAGGTGTCGACGCTGGCCGAGCTGCCCCGCGGCCGGTCGCCGATCCGCTCGACGGTGGTCGCGGTCGCCGAGCACCCGGAGTGGGTCGACCGGGCCTGGCAGCGCATCCGCGAGGAGGTCGCGTTGGGCCGGCAGGCCTTCGTGGTGTGCCCCCGCATCGGGGGCGACGAGCCGGAGGAGCGCGGCAAGGACGGTCGGCGACCGGGCGTGGCCGTGCTCGACGTCCACCTCATGCTCGCCCACGGACCGCTGAACGGGCTGCGCCTGGACGTCCTGCACGGACGGATGACGCCCGAGGACAAGGACGCGGTGATGGCCCGCTTCGTCGCCGGTGGGCTGGACGTGCTGATCGCGACGACCGTGATCGAGGTGGGCGTCGACGTGCCCAACGCCACCGTCATGGTCGTGCTCGACGCAGAGCGCTTCGGCGTCAGTCAGCTCCACCAGCTGCGTGGCCGCGTCGGTCGCGGCAGCGAGGCCTCGCTCTGCCTGCTCGTCACCGAGGCCGAGCCGGACTCGCCCTCGCGCACCCGGCTCGACGCCGTCGCCGCCACCAACGACGGTTTCGCCCTCTCGCGGGTCGACCTCGAGCAGCGTCGTGAGGGCGACGTGCTGGGTGCAAGCCAGTCCGGTCGGCGCAGCTCGCTGCGGATGCTGCGGGTGCTCGACCACGAGGACGTCATCGCCGAGGCGCGCGCCGAGGCGATCGGGCTCGTCGAGCGCGACCCGCTGCTGGCCGAGCACGCCGGTCTGCGGCAGGCGGTCCTGGACGTGCTCGACGAGGAACGTGCCGACTTCCTGGAGAAGGCCTAGCCACCGGAGAAGGCCCACTCACCGGAGAAGGCCCACTCACCGGAGAAGGCCCAGCCACCGGGAGGGGGTCGTAGGCTGCTGCGGGTGACCCGTGTGATCGCGGGCGAGGCCCGCGGCCGTCGCCTGAAGGTGCCCGACGGGCTCGGCACCCGACCCACCACCGACCGGGCGCGCGAGGGCCTGTTCTCGTCGTTGCAGTCGCTGCTGGACCTGGACGGGGCCAGGGTGCTGGACCTCTACGCCGGCTCCGGTGCGCTCGGGCTGGAGGCGCTGTCGCGCGGGGCCGCGAGCGCCACCCTGGTCGAGGACGACCCCGCGACCGTGCGCGTGCTGCAGCTCAACATCGCGCACGTCGGCCTGCCGGGAGCGCACGTCCTGCAGGTCGCCGCCGAGCGCTTCCTGGCCGCCGAACCGGAACCGCGCTACGACCTCGTCCTGCTCGACCCGCCGTACGAGCTCGACGCCGACCCGGTGCTCGAGCTGGTCGTGCCGTGGCTCGTCCCCGACGCCGTGGTGGCGCTCGAACGGCCCTCGCGGGGAGCCGATCCGGCGTGGCCGGCAGGGTTGGAAGGGGTGCGCTCACGGCGCTACGGCGAGGCCACGCTCTGGTACGCCACCTCTGCTAGCGTCGCTTCACCATGAGGGCGGCGACGTGAGACGGGCCGTCTGCCCGGGGTCCTTCGACCCGGTGACGTTCGGCCACCTCGACATCGTCGAGCGGGCCAGCAAGATCTACGACGAGGTCACCGTCGCGGTCCTGGTGAACAAGAAGAAGTCCTCGCTGTTCACCGTCGAGGAGCGCATGGACCTGCTGCGCGAGGTCACCGCCGGGTACGGGAACATCAAGGTGGCCAGCTTCCACGGCCTGCTCGTCGACTACTGCCGCACCGAGGACATCCCCGTCATCGTCAAGGGGCTGCGGGCGATCAGCGACTTCGACTACGAGCTGCAGATGGCGCAGATGAACCACGGTCTGGCGGGCGTCGAGACGATGTTCATGACCACCAACCCGCTGTACTCGTTCCTGTCGTCCAGCCTGGTCAAAGAGGTGGCGACGTACGGCGGCGACGTCTCCGGACTGGTCCCGGACCTGGTCCACGCGTCTCTGCTGACGCGCCTGGCAGAGCAGCGATGACCGGCCCCGCGCCGGCCGCGAACCCCACCGCCGACGTCGACGCCGCGCTGGACCAGCTCACCGACATCCTGGAGCAGGCGCGGGCGCTGCCCATGTCGGCGTCCTGCGTCGTGCACCGCGGCGAGCTGCTGGCGCTGGTCGACGACGCCCGCGCGCTGCTGCCGACCGCGCTCGCGCAGGCCGAGCAGGTGCTGCTCGAGCGGCAGGCGCTGCTGCAGGACGCCCGTGCCGAGGCCGAGCGCATCGTCGCCGACGCCACCCGGGAGCAGGACGCGATGGTCGCCGCGACGTCGGTCTTCACGCGGGCGCAGGCCGAGGCCGACCGCATGCTCGCCGACGCGCACCACGACGCCGAGGCGATGCGGCTGCAGACCGAGGACTACGTCGACGCCAAGCTCGCCAACTTCGAGATCGTGCTGTCCAAGACGCTCGCGACGGTCGAGCGTGGCCGGGCGCGGCTGACCGGTCGCACCGAGCTCGACGAGCTGCAGGGCCCCGAGCCGGTGCTGCCGGGCGGCAGTGGCAGCGGTGGCAGCAGCGGCGGCAGTGCCGGGGGCGACGAGTACGCGCCGGAGCCCGACGACAGCGGTCTGGCGACGCTCGACGCGCTCATCGAGGGCGGCGGGCGTACCGGCCGCGAGCAGCGGTGACGCGTCGGTCCGACGTTCCGGTAGCCTCACCGACGGTCTTGTCCGACCCCCTCCGCCCCACGAGCCCGTGAACAGGAAGCCGCAGCACCGCCTCGATCCCCGTCTGCCCCTCGTCCTCGACACGCGCGAGCTGGGCCGGCGGCCGGGATCGATGCAGCCGCTGGAGCTGACGGTCCCGGCGCCCGCAGGCCTGGGGGTCGAGCTGATCGGCGTCCCCGTCGGCGCCGGCGTCGAGCTGGATCTTCGGCTCGAGTCGGTGATGGAGGGGGTGCTGGTGAGCGGCACGGCGACCGTCCCCCTCGCGGGGGAGTGCGGCCGCTGCCTGGAGTCCGTCGAGGACTCCCTGGTCGTCGATCTGCAAGAGCTGTTCGCCTACGAGCAGAGCGAAGCGGACGAGGACGACGCCGCACGCATGGAGGGCGACCTGCTCGACCTCGAACCCGTGCTGCGGGACGCGGTCGTGCTCGCGCTGCCGCTGACCCCGCTGTGCGACCCCGAGTGCGCGGGGCTGTGCGTCGAGTGCGGCGGACGGCTCGACGACCTCCCGGCCGACCACGGGCACAGCGCTCCGGACCCCCGGTGGGCCGCCCTGGCAGACTTGACCCCGCACGACCCGTCCGACCCGAGCACCGGTCCAGGCACGTCGACAGTTCAGGAGCAGTAGTCATGGCCGTCCCGAAGCGCAAGATGTCGCGCAGCAACACCCGCTCGCGCCGTGCGCAGTGGAAGACCACTGCCCCGACGCTCACCACCTGCGACCGCGGCCACGTCGCGCTGCCGCACACGGTCTGCACCGAGTGCGGCCGGTACGACAAGCGCACCGTCGTGGCGGTCTGACCGGTCCTTCCGGACCCTGTAGGACTGCGTCGTGCCGACCGTCGCGCTGGACCTGCTCGGCGGTGACCACGCCCCCGAGTCGGTGGTCGACGGCGCGCTGCTGCTCGTCGACCGCGAGCCCGACGTCGAGATCGTGCTCGTCGGCCCGACCGCGACGGCGCAGGCGCTGCTCGCCGAGCGCGGCGCCAGCGGGCGGCTGCGGCTGGTCCAGGCCAGTCAGGTCATCGGCATGGACGAGGAACCCGCGCGCGCCGTGCGGGCCAAGCGCGACGCCACGGTCCGCGTCGCCGCCCGGCTGGTGCGCGACGGCTCGGCCGACGCGGTCGTGTCCGTCGGTTCGACCGGCGCCGCCATGGCGGCGGCGCTGTTCACGGTCGGCCGCCTCAAGGGCGTGAGCCGGCCGGCGCTCGCGGCGGTCATCCCGTCCCAGGCCGGGCCGCTGGTGTTCCTGGACGCCGGCGCCTCCGCCGACGCCACCGCCGCACAGCTGGCCCAGTTCGCGCTGGCCGGGTCGGCGCTCGCCACCGTCCGCTACGGCATCGAGCGACCGCGGGTGGGGCTGCTGTCCATCGGCTCCGAGCCCGGCAAGGGCGACGAGCTGCGCAAGGCCGCCTTCGCGCTGCTGTCGGAGCTGCCGATCGACTTCGTCGGCAACGTCGAGGGGCACGACGTCCCGTTCGGCGGCACCGTCGACGTCGTCGTCACCGACGGCTTCACCGGGAACGTGCTGGCCAAGGGGCTCGAGGGGGCCGCCGCCATGCTCGACGCGGTGCTGCGCAGCTCGCTGGCCGGCTCGCCGGAGGCGCTCGCGGCCCTGACGGAGGTCACCGGCACGATGAGCCCGGAAGCCCTCGGCGGCGGGGTGCTGCTGGGCGTCAACGGCGTGGTCGTCGTCGGGCACGGCGCCAGCAGCCCGGAAGCGGTGGCCAGCTGCCTGTCCACGGCCGCGAACGCCGTCCGGGAGGGGTTGGTGCCGCGCATCGCGGCGGCGCTCCTCGAGCTGCTGGACCGTGCCGCGGCGAGCGCGCCACCGCAGGCGGCCGCCTCGTGACCGCCGCCGGTGCGCCGACCGAGGCCGAGGTGCTGGCGGTCGTGCAGCAGGCCGTCGCCACCGTCCTGGAGATCGACGCCGACTCCGTCCGCCGCGAGACGCGCTTCACCGCCGACCTCGCCGCCGACTCGCTCGCGCTCGTCGAGATCGTCGAGATCATCGAGGAGACCCTCGCGCCGCGGGCCCGGGCAGGCTTCCACCTCGAGGACGAGGACCTCGACGGTCTGACCACCGTCGGGGCCGCGGTCGACTACGCGCTGGCCCGGCTGTGACCGCGACCGCCCGCTCGTGAGCCGGCACCCGACGCACGAGGCGGGTCCGCCGTACACGCTGCTGGAAGCGGCGCTCGGCACGGCGGTGTCACCGGTGCTGCTGGAGCTCGCGCTGACGCACCGGTCCTATGCCTACGAGCACGGCGGGCTGCTGCCGAACGAGCGGCTGGAGTTCCTCGGCGACGCGGTGCTCGGGCTGGTCGTCACCGACGCGCTGTACCGCTCCCACCCCGACCTGGCCGAGGGTGAGCTGGCCAAGCTGCGCGCCGCGGTCGTCAACGCCCGCGCGTTGGCGCAGGTGGCCCGCGCCCTGCAGCTGGGGCGGTGGCTGCGGCTGGGCCGCGGCGAGGAGGTGACCGGCGGACGCGACAAGAACTCGATCCTCGCGGACACCATGGAGGCGGTCATCGGAGCGGTGTACCTGGACCGCGGGGTCGAGGCCGCCGGCGTCCTGGTGCGCCTGCTGTTCGAGCCCCTCATGCAGGCCGCGGCGCGCGAGGGGGCGGCGCTGGACTGGAAGACCGCCCTGCAGGAGCTGACAGCCGGGCAGGGGCTGGGCGTACCCGACTACCGGATCACCGAGAGCGGCCCGGACCACCAGAAGAGCTTCGTCGCCGAGGTGCACCTGCAGGGCGCCGCCTACGGCGTCGGCGAGGGCGGCAGCAAGAAGCAGGCCGAGCAGGAGGCCGCGGCGAACGCCCACGCCCGCCTCGTGCAGGGCGTCCCGCCGGACGTCCGTGCCTGAGCTGCCCGAGGTCGAGGTCGTCCGCCAGGGGCTGGAGCGGGGACTGACGGGCCGCACCGTGCAGGACGTCACCGTGACGCACCCGCGGGCCGTCCGGCGCCACGAGGCGGGCGCGCTCGACTTCGCCGCGCGGCTGGCCGGACGCACGCTGGGCGTCGCCCGTCGGCGCGGGAAGTACCTGTGGCTGCCGCTGGACTCCGGCGAGGTGCTCACCGGGCACCTGGGCATGAGCGGTCAGCTGCTCGTGGTGCCGGCCGACAGCCCTGCGCAGAAGCACCTGCACGTCCGGGTGCGCTTTGCCGACGGTGGCCGTGAGCTGCGCTTCGTCGACCAGCGGACGTTCGGTGGGCTGCTGGTCGTCGCTGACGGCGATCCGGTGCCGCCGCTGCTGGCGCACATCGCCCGGGACCCGCTGGACCCAGCGTTCGACGACGAGGCGTTCGTGGCCGCTCTGCGGGCGCGGCGGACCGGCCTCAAGCGGGCCCTGCTCGACCAGACGCTCGTCAGCGGGATCGGCAACATCTACGCCGACGAGACGCTCTGGCGTGCGCAGCTGCACGGCGCCCGGCCGACCGAGGCGCTCACCCGCCCGACGGCGCGGCGGATCCTGGCGCAGGCGCGCGCGGTGCTCGCCGAAGCCATCGCCGCCGGCGGCACGAGCTTCGACGCGCTGTACGTCTCGACCGAGGGGGTGAGCGGGCTGTTCGAGCGTTCCCTGAACGCCTACGGGCGCGAGGACCAGCCCTGCCCGCGGTGCGGGAGCCCGATCCGCCGCGAGTCGTTCATGAACCGCTCGTCGTTCAGCTGTCCGCGCTGTCAGCCGCGGCCGCGCGCCGGGCGTTGGTGACGTCGCCCCTCGGGCTTCGGTCGAGGACCTCGCGCAGCCCGGCCGGCCAGGACCCGTCGGCCTGGCGGGGCGTCCAGCCCTGACGGGTCTCCCACTGCGAGCCGCAGCCCGCGCACGCCCACAGCTCGGCGCGACGGGTCGGCGACCAGTCGCACAGGTTGCGGCAGGGATGGACGGCGAGCGCCGGTCCGTTCGTGGGCACGGGTCCATTCTCGGGCAGCAGGCGGACGCGCGCGCGTCGTAGCCTGCGGCCGTGACCGTCCGATGACCGACAGCCCCCCTGAGTCCGTGCGGCTGACGGCGACGGTGTCCGGCCGGGTGCAGGGGGTCGGGTTCCGGTGGTGGACCCGCGCCCGGGCGTTGGAGCTCGGTCTGGTCGGCAGCGCCACCAACCTCGACGACGGACGCGTGGAGGTGGTGGCCGAGGGAGTCCGCGCAGACCTCGAGGCGCTGCTGGCGGTGCTGCGCGGTGGCGCGACGCCGGGCCACGTGGCCTTCGTCGGCGACCGCTTCGGCCCGCCGCGCGGGAACCTGCACGGGTTCGTCGAACGCTGACGCGCCGTCGCGCGCTCGTCCTGGATTCGTGACGGGATCGTGATCAAAGGCTTGACCGGTCGCCGCCGGCCTGTCACGATGGGGTCCACCGCCCCTCCGGCCCGCCACCGGCCGTGACGAGGGAGCCGATTCGCCCTCAACGTGGAGGATTTACAGTCATGGCCAAGGCCCTGTTCGGTCATGTCGGCGGAAGCGACCTGCGCCTGCAGGACGAGGTGCGACGGCTGCGTCGTCGCGTCACCGACCTCGAGCACGAGCTCGGCAGCCTGACGGCCGCGCACGAGGCGCTGATGGCCTCGGTCCACGTCGACGACGACATCCGCATGCTCACGCTCACCGACGAGCCCGCGCTCACCTGAGTCCCTGCGCGACCCGCTCCACCACGCCGAAGGGCGCCGTCCCGCTCCGGGAGGCGTCCTTCGTTGCTGTGTGTCGGTGCGGGGACGCGGCAGGTGCTGCCCCGGTACGCTCCGCCGCTGACGTGTCAGGACCGGGCGAGGCTGGAGGGGAGGGCGCCGCATGCACCTGCGGAGCCTGACGCTCAAGGGGTTCAAGTCCTTCGCGTCCCCGACGACGCTGCGCTTCGAGCCGGGCATCACGTGCGTGGTCGGACCGAACGGCTCGGGCAAGAGCAACGTCGTCGACGCCATCGCCTGGGTGCTCGGCGAGCAGGGGGCCAAGGCGTTGCGCGGCGGCAAGATGGAGGACGTCATCTTCGCCGGCACGCCCGGGCGCCCGCCGCTGGGTCGCGCCGAGGTGACGCTGACGATCGACAACGCCGACGGCGCGCTGCCGATCGAGTACGCCGAGGTCAGCATCACCCGGCTGATGTTCCGGTCGGGGGAGTCTGAGTACTCGATCAACGGCAGCCGCTGCCGCCTGGTCGACGTGCAGGAGCTGATGAGCGACTCGGGCATCGGCCGCGAGCTGCACGTCGTGGTCGGTCAGGGCCAGCTCGACGCCGTCCTGCAGGCCCGGCCGGAGGACCGCCGCGGCTTCATCGAGGAAGCCGCTGGGGTCCTGAAGCACCGCAAGCGCAAGGAGAAGGCGCTGCGCAAGCTCGACGGCATGAGCGCGAACCTGGCCCGGCTGTCCGATCTCACGGTCGAGCTGCGCCGCCAGCTCAAGCCGCTGGGGCGCCAGGCCGAGGTGGCCCGCCGGGCTGCGCAGGTGCAGGCCGACCTGCGCGACGCGCGCCTGCGCCTGCTGGCCGACGACCTCCTTCGGCTCCGGACCACCGTCGACGCCGAGGTGCGCGACGAGACCCTGGTCCGCGAGCGGCGTCAGCAGGTCGAGCAGGCCCTGGGCGAGGCTGCGGTGCGCGAGAGCGACCTCGAGGGGCAGGCGGCGGCGCAGACGCCGGCGCTGTCGCGGGCGCAAGAGGTCTGGTACCGGCTCAGCGCGCTGGACGAGCGGCTGCGCGGAACCGCCACGCTCGCCTCGGAGCGGCACCGGCACCTCACCGCGACGCTTCCCGACGAAGGCCGGCAGGGGCGCGACCCGGACGAGACCGACGCCGAGGCAGCGCGCGTCCGTGAGCAGGAGACGGCGCTCGCCGGCCAGCTCGCCACCGACGGCGAGCGGCTCAAGGACGCCGTCACCCGCCGCACCGACGCCGAGTCGGCGCAGGCCGGCGAGGACAAGGCGCTCGTCGCGGCCCGCCGGGCGCTGGCCGACCGTCGCGCCGGGCTCGCCCGGTTGACGGGTCAGGTCGGGGCGCTGCGGTCCAAGGCCACCAGCGCCGAGGCCGAGCTGGGCCGTCTCGCCGTCGCCGCCCAGGAAGCGCGCATCCGGGTCGAGCACGCGCGCAACGAGCTGGCCGAGGCGCAGAGCCGCGCCGGGGGGCTGGACGACGGTGAGGTCGACCTCGACGACCGGCACGAGCAGGCCGCCGCTGCGCTGACCGCTGCCCAGGAGACCCTCACGGCCCTGCAGCAGCAGGAGCGGGAGACCGAGCGGGACCGCAGCACCTGGGCCGCCCGCCGCGACGCACTGTCGCTGTCGCTGACCCGCAAGGACGGCGCCGGCGCGCTGCTCGCTGCCGACCTGACCGGGGTGCTCGGGTCGGTGGCGGCACTGGTCACCGTGGAGCCAGGGCACGAGGCTGCGGTGGCCGCCGCGCTCGGCACCGTCGCCGACGCCGTCGCCGTCGCCTCGCCGGAGATCGCTGCCGCCGCCCTGGCACGGCTCAAGACGGACGATGCCGGGCGGGCCGGGCTGCTCGTCGGCGGGACGGCCTACGACGCACCGGACGGTTCCGCCTGGCCGGAGCTGCCGGCCGGCGTGCGCTGGGCCGTCGACCTGGTGACCGCGCCGGAGGCCGTGCGCCCGGCCCTGGTGCGGGCGCTGCGGCTGGTCGCGGTCGTCGACGGGCTGGAGCAGGCGGCGCAGGTCGTCACCGCGCTGCCCGGGGTGCGGGCGGTGACCCCCGAGGGCGACCTGCTCGGACCGGACTGGGCGGTCGGCGGGTCGGCGTCGGCGCCGTCGCTGCTGGAGGTGCAGGCCCACGTCGACGAGGCGAGCGCAGCCCACGACCAGGCGCAGCGCACGCAGGAGCGGTTGCGCTTCGAGGTCGCCGCCGCGCGCGCCGACGTCGAGGAGTGCGCGGTGCAGGCCGAGACGGCGCTGGCAGCGCTGCACCGCTCCGACGCCGTGATGGCGGCGATGGCCGAGCAGCTCGGTCTGCTCTCCTCCGCAGAACGCTCCGCGCAGGCGGAGGCCGGGCGGCTGGAGCAGGCACGCGTGCGGGCCGCACAGGCGCACGCCGACGACCTCACCGGTCTGGCCGAGCTGGAGGACAGGCTCGCGGCGGCCGAGGCGGCAGGCGATCCGGAGCAGGACGAGCCGTCGACCGAGCTGCGGGACCGCCTCGCCGAGCAGGCCACGGCGGCGCGGTCGGCCGAGGTCGAGGCCCGGCTGGCCGTGCGCACCGGTGAGGAGCGCGCCCGGGCCCTGGCCGGTCGCGCCGAGGCGCTGGAGCGGTCGGCCCGGCAGGAGCGTGCCGCGCGCGAGCGGCTCGTCGCGGTCCGCGCGCAGCGGGCGGCGGGGGCGGTCGTGGCCGCCGAGGTCGTCCGCGGGGCGAAGGCCGCGCTGGACCGCATCCTCGCCTCGCTGAGCGCCGCTGCGGCCGAGCGCGACGCCCTGGCGCAGGCCCGCACGGTCACCGACGGCGAGCTGCAGGCGCTCCGGGCCCGCACCCGCGAGCTGTCGGCCGAGCTGGAGCGGCTCACCGACGCCGTGCACCGGGACGAGGTCGCGCGGGCCGAGCAGCGGCTGCGCATCGAGGCCCTGGAGAGCCGGGCCGTCCAGGACTGGGGGGTGCCCGTCGAGCAGCTCAGCAGCGAGTACGGCCCCGACGTGCTCGTGCCGGTCGTGGCCGAGGACGGCGAGGTCGACGCCGGGGCCGCCCCGGTGCCCTATGACCGCGGCGCCCAGGAGAAGCGCGCGAACGCGGCAGACCGGGCGCTGGCCCTGCTGGGCAAGGTGAACCCGCTGGCGCTGGAGGAGTACGCGGCGCTGGAGGAGCGGTCAGCGTTCCTGACCACCCAGCTGGAGGACCTCAAGGCCACGCGACGCGACCTGCTGGACATCGTCAAGGACGTCGACGAGCGCATCCACGAGGTCTTCGCCAGCGCGTTCGAGGACACCGCCCGCGAGTTCGTCCACGTGTTCGCGACGCTGTTCCCCGGCGGCGAGGGCAGGCTGGTGCTCACCGACCCCGACGACCTGCTTGCCACCGGCATCGAGGTCCTCGCCCGACCGGCCGGCAAGAAGGTCTCGCGCCTGTCGCTGCTGTCCGGCGGCGAGCGCTCGTTGACCGCGATCGCGTTCCTGGTCGCGCTGTTCCGGGCGCGCCCCTCACCGTTCTACGTCATGGACGAGGTCGAGGCGGCGCTGGACGACCGCAACCTCGGCCGGCTGCTGCAGCTGCTCGAGGGGCTGCGCGAGGCGTCGCAGCTGATCGTCATCACCCACCAGAAGCGGACGATGGAGATCGCCGACGCCCTCTACGGCGTGACGATGCGGGGCGACGGCATCAGCGCCGTGGTGAGCCAGCGCCTGCGCGAGCGCGAGCAGGTCTGAGCCGTCCCGGATGCCGCTCTCAGTGGGCGGCGCGCCGCCGGAAGCCGGCCAGGGCGAGCAGCAGCACCGCCAGCATCAGCCACGGCAGCCCCGCCGACAGCCCCGTCGCGGCCAGCGTCCCGCTGCCGCCGGCCGACGTGGCCGGAGCCGAGCCGCTGCCGGGAGCGGTCACCGGCCCGGTGACGGGACCAGCAGCGGGACCGGCAGCGGGAGCGGCGGCAGCCGTGCCGGCGGCGCCCGTCGGCACCGGCGAGGTGTTGTTCAGCGCGGCAGCGGCAGCGCCGGTCAGCTTCAGGCTGTAGAAGCCGCTGTTGCCGTCGGTGTACCAGACCTCGTTGCGCGCCGGAGCCCACGCCGGGGCGCTCATCGCGAACGCCCCGGACTTGACGAAGTCGACGCCCGGCAGGATCGGCGCGTTGAAGTAGCCGACCTCGACCGGCTTGACCGGGTTGCGGATGTCGAAGATCCGCAGCCCGGACACGATCATCGAGCACGCGACGATGTTCGGCTCGACCTCGCGCGGCACCGAGCAGTAGTGGCCGGCGTAGCCCTGCACGGGCGAGCTGGCGCCCGGATCGCCCGCCTGGTCGCCTGCACGGTTCTCGGGCTGGTGCACGGCCAGGCGCATGTTCGACACGACGAACGGCTTGGTCTCGTCGTTGACATCGATGATCCGCGCCGCGCCGACCTGCGACGTGGTGCTCATCGGCCCGCGCGAGGTGCTGCTGGTGTACTCGTCGACCTCGATCAGGTACTTCTTGCCGCCGATCGTCACCGGGTCGGTGTTCTGCGGGATGCTGACCTCGGGCCAGGTGAGGTGGCTGATCTGCGGCATCTGCGGGTTCGCTGCGCGGGCCTGGATCTGCGAGGTGTCGTAGACCGTCAGGCCGGGGCTGCCGATGTCGGCGGCGTAGAGACGGTTGCCGTCGTCGGACAGGCTCATGCCGTGGATCGTGATGCCGGCCGTCGCGTAGAGGATCTTGGGCAGCACCGGGTCGCTGACGTCCAGCGCGGTCAGGGTCATGCCGCTGGTGCCGCTGACGTAGAAGGTGTTCCCGTCCAGGGCGAAGCCGCTCTCGTGGCCCAGGATGCCCAAGGGGGTGCTGGACCTCAGCACCGGGTGCAGGCAGTCGGCCGAGACGTCGTAGATATCGACGAAACCGGGGTTGGTGCTCGGGTAGCCCATGTCGGCAGCGAGCAGGCCCCGCTTGACGTTGAGGCGCAGCGACTCGTGCGGCGAGAGCATCGCGGGGGTCGACAGCGTGGCGGTGCGCACCGGCTTGGCCGGGTCGCTCATGTCCAGGACGTAGACGCCGGGGCCGCCCTCGGTGGCGTTGGTGACGGTGTCCTTGGGGAACAGCAGCGTCGAGTCGAAGTAGCCGCACTCCTGTCCGGACCCGTCGACGTAGCGCGCGACCCGGAACCCGCCGGTGGCGCCGAGGCGTCCGACCTGAGCGGTGTTGCAGCGGTAGCCCTTCGCGGCCGCGCCGCTGTCGACGTCGGCCTGGCTGACCCGCCCCTGCAGTCCCGGCTCCGGGAGGTCACCCGCACCGCACGCCAGCTGCGGGATCGCCCCGGCGTACAGGACTGCGGGAGCCGCCTGCGCTCCGGTGACCTGGACGGCGCCGACGACCAGCGACAGCAGCGCACCGACGGCCAGCAGCCGGGACGCGCGGGCAGGACGAGCAGGGGGGACAGGGGTCACGACACGCTCCGGACGGTGACGGGGCCGGGCGCACGCCCGGCTGGACGGGACCGCGTCCCGAACAGGGAATGGTTGCACGCCCGCCGCGCGGACGCGTCGGCTTCGGTCCGGACGGGTCGACGCTGGTAGACAACAGCACGTGCTCGAGCTGATCGGCCTGCTGGTCGCCATCCTGGTCCTGACCGTCGTCGCCGTCGTGGCGCTGGTGAGCGGACGCGGTGGGCGCACGCTG
Source organism: uncultured Actinomycetes bacterium (assembly GCA_963784675.1). Lineage (GTDB taxonomy): Bacteria > Actinomycetota > Actinomycetes > Mycobacteriales > SCTD01 > SCTD01. Next base: position 171,593 of record CAWASE010000019.1, read on the forward strand.
CCCCCGGCCCCGCCGCAGCCCGGCATCGACTACGCGCCCGGCACGGGTGACGACGCCGAGGTGCCGCGAGACACGCCGCTGCGCACCGTCGAGGTCGTCGACCTGCCCGACGACGCCCCGCCGGTGCTGTCGCCCGAGACGGTCGTGATCGCGCCGCAGCTCGACGTCCCGGAACCGACCGCCGGGCGCCTGACCCGGCTGCGGGCCCGGCTGGCGCGGTCGCAGACCACGTTGGGGCGCGGCCTGTTCGCCCTGCTCTCGCGTGACGTGCTGGACGAGGACACCTGGGAGGAGGTCGAGGACACGCTGCTCGGCGCCGACATGGGGGTCGCCGCCACCACCGAGCTCGTCAGCCGCCTCCGGACCCGGGTGCGCGTCGACGGCGTCCGCACCGTCGCGGCGCTGCGGCCGATGCTGCGCGAGGAGCTCGTGGCGGCCATCGGCGCCGACGTCGACCGCACCCTGCGCACCGCCCCGCACGAGGACGGCGGCCCGTCGGTGATCCTGGTCGTCGGGGTCAACGGCACCGGCAAGACCACCACCTGCGGCAAGCTCGCCCGGGTGCTGGTGGCCGACGGCCGCTCGGTGGTGCTGGGGGCTGCCGACACCTTCCGCGCCGCCGCCGCCGACCAGCTGCAGCTGTGGGGGGAGCGCGTCGGGGCCTCCACCGTCCGCGGCCCCGAGGGCGGCGACCCGGCGAGCGTCGCCTTCGACGCCGTCGCCCGGGGCAAGGCCGACCGCGTCGACACCGTGCTGATCGACACCGCCGGCCGTCTGCACACCAAGACCGGCCTGATGGACGAGCTCGGCAAGGTCAAGCGCGTCATCGAGAAGCACGGCCCGATCGACGAGACGCTGCTGGTCCTGGACGCCACCACCGGCCAGAACGGCGTCGTGCAGGCCCGCGTGTTCACCGAGGCCGTCACCGTCACCGGCATCGTCCTGACCAAGCTCGACGGCACGGCCAAGGGCGGCATCGTCGTGGCCGTGCAGCGCGAGCTGGGCATCCCCGTCAAGCTGATCGGCCTGGGGGAGGGTCCGGACGACCTCGCGCCGTTCGAGCCCGAAGCCTTCGCCGACGCGCTGCTCGGCGACGAGGTCGCGCTCTAGCCCTCGCGGCTGTCACCTGCCGGCGCGGTGCGCTGTCACCGTGCCGGCGCGGTGCGCTGTCACCGTCCGGCGCGATGCACCGCGACGCACCAGTCGGCCCCGTCGGTCCACGGCGCGCCCTGCCAGGTGCTGTGCCGGGCGACCGGGGTCAGGCCCGCCTCGGCGCACCAGCCGTCGTAGACCTCGGGCGCCAGCCGGTCGGTGCGCCAACCGCTGACGAGCAGGCCGGCCGGGGCCAGCCAGCCGGCCATCACCGCGACGGCAGCCGGTTCGGTGCCCTCGGCCAGGAAGACCACGACGTTGCCCGCCGCCACCACCAGCTCGGCCTGCAGCGCCAGCGTGGAGGTGGCCAGGTCGTCCAGCTCCCACCGCACGTCCGGGTGGCTGCGGGCGACGTCGAGCATCGAGGCGTCGCTGTCGACGCCGACGACCGCGAAGCCGCGACGGGCCAGCTCGACGCCCACGCGGCCGGTGCCGCAGCCGGCATCGACGACGCGGGCCCCCGGGGCCAGCAGCGCCGCGACGTAGGCGGCCTCTCCGTGCACGTCGACGCCGCTCGCCGCCAGCTCCTGGAACGCCTGGTCGTAGGACGCGCCGCGCGCGCCGCCCGTCTCGTCCAGCCATCTGCTCACCCGCGCCACTGTAGGTAGCCCGCAGGTCGGGGGTGTTCACGCCGGGTTAACACGATCGCGTCAGGCGTCACGGTGGCGAAACACGAGGGCGGACGTGGGTGAAACACGGCCGCGGCAGGGTCGTCGCAGGCCGTCCCCCCGATCGAGGAGAAGCATGGAGATCGATACCGGCGATACCGCATTCATGATCATCTGCACCGCGCTGGTGCTGTTGATGACGCCTGGACTGGCGATGTTCTACGGCGGCATGGTCCGCTCCAAGAGCGTCCTCAACATGATGATGATGAGCTTCGCGTGCCTGGCGATCGTCCCGATCCTGTGGACGCTGTACGGCTACTCGCTCGCGTTCGGCGACGACCTGGGCGCCGGGCTGCTGGGCGACCTCACCTACGGCGGGATGCGCGACACGGTCGGCCAGGTGAGCGGCACCATCCCGGTGCTCGTGTTCGCCTCCTTCCAGCTGATGTTCGCCGTGCTGACGCCGGCGCTGATCAGCGGAGCCATCGCCGACCGCGCGAAGTTCGGCGGTTGGTGCCTGTTCGTCGGGCTGTGGGTGACGATCGTGTACTTCCCGGTCTGCCACTGGGTCTTCAATCTCGACACCGGCTGGATCGCGGCCAGGCTCGGCGCGAACGACTTCGCCGGCGGGACGGCCGTGCACATCAACGCGGGGGCGGCCGCGCTCGCGCTCGTCTTCGTCCTGGGCAAGCGCAAGGGCTGGCCGCGCGAGCAGATGAAGCCGCACAGCCTGCCGCTGGTGCTGCTCGGCGCGGGCCTGCTGTGGTTCGGCTGGTACGGCTTCAACGTCGGTTCGGAGGTGGCGGCCGACCAGACCGCCGCCACCGTCCTGTTCACCACCAGCGTGGCCACCGCGGCAGCCATGGTCGCCTGGCTCGGCGTCGAGAAGCTGCGCGACGGCCACGCCACGACCCTGGGCGCCGCCTCCGGCGCCATCGCCGGCCTGGTCGGCATCACCCCGGCCTGCAACGTCGTCACCCCGGTCGGCGCGATCGTCCTGGGCCTGGTCGTGGGTGGTGCGTGCGCGTTCGCCGTCAGCCTGAAGTACCGGTTCGGCTACGACGACTCGCTGGACGTCATCGGCATCCACCTCGTCGGCGGCATCATCGGCTCGCTCATCATCGGCCTGCTCGCCTCGCAGACCTCGACCGGTCCGGACGGCATCGAGGGTCTGCTCTACGGCGGGGGCCTGGCCCAGCTCGGCAAGCAGACCGTCGCCGTCGTGGCCGTGTTCGCCTACTCCTTCGTCATGTCCTTCGTGCTCGGCACGATCGTCGACAAGACGATCGGCTTCCGCATCAGCGAGCAGGACGAGATCACCGGCATCGACGAGACGGTGCACGCCGAGTCCGGCTACGACCTCGGCGGCATCCGCTCCGGCGGGTTCCTCGGCGCCACCCCGGCGCGTGCCGGAGAGCGGGCCGACGCATGAGGCTCATCACCGGCATCCTCAAGCCGTTCAAGCTCGACGACGTCAAGAGCGCGCTGGAGACCTACGGCGTCAAGGGCATGACGGTCAGCGAGGTGCAGGGCTTCGGGCGCCAGCGCGGCCACACCGAGGTGTACCGGGGCGCGGAGTACACCGTCGCCTTCGTCCCGAAGGTGCGGGTCGAGGTGCTGGTCGACGACGCAGACGCAGCCGACGTGCTCGGCGTCATCGCCAAGGCCGCGCAGACGGGGGCGATCGGCGACGGGAAGGTGTGGAGCACGCCGGTGGACGAGGTCGTCCGGGTGCGCACGGGCGAGCGCGGGGTCGAGGCCCTCTGATGAAGCTGATCACCGCGGTCGTCAAGCCGTTCAAGCTCGACGACGTCAAGACGGCGCTGGACCTGGCGGGCGTCCAGGGCATGACCGTCAGCGAGGTGCAGGGCTTCGGCCGTCAGCGCGGCCACACCGAGGTCTACCGCGGGGCGGAGTACACCGTCGCCTTCGTGCCCAAGACGCGCATCGAGGTGCTCGTCGACGACGCGGACGCGGCCGGCGTGCTCGACGCCATGGTCGCGGCGGCCGGCACCGGCTCGATCGGGGACGGCAAGGTCTGGTCGACCCCGCTCGGGGACGTCGTGCGGGTACGGACCGGCGAACGGGGCGCCGAGGCGTTGTACGGGGGTCGGCCTCCGGCCCCACCTAGTCTGCCGCGGATGATCGATTCGGGCGACACCGCCTTCGTCCTGCTCAGCGCAGCGCTCGTGCTGCTGATGACTCCGGGTCTGGCGCTGTTCTACGCGGGGATGGTGCGGGCCAAGAGCAGCCTGGCCATGCTCATGCAGGTGCTGGTGTGCCTGGGCGTGGTGAGCGTGACCTGGATCCTGCTGGGCTACTCGTTGGCGTTCGGCGACGACGTCGGCGGCGGCCTGCTGGGCAACCTGCGCTACGCCGGTGGCGTCTCGCTGGACCAGGCGCCGGCGGGCTTCGACCTGAGCATCCCGCCGGTGCTGTTCGCCACGTTCCAGCTGCTGTTCGCGGTGCTGACCGTGGCGCTCATCGCCGGGGCCATCGCCGACCGGGCCCGCTTCGGCTCCTTCGTCGTGTTCGCGGCGCTGTGGTCGGTGATCGTCTACGCGCCGCTGGCGCACTGGGTGTTCGCGCCGTCGGGCTGGCTCAACAACCTCGGCGTGCTCGACTTCGCCGGGGGACTGGTCGTGGAGGTCAACTGCGGCGCGGCCGGGCTGGCCGTGGCGCTGGTGACCGGACGGCGGCTGGGCTGGCCGCGCGAGGCGATGCCGCCGCACAACCTGCCCCTCACGGTGGTCGGCGCCGGGCTGCTGTGGTTCGGCTGGTTCGGTTTCAATGCCGGCTCCGCGCTGGCCGCCGACGGGCTCGCGGCGCAGGCGCTGCTGAACACCCATCTGGCCGGGGTCGGCGGGCTGCTGGCCTGGACGCTGCTGGAGCGGATCCGCAACGGCGCGGCCACCTCGCTGGGTGCGGTGTCCGGGGCGGTCGCCGGCCTGGTGGCCGTCACGCCTGCCTGCGGCTTCCTGCAGCCGGGGTCCAGCCTGCTGCTCGGAGCCGCGGCCGGCACCGCGGCGCTGTTCGCCGTGCAGGCCAAGCACCGGCTCGGTTACGACGACGCGCTGGACGTCGTCGGCGTGCACTTCGTGGGTGGGGTCGTGGGCATGCTGTCGATCGGGCTGCTGGCGAGCGCCGCCGTCAACGCCGGGGGGGTCGACGGCCTGCTGCTCGGCGGCGGGCTGGCGCCGCTTGGCCGGCAGGCGCTCGGGGTGCTGGTCGCCGCGACGTTCTCCTTCAGCGTCAGCTGGCTCATGGCAAAGGCCATCGACCGGGTGCTGCCGTGGCGGGTCAGCCAGAGCGCCGAGCAGCAGGGGTTGGACCTGGCGCTGCACTCCGAGAACGCCTACGACTTCGGCGCGGTGCGCAGCCTGGGCGGTCGCTGAGCCGGCCCGGCGACGCGCCGGGCGACCGCGCCGTCGGCTCGGACGGCCGGTGTGGTGGGGTTGGCCGCATGAGACTGGTGACCGCCGTGATCAAGCCGTTCGTGCTCGACGCCGTGCAGGACGCGCTGAAGGCTGTCGGCGTCGCGGGCATGACGGTCAGCGAGGTGCAGGGCTTCGGGCGTCAGCGCGGGCACACCGAGGTCTATCGCGGTGCGGAGTACACCGTCGCCTTCGTCCCGAAGGTGCGTGTCGAGGTGCTCGTCGACGACGGCGAGGCGTCCGCGGTCGTGGACGCGATCGTCAAGGCCGCCGGCACCGGCTCGATCGGCGACGGCAAGGTGTGGACCACCCCGGTCGACGACCTCGTGCGGGTCCGTACCGGCGAGCGCGGTGTCGAGGCGCTCTGACGGCGTCGCGGTCCAGCGCGCCGCGCTGCTCGCCGACCGCTCGCTGACGCGCCTGCCGCTGCGGCAGGCGCTCGCCGGGCTCTACGACGGCTGGCTCGCCGGTCTGCTCGGTGACCCCGGGCCGGGGGTCGCGCTGGTCGCGGTCGGCGGACTGGGTCGCCGCGAGGTCTCCCCGTCCAGCGACCTGGACCTGCTGCTGGTGCACGACGGTCGCCGTGCGGACGTCGCGGCGCTCGCCGACGGTGTCTGGTACCCGGTGTGGGACAGCGGTGTCGACCTGGACCACGCCGTCCGGACGGTGCCCCAAGCGTTGGAGGTCGCTGCCGGCGACCTGAAGGCGGCGCTGGGCCTGCTGGACGTGCGCCACCTGGCCGGCGACGAACAGCTGTCGACCCAGCTGCTGTCGGCGACGCGGGCGGCGTGGCGTGCCGGCGCGGCGCGGCGCGTCCCCGAGCTGCGGGCGGCCGTCGAGGCGCGCGCGCACGAGCACGGCGAGCTGGCCTTCCTGCTCGAGCCGGACCTCAAGAGCGCTCGCGGTGGACTGCGCGACGTGCACGCGCTGCAGGCGCTGGCCGCGGCGCAGGTCGTCGACGCGCCGCCGCCGGCGGTCCGCGACGCGCTGCGGGTGCTGCTGGACGCGCGCGGCGAGCTGCAGCGGCTCGCCTCCGGAGGCGGCCGTCGCACCGCCGACCGGCTGCTGCTGCAGGCCCAGGACGGCGTCGCCGCGGCGCTGGGCTACGTCGATGCCGACGCCCTGATGGCCGAGGTCGCCGGGGCCGCCCGCACGATCGCCTACGAGAGCGACCTCGTCTGGCGTCGGCTGCGTCCGGCCGCCCCGGTACCGCGCTCGCGGCTGCGGGGTCGACGCGCTGCGGCGCGGGCGCCCGAGCGCCGTCCGCTGGCCGACGGCGTCGTCGAGCAGGGCGGCGAGGTGGTGCTGGCCCGCGACGTCGTCCCGAGCCTGGACCCGGTGCTGCCGCTGCGGGTGGCGCAGGCCGCCGCCTGGTCGGACCTGCCGGTGTCGCCGGTGGCGCTGGCCCGACTGGCGGACTGCCCGCCGCTGCCGGTGCCGTGGCCGGCTCCGGCGCTGGACGCCTTCGTCGGGCTGCTGGCCGCGGGTGCGCCGGCGGTCGCGCGTGATCGAGGCGCTGGACCAGGCCGGGCTGCTGGAACGGCTGCTGCCCGAGTGGGACGTCGGTGCGCAGCAAGCCGCAGCGCAACAGCTACCACCGGTTCACCGTCGACCGGCACCTGCTCGAGACCGCGGCTGCCGCGGCCGGGCTGACCCGACGCGTGGCCCGGCCGGACCTGCTGCTGCTCGGCGCGCTGCTGCACGACATCGGCAAGGGCTGCCGGGCGACCACACCGACGTCGGCATGGTCGCCGTCGCCGGGCTCGGCCCGCGGCTGGGCCTGGCAGCGGACGACGTCGCCGTGCTCGTGGCGATGGTCGAGCACCACCTGCTGCTGCCCGACGCCGCGACCCGTCGAGACCTGGACGACCCCGCCACCGCGCAGTCGGTCGCGGACGCGGTCGGCTCGACGCAGGTGCTCGAGCTGCTGCACGCGCTCACCGAGGCGGACTCGGCCGCCACCGGCCCTGCCGCCTGGTCGACCTGGAAAGCAGGCCTGGTGAGCACGCTGGTCCGTCGCGCCGGTGACCTGCTCGCCGGCCGTCCCGTCCCCGCTCCCGCACCGCTGGCCGACTGGCAGCAGGAGCTCGTCCGGCGCGGCGCCGTCGCGCTGGAGGCGGTCGGCGACGAGGTCACGATGACGGCGCCGGACCGCCGCGGGCTGCTCGGCGCCTTCACCGGGGTGCTGGCGCTGCACCGGCTGGACGTGCGCTCGGCGGCCGTGCGCTCGGTCGGCGGCACGGCAGTGGTGGCCTGCCGGGTCGCCGCCCGTTTCGGTTCGTTCCCGGACTGGGCCGTGGTGCGGGACGACCTGCGCAAGGCGCTGTCGGGCGAGCTCCGGCTGATCGACCTGGTGGCAGCGCGGGAGGCCGCCTACCCTGCCCGTCCGGGTCCGCCGCCGGCAGCGGCGACCGCCCGGTTCGTCGAAGGGGCGTCGGAGTCGGCGTCGGTGCTGGAGGTGCGCGCCCCGGACGCGCTCGGGGTGCTGCACCGGATCACGACGGCGCTCTCGGACTGCGGGCTCGACGTCCGCAGCGCGCACATCAGCACCTTGGGCGCCGACGTCGTCGATGCCTTCTACCTGGTGGGGCCGGACGGGCACCGGCTGGCAGCCGGCGTGGCGAGCGACGTCGTCGTCGAGGCGGTGCTCGCGGCGCTGAGATGAGCTGCCTGCCTAGCTCCCACAGCGCCCACCCTGGTGCCCGCGAGCGCCCCGAGACCTTCCCGTCGGCGTGAGGGTCAGGCCGCGGCAGACCCCGCGGCTAGGCTGGCGAACGTGTTCGACACCCTCTCCGACCGGCTCGACAAGGTCTTCACCTCCCTGCGCGGCAAGGGTCGGCTGTCCGACGCCGACATCGACGCCACGGCGCGCGAGATCCGCATCGCGCTGCTCGAGGCCGACGTCGCGCTGCCGGTGGTCAAGGCCTTCATCGCCAACGTCAAGGAACGCGCACGCGGGTCGGAGGTCAGCCAGGCGCTGAACCCCGCACAGCAGATCATCAAGATCGTCAACGAGGAGCTCGTCGCCATCCTCGGCGGGCAGACCCGGCTCGTGCGCTTCGCCAAGCAGCCGCCGACCGTGATCATGCTCGCCGGTCTGCAGGGGGCCGGCAAGACGACCCTGGCCGGCAAGCTCAGCAAGCACCTGAAGAAGCAAGGCCACGCGCCGCTGTTGGTGGCCTGCGACCTGCAGCGCCCGAGCGCCGTGCAGCAGCTGCAGGTCGTCGGCGGCCAGGCCGGCGTCGACGTGTTCGCGCCCTACGCCGGCAGCGGCGTCGGCGACCCGGTCGACGCCGCCCGGCAGGGCGTCGCCCACGCGCGCCGGATGAACCATGACGTCGTCATCGTCGACACCGCCGGGCGCCTCGGTATCGACGCCGAGCTCATGCAGCAGGCGTCCGACATCCGCGACGCCGTCACACCCGACGAGGTGCTGTTCGTCGTCGACGCGATGATCGGCCAGGACGCCGTCCTGACGGCGCAGGCGTTCCAGGACGGCGTCGGCTTCACCGGCGTCGTGCTCACCAAGCTCGACGGCGACGCCCGGGGCGGCGCGGCGCTGTCGGTGCGGCACCTGACCGGCCAGCCGATCCTCTACGCCTCCACCGGCGAGAAGCTCGACGACTTCGACATCTTCCACCCCGAGCGGATGGCGTCGCGCATCCTGGGCATGGGCGACGTCCTCACGCTCATCGAGCAGGCCGAGCAGCACTTCGACGCCGACCAGGCCGAGCGGATGGCCGGCAAGCTGCAGAGCGGCGCCGACTTCGACCTCGAGGACTTCCTCGAGCAGATGGTCCAGGTCAAGAAGATGGGCTCGATCTCCTCCCTGCTCGGCATGCTGCCCGGCATGGGGCAGATGAAGGAGGCCATCGCCCAGGTCGACGACAAGGACATCGACCGGATCGCGGCCATCATCCGCTCGATGACGCCGCAGGAGCGCCGGACGCCGAAGATCCTCAACGGTTCGCGCCGATTGCGCATCGCCAAGGGTTCGGGGGTCACCGTCACCGAGGTGAACAACCTCGTCGACCGGTTCTACGACGCGCAGAAGATGATGAAGCAGATGGGCGGCATGGCCGGGATGGCCGGCGGTCTCGGGCTGCCGGGCATGGGTCGCAAGGCCAAGCGGCAGCAGTCGGGGTCCAAGGGCAAGAAGGGCAAGAAGGGCCCAGGTCGCGCCGGAGGCGGGCCGAGCAGAGACAGCGCCGGAGGCGGGCCGAGCAGGGACAGCGCCGGAGGCGGGCCGAGCAGAGACAGCGCCGGAGGCGGGCAGTCGCAGCTGCCCTCGGGACAGCCGCAGCTACCGGCGGGGATGCCTCAGCTGCCGCCGGGCTTCCCGCAGCTGCCGCCAGCCGGGAGCCAGCAGCCCCCCGATCCCTTTGGGCTGCGCCGCCCCCGCTAGCGGGTACTCGCCCGCTCGGTTACGGGCGCGCGTGGTCGCGCAGGAAGCGCCAGCCTTCGTTCGTGGTGTCGTAGCCGCCGTTGGTCAGCGTCGGCCAGCCGTGCGCGAAGTTCGGCAGGACGACGAGCCGCACGCCGGCGCCGGTGCTGTTCCACTGGTCGGCGGCGCGGCGGGCGGGCGGCAGGGTCGAGTGCAGCTCCTGACTGAACGACCGGCCGGCGAGCGGCACCGTCGGGTCCAGGGCCCCGTGGACGGCGAGCACCGCCGTCGGGTTGGACGGGACGCACGGCGCGGCGAGCGTGCCGGAGACGGCCAGCACGCCCGCGATCAGCCCGGGCCGGCCGCAGGCGTAGCGGTAGGCCAGCATCGCGCCGTTGCTGAAGCCGGCCAGATCGATGCGCCTGGGGTCGATGCCGTGCAGCGCCCGGACGACGGCGAGCAGCTGGTCCAGGTAGGCCAGGTCGTCGATCTTGTCGGTGACGGCGGCGCCGCAACAGGGTCCGGCGTTCCAGGAGGCGCGGTAGCCGGCCCCCCAGACCAGGACGAAGCCCTGCTGCTTGGACAGGGGCGACCAGCGCTGCTGCTCCTCGACCTTGCGCAGCGAGGTGGACAACCCGTGCAGGGAGATCAGCAGCGGGGCGTTCGCTCCCGCCGAGGCCGGCACGAAGACCCGAGCCTTGCGGATCTGCCCACCCTGCAGCCAGCTGATGTCGCCCCGGAAGGTGGCGCCCGTAGCCAGCCGGTCGGGCAGCCGGCCGCTCTCCAGCCGGTAGGCGGCCCAGCCGTCGGCGGTGGTTCCCAAGCGACGCAGCGGCGGCGACGTCGGTGACGCCGCCGGCTCCGGAGCCGACCTGCCCTCGGCGGCGGGGGAGTCCTGCGGCGCCGGGCTCGGCTCCGGCTCCGGCTCGACGTCGGCCGAGGCAGGGGCGGCACGCTCGGTCGTCGTCGAGGCCGCCAGCACCGGGAGCGCCCCACCGAGAGTGGGTGCCAGCCCGGTGGTCGAGACGAAGGCGGCGAGCCCGAGCAGCAGCACCAGGAGCGTCAGTCGCGCACGGGGAAAGGCGACGACGGGCACCCCTCAACCCTAGAGGGGCGATCCGTCGACGGCCGCCCGACGCACCGGGAGGATGGACCACCCGGACCCTGTCCGCGGATCTGGCAGACTGTCCGACGAGCCACCGCTGTCGACGGCCCTCTACCCGACGTCAGCGTGTCCGCACACCGTCCCGGTTGCGCATCCCCACGCGCACACGCCGGGGCCACCCTCACTCACCGACCGGAGTTCCACACCCGTGGCAGTCAAGATCAAGCTCATGCGCCTGGGCAAGATGCGCGCCCCGTACTACCGCATCGTCGTCGCCGACGCGCGGACCAAGCGCGAGGGTCGCGTCATCGAGACCATCGGCAAGTACCACCCGAAGGAGAACCCCTCCTTCATGCAGGTCGACGCGGACCGTGCCGCCTACTGGCTCGGGGTCGGCGCGCAGCCGACCGAGCCCGTCGCCGCCATCCTGCGGGTCACCGGCGACTGGCAGAAGTTCAAGGGCGAGCCGGCGCCGCCGCCCATGCTCGTCGCTGAGCCCAAGCCGGACCGCAAGGCCGTCTTCGAGGCCGCCGCGCGCGAGAGCCTGGAGTCCGGTGGCGGAGCCACCACGCCGAAGAAGAAGGCGGCCCCGAAGGCCGACGCCCCCAAGGCTGACGAGTCGAAGGCCGCCGCCCCCAAGGCTGGCGAGTCGAAGGCTGACGCCCCCAAGGCTGACGAGTCGAACGCTGACGAGCCGAAGGCCAGCGCGCCCGAGGCCGCTGCCCCGGCGGAGACTGCCGCTGCTGAGACGCCTGCTGCGGAAACGCCCGGTGACGCCCCGGCCGCCGACGCACCTGCCGAGCAGGCCTAGCCCGTGCTCGAGAACGCGCTCGAGCACCTCGTGAAGGGCATCGTCGAGAACCCCGACGACGTCGAGGTCGAGCTCGTGACCGGCCGGCGCGGCCGCACGCTGGAGGTTCGCGTCAACCCCGACGACCTCGGCAAGGTGATCGGTCGCAACGGTCGCACCGCCAAGGCGCTGCGCACCGTCATGGCTGCCATCGGTGGCCGCGGTGTGCGGGTCGACGTCGTCGACACCGACGAGGTCAGGTAGTCCTGGCTCGAGTCGCCGGACCGCGCCGCCCTCGCGGCGCTGCGGACCAGAGCGCCCCGCCCGAGGCCGTCGCCGACGGCGACGCCCGCCTCCCGGTGTCCGCCGCCGCGCTGCCCCCCGCCGGGGGCGGCGCGGCGGCTCCGGACCTGCTCGTGGTCGGCCGGATCGGCAAACCGCAGGGTCTGCGGGGCGAGGTGACCGTCCAGGTGCGCACGGACGACCCGGACACCCGCTTCGCCGCGGGCGCGGTGCTGCTCACCGAACCCGCAGCACGCGGACCGCTCACCGTCGCGTCAGCCCGCGACCAGAACGGCCGGTTGGTCCTGGCCTTCGACGGCGTCACCGACCGCACGGCCGCCGAGGCCTTGCGCGAGACGCTGCTCCAGGTCGATGCCGCGACGCTCGCGCCACCCGAGGACGAGGACGAGTTCCACGACCACGTGCTGCGCGGCATGACCGCCCTGCTGGTCGACGGACCACCGCTGGGCACCGTCGCCGACGTCCTGCACCTGCCCCACGGCGACGTCCTGGTGATCACCCGGGCCGACAACGGTGCCGAGGTGCTGGTGCCGTTCGTGCGCGCGATGGTCCCCGACGTCGACGTCGCGGGGCGCACCCTCACGGTGGATCCCCCGCACGGGCTGCTCGACCTCACCGACGAACAAGCGCCGTAGCCGCCGTGCTCGTCGACGTCGTCACCATCTTTCCCGAGTACCTGGCGCCGTTGTCGGTGTCCTTGCTCGGCAAGGCGCAGGAACGTGGGCTGCTGCGCGTACGCACCCACGACCTGCGGACGTGGACGAGCGACGTCCATCGCACCGTCGACGACTCTCCCTACGGGGGCGGGCCGGGCATGGTCATGACGCCCGAGCCGTGGGGCCGGGCGCTGGACGCGGTGCTGGCAGCCGGCGGGCCGGTGCCGGCACCCGTCCTGGTGGTGCCGACCCCCAGCGGCCGGCCGTTCACGCAGGCCCTCGCGCAGGACCTCGCCGCCGAACCCTGGCTCGCGTTCGCCTGCGGTCGCTACGAGGGCATCGACAGCCGGGTGCTCGAGGACGCCGGCGAGCGCCTGCGCGTGCTGGAGGTCTCGCTGGGCGACTACGTGCTGGCCGGCGGCGAGGTGGCGGTGCTGGTCGTCGTGGAGGCGGTGGCCCGACTGCTGCCGGGCGTGCTCGGCAACGCCGCCTCGCACCAGGACGACTCGTTCGCCCGGGGGCCGATGCAGGACCTGCTGGAAGGGCCGGTCTACACCCGGCCGCCGGTGTGGCGCGGGCGCGAGGTGCCGGCGGTGCTGCAGTCCGGCGACCACGCCCGGATCGCCGCGTGGCGGCACGAGCAGGCGCTGCGACGCACCACCGAACGGCGTCCGGACCTGCGCCCGCCGGGCGGTGTGGCACAGTAGAGGGCTGTTGCGCCGTCCTCCGGGGGGCGCGAGATCGCGGTCGCGCCGCCGCTGTCCGCACCCGTGCGGGAGCAGGGCGAGCGGTCCGCACCACCCCTCCAGCTCAGCACCCCAGCTCCACCGTGCAGCCCGACGGCTGCTCGACCGGCCCGGCTGCGCGCCTGACGCGCGACCGCACGAGGAAGTGACGACCCCCATGAACGTCCTGGACGCCCTTGACGCCGCGCAGCTGCGCACCGACGTCCCCGAGTTCCGCCCCGGCGACACCCTCGACGTCGGCGTCCGCGTCGTCGAGGGCACCCGCTCGCGCGTGCAGCGCTTCAAGGGTGTCGTCATCCGTCGCCAGGGGGCCGGGTCGCGCGAGACCTTCACCGTCCGCAAGGAGAGCTTCGGTGTCGGCGTCGAGCGCACCTTCCCGGTGCACACGCCGGTCATCGAGGACATCATCGTCGTCACCCGCGGCGACGTGCGCCGCGCGAAGCTGTACTACCTGCGCGAGCTGCGCGGCAAGAAGGCGAAGATCAAGGAGAAGCGCAGCAGCATGCCCGTGAAGGGTGCGGCCAAGGCGGCTGCCGCCGGCGCTCCCACCCCTGCCGTCGCGCCTCCGACGGCCGCGCCGGCCGCTCCCGCCGAGGCCTGAGCACCGACGCCCACGAGCCGTCCGTCCCGTCCGGGAGGGGCGGCTCGCGCCGTGTCCCCGCTCGGCCACGCCCGTCCCGGCAGCCGCGGCGACGATCCTCCCGAGCCCACCCCCGCCGATCCGGCACTGTCGCCGGTCCCCCTCCGTTAGGGTTCGCGTGATGAACAGCGAGGACCGCCCCGCGGGCACCGTCGAGACCGCGGACGACGCCGGCGTCGAGGCGGGAGAGTCCGGCGGCGACGGCAGCGGGCCCAAGCACGCGAAGGGCGGATCCTCCGGCCGGCGGCCCAAGGGCGGCTCGTTCTTCCGCGAGCTGCCGGTGCTGGTCGTCGTCGCGTTCGGCCTGGCCCTGCTGCTGAAGGCCTTTCTGGTCCAGGCCTTCTACATCCCGTCGGGCTCCATGCAGCAGACGCTCGAGGTGAGCGACCGGGTCCTGGTCAACAAGCTGGTCTACGACTTCCGCGACATCCACCGCGGCGAGATCGTCGTCTTCAACGGCCTGGACTCCTTCACCCCGGAGACCGAGATCGCGCCGCCTTCCAACGGCGTGGCCAGGGTGCTGCGCACGCTGTCCAGCGCGATCGGCGTGGGCGTGCCGGGCGAGAAGGACTTCATTAAGCGCGTCATCGGCGTGCCCGGTGACCGGGTGGCCTGCTGCAGCAACGGCCACGTCACCGTGCAGCCGAAGGGCGCCGGCACGCCGGTCGAGCTCGCGGAGCCGTACCTGTTCGAGGACGACCAGCAGGTCTTCTGCAACGCCGGGCTCGGTGCGGAGAACTGTCCGGCCGGCGCCGAGGGCATCCTGGTGCCCGACGGTCGCCTGTGGGTCATGGGTGACCACCGGGGTGCGTCGGCCGACTCGCGGGCCCACATCAGCGACGCGAACAAGGGCACCGTGCCGCAGGACAAGGTGATCGGACGCGCGTTCGTCATCGTCTGGCCGTTCGGTCGGGCCGACGTCCTGTCGGTGCCGTCCACCTTCGACGGGCCGGCGAGCGCGCTGGGCCCGCTGCCCGCGTACGCCGTCACGGGCACGCCGTACGCGCTCGGCCTCGCCGGAGCGCTACCGCTCGTCGGCCTGCGGCGCCGGTGGCGTCGCCGGCGGGGCGCCCGGGCCTGAGCCGCGGGTGTCCTGCCCGGACTCGCCACGGCTGTCGGCGAAGGCGTTCCTGCTCGACGCCGCGGGCCGCGTGCTGCTGCTCGACTGCACCGACCCCGGTGACCCCGGCACCACCTGGTGGGAGCTGCCGGGCGGCGGCGTCGAGGCCGAGGAGGACGAGATCGACGCCGTCGTCCGCGAGGTGGCCGAGGAGACCGGGCTGACCGTCGACGCCGCGGACGTCGGTCCGCTGCTGTGGACCCAGGACAGCACCTACACCTGGCTGGGGGTGCGCCGGTGGGCCCGCTGCCACGGCCGGGTGGTCGCCGCGCACGGTGCGGCGGGCGTCGCGGCCGGGGCTGCCGTCGCCGCACCCCTGGCGCTGACCGACGACGAGCACGGCACGATCCTGGGTTCTCGCTGGTGGACGGTCGAGCAGGTGATCGCCCACGAGGGCCGCTTCTTCCCGAGCACCCTGCCGAGCCTGCTGCCCCGCGTGCTTGCAGGGGAGCGCGTCGACGAACCGTTCGACCGGTGGAACTGACTGCTCCTAGACTCTGCAGCCTGATGGAGGAGCCTGTCGAGCGTCACGCGGCGCGGGTGCTGCTGGTCGACGCCGCCGGGCGCATCCTGCTGCTGCACGGCGGTGACCCGAGCGCTCCGGAGCGCGGCCAGTGGTGGTTCACCCCCGGCGGGGGCCGCGAGGGCGACGAAGGGCCGGCCGAGGCCGCCAGCCGCGAGCTCGCCGAGGAGACCGGGCTGCGGGTCCCGGCGTCCGCGCTGGGTCCGGTGGTGCACGAGCGGACGACGGAGTTCACCTTCGTCGGCGCGCACTACCGGCAGTTCGAGCACTACTACCTGCTGCGCGTCGACGCGCACGAGGTCGACACCGCCGGCGCCGACGCCGTGGTCGACCCCGGGGTCACCGGCCACCGCTGGTGGGCGCTCGCCGACCTGCGCAGCACGGGAGAGGTCGTCTTCCCTCCTGAGCTGGCGGACCTGCTGGAACGGGTGCTCCGGACGGCATGAGGGCGCCGCGGCCGGTCGTCCGGACCGAGAACGGGCTGTGGGCGCTGGAGCGGGTGCTGCAGCGCAGCGGCTTCCCGCACGTCGCCGGCGCCGACGAGGCCGGACGCGGCGCGTGCGCGGGCCCGCTCGTCGTCGCCGCGGTCGTCCTGCCGCACGGTCGACGGGGTGAGGTGCCGGGCCTGGCCGACTCCAAGCTGCTCACCGAGGCCGCCCGCGAGGCCGCCTACGCGCAGGTCGTGCGGCGGGCGCTCGCGTGGTCGGTGGTCGTCGTCCCGTCGACCGAGGTCGACCGGTGCGGGCTGCACGTCATGAACATCCGGGCGATGCGGCAGGCGGTGGTGCGGCTGGACCCCGCGCCGTCCTACGTCCTGACCGACGGCTTCGCGATCGCCGGGCTGCCGGCGCCGACGCTCGCGGTGTGGAAGGGCGACCGGGTCGCCGCCTGCGTCGCTGCTGCCTCCGTCGTCGCCAAGGTCACCCGCGACCGGATGCTGCGCACGCTGCACGAGCGCTGGCCGCAGTACGGCTTCGACCGTCACAAGGGCTACAGCACCGCGGAGCACATGGCGGCGCTCGGCGCGCACGGACCGTGCGCCGAGCACCGCTACTCCTACGTCAACGTGCGTGCGGCGCAGCAGCACCGGCTCGCCCCCGAGGACGCGCGCGTGCGGTTGGATGGGGGCATGAGCAGCCCGGATGCGCGCACGACCGGCCTCGAGGCGTGGCGATGAGCGCCGAGGAGCTGGAGAAGTACGAGACCGAGATGGAGCTGCAGCTCTACCGGGAGTACCGCGACATCGTCCGCCAGTTCGACTACGTCGTCGAGACCGAGCGGCGCTTCTACCTGGCGAACGCGGTCGACGTCCAGCCGCGCACCAGCGACGGTGAGGTGTGGTTCGAGCTGACCCTCACCGACGCCTGGGTCTGGGACATGTACCGGCCGGCGCGCTTCGTGAAGTCGGTCCGGGTGCTGACCTTCAAGGACGTCAACGTCGAGAAGCTCGAGAAGCCCGATCTGGAGATGCCCGGGGATCATCCGCCGGAGCAGGGGTAGGCCACGGGCATGACGACCCCGGCAGACGGCACCAGCGAGACGACCCAGCAACAGCAGGCGCAGGTGAGCGAGCCGACGGGCGACGGTCCGGTCACCCTCGAGCAGCGCACCGAGCCGGGTGGGCAGGGCAGCCCCGACACCAACCAGGGCAAGGCCGAGCCGCTCTCGCCGACTCCGGACCATCCCGAGCCGCTGGCCGTCCCGCAGCTGTCGGACCTCAACGTCGGCGCCGGTGATCCTCAGGCCGCCTCGCACCCCGCTGCGGCGGCGCGAGCGCACACCGGCGCGGCCTCGCTCGCGCGGGGGGCGGGAGGCGTCACGGCCGGGCCCGACGCGCACCCGGAGGGCACGGCGCACCGAGCACCGGGCCAGCAGGGCGCCACCCCGGCGGGGGAGTCGACGGAGGTGGACGTCGAGGCCGGCGCCGCGCGGGCCACGCCGGCTGACGGCGCGACGTCGTCGGCGGGAGATCCGGCGTCGGTGCCCGGCACGGGCAGCCAGTCCCTCGCCGGCTCGAGCCAGACGCAGGAGCCGGTCGACGGGGTGCGGCTGCCGGGCGGCACCTGACCGGCTTCTCCACAGAAGGGCCCGCGGGCCTGGCGGGTCCGCTGCTGCGGCGGCACCGTCTCCAGGGTGGACAACGCGGCGCACGGTCTGGGTCGGTGGGGTGAGGACCTCGCGGCGCAGCACCTCCAGGCGCTGGGGTGGCTGCTGCTGGCCCGCAACTGGCGCTGTCCGCACGGCGAGCTGGACCTGGTGGCGCAGGAAGCGGACGGCACCATCGTCTTCGTCGAGGTCAAGACGCGCAGCGGACGCGGCTTCGGCGAACCCGCCGAGGCGGTCGGTCCGCGCAAGGCGGCCAAGGTGCGCCAGCTGGCGCTGCTGTGGCTCAGTGCCAGTCGTCCGCCCGGCGGCGGCGAGCTGCGCTTCGATGTCGTCGCGATCGTCCGGCAGCGCGGGACGGCGCCGGAGATGACCCACCTGCGTGGGGCGTTCTGAGCGCTCCACCGACGGTCGGGACGGACCGCTCGCGTCGCGTCTGCGTGCCGCGGCGCCTTCGGGGGCTGAGCCGGCGCGTCGCTCCGCGCACGGCGGTGCCGCTCTGCGGAGACCTCCAGGACGGGCGGTGCTGGCGACCGTCAGGTCCGGGGCCGCCAGCGTTGTCCACACCGCACCGTTGCGTCCACAGTCCGGCCGCGCAGCCCCCACCGCCGCGTCACCGGGCACATCGTGGGCGCCGGAGGTGGTGGCGATGGCGCTGGCCAAGGCGTACGCGGTGGGGCTCGTCGGGCTGGACGGCACGCTGGTGGAGGTCGAGGCCGACCTGGCCCAGGGTCTGCCCGGCATGACGGTGATCGGTCTGCCGGACGCGGCGCTCGCCGAGGCCCGCGACCGGATCCGGGCAGCGGTGGTCAACAGCGGCCAGTCCTGGCCGCAGAAGCGCATCACGCTCGCCCTGTCGCCGGCGGCGCTGCCCAAGCGGGGCAGCGGGTTCGACCTGGCGCTCGCCGCGGCCGTGCTCGCGGCCCACGGCGCCCTGCCGGCCGAGGCGCTGCACGGACGGGTCCTGGTCGGCGAGCTCGGTCTGGACGGGCAGGTACGGCCCGTCCGCGGCGTGCTGCCCGTGGTGCTGACGGCCCTGGCGGCCGGGGTGGAACGCGTGGTGGTGCCGCTGGCCAACCTCGCCGAGGCTCGGCTCGTCCCCGAGGTGCAGGCGCGCGGCGTGGGTAGCCTGCGCGACCTGGTGGCCCTGCTCACCGGCGCCGACTACGACGAGACCCCGCCGCCCCGCGAAGCCGAACCGGACGACCCGGGCGCCGGTCCGGACCTGCGCGATGTCGCCGGCCAGGTCGGCGGCCGGACGGCGGTCGAGGTGGCGGCGGCCGGTGGCCACCACCTGCTGCTGCTGGGACCGCCGGGCAGCGGCAAGACGATGCTCGCCGAGCGGATGGTCGGGCTGCTGCCGCCGCTGCCGCTGGAGCACGCGCTGCAGGTGACCGCCGTGCACTCGGTCGCCGGGACGCTGCCCGCCGGCACGCCGCTGGTGTCGCGTCCACCGTTCCAGGACCCGCACCACAGCGCGACGATGGCCTCCATCGTCGGAGGCGGCAGCGGCGTCGCGCGCCCCGGTGCTGCCTCGCTGGCCCACCGTGGCGTGCTGTTCCTGGACGAGGCACCGGAGTTCTCGCGCGGCGTGCTCGACGCGCTGCGCCAACCGCTGGAGAGCGGCCGGCTGGCCATCACCCGGGTGGGCGGCACCGCCGTCTACCCGGCAGCCTTCCTCCTGCTGCTCGCCGCCAACTACTGCCCGTGCGCCAAGCCCGAGGACTGCTCCTGCCCGCCGGACGTCCGGCGGCGCTACCTGGCGCGGCTGTCGGGACCGCTGCTCGACCGGGTCGACATGCACGTCGAGGTGCCGCGGATCAGCCGGGCCGAGATGCTCGCCGACCTCGCCAGCACCGAGCCGAGCGCGACCGTCGCCGTGCGGGTCAGCGCTGCCCGGCAGCAGGCGCTGGCTCGCTACGCCGGCACGCCGTGGCGCAGCAACGGGGACGTCCCGGCGGTGGAGCTGCGTCGTCGCTGGCCGCTGCCCCGGCAGGTGACGCGCGCCGTCGACGACGCCATGGACGTCGGGCTGCTCACCGCGCGTGGCTACGGCCGGGTGCTGCGGCTGGCCTGGACGCTCGGTGACCTGGAGCAGGCCGGCCGGCCCGGCCCGCAGCACGTCGCGCACGCGCTCAGCTTCCGCCTCGGCACGGCCCAGCGGACTGCGGCGTGACCACCGGCGCAGCACGTCTTGCGGAGCAGGGGGAGACGGAGGAGAGCGCCGAGCGGCTCGCCCGGGCCGGGCTGACGCGCATCGCCGAGCCGGGCGACCCCGCCGTCGCCGACGCCGTCGAGCGCCTCGGCGCCGTCCGCACCTGGCAGCGTCTGCGCGAGGGCTCGGGGGTCGGACGGGTGACCCAGGCGGCGCTGCCCGGGATGGCACTGCGGGCCGAGGGCGTCGACCCGCGGCAAGACCTGGAGGTTGCGCAGCGTTGCGGCGCCCGGTTCGTCTGCCCCGGTGAGCCGGAATGGCCGGACGCCGCCCTCAGCTGGCAGCCGGACGGGCTGCTGGGCGCGCCGCCGTTCGCCCTGTGGCTGCGCGGCCCGGCCCGGTTGGACACCGTCGCCCGGCGAGCGGTCGCCGTCGTCGGGGCCCGCGCCGCCACCAGCTACGGGGTGCACGTGGCCACCGACCTGTCCGCGGGCCTGGCACAGTCCGGCGTCGCCGTCGTCAGCGGCGGCGCCTACGGCATCGACGCGGCGGCGCACCGCGGAGCGCTGTCGGCCGAGGGCGCGCCGACGGTGGCCGTGCTCGCCTGCGGCGTCGACGTCGCCTACCCGCGCGGCAACGACCGGTTGCTCGCCCAGGTCGCCGAGACGGGCCTGCTGGTGTCCGAGCTGCCCCCGGGGCGCCCTCCTACCCGTCGGCACTTCCTGGTCCGCAACCGCCTGATCGCGGCGCTCTCGCTGGGCACGGTCGTGGTCGAGGCCGCGGCCCGGAGCGGGTCGCTGGCCACGATCGAGCGGGCGCGGCTGCTCAACCGGGTGGTCATGGCCGTGCCCGGGCCCGTGACGTCGGCGATGTCGGTCGGCTGCCACGCGCAGCTCCGCGACGGCGCGTCGTGCGTGACGCGCGCCGTCGAGGTGCTGGAGCTGGTCGGTCGGCTCGGCCAGGACGCTGCCCAGCCGGTGGCCGGCAGGCGCTCGGTGCGGGACGGCCTGTCCGACGTCACGCTGCGGATCCTGGACGCGCTACCGGTACGCAGCTGCGTCGGGCTCGCCGGGATCGCCCGGTCGGCAGGCGTCTCGACGTTGATCGTGCAGCAGGTGCTGCCGCCGCTGCAGGTGCACGGACTCGTCGAGCAGACGCCGGACGGCTACCGCCTCACCGCCCTCGGTGCCGGCCGCTGAGGCGGAGACGACGGACTCGCAGCCCGCCGGAGCAGCCTGCGACCGGCGCGGCGGCTTGACCCGGCCCGCGACGTCCACGCACCGTTCCGGCTGTGCCCCCCAGCGACGTCTCGCGGCTCCCCCCCGGCCTGCAGCAGGCCTTGGACGCGTTCGCCGCGCACCTGGAGCTGGAGCGCAACTGCTCCGCGCACACGGTCCGGGCCTATCGCGGCGACGTCGCGGGGCTCCTGCGAGCACGCCGGCCGACTGGGTGCGACGGCCGCGTCCGACCTCGACCTCGCGACGCTGCGCTCGTGGCTCGCCCGCACGCGCAGCACGGGAGCAGCGCGGTCGACCCTGGCCCGGCGGGCGTCCAGCGCCCGGGTCTTCACCGCGTGGGCGTTGCGTCGCGGGCTGCTGAGCGTCGACCCCGGCCTGCTGCTGGCGACCCCCGGGGCCACCGCACGCTGCCGGAGGTGCTGCGCGCCGACCAGGCGGCACAGCTGCTGGACGGCGCGGACGGGCAGGAGCCGGGCGACCTCCGGGACCGGGCGGTGCTCGAGCTGCTCTATGCCACCGGCATCCGGGTCGGCGAGCTGTGCGGCCTGGACCTCGACGACGTCGACGACGCCCGACGCGTGGTCCGGGTGCTGGGCAAGGGCAACCGGGAACGTTCCGTGCCGTTCGGCGTGCCGGCCGAGCGGGCCGTGGCCGCCTGGCGCACGCGCGGACGCCCGGCGTGGGTGACGCCGGCCAGCGGCCCGGCGCTGCTGCTCGGGGTCCGCGGGCGCCGGCTCGACCCGCGGGCCGCGCGCACGCTGGTCCACCGGCGGCTCGCGAAGGTCCCCGGCGCGGCCGACCTCGGACCGCACGGCCTCCGGCACTCTGCCGCGACCCATCTGCTGGAAGGCGGTGCCGATCTACGGGCGGTGCAGGAGCTGCTGGGCCACGCGTCGCTCGCCACGACGCAGATCTACACCCATGTGAGCGTCGAACGGCTGCGCAGCAGCTACGCACAAGCGCACCCCCGCGCCTGAGAGTGACGGACCTGACGCTTTCTGCGACCAACCGCGGGAGAGCAGGCTAGGCTCGCGGCGGGCAGCAGCCTGACGAGGATCGGTCGAACGGGGTGAGGAACGAGCCATGACCGTGCGCACCCCTAAGACCGGCGGAGCCTCGGAGACCGGGCTGGCTGACTCACGCGGCGTCGCAGGCGATCTCGCGGTCCAGGGCGAGCCGACCGAGGCCCCCCCCGCCGAGCCCAGCGCCCCTCCGGTCAAGGCGACGCCGCGTCGCGGTCGCTACGCCGGAGTCAGCGACGAAGAGCGGGCCGAGATCGAGTCGGCGATCGCCCTGCTGTGGCGCGAGTACAAGGACACCGGCGAAGAACGGCTGCGCGAGCGGCTGATCCTGCACTACTCCCCACTGGTCAAGTATGTCGCCGGCCGCGTGGGCGTGGGCCTGCCGCCCAACATCGAGCAGGCCGACCTGGTCTCCTACGGCATCTTCGGCCTCATCGACGCGATCCAGAAGTTCGACCTGTCGCGGGCCATCAAGTTCGAGACCTACGCGATCAGCCGGATCAAGGGCGCGATCATCGACGAGCTCCGCTCGATCGACTGGATCCCGCGCTCGGTCCGCTACAAGGCCCGCGAGGTCGAGAAGGCCTATGCGGCGCTGGAGGCCAAGCTTCACCGCACTCCCACCGAGGCCGAGGTCGCTGCTGAGCTCGGCATCGCGCTGGAGGACCTGCACACGATCTTCAGCCAGGTCAGCTTCGTCAACGTCGTGGCGCTGGACGAGCTCCTCACGGCCGGCGGCGAGAAGGGCGACAAGCTCTCGCTCGTCGACACCCTGGAGGACACCAAGGCCGAGGACCCGGTGCAGGCCTTCGAGTCCGAGGAGACCAAGTACCTGCTGGCGAAGGCGATCAACACGCTGCCCGAGCGGGAGAAGATCGTCGTGACCCTCTACTACTACGAGGGCCTGACGCTCGCCGAGATCGGCCAGGTCCTCGGCGTCACCGAGAGCCGCATCTGCCAGATGCACACCAAGGCAGTGCTGCAGCTGCGCGGGAAGCTCGCCGACAGCGACTGACAGCGACTGACAGCGACTGACAGCGACTGACAGCGAGGCCGGCGCGCTGCCAGGGAGCGTCGCGCGGCCGCGCTCCCAGGGATGGGTCACGCCGCCTCGTCGGGGACAGCGCGCAGATGGGGCTGGTAGGGCTGCGGCGGCGGGCCCGCCGGCCCGGAGACCGCATCCAACGGCGGCTCCGTCCGGGCCGCTGCTGCCGCTGCCGTCTCGGGTGGGGGCGGCGGTACGCCCGGTCGCCGGAGCAGCAGGATGCCGCCCAGCAGGGCTGCCACGGCCAGGGTCGCCGCCGGCACGTCCTCGCGCCCGAACCGGGGGGCGGACAGGGAGCGGTCGCGTGCCGGGGCCGGAGCATCGTGCGGGCCCGCGGCGTCCCGTCCCGGGTCGACGGCCTCGCGCAGAACCGGCCGCCCGGCCCGGGTCAGGCCGGCCGCTGACGCCGGGCCCGGCACCGCGCGGTCGGGCGGCCCGACCGGAAGCAGGGCAGCCGGCAGCGGCCCGGCGAGGGGAAGCAGCCGCACCGGCCCGCCGTCGACCAGGGCCACCGGGTCCAGGTACGCGTCGCCGCGGCGCAGGCCCCAGTGCAGGCAGGCCTGGACGGGGCAGCCGAGATGGCCACCCACCAGCACCCCGATCCGGTCGCCGGCCCCGACCTGCGTGCCCACGGCGACGGTGGCGGACACCGGCTCATAGGTGGTCCTCAGCGCGCCGTGGACGACCACCACGACACCGCGGCCGGCCAGCAGCCCCGCATAGGAGATGCGCCCGGCTCCGGCCGCCCGTACCGGTTGGTCGACGGCGCCCGGCAGATCGGCGCCGCGGTGCCCGATGCCGTAGCGGTGCGCCGGCGGGGCGAAAGGCGCGGAGACCGTGTGCGCTCCGCTGAGCGGCCAGAGCCAGGTCGGCGTGGCTGCCGCCGCCGCCGTCACGCCCGCCGCCGTCACACCCGCTGCTGCTGCCGTCGCGCTCAGGAACATCACGAGCCGGGCGACCGTCATGAGCACAGCCCGGCCCCGCCCCGCCGTCCGTACCGGGAGCCCTGCGGCACGCACCTCACCCGGACCGTCCATCCGTCACCTCCTTCGTCCCGACGGACGGTGCCCCCGCCTTCGACGCCGGGCCAGGCCGCAGCGGCGATCTGTGGACAGTCCACGCACCGGCGTACACTCAGGCGGCGACCCGGATGTCCGGGACGCCTCCGGCTGACCGTCGCTCGTCCCTGCAGGCCCGACGGGCAGCACCCCGCTCGATCTCGTCGCCCCCGACCGGGGGTGGCGGACCACCGACCGCCGCGCGACCGACCCGCCTGAAACCAGTGGGTCGCCTCGACGCGGGGCACCACCGGAAGGCTCCACCATGGCCGTCGTCGGCATGCGTCAGCTCATCGAGAGCGGCGCCCATTTCGGGCACCAGACCAAGCGCTGGAACCCGAAGATGAAGCGCTTCATCCTCACTGAGCGCAACGGGATCTACATCATCGACCTGACCCAGACCCTGGGTTACATCGACCGCGCGTACGACTTCGTCAAGGAGACCGTCGCGCACGGCGGCACGATCATGTTCGTCGGCACCAAGCGCCAGGCGCAGGAGCCGATCGCCGAGCAGGCCACCCGCGTCGGCATGCCCTACGTCACCGAGCGCTGGCTCGGCGGCATGCTCACCAACTTCCAGACCGTCTACAAGCGGCTGCAGCGCCTGAAGGAGCTCGAGCTCATCGAGACCACCGGTGGGCAGACCGTGCTGACGAAGAAGGAGGCGCTGGTGCTCAGCCGCGAGCGCATCAAGCTGCAGCGCACCCTCGGCGGCATCCGCGAGATGACCCGGACCCCGAGCGCCATCTGGATCGTCGACACGAACAAGGAGCACCTCGCGGTCAACGAGGCGCGCAAGCTGGGCATCCCGGTGGTGGCCATCCTGGACACCAACTGCGACCCCGACGTCGTCGACTACAAGATCCCGGGCAACGACGACGCGATCCGCTCCATCGGCACCCTGACCCGCGTCATCGCCGACGCCGTCGCCGAGGGCCTGATGGCCCGCGCCGGCGCCAGCGCCAACGACGAGAAGCCGGCCGGTCAGCTCGGCGGCGACGAGCCCCTGCCCGACTGGGAGAAGGAGCTGCTGTCCGGCCAGGCCGCCCAGGCTGCCGGCGTGGCTGCCGGCGAGACCCTGCCGAGCGCGGGCTGGGCCGAGCCCGTCGCCGGTGCCGCCGGCGAGCAGGCTCCCGCCGTCACGCCGGCCGCGGCTCCCGTCGAGAGCGCCGCTCCCGCCGAGAGTCCCGCCGCCGAGACGCCCGCCGCACCGCAGCAGTAGCCCGTCCGGACGGGTCCGGCGCCACCGCGCCGGACCCGTCGGCACGTCCCCCGTCCTCCCCGCTGCAGGCCGATCGCCTGCGCCCGGGACACACCTTCAGGAGATCCAGCATGGCTTCCATCAGCGCCGCAGACATCAAGAAGCTGCGCTCCGCCACCGGTGCGGGCATGACCGACTGCAAGAACGCGCTCGTCGAGGCCGACGGCGACTACGACAAGGCCGTCGAGTTCCTGCGCATCAAGGGCCTGAAGGGGGTCGCCAAGCGCGAGGACCGCGCCGCGTCCAACGGGCTGGTGGTCGTCAAGAGCGACGGCACGACCAAGGCCACCATGCTCGAGCTCGCCTGCGAGACCGACTTCGTCGCCAAGAGCGACAACTTCCAGGCGCTGGCGGAGAAGGTCATCACGGCCGCGTTCGGCGCCTCCGACGTCGCGTCCCTGCAGTCGGTGGAGATCGACGGCAAGCCGCTGAGCGAGGTCCTCACCGACGCCAACGCCGCGATGGGCGAGAAGATCGAGGTGCGCCGCGTCGTCACCTTCCAGGGCGCGCACGTCGGCTCCTACCTGCACAAGACCAACCCCGACCTGCCGCCGCAGCTGGGCGTGCTCGTCGAGCTCACCGGCGACAGCCCGGAGGTCGCGAAGGACGTCGCGCAGCACGTCGCGGCGTTCTCGCCGACCTACGTCTCGCGCGAGGAGGTGCCGGCAGACGTCGTCGCCAAGGAGCGCGAGATCGCCGAGGCCACCGCGAAGGAAGAGGGCAAGCCGGAGGCGGCCATGGCCAAGATCGTCGAGGGTCGCGTCAACGGCTTCTTCAAGGACTCCGTCGTGCTCGAGCAGGCGTTCGCCAAGGACAGCAAGAAGACGGTCGCCAAGGTGCTCGAGGAGGCCGGCGTGCAGCTCACCGGCTTCGCGCGCTTCAAGGTCGGCCAGGCCTGAGCCCGGGTCGCCGGTCCGGCTGCGCGATGGTCCGGACCGGCGACTAGGTTCGCCCCTGGGCCCGTCCGACCCACCCCGTCCGAGCAGGAGGCCGCCGCCGTGGTGAACACCGACCTGGAGCCCGTCGGGCCGCACCGCCGGGTGCTGCTCAAGCTGTCCGGCGAAGTCTTCGGCGGCGGGGCCGTGGGCCTGGACCTCGACGTCGTCTCCGACATCGCCCGCCAGGTGGCCGAGGTGGTGCGTGCCGGCACCCAGGTGGCGATCGTCGTCGGTGGCGGCAACTTCTTCCGCGGCGCGGAGATCGCTCAGCGCGGCATGGACCGGGCGCGCGCCGACTACATGGGCATGCTCGGCACCGTCATGAACTGCCTCGCGCTGCAGGACCTGCTCGAGCAGGTGGGCGTCGAGACGCGCGTGCAGACGGCCATCACCATGGGGCAGGTCGCCGAGCCGTACATCCCGCGGCGTGCGATGCGGCACCTGGACAAGGGCCGGGTGGTCATCTTCGGCGCCGGCGCGGGCATGCCGTTCTTCTCCACCGACACCGTCGCCGCGCAGCGGGCGCTGGAGATCGGCTGCGGGGTGCTGCTCATGGCCAAGACGATCGACGGCGTCTACGACGCGGACCCGAGGGACAACCCCGACGCCGTCAAGTTCGACCACGTCACCTACGGCGAGGTGCTCAGCCGCGACCTGCGGGTCGCCGACGCCGCCGCCTTCAGCCTGTGCATGGACAACCACCTGCCCATCGTGGTGTTCAACCTGATGGAGGACGGCAACATCGGCCGAGCGGTGCGCGGTGAGAAGATCGGCACCCTGGTCAGCGACAACGGAGACGCCACATGATCGACGAGACCCTGCTCGATGCCGAGGAGCGGATGGAGAAGGCCGTCACCGTCGCCAAGGACGACTTCGGCGGCATCCGCACCGGCCGGGCCACCCCGCAGATGTTCCAGAAGATCGTCGTCGACTACTACGGCGCGATGACGCCGATCGTGCAGCTCGCCTCGCTGTCGGTGCCGGAGCCGCGGATGGCCGTCATCGCCCCTTACGACAAGCAGACCCTCGGCGTCATCGAGCGTGCGATCCGTGACTCCGACCTGGGCGTCAACCCCAGCAACGACGGCAACATCATCCGGATCAGCTTCCCGCAGCTGACCGAGGAGCGGCGTCGCGAGTTCATCAAGGTCGCGCGCAGCAAGGCCGAGGACGCCCGCATCTCGATCCGCAACATCCGCCGCAAGGCCAAGGAAGAGCTCGACCGCCTGGTCAAGGACGGCGAGACCGGCGAGGACGAGGTCGCCCGCGCCGAGAAGGAGCTCGAGAAGGTCACCGGGCAGTACGTCGGCAACGTCGACGACCTGCTCCGGCACAAGGAAGCCGAGCTGCTCGAGGTGTGAGCGCCTCCGACGTGACCGACCCCGCCGCCGAGACCGCCGACCCGCCCGTCGCGGTCGGCCCGCCCGCCGACACCCGCGTCGGCGGTGCTCCGTCGTCCGTCCAGGACCGGGTCGACGGGTCTGCGGGCCCGGTCGAGGCGGTGCTGGAGGCGATCGACACCGCGCCCGCTCCGCCCGAGGGCGTGCCGGCCAAGGGCGGCCCGGGCAAGGCCGGTCGCAACCTGCCGGCGGCCATCGCCGTCGGGCTGGGCCTGGGCGCTATCATCACCGTGCCGCTGTTCTCGCCCTACCGGTGGATCTTCGTCGTCGTGCTGGCGGGGGCCGCCACCCTCGGCACCTACGAGGTGGTCAAGGCGCTGCGGACGCTCGGCGCCCGGCCGCCGCTGCCGCCGCTGCTGGTCGGCGGCGTCGCGATGGTCGTCCTGGCCTACCGCGAAGGCGCGGACCTGCTGTTCCTGTCGCTGGTGCTCACGCTGCTGGCGTGCGTCGTGCTGCGGCTGGCCGACCCGGTCGAGGGCTATCTGCGCGACGTCACCGCCGCGACCTTCACCGCGGCCTACGTCCCGTTCCTGGTCGGCTTCGCCGCGCTGATGACGATCCCGCCGGACGGGCCCCGCCGGGTGACGGCCTACATCGCGGTCGTCGTCTGCAGCGACGTCGGTGGCTACGCCGCCGGGGTGCTGTTCGGCAAGCATCCGATGGCACCGACCGTATCGCCGAAGAAGTCGTGGGAGGGCTTCGCCGGCTCGTTGACCGCGTGCGCCGTCGCCGGAGCGATCTTCTTCGGCACGCTGTTCGACGTGTCGCCGCTGCTCGGCGTGGTCTACGGGCTGGTCGTCGTCTGCACCGCCACCCTGGGCGACCTCGGCGAGTCGATGATCAAGCGTGACATCGGCATCAAGGACATGGGCAACCTGCTGCCGGGCCACGGCGGCATCATGGACCGGCTGGACTCGCTGCTGCCGACCGCGCCGGTCGCCTACCTGCTGCTGGCCGCGTTCGTCCGCTGAGCCGGACCCGTCCCGGCCGTAGGCTGGCAGCACTGTGACCACCCCTCGCACGCCCCTGCCGCTCGTGTTCGAGATCCCCAAGCGGGCCCTGCCGCCGCGCCACCTGGCCGACCTGGACGTCGCCGGACGGCGCGAAGCGGTCCTCGCGCTGGGGGAGAAGGCCTTCCGGGCCGAGCAGCTGTCGCGGCACTACTTCGCCGGCCACCTGCCCGAGCAGATGACCGACCTGTCGGCGCCGCTGCGGGACAAGCTCGCGGGCGACCTGCTGCCGCCCCTGCTCAGCGTCGTCCGGACGATCAGCTGCGACGAGGGGATGACGGAGAAGACGCTCTGGCGCGGGCACGACGGCACGCTGGTGGAGTCGGTGCTCATGCGCTACCCGGAGCGCACGACCGTGTGCGTGAGCAGCCAGGCCGGCTGTGGCATGGCCTGCCCCTTCTGCGCCACCGGGCAGGCCGGCCTGACCCGCAACCTGTCGGCGGCGGAGATCACCGAGCAGGTCGTCGCTGCCCAGCGCACCGAGGCGGCGCGCGGCGGGCGGGTCAGCAACGTCGTGTTCATGGGCATGGGCGAGCCGCTGGCGAACTACTCGCGGGTGCTCGGCGCCGTCCGGCGCATCACCGACGCGGCCCCGCACGGGGTCGGCATCGGTCAGCGCAACCTCGTCGTCTCGACCGTCGGGCTCGTCCCGGCGATCCGGCGCCTCACGCAGGAAGGGCTGCAGGTCACGCTGGCTCTGAGCCTGCACGCGCCGGACGACGAGCTGCGCGACACCTTCGTGCCGGTCAACACCCGCTGGCCGGTGCGCGAGGTGCTGGAGGCGGCGCTGGCCTACACCCGCGAGACGGGCCGACGGCTGTCCATCGAGTACGCCCTGATCCGCGGGGTGAACGACCAGCCCTGGCGGGCCGACCTGCTGGCCAAGCGGCTGTCGGGCAAGCTCGTCCACGTCAACCTCATCCCGCTGAACCCGACGCCGGGCAGCGAGTGGGACGCCAGCCCCAAGCCGGTCGAGCAGGAGTTCGTCCGTCGGCTGCGCAACGCGGGCGTCAACGCCACCGTCCGCGACACCCGCGGCCGCGAGATCGCCGGAGCCTGCGGCCAGCTGTCGGCCGCGGAAGTCTGACGCCGCCGCTGGCAGACTGCGGGTCATGGAGCAGAGCCCGTCGGATCGGCTGTGGGCGCGGTGGGACGAGGTGCTGGCCGACGACGTCGACGCGCGGACCTTCCTCCCCCCGCGGCCCGGGATCCGCAGACGATCGCCCGGACCGGTCTGCGCCTGCAGGCCGGGACGGCGTTGCGCGATGCCGTCGCCGATCTCCTGGACGACCTGCGCTGGGCCCGGGGGAGCAGCGATGTCCGGTCGCGGCTGGCCGAGGAGCCGGTCCGCGTCGCTCCGCGGGCGGACGCCCTCCTGGGCGCCCTGGCCGAGCACATCAGCGCCCAGCACGGGATGGGAGCACCCGCCTGGTCGCAGGCGCCTGACCGCTTCCTGGCTCAGTTCTGGTTCCCTTCCAATACGCCCGCCTTGGACGCCCGCGCCGTCGTGGAGAGTCCGGCGGCCTTCCGTCGCCGCAACATCTTCGTGAGCGCCCGGGCCCTGGTGCGCGTCTGATGGACCGGGCAGAGATCGTGGCGGCGCTCACCGACCTGGGCGCCGAGCTCGCCGCAGGAGGCGTGCTGGCTGATCTCTACGTCGTGGGCGGTGCGGCGGTGGCGCTGGCTTATGACGACCGCCGGGCCACCCGCGACGTCGACGCCGTGTTCGCACCCAAGGCCGAGGTGTATGCCGCCGCGCAGCGAGTCGCGGAGCGGCGTGGGCTCCCGGACGGCTGGCTCAACGACGCTGTCAAGGGCTTCCTGCACGGTCCGGACCGGTGGCCGACCACGGTCCTGGACCTGCCCGGCTTGCGGGTCGAGGTCGCGAGCCCGCAGGCAGTCCTGGTGCTCAAGGCACTGGCGCACCGGATCGGCGAGGACGACGACGACCTGCGGCTGCTGGCCGCGATGGTGGGGATGGACGCGTCGGCTGTGCTCGACCTCGTCGAGCAGACGGCCGGAGACCGCTGGCTCACGCCGCAGGTGCGGTTCTTCGTCGAGGCAGCGCTGGACCCTGGCACCCGCTGAGTCCCGCGTCGCAGCCCGTCATGCGTGAGACTGGACGGGTGAGCGTGCGCGAGATCGTCCTGCTGGGAGCCACCGGCTCCATCGGCACGCAGACGATCGACGTCGTCCGCGCCGCGCCCGACCGGTTCCGCATCGTCGGGCTGGGCGGCGGCGGCGAACGCGTCGACCTGCTGGCCCGGCAGGCGCTCGAGCTCGGCGTCGAGGTCGTCGCCGTCGCCAAGGCCAGCGCCGCGCAGGACCTCAACCTGGCCTTCTACGCCGCCGCCCAGCAGCGCGGCTACAGCGCGGGCGAGTTCTCGGTCCCGAAGATCCTGGCCGGCCCCGACGCCCACACCGAGCTCGCGGCCTGGCCGTGCGACACCGTCCTGAACGGCATGACCGGTTCCGTCGGCCTGGCGCCGACGCTGGCGGCGCTGCAGGCCGGCCGCACCCTGGCGCTGGCCAACAAGGAGTCGCTCATCGCCGGCGGCAGCCTCGTCACGCCCTACCTCGACCAGATCGTGCCGGTCGACTCCGAGCACAGCGCGTTGGCGCAGTGCCTGCGCGGCGGGCGGGCCGCAGAGGTCGCCCGGCTGATCCTCACGGCGTCCGGCGGGCCGTTCCGGGGGCGCACCCGCGCCCAGCAGCGCGACGTCACCCCGGCCCAGGCGGCCGCCCACCCGACCTGGGACATGGGGCCGGTCATCACCGTGAACTCGGCCACCCTGATCAACAAGGGGCTGGAGCTCATCGAGGCGCAGCTGCTGTTCGGCGTGCCCTACGACCGGATCGACGTGGTGGTGCACCCGCAGTCGATCGTCCACTCGATGGTCGAGTTCGTCGACGGCTCGACCCTCGCGCAGGCCAGCCCGCCCGACATGCGGCTGCCGATCGCGCTGGCCCTGGGCTGGCCCGAGCGCGTGCCCGGCGCCGCAGCCGGCTGCGACTGGAGCACCGCCACGACATGGGAGTTCGAGCCGTTGGACGCCGACGCCTTTCCCGCCGTGGCACTGGCCCGCGGGGCGGGCGGACGCGGCGGGACGGCGCCCGCGGTCCTCAATGCCGCCAACGAGGTGTGCGTGCAGGCCTTCGTCGACGGCCGGCTGCCTTTCCTCGGCATCGTCGACACGGTGGCCGAGGTCGTGCAGGAGCACCCGTTCAGGGAACGTCCGACCCTGGCCGATGTGTTGGAGCAGGAGAGGTGGGCGCGCGCGCGCGCCCACGAGCTCGTGGACCATGACGATGCCGCCACCGGCAGAGGGCAGGACGCATGACGAACCTGGTGCTCAACAGGCCCACCGAGGACGCCGCGGCGCAGCCGCCCCCGCGTGCCTCCGGGCGGCTGGTCGCCGGGATCGGCCTCGGTCTGCTCGCGGTCGTCCTGTACGCGGTGGCCACCGGCAACGGCGTGTACGCCCTGGGCGCCATCGGCTTCGTCGTCGCGCTGCTGGTGTCGGTGACGCTGCACGAGGGTGGGCACTTCTGGACCGCCCGCCGGTTCGGGATGAAGGCCACCCAGTTCTTCGTCGGCTTCGGGCCGACGCTGTGGTCCCGGCAGCGCGGGGAGACCGAGTGGGGCGTCAAGGCGATCCCGGCCGGCGGCTTCGTCAAGATCGTCGGCATGACCTCGTTGGAGGAGGTCGCCCCCGAGGACGAGTCCAGGGCCTTCTGGAAGCAGCCGGCGGGGCAGCGGGTCGTCGTGCTCGCCGCCGGCTCCACGGTGCACTTCCTCATCGCGATCGCGCTGGTGCTGGGGAGCTCGCTGGTCATCGGCAAGACCGTCGAGCGCTCGCCCGCCCTCGGCTCCATCGCCTCGTGCGTCACGGCCTCGGCCGGCGCCTCGTGCGACGCGGGCGGGGCGCTGCCCAGCCCGGCCGAGGCCGCGGGTCTGCTGGCCGGGGACGTCGTCACCGCCGTCGACGGCGTGCGGGTCGACAGCGTCCTGGCGTTCATCGAGAAGGTGCGGGCCGCCCCCGGCCGCGACGTCGCCCTCACCGTCGAGCGCGACGGGACTCTCCAGCAGCTGACCCTGACCCCCACCCCGGTGCTCCGCGCTTCGCTCGACGACCCGGACGTCACCGCACGCGTCGGCGCGATCGGCGTCGCGCTGCAGCCGCGGGCCAGCACGGCGCACGTCAACCCGGTCGAGGCCGTCCAGAACACGGGCACGGTGCTGAAGCTGATGGTCACCGGCACCATCGACACGTTGACCAAGAAGATCGGCACCATCACGCAGGTCTACGGCCCCAACCGCGACCCGGAGGGGTTCATCGGCGTGGTCGGAGCGGGCCGGGTCAGCGGTGAGGTGCTCGCCAGCCAGGAGACGGTCGGGGTGAAGCTGCTGAGCTTCCTGCTGATCATCGCCTCGCTGAACCTGTTCGTCGGTGTGTTCAACCTGCTGCCGCTGCTGCCGCTGGACGGCGGGCACATCGCGGTCCTGCTGTACGAGCAGGCTCGCGACAAGGTGAAGCGCGTCTTCGGCTACTCCGGCGAGCTGCGTCGCGTCGACCTGAACAAGCTGTTGCCGATCACCTACGGCGTGGTGCTGCTGTTCGCCACGTTCACGGTATGGCTGCTCGGAGCCGACCTCGTCAACCCCATCCGGATCGGCTGATGACGGTCGCGCTCGGCATGCCCGAGCTGCCCCCGGCCCGGTTGGCGGACCGCCGCACGACGCGCCAGCTCGACGTCGGCGGGGTGCTCGTCGGC
This sequence comes from uncultured Actinomycetes bacterium, assembly GCA_963784675.1. GTDB lineage: Bacteria > Actinomycetota > Actinomycetes > Mycobacteriales > SCTD01 > SCTD01. Next base: position 205,060 of record CAWASE010000019.1, read on the forward strand.
GGTGGCGCGCCGATCAGCGTCCAGTCGATGACCACCACCGTCACCGCAGACATCAACGGCACGCTGCAGCAGATCGCCGAGCTGACCGCCACCGGTTGTCAGATCGTGCGCGTCGCCGTGCCCGACCCCGTCGACGCCGAGGCGCTGGCGACGATCGTGAAGAAGTCCCAGCTGCCGGTCATCGCCGACATCCACTTCCAGAGCAAGTACATCTATGCGGCCCTGGACGCCGGCTGCGCGGCCGTGCGCGTCAACCCCGGCAACATCCGCGAGTTCGACGGCAAGGTCGGCGACGTCGCCCGGGCCGCGAAGGCTGCCGGCACGCCGATCCGGATCGGCGTCAACGCGGGCAGCCTGGACAAGCGGATCATGGCCAAGTACGGCAAGGCCACGCCCGAGGCGCTGGTCGAGTCCGCGCTCTGGGAGTGCTCGCTGTTCGAGGAGCACGACTTCACCGACATCAAGATCAGTGTGAAGCACAACGACCCTGTCGTCATGGTCCAGGCCTACCGGTTGCTCTCGCAGCGGTGCGACTACCCGTTGCACCTGGGAGTCACCGAGGCGGGCCCCGCCTTCCAGGGCACGATCAAGTCCGCCGTCGCCTTCGGGGCGCTGCTGGCCGAGGGCATCGGCGACACCATCCGCGTCTCGCTGTCGGCCCCGCCGGTGGAGGAGGTCAAGGTGGGCCTGGCCATCCTGGAGTCGCTGAACCTCAAGCAGCGCGGCCTGGAGATCGTGTCCTGCCCGTCCTGCGGCCGCGCGCAGGTCGACGTCTACACCCTCGCGGAGAAGGTCACCGCCGGGCTCGAGGGCCTGACGATGCCGCTGCGCGTCGCCGTCATGGGTTGCGTCGTGAACGGTCCGGGCGAAGCCCGCGAGGCTGATCTGGGCGTCGCGTCCGGCAACGGCAAGGGGCAGATCTTCGTCAAGGGCGAGGTCATCAAGACCGTGCCCGAGGACCAGATCGTCGAGACGCTCATCGAGGAGGCGCTCAAGATCGCCGAGGCATACGACGGGCCCAGCGGCGAGGTCGCCGTCGGCGTCAGCTGAGCAGCACCGGCCGGCCGACGCCGGACACGTCGAGCACCGCGGTCTAGGCTCCGCACGTGCGGGCGGACCGGTGTTGAGAACGGCGCACGCCACCCGCGTGCTCGACGGCCGCGACCTCGACGAGGTGCTGGCGCTGCTGGAGCGCGACCCGGTGGCCGATGTGTTCGTCGCCTCCCGCGTGCAGCACGCCGGACTGGCCGAGAGCCGCCTCGGCGCCCAGGTGTGGGGCTTCGGCGAGCGCGGCTCGCTGGAGTCGGTCTGCTACTCCGGTGCGAACCTGGTACCGGTGCAGGCCGGCCCGGACGCGGTGCGTGCGTTCGCCGAGCGCGCGCGCCGGCAGGGCCGTCGCTGCTCGTCGGTGGTCGGACGCGCCGGTGCCGTGCTGCCGATGTGGGACCTGCTGCGCGGAACATGGGGTCGGGCGCGCGACGTCCGCGACAACCAGCCGCTGCTGGCGCTGCACACGGCCCCGGCCGTGCCCGTCGACGCCGGCGTGCGTCGGGTCCGGCCGGCCGAGCTCGGCATCCTCATGCCCGCCTGCATCGCCATGTTCACCGAGGAGATCGGGATCTCGCCGCTGTCCGGGGACGGCGGCACCCTCTACCGGTCGAGGGTGGCCGAGCTCATCGCGCAGGGCCGCGCGTTCGCGCGCATCGAGGGCGGCCGGGTGCTGTTCAAGGCCGAGATCGGTGCCGTGAGCAGCACCGTCTGCCAGGTGCAGGGGGTGTGGGTCGACCCGTCCCTGCGTGGTCAGGGGCTGTCGGCGGGCGGTACGGCGGCGGTCGTCGAGCTGGCCAGGGCCGACATCGCGCCGGTCGTCAGCCTGTACGTCAACGACTACAACGTCCCTGCGCGCCGTGCCTACGCCCGGGTCGGCTTCCGCGAGGTGGGGCGCCTGACCAGCGTCCTGTTCTAGCGGCTCCGGTCTCAGCGCGGCGGCCGCGTCGGCAACGCACGACGCAGCGTCGGCACGACCGCCGCGGCCACGCCCCGCAGGACCGAGGCGCCGAGGTTCGCCCAGTCGAAGTAGTCGCGCCACAGGACGATGCGCCCGTCGAGCACCTCGAACGTGCCGCAGCACCAGAACTGGGCCCGGACCGGTCCGACGACCAGCGCGTCCGTGCGCTCGGTCAGCACGGTGTCACCGTCGGCCGCGAGGCGGTGGACGGCCACCTCGAAGCCGTACCGCGAGGCGCACCAGCGCCGCACGAGGCGGTCGACGGCCTGGCCGCGGATCGGCGGCAGCGACACGTTGCGGTAGACGACGTCGGGGTGCAGCAGCGACGCAGCGGCTTCGGCGTCGCCGTCCGTCATCGCCTGCAGGAAGGCGCTGACCGTCTCGGCGGAGGTGAGCCGGGCGGGGGCGGTGGAGGTCATCGCCCCAGTGAAGCAAGTGCTGTCGCGAAGATCACGGGCCGCCCCGGTGCGATGCCTTCCCCCTGTCATGGTTGGCTGTTTCACTCTGCGTTTCACCGTGGGTCTTTCCCCGACGAAAGAGAAGTGGCCGAGATGCTGCAGGTCAAGCCGGGAACGAGCTGGGACGAGGTCTACGCGCGGGCGCGCGCCGCGGCGCCGGAGGCGTTCGAGGCCGACCGCATCCTGAACCTGACGGGAGGCGAGTGGCAGCGCATCGGTGACCCGGGCGAGCACGTCAACCCGGTCGACGGCGCCGCCATCCAGGGGCCGCCGCGCGTCACGCACGACCAGGCCGCCGAGGCCGTGAAGTACGCCCTCGGCGAGCACCGGCAGTGGGCCGCCGTCGACCTCGACGAGCGCAAGAGCCGCGTCTCGCAGGCCGTCGAGGCGATGCAGGCCGAGCGCGACACGCTCGCGCTGCTGCTGGCCTGGGAGATCGGCAAGCCGTGGAAGCTGGCGTGCGCCGACGTCGACCGCGCCCTGGACGGCGTGCGCTGGTACCTGGAGGAGATCGAGCGGCAGATCGCCGGCCGCACCCCGCTGCCCGGGCCGGTCAGCAACATCGCCTCGTGGAACTACCCGATGAGCGTGCAGGTGCACGCCGAGCTCGTGCAGTGCCTGGCCGGCAACGCCGTCGTCGCCAAGACGCCCTCGCAGGGCGGCTTCCACACCCTCACCCTGGCCCACGCCATGATGAAGCGCGCGGGGCTGCCCGTCACGCTGCTGTCCGGCGTCGGGTCCCAGCTCGGCGACGTGCTCATCCGCTCCGAGGAGATCGGCTGCCTGGCCTTCGTCGGAGGACGGGCCAACGGCCGCAAGGCGGCGACCTCGCTGGCGGACACAGGCAAGCGCCACTTCCTGGAACAGGAGGGCCTGAACGCCTGGGGCATCTGGGACTTCAGTCAGTGGGACGACCTCGCGGCGCACCTCACCAAGGGCTTCGAGTACGCCAAGCAGCGCTGTACCGCCTACCCGCGCTACGTCGTGCAGCGCGAGCTGGTGCCGGCGTTCCTGGAGGCCTACCTGCCCGTGGTCAAGGGGCTGCGGTTCGGCCACCCGCTGGTGGTGGAGTCGGCCGACGACGACCTGCCCGACCTGCACTTCGGGCCGCTGATCAGCGCCACCAAGGCCGCCGACCTGGCCGCGCAGTACGCCGAGGCCGTCAGCGGCGGCGGCATCCCGCTGTACCGCGGCACCCTCGCGCAGGGACGGTTCCTGGACGGGCAGGACACCAGCGCCTACGTCGCGCCGGCCTGCATCCTGGAGCCGCCGCCCTCGTGGTCGCTGCGCCACGCCGAGCCGTTCGGACCGCTCGACTCCATCGTCGTCGTCGACAGCGAGGCCGAGCTGCTGGCGGCGATGAACGCCTCCAACGGCTCGCTGGTGGCCTCGGTGGCCACCGACGACGCCGACTTCGGCGCGCGGGTCGCCGAGGAGCTGCAGGCGTTCAAGGTCGGCATCAACAAGCCCCGCTCGCGCGGGGACCGCGAGGAGGTGTTCGGCGGCAAGGGAGCGTCCTGGAAGGGAGCCTTCGTCGGCGGCGACCTGCTCGTGCAGGCGGTGACGGAGGGGGACGGGCAGATCTACGGCAACTTCCCGTCGTACTCGATGTATCCGAACAAGGTGTAGCTGGGCTTCGCGGCACAGACCTGCTCGGGGCCTGTCGCTTCGCTCCTCTACGGCCCTGCCGCAGGTCTGTGCCGCTGTGCTCGGTTGCCTGCCCCGCTCCGCCCAACCCCTGACCCCCCGCCGATGATCTTCCGCAGGTGGTCATGGACACGCCGCAGGTCGCGACCAATAGCCCACCCTCGTGGGCACGGACTCTGGCCAGCGCCGGCGTGACGAGCCAGCTCCGGCAGTCGGGCAGGTCGCCCGCAGGCACCCGCGCCGACAGCAGCTCGGAGCGTCTGTGCGTCCGGGCAGCAGGTGCCTACCCGTCGACCCTGCTCAACGGCGGTCTGTGGGCGCAGCGACGGTGGTGCCGCCCGACGATCGTCGATCGGCGCGCCCGGCGCCAGCGTCCGCGACGACGGCCTGCGCCTGGCCCAGCACCAGAGCGCACGTCACCACCAGCCAGCCCAGCTGCCACCAGCCGATGCTCTCGTCGACCTGCTGGCGCCACAGCAGCATCGGCGACAGGACGCGCCGCCAGCAGCGCCCGTCCCGAGCCGGGTCCGGCGCAGTGCGATCCACGAGCACGGCACCGACGACGCTGGCCACCTCGAAGACCGCGACCAGGTCGCGGTGCAGCACGTCCTCCAGCGGCTTGATCCTCGGCCGTCCCGAGTCGGGCCGCTGCAGCCGCCGGCTCCGCGAGGGCAGGTGATGCGCACCAGGGCCAGTCCCAGCAGGCACAGCGCGCCGACCGCCGCCGCCGTGGCCGCGGCCTCCGTCGACACAGCCAGAGCGCACCGGCCAGGGCGCCGTGGGCCGCGGCGAGGGCGCCGATGACCCCTTGGCCGAGAGCAGGTGCGGCCGCGCCGCGCGAGGACAGGCCCGACACCAGGTCACGGCGCACGTCGAAGGCCGGCTGGGCGGCGACGGCCAGGGGCAGCAGGGTGAAGATCAGGGCCAGCGACGACGAGGGCGACGCACGGACCCGGCGGTGCTGCGGCCCGAGGCGTGTGACGCGCCAGCCGGAACCAGACGAGCAGGAGCAGCGCGTTCACCGACGCTGCGCGTGTCCGGGCGTCACCGGGCTCAGCCGACCGATCGGGCGCTCGCCAGGCCGTGCAGCAGCAGGTCCACCCGCAGTCCGTCGACCTCGACGTCGTCGCTGACGGTGCGCCCGACCTCGGCGACGTCGGCGACGGTGCGCGCGCCGTGCTGGCAGAGGGCCCGGGCCAGCAGGCCCTTGGTCCACTTGTTGTCGTGGCTGACCACGCTGCGGGTGCCGTTCTCGTCGCGCAGCACGCGCACCTGCACGGCGCCGGGTACCCGGGCGAGGTGGGCGTACGCGCCTGAGCGGAGGTCGACCACGAGCCCGCGCTGACCCGCCAGCTCGGGCTCCAGCGCCGGCCGCCACAGCGCCGCAAGGCCGCCCAGCCCGGGCAGCGCCGTCTGACCGGACAGCCGATAGGCCGGCACCCGGTCGGTCGGGCGCAGCAGCCCGAACAGCGCGGACGCCACCACCAGCGAGGTGTTCGCCCGGCGTCGGGCGACGCCCTCCAACGTCTCGTAGGACAGGTTGTCGTAGACGATGCCGGTGTAGCGCCGCAGCGCGGGCAGCGTCTTCGCGGTGCGCAGCACGGCGTCGTCGCCGACGTGCGCGGCCTGCCCGGGCGACAGTCCCAGAGCGGTCCGCAGCGCATCAGGTCGGTCGCGGGCCAGCGTGACCAGCGCGTCGACGAGCCGCTCTCGCACCGGCGTCAGCGACGGGAAGGACAGGCCCGCCAGGTCCAACGGCCGGCCGCTGCCGCCAGGGGCCTTGCCCTCGGACGGGGGGAGCAGCACCAGCACCCTCGCGAGGCTACGGCGCAGGTCGTCCGGGGCGCGGCTGGACCAGGCTGTTCGGCGTCACGTCCAGGCTCAGCGGCGACGGCAGGTGGGCGACGTGGTCGCCGGCCACGCGGGCGACCTCGCGATAGCGCCTGCCGTGCAGCTCCAGCACTGCCAGCCAGGGGACGTGCGGAGCCGTCAACCCCGGGTCGACGATCAGGTAGAGCGGGACGCCGCCGCGGGCGTAGGCCCGACGCTTGCGGTCGAGGTCGAAGCGGCGGGTGCTGGGCGAGAGCACCTCCACGACGCACAGCGCGTGCTCGACGTCGCCCTCGGTCGGCTCGGTGTCGGTGACCGGCAGGATGACGAGGTCGGGCTGCAGCGTGGTCGGCAGCCCGCCCAGCAGGTGCACGTCGTACGGGGCGACCAGGGCTTCGATCCCGTCCGGCAGGACGTTCCCGATGCGCCTGGCCAACCGGGTGACCACCCGCTGGTGGGTGCGGTTCGGGGCCGGGCTCACGAGGATCTGCCCGTCGAGCAGCTCGTGCTTGCGGCCGTCGTCGGGCAGGTCCCACAGGTCGGCGTAGGTGAACGGGCCGCTGTCGCGCGACAGCAGCAGGCAGCCGTCGACGAGCTCACGGTGGCCGCCGCCATAGGCGATGCGGTCGCGCAGATCCTGCTCGGTGACGGGCCCGTTGCGCGGTCGTACCAGGGCGATCTCCGTCATGGTCCTCCTCGGTGCCGTGCACGTGCCGACCCTGGCGCTCGTGAGCGCTCCCGGGCTACCTCGCTGACCCGAGTGTGGACGACGCCCCCGCTGTGGACAACTTCGTCGACCCCGGTCGCACCCGCCGTTAGCCTCAGGACTCCCTGCTGCGAGGAGATCGTCGTGCTGCGCCTGTCCACCCTGTTCCTCCGCACCCTGCGTGAGGACCCGGCGGACGCCGAGGTGCCGAGCCACCGGCTGCTCGTACGGGCCGGCTATGTCCGACGCGTCGCGCCGGGCATCTACTCCTGGTTGCCCCTGGGCGTGCGGATGCTGAACGCCGTCAGCCGGGTCGTCCGCGAGGAGATGGAGGCGATCGGCGGGCAGGAGGTCATCTTCCCGGCGCTGCTGCCCCGCGAGCCGTACGAGACCTCCGGTCGCTGGACCGAGTACGGCGCGGGTCTGTTCCGTCTGCAGGACCGGCGCGGCAACGACTACCTGCTCGGCCCGACCCACGAAGAGCTCTTCACGCTGATGGTCAAGGGCGAGTACAGCTCCTACAAGGACCTGCCGGTCACGCTGTACCAGATCCAGACCAAGTACCGCGACGAGGCACGCCCCCGCGCGGGCATCCTGCGGGGGCGCGAGTTCCTCATGAAGGACAGCTACTCCTTCGACCTGGACGACGAAGGCCTGGCCGCCTCCTACCAGGCGCACCGCGACGCCTACGTGAAGATCTTCGGCCGGCTGGGCCTGGACTACCGCATCGTCAGCGCTGTGTCCGGAGCGATGGGCGGCAGCGCCAGCGAGGAGTTCCTGGCCGTCACTCCCACCGGAGAGGACACCTTCGTCCAGTGCACGAGCTGCGACTACGCGGCCAACGTCGAGGCGGCGACGGTGCGGGCCCCGGCCGAGAGCGACCCGAGCCAGGCCGCCGCGCTGGAGGTGCTCGACACCCCCGACACCCCCACCATCGACACGCTCGTGCAGGTGATGAACGAGCGCGGCCACCGGATCACGGCCGCCGACACGCTCAAGAACGTCGTGCTGATGCTCACCCAGCCCACGGGGGAGCGGGCACCTCTGGTCGTGGGCGTGCCCGGCGACCGCGACGTCGATCTCAAGGCCGTCGAGGCCAACGTCTACCCCGCCGAGATCGGGGCTTTCGAGGCGGCCGACTTCGCCTCCCATCCCGGTCTGGTCCGCGGTTACATCGGCCCGCAGGTGCTGGCCGGGCTGAAGATCCGCTACCTCGTCGACGTGCGCGTCACGACCGGCTCGGCGTGGGTCACCGGCGCCAACGAGCCCGGCAGGCACGCCGTCAACGTCGTCATGGGCCGCGACTTCACGCCCGACGGCGTCGTGCCTGCCGCCCAGGTGCGTGAGGGCGACGCGTGCCCGATCTGCGGCGCACGGCTGGCGATCGACCGCGGCATCGAGATCGGTCACGTCTTCCAGCTCGGCCGCAAGTTCGCCGACGCCTTCGGGCTGGACGTCCTCGGCCCGCAGGGCAAGCCCGTCCGCGTGACTATGGGCTCCTACGGCATCGGCGTCTCCCGCGCGATCGCTGCGGTCGCCGAGCAGCACCATGACGACAAGGGCCTGGTGTGGCCGCGCGAGCTCGCGCCCGCCGACGTCCACGTCATCGGCATCGGCAAGGGCGAGCACCGGCCCGTCGCTGAACGGATCGCGCTCGAGCTGGAGCAGCGCGGTCTGACCGTCCTGCTCGACGACCGTCCCGGCAAGATCAGCCCCGGGGTGGCGTTCAAGGACGCCGAGCTGCTCGGCGTGCCGACGCTGGTCGTGATCGGCAAGGGCCTGGAGACCGGCGAGGTCGAGATCCGTGACCGGCGCTCGGGCGACGTCCGCACCGTGCCGTTGGACCAGGTCGTCGAGCAGACCGTGCGCGAGGTGCGCGGGGTCTGACCGCGGCGGTGCGCTGTCAGAGGTCTGTGGCAGCGTCACGGGCATGGCAGGCAAGGGGACCCCGGCGACGTTGCTGCTCGAGCGCGACGGCGTCCCCCACACCGTGCACGCCTACGTGGTGGAGGGTGCCGGCGACTACGGCCAGGCCGCTGCGCGCGCGCTCGGCATCGAGCCCGCGCGGATGCTCAAGACGCTGCTGGCCGACCTCGACGGACGGCTGGTCTGCGGCGTGGTGCCCGTCTCCGGCTCGCTCGACCTCAAGGCGCTCGCGGCGGCGCTCGGCGGCAAGAAGGCTGCGATGGCCCAGCCCGCCGCCGCCGAGCGCTCCAGCGGCTATGTCGTCGGAGGGATCAGCCCGCTGGGTCAGCGCACCCCGCTGCCGACCGCCGTCGACGAGACCGTCGAGCTCTACGACACCGTGTTCGTCAGCGGCGGTCGGCGCGGGCTGTCGGTGGAGCTCGCACCGGCCGACCTGCTGCGCCTGACGTCCGCTGTCGTCGCGGACCTCGGCCGATGAACGTCGAGGCGGTGCTGTTCGACTGGGGCGGCACGCTGTCGGTGCACGCCGACGTCGACCTACTGGAGATGTGGCGCGCCGCAGCCCGGGTGCTCGCGCCCGGCGATCCCGAACCGATCGCCGCCGCGCTGCTGGCGGCCGAGCTGGAGTGGTGGCGCACCAGTGTCGAGGCCGGCGACCGCAGCGGCACCACCGAGCAGCTCGTGCGCAGCGTCGCTGCCGAGACCCACCTGGACGTGCCCGGCGCGCTCGCCGCCTACCACGGGGCCTGGGAACCGACCGTGTCGCACGATCCGGCAGCCGTCGACGTGCTGACCGGGCTGCGCGAGCGGGGACTGCGTACCGGCCTGCTGTCCAACACGCACTGGCCGGCCGCGCTGCACGAGCGCTGGCTGGCCGAGGCCGGCCTGCTCGGCCTGCTCGACGTCCGGCTGTACACCTGCCAGATGACGCACATGAAGCCGCACCCGCAGGCGTTCCACGCGCTGGCGGACGCCGTCGGTACCCCTCCCGAGCGTTGCGTGTTCGTGGGGGACCGGCCGCGTGACGACATCAGCGGCGCCGCCGGGATCGGCATGCGCACCGTGCTCATGACCGGCCGACCCGTCGAGGGCTGGGGCGTCGAGCCCGACGCCCGGCTGGACACGCTGGACGGGCTGCTGGAGGTCGTCGACGCCTGGCGGTGAAGGTTCGTGGCCCGGACTCAGCCTCGCCGCGGCGCCAGCGGGGCCGGCCAGCGTGGGTGCACGAGCGGGCGGTGCCGCAGCAGCCCTCTGTCGTCCTTGGCGCGCAGGACGCGCACGGCGGCGGCCTCGACCTGCGCCCGGAACGCCGGGCTGCGCCGGGACTCGGCGAGCACCGCGTCATACATCGCCGGCAGCACGTCCGGGTTGACGGTCAGCACCAGGTCGCCGCCGGCCTGCAGGAAGCGCACCGCCCGCGTGCCCGGCGCCACCGCGGCAACCTGCCGGGCGTTGCCGAGGTCGTCGGAGACGATCACGCCACCGAACCCCAGGTCCGTGCGCACCATGCCGGTCACGATCGTGCGGGAGAACGCCGCCGGGACGCCCGGATCGATGCGTTCGTAGCTGGCCGTCGACATCATCAGGAACGGCACCCCCGCCTGGACGGCGGCGCGGAACGGAGCGAGGTAGGGATCGTTCCGGGTGGTCGTGCGGTCGGTGACGCCGGCGGTCGTGTCGGGGTTGGCCGTGACCCGTCCGAGACCGGGGAAGTGCTTGGTCGTGGCGCCGACCCCGGCGGCCGCCAAACCGGTCGCGAACGCCGTCGCCTGCCGGGCGACGGTGTCGGGGGAGAAGCCGTACTCGCGCTGGAACGCCCCGATCGGGGGGTTGCCGGCCGCAGCCGTCCGGCTCGGGACGGTGTCGCTCACCGGCGCCAGGTCCAGCGTCACGCCGGCTGCTCGCAGCTCCCGCCCCCAGTCGGTGGCACGGGCGCGCAACGTCGCGGTGGCCCAGCCGCCCTGGGTCAGGGCGTCCGGGATGGTGCTGAACCCCGGCCCGCTGAGCACCTGCACGCGCCCGCCCTCCTGGTCGGTGGCCACCAGCAGCGGGATGCCCGCCGTCGCCTGCCGGGTGGCCCGGGCCTGGAGCCCCGCCGACAGGCGGGCGGTGGCCGTCACGCCCGCGCGGCTGCGGCCGGCCAGCATCACGTTCCCGACGTGCCGCGACCCGATCTGCGCCGCCGTCGCCGTCGCCGACCCGTCGGCGGGCGTCCCGACCAGGAACACCTGCCCCACCCGTTGCTCCAGCGTCATGCTCGCCGACGCCAGCCGCGCGAACCGGTCCGTCCCCGGCCCGGCCGCCGCTGCCGGCCGAGCGGGTCCCAGCAGTCCCACCCCCAAGGACAGGGCCACCATCACGACGAGGGTGCGGGTGCGGCTCATGCGGCTCCTTCGAGCGGTGCGGTCAGGTCGAGCGGAACGCTACGGACCGGCGACAGGGACGGACGGACGGGCGAGCGGAACGCCACGCCGTCACGACAGGACCGTCAAGGAGCGGAGCGACAGGTCCGCAGCGACGGTGTGGCGTGCAGCGGACAGCGATCGGCGGACAGCGTTCACGACGTACCCGGCAGTGCGACAGACACCGGCACGACCCCCGCCCGCGCCTTCCACCCCGCCGCCCGCACCGCCGTCTCCGTCAGCCCCGCCAGCCCGAGGCGCCGCAGCTGCGCGTCGTCGGTCCCCGCCAGCAGGTCGCGCCACCGCACGCCGAGGTCGTCCTCCAGCCGCGCCGCGAGCGCCAGCGCGGCGGCCTCGTCCGGCACGGCGACGTCGTAGGCACCGAGGGCCACCGACGGCTCGCTGTCGCGCTCGCGAAGCCGCGCGGCGAGCTGGTCGCGCCGCACGCGGTGGCTGTCGAAGGCCAGCAGGGCGACCCGCCGGTCAGCCGTCTCCAGCCGAGCGCCCAGCGTCCCGTAGGCGTAGATCACGGCGTGCTCGGCGGCCAGGACGACCTGCAGGCGCTCGACGTCGCCGGCGTCCGGGCTCGGGATCGTCATGCCTTCGCCGGGGGGGCGAGGGCGACCGGGTGCGTGCTCTCGCTGGCCGACAGCGAGGCCAGCAGCCCGGCCAGGGCGTGATCGCGGGCGGCGACGGCAGCCTCGGCGTGGGCGGCCGCCGTGGCCCGCTCCAGCGCGACGAGCCCGACCGGCGTCACGATCCCTGCCGCCGACGGCGACGCGCTCGTCCCGGGTGACGCCGACGCCGGCGGCCCGGTCAGCAGCGCCAGGTGCTGCTCGTGGTGCGCGCGCAGGCTCAGCAGCAGCACAGCGCGATCGGGCTGGGCCAGCACGGCGGCGTCGTAGGCGTCGAGCAGGGCCCGTTCGCGACCGGCCGCCGCGCTGCGCAGCAGGTCGTCCGGGTCGGGCGGCACGGGCGACGGGGGAGCGCTCGTCGAACAGGCGGCGAGCAGCGCGGGGCCGGTCAGCAGCGAGCCCAGCAGCAGCCCGCGACGCGTGGGGGCAGGTCCGGCGCTCACCACCTCGACCCTGCCACAGCGGCTACCGTGATCCTCCGCAGCACCTGCTCGCGCAGTCCCACAACCGCACAGAGAGGCAGGCCGAGCCATGACCGCCTCGTCCCGTACGCAGCAGACCGCCGAGCGGTTGCGGGCGTTGCTCGCACCCGTCGTCGCCCAGGGTGGCCGCGACCTGGAAGACGTCTCGGTGACCGCCGCCGGCCGCCGCAGCGTGGTCCGCGTGCTCGTCGACGCAGACTCCGGCGTCACGCTGGACGACATCGCCGACGTCAGCCGCGCCGTCAGCGACGCCCTGGACCTCGCCGACGAGCAGGACCCGACGCTGCTCGGCGCCGCCTACGTGCTCGAGGTGTCCTCGCCCGGCGTCGACCGGCCGCTGACCGAACCGCGGCACTGGCGGCGCAACGTCGGCCGGCTCGTGCGGGTGACGCTCCGCGACGGCAGCACGCTCGACGGGCGCCTCGCGGCCGCCGGCGACGACCTGGTGCTGGACGTCGACGGGACCGCCCGCACGCTCACCGCCGCCGAGGTCGTCAAGGGCCTGGTGCAGGTGGAGTTCAACCGCCCCGGCGGACCCACCGAGAGAGGCCGCCGACGACGAGGCCGCCGACGACGAGTCCGACGACGACGAGGCCGACGGCCACGACTCCGACGGCCACGACTCCGACGGGGACGAGCCTGACGACAGCGACGACGACGAGGAGGCTGACACGTGAAGATCGACATGTCCGCGCTGAAGATGCTGGAGCGCTCCAAGGACATCTCCTTCGAGCAGGTGGTGTCCGCGATCGAGTCCGCCCTGCTGATGGCCTACAAGCACACCGAGGGCGCGCAGGCGCACGCCCGCGTCGAGCTGGACCGCAAGAGCGGTGAGGTCGTCGTGCTGGCCCAGGAGCTCGCCGAGGACGGCGCTGTCGCCCGCGAGTACGACGACACCCCCGACGGCTTCGGCCGGATCGCAGCCAGCACCGCCAAGCAGGTCATCATCCAGCGGCTGCGCGAGGCGGAGAGCGACCAGTCCTACGGCGAGTACGCCGGCCGCGAGGGTGACGTCGTGTCGGGACTGGTGCAGCAGGCCCCGCAGCGGCCGGGTGCCCCCACCAACCGCAACGTCATGCTGCTGATCGGCGCCGGCGACACCGAGCTCGAGGCGGTGCTGCCCCCGACCGAGCAGGTCCCGGGTGAGCTGTATCCGCACGGCAGCCGGTTGAAGTGCCGGGTCGTGTCGGTAGCCCGCGGACAGCGTGGAGCCTCCGTCACCGTCAGCCGTACCCACCCCGACCTGGTCCGGGGTCTGTTCGCCCTCGAGGTCCCGGAGATCGCCGACGGGTCGGTCGAGATCGTCGCCCTGGCCCGCGAGGCCGGGCATCGCACCAAGATCGCGGTGCGCTCCTCGGTCGCCGGGCTGAACCCCAAGGGCGCCTGCATCGGACCGGTGGGCTCGCGGGTGCGGGCCGTCACCACCGAGCTGCACGGCGAGAAGATCGACATCGTCGACTGGAACGAGGACCCGGCGCGGTTCGTGGCGAGCGCGCTCTCGCCGGCGCGGGTGAGCACGGTCGAGGTCGTCGACCTGGTGGCCCGGTCGGCCAAGGTCGTCGTGCCGGACTACCAGCTGTCGCTGGCGATCGGGAAGGAAGGCCAGAACGCCCGACTGGCCGCGCGGCTGACCGGCTGGCGCATCGACATCCACAGCGACGGTGGCGGCGAACCGGCCCCCGCGGCGGCTCCGAGCGCGCCGTCGTGACGTCGCGATGACGCGGCGCCGCCCCCCGTCGGGACGCGGCGCGGTAGACTCTGCGGTGGCTCGTCCTCCGGGCCCGGAGCGCACCTGTGTGGGCTGTCGGGCGAAGGGGTCGAAGTCCACCCTGCTGCGTGTCGTCGCGGCCGAGGGCTCGTACACCGGTCACCCGTCCGACGGGGACACCGTGGTGCTGGTCCCCGACCCGGCCGGCCGGCTGCCGGGGCGGGGTGCGCACGTGCACCTCGACCTGCGGTGCGTCGACCTCGCCGAGAAGCGACGGGCGTTCCCTCGGGCCTTGCGCCTGGGTGGGCCGCTCGACGTGGCGCCGGTACGCCAGCACGTCCAGCAGGCCGCACCACCCGCAGGCAGCACCACCAGAACGGCCCAACCCGTCCGAGGAGAGCAGGTCGACCCGCCCATGAGCGATCTCCGCTAGATGAGCACTCGATGAGCCAGCACCGATGAGTCCCGCATGAGCACGACCCGCTAAGACCAGGCCAGGGAACGCCCCGGGCCTGAGACTCCGAGAAGGAGAACAGTGCCCGGTAAGGCCCGTGTCCACGAGCTCGCCAAAGAGCTCGGCCTGGAGAGCAAGAACGTCCTGAACTGGTTGAAGGAGAACGGCGAGTTCGTCAAGTCCGCCTCCTCCACCGTGGAGGCTCCTGTCGCGCGCAAGCTGCGCGAAGCCTTCCCCGCCGCGCCGGCCCCGAAGGCCGCCGCCCCGACTGCCGCGGCCGCCCCGGCTCCGGCGGCGCCTGCCGCCCCGGCCCAGCCGACCGCGGCGTCTGCTGCGCCGGTGCCTGCGGCTCCCGCCGGCCTGCCTGCCCGTCCCGGTGCGCCGATGCCCGGTCCGGCGCGGCCCGCCGCGGCCGCCGCGCCGCCGGAGGCTCCGGCGCCTGCCGGTCTGCCGCCGCGCCCCGGCGCCCCGACGCCCGGCCCGCGCCCGGGCAACAACCCCTTCAGCTCACCGGCGGAGAGCACGCCGAGCATGCCGCCGCGGCCGCCGGCGGCCCGCCCCGCTGCGCCGACGCCCGGCGTCGCCCCCCGCCCGGGCCCCGGCGCGATGCCGCCGCGACCCGGGGGTGGTCCCACCCCCGGCATGCCGCCCCGGCCCGGTGCCCCCCGGCCGAGCCCGGCCGGTCCCGGTGGCCCGCGTCCCAGCCCCGGCATGTTCCCGCCCCGGCCCCAGGGCGCCGGCCCCGGCGGCCCGCGTCCCGGCCCGGGCATGTTCCCGGCCCGCGCCCCCGGCGCCCGCCCGGGCATGCCCGGTGCGGCCCGTCCCGGCGGTGCCGGCGGCGGGCGTCCCGGCGGCGGCCCCGGCGGTCCCGGCGGTCCCGGCGGAGGCTTCGCCGGTCGTCCCGGCGGCGGTGGCTTCGGCGGTCGTCCCGGCGGCCCGCGTGGCGGCGCCGGTCGCGGTGGCGCCACTCCCGGTGCCTTCGGCAAGGCCGGCGGTCGCGGACCCGTCCGCGGACGCAAGAGCAAGAAGCAGCGGCGTCAGGAGTTCGACAACCTGGCGGCCCCGACGATGGGCGGCGGCGTTGCTCGCGGCAACGGCGAGTCCGTGCGCCTGCCGCGCGGCGCGTCGCTCGCCGACTTCGCGGACAAGATCAACGCCAACCCGGGCTCGCTGGTGCAGGTCGTGTTCACCGAGCTCGGTGAGATGGTGACGGCCACCCAGTCGTGCACCGACGAGACCCTCATGCTGCTGGGCACGCACCTGCAGTACGACGTCCAGATCGTCACGCCCGAGGAGGAGGACGCCGAGCTGCTCGACCGCTTCGACCTGTCCTTCGGCGGCGACTACGACGACACCGCCCTGCTGGTCAGCCGTCCGCCGGTCGTGACGATCATGGGTCACGTCGACCACGGAAAGACCAAGCTGCTCGACGCCATCCGCGAGACCGACGTCGTCAAGGGCGAGGCCGGTGGCATCACGCAGCACATCGGCGCCTACCAGGTGCACCACCCCGTCGAGGGTGGCGTCCGTGAGATCACCTTCATCGACACCCCGGGTCACGAGGCGTTCACCGCCATGCGTGCGCGTGGTGCGAAGGTCACCGACATCGCGGTGCTCGTCGTCGCGGCCGACGACGGCGTCAAGCCGCAGACGATCGAGGCGCTGAACCACGCCCAGGCGGCCGACGTCCCGATCGTCGTCGCGGTGAACAAGATCGACAAGGAGGGCGCGGACCCGATGAAGGTCCGGGGCCAGCTCACCGAGTACGGCCTGGTGGCCGAGGAGTTCGGTGGCGAGACGATGTTCGTCGACGTCTCGGCCAAGG
This sequence comes from uncultured Actinomycetes bacterium, assembly GCA_963784675.1. Classification (GTDB taxonomy): domain Bacteria; phylum Actinomycetota; class Actinomycetes; order Mycobacteriales; family SCTD01; genus SCTD01. The sequence goes on from CAWASE010000019.1 coordinate 221,141, forward strand.
CGGGGCTCAACCTCGAGCAGCTGCTCGACGCGATCCTGCTCACCGCCGACGCCGCGCTCGAGCTCACCGCCGACGCCTCGGTGCCGGCGCAGGGTGTCGCTATCGAGGCACGCCTGGACCGTGGTCGGGGCGCCGTCGCGACCGTGCTCGTCCAGCGCGGGACGCTGCGGGTCGGCGACTCGATCGTGGCCGGCGACGCGTTCGGCCGCGTCCGCGCCATGCTGAACGAGCGGGGCGAGAACGTCAGCGAGGCCGGACCGGCCCAGCCGGTGCAGGTCCTCGGCTTCACCAGCGTCCCCGGTGCCGGTGACAACTTCCTCGTCGTCGGCGAGGACCGCGTCGCGCGTCAGATCGCGGAGCAGCGGCAGGCCCGCGAGCGTGCTGCCTCGCTGGCGATGAGCCGTGGCCGGCCGACCCTGGAGTCGCTGTTCGACCGGCTCAAGGAGGGTGAGAAGACCCAGCTCAACCTCATCCTGAAGGGCGACGTCTCGGGTTCCGTCGAGGCCGTCGAGGACGCGCTGCTCAAGATCGACGTCGGCGACGAGGTGTCGCTGCGCATCATCAGCCGCGGCGTCGGTGCGATCACCGAGAACGACATCAACCTCGCGAACGCCTCCGAGGCCGTCATCCTCGGCTTCAACGTCCGGCCCGAGGGCAACGCCCGCGACCTGGCGGAGAAGGAGCACGTCGACATCCGGTACTACTCGGTGATCTACGCGGCCATCGAGGATGTCGAGGCAGCCCTGAAGGGCATGCTCAAGCCGATCTTCGAGGAGGTGCAGCTCGGTACCGCCGAGGTGCGCGAGGTGTTCCGCTCCTCCCGGTTCGGCAACATCGCCGGTTGCCTGGTGCGCAGCGGCACGATCACCCGCAACAGCGGGGCGCGTCTGGTCCGCGACGGCATCGTCGTCGCCGACAACCTCAAGATCGAGTCGCTCAAGCGGTTCAAGGACGACGCGACCGAGGTCCGCGACGGCTACGAGTGCGGTATCGGGCTCGGGTCGTTCAACGACATCAAGAGCGACGACGTGATCGAGACGTTCGAGAACCGGGAGAAGGCGCGGGTCTGAACCTGACGTAGGCGCGCTGCGGATCTGTGGCCCCCTCCGGGCCTGCTTCGCTCGACGGCCCTTCCGGGGGCCACAGATCCGCAGCCTGCGTCTGGTTCCTCACGACCCCTGCTTTCCTGAACCTTTGGAGCCTGGAAGGGGAGCCCTGACGCGATGTGGGTCGGGGTGCTGGAGCTGGACCTGCTGCTCGGGGACGTGCACAGCCTGAAGCAGAAGCGGTCGGTCGTGCGGCCGGTCGTGGCAGAGCTGCGGAGACGGTTCGAGGTCGCCGCGGCGGAGGCAGGACAGCAGGAGCTGCACCGGCGGGCGACCGTCGGGGTGGCGGTGGTGGCGGCAGATGCCGCGCACTGCCGGCAGGTGCTGGAGGCCTGCGAACGGTGGGTCGCCGACCGACCGGAGCTCGAGGTGCTGTCCGCGCGCACGCAGCTGCACACCAGTCACGACGAGTAGGGAGCACGCAGATGGTCGACGTCGCACGGGCCCGCAAGCTCGCGGTGCGGATCCGGGAGGTCGTCTCGATGACCCTCGAGACGCAGGTCAAGGACCCCCGGCTGGGCATGGTGACGATCACCGATGCCAAGGTCACCCCGGACCTGCGCGAAGCCACCCTCTACTGGACCGTCTACGGCGGCCCCGACGAGCGGCTGAGCTCGGCCGCGGCGCTGGAGAGCGCCAAGGGCGTGCTGCGACGCACCGTCGGGGAGCAGACCGGCGTGCGCTACACGCCGTCGCTGACCTTCGTCGCGGACGTCGTGCCCGAGACCGCGGGGCGCATCGACGACCTGCTCGCCCAGGCCCGGGCCGAGGACGCTCGCGTGCACGGGCTGGCCGAGGGCGCAGCGCCGGCGGGGGAGGCCGACCCCTACCGGGTTCCGCGAGCGCTCGAGGACGACGAACAGGCGTGAGCCTCCGTCCGACGCCGGCGGTCTGAGCCGATGGACGGCCGCCGCACGCCACGGGAGCGGCGTCCGTTCGCCGGTGACGGGCTGGTCCTGGTGGACAAGCCGGCCGGCTGGACCTCGCACGACGTCGTGGCGCGCCTGCGCGGTCTGGCGGGCACCCGCAAGGTCGGCCACGCCGGGACGCTGGACCCGATGGCCACGGGGGTCTTGGTGCTCGGCGTCGGCAAGGCCACCCGGCTGCTCGGCCACCTGGCGCTGACGGACAAGACCTACACGGCGACCGTCCGCCTGGGAGCCACCACCGTCACCGACGACGCCGAGGGTGACGTCCTGCTGCTGCGGGACGCCTCGGCAGTCACCGACGAGGCGGTCCGGGAAGGCCTGGCTGCGCTCACCGGGAGCCTGCAGCAGGTGCCGTCGGCCGTCTCGGCGATCAAGGTCGACGGGGTCCGCTCCTACACCCGCGTCCGCGCGGGCGAGCAGGTCGAGCTGGCGGCCCGCGCCGTCACCGTCTCGCGTTTCGCCCTGCTGGCCCGGCGCGGCCAAGACCTGGACGTCGTCGTCGACTGCACGTCCGGCACCTACGTCCGCGCGCTCGCGCGCGACCTCGGGGCGGCACTGGGGGTCGGTGGCCATCTGTCGGCGTTGCGCCGCACCCGGGTCGGACCCTTCGAGCTGACGGCCGCCCGCACGCTGGACGAGCACGCCGAGCGTCTGCAGCTGATGCCGCTGACGGCATCGGTGGCTGCGTCCTTCCCGCGACGCGACCTCGCACAGGCGGAAGCCGTGGCGCTGTCGTTCGGCCAGCGGCTGGCAGCCTCGGGCGTGGCAGGGACGGTGGGCGCCTTCGCCCCCGACGGCAGCTGCGTCGCCCTGCTCGAAGACCGCGGCGACACCGCCCGGCCGACCGTGGTCTTCGCCCCCGCCGGGTGAGCCGGCCGGCCGTCACTAGGCTGCGTCCCATGCAGCGCTGGCGAGGGGTCGAGGGCGCGCCGCCCGGCTGGGGCCGGTGCGTCGTCACGATCGGGGTCTTCGACGGCGTCCACCGCGGCCACCAGCAGATCGTGCGCTCGACCGTCGAACAGGCTGCCGAGGCAGGGGTCCCGAGCCTGGTCCTCACCTTCGACCCGCACCCGATCGAGGTGCTGCGGCCGGGCAGCCACCCACCGATGCTGACCGGGGTGCGGCAGAAGGCCGAGCTGCTCGAAGCGCTCGGCATCGACGTCATGTGCGTGCTGCCCTTCACCCGGGCGTTCTCGCAGCTGACCGCACAGGAGTTCGTGCACGAGATCCTGGTCGAGCGGCTGCACGCCGCGACCGTGCTGGTCGGCGAGAACTTCCGGTTCGGCAGCAAGGGCGCGGGCGACGTCGCGTCGTTGGCCGCCGACGGCCGCCGCTTCGGCTTCAGCGTCATCGGCGCCCCGCTGCAGGGCCTGGACGACCGCGCGTGGTCCTCGACCTACGTCCGCTCCTGCGTCGACGCCGGCGACATGGCCGCGGCGGCGGCGGCGCTGGGACGCGACCACCGCGTAGACGGCGTCGTCGTCCGCGGCGACCAGCGGGGTCGCGAGCTGGGCTATCCGACAGCGAACCTGCAGCCGCTGCCCTGGAGCGCCGTGCCGGCCGACGGCATCTACGCCGGCCGGCTGGTCCGGTCCTCCGGCGAGCTGCTGCCGGCTGCGGTGAGCGTCGGGACCAATCCCACCTTCGCCGGACGCGAGCGCCGCGTCGAGGCCTTCGTCCTGGACGCCGCGCCGGGACTGGACCTCTACGGCGAGCAGATCGGCCTGACCTTCGCCGCCCGGCTGCGCGACACGGTGCGCTTCGACGGCGTCCCCGAGCTGATCGCCCAGATGGACCAGGACGTCGTCCAGGCCAGGGCACTGCTGGCAGATCACCCGGTCGGGTGAGCGACCCGGCCGCCTGAGCGGTCGACAAAGGCAGAGACCTTAGGAGGCCGCCGTGCCCAAGATCCTCGTCGTCGACGACGATCCGTCCGTGCGCATGCTGGTGCGCGACGTGCTGGAGATGGAAGGCCATGAGGTCACCGTGGCCGAGGACGGCTTCGCCGCGCTCCGGGCGATCGAGCTGGAGCGGCCCGGGTGCGTCGTCCTGGACGTCATGATGCCGGGCCTGGACGGGCACGCCGTCCTGCAGCGGATCCGCGACCTGGACGCCGGACCGGCGCTGCCGGTCGTCATGCTCACGGCGGCGGCCGACGACGAGAGCACCTGGACGGCGTGGAGCGGCGGGGTCGACTACTTCCTGGCCAAGCCCTTCGACCCCTCCGAGCTCTTGCGCTACCTGGACTACCTGTTCGCCGAGGTGCCGGCGGAGTCGGCCGTCGGCTGAGCTTGCCACCCGGGCCCCGCACACCCCGCCCGCCACCCATCGCCGGCCCCCCCGGCCGGTGCTGGGCCGGTGCTGCGGCCGGTGCCGCGGCCGGTGCTGCGGCCGGTGATCATCAGAAGCATCGGGGCGTTCTGACGCGTCGTGTCGGCGTGTCGCACCTCGATCCTTCTGATGATCATGAGGCGAGTCGCCGGGCGCGCTGCGGGGCGGGGTACGCGTCGTGGCGGACGACGACCAGCCCTGCCGGCTCGGGGAGGTGGGCCGCGCGCCGGGCCTGGACAGCCCGGGCCAGGACCTCGACGTAGGCGGGGCCCACCCGCCGCAGTCGTCGCGGCGTCACATGGACGAGCCCGAGGCCGTGGGAAGCGAAGCGGTCGTGCCGCGCCAGGGTGGCGTCGAAGGTGTCGCGGTCACCGTGGTGCTGCCAGGAGTCGACCTCCCAGCCGAGCCCGAGACCCGGGAACCAGCCGTCGGGTCGGGCGAGGAAGCGGCCGTCGATCAGCAGGACCGGGTTGAGCAGGAACGGCGGCAGCAGGCCCAGCCGCACAGCGTCCCGCACGTGATCGGCCAGCTCGGCCTCGGGCGCCGACCACGCTCCCTCGGCCACGTCGGCGATCGCGCGCCGCACGACGGCCGACCCGGCCGAGCCGCCCGCCTCCAGCTCTGCCGCGAGGTCGGCGACGCTCACCAGAGGACCGGTGACCGCCTCGCACAGCAGAGCGCGGACGGCGCGCAGCTCACCGAGGTACCGGGCACCGTCGACCACGGCACGGACGGGTTCGGCATACGGCGAACCAACCTGCCGTCGCGGTGGGCGGACGGTCGGCCGCACCCGGATCGCCGTCGAACCGACCCGACGGCGGCCGGCCGGAACCAGCACCTCGACCGTCCCGTCCACCGGCGCCTCGCGCAGTCCGTGAGCACGGGCCGCGACCAGGCCGGTCACGACGGCGTCGGTGCCGAGATGAGCCAGGGCGGCGGCGACCAGCGCGCGATCGTCGGCCGGCGCCGCGCCGGTCAGCCAGACCGACGGAGCCAAGGGCGCCCAGCGTCCGCGTCGCACCATGATGTCGCCCAGGAACGGGTTCAGGCCGGCTGCGACCAGAGCGTCACGGGTGAGCACACCGTCACGGGCGAGGGCGGCGAGCTCAGGGCGCATAGGCGCACGCAACCGCTGCGAGCCGGCCGCGTCGAGCGGTGGTGCCCAACCTGTGGACAGCCTCGCCGCCCGCCCACGCCTTGGTCATCAGAAGCATCGAGAGCTCACGCGCGGCGTGTCGGGGCCCTCCACGCCTCGAACCTTCTGATGATCACCCGCAGTTGGGCGCAGGTGGCGAGCGCAGGTGGGCGCAGGTGGCCTGCTACGAGGCCGGCGGCGCCCACGCCGGATCGCGGCCGCAGAAGCCGACCAGACGGTCCTGCTCGATGGCCCCGGCAGGCACCTCCACCTGCGGCCCGAACCCGCCGGGGCGGCGCATCGCCTCACCCATCGGCGTCAGGAACGCCAGCGTGGTCGAGACCGCCTCAGGATCCAACCGGGGGTCGTTGCCGAGCGCCCGGCACAGGTCCCAGGTGTGCAGCAGCGTGTCGGCCAGCAGCAGGGTCTCGACCAGCTGGCCGAAGGTGCCGGGCTGGCCGAACACGTCGACCTCGGCGTCACCGTGCGTGCGCAACGCGGCCTCCACCTCGGCCCGGGCGGCCGGGTAGGCAGCCACCGGGTCGTCGTCCGGTCCCAGCTGCACCGGCTCGCTGCCGTCGGCCCGGGCCAGCACCCGCCGGGTCGTGTCGACGACGTGCCCGACCAGGGCAGCGGCGTCCCAGTCCGGGCACGGCGTGGGTGCAGCTGGATCGAACTCGCCCTCGAGCTGTTCCTGAAATCCTTGTGCTGCGGTCTGCCAGCCGGCCATGAGCATCTCCCTCAACAGGTGTCGGGACACGTGCGGCAGGGGCAGGGCGTCGCCTGCACGGGCTACCCGGTCGGGCCGGGCTCACCCCTGGGGCCGCGGCGCTGCGCTGGTAGCGTGGAGATCCGCCGGTCTCGACCGGCGGTGTGCTCGTCTGCCCGGGTGAAGAAGACCTCTGGGCGCACACCCTGCACCGGAGGAACCCCTGTGGCCCTGACCACTGACCAGAAGAAGACGATCATGGCGGACTACGCCACGGTCGAGGGTGACACCGGATCGCCGGAGGTCCAGGTCGCGATGCTCACCAAGCGCATCCAGGACCTGACCGAGCACCTGAAGACGCACAAGCACGACCACCACACCCGACGCGGCCTGCTGGGCCTGGTCGGACGTCGCCGTCGCCTCCTGAAGTACTTGGAGAAGACCGACATCTCGCGCTACCGCGCGCTCATCGAGCGCCTGGGTCTGCGCCGCTAGACGCTCCACGGGGGAGTGCCCGCCACCACGGCAGGCACTCCCTCTGCAGTTCAGGATCCGGTCGCCGATCGGACCCGTCGCCGGACATCCGTCCGGGGACACCCCACGTGCCGGCCCCGCCGCACGGACCCGGTCCTCGGGAGTGGCCGCCGGAGCCCCGCTCCGGCCGCCTCCACTGAAGACCGGCTCCGCCCCGGGGCCCGGCCGCAGTGAAGAGGAGTGGCCTGCATGGCCGAGCAAGAGAGCAACATCTACGGCAGCGAGTTCGCTGATGCCGTCATCGACAACGGCAGCGCCGGCCCGAAGCGGACCATCCGCTTCGAGACCGGTCGGCTCGCCCAGCAGGCGGCGGGCTCCGTCGCCATCTACCTCGGCGACACGATGATCCTGTCGGCCGCCACGGCGTCCAAGCGTCCCAAGGAGAACCTCGACTTCTTCCCTCTGACGGTCGACGTCGAGGAGCGGATGTACGCCGTCGGCAAGATTCCCGGCTCGTTCTTCCGCCGTGAGGGTCGTCCGAGCGAGGACGCCATCCTCACCTGCCGGCTCACCGACCGCCCGCTGCGTCCCTCGTTCAAGAAGGGCCTGCGCAACGAGGTCCAGATCGTCTCGACGATCCTGAGCCTGGACCCGACCCACCTCTACGACGTCCTCGCCATCAACAGCGCGGCGTGCTCGGTGCTGCTGTCCGGTCTGCCGTTCACCGGGCCGGTCGGCGCCACCCGCGTCGCCTGCGTCGCTGGTCAGTGGATCGCCTTCCCGACCACCGAAGAGTTGGAGACGGCGACCTTCGACATGATCGTGGCCGGCCGCATGCTCGAGGACGGTGACGTCGCGATCATGATGGTCGAGGCCGAAGCCACCCGCGACGTCGTCGAGATCATCGCCGGCGGCGGCAAGACGCCGACCGAGCAGGTCGTCGCCGAGGGCCTGGAGGCCGCCAAGCCGGCCATCGCCGCCGTCTGCAAGGCGCAGCTCGAGCTGAAGGCGAAGTCGCCCAAGGCCCCGCTGGAGTTCCCGGTCTTCCTGGACTACCAGGACGACGTGTTCGACGCCGTCAGCAAGGCCGCCGAGGCAGACCTCGCCGCCGCCATGAAGATCGTCGGCAAGCAGGAGCGCGAGGACGCCACCGACGCCGCCAAGGCCAAGGTGCTCGCCGACCTCGGGCCGCAGTTCGAGGGCCGCGAGAAGGAGCTCAGCGCAGCGTTCCGCAGCGCGAACAAGGCCGCCGTGCGCAAGCGCATCGTCAACGACAAGGTCCGCATCGACGGCCGTGGCCTGGACGACATCCGTCAGCTCTCGGCCGAGGTCGAGATCCTGCCCCGCGTGCACGGCAGTGCGCTGTTCGAGCGCGGCGAGACGCAGATCATGGGCGTCACGACGCTGAACATGCTGCGCATGGAGCAGATGGTCGACACGCTGAACCCCGAGAAGCGCAAGCGCTACATGCACCACTACAACTTCCCGCCGTACTCCACCGGTGAGACCGGTCGCGTTGGCAGTCCGAAGCGCCGCGAGATCGGCCACGGCGCGCTGGCCGAGCGGGCGCTGCTGCCCGTGCTGCCCAGCCGCGAGGACTTCCCGTACGCGATCCGGCAGGTGTCGGAGGCGCTGAGCTCCAACGGCTCCACGTCGATGGGCTCGGTCTGCGCCTCGACGATGTCGCTGCTCAACGCCGGCGTGCCGCTCAAGGCGCCGGTCGCCGGCATCGCCATGGGTCTGGTGTTCGAGGGTGGCGAGTACGCCACGCTCACCGACATCCTCGGCGCCGAGGACGCGTTCGGCGACATGGACTTCAAGGTCGCCGGCACCAAGGAGTTCGTGACGGCGCTGCAGCTCGACACCAAGCTCGACGGCATCCCGAGCTCGGTGCTCGCCGCGGCCCTGCAGCAGGCCCGCACCGCCCGCCTGGCGATCCTCGAGGTCATGAACGAGGCCATCGACGAGCCCGACGAGATGAGCCCCTTCAGCCCTCGCGTGCTGTCGGTGAAGATCCCGGTCGACAAGATCGGCGAGGTCATCGGCCCGAAGGGCAAGATGATCAACCAGATCCAGGCCGACACCGGCGCCGACATCACCGTCGAGGACGACGGCACGATCTACATCGGTGCCGTCGACGGACCGTCGGCCGAAGCCGCGTTGGCGACGATCAACATGATCGCCAACCCGACGATGCCCAAGGTCGGTGAGCGCTTCCTGGGCACGGTCGTCAAGACCGCCGCCTTCGGCGCCTTCGTGTCCCTGCTGCCCGGCAAGGACGGCCTGGTGCACATCTCCAAGCTGGGCAACGGCAAGCGCATCGGCAAGGTCGAGGACGTCGTGAACGTCGGCGACAAGCTGCAGGTCGAGATCCAGGAGATCGACCAGCGCGGCAAGATCAGCCTTGTCCCGGTGCAGAACGACGAGCCCGCCGCCGCGGAGTAGTCACCCCCCGCATGGCTCGTTCCCGCGTGGCGCACTCAGCCCGCCCGGTCCCGACCGGCGCACCCGCAGCAGCGGTGCGCCGGTCGGTGCTTCCGGGCGGGCTGCGCGTGCTGTCCGAGCAGGTGCCGGGGGCGCGGTCGGTGGCGCTCGGGATCTGGGTCGGTGTGGGCAGCCGCGACGAACGGCCGTCGCTGCACGGCGCGTCGCACTTCCTGGAGCACCTGCTCTTCAAGGGGACCCCGCGCCGCGGCGCGCTGGAGATCGCCTCGCTGATGGACGCGGTCGGTGGCGAGATGAACGCCTTCACCGACAAGGAGTACACCTGCTACTACGCGCGGGTGCTGGCCGAGGACCTCCCGCTGGCGGTCGACGTCGTCAGCGACGTGGTGACGTCCGCGCTGGTCACCAGCGACGACGTGGAGGTCGAGCGGGGCGTGATCCTAGAAGAGATCGCTATGCACGACGACGATCCCGACGACGCCGTGCACGACCTGTTCACCACCGCTCTTTTCGGAGACACGCCGCTCGGCCGCCCGGTGATCGGCACCGTCGAGTCGATCGAGGCGTTGTCGCGATCGGCCATCCACGGCTTCTACCGGCGCCGCTACACGCTCCCGACGATGGTGGTCGCGGCGGCCGGCGGGGTCGACCACGACGTGCTCGTCGGGCTGGTCGAGCAGGCTTTCGGCGACCGGCTGACGGGCGACGACGTCCCGGCGCCGCTGCGCTCGGCGGCGCGACCGACCCGGGCGCTGTCCGGTGTGCTGGCCCAGGAGCGCGACACCGAGCAGGCGCACCTGGTGCTCGGTTGCGCCGGGCTGCCACGCGACGACCCGCGCCGCTTCGCCCTGTCGGTGCTGTCCGGCGCGCTCGGCGGCGGCATGAGCTCGCGGCTGTTCCAGACCATCCGCGAGGAGCGTGGCCTGGCGTACTCGGTCTACTCCTATGCGGCCAGCCACGCCGACACCGGACAGTTCGGCGTGTATGCCGGCTGCGCGCCCGGCAAGGTCGACCAGGTCGTCGAGCTGGTGCGCGCGGAGCTCTCCGCGGCGGCGCAGACAGGCATCACCGACGAGGAGGTCGCGCGGGCCAAGGGCTCGCTGCGCGGCAACCTCGTGCTGGGACTGGAGGACACCGGCTCGTTGATGACCCGGCTGGGCAAGGGCGAGCTGGTCCACGGCGAGCTGCTCACGACCGACGAGGTGCTCGGGCGGATCGCCGCCGTCACCCCGGCCGACGTGCGCGAGGTGGCGGCCGACGTGCTGAGCCGGCCGCTGGCCCTGGGCTACATCGGTCCGGACGCTGACCTGTCCGCCGCGATCGCCTGAGCCCTACTCCGCGCGCCGGAGCAGCTCGTTCGGCACTACGGTGAACGGGCGGGGGCCGACGATGTCCAGCCTCTGCTCCCCGACCGCGACCGCCGTGCTCACCCAGCAGGACCCGTCGCTCGTCAGCCACTCGACGTGGACGTCGCGACTGTCGGTGAGGAAGACCTCTACGAGCACCGGCAGTCCGGCCAGCCGGTAGTCCCGGCGCTTGGCATTCATCTCCGCCAGCGTGTTGCCGGGCGACCAGACCTCGACCGCTGCGTCAGGGACGCCGTCGAACACCTCGGTGCGCAGCAGGTCGACGCCGTCGACGAGCACGTCGGGCACCCGACCGAGCAGCACCCGCCCGTCCCGATCCCGTTCCAGCGCCCAGGTACCGGGCGCCGTGGCGGTGCAGCCGGCCCACTGCCGCTCGAACAGCTCGGCGAGCCGACGCGCGACATAGTGGTGCGGGTTACCGCCGATCCTGCGCACCACGAGGGCGCCTCCGACCACCTCGACCGCCTGGCCGGGCGCACTCAACCACTCCTGCTCCCGGACGCCGGGTTGCGGCGCGCTCCTGGTCATACCGGCAGGGTAGGCCCGCTGCCCGGGCGACGGCGAGACCTGTGGACGACGCCGTCAGCCGGCGCTCTGGCAGGCTGGACGCATGACACGGGTGACGGTGCTGGGCGCGCGCGGACGCATGGGCGCGGAGGTCGTGCGCGCGGTCGGGGCCGCTGACGACCTGACGCTGGCCGCGGCGTTCGACGTCGGCGACGAGGTCGACCTGGCCGCGAGCGACGTGGTCGTCGACTTCACCCATCCGGACGCAGTGATGGACAACCTGCGCCGGTGCGTGCAGGCGGGCGTGCACGCCGTGGTCGGGACCACCGGCTTCGACGAGAGTCCGGTTGCAGGAGCTGCGGGACCTGCTCGACGGCAGCTCGGTCGGGGTGCTCGTGGCGCCGAACTTCGGCATCGCCGCGGTGCTGATGATGCAGTTCGCCGCGCAGGCGGCCCGCTTCTTCGACTCCGTCGAGATCATCGAGCTGCATCATCCGCACAAGGCCGACGCGCCGTCGGGCACCGCGCGGCGCACGGCCGAGCTGGTGGCCGCTGCGCGTCGGGAGGCAGGCTGCGCGCCGATGCCGGACGCGACGTCGTCGGCGCTGGACGGCGCGCGCGGGGCCGACGTCGACGGGGTGCGGGTGCACGCGGTGCGGTTGGCCGGGTTGGTGGCCCACCAGGAGGTGCTGCTCGGCGGCGTCGGGCGAGTCGCTGACGCTGCGGCACGACTCCTACGACCGGGCGTCGTTCATGCCGGGGGTGCTGCTGGGGGTGCGGGCGATCGCGACGCGGCCGGGGCTGACCGTCGGCCTGGAGCACCTGCTCGAGCTCGGGTGAGGCTGAGGGCGCGCACCACCGCGCTGCTGCTGGTGGGCCTGGTCGGCGTGCTCGGCGCCTACATGCTCGTGCGCGCGGTCGACCTGTTCCGCACCGGCGACCTGCTGGGCATCGGCGTGGGCATCGGGGTGCTGCTGCTCGTGCTGGTCACGGTGCTGCTGGTGCTCGGTGAGGTGCGGCTGGGAGCGGCGTCGGAGCGGTTGGCCGCGCGGCTGGCCGAGGAGGGCGGCCTGCCCTTCGACCCGCCCGGCATCGAGCGCCGTCCCAGCGGTCGGCTGTCCAAGGACGACGCCGACGCCATCTACGCCCTGCGCGCTGCCGATGTCGAGGCGTCGCCGCAGGACTGGCGGAACTGGTGGCGGCTGGCGGCGGCCTACGGCGAGGCGCGCGATCCCAAGCGCGGTCGCCGGGCGATGCGCAAGGCTGTCACCCTGGAGCGCGCCGACCAGCGGTGAGCGCCGCGTGCAGGGCCACGAGCGCCCGGTCGACGCCGTCGTCGTCGACGTCCAGGTGCAGCACCAGCCGCAGCGACGACGGCCCCACGGCGTTGGCGAGCACTCCGGCCGCACCCAGCTCTGCGACGACGTCGGCGGCCGGTCGTGCCCCCGTGCCCACCAGCACGATGTTCGTCTCGGTCGCCTCGACATCGCAGGCCCCGAGCTCGGCGAGCGCGACGGCGATCCGTCGCGCGCGGGCGTGGTCGTCGGCGAGCCGGTCCAGCTGGTGGTCCAGCGCGTAGAGGCCGGCCGCGGCCAGCACCCCGGCCTGGCGCATGCCGCCGCCGAGGCCCTTGCGCAGGCTGCGGGCGCGCGCCATCAGGTCGGCCGGGCCGACCAGCACCGACCCCACCGGCGCGCCGAGCCCCTTGCTCAGGCACACGCTCAACGTGTCGGTCAGCGTCCCGTACGCAGCTCCCGAGACGCCGGCAGCCACCATCGCGTTCCAGATGCGGGCGCCGTCGCAGTGCAGCCGGACGCCGGACGCCGACGTCACCGCCCGCAGGCGCTGCAGGGTCGGCAGCGGGTAGACCGCGCCGCCACCGCGGTTGTGGGTCTGCTCGATCGCGACGGCGCGGGTGGGCACGGTGTAGCCGCCGTCGGGACGGAGCTGACCGGCCAGCTCGTCCGGGTCGAGCAGCCCGCGCGGCCGTAGCAGGGTCCGCGTGCTGATGCCGCCGTACTGCGCGGCCGCGCCGTGCTCGTAGGTGACGACGTGCGCGTCGGCGTCGCAGATCAGCTCGTCACCGGGCGGGACGAGCAGCCGCAACCCGATCTGGTTGCCCATCGTCCCGCTCGGGACGAACAGGCCCTGCTCCTTGCCGAACAGCGCAGCGACCCGCTGCTCCAGGGCCAGCACGGTCGGGTCCTCGCCGTAGACGTCGTCGCCGACCTCGGCGTCGACCATCGCCTGCCGCATCGCCGGGCTCGGACGGGTGACGGTGTCGCTGCGCAGGTCGACGGTGCTCATGGCTCGACGGTAGAGGCCGCGTCGCTCGGGCCCGGGGCGAACCCGGGCAGTGACAGGCTGGCGCCATGGGACGAGGGGTACGGGTCGCGGCCCGGGGCACCGCGGTGGCGCTGGCCGCGGTCGGCGTCGGCGAGCTGGTGGCCGTGCGCGCCGGTGTCGACTCGCCGCTGGACGATGCCGCCAGGCTGTCGGTCGACCTCGCGCCCGCGCCCGTGGTCGAGCACACCGTCCGCCTGGTCGGGACGTCCGACAAGCCCGTCGCTCGATCGATGGTCCTCGCGACGCTGGCGACGGCGGGCAGCCTCGGCGTGGCCCGGGGGCGCGGGGCGGCGCTCGCCACGCTGCCGGTCGGCGCCGCGGCCGGGGTGTGGCTGGCCCGTCGACGCCCCCCGCCCGGACCGCTGCCCGCTCAGCTGGCGGTCGCCGCGTCCGGCGCGCTCGCCGGCGCCGTCGCGCTGCTGCTGCCCCTTCCGGCCGCGGCCGCGGTGGCGCTCGGCGGCCTCGCGAGCGTCGTCGGCACGCACCGGCACCGGCAGCGGGTCCTGCTCCGCGCTGTCGCGACCGCCTTGGCCGAGCCGCTGCCGGCCGACGCGCCGCTACCGCCGGCGGTCGACGGCGCGGAGGACTGGCCCGGCGCGCTCCCCTTCCACACGCCGGTCCCGGACCTGTACGTCACCGACGTCAACCTGCGTGCGCCGCTGCTGGACCGCGACACCTGGCGCCTGGCCGTCGACGGCCTGGTCGAGCGCACGCTGTCGCTGTCGGACGCCGACCTGCGCGCGCTGGGCGTGGTCGAGCTCGACGCCGCGCTGGTCTGCGTCCACAGCCGACCCGGGTGGCACCGGCTGGGCAACGTGCGGCTGCAGGGCGTACCGCTGGAGCGCGTGCTGGCCGCCGCGGGGGTCCGCGACAGCGCCGTCGACCTCGTCAGCACCGCGGTCGACGGCTTCGTCATGCGGCACCCGCTGGAGGTCGCGTCCGGCGCGGAGGCGTTGATCGTGCTGGGTATGGGGGGACGACGGCTCACCGCCGAGCACGGCGCCCCGGCCCGGCTGTTCGTGCCCGGCCTGTACGGCCAGTACGCCGGGGTGAAGTGGCTGGAGCGGCTGACCCTGACAGCCACCCGCGGGTCGTTCTACTGGCAGTCGCGGGGCTGGCCGGCGCAGGTCCTGCTGGTCCGGCCGATGAGCCGCATCGACGCCGTCGGGGGCCGACGCCCGCCGGTCGGGTCCGACGCGCGCTCCCGGCGCGGCGTCCTGGACTGCCCGGCGGGTCCGGCCGTCGCCGTCGTCGGGACGGCGTGGGCGCCGAGCACCGGGGTGGGGCGGGTGCAGGTCCGGGTCGACGACGGACCGTGGACCGAGGCCTTGCTGGCGGCGCAGCTCGACGCCCGCAGCTGGCGGCGCTGGCGGGCCGACGTCGTCCTCGCGCCGGGACGCCATCGGCTGGCCGTGCGGTGCGCGACGGCGGCGGGACAGTGGCAGGACCCGAACCGCAACGATCCGTACCCGACCGGGGCGACGGGCCTGCACACCGTCCAGGTGGAGGCCCACCAGGCGGGATGAGCGTCCCCGCCCGAGCTCGAGGAGCGGCAGGATGCCCGGCATGACAGACCCCACGCGCGACGAGGTGGAGCAGGCGTTCCGGCAGCACTGGACGGTCGGCAGCGTCGACGAGGACTGGGCGGCCTGGCCGGAACGGCTGACCGAGGACGTCGACTACGTCGAGCACCACTTCGGCCGGATGCGTGGCCGGGCGCAGGTGCGCGCGTGGATCACCGACCTCATGGTCCAGCGCGCCGACGTCCACGCCGTCCTGCAGTGGTACGTGATCGAGGGCGCGCGGCTGGTGCTGGGCATGCAGAACCGCTACTACCACCCCGATCCGGCGCAGCCGCCGATCGACTTCGACGGCCTGACGGTGCTCACCTACGCTGGCGACGGGCTGTTCGGCCGGCAGGAGGACTACTGGGACCTGGGCGGCGCCACCCGGGCCTGGACGGAGTTCGCCGCCGCCAGGCGGGCCGCCGGCGGACGCGGCCTGGGGGAGGGCCGCCTCGAACGGCTGGAGCAGCAGCGACGCGCCGACACCGACGCCGTCTTCGCCCGGCACGGCCGCTGAGGTCCGCACCGGGCAGGATGGACGCGTGCCCGCCGACCGCAGCCCGGACCCGATCAGCCGACGCCGCGCGCTGGGCGTCTTCGGCGTCGCCGGCGCTGCGCTGGCGGGCCTCGCTGCGGCGGTGCGGGGCCTCGGCAACCCGGCGCCGAAGCCGGTCGTGGCGCAGGGCACGACCCGCGAGAAGGAGCCGTACGGCGACCTGCCGCGACAGCAGGGGGAGTGGTGGGTGCCGCCGGGTACCACCGGACCGCTGCCGACCGTGGTGCTCGTGCACGGCGGCTACTGGCGCGACGGCTTCGACCTCACGCTGGAGGACGCCGTCGCCGCCGACCTCGCCGGCCGCGGCTTCCTGGTCTGGAACATCGACTACCGGCCCTCCTCGGCGGGCTGGCCGGCGACGCTGGACGACGCCGCGGCCGCCTACGACCACGTCGTGAAGGGGCGCTTCGCCGACCGCGTCGATCCGGCGCGGATCGCCGTCGTGGGGCACTCCGCCGGCGGGCACCTGGCGCTGTGGCTGGCGTCTGTGCGGCCCGGTCGGGAACGGACCGCGCCGGCGCCGGCCCTGGCGGTCGGGCAGGCTCCGGTGGCCGCGCTCGCCGACGGCTCCCGGCTGGGGCTCGGGGGTGGTGCCGTCGACGCGCTCGTCGGCGGACCGCCGCAGACCTACCCGGAGCGGTACGCGCAGGCCGATCCCGTCGCCCTGCTGCCCACGGGCGTGCGCACCGTCTGCGTGCACGGCACCGGTGACGACATCGTGCCGCTGAGCCAGAGTCAGACCTACGTCCAGGTCGCCGTCCGGGCCGGCGACGACGCGCGGCTGGTCACGGTCGGCGGTGGCCACTTCGAGCACCTGGACCCGAGCTCGGCCGCGCTCGACGCCCTGCGCGAGGCGCTGGCGGCGCTGTGAGCCCGACCGTCGACGTCGTCGTCTGCGGCCTCGGGGGCGTCGGCAGTGCGACCGCGGCGGTGCTGGCCGAGCGGGGCAGCAGGGTGCTGGGCCTGGACCGGCACGGGCCGGTGCACGACCAGGGCGCCTCGCACGGCCAGACGCGCATCGTCCGCAAGGTGTACTTCGAGGGCGCCGGGTACGTCCCGCTGCTGCTGCGCGCCTACGAGCTGTGGCAGGACGCCGGCCTGCTCACCCGCACCGGCGGTCTGTTCCTCGGCGAGCCGGGCAGCCGGGTCTTCGACGGCAGCCTCGCGTCGGCGGTCGCCCACGGGCTGCCGCACGAGGTGCTGGACGGCGCGGAGGTGACGGCGCGCTTCCCGGGGGTGACGCCGCCGCCCGGCACCGTGGCCCTCTACGAGGCCGACACCGGCGTCGTCCACCCGGAGGACGCGGTGCGTCGCTGCCTGGACCGGGCTGCCCGGCACGGCGCCGACCTGCGGCACGGCGAGGCGCTGCTGTCCTGGAAGCCCACCGGGGACGGCGTCCGGGTGCGGACCGGGCGGGGCACGGTCGAGGCCGGGGCGCTCGTGCTGGCTCCCGGGCGGTGGGCCCCACAGCTGCTGGCCGACCTGGGTCTGCCGCTGCAGGTCGCACCCCGCGTCATGCACTGGTTCGACCCGCCGGGCGGAGCCGGCGCGTTCGCCCCGGACCGGTTCCCCGTCTGGATCTGGGAACGGCCGGACGGGACGTCGCCGTACGGCGTGCCGGCGACGGCCGGGCCGACCGGCGGGGTCAAGGCGGCGATGCACCACAGCACCGTCCGCGACCCGGCGCAGTGGACCCCGCAGCAGCTCGGGGACCTGCTCGCGCCGCTGCTGCCCGGCCTCGGGCACCGGGTGCAGCGCTCGGTCGACTGCGCCTACACCCTCACCCCCGACCACGACTTCGTCGTCGGCCGCTACCCGGGCCAGGAGCGGGTGCTGATCGCGTGCGGGTTGTCCGGCCACGGCTTCAAGCTCACGCCGGTGCTCGGCGAGGCGCTGGCCGACCTGGCCGTCGACGGGACGTCCCCGCACGACCTGTCGCTGTTCGACCCCGTCCGGTTCTGAGCTCCGCCGACGTCGCGGGCGGGCTGGTCCTGAAGGTGGGCCGGCTCAGGCCGGCGGGAAGCCGCCGGTGGCGACCGGGCTCCAGGTCTGCGGTGTCACGCGCAGCAGCACCTTGCCCTGGCGGGTCATCGCAGCCCGGTACTCCGCCCAGTCGGGGTGCTCGCCGGAGATGCTGCGGTAGTAGTCGACGAACGCCTCGAGCGCGTCGGGCAGGTCGAGCACCTCGATCGTCCCCTCGACCTGCACCCAGGGCCCGTCCCAGTCGTCGGACAGCACGACGACGGTGGCGCGCGCGTCGCGACGGGCGTTGACGGTCTTGGCGCGCTGCGGATAGGTGGCCACGACGATGCGGCCCCGGTCGTCGACGCCGCAGCTGACGGGGGACAGCGCCAGCCGTCCGTCCCGGCGGTGCGTGCCCAGCAGGGCGCGGTGCCGGGGGCGCAGGAAGGTCAGCAGCTCGGGCAGGTCGACCTGTGTGTTCGTGGCGGTCCGCGGCATGCCGTCCACCGTAGGCGGGATGGACCGGTGAGCCCGGCCGGTCGCCCCGGTCGGTAGTGGTGTGGGGCACGTCGTCGCTCGCACAAACCTGTCGCAGCCGCCGACTAGCGTCGCGATCACGAACGATGGAGAGGGGAACCGGTGGCAGACGTCATCACCGCGCACGGGCTGGTCAAGCGCTACGGCAAGGGCGAGAAGCAGGTCGTCGCGCTCGACGGGCTCGACCTGACGGTCCCCGAGGGCACGGTGCTCGGGCTGCTCGGGCCCAACGGCGCCGGCAAGACCACGGCGGTCCGCGTGCTCGCCACCCTGCTCGAGCCCGACGAGGGCACGGCGATCGTCGCCGGCATCGACGTGCTGGCCGACCCGCAGGGCGTGCGCGAGCGGATCGGCCTGTCGGGCCAGTACGCCGCGGTCGACGAGTACCTGAGCGGCTTCGAGAACCTCGACATGATCGGGCGGCTGTACCGGCTCGGCCGTCGTGGGTCCCGCGAGCGGGCCCGCGAGCTGCTGCAGCGGTTCCACCTCGACGACGCCGCCGACCGGTCCGTGAAGACCTACTCCGGCGGCATGCGGCGGCGCCTGGACCTGGCCGGGGCGCTGGTGGCCGCGCCGAAGGTGCTCTTCCTCGACGAGCCGACCACCGGCCTGGACCCGCGCAGCCGCACCGACATGTGGGAGGTCATCCGCGAGCTCGTCGCGTCGGGCACCACGCTGCTGCTGACCACGCAGTACCTGGAGGAGGCCGACCGGCTCGCCGACGACATCGTCGTCATCGACCACGGCCGCGTCATCGCACAGGGCACGTCCGACGAGCTGAAGAGCCAGGTCGGCGGCGAGCGGGTCGAGCTCGTCGTGGCCCGCGCCGACGACCTGGCCGCCGCGCGTCTGACGCTCGGCGAGTTCGCGGTGGGCGAGGTCGTCGTCGACGCGACGACACGGCAGCTGGTCGCGCCGGTCAGCGGGGGAGCCCGAGCCCTCGTCGAGACCCTGAAGCGCCTGGACGAGCAGGGCATCGCGGTGCTCGACGTCGGCGTCCGGCGACCCACGCTCGACGACGTCTTCCTCAGCCTGACCGGGCGGTCGACCGTCGCCGAGGACCAGGTCCAGACCGAGGCGGTGCCGGCATGAGCGCGCTGACCCTGACGCTGGCCGACGGCGCCGTCGTGGCCAAGCGCAACCTCATCAAGATCAGGCGGTTGCCGGAGCTGCTGGTGTTCAGCACCCTGCAGCCGATCATGTTCATCCTGCTGTTCGCCTACGTCTTCGGCAGCGCGATCGACGTCCCGGGCAGCAGCTACCGCGAGTTCCTCATCGGCGGCATCTTCGCCCAGACCGTGATCTTCGGTGCCACCACCACCGGCGCGGGGCTGGCCGAAGACATGCAGAAGGGCATCATCGACCGCTTCCGCTCGCTGCCGATGGCGCGCTCGGCGGTGCTGCTGGGCCGCACCGCCAGCGACGTCGCCATCAACGTCCTGACCGTGACGGTGATGGCGCTGACCGGGCTGGCGGTGGGCTGGCGCATCCGCACCTCCGTGCTGGAGGCGCTGGCCGGCTTCGCGCTGCTGCTGCTGTTCGCGTTCGCGATCTCGTGGGTCTTCGCCTTCGTCGGCCTGCTCGTGCCCTCGCCGGAGGTGGTCAACAGCGCCTCGTTCATCGTGATCTTCCCGCTGACGTTCCTGGCCAACACCTTCGTGCCCAGCGCCGGTCTGCCTGGTCCGCTCAAGACCATCGCGGAGTGGAACCCGGTCTCCTCGCTGACCCAGTCGGTGCGCGAGCTGTTCGGCAACCTCGGCGCGAACCCGCCCGAGCCCGGCACCTGGTCGCTGCAGCACCCGGTGGTCTACACGCTGCTGTGGATCGCGCTGATCCTGGCCGTGTTCGTGCCGGTGTCCACCCGCCAGTACCGCCGCGCCGCCGGCCGCTAGCACCCGTGCGCCGCGCCCCGTCGCTGCTGGCCGCGGCGGGCGCCGGGGCGCTGCTCACCGTGGCCGTGCTGGCGGGCCCCTGGCGCTCCGACGGCGCCCCGCCGGCCGCTGCGGTCGCGTCGTCCGTACCGGACGCCCGGCCGGGCGGCGGGCTGCTGCGGGCCGCGGCCGGCGGCGACGGCGACTCCTGGAAGGACACCGGAGGCCGCTCCTACCGGCTCGGCCTGATCAACACCCCGGAGATCGGCGGCGCACGGGAGCAGTGCTGGGGACAGCAGGCCGCCGCGGAGCGGCGCCGGCTGACCGCCGACGGCTTCACCGCGCTGGTCTACGCCACCGACCGCTACGGCCGGGGGGTCAGCGTGGTGACCCTGCCCGACGGCACGAACCTCAACGTCAGGCTGGCCAGGACCGGCTTTGCCGACGACCGCTATCTGGCGCAGTTCCGCTCCGAGAACCCGTCGCTGGCGAGCGAGCTGGACGTCGCGTTCGCGGCCGCGCGCCGCGAACGCCTCGGACTCTGGGGTGCCTGCCCCAGCCGATGACCGGCGGCGATCAGCCGCCGCGGGGCCGCGCCGGCGTCCGGGAGGCGCCGACGTTGGCCTTGAGCCACGCGTTCACCGGGCCGACCGCCCGCCAGGCGGCGACGATCCGGTCCAGGCAGACCGGCTCGTGCAGCCACGGCTCGGGTTCCAGGTCCAGCCCGACCGACAGCGCCTTGTGGTGCAGCAGGTCGGCGCGCGGGTGCTGCGCCTCGTACGGTTTCGGCAGCCGCTTGAGGCGGTCACCTTGAACCTGGAAGCCCTCGCCGGTCAGCCCGTCGAGCAGCGTGGCGAGACCGCTGCCGGTCCGCGCGTCGGCGATCGCCGCGCGCAGGCGCTGCGCCTGGTCGGTGGCGGTGTGCCAGTAGCCGCCGCCCAGGAACAGTCCCTCGGCTCCGAGCTGCACGTACAGGGCGCCGGAGTCGCCGTTCTCGACGACCGCCGCGGCGTGGTCCTTGTACGGCGTCTTGTCCTTGCTGAACCGCACGTCGCGATAGGGCCGGAAGAACTTCGCCGCGCCGAACTCCGGCTCCAGCGCTGCCAGCAGCTCCCTCATCGGAGCGGCGACGCACTCGTCGTAGACCGCCTTGTGGTCGCTCCAGTAGGCCTTGGTGTTGTCGGCGGTCAGCCCGTCGTAGAACTCCAGCGCCGTCTCGGGGAAGCCGCTGAACATCAGGGCTCCGTCAGGTCGGTGTGCAGGCGCAGCTGGCGTTGCGCGGCGCCGTCGCCGGTCTCCAGCGACCGGACGGCGCCGTCGGGCTCCCAGCCGGCGGCCAGCAGGAACGTGCGGGTGGCGGGGTCGCCCTCGAAGGCCCAGCAGCGTGCGCGCGAGGCGCCCCAGCCCCGCCAGTGCTCGACCGAGGCTGCGAGCAGCCGCGAGCCGTGCCCGCGACGGCCCCAGCGTGGCTCGACGAGCAGCGTCAGGACCTCAGCGGTCGCGTCGCCCTCGCCCGGTCCGCTCGCGGCGAACCCGACCAGCTCGTCGCGCTCGAAGGCGACGAGCAGCCGGTGCTCGCGCGAGGGCGGCGACTCGACCGCGCCGAGCCACAACGCCGCCGCCTGCACCTCCGGGACGTCCAGGGCGGCGGCCGGCAGCAGCTCGCTGTAGGCGGTGCGCCAGGTCGACAGCTGCACCCGGGCCACGCGCTCGGCGTCCTCGGGGCGAGCTGGGCGCACGCTGACATCAGCCATCGGCCTCAGCCTAGGCTGCCTGCTCCCGCCGTGCCCGTCCCGGCTGCCGGTGCGGCCGGGCCGGTCAGGTCGATCCGTCCCGCGACGCCCGCGCCGGGCCGACCGAGCGCCGGCCCCACCCTTAGCGCCTCCCGGCTGCGGGCCTGCTCCTGCCGGTCCATCGCCGCGAGCAGCCGGGTGGCGGTGTGCCGTCCGAGCGAGCGGTACGCCTCGAACCGCTGGTCGTCGTAGAGCTGGTCCATCGTCGAGTGGTAGGGGAACCGCGGGTCCTTGAGCTTGTAGGCGCGGACGTCCCAGGGGGCGTCGTCGGTGACGGCGAGCTTGGCCACCCCCAGGACACCGACGCGGCCGTCGGGGTAGGTGATCGTGCCGACCGCGTGGTCGTTGCGCGCCCAGCCCGTCGTCGGGTCGGTGGCCATGGCCGACGGATCCAGCGCGATCTCGACCCCCAGCTCGCTGCGGGCCATCGCGATGGCCTGTCCCAGGGTGGCGCTGGAGTCTGCGGAGTCGCCTGAGCCGTCCAGGCACCAGACCGTCGTGCAGCCGCGGCGCAGCAGCTCCAGCAGGCCCAGGTTCTCCCAGTGCCCGCCGTCGGAGACGTAGAGCCAGTGGTCGTCCCACCGGTTGCGACCGAACATCTCGCGGACCAGGTAGCGCGGCCCGGGCTCGGCCCGACGGCGCGCGAGGGCGGCGGTCAGGCGCCTGGGCGACCACAGCGGGTGGCGCACCGCCGGCTCGTCCCTCGGCCACGTCTCGGGCCGCGCCGGGTTCGGCAGCCACATGCCCAGGCGCACGTTGGCGACGGTGAGCAGCAGGCGCAGCGCCGGCCTGGTCTCGCGTCCCATCACGGGACTGATCGCCGCGCCGGAGATCGCGACGGCCCCCGGCACGGTCAGGGTGCGGGCGCCGACGACCCGTTCGTAGCGCGCTGTG
Source organism: uncultured Actinomycetes bacterium (assembly GCA_963784675.1). GTDB lineage: Bacteria > Actinomycetota > Actinomycetes > Mycobacteriales > SCTD01 > SCTD01. The sequence continues at coordinate 243,668 of CAWASE010000019.1, forward strand.
TCCACCAGCGGGCCGAGCGCAGGCGCGCCGCACTTCTGCCGCGAGAACACGAAGGACACGCAGCCCCGCCCAGGCGGGACGTCGTCCAGGCCCGAGACGTTGCCCGCGGCACAGACCAGCAGCTCCGGGACTGTCCCGTGCGTGTCGAGCGTGGAGAGCCGGACGGGGACGCTGTACGGCAGCTCGCACGCCTGGGTCGGCGAGATGCGGTGCGTGGCGAAGGCGCTGCACAGCCGTTCCTTGTAGAACGGGTGCATCGAGGTCCGGTTGATGTTGGTCAGCAGCTCGTGCAGCAGGACCGCGGCCAGCGCCGCACCGGTCAGGGCCAGCTCGCGCGGCCAGGAGGTCGCGAGCACTGCGTCTTTGGTCCACTTCAGGAACGGCAGCACCAGCAGCAGCGAGACCAGCCCGGACGCCAGCCAGGGCAGCACCGCCCGCCCGAACCGGTTGCCCACGACGTGGGAGGCGGTCTGGACGGTGCGCGTCACGACGCCGACCGTGGCGGCGACGGTGGCGAGCACCGCGGGCAGCTGCAGGCGCAGGCTGCCACCGCGGTCGCCGGAGAAGCCGAGCCGCGTCATCGAGGTCTGCGCCGCACCGCCCATGGCGTCGCTGCGGCCGAGCTCCCACAGGGCGAGCACGAGCGCCGGGGTGAGCACCAGCAGGACGACCGCACCGGCCAGGAGCAGCAGCAGCCGGGTCGACCAGGCACGGAGGAACGCCGTCGTGCGCGGCCAGGGCTCCTGGAACCGGTCCAGGATCCGCTCGGCGTAGACCGCGCCGAACGACAGCGTGACCAGCGCCCCCAGCAGCACCAGCACCCAGGTGCTGACCCCGTAGGACGGGTCGGCGCGCGTCAGCAGGCCCGGCTGGGCCCAGCGGTAGGCCCAGCCCAGCGGGCGGGCCAGAACGAACAGGCTCAGCCACAGGATGGAGAGGTTGCTGAGCATCCCGTAGAACAGGTTCAGCCCCAGCCGCAGCTTCACCGTCAGGTCGGGGACCAGATAGGTGCTGTGGTTCCGCAGCCAACCGGCCTCGGCCGAGCCGGGGGCGTAAGGCGGGGTCGACGCGAACAGCTCCTGATCGGTGCTGGCGGCCACGATCGCGTGCGAGGCGCGATGTAGCTTCCGCCGGAGACCGCCGACAGCCAGGTCGCGCGCGCCAGGACGTCGTGCTCGCGCAGCACCTGCAGGGCGCCGAGGTTGTACGCCGCCGAGCGCAGCCCGCCGCCGCTGCAGCTGATGCCGCTGGGCTCGGCGCCCCCGGCCAGCAGGGTGCTCGGGAGCGGCCCGGTGGTCGGTTCGGGGGAGTCCGGTCGGCTCGGGTCGTGCCGGCCGACCAGCCAGTCGCCGAAGCCAGGTCTGCTGCGCGTCGCCATCTCGTCTCCCCCCGGAGAGCGCGGACTGCCACGCACGCTAGACCTGAACGGTCCATCGGGTACAGATGCCAGCACGCAGACACCGCACGCAGACAGGAGCGCAGTTATGCCCATCGCCACCACCGACCCGTCCACCGGTGCGGTTGTCCGGACCTTCGACGCGCTGTCGGACGCCGAGCTGGAGGAGCGGCTGGCCCGCGCCGCGGCAGCCTTCAGCTCCTACCGCAGGACGAGCTTCGCCGAGCGCGCCGGCTGGATGCGCGCCGCCGCCGACCGGCTCGACGCACAGGCCGAGCAGACGGCGGCCCTGATGACCCTGGAGATGGGCAAGACGCTCAAGGCGGCCCGGGCCGAGATCGGCAAGTGTGCCGCGGCCTGCCGCTACTACGCCGAGCACGCCCAGGCGATGCTCGCGACCACCGGCGTCGACGCTGCGGCGGTGAAGGCCGTCCGGGCCGAGGTGCGCTGGCAGCCGATGGGGCCGGTGCTGGCCGTCATGCCGTGGAACTTCCCGCTCTGGCAGGCCATGCGCTTCGCCGCCCCGGCGCTGATGGCCGGCAACGTCGGGCTGCTCAAGCACGCCAGCAACGTGCCGCAGACCGCGCTGTACCTGGAGCAGGTGTTCGTCGAGGCCGGTTTTCCGGCCGACGTCTTCCAGACGCTGCTGATCGGCAGCGGCCAGGTCGAGCAGGTGCTGCGCGACGAGCGGGTGGTCGCCGCGACGCTCACCGGCAGCACCCCGGCCGGCAAGGCGGTCGCGGCCATCGCCGGCGAAGAGCTCAAGCCGACCGTGCTCGAGCTCGGCGGCAGCGACCCCTACGTCGTGATGCCGTCGGCCGACCTGGAGAAGGCGGCGACCACCGCCGCCACCGCCCGCTGCCAGAACAGCGGGCAGAGCTGCATCGCGGCCAAGCGCTTCCTCGTCCACACCGACGTGTACGACCGCTTCGCCGAGCTGTTCGCGGACGCGCTGCGTGCGCTCGTCGTCGGCGACCCGACCCACGACGCCACCGACGTCGGGCCGCTCGCCACCGAGCAGGGCCGCGTCGACGTCGAAGAGCTCGTGGCCGACGCCGTCGAGCAGGGCGCGACCGTCGTGCTCGGCGGGACGCGTCCGGACGGGCCGGGCTGGTTCTACCCGCCGACCCTGATCACCGGGGTCACCGAGCAGATGCGCATGCACACCGAGGAGGTCTTCGGTCCGGTCGCGACCCTGTACCGCGTCGACGACCTGGACGCCGCCCTCGAGCTCGCCAACGTCACCGTGTTCGGACTGGGCAGCAACGTCTGGACGCAGGACCCGGACGAGCAGGAGCGCTTCATCACCGGGCTGCAGGCCGGCATGGTCTTCGTCAACGGCATGACCGCCAGCTACCCAGAACTGCCGTTCGGCGGCATCAAGACCAGCGGGTACGGCCGCGAGCTGGCCGATCTGGGCATCCGCGAGTTCTGCCACGCCAAGACGGTCTGGGTGGGGGAGTAGCCGCACCGGCGCCCGGTGGGCTAGAACCAGCGGATGCCCACGGACGTCGAGCGTCTGAGCCTGCCGCAGGCCCGCCGGGTCGCGCTGGCCGCGCAGGGCTTCACCGATCCGGCTCCGGCGGGACGGCCCGACGTCCGGCACGTGCGTCGGGTGCTCGGCCGCACGCACCTGCTGCAGCTGGACTCGGTGAACGTCTTCGAGCGGGCGCACCTCCTGCCGCTGTTCAGCCGGCTCGGCCCCTACGACAAGGACCTGCTCGCCCGCTCGGCCTACGGGCCGCGTCGCGAGCTGTTCGAGTACTGGGGGCACGAGGCGTCGCTGCTGCCGCTGGGCCTGCACCCGCTGCTGCGCTGGCGGATGGCGCGCATCGAGGCGCTGCAGGACGGCTGGGGTGAGCCGTTGCGGGTCATGCGCGAGCACCCGGAGTTCGTGGCGCTCGTGCTGCGTCACCTCGAGCAGGGCGGCCCGATGACCGCCGCGCAGGTGCAGGAGTCCGTGGGGCACGACCGGGGACGCCCGGCCGGTCCCTGGTGGGACTGGTCGCTGCCCAAGGCGGCGCTGGAGTACCTGTTCGGGGCCGGCCGGGTGACCACCGCCGACCGGGCCGGCTTCACCCGCGTCTACGACCTCACCGAGCGGGTGCTGCCGGCCGCGGTGCTGGACCTGCCGACGCCCGAGCCCGCCGAGGCGCACCGGCAGCTGATCTTGCTGGCGGCTCGGGCGCACGGCGTGGCCACCGCGGGCGACCTGTGCGACTACTTCCGGCTGCGGGGCGAGGACGGACCGGCGGCGGTGCGGTCGCTGGTGGCGGACGGCTCGCTCGTGCCGGTCCAGGTGCCGGGCTGGCGCGACGCCGCCTACCTGCACCCGCAGGCGGCGCTGCCCCGCCGGGTCCGGGCGTCGGCGCTGCTGTCGCCCTTCGACCCGCTGGTCTGGGAGCGCGCGCGCACGTCCAGGCTGTTCGGGTTCGACTACCGGCTGGAGATCTACACCCCGGCGGCCAAGCGCCTGTACGGCTACTACGTGCTGCCGTTCCTGCACGACGGCGCGCTGCGCGCCCGCGTCGACCTCAAGAGCGACCGCAAGGCTGGGGTGCTGCGGGTGCTGGCGGCCTGGTTGGAGCCCGGTTCGGACGAGGGCGACGTCGCCGCTGCGCTCGCCGTCGAGCTGCGGCGGGCGGCGGCGTGGCAGGGCCTGGACGACGTGCTCGTCGAGCCGCGCGGGACGATGGCGTCCGGGCTCACGGCGGCGCTGGCTGCCTGAGGCCGGACTCCCGACCGCGAGAACGAGGACGGACCGCCGGCAGCAGGTGCTGCGGGCGGTCCGTCCGGGGTTCAGGGCCCCGCGGTCAGCGACCGGGGGCGGGGAGGGGACTCAGTCGTCCCAGGGTCCGAAGTCGTCGATCATGACGGCTGTCCTTCCTGCATCCTCGGCTCCGGCATGGAGCACTGAGGTCGTGCGTGTTGCGGCTCTGCGCTGTGCTCGTCGAGCCCCTCGGCGATACCGTTCGGGGCCTTGCAGCAGCGTGGCAGTGCTGTGTGAACCGGGCGTATCCCGCACCGGACGATCTGATGACAGATCGTTGACGCCCTCGACGCTACCAGTTCACTCGGCATCCCGCAGCGGCACCTGAACCGGGGCGCCTAGGGTTCCCGCGTGCACGACCCCGCGAGCCTGACGCTGACCGCCGTGCTGCCGCTGCTGGCAGCCCGCACGCTGTCCGCGCGCGAGCTGGTGGCGGCCTGCCTGGCCCGGGTCGAGGCGGTCGAGCCGCAGGTGCTCGCGTTCGTCGTCTGCACGCCCGAACGGGCGCTGGACGCCGCGCGGCAGGCCGACGACGACCGTGCCGCGGGACGGCCCGTCGGACCGCTGGCCGGCGTGCCGGTGGCGCTGAAGGACCTGTACCTGACCCGGGGGGTGCCGACGACCGCGTCGAGCCGGGTGCTGGCGGGCCACGACCCCGGGATCGACAGCGCCGTCTGGCGACGCCTGCGCGACGCAGGTGCGGGGCTGCTCGGCAAGACGGCGCTGCAGGAGTTCGCCTACGGCACCGGCTCGCACCCCACACGCAACCCGTGGGACCTCACCCGGACGCCCGGTGGCTCCTCCGGCGGGTCGGCCGCGGCGGTGGCGGCGCGGATGGTCCCGGTGGCCGCCGGCAGCGACACCGGCGGGTCGCTCCGGATCCCGGCGGCGGCCTGCGGGGTCTGCACGCTGCGTCCGGCGCACGGCCGGGTGTCGACGGCCGGCGTCCTGCCGTTGGCGGCGTCGCTGGACACCGCCGGGGTGCTGGCTCGCAGGATGCTCGACGTCGCGCTGCTGATGCGCCTGCTGGCCGGGTACGACGGCGCCGACCCGCTGTCGCTGGACGTCGCCGTGCCGGACTACCCCCGGCAGGTGCCGGACGTGCGGGGTCGGCGTCTGGGCGTGCTGCCGCTCGCTCCCGGCACCCATGAGGGCGTCGCGGCGGCCTGCCAGGCAGCGCTGCAGCTGCTCGTCGAGCGCGGGGCGGTGCTGGTGCCGGTGACGCCGCCGGCCGGGGCGGCCCGGATCGGCGCGATCCCGGGCACCTACGGCGAGCTGCAGGGGCCGGAGGCGCTGGCGCACCACGCCGAGTGGTCGGCCACCCGCGCGCACCTGTACGGCGGGCACGTGCGCGACCGGCTGCGGCAGGCCGCGCAGGTCACCGGCGCAGAGCACACGCGCGCCCAGCAGGAACGCCGCGACTGGACGGCCGGCTGGCGGCAGCGCTTCGCCGAGCAGGGGCTGGACGCCGTCGCCTCACCGACCCTGCCGCAGCCGCCGGAGCCGCTGGCCGGCCCGCTGCCCTCCCTCGCGCTCACCAAGGGCTGGTCGGTGGCGGGCTTCCCGGCGCTCTCGGTTCCCGTCGGCCTCGTCGACGGGCTGCCGACGGGTCTGCAGCTGGCGGGGCTGCCCGAGCGTGAGGCCGACCTCGTCGGGCTCGGGATCGCCGTCGACGAGGAGATCCGGTTCTGGGAGCGCGAACCTCAGTAGGCCGCGAGCACCGGTGCCAGCTCGGTCGGCGTCGCGCCGTGCAGGATGACGCCGTCGCAGCCCAGCGCGAGCTGGCCCCGGACGGCCGACGACGCACTGCGCGGGCGTGCCGGTGGCGCTCGGCTCCAGCCACTCCGACGGGATCAGCGTCGCGACGTGCTCGAGCTGGTCGGTCGTGGCGGAGACGTCCAGGCCGCGGACGGAGGAGACCACCGGATCGGCCAGGAAGCGCTCCAGCGGCGCCGGGTCCCAGCCGTTGGTGCGCACCAGCAGCGTCGCCGTAGCCCTGCAGGTAGGTGCCCAGCCGGCCCGACCGTCTTCTTCAGCCGCAGCGGTTCGGGCAGGTGGTCGCCGACCGTGGCGAAGCACGACCAGACGCGCACCGACGCCGGGTCGCGGCCGGCCTGCTCGGCGGCGTCCTTGACGACCCGGACGCAGCGCTCCGTCGTCTCGTCGGTGAAGTACGTGTGCAGGACGACGTCGTCGAAGCACGCGGCCGCCGAGCGCGAGGCTGTTGTCGCCGAACGCGACCAGCGCCAGCGGCAGGTGCTCGTCGAGCGTCGCGTCGAGGTGCAGCACGGGGTAGCTGCCGGCCGGTCCGTCGTGGCCGAAGACGACCTCGCCGCGGAACAGCCGGCGCACGACCAGCGCGAAGTCCTCCAGCTGCGCGGTCGTGATGCGGTCGATGCCGTAGGCGTCCTGCATCAGCGGGATGCCGCGCCCCAGGCCGAGGGTGAACCGGCCGCCGGTCAGGCTCTGCATCGTCAGCGCGAAGCCGGCGGTGACCATCGGGTGGCGGGTGTTGTGGTTGGTCGCCGCCGTGACGATGCGGATGCGCTCGCTGGCGGCCGCGGCCGCGCCGCAGAGCGCCCCGGCCTCCTTGCGGTTGTAGCGCTCGGTGACGAACGCCGCGCCCAGGCCGAGACGTTCGGCGTCGCGCACCTCGGTGACGATGTCGCGGGCGCTGTCGGGCTGACCGGCCAGCAGGTAGCAGCCGAGCTCGGGCGCGGTCACCGGCTGCCACCAGGGCGTAGCTGTCCAGGTCGCGGACGGCCGTGCAGGCCCGCTGCAGCATGACCAGCATCATCTCGTCGCCGCGGTCGGTGCGGCTGGAGAACGCCCAGCCGAGCGTGCTGATGAGCAGCACGTGCAGCATCCCGAGCCGGTAGTCCCGGGCGCACGCGGCCAGGTCGTAGTCGGGCACGTCGTAGGCCAGCAGCGCCCGGTGGTAGGCGGCGACGAGCTCGTCCTCGTGGGCGCGCCGGTCCGGCGTCAACAGGCTGGTCGCGACGAAGTAGGCGAGGTCGCGGGCCGGCAGGCCGACGGCGATGGTCTGCCAGTCGACGACCGTGACGGCGCCGTCGGGGGCCAGCAGCAGGTTGTCGAGCCGGAAGTCACCGTGCAGCAGGGCGAAGCGGTCGGGCTCCAGCAGCAGCCAGCGGGCCAGCAGCGCGGGGAACGCGTTCAGCGTGGCGAGGTCGTCCGCGGTCATCCGCGGGCCCAGGGTGTCGGCGAACATCGTCGTGGCGGTGGCGGTGATCTCGGCCAGCCCGGCGGCGCCGGCCGCGTCCGGGCGCGGCATCATCGTGACGGTGAGGTCGTCCCAGGTCGGGTCGCACCAGCGCGGACCGTGCAACCCCGCCAGCGCCACCGCCCCGGCACGGGCCACCTCGACGTCGCAGCCGGCGAGCTGGTCGCCCTGCACGGCCGGGGCGAGGTCGGCCAGCAGCAGCACGAAGCGCGAGGCGTCCTCGCTCGCGGCGCTGAACCAGCAACGCGGGACGGGTACGTCCACGGTGTGCGCGATCTGCGCGTAGAAGGCGACCTCGGCGCGGTAGGTGGACGCCACCCGAGCCCGCACCTCCGGGTCCTGCGCCGGCAGCTTGACGACGAAGGACGACGGCAGGTCGGTGGGCTCGGTCCAGCGGACGGCGAGCCGGTAGCTGGCCCCCGTCTGTCCGGTACCGACGGGGGAGACCTCGACCGTCTCCACCCCGGCAGGACGGTGGCCGCCCGCTTCCAGGGCAGCGGTCAGCCACCGCGGGGTGAGGGCGGTGGGGGCGTCGACGAGCAGCTCGGTCACGGGGTGGCTCCTGCCGTCCGGGGAGGCGAACCTAGAACGTGTTCTCGTCCTGGGCAAACCGCTGGACACGGCTGGGAACGTGTGCGACGTGGACGTACAGCAGATCGACCCTCGTGACGACGCGGACTTCGCGGCGTTCTTCGCGGTCTTCGCGGCCGCCACCGAGCTCTCCCGGCCGGGAGAACCGAGCTGGTTGCGGCACGAGGAGCAGGTGCGCAGCGTGGCCGGGCTGGGGGCGGACGCCGACACCGCCCGGCACTGTCTCACCGTGCGCGACGGCGGCCAGGTCGTGGGTGCGGTGCGGCTCGAGCTGCCGCAGCGCGACAACCTGCACGTCTGCGAGTTCGACCTGGCTGTGCACCCGGACCACCGCCGACGCGGCGTCGGGACCCTGCTGGAGCAGGCGCTCGTCGAGCACGCACGGTCGTGCGGCCGCACCACGTTGATCAGCTACGTCGACGAGCCACCCGCCGCGGCACGAACCGACCGCGCCTTCGGGCTGGCGCGCGGCTACCAGGTGGCGCAGCAGGAGGTGCGCCGCGACATCGACCTGCCGCTTCCGCCGCACCTCGTCGCCGCGCTGGAGCGCCCGGCGCCGGGCTACCGGCTGCTCACGTGGTGGGACGCCGTGCCCGAGGAGCACCTGGCCGACCGCGCCGAGCTGAGCCGGGTGATGAGCATCGACGTGCCGCTGGACGAGGTCGACGTCCACGAGGAGGTCTGGGACGGCGCCCGCATCCGGCGCGAGGAACGGGTCGTGCAGCAGATGGACCGGACCTTCGTCGCGGTCGGCGCGGTGCACGAGGAGTCCGGATCGATGGTCGCCTACACCACGATGGGCGTCCCGAAGGCCGACCGCCGCCGCGCCTACCAGTGGGACACGTTGGTGGTGCGGGCCCATCGAGGCCACGGTCTGGGCGCCCTGGTCAAGCTGGCGGCGCTGCGCGAGCTGGCGGCGGCGAGCCCCGGCACGCGGTACGTCAGCACCTGGAACGCGGCCGAGAACACGCACATGATCGCCATCAACGACGCGCTCGGTGCGCGCACCAACGGCGCCGTCGTGGCGATGCAGAAGCTGCTGGCCTGACGCCGGCGGACCGGCTACACCGGACCGACGTGCGTCACCTGCCCGATGCCTCCCGGTCCGGTCACGGCCTCGACGCTGGGGCCCTCCGTCGACGCGCGTCCGGGACGCAGCTCGACGAGGTACATCGCCGCCAGCACCAGGCCGCCCCCGAGCACCACCCGCGGCCCGAGCCGCTCGCCGCCGAGCAGCACCGCGAACAGCCCGGCCCACACCGGCTCCATGGTCATGACGATCGCCGCCCGGGTCGGGGGCACGTGGGCCTGCGCCCAGGTCTGCACCACCAGCGCCAGCGCACCGGCGACCAGCGCCATCCACAGCAGCGCGCCCCAGTCGGCGCCGGTGCGCGGCAGGGTCAGCCCCCCGGGGACGGCGGCCAGCGAGCAGATCGCGGTGATGACCAGCAGCTGCACGATCGTCAGGCCGAGCGCGTTGCGTCCGCTGCTCCAGGCGCCGAGGCCGACGATGTGCGCGGCGTAGAGGACGGCCGAGGCCAGCGTCAGCGCCTCGCCGCCGCCGACCGACAACCCCTGCAGCGAGAGCACGGCCAGCCCCAGGGTCGCGAGGGCGACGGCCAACCAGACGGCCCGGCTGATCCGCGCCCGCAGCAGCAGCGCGCCGAGCAGCGGGGTGAACACGACGTACATGCCGGTCACGAAGCCGCTGACGGACGCCGCGGTGCTCTGCAGCCCGACGGTCTGCAGCAGCTGCGCCGTCCCGTAGACCGCGCCGAGAGCGACGCCGTGCCGCCGCTCGGACGGGCTCAGCCGGCCCATCGCCCGCGGCGCCAGCAGCCAGACCGCGACCGCTGCCACCGCGAACCGGACCGCCAGGAAGTCACCGACCGGCACCCGGTCCAGGACGTCCTTGAGCAGGTAGAACGTCGAGCCCCAGGCAGCGGTCACCGCGAGCAGTCCCAGCGTGGGCAGCAGGGAGGTGCGGGGGGCCGTGGTCACGGCGTCCATGCCACCACAGCCGCACCGGCGTCCCGGCCGCCCCGTCAGCTCGCCCGCTAGCCTCGGACGGCCCGGGCTTCCCCCGCCAGCGGGCCCTACCGGTACGGAGTCTCTCGTGGTCGCGCTCGCCCCGCTGCAGGTCCAGGTCATCGCCTGGACGCACTTCGAAGCCCCGGCCGACGTGCCGTGGGAGACCGACGTCGACGGCGGGCAGGCGCTCGCAGAGTTCGCCGGTCGGGCCTGCTACCAGTCGTGGAGCAAGCCGAACCCGTCGACCGCGACCAACAGCGGCTACCTGCGGCACATCCTGGAGGTCGGCCACCTGTCGGTGCTCGAGCACGGCAGCGTCACCTTCTACCTGACCGGGATCAGCCGCTCGCTCACCCACGAGCTGATCCGGCACCGGCACTTCTCCTACAGCCAGCTCAGCCAGCGCTACGTGCCCGAGCGCGACGCCGCGATGGTCGAGCCCGGCGTCATCGCCGAGGACCCCGAGCTGCACGCGCTGTTCCTGGAGGCGGGGGAGCAGGCGCTCGCGTCCTACACCCGGCTGCTGGAAGGCCTGGAGAAGAAGTTCGCCGACGTCGAGAACCTCACCAGCCGCCGCAAGCAGGCCCGGCAGGCCGCTCGCGCGGTGCTGCCGAACGCCACCGAGACGCGCATCGTCGTCACCGGCAACTACCGCGCGATGCGGCACTTCGTCGCGATGCGGGCGAGCGAGCATGCCGACGTCGAGATCCGCGAGCTCGCGATCGCGATGCTGCGCGAGCTGCAGCGGGTAGCGCCGAACGCCTTTGCCGACTTCGTGATCTCAGCGCTGCCCGACGGCACCGAGGTAGCCATGAGCCCGCTCGTCGGCGAGGGTTGACACAGCGCGAGGCGATTCAGCGGCGCAGGGCCGACCGGGGAGCGACCAGCTCCGTGACGGCCCGCGCGTCCAGCCACCGCTCCAGCTCGGCGGCGGGAAGCGGCGGCGAGAGGTGGAAGCCCTGGGCCTCGTCGCAGCCGTGCTGCACCAGGATCGCCAGCGCCTCGGCGTCCTCGACGCCTTCGGCCACCATCCGCAGCCCGAGGCTGTGGGCGAGGTCGATGGTCGACAGCACGAGCGCGGTGGCCCGCGCGTCGCCGGTCATCGGCAGGACGAACGAGCGGTCCAGCTTCAGGTCGTCGACCGGCAGCTCGCGCAGGTACGCCAGCGAGCTGTAACCGGTGCCGAAGTCGTCCACCGCCACGCGCACGCCGACCCTGCGCAGCTCGGCGAGCACCTGCCGGGCCCGGTCGCGGTCGGCCATCAGGAAGTCTTCGGTGATCTCCAGGTGCAGCGCACCGGGCGGCAGGTCCCGCGCCGTGAGCAGCGCGGCGACGTCGGCGGGCAACGAGGCGTCGACGAGGGCGCTCGCCGACAGGTTCACCGCCACGCTGAGCCGACGGCCGGCCCGCCGCCAGGCTGCGGCGCGGTCCAGCGCCTGCACCAGGACCGCCTGGGTGAGTCCTCGCATCAGGCCGGCGTCCTCGACCAGACCGAGGAAGCTGGCCGGCGGGAGCAGTCCGCGGGTGGGGTGCTGCCACCGCACCAGCGCCTCGACGCCGGTGATCCGGCCGGTGCGCAGGTCCAGCTTGGGCTGGTAGTGCAGGACGAGCTGCTCCTGCGCCAGCGCCGCGTGCAGCTCCTCGACGGTCCGCAGCCGCTCGGCGCCGCCGTCCAACGCGGAGGACACGAACACCTGGTGGCCCGACCGGTCGGCCTTGGCCTGGTACATGGCGATGTCTGCCCGGCGCAGCAGCAGGCCGAGCTCGTCCCCGTGGTCGGGGGACAGGGCGATGCCGATGCTGGCATCGGTGCGCACGGCGATGCCCTCCAGGACGAACGGTTCCACCAGCACGTCCCGCAGCGCGGCGGCGACGGTCTCGGCCTGCTCGCGGTCACCACCGTCGATGAGCACGGCGAACTCGTCACCGCCGAGCCGGGCCAGGAAGTCTGCGCGGCGCAGTCGCCCTGTCAGCCGTTCGCCGACGTCGACGAGCAGCCGGTCGCCGACGTGGTGGCCCAGGCTGTCGTTGACCTCCTTGAAGGTGTCCAGGTCGAGCAGGAGCAGGGCGTGCTGGCCGGGGCGCTGCGCGAGCACCCGGCCGACGTGGTCGTGCAGGGCCCGCCGGTTCGGCAGGCCGGTGAGGTCGTCGGTCGTCGCCTGACGTCGGAGGTCGGCCAGGCGCCGCAGCTGGCGGAACGCCAGCTGGGTCCGCGCGGCGGCGACGAGCAGCGTCGCTCCGGCCAGCTGGGTGGCGAGCGCCGGGACGGGCAGCCAGGTCGCCGTGAGAAGCAGCCCCAGGCAGGTGAGCATCGACGTCGCCGTGACGAGCAGGGCTGCCGGGCGGTGCGGCTCCTGCGCCTGGGACGTCGCGGGGCGGAGCGTCCAGGTGGCCATGAGCGCCATGCCGATCGGCCACAGGGCGTCGAGCATCGTCCCGACCTGGTAGGTGTCGTTGGCCACCCGCACGGCGTAGTGGACGTCGGCCGCGGTGAAGAAGCCGAGGCCGGCGAGCAGCGGCAACCAGTCGCGCAGGCTGCTGCGGCCCTGCAGCGAGGCCACCCCCACGAGCGCCGCCACCAGGAGCAGGTCGGCCAGGGGGTAGGCGGCAGCGACCGAGGCGAGGAGCGGGCCCCCGCTGGCGTCCGCCAGCACCGGGCCCAGCGCCAGCGCCAGCACCGCTGCCGCGCCGAGCCCGCCGACGACGCCGTCCAGCCCGACCGATCCGGCGCCGGCCCGCACCTGCCGACGCACCGCCAACGTCAGCGCCACGAGAGCGCACGGATAGACGGACAGGTAGCCCACGTCGGCGGCGGAGGGGAAGGGCAGCTGAGCCCCGCGGGAGGCCGCGTGCAGGTAGAGGGTGTTGCCGATCGAGAAGCCGGTCAGCGCCAGGGTGATCCAGGCGGCCTCCGCCCGGCGGGAGCCGGGGCGGACCGCCGCGCTGCCGGCGAGCACGACCGTCAACCAGCAGGACACCTGTCCCAGCCCGCTGTCCACGAACGGCTCGTAGTCCGTGCCGTGCCGTGCGAGCCCGAGCACGTAGGCCGCCATGAGCGCCCACAGGGACACCACGAGCCCGCGCCGCCCGAGCAGGACCAGCCGAGCCTGCTGCCCGCTCTCGGCGGGGAGCGGAGCAGGCGCAGTCACGTTCGCCTTGTCGACAGCCGTCGGCACCACCTGAACCCGTCCCGGGGTGCTGCTTGCCGGGGTCGGGCTCCGTGCTCGGTCGCTGTCAGCGGGGTAGGGCGCTGACGTGAGCGCCCTACGAAGCACCCGAGCCCAGCACCGTCGGACGCGCGACGGCCGTCAGCGCGCGCCCCGCCCGCCGGAGGTGCTCGGCTCGCTCGGCGGCGTCCTGGTCCGCGCGCCGGGCCTGGTGCTCACGTCGTTGTCCTACGCCCGCAAGCGCGGCGGGGTCGAGCACGCGCTCGTCGACCTGGCACCGGGCGAGAGCGCGCCGGCTCCGGAGCGCGTCGTGCCGGGGGACGGCGACAGCCTGCTGCGTCGTCGCGACGGCCGCGGGCGGCTCTACCACCGCAGCTACGACGTCGTCGTCGCCGGTGCCCGCACCGGGCCCGAGGAGCTGATCGACCGGTTGCTGGTCGACCCCAACCGCGCCTCGCCGACCGAGCTGGCCCGCTTCGAGCCGACGTCGCCGCACCGCGGCGACGGCGCCGAGTTCGCGATCCGCATGCCGGGCCCGTGGTCGGTCTCGGTGCGGGTGTTCGACCGCACCCCGACCTCCTTCCGGCTGGCGACGCTGCGCGGACACATGGAGGCGGGCGAGATCCAGTTCCGCGCGCGCTGGGGCGACGGTGGCCGCCTGCTGTTCACCGTCGAGTCGTGGACGCGCAGCGGTGACCGCCTGTACGACTGGCTCTACCACCGGCTGCCGCTGGCCCGCGAGATGCAGCTGTACATGTGGGTGCACGTCTGCCAGCGCGTCGCCGCCCTGACGGGCGGCTCGCAGGAAGGGCCGGTCCGGGTGCGCACCGAACGGTCAGAGGTCGTCGATGGTTGACGTCCGGCTGTTCTCCGCCGTCGACCTGTCGGCCGAGCTCGCCCGCTGGCAGCGCACGCCGGTCAACTACACGCTCGACGGGCCGCCCACCGCCGCTGCGGGATGGCACGTCGACGAGTACTGCCGTCGGCTGCCCGACGAGCGTCCTGGCGAGCCTGTGCCCGACGGGCCCTACACGGTGGCCTGTCGGCTGATCCGCGACTACGAGTTCGCCGACCCGACGATCATCCGGGGGGTCTGGCTGCCGGACAGCCGCCTGCAGGGTCGCACGATGCTGCTCGCGGGACGCTTCCTCGCGCTCACGTTCCTGCTGGGCGTCCGGGTCAGCACGGTGGTCGACGAGACGGTGGAGCAGGACGGCCAGCGGCTGCGGGTGTGGGGCTGGTGCTACCGCACGCTCGTCGGTCACCTCGAGGCCGGGGAGATGTGCTATCGCGCGGTCAAGAACCTCGACACCGGCGAGGTCAGCTTCCGCATCTGCCGGTACGTCCGCTCCGAACGGATCGACAACCCGTTCCTGCGGCTGGGCTGGCGCGTGTTCGGACGGCCGATGCAGGTGCTGTTCGTCCGACGGTCGATGGCGCGGATGACCCGCCTGGTGGACGCCGCGCTGCTCGGCGGACGGGGTCCGGGGCCGCACACGGGTGACCGGCCCGGCGGCGACGACCAGCTGTGACACCCGAGCCCGGTAGCGGCCCGCACGGGCCTGAATCTGCGATGATCGTCCGGTGGCGCGACTGCTGATCGGCGAGCAGGAGTCGCTGGACGCTGCCCAGATGCTGCGGGCGCTGGACGCGCTCGGTGTAGGTCTGGTGGTGCTCGCGGCCGACCTGAGCATCCTGGTGATGAACACCGCGTTGGAGCAGACGCTCGGTCATCCGGCCGACCGGCTGAGCGCGGAGCTGCTGGCCGCCGCCGGGTGCGAGCTGCTGCATCCTGACGGGCGTCCGTGGCCCGACGACAGCTGGCCGATGCACCAGACCGTCCGCACCGGACAGGCGCAGCACGGCGTGCTCATGAGGGCCCGCCTGCCGACCGGCGACCGCTGGTTGCGCGTGTCGGCGACCCCGCTCTACCGCGACGGGCAGGCAGATCACTACGCGGCGGTCGCCCTGTTCCAGGACGTGACGCGCATGCGCGCGTCCGACGTCGCGCTGGCCGAGTCCGAAGCGCACTTCCGGCTGCTGGCCGAGAACAGCACCGACATCATCACCCGGCACAGCGACCGCGGGGAGTGCCTGTACGCCTCCCCGGCGCTGCGGGACGTGCTCGGCCGCGCTCCGAGCGAGCTGGAGGGGCACAGCGCGCTGACCTTCGTCCACCCCGAGGACCAGCAGCCGCTGCGCAGCTCCATGCTGGGGCTGTGGCGCTCGGGGGAGGTCGCGACCGTGCGCTATCGGCTGTCCCACCGCGACGGACACTGGGTCTGGGTGGAGACGGTCATGCGTCCCGTCCGGGCGGACGGGCGGCTGCTGGAGCTGCAGTCCTCCACGCGCGACGTGTCGGCGCGCGTGCTCGCTGAGCAGCGGCTGCACCGGTTGGCCCTGGCCGACTCCCTCACGGGCCTGGCGAACCGTGCCGCCCTGCAGCAGCGGTTGGAGGACCTGCTGGAGCGCAACGCGCCGTTGGCGCTGCTGTTCCTGGACCTGGACCGCTTCAAGGTCGTCAACGACTCCCTCGGGCACAGCGCGGGCGACGACCTGCTGCGCACCGTGGCGGGCCGCCTCAGCGCGGTCTGCCGCGACGACGATGTCGTGGCCAGGCTGGGCGGTGACGAGTTCGTCGTGCTGGGCGCGCACCTCGACGACGCCCTGGCGCTCCAGCTGGCGGACCGCATCCAGGCGGCGCTGGCGGTCCCCGTCCGGCTGGCGGGTCACGAGCTGGTGGCCACGGCCAGCATCGGCGTCGTGGTCAGCGACGGGACCGACGCAGACGTCGACGCCGAGTCGCTGCTGCGCGACGCCGACGCCTCCATGTACCGGGCCAAGGCCGGCGGGCGTGCTCGTGCGGTCCTGTGGTCGCAGGGCGTCGCCGAGCAGGCGGGTGCGCGGCTCAGCCTGGAGCAGCAGCTGCGCGCAGCGCTGGACCGCGACGAGCTCGTCGTGCACTACCAGCCGCAGGTCGAGCTGGCGACGGGCCGGGTCGTCGGGCTCGAGGCGCTGGTGCGCTGGGAGCATCCGCAACGGGGGCTGCTCACACCGGCGGACTTCCTCGAGGTCGCCGCGGACACCGGCCTGGTGGTCGAGCTGGGACGGCAGGTGCTGACGGCCGCTGCCGTCGCCGTCGCGTCGTGGCGGCGGCTGCCCGGGCACGAGAACCTCGGGCTGTCGGTCAACCTCAGCGCGCGCGAGCTGCTGGCCCCCGAACGGCTTCCCTACGCCGTCGCGCTGCTCGCCGACGCCGGGCTGCCGACGTCGGCGCTGACGCTGGAGGTGCTCGAGAGCGTCCTGCTCGACGCCGAGGGCGCCGTGGTCGAGGCGCTCGGCGGGTACGTCGCGGACGGCGTCCGGCTGGCCCTGGACGACTTCGGCACCGGCGCGTCCTCCCTGCTGCACCTGCGACGCACCCCCGTCACGGCCGTCAAGATCGACCGGATCTTCGTCGACGGCCTGGGCAGGTCCCGGCAGGACGAGGCGATCGTGCGGGCACTGGCCGCGCTCACCGACGACCTGGGTCTGACGTGCGTGGCCGAGGGCGTCGAGCGCGACGGGCAGCGCGAGTGGCTGCTGGCGCAGGGCATCGAGGTGGCGCAGGGCTTCGGGCTGCACCGACCGCTGGACGCGGGGGCCGTCAGCGCGCTGCTCGGCAGCTGACCGGACGGCGGGCCGCCGCGGCGCGGGAGCCCGGCGGGGCCGGCCCCGGTGGGTAACCTCGTCGGCATGTCGGCATCAGCACCCTTCGGCCGGGTGATCACCGCGATGGTCACGCCGTTCACTGCCGACGGCGCCCTCGACCTGGACGGCGCCGCCGCGCTGGCCGAGCACCTGGTGGCCCAGGGCAACGACGGGCTGGTCGTCAACGGCACGGCCGGCGAGGCCTCGACGACCACCGACGACGAGAAGCAGGCCGTGCTGCGCGCGGTGGTGGAGGCCGTGGGCGGTCGCGCCACCGTGCTGGCCGGCGTCGGCACGGCCAGCACCGCCCACACGATCGAGCTGGCCTACGCCGCCGAGCAGGCCGGCGTCACCGGGCTGCTGCTCGTCACGCCGTACTACAACCGGCCGCCGCAGGCGGGGGTGCTGGCCCACGTGCGCGCCGTCGCCGACAGCACCGACCTGCCCGTCATGCTCTACGACATCCCCAAGCGCACCGCGACAGCACTGGAGACCGACACCATCCTCGCCCTGGCCGAGCACCCACGCATCGTCGCCGTCAAGGACGCCAAGCTCGATCTGCTGGCCACCTCGGAGGTGCTCGCGCGCACCGACCTGGCCTACTACTCCGGTGAGGACGCCGCGACGCTGCCGCTGCTGTCGATCGGCGCCGTCGGCGTGATCGGCACGAGCACGCACGTGTGCGCCGGCCCCACCGGTGAGCTGATCGACGCCTACGGCAAGGGTGAGGTCGAGCGGGCGCGCGAGCTGCACCGCCGGCTGCTGCCCATCTACGCCGGCATCTTCCGCACCCAGGGCACGATCCTGGTGAAGGCGGCGCTGCGGCAGGCCGGACTGCCGGGCGGGCCGGTGCGGCTGCCGCTGGTGGACGCCACCCCGGAGCAGGTGGCCGTCCTGCGCACCGATCTGCTCGCCGCCGGCATCGATCCGGCGACCTGTGCGCCGGTGGCGGGGCTCGCGTGAGCCACCCGCACCCGAACCTGAGCAGCCCGCCGCGCCTGCCCAAGGGCGCGCTGCGCATCGTCGCGCTCGGCGGTCTGGGCGAGATCGGTCGCAACATGACCGTGTTCGAGCACGCCGGGCGGCTGCTCATCGTCGACTGCGGGGTGCTGTTCCCCGAGGTCGACCAGCCCGGTATCGACCTGATCCTGCCCGACTTCTCCTACATCCGCGATCGGCTGCACCTCATCGAGGCGGTCGTGCTGACGCACGGCCACGAGGACCACCTCGGCGCGGTGCCGTACCTGCTGCGTGAGCGCGCCGACATCCCGATCGTCGGCAGCCGGTTCACCCTGGCCCTGATCACCGCGAAGCTGCGCGAGCACCGGATCACGCCGGTGACCGTCGAGGTGCGCGAGGAGCAGACGCTCGCATTCGGGCCGTTCGGTTGCGAGTTCTTCGCCGTCAACCACTCGATCCCGGACGCGCTCGCGGTCGGCATCCGCACCCAGGCCGGGCTCGTGCTGCACACCGGCGACTTCAAGATGGACCAGCTGCCGCTGGACGGCCGGCTCACCGACCTCGGCGGGTTCGCCCGGCTGGGGCGCGAGGGCATCGACCTGCTGCTGTCGGACTCGACCAACGCCGAGCAGCCTGGCTTCGTCACCTCCGAGCGCGAGATCGCCCCGGTGATCGACGACGTCGTGCGCACCTCCACCGGCCGGGTCATCGTCGCGTGCTTCGCCAGCCACGTGCACCGGGTGCAGGCCGTCGTCGATGCTGCAGAGCGGCACGGACGGCACGTCTGCTTCGTCGGGCGCTCGATGGTGCGCAACATGGGCGTCGCCGCCGAGCTCGGCTACCTGCGCCTGCCGCCGGGGCTGATGGTCGACATGAAGGACGTCGAGCAGCTGCCCGACAACCGCGTCGTGCTGATCTCCACCGGTTCGCAGGGTGAGCCGCTGTCGGCGCTGTCGCGGATGGCCAACCGGAGCCACCACCAGATCCGCATCGCCGCGCAGGACACCGTCGTGCTGGCCTCGTCGCTGATCCCGGGCAACGAGAACGCCGTCTACCGCGTGATCAACGGCCTGTCCCGCTGGGGCGCGCGCGTGGTGCACAAGGGCGTGGCGAAGGTGCACGTGTCCGGCCACGCGTCCGCCGGTGAGCTGCTGTACCTGCTCAACGCCACCAAGCCCTCCAACGTCATGCCGGTGCACGGCGAGTGGCGCCACCTGCGCGCGCACGCCGAGCTGGCCGCGCTCACCGGCGTGCCACGCGAGCGGATCGTGCTGGCCGAGGACGGTGTGGTCGTCGACCTGGTCGACGGCAAGGCGTCGATCGTCGGGGCCGTGCCGTGCGGCTACGTCTTCGTCGACGGCGTCGAGGTCGGTGACGTCGGCGAACCGACGCTGAAGGACCGTCGCATCCTCGGGGACGAGGGGTTCGTCTCGGTGACCCTGGCCGTCGACTCCACCACCGGCAAGATCGTCGGTGGGCCGGACATCTCTGCCCGGGGCTTCAACGACGACCCGACGGCGTTCGAGCCGGTGCTGGCGCTCATCGAGGCCGAGCTCGAGCGCTCGGCCGGCGAGGGCGTCGCGGACGCCCACCAGATGGCGCAGGTGGTGCGGCGGATCGTCGGCAAGTGGGTCAGCGACACCTACCGCCGCCGCCCGATGATCGTCCCGGTGGTCATCGAGGTCTGACGGCGCGAGGTGTGGGTAGCCCGTCGTCTTCCAAGGGTTGGCTGATCCGGTCCGTCGACGTCCCAGGTCAGGTGGTGGCGGTGGCGTCCAGGTCGTCGTGGAGGGCGTCGACGTCCAGGTCGCCGAACGGCGTGGCGACGACGTCGCCCGGGCCGGCTGCATGCCAGTCCCAGGTCGTGCCGCGGCGGCGTCCGACCTCGATGCGCCGCTCGAGGGGGTCCACCAGCAGGTACAGGTCCAGGCCCTCCACCCGCGCGTAGGCGCTGGCCTTCTCGCGGCGGTCGACGTCCTGCGTCGAGGGAGAGCGCACCTCGACGGCGAGTCGGGCGGTGGTGTCGAAGAGCCGGTCCGTCGCGGGGCCGCAGGCGATGAGCACGTCGGGGTAGTAGCCGGTCTCCTCGATCCGCAGCAGACGGCCGCCTTGAAAGGGTCGGCAGCCGTGCGCCCGCGCGCCGGGCGCCAGCCGCTCGTAGAGCAGGCCGGTGAGCAGCTCGTGGCGCTCGGTGCCGCCGGCCATGACGAAGACGCGACCACCCACCAGCTCGTGCCTGTGCTCGGAGGTCTGCTCGGCGGCAAGGAACTCCTCGAACGTGACCCCGTGGACCTCCTCGACACTGACGCTCATGCCCGTGACCGTACGCGCGCCTAGGGTGCTCGGGTGGCTGCTGCACCGACCCCGCCGGACGAGGTGCTGCGGCACCTGCACTCGTGGATCGGCGGACTGCCGGCGTCGCCGGTCGCGCTGGTGCCGCTGGACCCGGACGGTGTCGGCTGGGACGGCGGGCCGTTGGGGATCGCCGGGGTCGGGGACCCGTCGGGGGCCGGGGTGCTGCGCGTGCCGCCGGCGGTGGCCCAGCGGCTCGGCGCTCCGCCGGACGTCGCGGCCCTGCTGGCCGCCCTGCCTGCGGTCATGGACCGGCCGGGTCGGGCGGGGGCCGGCGTGCTGCGCTGGGCGGTGGACGTTCCGGGCACTGGTGCGCTGCCGGAGGCGGGGGTGTGGCTGCCGGCCGCGCTCGGCAGCACCGACGATCCGCGCGTCGCGGACTGGCTCGTTCCCTTCGGCGGAGACGTGCTCGTGGCCTTGGACGACGACGGCCGCTACCTCGCCGGCGTCGGGGTGAAGAAGCACGACGCGAACGGCGCGGAGCTGGCCGTGGTCACCGACGAGCGGGCTCAGGGGCGCGGCCTCGGCCGCCGGTTGGTGGCTCAGGCGGCGCGACGGGTGCTGGCTGAGGGCCTGGCCTGCACCTATCTGCACCCGGCGAGCAACCTCGCGAGCGCCGCCGTGGCACGCGCCGCCGGGTTCCCCGACACCGGCTGGAGCATCCTGGGCTGGTGGCCGTCTCCGGCCTGAGCGTCCCTCCGGCTCGACGGCTGTCGCCACGGCTGGGCCGATGAGCCGGGACGATGCCGCGTGGCCGGTCACTCCCGACGGGCGCTACCTCGTCGTGCGCGGCCGGCTCTGGCGCCGCTCAGACCCGCGGCTGGCCCCGGAGCGCCGCGAGCAGCTGGTGCACGACCTGATGGACGCACGCCGACGGGTCGGGGCCGCGAAGCGGTCCGGCGACGCCGCTGCCGAGGACGCCGCGCATGCCGACGTCGACGTCGCCAAGACTGCGCTGGGTGAGCGCGGCCCGGTGTGGTGGGACGACGGCGAGCCCGACCTGACCCGGCACCTGGCCCGCACCGGGCCCTACGCCACCTGGTGGGCCGAGCAGGACGGGCCGAGCTCCTGAGACGTCGGGAGCGGGGACCACCGTCACGTTCCCCGCAGCTCCGCCTCAGCACTCTGCTGGTCCGCCAGGAGGGCGAGGTGGATGTACATGATCATGGGCTCCAGGTCGGGCAGCTTGCGGGTGCGACCGAGCCGCACGTGCTCCACCACCAGGCTGTGGCCGGCTCCGACGACGGCGGCGTACACCGCGTCCGGAACGGCACGGACCGACGAGTCGGACGTGCGTGCTTGCTGGTGCCACTGCCGGGTCACGTTCGCGAACTCTTCGTAGGCGGCAGCGCGCCGCTCGAGCGCGGCCGGGCCCGCGGCCAGGACCTCGAGCACGAAGGTCCGCGCCAGCGCGGGCCGATCGGCCAGGAACGTCAGGTAGGTCCGCACCGAGGCCCGCAGCTGGTCGACGACGTCGGCCCCCGAGGCGACAGCGGCGGTCGACGCGGCCAGCATCTCGGCCCGCAGAGCGGTCAGTCCGTCCTCGTACGCCGCCAGGAAGCACGCGTCGCGGTCGCGCCAGTGCTCGTAGAAGGTCTTGCGTGAGACGCCGGCACCGCTGACGACGGCGGTCACCGTGAGCGCGCTGAACCCGTGCTCAGCGACGGCTGCCGTAAGAGCGTCGAGCATGCGACGCCGCTGAGACGCGCGCACCACCTCTCGCCCCAGCCGGTGCGGCCCCCTCGGCAGCGCGAGGGGCTCGCTCGAGGGCGGCGCGAGGGGCTCGCTCGAGGGCGGCGCGAGGGGCTCGCTCGAGGGCGGCGCGAGGGGCTCGCTCGAGGGCGGCGCGAGGGGCTCGCTCGAGGGCAGCGCGAGGGGCTCGCTCGAGGGCAGCGCGAGGGGCTCGCTCGAGGTCATAGTGAGAAACACTACTGTACAAATCAGGAACTATCCCGTTTCCTACTGATGCCACCGTCCGCCGAGAGGATCGCCATGTCACGTATGCAGCACCGTCAGACCGCTCACCACCGGATCGCGCTCGTGATCGCCGGTCTGCTCGTGACGGGAGTCGCAGGGCCGGGTCTCCCGTCCGCCGCCGCCGCGGGCCGGACCTTCCGCGTCGACTCGCTGCTCGACGCGGTCGACGTCACGGTGGGAGACGGCGCCTGCCGCACAGCCGCGGGCACGTGCACGCTCCGGGCCGCCGTGCAGGAGGCGAACCTCTCCACCGTCCCGGCGCAGATCACGCTGCCGGCCGGTCGCCTCCGCTTCGCGCTGCCCTCGCTCACGCCCGGCGTACCGAACGTCAACGACCCGGCGACCGGCGACCTCGACCTGCTCCGCCCGGTGACGATCCGCGGCGCCGGCGCACGGCGGACGGTGATCGACACGAAAGGCCTGGACCGCGCCTTCAGCAACGCGCACCTCAACGTGGCGACGATCCAGGATCTTGCGATCACGGGCGGACGCTTCGGCCGGACCGACTCCTGGAGCGGCGGCGCCGTCTGGAACGAGGGTGTCATGACGCTCGAGCGCGTACACCTCTACGACAACGAGGCCGGCTACGGCGGCGCGGTCTTCAACACCCCTCGCACCCACATGGTGATCCGGGACAGCCTGCTGGAGAACAACCGCTCCGGTGAGGGCGGAGCGGTCCGTTTCGACGCAGGCGGTGAGGTCGTCAACACGACCATCACCGGCAACAGCGTCTTCGAGGTGGACCAGCTACGACGCCCGGCCGAGCTCTCCGGCTACGGCGGCGGCATCGACCACCGCGGTGGCGGCGACCTGGTCGTCGTCAACAGCACGATCACCGGCAACCGCGCGCTGAAGGGCGGCGGCGGGCTCAACACCAGTCTGGCCTACGCCGGTGGTGCGGCCGGGCCTGCGAGTCCGCGGTCCGTCCGGCTGTACAACACCGTCATCGCAGGCAACACGAGCGTCCAGGGCGAGCAGGACTGCCGGGCGGCCGGGCTGCCCCTCGTCTCGCTCGGGCACGTCCTCGACGGTGACGGCAGCTGCGGCACGACCGGGCCCACCGACCTGCCGGCGCGCGACCCACGTCTGTCCGTGCTGGGCGACCACGGCGGGCCGACCGACACGCTCATGCCGCACCGCCGCAGCCCGGTCGTCGATGCCGGCGGCGCCGACGGCTGCCCCCCGGCCGACCAACGTGGGGTCCCGCGTACGGGCACGTGCGACATCGGCGCGGTGGAGCGATGACCCGGTCAGGCTCTGCCCTGCTGGGCGCGGTGGCCCTGCTCGCTGCCGTCGGCGCCGCGAGCCCTGCCGCTGCCGACCGCGTGCTCCGGGTCGACTCGACGGTGGACGCCGTCGACGCCGACCCGACCGACGGCGCGTGCCGCACGGCAGAAGGTGTGTGCACGCTGCGAGCGGCGGTCATGGAGGCCAATGCCGTCCTGGGCGCCGACACGATCGAGGTGCCCGCAGGCCGCTACGTCCTGACGATCCCCGCGTTCCCGCAGAGGGGACAGACGCAGGAGAACGACGCAGGCAACGGCGACCTCGACCTCAGCGACACCGTCGTCATCCGTGGTGCCGGAGCGCGGCAGACGATCGTCGATGCCGATGGCACCGACCGCGTCTTCGCCAGTCAGCACCGCACCGTCGCCTCGCTGTCCGACCTCACGATCACCGGCGGGCGGCTCGACGGCAGCGCTAGCGGCGGTGGGTTCTGGAACCTCGGCACCGTCACGTTCGACCGAGTCCACCTCGTCGACAACGAAGGCGCGTACGGCGGGGCCGTCTTCAACAGCCCCCTGACCCACATGGTGCTGCGTGACAGCCTCGTCTCCCACAACCGGTCCGGCGAGGGCGGCGGGATCCGGGTGGACTCGAGCGCCGAGATCCTCAACTCCACCATCAGTGGCAACGAGGTCGTCGACGGCGACCAGACCCGTCGTCCTGGCGAGCTCTACGGCTACGGCGGGGGCATCGACCACCGCGGAGGCGGCGATCTCACGATCGTCCACAGCACCATCACCAGGAACCACGCCCTCAAGGGCGGCGGCGGGGTGAACAGCAGCCAGTCCTACACGCCCGCCACCGACGCCGTAGCCGTGGGCACCGTCCGCATCCGCAGCAGCATCATCGCCGGCAACACCAGCCTCGAAGGCCCGCGCGACTGCCGCACGGCAGCCATGGTTCTGCTGTCCACCGGCCACACGCTCGACGGCGACGGGTCGTGCGGGACGACCGGCGCCACCGACCTGGCCGGGTTGGATCCGCGACTAGGGCCCCTGGCGAACAACGGCGGACCGACGGACACCCACCAGCTCCTGGTCGGCAGCCCGGCCCTCGACGCCGCCGCTGCGGACGGTTGCCCCGCGACCGACCAGCGTGGCGTCAGCCGCCGTCAGGGTGCCGGGTGCGACATCGGCGCCTTCGAGCTGCAGTCCAGCCGGAGCACGGCGGCTCCCCGCGCGCCTGCAGCGCCCCCCGCTCCGGCGCCGTCGGCACCACGGCCGGTCGCCGGTGGACGGACGCTGCCAGCGACCGGAGGTCCGGCGCCGGCGGTACCGGCCGCAGCGGCAGCGCTGTTGCTCGTGGTGCTGTGGCGCCGACGCGCAGCCGCGCCCTGAGTCCCGGCGCCGCGCGCCGTCCCCCTGATGCCACGGGGGCAGCCCCCGGCGTGTGACGGGTGTGACGGGAGGTGCCTAGCGGTACCGTCCCGGCATGGCGACGACCACCAAGCCGCGCAAGGCGCCCTCCGGCGGGCGGTCCGGCTCGTCCGGACGCGCCCCCGCGAAGGCGGCCCCTCGCAAAACGGCCGCAGGCAAGGCGCCCGCTCGCAAGCCCGCCGCCCGTGGCACGTCCACCCGGACCCGATCGGCTCCGCCGAAGCAGCCAGGTGCCTTCTCGATCGCGCTGCACACCGTCAACGTGCTGGTCCGCGCCGTCCTGCGCGCCGTCGTCGGGATCCTCAAGCTGCTGGCCCACGGCCTCGGCGGCACCGCCCGCGCCGCCGGGGGAGGAGCCCGCGAGCTCAACAGCGCGCACCGCCGCGACGGGCTCGGCCTGCTGCTGCTCGTCCTGGCGCTGGTCGCCGCCACCGGCTCGTGGTGGCACGCCGGCGGGGCGGGCGAGACCGTCGACCAGATCCTCACCGCCAGCCTGGGCCGCGGCGCGCTGGCGCTGCCGCCGCTGCTGCTGCTCGGGGCCTGGCACGTCCTGCGCCACCCGCGGCACCGCACACCCGACAGCACCGGGGGAGCGGCGCGCCTGGTCATCGGCTGGGCGGCGCTGAGCCTCGGCGCGCTCGGCGTGCTGCACGTCGTCCGCGGTGACCTGGCCACCGACGACAAGGGCGGTCTGGTCGGTTTCCTGCTCGGCGACCCCTTGCGTCAGGGGCTCACCGCCTGGGTGGCCGTCCCGGTGCTGCTGCTGCTCGCCACCTTCGGCCTGCTGGTGGTCACGGCGACGCCCGTCCACCAGGTCCCGGCCGCGCTCGGCACCCTGCGCGACCGGCTGCTGCGGCGGCCGCCCGTGGCCCAGACCGAGGCCCAGACCGAGCCGGGACCCGCGGCCCAGCTGCCGCCGCTGGAGCCGCTGCGCCGCAAGGGCCCCCGCCGCCGCGTCGGCGCGCTCACCGAGCAGGACACCCCCGAAGACGCCTCGCCGGTCGTGGTCGAGGCGCTCGCCTCGCTGCAGCAGGCCGAACAGCCCAAGGCCGAGCCCAAGCCGCACACCCCCCTGCCCAAGACCGCCGAGCAGCTCGTGCTGGCCCCGCCCGAGGGCGGCTACCAGCTGCCGCCGCCGGAGCTGCTGGCCGCCGGCACCCCGCCCAAGACCCGCAGCGCAGCCAACGATCTCGTCATCGTGGCGCTGACCAGCGTGCTGGACGACTTCGGCGTCGATGCCAAGGTCACCGGCTTCACCCGCGGGCCGACGGTGACCCGCTACGAGGTCGAGCTCGGCCCGGCCGTCAAGGTCGAGCGGATCATCCAGCTGTCGCGCAACATCGCCTACGCCGTCAAGAGCCCGGACGTGCGGATCATCAGCCCGATCCCGGGCAAGAGCGCCGTCGGCATCGAGATCCCGAACACCGACCGGGAGAACGTCAGCCTCGGCGACATCCTGCGCAGCAACGTCGCCGTCAACGACCACCACCCGATGCTGGTGGCGCTCGGCAAGGACATCGAGGGCGGCTTCGTCTGCGCGAACATCGCCAAGACGCCGCACATCCTCATCGCCGGGGCCACCGGCGCGGGTAAGAGCGTCTGCATCAACAGCCTGCTGGTCAGCATCCTGACCCGGGCCACGCCCGACGAGGTCCGCATGGTGCTCATCGACCCCAAACGGGTGGAGATGACCGCCTACGAGGGCATCCCGCACCTGATCACGCCGATCATCACCAGCCCGAAGAAGGCCGCCGAGGCGCTGCAGTGGGTCGTGCGCGAGATGGACATGCGCTACGACGACCTCGCCGCCAGCGGCTTCCGGCACGTCGACGACTTCAACAAGGCCGTCCGGGCCGGCGAGCTCGTCGCCCCGCCCGGCAGCCAGCGGGTCTACGCGCCCTACCCGTACCTGATGGTGATCATCGACGAGCTGGCCGACCTGATGATGGTCGCCCCGCGCGACGTCGAGGACTCCATCGTCCGGATCACGCAGCTGGCGCGCGCGGCAGGCATCCACCTGGTGATCGCGACCCAGCGGCCCAGCGTCGACGTCGTCACAGGTCTGATCAAGGCCAACGTGCCGAGCCGGCTGGCGTTCGCGACCAGCAGCGGCACCGACTCCAAGGTCATCCTGGACCAGCCGGGCGCGGAGAAGCTGATCGGCAAGGGCGACAGCCTGTTCCTGCCGATGGGCGCGTCCAAGCCGATGCGTATCCAGGGGGCGCTGGTCACCGACGCCGAGGTCGCCGCCGTCGTCGCGCACTGCAAGGAGCAGCGCCAGCCGGCGTTCCGGCAGGACGTCGTCGTCGCGCCGGAGTCCAAGCGCGAGGTCGACGAGGAGATCGGCGACGACCTGAACGTGCTCTGCCAGGCTGTCGAGCTGGTCGTCACGACCCAGTTCGGCAGCACGAGCATGCTGCAGCGCAAGCTGCGCGTCGGCTTCGCCAAGGCCGGCCGCCTGATGGACCTGATGGAGAGCCGCGGCATCGTGGGCCCGTCCGAGGGGTCCAAGGCGCGCGACGTGCTGATCCGGCCGGAAGAGCTCGAGAACGTGCTCGTGGTGCTGCGCGGCGGCGATCCGGTCAGCGACGACGACGACTTCCACGACGACGACGACCTGTAGGCCGCTGCCCTCAGGCCCGACCCGCCAGCAGCTTCTGCAGCACCTCCGGCGCGGTGGCCGCCCAGCGCCGCGCCGCCAGCTCGCGCAGCACCGCACCGAGCGCCACCCCGTAGAGCGGCCCGAGCACCAGCAGCGCGACGGCCGCGCCGGTGCTGTGCAGCCCGGCGAGCAGCAGCGGCAGCAGCGGCAGGCACAGCAGCGGCACGCCCAGCAGCTGCCCGAACGCCAGCCCCACGGCCAGCCCGCCGGCGCCGTTGGCCCCGGCGAAGGACGACGACGGCTTGTCCGGCACGGCCAGCGGAGCCAGCACCGACACCAGCCCGGACAGGCCGATGCCCACCCCGAGCAGCGCGAGGCCGGCCCCGAGCGCGTCCGGGGCGTACCGGCCGGCGTCGACGAGCGGCGCCATGACGAGCGTCACGACCAGCAGCAGCGGCGCCATGACCAGCGCCGCGGCGACGTCACCCCCGAGCAGGTCGCGCCGGGCGTCCCGCCGGTCGCCGAGGGCGGCGACGAGCAGCCAGGACGCGGTGCCGTCGGCGCCGAAGCGGTTGCCGCTGAACTGGCTCATGAACACGCCGAGCCCGGTGACCAAGAAGATCGAGCCTGGGCCGATCCCGCCCCCGCGCAGTGCCGGGCCGAGCACGACGATGGCGGCCAGCGGCAGCAGCGTGAACACCCCGACCAGCCGCTTGGGGTCGCGGCGCAGGTAGCGCAGGTCCTTTCCCGCGACGGCCGCGAGCCGACCGCCGGGCAGCGTGCGCACCGGCCGCTCGCGCCCGCGCCCGCCGGTCGTGCGGTCGACGCTCGTCAGCGCCCTGCCGACGGCGGCCTGCCAGGCGAAGACCAGCCCGGTGACGACGCCCGCCAGCAGCAGCAGGCGCGCGGAGGCGACGCCGCCGTGTCCGGCAGCCACGAGCTCGGGCGCGCTGGCCAACCAGCCCGTCGGCAGCGCCCGCAGGGGCGAGGCGACGGTGCGCAGCGTCTGCAAGCCGTCACCGGAGGCCAGCTCGCGTTGGAAGGCCAGGTTCACCAGCTGCGGCGAGAGCGCCGCCAGGGCCGTGACGGCGACGCCGAGGTCGCGTCCGCGGCGGCTGCGCAGCAGACCGGACAGCAGCACTCCCAGCAGCCGGCTGGCACTGACGCACAGCGCGACGAACAGCAGCGCCGCGAGCACCGCGGCCAGCGCCGTGCCGGGACTGCGGGCAGCGCCGACGACGAGTCCGGTGGCGAAGACGGTGGTCGCAGCGGCCGGCACGCCGACCAGGCTGGCCACCGCGAGCACCGTCGCCAGCTGACGGCGGGTCAGCGGCAGCATGGCCAGTCGCGACGGGTCCAGCAGCTCGTCGCTGGACGCGGTGAGGATCGGCAGCACCAGCCAGCCGCCGAGGACCAGGGTGAACAGCACCGTCGCGACGTCGGCCTGCGTGCGTCCCGACGTCACCGCCAGCACGACGGAGCCGCACAGGCCCAGCCCCGCCCCGAAGACCAGCCCGAGCACGAAGGCGACCTGCCGCGCCGCGCTGCCCGCCCCGCCGCGCAGGGCTCCGCGCAGCAGGGCCAGGCGCAGCGCTACCGCGAGCCCAACCACCCCAGCGCCCCCGCGTCGACGGCCTGCCCGCCCGCCAGCTCGACGAACACCTCCTCCAGCGTCCGGCCGTCCTGCACCTGCTCGACGGTGCCCGCCGCCCGCACCTGCCCGCCGACGACGATCGCCACGTCGGTGCAGAGCCGCTCGACGAGGTCCATGACGTGGCTGGACAGCACGACGGTGCCGCCGCGGCCGGTGAAGCTGTCGAGCACGTCGCGGATCGTGCGCGCCGACACCGGGTCGACGGCCTCGAACGGCTCGTCCAGGAACAGCACCTGCGGGTTGTGCAGCAGCGCGGCCGCGAGCCCGATCTTCTTGCGCATGCCGGTGCTGTAGTCGACGACCAGCTGCCCGCCGGCGCCGCGCAGCCCGAGCACCTGCAGCAGCTCGTCGGCGCGTGGCCGGACCTGCTCGGGGGTGAGGCCGCGCAGGCGTCCGGTGAACATCAGCAGCTCGGCGCCGGTCAGTCGCTCGAACAGCCGCAGCCCCTCCGGCAGCACGCCGATGCGTCGCTTGGCCTCGACGGCGTCGCGCCAGACGTCGATCTCGTCGATGAGCACCAGGCCGGCGTCCGGGCGCAGCAGGCCGGTGAGCATCGACAGGGTGGTGCTCTTGCCGGCGCCGTTGGGGCCGAGCAGGCCGAACATCGCGCCGCGCGGCACGTCCAGGTCGACGCCGCGGACCGCGCGCACCGTCCCGAAGCCCTTCACCAGTCCTCGCACGACGACCGCCGACGGAGCAGGGTCGGGCGCCCGGGCTTCCGGCGCGGGCTCCGCGACGCGGGGTCGCGCGGTCGTGGTCTTCCGGGGCGTGGTCTTCCGGGGCGTGACCGGGCGGCGCGGGGTGGCGGGCCGCGGGACGGCGTCGGGCGTCGTCCACAGGTCGTCCTCGGTCACGCCCGGACGGTACGCGGCGCCGGACGGCCACGCAGCGCGACGACGGCGGGCGGCAGCAGCGGCCGTAGACTCGGGCAGTGACCACCCCGACGCACGCCCCCCGGCGCGTGTCCATCACCACTCTCGGGTGCGCCCGCAACGAGGTCGACTCCGAGGAGCTCGCGGGCCGGCTCGCGGCCGAGGGGTGGGAGCTGACCGAGGACGCTCCGGACGTCGTCGTCGTCAACACCTGCGGTTTCGTGGCGAGCGCCAAGAAGGACTCGATCGACACGCTGCTGGCTGCTGCCGACACCGGCGTCAAGGTGGTCGCGGTCGGGTGCCTGGCCGAGCGCTACGGCGAGCAGCTCGCCGAGCAGCTGCCCGAGGCGCACGCCGTGCTGGGCTTCGACTCCTACGCGGGCATGTCCGCCAGCCTGCAGCGCGTGCTCGACGGCGAGCGACCCGCCAGCCACACCCCCGGCGACCGCCGCGCCCTGCTGCCGATCAGCCCGGTCGAGCGGGCCCGCGTGATGGAACCGGGCGACGCCGCGGTCGGCATCCCCGGCCACGCCGGCGGCCCGACGGTGCTGCGCCGCCGGCTGGACGACAGCCCCGTCGCCCCGCTGAAGCTGGCGTCGGGCTGTGACCGCCGGTGCTCGTTCTGCGCGATCCCGAGCTTTCGCGGCGCGTTCGTGTCGCGCCGTCCGTCCGACGTGCTGGCCGAGGCCCGCTGGCTGGCCGAGCACGGTGTGCGCGAGCTGGTGCTCGTCAGCGAGAACAGCACCTCCTACGGCAAGGACCTCGGCGACCTGCGGCTGCTGGAGACGTTGCTGCCCGAGCTGGCGCAGATCGTCCCGCGGGTGCGGCTGAGCTATCTGCAGCCGGCCGAGATGCGGCCGACCCTGGTCGAGGTGCTCACCGGCACGCCGGGCGTCGCGCCGTACTTCGACATGAGCTTCCAGCACTCGTCCGCGACCGTGCTGCGTCGGATGCGGCGCTTCGGCGACACCGACCGCTTCCTGGACCTGCTCGCGCAGATCCGCGCCGGCGACCCGACGTCGGCCGTGCGCAGCAACGTCATCGTCGGGTTCCCCGGCGAGACCGAGGCCGACGTCGACGAGCTCGAGCGCTTCCTCACCCACGCGCGCCTGGACGCCGTCGGGGTCTTCGGCTACTCCGACGAGGACGGCACCGAGGCCGAGAACCTGCCCGACCACCTGCCGCAGGAGGTCGTCGACGAGCGGGTCGCCCGGCTCACCGCGCTGGTCGAGGAGCTGACCGGCCAGCGCGCCGAGGAACGCCTGGGCGAGGTCGTCGAGGTGCTGATCGACAGCCTGGACGACGGCGTCGCCGAGGGACGCACCGCCGGCCAGGCGCCCGAGGTCGACGGTTCGACCACGCTGACGGGTGCGCTCGACGGTCTGCACGTCGGTGCGCTGGTGCGGGCGAGGGTCGTCGGCAGCGAGGGCGTCGACCTGCTGGCGGAGCCGCTGGAGCTCGTCGGCCCCCGGGCCGGGCTCGCGACCGCTGCGACGGCGTGACGACGGTCCCGGCGCAGGTCAGCCCCTGGAACCTCGCCAACTACCTCACCGTCCTGCGGCTGGTGCTGGTGCCGCTGTTCCTGTGGCTGCTGCTCGTGGACGGCGGCGGCAGCGAGGCGGCCCGCATCGGGGCGACCGCGGTCTTTCTCGTCGCGGCGTACACCGACCGCGTCGACGGTCAGATCGCGCGCAGCCGCGGCCTGATCACCTCCTTCGGCAAGCTCGCCGACCCGATCGCCGACAAGGCCCTCACGGGGGCGGCGCTGGTCGGCCTGTCGCTGATCGACGAGCTGTCCTGGTGGGTGACGGCCGCGGTGATGGTCCGCGAGATCGGTGTGACGCTGCTGCGGTTCTTCGTCATCCGGCACGGCGTCATGCCGGCCAGCCGGGGCGGCAAGCTGAAGACGTTGCTGCAGGGCCTGGCCATCACGCTCTACGTCCTCCCGTTCTCCGGAGCGCTGGCCACCGGTCGGGTCGCCGTCATGGCGTTGGCGGTGGCCGTCACGATGGTCACCGGTGTCGACTACGTCGTCCGGGCGGTGACGCTGCGTCGCACGTCGGACCGGGCGGCGATGAAGCGCGAGCGCAAGGCGGCGCGGAGCGAGCAGGCGCGATGAGGACCGCCCGCCGGCGCGCGTCCTCAGCCGCTGATCCTCAGAGGCATCGGTGCGTTCTGCGGCCCGCAGAGCCTCGCTCTCGCATGCATCCTTCTGAGGATCACCCGGCACGGGGCAAGGCCGGCGCACGCCTTCGAGGTGCGGCGTGAAGGCCGCCGTCGTCGCGGTGGGGGACGAGCTGCTGCTCGGTGACATCACCAACCGCAACGCCGCCTGGCTAGGCGCCGAGCTGGCGGCCGTCGGCGCTCCGGTCGTGCACTCGAGCATGGTCGGCGACGACGCCGCGCTCATCGCCACGGCCGTGCGCCGCGCGATGGAGGACGCCGACGTTGTCGTGCTCACCGGCGGGCTCGGCCCCACCTCCGACGACCTGACCCGCGACGCGCTGGCGCTGGTCGCCGGCGTCGCCCTGGTGCGCGACGCGGCGCTGGAGGCCGGGCTGGCCGAGAAGTTCGCCGCGTTCGGCCTGCCGATGCCCGCCGCCGTGCTGCGTCAGGCCGACGTCCCGGCCGGCGCGACCGCGCTGGACAACCCGGTCGGCACGGCGCCCGGCCTGCGGCTCGAGACCGGCGGTCGGTTGCTGTTCGCGATGCCCGGACCGCCGCACGAGCTGGCCGCGTGCGCCCGCGGCGGGGTGCTGCCCGAGCTCGCCGCGCGCAGCGGTCAGGTCGTGCTCACCCGCACGCTGCACTGCGCCGGCGCGGGTGAGAGCACCGTCGCCGAGCTCGTCGAGGCCACCATCGGCGCGCGCGAGCAGCTGCCGCCAGGAGTCGAGCTGGCCTACCTCGCCGGGGGAGCCGTGGTGCGGGTGCGCCTCACGACGGCGGCGCGCGACGAGGCGGCCGCCGACGCCGTCCTGCAGCCGTACGTGCAGCGCCTGGGCGTCGCGCTCGGCGATCTGGTCTTCGGGCGCGACCACGACACGCTGCCGTCGGTCGTCGTGCGGCTGCTGCAGCAGCGCGGCGCCACCGTCGCTGTGGCCGAGTCGTTGACGGCGGGGCTGGTCACCGCGGCGCTCACCGACGTCCCGGGCAGCAGCGCCGTGGTGCGCGGCGGGCTGGTCGTCTACGCCACCGACCTCAAGCAGACGCTCGGCGGAGTGCCCGAGCAGGTGCTCGCCCAGCACGGTGCGGTGTCGGCGGAGACGGCGACGGCGCTGGCGCGCGAGGTGCGCGTCCGGCTCGGCGCCGACTACGGCCTGGCGCTCACCGGGGTCGCCGGCCCGGACGAGCAGGAAGGGCACCCGGCCGGCACCGTGCACGTCGCGGTCGCCGACGCCGAGGGGGAGCAGCATCGACAGCTGCGGCTGCCCGGCGACCGGGACCGCGTGCGCGCCCTGGCGGTCACCTCGGCGCTGGACCTGCTGCGGCGGCGAGCGGTCAGCGAGAGGTAGTCCGCGGAGGGTTTCGCTACCGGCGGACACCGGCGGAGCCACCCCGACGGGCGGTCCCTCCGAGGGCAGGTAACCTGGACGCCGGACCAGGAGGTGGAAGATGGCGGTGCTGCGCACGCTGCTGGGCGAAGCCCTGCGAACGACCCGCCTCAGCCAGGAGCGCACGCTGCGCGAGGTGTCCTCCGCCGCGCGCGTGAGCCTGGGCTACCTCTCCGAGGTCGAGCGCGGGCAGAAGGAAGCGTCCTCGGAGCTGCTCGCCAGCATCTGCCGCGCCCTCGGGGTCCGGCTGTCCGACGTCCTGCGCGACGTCAGCGAGAGCCTGTCGGTGCTGGAGCCCCCGGTCGAGCACCGTGGCGGCGACACCGGGCGGCCGACGCTGGAGCCGGTCGGCGCAGAGTCGCAGACTGCTGCGCTGCGCCCCATGAGGCCGGTGCGCGACGTCGTCGCCGCCGCCTGAGCCGCTCCCGCATCAACGTCCGACGGTGAGCACCGCACCGTCCGGCCCTGTGATGGCGCGTACGCGCTCTGCGCTGCTCGACGGTGCCGCGCGCTGCCTGCAGACCACCGGTGTGCGCCGCACGACCATGAACGCCATCGCAGCCGAGGCAGGGGTCGCCAAGGCGACGCTCTACAACCACTTCCGCACCAAGGACGAGGTGCTCGCGGCCACCGCGCTGGAGCTGGCGTCCGTCCTGTCCCGCTCGTGCGTGGAGGTCGCCGAGCGCGACGGGCTCGCCGCCGCCCTCGCGCACGCCTGCACCGGGCTGGCCGGCTCGTCCACCCGCTCGGCGCTGGCGGCCACCGAACCCGCTGCGCTCGTCGCGGCGCTGCAGGCGGCCGTGGGCCCCTCCACGCGCGCGCTGGTGACCGAGGTGCTGGCCGCAGCAGGGCTCGTCGACGCCGACCTGGCCGCCGTCGACGTCGTCCTGCACTGGCTCGCCGGCCAGCTGCTGGCCCCGGCCGGGGCCCCCGAGGCGCAGGCGACCGTGCTGGCCCGCGCGCTGACGGCGTCCTCGACCATGATCGGAGCCTGAGCCCGGGCGTCACAGGTCCGTGCGAGCATCGACCCGACGCCGCTGCGGCGTCCCCAGCGGAAGGATCTTCGTGGCACGTCAAGGCAGTCGGGTCCCGCTCGTGGTCGCGGCGGTGGTCGGCATCGCCGCGGTGCTGCTCGTCCGGTCGCTGACCTCCGGTGGAGGCGGGAGCACGCAGGCGGGCGGCGAGGCCGCGGTCCCCTCCGACTGCGTGGCGCTGCACGTCACGGCGTCCTCGGAGAAGGCGGCGCTGCTGTCGGCGATCGCCCTGGACTACGCGAAGGAGGACGGCAAGACCGACGACGGCACCTGCGTCCGGGTCCTGGTCACGAGCAAGTCCAGCGGCGGCACGACCGAGGCCCTCGGTCGGGGCTGGGACGAGGCGGTCGACGGCCCCCGTCCCGACGTCTGGTCACCGGCCTCAGCCGCTGGGGCGGCCTGCTGCGGCAGCGCACCACGGCGCGCGACGCCGCCGACCTCGTCGGCGACGGCGAGCTGCCCTCGATCGCCCGCACGCCGCTGGTCATCGCGATGCCGAAGCCGATGGCCGAGACGCTGGGCTGGCCGGCCAAGGCGATCGGCTGGTCCGACATCCTGGCGCTGGCCCGCGACCCCCAGCGGCTGGGGCGCGTTCGGCAAGCCCTACGGCGCCTTCAAGCTCGGCAAGACCAACCCCGAACTTCTCCACCTCGGGCCTGAACGCCACGATCGGCGCCTACTTCGCCGCGACCGGGCTGTCGAGCGACCTGCAGGCTGGCCGACCTCGCCAAGCCCGCCGGTGCGGCCTACGTGAAGGGCGTCGAGAGCTCGGTCGTGCACTACGGCGACACGACGCTGACGTTCCTGTCGAACCTGCAGAAGGCCGACGACGCCGGGCAGGGCCTGACCTACGTCAGCGCCGTGACGGTCGAGGAGAAGTCGGTCTGGGACTACAACCAGGGCAACCCGAGCGGCGACCCCGCCACGCTCGGGCAGCACGCGAAGCCCGAGATGCCGCTGGTCGCGGTCTACCCGAAGGAGGGGACGCTGCTCAGCGACAACCCCTGGGTGGTGCTGCAGGCCGACTGGGTCGACGACGCGCAAGCGGGCGGTCGCGGCGGACTTCCTGGCCTACGTGCAGGGCGCCGGCGCAGCAGCGCGTTCGCCGACGCCGCCTTCCGCTCCTTCGACGGCACGGCCGGGGGCGCGGATCATCCAGGCCGACGGGCTGCTGCCGGACCAGCCGAAGACCGTCGCTCACCCCGCCCGCACCGCCGGTGCTGCGGCCGTGCAGGAGTCCTGGGAGCAGCTCCGCAAGCGGGCCAAGGTGCTGCTGGTGCTCGACGTCTCCGGCTCGATGGGCGAGCGGTCGGCTCGGCCGGGGCGACCAAGCTCGAGCTCGCCAAGAAGGCGGCCGCGAGCGTCGCGTCGACCTGCTGGCGCCCGACGACGAGGTCGTCGCTGTGGGTGTTCTCGACCGAGCAGGGCGGCGAGCAAGCCCTACCGCGAGCTGGTGCCGTTCGGGCCGGTCGCGCAGACGCAGGACGCCGCCGTCAAGGCGCAGATGGCCGACCTCGTGCCCGGCGGCGGCACCGGCCTCTACGCGACCACCCGGGCCGCGGCGCGCGCGGTGGCGGCGGCCTTCGACCCGACCCGCATCAACGCCGTCGTGCGTGCTGACCGACGGGCGCAACGAGTTCCCCGCCGACAGCAACCTCGGACTCGCTCACCCGCGCGCTGCACCGCCGGAGGACGCCGACCAGCGCCGTCCGCGTCTTCACGATCGCCTACGGCGACGACGCCGACCTCGGCGAGCTGACGAAGATCGCCGACGCCTCCCGGGCCGCGGCCTACGACGCCTCCGACCCCGCCTCGCTCGACAAGGTGCTCACCGCCGTCCTGTCCAACTTCTGAGCGCGCTGGACGGACTGCGGATGGGCGCCTGGCGGACGAGCTCCGCGACCCGTGGGGGCTGCTGGTCGCCGGCGTCTCCGGCGGGCATGGCGTGGGCGCTGGCCGGCGCTCAGGGGCCGTGACGGCCCCGGTCGCGCTGCCGCTCGGGCTCGCGGTCAGGTGCGGCGGTCCTCGGCGTGAAGGTCGTCTCCGGTGCGCTGCTGCGCCGCGACGCGCCGCCCGGCCCGCACGCGAGCTGGTGCGTCCGCCGCGAGGGTCGGCGGCGGCGCTGTGGCTCGAGCGGGCCGAGCGGGCCGTGCACAGCCTGGAGGCGCTGCGCGACACCGCCGGCGACGGCCCGCTGGCCGTCCAGGTCGACGGCGCCGTCTCCGAGGCCGGCGACACCCTGGTCGGCGCTGGCCCGCCTCGGCGCGCAGACGACCGCGCTGGAGCAGGCCCTCGGCCGGGCGCACACCGACAACCTCGAGGGCAGGAGGCGGCCCGGCTCGAGCAGGCGGCCCGCCGGGGCGGCTCGCCCGGGATGCTGGCCGAGGTGGCCCGCAGCGCCGCTGCCGTGCGCGACCGCATCGCGGTCCGCGACCGGCTGGTCAGCGCCCGCGCGACGCTGATCGCCCGGATGGAGGCCGTGACCCTGGGCCTGGAGGGGCTGGTCGCACGGCTCGCCGAGGTGCTGGCGCTGGCCGGCACGTCCGGCGGCCTGGACGACCCCGTGGCAGAGATCTCCGGCCTGGCTGCTGAGCTCGAGGGTCTGCGCGCCGGGCTCGCCGAGACCGAGGCGCTCTCCCGGGCGCTCTGGACGCCACGCCCGGGGAGGCGTCCTCCGAGGCGGCTGCCGCCCGCCCGCGCGACCTGACAAGATGGACGGGACGACCGCCTATCTCGAGGAGCACTCCCGATGGCCAATCCGATCGTGCGCGGCTGGAAGTACTTCATGGCCCTGCTGTCCGGCAAGCTCGACGAGCACTCGGACCCCAAGATCCAGATCCAGCAGGCCATCGAGGAGGCGCAGCGCTCCCACCAGCAGCTGACCCAGCAGGCGGCTGCCGTCATCGGCAACCAGCGGCAGCTGGAGATGAAGCTGGCCCGTCAGATGGGTGAGGTCGAGAAGCTGCAGGGCTCCGCGCGCCAGGCGCTGGTGCTGGCCGACCAGGCCCGCGCCGCCGGCGACGAGGCCAAGGCCGGTCAGTACGAGTCGACGGCCAACACCTTCGCGACCCAGCTCGTCGCGGCCGAGCAGTCGATGGAAGACCTGAAGAGCCTGCACGACTCGGCCCTGCAGGCCGCCGAGCAGGCCAAGAAGGCCGTCGAGAACAACGCCATGCAGGTGCAGCAGAAGCTCGCCGAGCGCAGCAAGCTGCTCACCCAGCTCGAGCAGGCCAAGATGCAGGAGCAGGTCAGCAAGTCGCTGTCCAGCATGTCCGAGCTCAGCGCGCCCGGCAGCACGCCGTCGCTCGACGAGGTCCGCGACAAGATCGAGTCGCGCTACGCCAAGGCCCTGGGCTCGGCCGAGCTGGCCCAGAACAGTGTCGAGGGCCGGATGCTCGAGGTGCAGAAGTCGAGCCTGGAGATGGCGGGCGCCTCGCGGCTGGACCAGATCAGAGCGAGCATGGCCGGCAAGGAGCTCGCCTCGCCGCCGCCCGTCGCGGCGCCCCCGCTCACCGCCGGCACCTCCCGCGCCACCGCCGACGCCGAGGCCGACGAGGCCTGAGCGGGCAGCGCCGGGCGCGAGGAGAGGCAGCCATGGCCACGACGCCACGCCGGTACGGGCTCCCTGACGGGCCGTGGCTCCCGGCCGTCGGGTCGAAGACGGACGACCAGCGGCTCGCACGTCGGCTGGCCCGCGACAGCCAGCGCCTGGCCCGCCAGCAGGACCGCGTCCAGCGGCTGCACGCGCGCGAGGCCCACCGCCGCGAGGTGCGCCGTGCCCGGGCGCGCGCGCTGCTGCCGGTCCAGGCCGTCGGGGCGCTGTCGGGGCTGGTGCTGGCCGTCCCGGCCGACGGCGTGGCGCAGCTGCTCGCCGTCGTCGTCGGCGGCACGCTGACCCTGCGCGCGGCCCACTCGCTGTCGCACCTGCGGCGGCCGCCGCTCGCGCCGTTGCCGGCCCGACCCGTGCCGCCCCGGCTCGCACCACCCCCGGCCCGTCGTCGGCCGCCTTCCCGGCCGTCCGGCGGCTCGAGGCGGTGCGCGACGAGCTCGTCCGGCTGCTGCCGCTGGTCAGCCCGGCCGGGTCCGCGGTGGCCGCGGAGGCCTGGCAGGCTGCCGGCGAGGCTGACGCCGCGCTGCGCTGGCAGGCGGCCCGGCTCGCTGCCGTCGAGCCGCACCGCGGCGCCGACCCGGAGCTGCTGCGCCCGCTGTACGTCGGCGTCGTGCGGCAGGAAGAGCTCGTGGTCGCGGTCTGCGACCTCGTCGTGGCCAGCGCCGACCCGCTCGCCGCCGCCCGGCTGCAGGACGCCACCGACGCCGTCGCCGGTCTGGCTCAGGGCCTGCGCGCCGTCCGCTGACCTGCTCACGTCCGGGACGGCGCGGGGTGGGAGCATGCGGCATGGGCGTCTCGGAGCGCGCGGCCTCGGTGGCGCAGCAGGTGGTAGACGCCGATCGCCTGGTCGCGGTGCTGCGTGAGGCGGGTGCGCGGTTCGCCTTCGTCCACGGCAGTCGGGTGTCCGGCACGCAGCGGGAGGCGTCCGACCTGGACGTCGCGGCCTGGTTCGGCGGAACGTCCAGCCCGTGGTCGCTGGACCTGCCCGAAGCCGTCGACGTGGTCGCGCTCGATGCCCTTCCCCTGGGCGTCGCGGGTCGCATCGCGCTGCACGGCCTGTTGCTGTTCGAGGACGATCCGGTGGCCAGCGTGCGCTGGCAGGCCGACACCCGGCTGCGCTACCTCGACGAGCGGTGGCAGCGTGAGGCGAACCAGCGCGACTTCCTGGCCGCGCACGCGCGTGGTTGACGCCGAGCGACTCACCGCGCTGCTGCACCGGCTGGCCGGGCAGCTGGGCTACCTGCGCGCCCGCGCCGACGCCGACCGCGCCGCTCTGCGGGCTGACGAGGAGCGGCTGAGCGGGCTGAAGTACCGCTTCGTGACCGCCCTGGAGACGATCGTCGCCGTGAGCCAGCACGTCTGCTCCTCTGAAGGCTGGGGTCCACCGGCGTCGAACGCTGACAGCGTCCGACTGCTCGGTCGCCACCACGTCCTGGACGCACGCCTCGCCGACCGGGTCGCCGCTGCCGTCGGCTTCCGGAACGTCCTCGTCCACGCCTACGCGGACGTCGACGACGACCGCGTGGTGGCGCATCTGGACGAGGTCCAGGACCTCGAGGCTTTCCTGGCGCAGACGGCCGGGTGGTTGCAGGCTCAGGGGCGGTAGGACGTCCGCCCGGCCGGACGGTCCCGGCGGGCCGGTGCCCGCGCGGGAGCCGGCGCCGCACCGAGCTGGCAGCGCGGGCACCAGTAGCTCAGCCGCGCCTGCGGGGCGGCGCCCTGCTCGGCGCTGACGATGCGGGTGCCGCACCGACGGCACGGACGCCCGGCGCGCTCGAACACCCAGTGGTCCTCGCCGCGCCGCAGCGAGCCGGTCGTCGACTGCTCCCAGCGGTCTCGGTTGGCCAGCATCAGCCGCTGCCCCTTGCGCACCAGCGCCGGCAGGTCGGGCACGTCGGCCACCCGCACCCACGGCGTGAGGCCGAGCAGGAACAGCACCTCGGTCCGGTAGAGGTTGCCCAGGCCGGCCAGCTTGCGCTGGTCCAGCAGCGCGAGGCCGATCTCGGCGGCCGGCTCGGCGCGCAGGCGACGCAGCGCCTCGGCTTCGTCCCAGTCGTCGGCGAGCACGTCCGGTCCGAGGTGACCGACGGCGTCGTCCTCGTCCGTGAGCAGCTCGACCACCGGTAGCCGGTAGCCGACCGCGACCCACTGCGCGTTCTCGAGCACGACGCGCACCTGCCAGTCGGCCCCGCCGGTCCAGCGGTCGCCGGGACGGTAGAGGTGCCAGGAGCCGTCCATCCGGAAGTGCGTGTGCAGCGTCAGCCCGCCGGACAGCCGGGTCAGCAGGTGCTTGCCCCGCGGGACGACCCCGGTGACGCTCTGCCCGGACAGGTCGACGGTGGCCAGCTGCGGCACCCGGAAGTCGCTGCGCAGGAGCACCTGTCCGGCCAGCGCGGCGTCCATCCGCTTCGCGGCGAGCCAGACGGTGTCGCCCTCAGGCACGACGGCTCCGCGTCCGGGTCATCCCCGGCGATCCACCCAGCCGGCGGGAGCGCGAGCCGTAGGACTCCTCGTTCACCCCCCGGCGCAGGCCGGGGCGGGTCGGGCGCTCGTCCAGCGACGGGAACGGCCCCGGCTGGCAGGTCGGGCACCACCACGTCTCGCGACCGTAGGGCGCGCCGGTGATGCTGTCGCGGAAGGCGACGGGCGTGCCGCACCGACGGCACGGGCGCTCGGCCCGGCCGTAGACCCAGTGCGTCTGACCGCGCCGGGTGTCGCCGGTCGTCACCATGCCCGGCTGTTCCAGGGCGTAGCGGAGCATCTTGCGGGCCAGCTGCACCGTGGCCGGCAGATCGACCTCGCCGACCGGCGTCCACGGTGAGCGGCCCCGCAGGAAGCAGGTCTCCACCGCCCACAGGTTGCCGAGACCGGCCAGGTTCTTCTGGTCCAGCAGCGCCTCGACCAGCGGCCGCGTCGGGTCCGCCGACAGCCGCCGGACGGCCTCGTCGGCGTCCCAGTCGGGGCCGAGCAGATCAGGTCCGAGATGCCCGACGACCTCGTGCTCGCGCTCGGTCGGCAGCAGGTCCAGCACGGGCATCCGCAACGCGTAGGCGGTCGGTCCGTCGGTGACCAGGCGTAGCCGGATCTCGTCGTGGAAGGTGCGCGGCAGCACCTTGCCGGGGCCGGTGACGGTCCACGAGCCGTCCATGCGGAAGTGGGTGTGCAAGGTCAGGCCGCCGTCGAAGCGGGTCAAGAGATGCTTGCCGCGAGAGAGGAAGGCGGTCACCGTCTGCCCGGACAGGTCGGCGGTGGCCAGCTGCGGCACCCGGAAGTCCGAGGTCACCACCCGTCGCCCGAGCAGGTGGCCGCGCATGCGCTGCGCGGCCTTGTAGACGCTGTCACCTTCGGGCACGTCTGCGATCGTGCCCCGTCCTGGCCGGTCCTACCGGCCAGGCGAGGCAGCATGGCGGGGTGGCACCGCAGCGGGCAGGGACGACGCTCGGGCTGCTGCGCGCCACGCTGCGGCTGGACCGTGCCCAGCTGCAGGTGCAGGACGGCCTGCGCGGCGCGCTCGGCGTGGCGCTGCCGCTGCTGGTGGGCATCGCCGTCGACCGGCCGCTGGACGGGGCGATCGCGGCCGGCGGGGCATTCAGCGCGGGCTTCGCCGTGCTCACCAGCGGCTACCGCACCCGCGTGTCCGGGGCGCTGCTGTCGGCCGCCGGACTGGCCCTGTCGACCTTCGTCGGCGCCGCGGTGGCCGACCGGCTGTGGCTGCTGGCCCTGGTGCTCGCCGGATGGGGCTTCGCGGCCGGGATGCTGGTCAGCCTGGGCGTCGCCGCGACCATCATCGGCGTGCAGGCGGTCGTCGGGCTGCTGCTGATCACGCCATACCCGATGCCGGTGCTGGACGCCGGCGGCCGGGCCGGGCTGGTCTTCGCCGGCGGGGTCGGGCAGGCGCTGCTGGTCGTGACGCTCTGGCCGCTGCGGCGTTCCCCGGTCGAACGGCGGGCGCTGAGCACCGTCTACGCGTCGCTGGCCCGTTACGCCGCCGGCATCCTGGACGGCCAGCCGGCACCGCCGGACCCGCGGCCGCTCGCGCTCGCACGGGCCTCGCTCGCCGATCCGCAGCCCTTCTCCCGCGGCGACGCGCTGATGGCCTTCAGCGCGCTGCACGCCGGCGCCGAGCGGCTGCGCAACGCCCTGGCCGGGCTGGCGCACCTGCGGCCGCTGCTGGCCGGGGTCGTCTCGCGGGCGACGGCCGTCGCGGCGCTGGACGTCGTCACGGCCGAGGCCGCGGTGCTGCTGGGTCAGGTGTCGACGGCGATCGCGCTGCCGGGCGCCCAGGCGCGTCGCGACGCGCTCGCGGCGGTGGCTCCCGGGGCCGCTCCCGAGCGCTGGGAGCGGCTGCTCGCAGCCCACGCCACGATCCAGGCGGAGGCTGCGACGGCCGGACCGGCGCTCGGCCACGTCGGCCCGTCGCTGGTGTCGGAGCTGGCCGCCCTGTCCGAGGAGCTGTTGGCCGCGCTGGGCGCCGTCGCGCTGCTCAGCGGCGGCCCGGTGGCGGTCACGTCGCGCGCGGCGTCCTCGGCCCGGGCCACCCTGCGCGCCCATCTGACGCTGCGCTCGGTGGCCTTCCGGCACGCGCTGCGGCTCGGCGTCGTGCTGGCCGTGGGGGTGTCGCTGGCCTCGCTGCTGCCGTTCGAGCACCGGTACTGGTTGCCGCTGACCGCGCTCGTCGTGCTGAAGCCCGACTTCACCAGCACCTTCATCCGGGGGCTGGGACGCATCGCCGGAACCGTCGTCGGCGCCGCGGCCGCCACCGGCCTGGTGGTCGGGCTCCAGCCCGGTCCGCTGCTGCTGACCCTGCTGCTGGCCCTGACGGTCTGGGCCGGGTACGCCGTCTTCTTCGCCAACTACGCCGTCTACGGGCTCTGCGTCACCGGCTTCGTGGTGTTCCTGCTGTCGTTCACCGGCCTGCCGACGGCCGGCACGGTCGGCGACCGGATCGAGGCCACGGTGCTCGGCGGGCTGCTCGCGCTGCTGGCGTACCTGGTCTGGCCGACGTGGGAGCGGGTGCGGCTGCCCGAGCAGCTCGCCCGGCTGCTGGACGCGCAGGAGCGTTTCGTCGGCGGGCTGCTGGACGCCTACCGGCAGCCCGGCCCGCCGCTGGAAGACCTTCGCGCCGCCGCCCGGCTGGCCCGGGTCACCGCCGAGGCGTCGGTCGAACGTGCCGCGGGGGAGCCGTCCCGACGGGGGTTGTCGGGTGCCGCCGCGGCCGACGTCGTGACGCGCTGCCGGTCCGTGGCGCTGGCGGCCCTGGCCCTGCAGACGCACCTGCGGCAGGCCCTCCCGGCGACGGCCGGACCCGAGCTCGCCGCCATGACCCAGGTGCTGCGCGCGACGTTCACCGAGCTGGCCGCCGCGCTGCGGGAGGAGCGTCCTCCCCTACCGCCCGCGGGGCTGCGCGACCGGCAGCGTGCGCTGCGGGACGCATGGGCCGGCCCTGCCGCCGGGCTCGATGCCGCGCTGCTCGACGTCGAGATCGAGCACCTGCTGGCGGCGCTGGAACACCTGACCGGCACGCTGAGCGCGCCGGGGTCACGGGCCGGCCGGCCCGCCGGGGTCAGGCGTCCGGCAGCACCCCTGCGGTGACCGGCGCGTCGGTCGTGGGCGCCTGGCGGACCAGCACCGCGTTGCACAGTCCCGCGAGCACGACCCCGCCGGCAGCGGCCACGAAGACCGCCCCCGTGCCCGCGCGCGCCGCGAGCAGGCCGCCGAGCACCGACCCG
This sequence comes from uncultured Actinomycetes bacterium, assembly GCA_963784675.1. Lineage (GTDB taxonomy): Bacteria > Actinomycetota > Actinomycetes > Mycobacteriales > SCTD01 > SCTD01. Next base: position 287,558 of record CAWASE010000019.1, read on the forward strand.
ACGCCGACGAAGATGTCGTAGAAGGCGACCAGCGCGCCGAGCGCTCCGCCGCGCTGCGACGCGGGGACCCGACCGGCGACGAGGGAGGCGAGAGCCGGGAAGGGCAGGCAGTAGCCGAGCCCGACCACCGCGGCGGCGCCGGCGGCCACCGGGGTGCTGCCGGTGGAGCCGAGGACCAGCAGGCCGGCCACCATGGCGGCGAAGCCGAGCGGGAGCGTGCGCGCCAGCCCGAACCGGACCGCGGCCGGCACCACGACCAGCCGCCCGGCGAGCACGGCGACGGAGAAGGCGGTGAGCGCGACGGCTCCGCGTCCGCCCTGGTCGTCCAGGTGGATGACCAGGAACCCCACGACGGCCGCGTAGCCGAGGTTGCCGAGCCCGAGCGTGACGCCCGGCAGCGCGACGCCGCGGGGGAGCAGAGCGCGCAGGCCGGTGGCGGGAATGCCCTGCGGCCGGGTGTCGGGCATGCGGAACGTCAGCCCCAGGGCGACCACTGCTCCGACGAACACCACCGCGCCGACCTGGCGCAGGTCCAGCGCCGCGCCGACGAGCGGCCCGAGGGCGTAGCCACCCCAGATGCCCGCCCCGAGCAGCGACAGCGCCTGCGGCCGGCGCGCCTCGCTGGTGCGGTCCAGCACCCAGGCCGAGGCTGCGGTGTAGACCAGGGCGTCCGCCAGGCCGTGCAGCAGCCGCGCGGCGGCGAGCCCGGCCACCGGCAGCGGCAGCAGGAACAGGGCACCGGCGGCGAGGGTGGTCATCAGACCGAGCCGCATCGTCAGCACGCGCCCCCGGCGGTCGGTGCTGCGACCGGCGACGAGCCGTCCGGCGAGCGCCGCCAGCGGGAACATCGCCAGCACGACGCCGAGCGACCGCTCGCCGCCGCCGGCCGCGCGGACGGCCCCCGGCAGCGCCGGCAGGGTCGCGCCGACGCCGACGAAGTACACGAGCATCACCGCGATGGCGGGCCAGGTCGCTGCGCGCACCACGGCGGCGGGGACGACGGGGGTGCTCACCCGGACATGCTGCCGGACGATCCGGCCCGGCGAGGCGCTTCGACAGTGGATCGAGTCACATGAGCAGGAACTCACGCCGCGGTGGCGAAGCAGCAGAGAGACTGCAGGTACGCGCTCCGCCCCCCGCTGCAGCCGCACACCACGCCTCGCCCCCGAAAGGCTCCACGTGATCCGTCGTCGTTCTGTCCTGCTGTGCGTCGGTCTGCTCTCGGCCGGGACGCTCGCTGCGTCCGTCGTGCCGAACGCCGGTGCCGCGGAGCCGCTGTCCGACCACCTGCTGCGGCCGCTGGCGGGTGCCGACTCCGGCACCTTCCCGGGCTCGGAGGTCCCGGTCGGTGACCTCGACGCGCGCGGGCCCCGCCTGGCGCCGCTGCCCGGCGCGAAGGCGGTCGTCGCCTCGCTCGGCGAGGGCGTCGCCGTCAGCTGGAACCAGTTCGGCACCCCCCGCAACCTCAGTCGTCCGGGCGGCTGGCTCGCCACCGGCCTGGCCGGCTCGCCGATGGAGGTCGCGCGTACCTTCCTGCGCCGCAACAGCGCCCTCGTCGGCCTGACGGTCGCGCAGGTCGACGCGCTCGAGGTCGTCTACGACCAGCAGCTGCCCAGCAGCCCCGCGCACGTCATCCTGCTGCGCCAGCGGGCCGGCGGCTTCCCCCTCGTCGAGGGCGGGCTCATCAGCATCGGCGTCCGCGACGACGCCGTGGCCACCATGAGCACCTCGGCCGTCAGCAACCAGAGCCTGAACACCAGCACCGCCCGGCTGACCCCGGCGCAGGCCGTGCTCGCCGCGGCCAAGGAGGTCGGGGTCTCCCGGCTCGGCCTGGGCGACCTGACGGTCGGCAAGGTCGACCAGGCCGGGTTCACCCGCGTCGCCGCCAAGGGCCTCGCGCAGACGCAGCTCACCCGCCTGCGCGCGCTGCCGACGGCCGACAAGGGCCTGCGGCTGGTCTACGAGACCGACATCCAGGACGTCGCCGGAGGTCGTGCGCTCGCGGTCGTCAGCTTCGTCGACGCCGTCACCGGTGACGTGCTGGTGCGGCGGGACGCCGTCGACACGGCCGCCGTCGGCACCCAGAACGTCGCCTCGATGCGCTCGATCGGCATGCAGGCCCAGGCCGCGCCCGGCGGCGGACAGGTCAGCGGCAGCTACACCGCCGATGCCTGCTCCGACAAGCTGCCGCTCACCGTGCCGGCCGGCACCGCGAGCATCGCGGCCGCCGTCGCCGCGGTGAACCCGGCCAACGACATCACCTTCAACATCTTCCGCGGCAGCACCGTCATCCTCGCGCAGGACCTCGCCTCGAGCCCGGAGGCCGGCACGGTCGTCGTCGACCCGCCCGCCAAGGACGGCGAGGTCTTCACGCTCAACGTCTGCCCGTTCTCCAAGGACGGCAACGTCGCGCCGCTGATGTTCGTCGGCACCTACGCCACCAGCGCCACCGCGATCGGGCTGGACGCGCTGCCCGGCCTGCCCAACCTCGGCCTGCCGGACCTGGTCTTCGGTCCGGCGACGTTCCGCGCCTTCGGCTCCAACCCGCAGCTGATCAAGCCGGGATCCACCAGTGCCGACGACCGCCGGCTGGTCTGCAACGGCGACAAGGGTCAGACCTCGTCCAAGGACCTCACCGGCTGCGACGTCTTCTCCTACGAGGACGCGAGCCCGCTGAGCTACGACGTCGAGGCCACCACCGGGCTGCCGACCTTCTCCACGATCGGCAACAACGCGGCCACGACGAACGCGCAGTTCTCGACCTCGCTCACCCCCGGACCGCCGGCGGTGCCCTACAGCGACCCGATGCGCAACTACGCGCCGGCCTTCACCGACGCGTGGCACACCAGCAACTGCGACCCGCTGCAGACCGTGGGCCGGGCCGACATCAACGCCTCGATCGTCAACCTGTTCACCGGCCACAACGCCACCCACGACTTCTCCTACCGGCTCGGCCTGGTCGAGAAGACCGGTGCGCTGCAGGTGAACAACTTCGGCAAGGGCGGCGTCGAGGGCGACCTCGAGCTCGGCAACAGCCAGAACGCCGCCGCCACCAACCCGACGTTCCAGGTGACCAACGAGGTCACCGTCCCGGCCTCCGGCGTCGGCCTGACGGGCCGTAACAACGCCAACCAGATCACCCTGCAGGACGGCGTCCCCGGCATCACCAACCAGTACCTGTTCGAGCCGGTCGCCGGCTTCTACGGTCCCTGCGCCGACGGTGACCTCGACTCCTCGATCTTCCTGCACGAGTACACCCACGCCATCAGCAACCGGCTCATCGCCGGCCCGGACGGCACGCTGTCCGGCCAGCAGGGCCGCAGCATGGGTGAGAGCTGGTCCGACCTGGTGGCCGTGGAGTACCTGCAGGCCTTCGACCTGGCCGGCAAGCGCGGCGAGGACCCGTTCTCGGTCGGTGCCTACGCCACCGGCGACAACTTCAACGGCATCCGCGACTACAACCTGCGGCCGGCCAACAACCCGCTCACCTACGGCGAGTTCGGCTTCGACTCCACCGGCGCCGAGGTCCACGCCGACGGCGAGATCTGGAACGCGATCCAGTTCGTCGTCCGCGAGGCGCTGCAGAAGAAGTACGACGCGCAGTTCCCGTCGACCAACGTCGCGCTGCAGAAGGCCTGCGCCTTGGGTCACGACGCCGCCGGCAAGGTGCACTCGACCTTCGCCGGCTGCCCCGGCAACCGTCGCTGGGTCCAGTACCTGTTCGACGGCATGATCCTGCAGGCCGACAGCACGCCGTCCTTCGTCGACATCAAGAACAACATGCTCGCCGCGGACATGATGCGCACCAAGGGCGCTGACCAGCAGGTCATGGCCGACGCGTTCGCCGCGCGCGGTCTGGGCGCGGACAGCGCCTCGGTCGACTCCGAGGACACCGACCCGACCCCGGGCTACAAGTCCCCGACCGCCGCGAACAACGCGAACGTCACCTTCAAGCTCGTCGACGACAAGACCGGCGCTCCGGTCAAGGGCGGCGTCTACATGGGCACCTTCCACGCCCGCAGCACCGCGATCGCCACCACGCTCGGCGGGTCCAACCCGGACGCCACCGCGCCGATCGTCAAGGGCACCTACCCCCTCACCGTGCAGGCGCCCGGCTACGGCATCCAGCGCTTCACCGCCACCTTCGCCCCCGGCACGACCACCAAGACGTTCCGGCTGGCGACCAACCTGGCCAGCAAGACCAAGGGTGCGTCGGTGACCGGCGAGGGCGGGGTCCGCCTGGACAACGTCATCGACGACAGCGAGGCCACCGACGGCGGCTTCGACGGCACCGTCGACGACCTGCCGATCGACGGCCGCACGCTGACCGTCGACCTGGCCGGCGGGCTGAACACGATCAACAAGATCGCGGTCAGCGCGCTCCACCACCCGGCCGACCCGGACGTCGACGGCGACTTCCAGGGCCGTCTGCTGGGCGTGCACACCTTCGACCTGCAGGCCAGCACCGACGGTGGCAAGACGTTCAAGACGGTCTACACGAGCCCGTCGAACTTCTTCCCGGTCAGCGCGCCCCGTGCGACCGCGCCGAACATCAACCTGCGCACGGTCACGCTGCCCAAGCCCGTCACCGCCGACCACCTGCGGATGGTGGTGAAGACCAACACCTGCACGGGCGTGGCCGGCTTCGCCGGGGGAGGGTTGAAGAACGCGGTCGCCGAGGCGCTCGCGAGCTCTGACTGCGCCGGCGGCACGGGCAGCCAGCAGGTCACGATCACCGAGCTGCAGGCGTTCGGCGCGGTCGCTCCGACGGCCGTCACGCCGCCGGGCACCAACGGCCCGGTCGTCGCGGCCCCGACCACGAGCGTCGGCCGGCTGCCGGCCACCGGCGCGCAGACCGGCGTCACCCTGCTCGGGCTGGCCCTGCTCGGCCTGGCCGGCTACGTCGTGCGGCGCCGCCGGACCGTCTGAGCGAACAGCGCCACCCGACGGGGGCGGGGCGACGGGTCGACCGTCGCCCCGCCCCCGTCGGCTTGCTGGCCCCCGTCGTCCTGCCGGCCGCCGTCGACCGGACGGGCGCCGGCGTCCCGGAGCCTGCGGCTAGGCGCGCAGGCGCAGGCCGCGCGGGGTGGGGTGGAACCCGGCAGCCTCCAGCGCGAGGCCGAGCGGGCTGGTCAGGGCCGACTCGCCGTCAGCCTTGGTGACCGTCAGCCGTCCCAGCGCGCCGTCCCGCACGGCCAGGGCCAGCGCGTCCGCCGCGGGCGCGACCCGGCCGTCGTCCTCGTCGAAGCTCAGCAGCGTCTTGCCGCCCCGCTCGACATAGAGCACGCACGCGCCGTCGACCAGGACCACCAGGGCGCCGGCCTTGCGGGAGGGGCGGTGCTTGGAGTCGGTGTCGGCGCGCTCGGGCCACGGCAGCGCGGCCCCGTAGGGGTTGGCGGGGTCGGAGGCGGCCAGCACGACGGCGCGGGCCTCGTCGCGCCGCTGGCGCTGGCGCTGCACGGCGGGCGAGGCCTCCCAGCCGCCGGGCACCGGCGACTCCCACAGGGGAGCATCGGCCGCCGGCGCGGTGGCGGCCAGGGCCCGCATCCGGTCGACCGCCCCGGGCGCGGCGAACTGGGCGGCTCCGAGGCCCTCGACGAAGTAGCCGCGCCGGACGCGTCCGGCCTCCTCGAAGGCCTTGAGCACCGGCGTAGACGGCGGCGAACCCGCCGGGGACCCTCTCGGCCATGACCGCGCCGCGGGTGACCACGCCGTGCCGGTCCAGCAGCGTCTCGGCCAGGGCGTGCGTGCGGCGGGTGGCGTCGGCGTCGCGCTCGGGCAGCCGCGACCAGCGCCCGGCGACCGTCGGCGGCGCCGGTGCGCGCGGGCATCACCGGACGGCCGCCGGCGCGCGCGTAGCGCGGCCGTCGCCGGACCGGCGCGCGGCGGGTGCCGTGCGTCGTGCGGCCCGCGCCCAGCAGGGCGCGCAACGGCGCCAGCGTGTCGTTGGTGAGCTGGCCGGCCCAGACCAGGTCCCACAGCGCGCTCTGCAGCGCGGGTCGTCGACCGGGCGCTCCGGACCCGGTCGGACAGAGCTGACGGAAGAACAGCGCCTGCCCGCCGTCCAGGGCGGCGAGCAGCGCGATCGTGCAGCGGGGTGGACGACAGCTCGCCCGGCGGCGGCAGCAGCAGGTCGGCGGTGTCGGCGAGCTGCAGCGCCGACCCAGCCGTCGTTGCCCGGCAGCGAGCCCGGGCCGGCCCAGAGCACCTCGCCCGCGACGCGGTGAGCTCGTCCAGCAGCGCGGGGGAGTAGCCGGCCACCCGCGACGGCAGCACCAGCGTCTCCAGCGCCGAGGCCGGCACCGACGCGCCCTGCAGCTGCTCGACGGCGCGCAGCAGCGCGTCGGGGCCGCGCCCGGCCCGCTGGCCGCCGAGCCCTGCCAGGCCGGCAGGAACCGCGCCAGGGCCTCCGGCGGCACCGGCTCGACCTCCTTGCGCAGCTTGGCCAGCGAGCGGCGGCGCAGCATCCGCAGCACCTCGGCGTCGCACCACTCCAGCCCGCTGCCGCCGGGGCGGAACTCGCCCGTGCACGACCCGGCCGGTACGTCGACAGCCGGGCCAGCGCGCCGTCGACGACCGCGACGCCGAGCCCGAGCCGGCGAGGCGACGTCGGCGGGCTGGAACGGCCCGTGGGTGCGGGCGTAGCGGGAGACGAGGTCGCCCACGCGGGTCCGGACCGGTTCGAGGAAGGCCTCGGCGACCCCGACCGGCAGGGCGGCGCCGAGGGCGTCGCGCAGCCGGCCGGCGTCCTCGACGGCGACCCAGCGCTCCTGCCCGGCGATGCGCACCCGGATGACCCGGCGCGGCGCCTCGAGCTCGGCCAGCCAGCCGGCGCGTCGGCCGCCGCGGGCGACGGCTCGTCGGTGGTCAGGTCGCCGAGCACCCGCAGCAGGTCGGCGACGCCTTCGAGGTCCCTGGCCCGGCGGTCCGGCGCAGGCGCTGCACCTCGGCCTCGACCTCGGCCAGCGCGTCGGCGTCGATGCAGCTCGCGCAGCTCGGCCTGGCCCGAGCAGCTCGGCCAGCAGGGCGCTGTCCAGGCTGAGCGCCTGCGCCCGGCGCTCGGCCAGCGGCGCGTCGCCCTCGTACATGAAGGCGCCGATGTAGCCGAACAGCAGCGAGCGGGCGAACGGCGACGGCTGCTGCGTCTCGACCTCGACCAGGCGCACCCGGCGTGCCTGCACGTCCTCATCAGCTGCACCAGGCCGGGCACGTCGAAGACGTCCTGCAGCACCTCGCGCATCGTCTCCAGCACGACGGGGAAGCTGCCGTACTGCGAGGCGACCTGCAGCAGCTGGGCCGACCGCTGCCGCTGCTGCCACAGCGGGGTGCGCCGGGTCGGGTTGCGCCGCGGGAGCAGCAGCGCGCGGGCGGCGCACTCGCGGAAGCGGCTGGCGAACAGCGCCGAGCCGCCGACCTCGGCCTGCACGGCCGGCTCGATCGTCCTCGGGCGCGAAGACGGCGAGCGCGCCGTCCGGCGCGCTCGTCGGTCTCGGGCAGCCGGAGCACGATGCCGTCGTCGGAGTGCATCGACTGCACGTCGACGCCGTAGCTCTCGCGCAGCCGCGCCGACAGCGCCAGCGCCCACGGCTGGTTCACCTGCGCGCCGAAGGGCGAGTGGATCGCGAGGCGCCAGTCGCCGAGCTCGTCGCGGAACCGCTCGACCAGGATCGTGCGGTCGTCCGGCAGCGTGCCGGTGGCCTCGCGCTGCTCGGCCAGGTAGGCGAGCAGGTTGGCGCCGGCGCCAGGCGTCCAGGCCGGCGGTCGCGCAGCCGCGCGCGGCGCCGCCTCGGGGTCGAGCGCGCGCGATCTCGCGCACGAAGGCGCCCAGGGCCCGGCCCAGCTCGCAGCGGCCGGCCCGGGGGCGTCGCCGTGCCAGTACGGCATCCGTCCCGGCTGGCCGGGGGCGGGGGTGACCAGCACCCGGTCGTGGGTGATGTCCTCGATGCGCCAGGCGCTGGAGCCGAGCAGGAAGACGTCGCCGACGCGCGACTCGTAGACCATCTCCTCGTCCAGCTCGCCGACGCGGCGACTGCTTCTCGCCGACGAGGAACACGCCGAACAGGCCGCGGTCGGGGATGGTGCCGCCGCTGGTGACGGCCAGCCGCTGCGCGCCGGGACGGCCGGCGAGCGTGCCGGTGACCCGGTCCCAGGTGATGCGCGGCCGCAGCTCGGCGAAGTCGTCGCTGGGATAGCGCCCGGACAGCATGTCCAGCACCGCCTCCAGCGCCGACTGAGGCAGCCCCGAGAACGGTGCGGCCCGCCGGACGAGGGCGGCGAGGTCGTCGACCTGCCAGGAGTCCAGCGCGCACATCGCCACGATCTGCTGCGCCAGCACGTCCAGCGGGTTGCGCGGGTAGAGCGTGGCCTCGATGCCCATGCCACCGGCGCTGACCATGCGCTCGGCCACCACCGTGCACTGCACGAGGTCGCCGCGGTACTTCGGCAGGATGATCCCCCGGCTGACGGCGCCGACCTGGTGCCCGGCACGGCCGACCCGCTGCAGCGCGCTGGCCACGCTGGGCGGCGACTCGACCTGCACGACGAGGTCGACGGCGCCCATGTCGATGCCCAGCTCCAGGCTCGAGGTGGCGACCACCGCCGGCAGGCGGCCGGCCTTGAGCGCCTCCTCGATCTGCATCCGCTGCTCACGGCTGACCGAGCCGTGGTGGGCGCGGGCGAGCTCGACCACCCCCGGACCGTCGGCGCCGGTGCCGTTGCCCCACGCCGCGCGTCCGACCCCGCCCTGGCCGGGATGCTGGGCGGGCCCGCGGGTGAACGAGGCGCCGTCGGGCTTGATGCCGCTGCTGCCCTCGGGTCGCGGCTCGAGCGGCACCGGCTCCGGGTCGGCGGTGCCGTAGGCCCGCTCGGTGGCGATCTCGTTCAGCCGGCTGGTGAGGCGTTCGGCGCCGCGCCGGCTGTTGGCGAACACGATCGTGGCTCGGTGCTGCTCGACGAGGTCGACGATGCGTTCCTCGACCGCCGGCCAGATCGACGCCCGCGGCTCGGCACCGGCGGCCGAACCGCCGCGCACCGGCCCGGTCGGCGCGCCCATGCCGTTGTTGCCCAGGGCGCTCATGTCCTCGACCGGGACGACCACCTGCACCTCGATGGTCTTGGTGCTCGGCGGCTGGACCACCACCACCTCGCGCGTGCCGCCCAGGAAGCGGGCGACCTCCTCGATCGGGCGCACCGTGGCCGAGAGCCCGATCCGCTGCGCGGGCGCGTCGAGCAGCTCGTCCAGCCGCTCCAGCGACAGCGCCAGGTGCGCGCCGCGCTTGGTGCCCGACACCGCGTGCACCTCGTCGATGATCACCGTCTGGACGCCGGCCAACGACTCCCGCGCCGCCGAGGTCAGCACCAGGAACAGCGACTCGGGCGTGGTGATGAACACGTCCGGCGGGGTCTTGGCGAAGCGGCGGCGCTCCTCGGGCGGGGTGTCGCCCGAACGGGTGCCGACCAGGATGTCGGGCACGGGGAGGTCCAGCCGCACGCTCGCCTGTCGGATGCCGGTCAGCGGCGCGCGCAGGTTGCGCTCGACGTCGACGGCCAGGGCCTTCAGCGGGCTGATGTACAGCACCCGGCAGCGCTTCTTCGGCTCGTCCGGCGGGGGCGTGGCGGCGAGCCGGTCCAACGACCACAGGAAGGCCGACAGCGTCTTGCCGCTGCCGGTCGGCGCGACGACCAGCGTGCTGCGGCCGCTGCTGATCGCGTCCCAGGCTCCTTCCTGCGCAGGCGTGGGGGCCTCGAACGCGCCGCGGAACCAGGCCTGCGTGGCGGGGGAGAAGCGGTCGAGGGCGCTCATGGCCCCATCGTCGCCGACACCTGTGACAACCGCAGCGTCAGGCGTCGGGGTGCCGGCTCAGCCAGTTGCGCACGTAGGAGCACTGCGGGTCGATGTCCAGGCCCTGCGCGCGCGCCCACGTGACCGCTGCCGCCGTCAGCTGCGCAGCGATCCCGCGCCCGCCGATCTCCGACGGCACGATCGTGTGCGTCATCGCGACGACGCCGTCGGCGCTCTCGTAGGTGAGAAAGCCGGTGGAACCGTCGACCTCGGCGGTGAAACGGGCCTGCTCAGGGCGGTGCACGACCTGGACGTCCATGCCGATCCCAACCCGTCGGGTCGCGACCTACTTCCCGCCGGGCAGCCTGCCGACGACGTAGCCGACGAAGGCGTAGACGAAGGCAGCGAAGCCGTAGTTGACGCTCAGCTGTCGGCGCGGCTTGTCCGCGATGTCGAAGACGTCCTTGAACGGGCCGGCCGCTCCCTCAGCGATCGAGAGGACGTTGCGGACGATGACGTTGTCGGCGTTGGTCGGCGCCAGCGTGAAGACGATGCCCAGGGCGACGGTGACCGCCAGCAGGAAGAAGACGAGCGCCGAGAGGCGGTAGGTGATCCCGAGGACCTCGCGGACCGCGTTCGTCGAGTCGGGAACGGGCAGGCCGGGCCGGGCGGAGGGACGGGACACCTCCCGAGGGCTGGAGCGGACGCGCTCGACGGCCTGGGTCGTGGCGTCACCGGCGGGGTCGAGGTCCGCGTCCCCGGCTCCGTCCTTGCGCGACCGCCTGCCCAGCACCTTGTCGTCGAGCGAGCGGAGGGAAGAAGGCATACGCATGATCGCAAGGATGCCCTGCGGTGTGGGCTCCACCCCCATCGGCACCCCCGGACCTGTGTCCGCTCAACCGGTAGGGGGGGTCCAGATCGCACCCGAGCCCAGCAGCCGCTGCTCGCTCGCCGCGCCGTCGAGCCCGGCGGCGCCGCCCCAGACCACCAGACGGTCGCCCGCCCAGGCCGCTCCGGCCTCGACCTCGGCGGCGTCCGGCTGGGTGCCGGGCACCAGCCAGCGGCGCTCCTGGACGTCCAGCACCAGCCCTTCGGCCGCGACGTAGCGCTCGCCGGCGGCGCCGTAGCCGGTGGCGCGCTCACGCGTCGGCGGCTCGGGCAGCTCGGACCAGCGGCCGGTGCCCGGGTCGAGCAGGCCGCCGGAGGGGTAGGCGCGACCGAAACGGTTCGTCTGTCCACCGTCGGCGGTGGCCGTGCTCGCGCTGACCACCAGACCGGCGACGGCCGCCCAGTCGGTCTCGCCGAAGATGACCGTCCGCTGCGGGGGCAGCACCCGCCAGGTGCTCCCTTCCAGGACGGCGGCGCGCTGGAACGGGATGCCCTCGGAGCGAGTATCGGCGGCCGCCACCAGGACCAGCTTCGACCCGGTCCAGACCATGCTGCGGTCGAAAGAAGGCGCGAACGGCGCCCTGGGAAGCGGGGTCCAGCGCTGCGTCGTGGGGTCGTAGACGACGTCCAGAGCATCGGCTCGACCCACCTCACCGTAGGAGGCGACCAGCCGGTCGCCGGCTGCGGTCAACCGCAGGTAGCTGTCGACGACGGGCGCGGGCGGCAGAACGGTCCAGCCGTCGGCGGCCAGGTCGTAGCCCAGAATCGTCGGTGGCGTGCGACCGGACTCGGTGGCCAGCACGTACACGACGCCGTCCAGGACGGCGGTCGCGGTGCGGCCGATCGGCTCGGGGGCGTCGGCGATCGGCGTCCAGGCCCTGGACCTGAGGTCGTACACCGCGCCGTCGGTCAGGGGCGGCGGTCCCTGGATGCAGCTCGCCGTCGGCGGGCAGGCGGGGTCGGCCCGACCGCCCAGGACCAAGGTCCGGTCTGCGTCCAGGGCGATGACGTTCGGGCTGCGCCGCGGGCTCAGCGGAGCCGGGCTCATCGCCGTCCAAGCGGCCGGAGTGGAGCTGCCGGCAGGGGGAGCAGGGCTCTGCCGGTCGAGCCGGCCGGCGACCGTGACGGCTGCCAGCGCGACCACCAGCACCGCCGCGACGGACACGGCTGGAGCCCAGCGCCGGCGCCGTTCGCCGCTGTCGGCGGTCCGATGGGTCGATGCGGGACGCGTCGCCGGCCGGAGCGCGGGCGCGAGGCCGGGCTGGTCGTCCCGCCACGCGGCGCCGGCCCGGTGCAGGCGCTGGTCGAGCTGCTCGTCGGGGGTCATGGCTGCTCCAGCAGGGTCCGCAGGCGCGCGCGGGCATCAGACAGGGTGGACTTGACGGTGCCCGGTGCGCAGGACATCGCCGTCGCGGTCTCGGCGACCGTCAGGCCGGCGAAGTAGTGCAGGTCGACGGCCTCGCGCTGCCGGCCGGAGAGCTTCGCCACGGCCGCCTCCAGATCGAGGTCGCGGGCCGGATCGGCAGCGGCAGCGGCAGCGGCAGGAAAGATGTCCGGCAGCGGCACGGTCGGCGGGTGCGCGCGGTCCCGGCGCCGTCTGGCCTCGCCGGCCACGATGGCGCACAGCCAGCCGGCTGGGGTGCCCCGCGTCGCGTCGAAGGTCGCCCGGCGCGTCCAGGCCCGGGTCAGTGCGTCCTGGACGACGTCGTCGCGGTCGGGCGCCGACGCGAACCGGGCGGCGACCCGGGCCATCACCGGCAGGTGCGGGGAGACCCAGCCGTGGAAGTCGGCGTCGCCTGGCTGCTCGGTCACCGGCGCTCCTCTCGTGGGCAGGGTCACGACACCTCTACACCGCGGGAGCGTCCTGCGGTTGGGTCCTATCGTCATCCTGTGCGTCTGACGGAGTTCTGGAAGCGGATGGACGCGCGGTTCGGCGCCGGCTACGCGCGCTCCTACGCCGCGGACCAGGTGCTGCCGACGTTGGCGAGCCGCACGGTGCTGCAGGCGCTGGCGGACGGTGACGACGTCAAGGACGTGTGGCGGGCGGTCTGCGACGCGGTGGACGCGCCGTCTTCCGAGCGCTGACGGACCGCGTGCTGAACGCCTCGGCGTGTCGGACGTGCTCGAACGTCTGTTCGGTCTAACGTCCTCGTTGTCCGGGTGACGCCGGCGCGGCGGCGGTCTGTCCACAGATCGTGTCCGACCCCTTCCGAAGTGTCGGGGGCCGCTCCTAGCGTCACCGTCGATCGGACCGCAGCGCGGGCGTCGAGCCCGTCGACCTCAGGAGATGCACATGGCTGGACCGGATCGCGAGAAGGCCCTGGAGATGGCCCTCGCCCAGATCGACAAGAGCTTCGGCAAGGGCTCGGTCATGCGCCTGGGTGATGAGGTGCGGGTGCCGATCGGGGTCATCCCCACCGGCTCCATCGCGCTCGACGTCGCGCTCGGCATCGGCGGTCTGCCCCGCGGCCGGGTCGTCGAGATCTACGGCCCAGAGTCCAGCGGCAAGACCACGGTGGCCCTGCACGCGGTGGCCAACGCGCAGGCCGCCGGGGGCATCGCCGCCTTCATCGACGCCGAGCACGCGCTGGACCCCGACTACGCCAAGAAGCTGGGCGTCGACACCGACGCGCTGCTGGTGTCCCAGCCCGACACCGGTGAGCAGGCGCTGGAGATCGCCGACATGCTGGTGCGCTCCGGCGCGCTGGACATCATCGTCATCGACTCCGTCGCCGCGCTGGTGCCCCGCGCCGAGATCGAGGGCGAGATGGGTGACAGCCACGTCGGCCTGCAGGCCCGGCTCATGAGCCAGGCCCTGCGCAAGATGACGGGCGCGCTGGCCAACACCGGCACCACCGCGATCTTCATCAACCAGCTCCGCGAAAAGATCGGGGTCATGTTCGGCTGCTTGGACTACGGCACGCGCGTCACTCTCGCCGACGGCACGCAGGAGAAGATCGGCAAGATCGTCAACCAGAAGATGGCCGTCGAGGTCATGTCTTACGACCCCGAGCTGGGTGCAGTCGTCCCCAAGAAGATCGTCAACTGGTTCGACAACGGTGTGGCTGACCAGTTCCTGCAGTTCACCGTCGCCCGTCCCGGCGGCAACGGCCGCTCGCAGATGGCCCTCACCGAGAACCACCTCGTGCGCACCCCGGGCGGCTGGCGCGAGGCGGGCGAGCTCATCGCCGGTGACCGCGTGATGATCTCTCAGGCCCATCGCCTGAGCCCCCTGCAGTGGCAGGTCGTGCTCGGGGGGCTGATGGGAGACGCGGCGCTGTCGCCGAGCCGTACGGCCGGCAGCCTGGGCACCCGCTTCCGCATGGGCCACGGAGCCAAGCAGCTCGACTACCTGGACTGGAAGGCTTCGCTGTTCGGCAACATCGGGCAGTCGCGGCACGTCAACGCCAAGGGCGCCGGCCTCGTCGACCTGACACCGCTGCCCGAGCTGGCTCCCATCCGTGAGGCCGTCTACTGGGGCGACGGCCACAAGCACCTGTCCTACGACTACCTCAAGGCGCTGACCCCGCTGGCGCTGGCTGTCTGGTACATGGACGACGGCCGGTTCAGCAACCGCAGCAAGGGCTTGCAGGAGCGGACCAAGGACGGCAGCGGCCGCAGCGAGATCTGCATCCAGACGATGAGCCCCGGCTCGCGGCAGCGGCTGCTGGAGGTGCTGGCCGGCACGTTCGGCCTGCACCCCACGCTGTCGGAGCGCGGCGCCCGCAAGCAGGCGGTGCTGGTGTTCGCCACGGACGAGACGGCGAAGCTGCACGAGCTGGTGGCGCCGTACGTCCATCCGTCGATGCAGGACAAGCTGCTCGAGCGCTTCCAGGGCCGCTTCGCGGTCGAGCCGGAGTTCGTCCCGCCGGTGATGCTGCCTATCCCGGCGCCGATCCTGGCCGTGGCGGTCAAGCCCAAGACCCGCTCCATGCACCGCTTCGACATCGAGGTCGAGGGCAGCCACAACTACCTGGCCGACGGGGTCATCGTCCACAATTCACCGGAGACGACCACCGGCGGCAAGGCGCTGAAGTTCTACGCCTCCGTCCGCATCGACGTCCGCCGCATCGAGACGCTCAAGGACGGCACCGACGCGGTCGGCAACCGCACCCGCGCCAAGATCGTCAAGAACAAGGTCGCGCCGCCGTTCAAGCAGGCCGAGTTCGACATCATCTACGGCGTCGGCATCAGCCGCGAGGGCTCCCTGGTCGACATGGGCGTCGAGCACGGCCTGGTCCGCAAGTCCGGTGCTTGGTACACCTACGAGGGCGACCAGCTCGGTCAGGGCAAGGAGAACGCCCGCGCGTTCCTGCGCGACAACCCCGACCTCGCCGACGAGCTGGAGAAGCGCATCAAGGAGAAGCTCGGCGTCGGACCGGTGCTCGACGCGGACGCCGACGCGCTCAGCGACCTGCCGGCGCCCGTCCCGGTCGACCTGTAGCGCAGGGGGTCGTCATGGCCTTCGGCACGCGGCCGTTCCCTGCCGGCCGGCCCTCCTCGGGCCGCGCCGGGCGGGACGGTCGCGCCGCCGAGGGTGCGGCCGCAGAGTCGGCCGATCCCACCGCGGACCCGGTCGAGGTCGCCCGCCAGATCTGTCTGCACCAGCTGGAGTTCCGACCTCGGACCCGCGCCGAGCTCGCCGGTGTGCTGACCCGTAAGGGCGTCGACCCGGACGTCGCCGAGCAGGTGCTGGCCCGCTTCACCGAGGTGGGCATGATCGACGACGCCGCTTTCGCGCAGCTCTGGGTCACCTCGCGCCACCGGGGCAAGGGGCTGGCCGGCCGGGCGCTGTCCGCCGAGCTGAGGCGCAAGGGGGTCGCAGACGACGACGCCGCGACCGCCGTGGCCACCCTGGACGCCGAGACCGAGCTGGCCACGGCCCGGGCGCTGGTCGAGCGGCGGCTGCGGACCACCACCGGGCTGGCCACCGATGCCCGGGTGCGGCGGCTGGCCGGCATGCTGGCCCGCAAGGGCTACCCGGCCGGGCTCGCCTTCCGCGTCGTGCGCGAAGCCCTGGCCGCCGAGGGCGAGGCTGCCGAGCTCGCCTTCGACGACCTGCAGGCCCTCGACGACCTGACCGAGACCGACCCGACCTGACCTCGCCCCCCAGACCCACGCGTCGTGGCACCATCGGCCGCGCTCGTCCGTCGTCGGTGCTGGAGGTCCTGGTGCGCTGGTTCTGGAGCCGCTCACGTCGCGGGGCCGCTCCGGCGGCCGCGGACGGGATCCCGGCGACCGTCGTCGAGGAGCCGACGACGCGCGCCTGGGACGAGAACGAACCGGTCCGGCGCCCCCACGGCTCGGCCCCCGCACCGCAGGCCGGCGAGGGCGACGTCGGCTTCCTGGTCGCGGATGCGACCGACGGCCCGCCCCCGGACCTGCGCGTGCTGCCGGTGGTGGCCACAGCCTGCACCGCGGCCGTGCGCGGCGTGCTCCGCGACGACCCCGCCGCCGTCGAGGCGGCGCTGTCGGTCCTCGCCTCCGGCTTGGGCGTCGCCGTGCCCGAGGAGGCGAGCCTGGCCTACCTTGCCCCGCTGGCTGTGCTGGCCGACCGGTTGTCCGACGCCGCCGGGCGGGAGGCTGACGGCACGGCGCCGCTAGGGCGCCTGGTGCCGCAGGCCGAGCGGCTCGCTGCGGCGACCGTCGCGCTGCTGCCTCGCTTCGGACCCGCGCTGAGCGTGGACCTCCTGCGCTTCTGCGCCCACTTCGCCTGCGGAGCGCCGGACCACGACCCGACGCTCACGGCCATGATGGCCACCGGCGAGCTCGTACTGGTGCGGACCACCTGCCTGCTCCTGGCGCAGTCGATCGCCGAGCAGGGAGAAGGCACGGACCAGCTCGAGGGCGACCTGCTCGCAGTCTTCGGGCCAGGGTGACGCGCCCACGTGGTCCAGCGGCCGGACCCTGCGCGACACTGCACGCGTGACCCCGACGCCCGGTGCAGCACCCGCCGGACGGCTCCCGACTGCGTTGCAACGCCTTCGCGATCTCGTCGACGCCGCCCCGCTGAGCTTGGCCACGTCGAGCCGGGACGCCGGCCGGGCGGCGGCCCGCTCGGTCGTCGACCAGATCGACGACTACCTGCTGCCGCGGCTGCGCGATCTGGACGCCCCGCTGCTGACGGTGGTCGGGGGCTCTACCGGTGCCGGGAAGTCGACGCTGGTGAACAGCCTGGTCGGCGGTGAGCCGGTGACCACGGCCGGCGTCCTGCGCCCGACGACCCGCGCGCCGGTCCTGGTCTGTTCCGCGGCCGACCGGGCAGCCTTCGCCGACGACCGCGTCCTGCCTGGGCTGGCGCGGATCACGGGCGGCGGCGCCACCGGCAGCGGCACCACCGGCAGCGGGACCGCTCTGGACGCCTCCTCCGGCGCGCTCCGGTTGGTGGTGCGCGAGGACCTCCCGCCCGGCCTTGCCCTGCTGGACGCCCCCGACATCGACTCGGTGGTGGAGGCCAACCGCGAGCTCGCCGGCCAGCTGCTCGCCGCCGCCGACCTGTGGGTGTTCGTCACCACCGCCGCCCGCTACGCCGACGCCGTGCCCTGGGAGCTGCTGCGCACCGCCCAGGAGCGCGGCACGGCCGTCGCCGTCGTCCTGGACCGGGTGCCACCGGAAGCCGTCGGTGAGGTCGAGGCCGACCTCGCGGCGATGCTGCAGCGCGCGGGGCTCCCCGGCGCCCGCCTGTTCGTCGTGCAGGAACGAGCGTTGCAGGACGGACGCCTGCCGGAGTCCGACATCGCGCCGCTGCGCGGCTGGCTGCACGCGCTGGCCGCCGACCAGGAGCAGCGGGCGGCCGTCGTCCGCCAGACGCTGCAGGGAGCGCTCGACAGCCTCGACGGGCGCGTGTCGTCCGTGGTGAGCGCCGTCGACGAGCAGGACGCCGCCGCACGCCGGCTCTTCGAGGCTGCGCGCACGGCGTACGAGGGCGCGCGGGCCGGAGTGGACGACGGCGTGCGCAGCGGAACCCTGCTTCGTGGCGAGGTCCTGGCCCGCTGGCAGGAGTTCGTCGGCACCGGCGAGTGGATGCGGGGCCTGCAGGCCTCGGTCGGACGGGTGCGCGACCGGGTGACCGCCGCCGTCACCGGCCGGACGACCCCCGCGGACGCCCTCGGGTCGGCGCTGGAGAGCAGCGTCGAGACGCTCCTGCGCGCCGAGGCGGACCGGGCGGCGGAGCAGACCGCGACGGCCTGGCGCGCCCTCCCGGGCGGTGCGGAGCTGCTCACGGGTCGCGAACGAGAGCTGGAGACCGTCTCGCCAGGCTTCCCGGCCGCCGCCGAGCAGCAGGTACGAGCCTGGCAGGGCCACGTGCTCGACCTGGTCCGGCGCGAGGGCGCGGGCAAGCGCTCGACCGCCCGCGTGCTGAGCTTCGGCGTCAACGGTGCGGGCCTGGCCGTGATGGTCGCCGTGTTCGCGCACACCGGGGGGCTCACCGGCGGCGAGGTGGCCGTCGCGGGCGGCACCAGCGCCGTCGGTCAGCGCGTGCTGGAGGCCGTCTTCGGTGACGCCGCCGTCCGTCAGCTCGCCGCCGACGCGCGGGAAGACCTGCGGCAGCGAGCAGGGCGGCTGCTGGACGACGAAGGCGAGCGCTTCGACGCCCTGCTGCGTGACGCCGCGCCGACGCCGGGAGCCTGCGACGCGCTGCGGGGCGCCGTGCGGACGCTCGTCGAGGCGCGCCGCCCGTGAGCCGTCGCCCGTGAGCGGTCCCCGATGAAGCACCATGGCGCCGAGCCCGGTCTGACCGAGCGGCTGGCGGCTCTGCGCGAAGCTGTCGAGATCGCCGACGGCCGGCTGCTGGTGCCGCAGGTCCAGGCCGCCCGCACCGTCCTGGCGAAGGCCGGGGCGCGTGAGGCCCTCGGCTCCGCCACCGTCGTCGCTCTCGCCGGGGCGACCGGCAGCGGAAAGTCCACGCTGTTCAACACCCTGTCGGGCAGCCAGGTCAGCGAACCCGGCGTGCGACGTCCCACGACGGGCGTGGCGCACGCGACCACGTGGGGCCGGGACCAGAGCCGGCTGCTCGACTGGTTGGAGGTGCCTCGCCGCCATCAGCACCCAGATCCCGACCCGACGCTGGACGGCCTGGTGCTGCTGGACCTGCCCGACCACGACAGCACCCGGCTGGAGAACCGGCTGGAGGTCGACCGTCTCGTCGAGCTCGTCGACGTGCTGGTGTGGGTGCTCGACCCGCAGAAGTACGCCGACGCCGCCGTGCACGACCGCTACCTGAGCCCGCGCGCCGGCCATGCGGGCGTGCTCGTGGTCGTGCTGAACCAGATCGACCGTCTCGACGCCGCGGCAGCCCGCGAGTGCGCGGCGGACCTCCGCGGCCTGCTCGACCGCGAGGGGTTGCAGCAGAGCCCGCTGCTGGCGGTCAGCGCCCGCAGCGGCGAGGGCCTGGAGGCGCTCCGCGACCTGCTACGGCGACGGGTGGCCGCCCGGCGGGCCGCTACGGACCGGCTCACCGCCGACGTGCGCGCCGCCGCCACCGCGCTCGCCGAGCACTGCGGCGGCCAGGGCGCCGGCCTGTCGCAGGCAGCCACGAGGCAGCTGTCCGGGGCGCTCGCCGACGCCGCAGGGGTGCCCGTGGTCGTCGAGGCCGTCACCCGCTCCAGCGCGCGGGCCGGTACGGCCTCGACCGGCTGGCCGCTGGTGCGCTGGGTCGGCAGACTGCGGGCCGACCCGCTGCGCCGCCTGCACCTCAGCCCGTCGGGAGCAGGTTCCGGCGGCCGCACCAGCCTCCCGGAGCCGTCCACCGCCCAGCGGGCCGCGCTGAGCACCGCCCTGCGTCGGGCCCGCGACGACGCCGGCGACGGCCTGCCGCAGGCCTGGCGCGACGACCTGCGGCGCACGGTCGAGGTGCGGGAGGACGTGCTCGCCGACCACCTGGACCGTGCCGTGGCCGGCGCCGACCTCGGCCCCAACAGCGCTCCCGGCTGGGCGCGGGCCGTCGGCGGGCTGCAGTGGCTGCTGCTGCTGACCGCGCTGGTGGGCGCCCTGTGGCTGCTCGGTCTGGCCGGGCTGGGCTACCTCCAGCTGGACGACGTCCTGCCCACCCCCCGGGTCGGCCGGCTGCCGCTGCCGACGCTGCTGCTGGGGGCCGGTCTGCTCGCCGGCGCGCTGCTGGCCCTGGTGGCCGCGCCGCTCGTGCGTCTCGGGGCCCGACGCCGCGGCGCGCAGGCCCGCCGTCGCCTGCTGGCCGTCATCGACGCGGTCGCGCGCGAGGAGCTCGTCGGACCGCTGACGGCCGCCGGCGCCGAGCACGCCCGCTTCTGTGTCGCGCTGGAGCGCGCGAGGAGGTGACGGCGCTCGAGCGCGCGAGGAGGTGACGGCGCTCGAGCGCGCGAGGACGTGACGGCGCTGGAGCGCGCGAGGACGTGACGCCGCTGGAGCGCGACGCGGGTCTGAGCCTCCCCGCGGTCGGCTGTCGGACCGGGATGACAGGCTGGGGGAGCCCGCCCGCGCTCGACCGGAAGGACCTGCCTGTGACCGACCCGACCGCCCCGCGCCGCCTGCACCTCGGCGGCCGTCCGCTGTCGGTCGTGGGCCGCGCCCGCATCTACGTCTGCGGCGTCACGCCCTACGACGTCACGCACCTGGGCCACGCCGCCACCTTCGTCTGGGTGGACGCCGTCGAGCGGGTGCTCCGTCGGCTCGGCACGCAGGTCGAGCTGTGCCGCAACGTCACCGACGTCGACGACGTGCTGTTCGACGCCGCCGCCCGGGCCGGCGCGCACTACGACCGCTTCGCGGCGGTGCAGCAGTTCCACTTCGAGCGCGACATGACGGCGCTGGCGGTGCGCCGGCCCACGCACGAGCCGCGTGCGCACAGCTTCGTCCCGGAGGTGCTCGCGCTCGCCGGAGCGCTGCTCGATGCAGGCAGTGCCTACGTGGCCGGGGGGAGCGTCTACTTCCGCGGCGCGCACGTGCCCGAGCTTGTCGGCCTGGACCGCGAGCAGGCGCTGGCGCAACTGGCTGCCGCCGGCGGACGCATCGACGACCCCGCCAAGCAGGACCCGCTGGACCAGGCCGTGTGGCAGCACAGCGACGACGGCGAGCCTGCCTGGCCCTCGCCGTGGGGCCCGGGCCGCCCCGGCTGGCACGCCGAGTGCACGGCGATGTCGCTGGCGACGTTCGGGCCGTCGCTGGACCTGCACGCCGGCGGCGCCGACCTGCGCTTCCCGCACCACGCCTTCGAGTCCGCGCAGGCCGAGGCCGCCACCGGCGTCACGCCCTATGCCCGCTCGTGGATGCACGTCGGCACCGTCCGGCTGGCGGGGGAGAAGATGGCCAAGTCCACCGGCAACCTGGTGTTCGTCGCCGACCTGCTCGAGCAGGTCGAGCCCGCGGTCGTCCGCACCCTGCTGCTGGACCGGCCGTACGCGCAGGCCTGGGACCACACCGACGCCGAGCTCGACCGGGCCGGTCAGCGCCTGGACGCGCTGCGCGCTGCCGCCGACCGTCCCGACGGCTCCGTCGCCGCTGCCGGTTCAGTCCTGGACGCGCTCTGCGACGACCTGGACGTGACCCGCGCGATGGACGTCGCTACCGAGACCGGCGGGACTGCCGCGCGCGATCTGCTGACCGTCCTGGCGCTGGCCGCGGTGCCGGCCTGACGCGGCCGGCGCCGGCCTCGTCGGGCTTGACGCCCGTCCGCCCGGGGGAGACGTTGGAAGAGACAGAGTTGTCATCAGAAGAGGGAGCAGCATGAAGACCAAGGGCGCGATCCTGTGGGGAGTCAAGGAGCAGTGGTCGATCGAGGAGATCGAGCTCGGCGACCCCGTGGCCGGTGAGGTGCAGGTCGAGCTCGCGGCGTCCGGCCTGTGCCACTCCGACGAGCACCTGGTCACCGGGGCCACGCCTGTCGGCTTCCCCGCGCTGGGTGGGCACGAGGGGGCCGGCATCGTCACCAAGGTCGGCGCCGGTGTCACCAGCGTCAAGGAGGGCGACCACGTCGTCACGGCCTTCATCCCCGCCTGCGGCATGTGTCCGCCGTGCTCCAACGGCCACCAGAACCTCTGCGACATGGGCGCCTTCCTGCTCGGCGGCGTCGCGATCGCCGACGGTACCCACCGCGTGACCGCCCGCGGCCAGGGCGTGTCGCCGATGTGCCTGCTCGGCACCTTCTCGCCCTACATCACGGTCAACCAGGCCTCCGTCGTCAAGATCGACGACGATCTCCCGCTGGACAAGGCGGCGCTGGTGGGCTGCGGCGTCACGACCGGCTGGAACTCCTCGGTCAAGGTGGCCGACACCCGCCCCGGCGAGACCGTCGTGATCATCGGCATCGGCGGCGTCGGCATCAACGCTGTCCAGGGTGCTGCGGCGGCCGGCGCCAAGCGCGTCATCGCCATCGACCCGGTCGGCTTCAAGCGCGACCAGGCAAAGGCCTTCGGCGCCACCCACGTCTTCGCCTCCGCCGCCGAGGCGATGGAGGAGGTCAACGCGCTCACCTGGGGTCGGATGGCCGAGAAGGCCGTCATCACCGTCGGCGACATCCAGGGCGAGGACGTCGAGGACGCCATGGGCCTGATCGGCAAGGGTGGACGGGTCGTCGTCACCGGCATGGGCGACGCCACCAAGATGGACGTGAAGCTGAACCTGTTCGCCTTCACGCTGCTGCAGAAGGACCTGCAGGGGGCGATCTTCGGCGGCGCGAACCCGCGCGCGGAGATCCCGTGGCTGCTGTCGCAGTACCGCGACGGCAAGCTGAAGCTCGACGAGCTCGTGACCACCACCTACGCCCTGGAGGACGTCAACCAGGGCTACCAAGACATGAAGGACGGTAAGAACTTGCGCGGAATGATCGTCTACACCGACGCGGACCGCGCATGACGGCCGTCCAGGACGCGCCTGCGGCCGTCGACTACGCCCAGATCTACGTCGACGGCGCCTGGACGGCTTCCGCCGGTGAGGGCCGGATCGACGTCGTGAACCCGGCGACCGAGCAGCTCCTCACCCAGGTCGCCGACGGCACGGCGGCCGACGTCGACCTGGCGGTGGCCGCGGCCAAGAAGGCGTTCCCCGCGTGGTCGGCGCTGTCTGCCGGCGAGCGCGCAGATCACCTCACCAGGGCCGCCGAGGCGCTCGGGGCGCGGACGGAAGAGGTCGGCCAGCTCATCGCCGACGACATGGGCATGCCGCTCGGGTTCGCCAAGATGATCCAGGTGGGCCTGCCCACGTTCAACCTGTCGCACTTCGCCGACCTGGGCCGGTCCTTCGACTTCGACGGCGAGAAGGTCGGCAACAGCCTGATCGTGCGCGAGCCGGTCGGCGTCGTCGGCTGCATCACGCCGTGGAACTACCCGCTGCACCAGGTGGTGCTCAAGGTCGGCGCGGCGCTGGCCGCCGGCTGCACCGTCGTGGTGAAGCCGTCGGAGATCGCCCCGCTGTCGGCCTACGCGCTGGCCGACATCTTCGACGCGGCCGGCCTGCCGCCGGGGGTGTTCAACCTGGTCTCCGGCAAGGGCGAGACGGTCGGCGAGGCGCTGGTCGCCCACCCCGACGTCGACATGGTGTCCTTCACCGGCTCGACCCGGGCCGGCAAGCGCATCGCCGAGGTGTGCGGCAGCCAGGTCAAGCGCGTCGCCCTCGAGCTCGGCGGCAAGTCCGCCAACGTGATCCTGGACGACGCCGACCTCACCAAGGCCGTCTCCGACGGGGTCGGCAAGTGCTTCCTGAACTCGGGGCAGACCTGCTCGGCGCTGACCCGCATGCTGGTGCCGGCCGACAAGCTGGCCGAGGTCGAGCAGATCGCTGCCGCGGTGGCCGCCAAGTTCACCACCGGCGACCCCAACGACCCTGCCTCCAGGCTCGGTCCGCTGGTCAGTGCCGCCCAGCTCGAGCGGGTCCGCGCCTTCATCGGCAAGGGCCAGGCCGAGGGGGCGACGCTCGTCGCTGGCGGCGCCGACAAGGTCGGCGAGCAGGGCTACTTCGTCGCGGCCACCGTGTTCTCCGGGGTCACCCCCGAGATGACGATCGCCCGCGAGGAGATCTTCGGTCCGGTGCTGGTGATCATGCCGTACAGCGACGAGGACGACGCCGTGCGTATCGCCAACGACAGCGATTACGGCCTGGCCGGTGGCGTCTGGTCCGGCGACCCCGACCGCGCCCTGCGGGTGGCCCGCCGGCTGCGTACCGGGCAGGTCGAGGTGAACGGCGGAGCCTTCAACCCGGCCGCCCCGTTCGGCGGCTACAAGCAGTCCGGCATCGGCCGCGAGGCCGGTACCTACGGCCTGGAGGAGTTCCTGGAGACCAAGGCCATCCAGCTCTAGCTCTCACCTGTCGGCGTCAAGTCGTTCGTGGGCGTGGGTCATCGGCCCGGGACCGCTGGTGGTGTCGGGCTCGGCTGAGCGTTGTGGTGTTGCTCGGCGGGTGGGGCCGGGTGCGGCAGGCTGATCAGTCGCCGTCGTGCGGCAGGCTCTCGTCTTCGCCGTCAGGTGGCCCCAGGTCAGGCAGGCGGCTAGCTAGGTTGCGCCGTCGTGCGGCATAGCGGGAGCGCCGTCACTGCCTGACCTGGTGCCGGGCTCGACGGTAACGCTGTTCGTCGAACGGTTCCTGGGTCGTGAGCATCCGGAACAGGAGCCGGCAGGCGTGTCGGGCCAGGGACACCCGGACCTGGATCGGGCTCATGTGTCGGGCGCGGAGCTGCTCCTCTCGGTCGATGAACGGGCCGCAGTACTGGCTCAGGCCCCAGGCGATGCCCATCAGGGCGTCGCGGTGCTCGGGCAGCCCCTGCCGGCTGATGCCGCCGCGCTTGCGCAGGCTCGAAGATTCGTAGCGGGCGGGCGCGAGCCCGGTCGCGGAGTAGAGGTGCTCGGCGGTCGGGAACCGGTCGATCGGCAGGGTGAAGGCGCTGAAGCAGGCCGCCCGGACGTCCTTGACGCCCGGCAGGCTGGTCAGGACCTGACCGTCGGTCAGCGCGAGCAGCCGGGTCATGTCGGCCTCGACGCGCTCCAGGTCCTCGTTGAGCTGACGCCAGCGGGCGGCGCTGCGGGCCAACCGGTCAACCCGGACCTCGACGTCTGCCGGCGGCGGCAGGCACGCCTTCCACCGCTCGGACCAGTAGGCCGCGTCGGAGGTCCGCAGGCGCCCGCGGGCCCGGGCCTGCAAGGAGCGGACCGCGGCGGGCCGGCCACCGAGGTCGATCAGGCAGTCCAGAACGGCCTGACCGGCGACGCCGGTCAGGTCGAGCTTGCGGCCGTGCCCGACCGGCGCCGACAGCCCGGGACACAGCCCGTGGACCTGGTCGTGCAGTCGTTGCTGCGCGGCCTTGCGCTCAGCCAGCAGCCCGCGGCGGAACCGGACCGCGGTCAGCAGTGCCTCGTGCGCGTCGTCCTGGTCGACCAGGACGGGCCGGCCGTGGCCTTGCCGGGCGAGGTAGGTCAGGGCGGCGCAGTCGCGGTCGTCGGTCTTGAACCGGCGTGACCCCAGCTGCGCCGGGCCGCGGTCGTCTCCGACGGCGCGAACACCCGCACCGCGTCGGGAAAGCGCCGCGCGAGCTCGTGCGTCCAGACCCGGTGCAGCGCGCCCGTCGCCTCGATCGCGATCAGCGGCGGCTGACCGCCCGCGTGCTGCTCGACGAGCCGCGCGAGTTCCTCGAGCCCGTGCCGCAACACCGGCAACGTCAACGGCTCGGTCACCAGACCGGCCGCGTCCGTGCTCAACCAGACCCGGTGCTGCACCTTGCCCGGGTCAATGGCCACGACCAGGCGGTCGCCCGACAACGCCCTCTGCAGAAGATCACCCACGACAGCCTCCAGCCCCCGGCATCTAGGTCAGACAGACCCTGACCCGAGGGCTGGATGACTATCAGCAGGATCGGCGGGCCGGGTCGGCGCTCAGGCGCCGGCCCAGCTCCCGTCCAGGGCGCGCATCGCCGCGTCCAGCAGCGCGTCCAGGTCGCTGTCGGGACGGCGCAGCCACTGCTCGTACGCGGTCAACGCGGCGCCGAGGCAGGTGTGCGCGATCAGCTGGGGCAGCAGCTCCTGCTCGTCCAGGCCGAGCCGGCCGGCGGCGAACCGGGCGACGACCTCGCGCCAGGCGGCGTACCGCAGCGTGCTGTGCGCCTGCAGCGCCGGCACGGTCAGGATCAGCTGCATCCGCTGGCGGTGCCACGGCAGCTCGGCGACCGGCAGCGCGTTGAAGGCCAGCACCGCGCGGCGCAGCGCATCCAGCAGCGGCACCTCGGCGCCGGTGGCGTCCAGGTGCGCGCGCAGCTCGACCAGGCCTCGGTCGAACTCGCCCCACACGGCGTCGTTCTTGCTGGGGAAGTACCGGAAGAAGGTCCGGCGGCCGATCCCGGCGGCGGTGCTGATGTCGTCGACGGTGGTGGCGTCGAAGCCCCGGTCGGAGAACAGCTCGAGCGCCACCTGCTCGAGCTCGGCGCGGCTGGTGACCGGCGGTCGGCCCGGCCGGTCCGCGGCGGGACGTCGCGGAGCGCCCATCGGCACCTCGACGCGGTCGCTCACGACGCGACCTTAGCCAGGCACTAGCCAACGGCACCGAGTGCCACTAGGGTTCGGTGTGCCGCCGGTCACAGAGGCCGGCCTGCCCTCAGGAGACGCCATGAGCATCGACACCGTCACCACCGACGCTGCGGTCACCGACGCCGACACCGACGCCGCGGGGCCGGTCGTCGAGCAGGACCTGCTCGTCGAGGACGTCTCCATCGACGGCATGTGCGGCGTCTACTAGGCCCGTCGCCGTGACCAGCCTGACGACCGACGCGGAACCCTCGACCGCGGACCGCGACCTGCTCGACCGAGCCTTCGACCTGACGCCGAACGTCGCGGTCCGGCCGGAGCAGTTCGGAGCGCTGCTGTACCACTTCGGCACCCGCCGGTTGTCGTTCCTGAAGGACCGCCGGCTGCTGGCCCTGGTGCAGGCGCTGGCGGACGCCGGCACGGTGCGCGAAGCCTGCCAGCGCGTCGGCATCGGGCCGCACGAGCAACCGACGTACGCGCGCTCGCTGCAGACGCTGCTGGCCACCGAGATGCTCACCGAACGGCCCCCGACCGCCTCTCGTCCCGAACCGGAGCCTGCCGCATGACCGCTCTCGTCGAGCACTTCGCCCTCGGCCTGGACGCTCCCATCTGCCTGACCTGGGAGCTGACCTACGCCTGCAACCTGTCCTGCTCGCACTGCCTGAGCAGCAGCGGCCGCCGCGACCCGGACGAGCTGAGCACCGAGCAGGCCAAGGCCGTCATCGACGAGCTGCAGCGCATGCAGGTCTTCTACGTCAACATCGGTGGCGGCGAGCCGACCGTCCGCAGCGACTTCTGGGAGCTGCTCGACTACGCCACCAGCCACGACGTCGGGGTCAAGTTCTCCACCAACGGCATCAAGATCGACGCCGAGGCAGCCCGGCGGATCGCCGCGAACTCCTACGTCGACATCCAGATCTCCATCGACGGCGCCACGCCCGACGTCAACGACGCCGTGCGAGGCAAAGGCTCCTACGACACCGCCGTGCGCGCGCTGCAGCACCTGTCCGACGCCGGGGTGAGCGCCAAGCTGTCGGTCGTCTGCACCCGGCACAACATCTCCCAGCTCGACGAGTTCAAGGCCATCGCCGACCGCTTCGGCGCGCAGCTGCGGCTCACCCGGCTGCGCCCGTCCGGCCGCGGGGCCGACGTCTGGGACGAGCTGCACCCCACCCAGGCCCAGCAGCGTGAGCTCTACGACTGGCTGGTGCTGCACGGCGAGGGCGTGCTCACCGGCGACTCGTTCTTCCACCTGGCGGCCTACGGAGAGAGCCTGCCGGGCCTGAACCTGTGCGGCGCCGGCCGCGTCGTGTGCCTGATCGACCCGGTCGGCGACGTCTACGCCTGCCCGTTCGCGATCGCCGACGCCTTCCATGCCGGCAACGTGCGCAGCGAGGGTGGCTTCGCCAAGGTCTGGAAGGACAGCCCGCTGTTCCTGGAGCTGCGCGAGCCGCAGACCGGCGGCGCGTGCAAGAGCTGCAGCGAGTACGACGCGTGCCGCGGCGGCTGCATGGCCGCGAAGTTCTTCACCGGCCTGCCGCTGGACGGCCCCGACCCGGAGTGCGTCAAGGGGTTCGGCGAGCTCGCGCTGTCCAAGGTCACGCCCGGCAGCGCACCGAAGCCGTCGCTGGACCACTCGCACCGCACGGCGCCGCGCGCGCCCGGTCCGGTGCCCGTGCAGATCTCCGTCCGACGCCCTGATGCCGGACGTCCGGACAAGGCCTGCGACGAGAACCCGCTCGTCGGGCTCACCCGCTAGCCGCCGCCTCCCCCGTCGAACGAAGGACAGCCCCCGTGAGCAGATGGTTCGAGACGATCGCCGAGGCCCAGCGGCGGGCGCAGAAGTCGCTGCCGAAGTCGGTCTACAAGGCGCTCTACGCCGGCTCCGAGCGCGGGACGACGCTGGCCGACAACGTCGACGCGTTCGGGGAGATCGGGTTCGCGCCGCACGTCGCCGGGCTGCACACCAAGCGCGACCTGTCGACCACGGTGATGGGCCAGGACCTCGCCCTGCCCGTGATGATCTCTCCGACGGGCGTGCAGGCCGTGCACCCCGACGGCGAGGTCGCGATCGCGCGCGCCGCCGCCAACCGCGGCACGGCGATGGGGCTGTCGTCGTTCGGCAGCAAGCCGGTCGAGGAAGTCGTGGCGGTCAACCCCAAGACGTTCTTCCAGCTGTACTGGTCCGGCAGCCGCGAGGACATCCTGGCGCGGGTCGAGCGCGCGAAGCGGGCCGGCGCCGTCGGGATCATCGTCACGCTGGACTGGTCGTTCTCCCACGGCCGCGACTGGGGCAGCCCGATCATCCCCGAGCAGCTGGACCTCAAGGCGATGGCCCGGTTCGCGCCGGAGGCGATCGTGCGTCCGTACTGGCTCAAGACGTGGGCCCGGACCGGACGGCTCCCGCACCTGACCGTGCCGAACATGGCGCTGCCGGGCAAGGACGTGCCGACCTTCTTCGGCGCCTACGGCGAGTGGATGCAGACCGAGCTGCCGAGCTGGGACGACCTCGCCTGGCTGCGCGAGCACTATGACGGCAAGCTGATGCTCAAGGGCGTCATGCGGGTCGACGACGCCAAGCGTGCGGTGCAGGCCGGCTTCGACGCGCTCAGCGTCAGCAACCACGGCGGCAACAACCTCGACGGCACGCCGGCCTCTATCCGCGCGCTGCCGGCGGTGGCGAACGCCGTCGGCGACCAGATCGAGGTCCTGCTCGACGGCGGCGTCCGCCGGGGTAGCGACGTCGTCAAGGCCGTGGCCCTGGGCGCGCGCGCCGTGATGATCGGGCGCGCCTACCTGTGGGGCCTCGCGGTCAACGGCCAGGCCGGCGTCGAGAACGTGCTCGACATCCTGGGCAGCGGCATCGACTCCGCGCTGATGGGCATCGGCAAGGCGTCCGTGCGCGACCTGACGCCGGACGACCTGCTCGTCCCCGACGGGTTCCTGCGCGAGCTCGGCGTCTGAGCCGATGGGCGCGTCCGGCCTGGCCGCGCTGACCTGGCCCGAGGCGGCGGAGGTGCGCGACCGTGTCCTGGTCGTGCCCCTGGGCTCCACCGAGCAGCACGGTCCGCACCTGCCGCTCTGCACCGACACCGACGTCGCGGTAGCGCTCGCCGCCGCCGTCGCGGACCGTCCGGACGTCGTCGTCGCCCCGGCGCTGCCCTACGGCGCCAGCGGCGAGCACGCGGGCTTCGCCGGGACGGTGTCGATCGGCCAGGAGGCGCTCGAGCTGGTGCTCGTCGAGCTGGGCCGGTCGGCGGGGGAGTCCTTCGGGCGGCTTCTGCTGCTGAACGGGCACGGGGGGAACGCGTCGCCCGTCCAGCGCGCGGTGGCGCGGCTGCGCGCGGAGGGCCGCGACGTCCGGACCTTCTCGCCCCGCTGGGACGGTGACGCGCACGCCGGCCGCACCGAGACCAGCGTCCAGCTGGCCCTGGATCCGGACCGGGTGCGCACCGGGCTCGCCGCTCCGGGGGCGACGGCTCCGCTGGCCGAGCTGCTGCCGGTGCTGCGCGCGCAGGGCGTTGCCGGCGTCAGCGCGAACGGGGTGCTCGGCGATCCGGGCGGGGCGTCCGTCACGGAGGGTCTCGCGCTGCTGGCCGCTGGTGCGGCGCAGCTGGTCGCACTGCTGGACGACTGGAGGCCGGCGTGACGGCGGAGCGGGTCGCCCTGGTCACCGGCGCGGCCCGTGGGATCGGTGCGGCCACCGTGGCGGCGCTGGTGGCCGACGGCTGGAGCGTCGTGGCCACCGACGTCTGCGCCGACGACCCTCGGTTGCCCTACGCGCTGGCGACGCGCGCCGACCTGGACGCCGTCGTCGCCGCGGGTCAGGGCCGGGTGGTGGCGTTCGTGGCTGACACCACCGACGAGGCGGCGCTGCGGGCGGCGGTGGCGCTGGCCCAGGAACGCTTCGGCGGCCTCGACGCCGCGATCGCCGTCGCCGGGGTCGTCACCGGGGGAGTGCCGCTGTGGGAGCAACGGGAGGCCGCGCTGCTCGCGGTGCTGGAGGTCGACCTGCTCGGCGTGCTGCTGCTGGCGCGCGCCGCCGTCCCGGCGATGCTGGAACGCCCGGCCCCGCGCTCGGGCCGCTTCCTGGCGGTGGCCTCGGCGGCGGCGACGTCCGGACTGCCGATGCTGGCTGCCTACTGCGCGGCCAAGGCCGGGGTCGCCGGGCTGGTGCGGGCGCTGGCCGTCGAGCTGGCGCCGCACGGCATCACGGCCAACGCGGTGAGCCCTGGCTCGACCGACACCCCGATCCTGGCCGAGAGCGCGCGGCTGTACGGGCTCGCGTCGGCGGCGGAGTTCGCCACCCAGCAACCGGTGGGTCGGTTGCTGGAGCCCGCCGAGGTCGCCGTCACGCTGGCCTGGTTGGCCGGAGCCAGCACCGGCGCGATCACCGGTGCCGTGCTGCCCGTCGACGGAGGGTTGGCGCTCTGAGCGACGGCGATCTCGGCGCGAGGGTCACCCTCGACCCGGCCACGCGCCTGCACACCAGCGACGACGGCGCGCTGCTCGTCGGCGGCCGCCCGTTGCGGGTGCTGCGGTTGGACGCGGTCGGTGCGCGGGTGCTGCGTCGCTGGCACGCCGGGGCAGCGGTGGACGGCGGGGCTGTCCACGGCGTGGCCGAGGCGCGGCTCGCCCGGCGGCTGCACGACGACGGCCTGGTGGTCCTGCGGGCGCCGACGTCGGCGACCACGGGCGAGGTGACCGTCGTCGTGCCGGTCCGCGACCGGGCCACCGAGCTCGACGCCTGCCTGGCGGGGGTCGGGCCGTGCGCGCAGGTGCTCGTCGTCGACGACGGCTCGGTGCGACCGGCTGCGGTCGCCGAGGTGGCTGCTCGGCACGGCGCGCGGCTGCTCGTCCGGCCCGCCAACGGTGGACCGGCAGCGGCGCGCAACACCGGCCTGGCCGCCGTCCGCACTGCGCTGGTGGCCTTCGTCGACTCCGACTGCCTGCTGCCGCCGGGCTGGCTCGCGGACCTGTTGCCGGTGCTGCTGGACGAACGGGTGGCGGTGGCGGCGCCCCGCGTCGTCGGGGCCGGCGGCCGGGGCGCGCTCGCTCGGTACGAGCGCGCCAGCGGGCCGCTGGACCTCGGGCCCCACGCCGGTCCGGTGCGCAGCGGAGCCCGGGTGGGCCACGTGCCGGCGGCGGTGCTGCTGTGCCGCGTCGCCGCCCTGGGCGACGGCTTCGACGAGGCGCTCCGGGTGGCCGAGGACGTCGATCTGGTGTGGCGGCTCGCGGCGCAGGGGCTCGCCGTCCGGTACGAGCCGCAGGTGGTGGTGCGGCACGCGACCCGTGCAGCCGTGCGTCCCTGGCTGGCGCAGCGGCACCTCTACGGACGCGGCGCGGCGCTGCTCGACCAGCGGCACCCGGGGCAGGTGGCTCCGGCGGTGCTCGGCCGGTGGTCGTTCTCGGTACTGGCACTGCTGCTGGCCCGCCGTCCGGCGCTGGCCGTCGTCGCCGGCTCGGTGAACGCGACGGTGCTGCACCGCCGGCTGCCGAGCGCGCCGGGCCGCACCGTCGAAGCGGCGCGACTGGCGGCCGACGGCGTCGGTTGGAGCGCGCTGAGCCTCGCCGATGCCGGCGCACGGGTGTGGCTGCCGGTGCTGCTGCCCGCGGCGGTCGGGTCGCGGACGTTCCGCCGGCTGGTGGTGGGCGTCGTGCTGCTGCGGCTGTGGCGCACCCGTCCGGCCGGCGTGCCGACCCCGCTGTGGCTGGTGCTGCGGGTCGTCGACGACCTCGCCTACGGCACCGGCGTCTGGCGCGGAGCCCTCGCTCGACGGCGCTGGCGGGTCGTGCTCCCGCGGGTGCGCTGAGCTCAGGTGCCGAGCAGCTCGTCCAGCCGTCGGGTCAGCGGCCAGGCGCCGTCGGTCGTGTTGCACAGCACCGTGTGCGTCAGACCGGTGGTCGGGTCGTGGACCGTCCGGAACGACACGCCTGCGTCAGCCCCGTCCAGGATCACGGCGTCGCCCGTCGCGTGCAACCAGAAGCCCAGCCCGCAGCGGAGCGCCTCGGACGGCACGTCGCTGCGCGGCCGGACGATCTCTGCCACGAGATCCAGCGGCACGATCCGGCCCCCGAACAGCGCCACCCACAGCGCCGCGACGTCCGCCGCCGTCGTGTGCACGCCGCCGTCCCCGCTGCCGCGGACGGGCAGGTGCAGGACGTTGGTGCGGAGGCCCTCGCCCTGGAGGTAGCCCAGCGCCGTCCGCTGATCCGGCTCGTCCGAGCGTAGGAACGCCGTGTCGTGCATCCCGGCCGGCTCGCACACCCGCGCGCGGACGAGGTCGTGGAACGGCGCGCCTCCGACGCGCTCGGCGACCAGGGCCAGGACGACGAACGCACCGTTGTTGTAGGCGAACCGCTGGCCGGGGGCGAAGGCCTGCGGGTGGCCGTCCAGGACCGTCAGGTAGTCGGTGGTGCTCACCAGCCGGTGGACGGGCACGGGCATGACGTAGTCCGTCATCGACTCGACGACGTCCTCGTCGAAGTAGTCACCGATCCCTGAGCGGTGCGTCAGCAGGTGCTCGACCGTGACGGCGTCGTCGATGAGGGGAAGGTCGGCGCCCAGGACGGGACGCACCAGGGTGTCCAGGCGCAGCAGGCCGTCGTCGATCAGGCTCAGGACGGTCAGCGCGGTCAGCCCTTTGGTACCGCTGGCGGTGCCGAACCGGGTGTCGACGGCGTTCGGCACGGCCCGACCGCGGTGCGCCAGCCCATACGCCCGCGCCAGCAGCAGCCGGCCACCACGGTCGACGCGGACGACGCCGGAGAAGCCCGTGCGGGCGGCGACCTCGTCGACGGCGTCGGCCACGACCGCCGCAGGGAGATCCATCGCCCGACCATAGAACGACTCTCCCGGCAGGGTGCTCGCTGTGGTAGGTTCGAACACATGTTCGAACCTACCACGTGGACCGGGCGCGATCTGCTGCTGCTGGCGACCGTCCTGGCCGAGCTGGCGCCGCTGTGCGAGCACTGCCACCGCGACCTGCACGAGGGCCGACGCACCCTACGGCTCCGCGACGGCCGCTGGATCGACGAGTTCGGTTGGGCCTCCCGAGCCCGAAGCGCCTAGCCGGGACTGCCGGCGACCCAGACCATGGCCGCCACAGCCGGTCAGAAGTGAGGCGCGCAGCGGACGAGGTGCGGTCGCTGGCGGCCGCGCTGCAGCGGCGTCGTTGCGGGCTCCGCCTGGTGGCAGGCCGTCACCTACGACCTCCAACAGCCCGTCTCGGCCGCTGGGCGTTGACGTACCTTCGGTCGATGATGGCCAGAAGGATCGCGTCGTCCCGCATCTCACACCTCCGGGTGGCGCTGGCTGTCGCCACGACCGTGGTGCTCGTCGCTTCCGGCAGCGCGTCGGCGACCGGTGCAGCGCAGAGCCAGGCTCGCGCTCAGCTGGGCGCAGTGCCTACCGAACCCGCCCTGCGGGCGGTTCCCAGGGCGGTCTGCGGGCCCGACGCACGTCCCGAGACCGGCATTCAGGGTCGGATCAGCCGGGCGGACCACGAGAGCGGCCTGGCCGCGAAGGGCCTTCGGTGCAACGCCGAGCTCGTCGGCCAGCACACCCAGGAGAAGGCCGGGATCGACGGCACGATCGTCGGCACCGTCGGGGGCTACAAGGTTCTGCGCTACCAGGACAAGCAGGGCAACGAGTGCGCCTACTACGACACCTCGTTGCTGCCCCCGACCAACGCCGGCGACGGCAACCTCGGCGTACGCGTGCTGGACATGAACGACCCGGCGAACCCGAAGCTCACGGTGGTCCTGGACTCGGTCGCGATGGTCTCCCCGCACGAGTCGCTGGTCCTCAGCGAGAAGCGGGGCCTGCTGATGGCCGTCGCCGGCAACCTGGCCCAGGCCGTGCTTCCGGGGATCGTGGACATCTACGACCTCGAGGGTCCGCTCGGCTGTTCGGTCCCGATCCTGAGGTCAACGACCCCGCTGGGCGTGTTCGGCCACGAGAGCGGGCTCGCCCCCGACGGCAACACCTTCTACTCCGCGTCCTTCTCCACCAAGACCGTCGTGGCCCTGGACATCAGCAACGCCTCGTTGCCCGTGCTGCTGGGCTCGATGGCTGTCAACTCGCACGGCCTGTCCATCTCCGCGGACGGCACGCGGGCCTATGTCGCGAAGGACCGGGGCTACGTCGCGGCGGACGGCGACCCCGGCGACTTCGGCCTCGGCATCTACGACATCAGCGACTTCCAGAACCGCACGCCCAACCCGCAGGGCCGGGAGATCTCCTCGCTGGCCTGGAAGGGCATCAGCATCCCGCAGAGCACGGTGCCCATCACTATCAAGGGCAAGCCGTTCGTCCTCGAGTCCGACGAGTTCGGCCCCGGTGCGTCCCGGCTCATCGACATCACCAACGAGAAGACACCGTTCGTCATCTCCAACCTGCGCCTGGAGGTGCATCAGGCGGACATCCGAAAAGCCAACCCGACCATGGAGGACGACCCCGGCGTCAACACACCCTTGGCCTTCGCGCAGGACTACACCGGTCACTTCTGCAACGTGCCGACGCTGGTCGACCCGCCGATCGTCGCCTGCGGCATGGCGGTCTCGGGCCTGCGCATCTTCAACATCGAAGACCCCTACCACCCTTACGAGGCCGCCTACTTCACGGCTCCGGTGCAGTCGAGGGCCTTCCCCGAGGGCTCCAACTGGGCCTACTCGATGCCGGCCTTCGTGCCCGAACGCAAGGAGGTCTGGTACTCCGAGGCCTATACGGGCTTCTACGCCGTGAAGCTGACCAACGGGGCGTGGCCCGACGCGAAGTCCGCGCCGGCCACGAGCCTGGTGCCGCCCGTAGCTACGCCAGCCGCTCCCTCGGCCGCTGCCCCCGCCCGCACCGCCGGTGGCAACCTGGCCGCGACCGGCGCGATCCCCTGGCTGGCAACTGCCGCCCTCGGTTCGCTCGTGCTGGCTGTCGTCGCACGCCGCCGGCGCACCGCCTGAGCGGTTCGGCTGTGACCCCCGGGCGACGGGGCTGACGTGCGGAGCCCCCGGGCTCCCCGCCCGCTCAGGCCTTGGGCTTGCCCGGCGACACGCGGGGGACCGGCAGGCGGAAGCGTCGCAGCACGGTCGAGCGGAGCAGGCCGTAGGCGACGTGCCCGACGAGCTTGCCCTCGCCGGGGTGCTTCTCGCGGACGCCGCGCGTGACGGAGAAGACCATGATGAGCGTGTCGAGCAGGATCAGGAGCAGGCCAGCGGCCCAGATGGAGAAGGCGAGGTCCAGCGCCCGGCGGTTGCCGGTGATCTGCGCACCGACCAGCAGCAGGGCCAGCGGCAGCAGCAGCACCCCGGCGTTGCGCCGGCGGTCGACGGTGTCGCGCACCAGCGCGCGCACCGGCCCGGCGTCGCGCTTGGTCAGGTAGCGCTCGTCCCCGGCGGAGGCGCCGGCCTTGACCCGCGCCCGCGACTCGACCGCGAGGTCCTTCTTGCGCCGAGCCGCTTCCTTGCGCGTGGTGGGCGGCGGCGTGACGGGGCCGTGGCGTCGGTGCCGCTCCGCCTCGCTGCGCTTGGGCGTCGGGCGGCCCTTGCCGACGGGCGTGCTGGGCGTCTCGCTCATCCGGCGATCGTAGGCGCGGCGGTGGTTGCCTACGGCAGCGCGAGCATCTGCTCCAGCGCAAGCTTGGCGAAGCGGGCCGTCTCGGGCTCGACGCTGATCCGGTTGACGACGTTGCCCGCCACGAGCGACTCCAGCGTCCACACCAGGTGCGGCAGGTCGATGCGGTTCATCGTCGAGCAGAAGCACACCGTCTTGTCCAGGAACACGACGGTCTTGTCCGCGTGCTCGCGGGCGAGGCGCCGCACCAGGTTCAGCTCGGTGCCGATCGCCCAGCTCGAGCCGGCCGGCGCCGACTCCAGCGTCCTGATGATGTACTCCGTCGACCCGACGAGGTCGGCGGCGAGCACGACCTCGTGCCGCACCTCGGGATGCACGAGCACCGTGACCCCGGGCACCCGTTCGCGCACGTCGTGCACCGACTGCTCGGTGAAACGGCCGTGGACCGAGCAGTGGCCCTTCCAGAGGATCATCGTGGCGGCCCGCAGCTGCTCGACGGTGAGCCCGCCGCCCGGCTTGTGCGGGTCGAACAGGACGCAGTCGTCCAGCGACAGCCCGAGCTGCAGCACCGCGGTGTTGCGCCCCAGGTGCTGGTCGGGCAGGAACAGCACCTTCGCCGGCCGCTCTGGGGTACCGGCGGCGTTGCCGCGCTCGGTCGACAGCGCCCACTCCAGCGCCCGCTGCGCGTTGGACGAGGTGCAGATCGTGCCGCCGTGCCGCCCGGTGAAGCCCTTGATCGCAGCGCTGGAGTTCATGTAGCTGACCGGCACGACCTGGTCGGCGACGCCCGCCTCGACCAGCACGTCCCAGCACGCCTCGACCTGCTCGAAGGTAGCCATGTCGGCCATCGAGCAGCCGGCGGCGAGGTCGGGCAGCAGCACGGCCTGGTCCGGGCCGGTGAGGATGTCGGCCGACTCGGCCATGAAGTGCACGCCCGCGAACACGACGAACTCGGCCTCCGGACGGGCTGCAGCCTGCTGGGCCAGCCGGAAGCTGTCGCCGGTGACGTCGGCGAAGGCGATCACCTCGTCGCGCTGGTAGTGGTGCCCCAGCACGAACACCCGGTCACCGAGCGTCTGTTTCGCGACCCGGGCGCGCTCGACCAGCGTCGGGTCCGAGGCCGACGGCAGGTCGCCCGGGCAGTCGACGCCGCGCTCGGAGGCCGCGTCCTGCTCGCGGCCCAGCAGCAGCAGCGCCAGCGGAGTCGGCGTGACGCCGGGCATCAGCTCCGGGCCCCGCAGGCTGGAAACGTCCTGCGTGCTGGTCGGGGTCTGGCTCATGGCGGGCTCCTCCATCGGGCGGGCGGGGGATAGTGTCGCACAGACGAGAACATCGCGAAGCGGCGGACCTTCCCCTGCGCGAGACTGCCACGATGCGCGTCCTCATCGCCCCCGACGGGTTCGGCGGCACCCTGACCCCCGCCGAGGCAGCCCGGGCGATCGCGGCAGGCTGGGCCTCGGTCGCCCCGAGCGACGTCCTGGACCTCGCGCCGATGTCGGACGGTGGGCCCGGCTTCGTCGACGTCGTCGCCGCCGCCGTCCCGGGTGCGGAGCGCCGCGAGCTCACCGTCGAGGACCCGCTGGCCCGCCCGACGACGGCCGGCTGGCTGTGGGAGGCCGCCACCGCGACGGCGTACGTCGAGGCGGCCCAGGCCTGCGGGCTCCACCTGCTCACCGAGCCCGAGCGCGACGCCGGACGCACCACCACCTTCGGCGTCGGGCAGCTCGTCCGGGCCGCCCTCGACGCCGGCGCGCGGCGGCTCGTCGTCGGTCTCGGAGGCAGCGCGACCAACGACGGCGGCGCCGGCCTGCTGGCAGCGCTGGGCGTGGCCCGGCTCGACGTCGCCGGGGCCCGGCTCGCGCCCGGCGGCCTGGCCCTGCGCGCATCAGCCCGGCTCGAGGGGCGGCCCGACCCTCGGCTCGCCCACGTCGAGCTCACCGTCGCCTGCGACGTCGACAACCCGCTGCTGGGCCTGCGCGGCGCCTCAGCCGTCTTCGGGCCGCAGAAGGGCGCGAGCCGGGAGGACGTCGCGCTGCTCGACGCGGCGCTGCAGCACTGGGCGGACCTGCTGGAGGCGCTCCTGGGCGTGACGGTCCGCGACGAGCCGGGTGCGGGCGCCGCCGGCGGGCTCGGCGCGGCGCTGCTGGCCGTCGGGGGCCGCCGCTCGCCAGGTGTTGCGCTGGTGCTGGGGCTGGTCGGCCTGCACGCGCGCGCCGCGGCGGCGGACCTGGTGCTGACGGGGGAGGGCACGTTCGATGCGACCAGCCTGTCCGGCAAGGTCGTCAGCGGGGTCGCGGCGGCAGCAGGCCTGTCCGCGGTGCCGGTCGTCGTCCTGGCCGGGCAGTCCCGGGTGGGACGACGCGAGCTGGGCGCCGCAGGCCTCGACTCGGCCTGGTCGATGGTGGAGCACAGCGGCCTGGACGCCTCGCTGGCCGAACCGGCCCGTGAGCTGGCTGCCCTCGCCGCCCGGGTCGCGCGGCAGTGGTCCCGCTGAGCCGCGTCCGGCTCGCTCGCGGCGCGGCGTGCGACAGTGGAAGGGTCTGGGCAGCGCCCGTGTTGTGCCAGAAGACCCTCGCACCCCATGCCCCACGGAGGCCCGCATGACCGCCCCGGACACGACCACCGCTCCCGACACCGACGCGACCATCGGCGTCGTGCTGACCGACCCGGCTGCGGCGAAGGTGCACGCGCTGCTGTCCCAGGAGGGTCGTGACGACCTGGCCCTGCGCGTGGCCGTGCAGCCCGGCGGATGCTCGGGTCTGCGCTACCAGCTGTTCTTCGACGAGCGCTCGCTGGACGGCGACGCCGTGCAGGCCTACGCCGACGGCACCGTCAAGGTGGTCGTCGACCGCATGAGCGTGCCGTACCTGGCCGGCGCGACGATCGACTTCGTCGACACGATCGAGAAGCAGGGCTTCACGATCGACAACCCCAACGCCGGCGGTTCCTGCGCCTGCGGCGAGTCCTTCCACTAGCTCCGGCACGACAGAACGGCCGCCCTGCTGGGCGGCCGTTCTGTCGTTGCGGGGTCAGACCGTCACGAGCCGTAGTCGTCGTAGCCGGCGAGCACGCCCGCGGCGACGGCGAGGTCGCCGGTGCTGCGGAAGGAGCCGAGCGGCATGCGCACCGTCGGCACGAAGGCGCCCAGCAGGCCCGAGATCTCGCGACAGTCCTGGACGAGGTCGATGATCGCGTCGGCGTCGTCGTCGGCCGGGACGTGGTTGTAGAGGCTCATGCTTCGACGGTAAGCAGTTACCGACGGGTACCCAACAGGTACCCGCCGGTAGTGTTCGGCGGATGCGCATCGCCGTCGCCGGGTCCATCGCGACCGACCACCTGTTCACCTTCCAGGGCCGGTTCGCCGACTCCCTGCTCGTCGAACAGCTGGCTCACATCAGCCTGTCGTTCCTGGCCAGCGACCTGCAGGTGCGCCGCGGCGGCACCGGGGCCAACATCGCCTTCGGCATGGGCGTGCTCGGCCACCACCCGTTGCTGGTGGGGGCAGTCGGCAGCGACGCCGCCGAGTACCTGACCTGGCTGCAGGAGCACGGCGTCGACACCGCGAACGTCCGGGTCAGCCAGGACAAGGCCACTGCGCGCTTCACCTGCACCACCGACGACGACCACGCGCAGCTCGCCACCTTCTACCCGGGCGCGATGGCGGAGGCGGTCGAGATCGACATCTCGGCCCTCGGCGAGCTCGACCTGGTCATCATCGCCCCGGACGATCCCGGTGCGATGCTGCGCCACAGCGCCTCGTGCCGAGACCGGGGCGTGCCGTTCGCCGCCGACCCCTCCCAGCAGCTCGCGTTCATGGACGGTGAGCCGATCCGCGCCCTGGTCGACGGCGCTACCTACCTGTTCAGCAACGAGTACGAGGCCGGCCTGATCACCGAGAAGACCGGCTGGTCGCAGGCAGACGTGCTCG
Source organism: uncultured Actinomycetes bacterium (assembly GCA_963784675.1). GTDB lineage: Bacteria > Actinomycetota > Actinomycetes > Mycobacteriales > SCTD01 > SCTD01. The sequence continues at coordinate 327,202 of CAWASE010000019.1, forward strand.
ACCGGGTGGGCACGCGCGTCACCACCAGGAGCGCGGAGGGCATCACGATCTCCCGCAAGGGCGAGCCGGACCTGCACGTCCCGGTCGCCGCCGCGCGCGAGGTCGTCGAGCCCACCGGCGTCGGTGATGCGTTCCGCGCCGGATTCCTCACCGCCACCGCCTGGGGTCTGGGGCTGGAGCGGGCGGCGCAGGTCGGCGCCCTGCTCGCCACCCACGTCGTGGAGACGGTCGGCCCGCAGTCCTACGCCGTCACCTCCAACAGCTTTCTGAGCCGCTTCGACGAGGCCTTCGGGGCCGACGCGGCCGCCGACATCGCCGGGCACCTGGGTACCGACCGCTGACGTCCGACCGCTGACGTCCCCTGCTGACGACTGGGCCTCAGGACACCCGCCGCACCCGGTAGGCCAAGGCCTCCGGCGTACCGAGGTAGTGCTGCTCCCGCAGCCGGCACCAGGCCGGGATGTCCAGGGCGGCGGCGGGGTCGTCGGCGTGCACCTCGATCACGGCGCCGACCGGCACGTCGGTCAGGTGCCGGGCCAGCTCGATCACCGGTACCGGGCACGGCCGGCCCAGGCAGTCGAGCACCAGCGCGGGCTGCTCGGTCACAGCCCGTCCACCCCTGCCTCCCGACGGAGCCCGGCCACCAGGCCCGGCAGCACGTCCAGGAAGCGGTCGACGTCGGCCTCGGTCGTGTCGCGGTGCAGGGAGACCCGGACGTTGCCGTGGGTCAGCACGCCCATCGCCACCAGCACGTGACTGGGCTCCAGCGTCGAGGACGTGCACGAGGACCCGCTGCTCACCGCGAAGCCGGCGCGGTCCAGCGCGGTGAGCAGCGACTCTCCGTCCAGGTAGAGGCAGGAGAAGGTCACCAGGTGCGGTAGCCGGTCCTCCGGATCCCCGACCAGCTCGACGTCGGGCACGGTGGCTGCCACCCGGTCGCGGATCCGGGCCACCAGCGGTCGCAGCCGCGCGTCCTCAGCCGACGCGCTCGCCGCTGCGTCCTGCAGGGCCACGGCCGCCGCCAGGATCGACGGCAGCGCCGGAGCGCCGGGGACGGGTCCGCGCTCGTCGGCCGGCCAGGGTGAACGCCAGCGGGTGCCGGTGCGGACGGCCAGCACCCCGACGCCGGGCGGACCGCCCCACTTGTGGGCGCTGGCCGTGAGCACCGACCAGCCGGTCGGCACGGGGGCCCGGCCCACCGTCTGCGCGGCGTCGACCAGCAGGGGCACCGTGCCGCACAGCGCCGCAGCCCGCTCGACCGGCTGGACGGTGCCCACCTCGTGAGAGGCACTGAGCAGGCACGCCAGCGCGGTGTCCGGTCGCAGCGCCGCCTCGAACGCGGCCAGGTCGATGCGACCGACCCGGTCGACGGGCACGCTGGTGCGCTCTGCCGTCCCGTGCTCGGCCGCTGCGAGGACGCAGGAGTGCTCGACGGCGCTGTGGACGACGTGCCGGCCGACCCGCTGCCGCCCGGCCAGGAGCCCCAGCAGGCCGAGGTGGGCCGCGACCGTGCCGGACGGGGCGAACGAGACCTCGTCCGGACGGGCCCCCAGCACCTGGGCCACGGCGTCGCGGGCTCCGTCGTGCAGCAGCCGGGCCCGACGGCCTGCGCCGTAGAGCCGGGTGGGATCGGCCCAGCCGTCGTCGAGCGCCGCGAGCAGCGCCTGCCGGCCGGCAGGGGACAGCGGCAGGCCGGCTGCCGCGTCGAGGTAGCCGCTCACCCCGGTGACGCTAGTGCGGCGATGGTCTACCTTCCGGCCCATGAGGTCTTTTGTCCTGACATCTACCAGTGCCCTCGTGCTGTTGGGCTCCTGCCTGGTGGCGGTGACAGTCGCGCCCGACGCGTCCGCCAGCGTCGGCCCGGGATCGCCGTACACGGCCGTGGCGCCGACCCGCCTGCTCGACACCCGCAGCGGGGTCGGTGCGCCGCGAGAAGCGCTGGCGGCCGGGTCGTCGCTGGTCCTGCACGTCGCTGGGCGCGGCGGGGTCCCAGCAGCGGCCTCGGCCGTAGCGCTGAACGTCACCGTCGTCGCACCGACGGCGTCCGGCTTCGTGTCGGTGGCACCACAGCGCACGACCAGCTCGAGCAACCTCAACTTCCGGCCCGGTCAGGTGACACCGAACCTCGTCGTCAGCGACCTGGCCGGCGACGGGACGGTCACTCTGACCAACGGATCCCGAGGCACCGTGCAGCTGCTGGCCGACGTGCAAGGCTGGTTCGGGTCGTCGGCGGCGTCGGGATACGTTCCGACCGATCCCGCTCGCCTGCTCGACACACGCAGCGGTGACGGCGCCCCGCGGCAGGCGGTCGCAGCCGGCCAATCGTTGGTGCTGCAGGTGCGCGGCCGCAGCGGCGTCCCAGCGCGAGCGTCCGCGGTCGCCCTGAACGTCACCGTCGTCAGTCCGCAGGCTGCAGGTTTTGTGAGTGTCGCGCCGCAGGCCACGACCGCATCCAGCAACCTGAACTTCGTCCGTGGGCAGGTCTCGCCCAACCTGGTGCTCACCGACCTGGCCCCGGACGGCACCGTGACGCTCACCAACGGCTCCTCCGCCCCGCTGCACCTGCTCGCCGACGTCCAGGGCTGGTTCGTCCCGGACTCCGGCGCGGGCTACACGGCGCTAGCCCCGGCACGCGTGCTCGACACGCGGTCGGGGAACGGCTCGACAGCGGCGACGGTCCCGGGTGGGCGCTCGCTGGTCCTGCAGGTGCGGCAGCGCGGCGGTGTCCCCGACTCGGCGGCCGCCGTCGCCCTCAACGTCACAGTCGTCCAGCCGTCCTCGGCCGGCTTCGTCAGCGTGGCGCCCGCCAGGACGCTCGAGGTCAGCAACCTGAACTTCACGGCCGGGCAGACCGTGCCCAACCTGGTGATCAGCCGCCTGGCACCGGACGGCACGGTCACGCTCACCAACGGGTCACCGGCTCCGTTGCATCTGCTCGCCGACGTCCAGGGGTGGTTCAGCGGCGACGGCGATGCGGCCGCGCCCGTCCCGCCGAGTCCGGCTCCGAGCGCGGCGCCGTCTCCGAGCGGCAGCCCCGAGGCCGGACCGGCCCCGACCTCCGTCGATCGGACCGTGCTGGTGGTGCTGCTCTCCACCCCTACTCACGCCAGCAAGCGCACGGTCGCGGAGGTGCGCGCGGCGATCTTCGCCGACACCGGCTCCAGCACCCGGACCTACTACCAGGAGACCAGCGGAGGCCGGTTGTTCCTGGCCGGCCGCCTCGACCGGCAGGGGGGTGACGTCCGCACGCAGGCGATCGACGAGCCCAGCGGCGACCCGTGCCTGGGCAACACGTGGCGCGACGCCGGCCGGGCGGCGCTGACCGCGAGCGGTGTCGACTCGCGGGCCTGGGACACGACGGTGTGGATCACGCCGGACGGGGTCACCGGGTGTCCCATCAACGGCATCGGGACCGAGGGCACTCCGGGCGGGGCGAACACCGGCTACAGCGTCGTGATCCTGGACAAGTTCGCCAGCCTGACGCAGCGCACGCTAGCCCACGAGATCGGCCACAACCTCAGTCTGGACCACGCCACGACCGACGACTGCACCGGTCCGGACGGCACCCCCGTCACCTTGTCGACCACGTGCACGCAACCCGAGCGCAACGACCCGAACGACGGGATGGGCGCGACCGCCCGGGGTGAGGAACACGGGCACCTGATGTCCGCGATGCGTCTGCTCTCGCTGGGGTGGATGCCTGCTGCCGACGTCACGGAAGCCTCGGCCGGCGGCACCTTCACGCTGCGCCCGCTCTACGGAGCCGGCGGCGGCACCCGGGCCCTGCGGCTGCCCTCACCCGTCAGCGGCATGGACTACTGGCTCGAGACGCGCCAGCCGTTCGGTCGCTACGACGACTTCAGCCCCGACGATCCGACCGTGGGCACGTTGCTGGTCCGACTGCATCCGCGAGACACCGGTCGGCGGATCTCACAGCTGCTGGACATGCATCCCGGCACCGGCTTCTCAGCCCGCGGATCCGTGGACGCTGGACTCGCCCTCGGCGAGACCTTCACCGACTACGCGGGACGCTCCTTCAGCCTCACGGGTCGGGCCGCCGACGGCACGCTCACCGTCCGCATCGGCTGAGCGACGCGGGATGCTCCCGCGCGTGCCCCGACAGGAGCGCTGGACGTTGCTGGGATACGCTCGCCGGGCCCGCAGAACGGGTCTTTCCCGCTCGCTCCGTGCGTCGCGAGAAGTCTCGCGGTGCGCACTGTCCGTCTGCTGTCCGCTCGTCAGGAAGGCCCGAGAGGTTGAGCCCCACCCCCTCCTCCCCGCGACGAGGTCACTCGTTCCGACGAGGACCGATCGTCCGGCGTTCCCGGCTCGCCCTGATGCTGCTGCCGACGACGCTGCTGGCCAGCGGTTGCAGCGCCCGGGAGGCCTACGAGAGCACGTTCGCGCTCGGCTTCCCGGACCCGGTCACCGACCAGGCGCAGGAGATCTACGACCTGTGGCTGGGCTCGGTGGCGGCCGCGGCGGTCGTGGGCGTCCTGGTCGGCGCGTTGATCCTGTTCGCCGCGATCCGCTACCGCAAGACCAGCGACCAGCTGCCGCGTCAGGTCCGCTACAACCTGCCGATCGAGGTGCTGTACACGGCCGTGCCGTTCGTGATCATCGCGGTGCTCTTCTACTACACGACCGTCAGTCAGAACGTGGTGAACAAGTTGAGCCCGCAGGGCGCCGACGTGAACATCGGCGTCGTCGGGTTCCAGTGGAACTGGACGTTCCGCTACGAGGACGAGGGCGTGCAGACCACCGGGGTGCCCGGCACCCCCGCGCTGCTGGTGCTGCCGACCGACACGACGATCCGTTTCACCGAGACCTCGCCGGACGTCATCCACTCCTTCTGGGTGCCGGCGTTCCTGTTCAAGCGCGACGTCGTCCCGGGGCGCCAGAACACCTTCGAGATCACCATCAACAAGGCGGGCGAGTACGTCGGCCGCTGCGCAGAGCTGTGCGGTGAGAAGCACTCGGCCATGAACTTCCAGGTCAAGGCCGTCCCGCCGGCGGAGTACGCGACCTACGTCCAGGGCCTGAAGGCCAACCCGAACAACGCGATCACGTCCAACGCCGGCACTGGTCTGCCCGGCTCTGACGGAGGCTCCGAATGACCCTGCTCGCCGATGCGACCACCCCGGTCCAGGTCCGCCGCCCCAACCCGGGGCCGGGCTCGAAGATCGCGAAGGTCCTCACCACGACGGACCACAAGACCATCGGTCTGCTCTACCTGTGCACGTCGTTCGTGTTCTTCCTGTTCGCCGGCGGCCTCGCGGAGATCATGCGCGCCGAGCTGGCCCAGCCGGGTCTGCAGCTGCTGAGCCCGGAGCAGTACAACCAGCTGTTCACGATGCACGGCACGATCATGATGTTCCTGTTCGCCCCGCCGGCCGCCTACGGGTTCGCGAACTTCATCATGCCGCTGCAGATCGGCTCGCCGGACATGAGCTTCCCGCGGCTGAACGCGTTCTCCTACTGGCTGTACCTGTTCGGTGGGCTCACCGTCGCTGCCGGGTTCCTCACCCCGGCGGGTGCTGCGTCGTTCGGCTGGTTCGCCTACGCGCCGCTCAACGACATCATCCACTCGCCCAGCATCGGGGCGGACCTATGGATCATGGGCCTGCTGACCTCGGGGCTGGGCACCATCCTGGGTGCCGTCAACTTCATCACCACGATCATCACCCTGCGCGCGCCGGGGATGACGATGTTCCGGATGCCGATCTTCACCTGGAACATCCTGGTGACCTCGATCCTGGTCCTGATGGCCTTCCCGGTGCTGACCGCGGCGCTGTTCGCGCTGCAGGCCGACCGTCACCTGGGCGCCCACGTCTTCGACGCCGGCAACGGTGGCGCGATCCTGTGGCAGCACCTGTTCTGGTTCTTCGGACATCCCGAGGTGTACATCATCGCGCTGCCGTTCTTCGGCGTGATCAGCGAGATCATCCCGGTCTTCAGCCGCAAGCCGATGTTCGGCTACAAGGGTCTGGTCTTCGCCACCATCGGGATCGGCGCGCTGTCGCTGACCGTCTGGGCGCACCACATGTTCGTCACCGGCGCGGTGCTGCTGCCTTTCTTCGCCTTTTTGAGCTTCCTGATCGCGGTGCCCACCGGGGTGAAGTTCTTCAACTGGATCGGCACGATGTGGCGCGGCCAGCTGACGTTCGAGACGCCGATGCTGTTCGCCATCGGCTTCCTGATCACCTTCCTGCTCGGCGGCCTGACGGGCGTGCTGCTCGCCTCCCCGCCGATCGACTTCCACGTCAGCGACACCTACTTCGTCGTGGCGCACTTCCACTACGTGGTCTTCGGCACGGTGGTGTTCGCCTTCTTCGCCGGCGTCTACTACTGGTTCCCGAAGCTCACCGGCCGGATGATGAACGACCGGCTCGGCAAGGTGCACTTCTGGACGCTGTTCGTCGGCTTCCACCTGACGTTCCTGGTCCAGCACTGGCTCGGGGCCGAGGGCATGCCCCGCCGCTACGCCGACTACGGGGCCAACGAGGGCTTCACGACGCTCAACAGCATCTCCACCATCGGCGCCTTCGTCCTGGGCGCGTCGACGCTGCCCTTCCTCTACAACGTCGCGGTCAGCTACCGCCGCGGGGAGAAGGCCGTCGGCGACGACCCGTGGGGCTTCGGCAACTCGATGGAGTGGGCAACCTCCTGCCCGCCGCCGCGGCACAACTTCGTCACTATCCCGCGCATCCGCTCCGAGCGTCCGGCCTTCGACCTGCACTACCCGCAGGTCGCCGGCCGGCCGGAGTTCCACGCCTCGCCCGAGGCTGAGGTGACCCGATGAAGGTCGAAGCCGCCGTCTTCGGCTTCCTCGCCGCGTTCCTGATCGTCGTCACGCCGATCTACTGGTACTTCTCCAAGGACCCGACCGGCACGGCGTGCCTGATCATGTCCATCGGGCTGGCGTTCATGGTGGCCTACTACCTGTGGTTCACGGCCCGCCGCATGGACGCCCGTCCGGAGGACCGTCCCGATGCCGAGATCAGCGAGGGCTCCGGGGAGGTCGGCTTCTTCCCGCCGCACTCGTGGTGGCCGATCGCGCTCGCGGGCTCGTTCGCCATCGTCACCGTCGGCCTCGTCATCGGCCCGTTCCTGGTCATGATCGGCTTCGGTCTGCTCGGCGTCTCGGTGATGGGCTTCCTGTTCGAGTACTACGTCGGCGTCAACCGCACCCAGGGGCAGACCCTGGGAACGGTCGAGGCCATGGGCGAGCAGCCCACCAGCACCCGCAAGTTCCTGGGGGAGTAGCGCCTCCTGGCCGGGGCCAGGACGTCCGACGGGCAGCAGGGTCTGGCCGACCTGCTGCTCGCGGGCATCTCGGGGCGCTTTCCGGAGCCGGACGGGTCCTGGCGCCGCGTGCCGACGTGGCGGGCCGACCAGGAGGCCGTCGTGGCGCTCTCACTGGGCACGCGGTCCTAGCCCTGGAGCCCAGCGCTGTGCTGCCTGAGCCGGTTGAGGCGCTCGTGAACGGCTTCGGGGGGGGCGGACGACCCTCGCGTCCTGCATGCCCTCGCAGGGCCGCAGGGCTGGGTCGACTCGGTCGACGTCATGTTCGGCAGGTCGACCCCGCCGACACCAGGCGTGGTCGAGCCGCTCGTGGTGCGTGCGGACCTCGCCGGACGGCCCCGGGTACGGCGCGCTCGCGGTGTGCGCGAGGTGCGCCACGTCCTGAGCCTGCCCGGGCCGGACGATCGCAGCGCGATCACCGCTGTGGCGCCCGGGAACGCCGCCAGCCTGCGGGAAGATGCTCGCGGCCGGCTCCCGGCCGCTGGGCTCTGTACAGCTGGTGTGCCGCGCCGGCGACCCCGCCCGCTGCGCGACGCTCAGGGAGTCAGGTCGGCGTCCGGGTCGTCGTCGTCGTGCTCGCGCCGGTCGTCGCCGAGGGCGACCCCGGCCGCCGGGTTGCGGCGTTCGCGCTCGACCGTGTGCGGAACCTGCAGCACCCGCAGCATCGTCACCAGCAGCAGGCCTCCTACCAGGTTGCCGGCGGCGGCCAGCGAGGCCGTCTGCAGCCAGTCCAGGTAGCCGAACGGTGCTGCGCCGGTGTGCAGCGCCGAGAAGATCAGCAGCGAGTTCACGACGGCGTGGTTGAGCTGCGCCCCGGCCAGCAGGAACCCGCCGGTGACGGCCGGGACGAGCTTGACGCCGGCGGACTCGGTGCTGTGCTGCATCCACGTCATCAGCGTGATGACGGCCCCACCCAGCAGGCCCAGGCTGAACGCTCGCCAGCCCAGCCCCAGGTCGATGTAGTGCTGGCCGGCCTTGAGCGCCGTCTCACCCAGCTCCGGGAAGCCTTTCATGATGAGCAGCGTCAGCACCCAGCCGCCGGCCAGGTTGGCGAGCAGGGTGCCGATCCACAGCCGCACGAGCATCCGTAGCCGGCCCTGCCGGGCGATGACGGTGGTCACCGGGACCAGGAAGTCTTCGGTGAACAGCTCGCTGCCGGCCAGGGTGAGGGCGATGAAGCCGATGCTGAAGGCGAGCCCGGCCAGCAGCACGCTGCCGGTCTCGTTCTCGACCACCAGCAGGGCCAGCACCCCTGTGCCCACGTCGATGCCGCCCAGGACCCCGGTCGCGATCAGCGGCCAGGTCCGGCGGGAGAGGCGTCGCCGTCCCTCGTCGATGGAGCGCTCGAAGGCCTGCTCGAGCTCCTTCTCCGCGACGGAGGGGTCGCGCGCAGGATCGCTGCCGACCCCCGCTCTGGTCTCGTGCTCGACGACGGTGGAGGCAGGCATGGCGTGCACGTTCCCCCATAGATCAGGCTCACCCCTGCAGCGGCCCCGCGCCTGATCCTGGAGAACGACGAGCCCGCCGCCCCGGAGGGGACGGCGGGCTCGGTGACGCGGGACGACTACTGCTGGCCGGACTCCTCGAGCGCGGGCTGCGTGCTCTCCGGCGCGGGCGCCGGCGCCACGGCGCCACGGGGACGGAAGAACCCCTTGACGTGCGGAGCGGCCGCCACGACGTGCTGGTCACCGTGCCCGGAGCCGGTGGGCTGACCCGGCTCACCGTGCGCGGTCGGTCCGGCCAGCGCGGGCCGGTCAGATTCCACGCCGGTCAGCCCGACGCGGTAGACCATCGGAAGCGGCATGGTCTCCTCGATGAACTCACCCGACGGCAGTCGCCGGATGGTTCCCGACTCGATGCCGTGGTGGACGAGCTCGTCGTCGCTGCGCTGCAGCGCCAGGCACCAGCGCTTGGTGATGAAGTAGACGACCGGCGGCAGCACGAACAGCAGCACGCGCAGGGTGTACGTCATCGTGTTGACGCTCAGGTGGAAGATCGAGGCGACGACGTCGTTGCCCCCGGCGATCATCAGCACGATGTAGAAGGCGATGGCCATGGCGCCGAGCCCGGTGCGGACCGGGACGTCGCGCGGCCGGTCGAGCAGGTTGTGATACTCGTGGTCGCCGCTGAACCGCGCCTCCAGCCAGGGGTAGAGCCCCAGCACCGTGAACAGGATGCCCGGCAGCACGACCGTCGGGATCATCACGTTCAGCGGCACCGTGTGGCCCAGGCCCGCGATCTCCCAGTTCGGCATGAGCCGGGTGGATCCGTCCAGGAAGCCGACGTACCAGTCGGGCTGGGAACCCGCGGACACCTGCGAGGCGTCGTAGGGACCGTAGAGCCAGACCGGGTTGATCTGCGCGAGGCCGCCCAGGGCCGCCAGGACGCCGAAGACCAGGAAGAAGAAGCCGCCGGCCTTCGCCGCGTAGGACGGGAAGAGCCGCGAGCCGACGACGTTGGTCTCGGTCCGGCCCGGACCCGCGAACTGGGTGTGCTTCTGGTACCAGATCATCATCATGTGGAAGGTGATCAGGCCTAGGATCAGACCCGGGATCAGCAGGATGTGGGCCGCGTAGAGCCGGTCCAGGATCGCGGTCCCGGGGTACTCGCCGCCGAACAGGACGAAGGCCACCCAGGTGCCGGCGACCGGGATCGACAGCATGATCGAGTACGCGATGCGCAGGCCGGTGCCGGACAGCAGGTCGTCAGGCAGCGAGTAGCCCGCGAAGCCCTCCAGGATGCCCGTGACGAGCAGGCCCACGCCGATGACCCAGTTGATCTCGCGCGGCTTGCGGAACGCGCCGGTGAAGAACACGCGCATCAGGTGCACGACGATCGAGGCCATGAACAGCAGCGCTGCCCAGTGGTGGATCTGCCGCATGATCAGGCCGCCGCGCACGTCGAAGCTGATGTCCAGCGTCGAGGCGTAGGCCTGCGTCATGGTGACGCCCTTGAGCGGAATGTAGCTTCCGTCGTACACGACCTCCGACAGCGAGGGCGTGTAGAAGAACGACAGGTAGGTGCCGGTCAGCAGCAGGATGATGAACGAGTAGAGCGCGATCTCGCCCAGCATGAAGGACCAGTGGTCCGGAAACACCTTGTTCAGGCTGCGTCGGACGAAGTTGGAGGAACCGAGGCGGTCGTCGACCCAGCCCGCGGTGGTGTCTGCGCCCTTTTCGAGAAGGGTCATGGCTTGCGCTCCCAATAGCTCGGACCGACGGGCTCGGCGTAGTCGCCCTGTGCCACGAAGTATCCCTCGTCATCCACCGCGATCGCCAGTTGAGGCAGGGCGCGTGCAGCGGGACCGAACAGCACCTTGCAGCCTTCGGCGGCGTCGAAGGTCGACTGGTGGCACGGGCAGAACAAGTGGTGCGTCTGCTGCTCGTACAGCTTGACGGGGCAGCCCAGGTGGGTGCAGATGCTGGAGTAGGCGACGTGGCCGTCGACAGCCCAGGTCTGCGCCTCGCCCTCGAGCCGCAGCTCGTCGGGGCGCATGCGGATGAGCAGCGTCGGGGCGTCGGCCATCTTGGTGCCGCCCTCGACGTCGGGGAACACGCTCTCGACGCCGCCGATCTGCAGGTCGCCCAGCTTGACGGCCGTGCCGTTGGTGCGGATCAGACGCACGCCCTTGGCCCAGGCGGTCGTCTCCAGCACCCGCTCCTTGTGCTGGAAGCGGCCCAGGAACAGCGCGAACGGCAGCGGCAGGACGGCCAGCGAGCCGGCGCCGAGCGCCAGCGTGGAGACCAGCAGCGGCCGACGTCCGATCTGCGTCTCGGCCAGCCCTTCCTTGAGCGCCTTGCCGGTGGCGGCGCGGTCGGCAGGCTCGGAGCCGAAGGGGTGGCGCTCCTGCACCGACTCCTCGTCGACCATGAGCAGCTTGGCCCACAGGACGGCGCCGGCGCCGATGCCGCCCAGGGCCAGCGCCATGAAGATGCCGAGCAGCGGCGTGAAGTAGACGTTCCCCCTGGTGCCGAACTCCTGCGGCACAACAGCGAAGGTCACGACGAAACCGATCACGCCGACGACCGACAGCAGGAACAGCCCGGCCACCTTGCGCTCGGCGGCCTTCTCCTCCTTGGGCGTCAGCGGCACCTTGTGGCCGACATGACCGCCAGGGTCGGTGACCAGCTCGGCGGGGGAGGAGGTGCCGTGCTGGTTCTCATCACGCCCGCTGCCGTGCAGCGCCGCCCGGCTGTCGGTGTTGGTGAAGCCGTTCTCGTGGACGTCGGAGGTCCGGGTGTCGCCGGTGGACGTCTGTTGGTCGACCGTCAGACGCTGGCGGATCGTGGGTTCGTCGCTGCTCATGCTCGTGCTCCGATCCAGAGGGTCAGTCCGACCAGGGCCGAGATCCCGACGATCCAGATCACCAGGCCCTCGGAGATGGGGCCGTAGCGGCCCAGGCTCGCGCCGCCGACGTCCTCGGAGGACGTGATGTAGCGGACGTAGCGCGTGATGGCGCGCTTCTCGGCCGGCTGCAGCTGGTTCTCGCCGTAGCGCGGCATCGACTCCGGACCGGACTGCATGGCCCCGTAGATGACGCGCGGGCTCGCCGGCTTGAGCTCGGGGGCGTACTTGCCACGGGTCAGCGCGCCTCCGGAGCCGGCGAAGTTGTGGCAGCTGGCGCAGTTCGTGCGGAACAGGGCGCCACCGAGCTGCAGGTCGCCGTCGGTGAGGTCGCCGGCCGGGATCGTGGGCCCGCCACCGTTGGACTGGATGTACGCCGCCATCGCGTCGATCTCGGCGATCGAGAACTTGCGGTCCTTGCGCTCGGCCTGCTGCACGCCGGCGTTCAGCGGCATGCGCCCGCTCTCGACCTGGAACACGACGGCCGACGCGCCCACCCCGATCAGGGACGGGCCTCCGGCCCCGCCGGCCAGGTTCAGGCCGTGGCAGGTGGAGCAACCCGTCTGGTAGAGCGCCTTGCCCTCCGCGATCTGGGTGGAGGTGCTGGCGGGTTGCTCCTGCGCGGAGCCGGCCGGCGCCAGCAGGCTGGCGTAGACGGTACCGAGCACGCTCAGGGCGAGCAGGACGACGGCGTAGCCGGACAGCTGCGTGCGCCGACGGGCACGGGCGGCGGTCCTGGTGGGGGTCACGGTGCTGGGCTTCCTTCGGTCTCGCGGGCTCACTTGATGATGTAGATCGCGGCGAACAGCCCGATCCAGACGACGTCGACGAAGTGCCAGTAGTAGGAGACGACGATCGCGCTGGTCGCCTTCTCGTGCGAGAACCGGCCGACGGTGGATCTCAGCAGCACGATGACGAAGGCGAACAGGCCGCCGATCACGTGCAGGCCGTGGAAGCCGGTCGTGAGGTAGAACACCGAGCCGAACGGGCTGGAGGAGATGCTCGTGTTCTCGTGCGCGACCAGGTTCACGTACTCGTAGGCCTGCCCGCCGACGAAGGTCGCGCCCATCAGCAGGGTCAGGACGAACCAGCGGCGCAGGCCGTAGACGTCACCCTTCTCCGCCGCGAACACGCCGAGCTGGCAGGTGACGGACGACGCCACCAGGATGATCGTGAACACCAGCGAGTAGCCGATGTTCAGGACCTCGTTGGCCTCGTCCCACACCCCCTGGCCCTGCACGGAACGCACCGTGAAGTACATCGCGAACAGCGCCGCGAAGAACATCAGCTCCGACGACAACCAGACGATGGTGCCGACCGCCACCATGTTCGGACGGGTCAGGGAGCCGTGGGTCGGCAGCTTCTCAACAGCGGGCGCGGCAGTCACCCGGCAATCATGGCAGGCCGCGGGCGCTGTCACCACGCGGGGCGGTCCGGCGCGTCGCCGCCCGGCCGCACGCGCAGCCGGAACGTCGCCCGGCGCCTACCCTGGAGGACGTGCTGGAGCCCTTCGGTCCGTGGTCGGTGGTGACGGCTGCCCGCCCTGAGCTGCTGCCGTTCACGGCGGTGCTCGTGCTCGGCGCGGTGTACCTGTTCGGGGTCCGGCGGCTGACCGCGCGCGGTGACGCCTGGCCGGTGGGGCGCACGATCGCCTTCGTCGCCGGGGGGCTGGGCACGCTCTCGCTCGCGACGCTTGTCAGGCATCGCCACCTACGACCTGGACCTGTTCGCCGTCCACATGGGCCAGCACATGCTGCTGTCGATGGTCGCGACGGTGTTCCTGGCCCTGGGCGCGCCGGTGACGCTGGCGCTGCGCACGCTGCCGCCGCGGCCCCGGGCGGTGCTGCTGCGCCTGCTGCACTCGCGGTTCGCGGCGGTCGTCAGCTTTCCGCTGCTGCCCTGGTTGCTGTTCGTCTCCAGCCCGTTCGCGCTGTACTTCTCCGGCTGGTACGGCGCCACGCTCGCCCACCCGGTGCTGCACGACCTGCTTCACCTGCACTTCGTCGCGGTGGGGTGCCTGTTCTTCTGGCCGCTGGTCGGGGTCGATCCGCTGCCGCACCGGCGCAGCTATCCGTTCCGGGTGCTGCTCGTGGCGGCGACGCTGCCCTTCCACGCCTTCCTCGGCGTGGCGATCATGAGCGTCGAGCCGGACGGACGCGGGCTGCTGGCCGGCGAGCACTATCTGCCGCTGCAGGGCCTGGCCGCCTCGGTGTATCAGCAGCAGCTCGGCGGGGGGCTGCTGTGGGCCTCGGGGGACCTCATCGGGCTGCTGTTCCTGACCGTCCTGATCACCCAGTGGATGCGGGCCAGCGAGCGCGAGGCCGCGCGCGAGGACCGTCGGCTGGACCGGCTCGAGGCCGCGGCCGCACGGGCCGCGATCCTGTCCCCCGGGGGCTGACCGTGGGCCTGCTGGCGCGGCTGCGAGGACGCCGCACACCCGAACCGGTCGTGCTGGACGCCGACGACGCGAGCCTGGTCGTGCGCATCGAGGCCTTCGACGCCGCGCGCGCCGACTCGGCCGTGCTCGCCGAGGCCGTGGACCGCGGGGTCGACCTCGACGCGCCGCTGCTGGTGCGGCACCACCTGGTCGCGCTACCGGGACCGGCCGCCGTCACGCGGGCCGCCGAGCTGCTGGGCCAGGACGGCTACCGCGTGCTGCCCGCGCCGGTCGGCGCGCCGCTGGCCGTCCACGCCAGCCGCACCCAGCTGCTGACCGCCCTGTCGGCCAGCCAGGAGCGGTCCCGGATGGCCGGCCTCGCCCAGCGGCTCGGCGGCGACGTCGCCGGCTGGGACGCGCTCGGGCCGCCGGACGTCGCCGGGTCGGTCTGAGCTCCCCGTACGATCGCTGGCATGAGCCAGACCGCCGCTCCCGAGCGCACGCACACGGTCCTCGTCTACAGCGACGACCCCGCGGTCCGCGACCAGGTCCGCAACGCCCTCGGCCGCCGTCCGGCCAGCGACCTGGGGCGCGTCGAGTGGGCTGAGTGCGAGACCGGTGCGCAGGTGCGCACGCTGGTCGACGCCGGCGGCGTCGACCTCGTGGTGCTCGACGGCGAAGCCTGGCCCACCGGTGGCCTGGGCCTGGCCAAGCAGATGAAGGACGAGCTGCGCGACTGCCCGCCGACCCTGGTGCTCATCGCCCGCAAGGCCGATGCCTGGCTCGCCTCGTGGAGCCAGGCCGACGGCGTCGTCGCCCACCCGATCGACGCTCCCGAGCTGACCGGCGTGGCCTCTGAGCTGTTGCGGGGCCGCGAGGCCGGCGCGCCGGTGCGCCGCGCGCTCCACTGAGCAGCTGGGCGGGGCTGCTGGCCTCGCTGCTGTCCGGCGCCGACCTGTCCAGCGTCGACACCGCCTGGGCGATGGGCGAGATCATGGCCGGGGACGCCTCCCCTGCGCAGGTGGCCGGGTTCGTCATCGCGCTGCGCGCCAAGGGCGAGACGGCGCAGGAGGTGGCCGGCCTGGTGCAGGTGATGCTCGCCGAGGCCTCCCAGGTGGACGTCCCGGGACGGGTCGTCGACACCTGCGGCACCGGCGGGGACCGTTCCAACACGGTGAACCTGTCGACGATGGCGGCCCTGGTGGTCGCCGGCAGCGGGGTGCCGGTCGTCAAGCACGGCAACCGGGCGGCGTCCTCGGCGTGCGGCTCGGCCGACCTGCTGGAACGGCTCGGGGTCGTGGTCGACCTGCCGCCTGCGGCCGTGGCGCCGTGCGTGGCCCAGGCCGGGATCGCCTTCTGCTTCGCCCCGGTCTTCCACCCGGGCATGCGGCACACCGGCGTGGCCCGGCGTGACCTGGGGGTGCCGACCGTGTTCAACATCCTGGGGCCGCTGACGAACCCCGCGCGGCCCGCGGCGCAGGCGGTGGGCGTCTCCGACGCCCGGCTGGCACCGGTGATGGCCGGCGTCCTGGCGGCCCGCGCGGTCGACGCGCTGGTCTTTCGTGGCGACGACGGGCTGGACGAGCTCACCACCACCGGCTCGTCGACCGTCTGGGTCGTGCAGCAGGGCCGGGTGCGGCAGGAGAGCTTCGACCCGTCGGCGTTGGGGCTGGAGCCGGCGTTGCTGAGCGACCTGCGCGGAGGTGACGCCGAGGTGAACGCCGGAGTCGCGCTGGACCTGCTCGGTGGTGCGCACGGTCCGGTGCGCGACGCCGTGCTGCTCAACGCCGCGGCGGCGCTGGCCGCCTTCGAGGGCGGCGACGCCCCGCTGCTCGACCGGCTCGGTCAG
This sequence comes from uncultured Actinomycetes bacterium, assembly GCA_963784675.1. Lineage (GTDB taxonomy): Bacteria > Actinomycetota > Actinomycetes > Mycobacteriales > SCTD01 > SCTD01. The sequence continues at coordinate 343,077 of CAWASE010000019.1, forward strand.
GGCTTCGAGCGTGCCGCTGTGGCGCTGGACACCGGAGGCGCGGCTGCGGCGCTCGAGCGCTGGGTGCAGGTCTCGCAGTCGCTGGTCACTGCTCCACACCGAGGCTGAACGTCGACTCGAGGTCGTGCCGGCTGTAGGCCTGGAAGGCGATCATGGTGCGCGTGTCCAGCACCCCGGCGACCTTGTTGACGGTGCCGGCGATGACCTCCTGCAGCTGTTCGTGGCGCCGCACCCGCACCATCGCCACCAGGTCGCAGTCACCCGCGACGGAGTAGACCTCGCTGACGCCGTCCAGATCGGCGAGGCGCTGCGCGACCTCGGGAATCTGATCGACGGCGGCACTGACCAGGACGATCGCGGTGATCACGAGGCCAGCCTATCCAGTCGGCGTGCGCGACACTGCGGCCATGCCCCCGGCTGCTCGGCGACCCGACGTCCTGGGCCGCGACGCGCCGCTGCGGCAGGTGCCCGGGTGGGTCGACCGGCCGCCGCGGCTGCTGGTGCTGGCGCTCGTGCTGGCCGCGGTGTGCACGGTCGCAGCCGGTGCGGTGGCCGCCGGCGGGCTGCGACCGGGCTCGGAGGCGCCGCGCGGCGAGCCGGTCGCGCTGGTGCCGGCAGGGGACCGGGCCACGGCGGTGGGGCGCGGCGCCGTGGGGGTCCTGTCGATCGTCGTGTCGAACCGGTTGGACACGCGGGTGCGGCTGGCGTCCGTGAGGTTGCTGGTGGCCGGGGCGGTCCTCGAGTCGGTCGCCCCCTTGTTCGGGCGGCCGCTGGAGCCGCGTGAGACCCGGGACTTCGCCCTGACCTACCGGGTCGCGGACTGCGCCGACCTCGTCCTGCCCGGCCGGCTGCTGGTGGCAGCGGGGGTCGAGGGCGCGCCGCTGCGCACGGCAGTGCTGACGTTCGACCGCGGTGGCGGTGGCGGTGGCGGTGGCGGTGGGCGCACGCTGCCGTTGGCCGCCTGTCCGCAGGTGCTGCCGGCGCCGCCCGACCTGGGCGTGCAGGCCTTCGGCGGCGTCAGCCGTCGCACGCCTGGTGGGGCGCAGGGCGAGGTCGAGCTCGAGGTCCGCAACGCGAGGCGCCCGCTGCGGTTGCTGTCGGTCAGCGCCGTGGTGCCTGGCGTGCGGTTCCGGGTCGTGGCCCCGCCCAACGGGCTGACGCTCGGCGCCGACGGTCGGGTGTCGGTGCGGTTGTCGTTCGTCATCGCTGACTGCGCTCTGCTGCGTCGGACCGGACGCCTGGTGCTGCAGGTCGAGCAGGACGGAAGGTCGCGCGAGCTTGGGCTGCCGATCACCGACGACCCGGGGACGGGGACGGTGCGCCAGGCGTCGCTGGACCGGGTGCTGGACGCCTGCGGCTGACACTCAGGCGGTGGCCCGGGCGGGCCGGGCCTGCGGCCGCAGGCCTCGCCGGTCGTCGAAGGGCCGCACGGCGTCGCGGCCGTGCTGCGCCGCGTCGAGCAGGCCGCGGTGACCGCCGGCGCCTTGCGCGGGGGAGGAGTAGACGCCCTGCAGCCGGACCAGCCGGGTACCGCCGAGCTCGAGCCACCGCAGGACGCACTCGACCTCCTCCGCCGTCGCCGCCGGCAGTGGACCGGGCCCGGGCGTCACGGCCTCGGCGGTCGCGACCAGGGCGTCGACGTAGGGCCCTGGCCGGGCACCGCGCGGCACCGTGCCGGCGGCGACCAGGCGGCCGCGGCGCACGACCGCGAGCTCCCAGCCCAGATCGGCCGTGGGACGAGCCGCGACCAGCTCCTCGACCCCGGTGAGCGCCACCAGACGCTGCCAGCGTGCGGCAGCGCGCACGAACGCCCCGAGGCGGTCGCGGTGGAGAGCGGCGTCCTCGTAGCGCTCGTCGTCGGCGAGGGCGCTGATCCGCTGCGAGACGACGGCGACGACCTGGGCCGGGTCGTCGGTGACGGCGCGGCGGTACTGCTCGGCGTGCAGCGCGTACTGCTCGACCGACTCACCCACCCCGGGTCCGCGGCAGGGGGCGCCGCACCGCCGCATCTCGGCCAGCACGCACGCCGCCGAAGCGCGCCGCGGCGAGAGGCGGCTCGAGCACTGCCGCAGCGGCACCGCCTCGTGCACGGCAGCCGCGGCCAGCTCGACGCTGCGTGCGCTGGTGAAGGGGCCGAGGTAGAGCGCGCCGTCGTCCAGCACCTGCCGGACGGTGGACAGCCGGGGGAAGGCCTCCTGCGTCAGCTTGATCCACAGCGCCTTGTCCGGTCGCTTGGAACGTCGGTTGTAGCGGGGGCTGTGCTGGGCGATCAGCCGCAGCTCGCGGACCTCGGCCTCCAGCGCCGTGCTGCAGACGATCGGGTCGACGCGGGCCGCGAGACCGACCATCTCGGCCATCCGGGTGCGGGTCTCGCTGGCCGTGAAGTACTGCCGCACACGGCCGCGCAGGTTGGTGCTCTTCCCGACGTAGAGCACCCGGTCGCGCTCGTCGCGGAACAGGTAGACGCCCGGCAGGGTCGGCAGGGCGTCGGCCAGATGACGCTTGCGGCGCTGCGCCGGGGTGACCATCGAGGAGAACGTGCGCAGCTCCTCCAGGCTGTGCACGCCCAGGCCCCCGAGCCGGGCGATCAGGCCGTGCAGCACGTCGACGGTGGCCCGGGCGTCGGCCAGCGCCCGGTGGTTGGGGGTCGTCGAGGCCCGGAACAGCCGGGCCAGGGTCGACAGCTTGCAGTTCGGGGCCTCGTCGCGGGTCAGCACCCGCCTCGCGAGGCGGGCGGTGTCCAGCGAGTCGGGGGCCGGCCAGTCCAGCCCCAGCTGTGCGCAGCCGGCCTTGAGGAAGCCGAGGTCGAACGGCGCGTTGTGCGCGACGAGCACCGCGCCGCGGCTGAACTCCAGGAACGCCGGCAGCGCCTGGTCCAGCCGGGGGGACGACGCCACCATCGAGTCGGTGATGCCGGTGAGCACGGCGATGAAGGGCGGGATCGCGGCGCCAGGGTTGACGAGGGTCTGGAACTCGCCGAGAACCTCGCCGCCACGGACCTTGACGGCGCCGATCTCGGTGATCGAGCACGCCGCTGCCGACCCACCGGTGGTCTCCAGGTCGACGACGACGAAGGTGGTCTCGCGCAGCGGGCTGCCGAGCTCGTCGAAGCTGGTCTGGACGGGGACCGGCAGCGGTCGGGTCAACGTCACGCCGGGGGTGACGGGTGGTGCTGGGGGCATGTGGCGGGACGCTAGGGCGAGGGTCGGACACAACCGGTCCGACGCGCCGTCAGAGCCAGGACCGCGCGCCGTCAGATCAGGCCGCGGCCCGTCAGCACGCCCCGCAGGACCAGCCCCAGCCCGACCAGGACGACGATCCCGGCGGTGAACAACGGCACCAGCCGGGCCAGCCGCGCGCCCCGTCCGGCGGACCAGCCGCGCCGGTCCAGCACCGCCCGTGCTCGCAGCAGCAGCAGCCCGGCGAGCGTGAGCGTGACCGCCATGCCGGCGCCGTAGGCCACCACGAGCACGACGCCGAACCAGGCGCGTCCCAGTGCGGTGGCGCTGAGCAGCACCAGCAGCGCCGACGGGCTCGGGACCAGGCCGCCGGCCACCCCCATGCCGGCGAGCGACTGCCACGTGAGCCTGCCCTCGGGCAGCGGGGCGTGGCTGTGCGCGCGGCCGCCGTGGGAGTGGGTGAGCGGCGCGCCGGCCGGGACCGGTTCCGCCACCGCGCCCGCGGACGCCCCCGCCCCGACCGACACCGGCACGCGGGCCGGCTCGTGCGGGTGGTCGTGCCCGTGGTCGTGGTCGTGCGGGTGGTCGTGGTCGTGGTCGTGCCCGTGGTCGTGCCCGTGGTCGGCCTCGCCGCGTCGACGGCGCACCGCGAGCACGAGCAGGTACACGCCGACCGCGGCCAGCAGCACCCCGGACAGGATCTCGGTGAAGGGGACGACCAGCTCGGGTGCGGCCAGCGTGCCGAGCGCCAGCAGGGCGCCCAGCGCCAGCACGCTCGCGGTGTGGGTGAAGGTGACGATCGCGCCCAGCTGCAGCGCCTGCCGCCGGGTGCCTCGCTGGCCGACGAGGTAGGCGGCCATCACCGTCTTCCCGTGCCCGGGCGCCAGGGCGTGCAGCACCCCGAACAGCGTCGCGGCCAGCAGCGAGACCAGCGCGAAGGGCAGCGTCAGGTCGGTGCGTCCCAGGAAGTCCGTGAACGAGCGGCTGACGCGGTCGACCCCGCGGGCGGCGACCTGGTCGGCGCCCGCCTGCCCACCGTCGGCCCGGGCGCTGCTGGTGCAGGCGGCGCCGTCGCGTACCGCGAAGGCGGCCTCGGTGACGTCGGACGGCGAGCTCAGCAGCTCCTGCGGATAGCTCAGCAGCAGATCGGTCCGGCTCTGCACCGGGACGGTCGAGTCGCGCAGGTCGCCGCACTGCGAGGCGGCCGTGACCTCGCGCCAGCCGTTGCGCTCGGTCGCGACGGGGTCGCTGAAGGAGACCTGGGAACGCGGTCGCTCCGGGGCGAGCAGGTCGCAGACGATCCGCGTCGTGCTCAGCGCCGGGGTCGCGCCCGGACGGGAGGCTCCGGTCGCCGCCTTGACGGTCAGGCCGCTCGGGCTCCCGTCGACGGTGAGCAGCAGCAGGTCGGCGACGCGGCGGCACTCGCGGCCGGCGTAGGCGGTGAGCTCGACGTCTGACAGGCTCCCGTCCCGGTCGGTGTCGACGCCGTTGCGCGACTGCGCCAGCTGCACGGTCGGCAGCTCGGCGAGGTCGACGACGTGCGTCACCGCGACGCCCTCGGCCGTGACGACCAGCCGGTCGGCCGTGTTGACGGTGAAGTTGCCCAGCGGGTGCGCAGAAGCAGCGCCGGCAGGCAGGACGGTCAGTCCGGTCACGGCCAGCAGCAGCACGGCGCTCCGGCGCCACCGCAGGTTCACTGCAGGGTCTTCAGCAACGCACGGGCTCTCGGCGCCTGCAGCGGGCTGAAGGTCGGGTTGAGGTCCAGGGCGTGCTGCAGGGCCGCCGCAGCCTCCGCCCGGTTGCCCGCCGCCGCTTCGATGACCCCGAGCCGGTAGTACAGGGCTGGGTTCTCGTACCCCAGCCGGACCGAGGCCCTAGCCACCGGCAGCGCCTCGGCGTCGCGGCCGTTCACGTGCAGCGCCCAGGCGTAGGCGTCCTGGGTGAGGATGGCGTCCGGCCGGCGGGAGTAGGCCTTGGCGGCGCTGGTCAGGGCCGCAGCCGGGGTGCCGTGGTCGGCCTCGAACAGCGCCTGCTCGGTGTCGACGTCCTGGCCGTTGGCGGCATAGAGCTGCGAGGTCGCGCGCAGCACGGCGTACTGCTCCTGCGCGGCGTCGGTCTGACCGGTCGCCTCCAGCAGCTCGCCGAAGGCGAGCAGGAACTCCGAGGTCGGCAGCCGGTCGACGACCCGTCGGTACTCGGCGGCGGCAGCGGCGGTGTCACCGCGGGCGGCCAGGACCTTGGCGCGGCCGGCGACCAACGGCAGGTAGTCCGGGTCGGCGGCCAGGCCCTGCTCGTAGAAGCGCAGGGCGCCGTCGACGTCGCCGTTGTTCCACGCGAGCTCACCGCGGTAGTACAGGGCGAACGCCTGGTCGGCCGGGGCCGAGGTGGCGGTGGCAGCCTGCTCGAGCAGCTGGCCGGCCCGCTCGGTGCTGCCCTGCAGCTCCAGCGCGTAGGACGCCCGGGTCAGACCGTCGACGCCGCCCGGGTTGAGGTCCAGCATCCGCTGCACCGCCGCGCGGGCGTCCGGGTAGCGGCCCAGCTCGTTGAGCGCGTCCGAACGCACCGCCCAGGTCGTGGTGGAGTAGTCGTTGATCTTGAGCGACCGGTCGGTCAGCGCCAGCGCGTCGGCGAAGTCGTGCCGCGCAGAGGCCAGCGAGGCCTGTCCGGTGAGCGCGGCGTCGTTGTCGTCCGGGCGCAGCTTCAGCGACATCGCGAACGCGCCGTCGGCCTTGCCGTAGTAGCTCGGGTCGGCAGTCAGACGCGCCTGCTGGACGTAGGCCAACCCCAGCTGCGACCACGAGGTGAACTTGCCCGGCACCCGCGCGAGCTCGGCCTGCAGGTTGGCGATGGCCTGGGAGTTGGCGTCCAGCACCGGTGCGGGGGAGGCCGCCGTGGGTGCGGCGACGCCGCCGTCGTCGCGAGGCGACGCCAGCACCGACCCTGCGGCCAGCAGGCCTGCGGCCAGGCCGACGACGGCCACCGCGGACAGGCCCCTGCGCTGCCAGCGCCGCACGTCGGGCCTCCTTGGTGTGTCGCGGTTCCCTGCTCGGTCCTCTGACGTTCGGTCCCGGAGCCGATCCGGCTTGCAGCGTGGCAGAGATCGCACCCGACCCATCCGACCGGGCGTCCGGTGCGAACGACACAGGTGCCCTGCCCTGCGCGCAACCTGCGCGCAGGGTGTGACACGTTCATGGTGATCCAGTACACACCGTCGCTGGTGTCGTCCCACCTGCCAGCGGCACAACCGTCTGGTCATGCCAGCCCGGACCCCGCCGGACCCCCGTCACTCGAGGAGACTCATGGCTCTACCCACCAGGACGAGTGCGCGTCGCCGCGCGCTCGCCATCCTCGCCGCCAGCGCGACCGCCGTCTCCGGCGCCGCTCTGCTGGCCCCCGGCACCTCGTCGGCCTCCAGCCACCGCGAGGCGCCGTACATCCTGAACGACCCGTCGGTCGACAACACCGACACCTATGCCTTCGTCAGCCCCAACGACGCTTCCAAGGTCACGCTGCAGGCGAACTGGGCACCGTTCTCCGAGCCGGCGGGTGGCCCGAACTTCTTCCCGTGGGACACCTCGGCGGCCTACGACATCAACATCGACAACAACGGTGACGCCAAGCCCGACCTGGTCTACCGCTGGACGTTCAAGGACGTCGACAAGCGCGGCAGCGTCAAGCGCGGCGCCGGCAACGGTGGCGACGGCACGTTCCTCTACGCCGACGGCCCGGTGACGACCCTGGACGACAGCAACCTGCTGTTCCGCCAGACGTACAACCTGGACGTCATCAACGCCGCCGGCACCACCACGCCGCTGATCGTCGACGGCGCGGTCGCGCCCTCCAACGTCGGTGTCGCCACGATCCCGGACTACGTCGCGCTGCGCCAGCAGGCCAGCCTGAACACCCTCGTGGGTGGCGGCAAGTCCTACGTCGGCCAGGCCGACGACCCGTTCTACCTCGACCTGCGCATCTTCGACCTGCTCTACGGCGGCGACCTGTCCGAGGTCGGCTACGACACGCTGTCCGGCTTCGACGTCAACACCGTCAGCCTCGAGCTCCCGAAGTCGCTGCTCGTCGCCAACGGTGACGCGACCGCGAACCCGGTCATCGGCGTCTGGTCCACGACCAGCCGCAAGAAGACCCGCACCTTCCTGGACACCAACGCCACGCCGACCACCACGACGTCGGACAGCTCCGACGCCGCGACCGAGAGCGGCGACTACGTCCAGGTGTCGCGTCTGGGCAACCCGCTGGTCAACGAGGCCGTCGTCCCGGCGAACCTCAAGGACTACTTCAACCGGTCCACCCCGGACAAGGACATCCAGTTCCTCGGCAAGGTCCAGGACCCGGAGGTGCCGGCGCTCGTCGAGGGCATCTACTCGATCCCGAACCCGAACAAGCTGGACAACCCGGCTGCCAAGAACCGCAACGACCTCGTCGGTGCGTTCCTGACCGGCTTCAGCAAGAAGAACTTCGAGAGCGGACCGAGCTCGGGCGTCGTCAACGCCGACCTGAACTCGCTCAACCTCAACGCGGTCAGCCCGAACGCGTCGCCGGCGGAGTACCTGCGCCTGAACGTGAACGTGCCGCCGACCCCGGTGAACAGCTCCTCGTTCAGCCGGCTCGGCGTCATCGGCGGCGACCTCGCCGGCTTCCCGAACGGCCGTCGTCTGCAGGACGACGTCGTCGACATCGCGCTGCAGGTGCTGGAGGGCGTGCTCGTGCGTCCCGCCGGCGACCTCAAGACGGCTGTCGCCGGACTGGGTGACGGTGTGAACTCCAACGACCGTCCGATCCTGAACACCTTCCCGTTCATCGCCGACCCGCACACGGGCTCCGACCCGCGCAAGGGCCAGACGCCGGTGTCGTTCGTCCAGAACTTCACCAGCGCCAACGGCACGGTCACGGCCAACGCCACCCGCATCAGCCCCGCAGCCAAGGGCGGCTTCGCCCAGCTGTACCGCATCAACGCTGACGGCAGCTCGACCGGTCTCGGCTCCTCGCCGATCTCGGCCGACGGCACCGCGACGGTCTCCAAGACCTTCCCGGTCAAGGCCGGCACCCGCATCACGCTGAACTGGCGTGTCTTCCCGGCCCGCGGTTCCGCGGCCCAGGAGAACCGGGGCATCCCGACGACCATCACGGTCCGCTAGCCCTCGCTCCACCGCACGTCCCGCCGGGGCGGTTCCTCTCAGGAGGACCGCCCCGGCGGCATGCCGGACCCCATCGACCCAGGAGCCACCTGTGCACCGCGCCGCCGTCGTCCTGCTCTCCGCCACCGTGCTGCTGTCCGCATGCTCCGGCTCCGACGGGCCGAGCCTGCCTGCCGCCGCCGACTTCAGCGCCGGCACCTGCACCGTTGCCGCGCCGGACGTCCTCGCGGTGGGCAAGGCCCTTCCCGAGCTGGGCGACGGGCCGAAGGTGGCGCGCGAGGTCAAGGACGCGCTGCGCGACGCCCAGGACGGCCTGAAGCCGTTGGCCGAGAACGCGGAACCGACCCTCAAGCAGGCACTGGAGGACCTGGTGGTCTCCATCGGCATCGTCCGGATCCGCTCCGACGGCAACACCTACGAACCGGCCCTGCGGACCACCCTGCAGAAGTCCTACGACAGCGTCCTGACGGCGTGCGGCGTCACCGTCTGACGTCCGGACGGCACGTGGCCCGGCGTGGATAGGCTGCCGAGCGTGCCTCCCGTCCCACAGCCCGACCTCGACACGCGCTGGCGCTGCACGGTGTGCGGCAACCTGACCCGGTTCGACGTCACCCGCAGCACCCGTGCCCAGGAGTACGTCCACGTCGACCTGTCCGGCCGTCCGGTCGTCGAGACCCGGGACCTGCTCGTGGACGTGGTCGAGCACGTGGCGTGCCGCTGGTGCAAGGCCGTCGATCAGGTCGAGCTCGTCGCGCGTCCCGGGACCGGGTGAGCGGCCCCGCACCTGAGGACGCCGGGCCGACGCCTGGTCCGGTCGACCTGCCCGAGGCGGTGCGCGCACAGGTCCTGGCGCTGGCCGCGGCGGCGCTGAGCCGGCTGCCGGAGGCGGAGCTTCCGACCGCGGTGCGGGCGGTGCGCCGGTTCACCCCGCGCAAGCGGGTCCGGCTCGGCGCTGCCCTGCTGGCCGCGACGCTGGAGTCCGATCCAGCCTTCCGGCAGGGCGTCGCTGCCGGCGTCGAGCCCGGGCTCGCCGACGCGGTCCGCGACGGGACGACCGCTACCGCCGCTCCGGCCGCGCGTCTCGAGGAGGTGGCTGCCGCGACCTACCTCCTTCGCCCGGAGGGCTGGGTCGATCTGCTCCGCCGTGCCGGGGAGCAGCTGACGGCGCGCGAGCGAGCCCGGGCGGCCGAGGCAGAGCTCGACACGGTGGTGCGGCTCACCGAGCAGCTGGCGACGGTGCGGGCCGAGGGGCGGGCGCAGGTCGCCGAGCTGACAGCGGCGCTCGCCCTCGTCCGGACCGAGCTCGAGACCATGACGCGACGGATGCGGCAGGCCGGCGCCCGGGCCGCCGCGGCCGAGCGCACCCTCGCCGCGGCAGGCGGCGCAGACGTGCCGGCGGACGACGCCTCCCCAGACGCTCCCGAGGGCGCTGGAGGCGCCGACCCGGCTGAGGTACGTCGGCTGCGGCACCGGCTGCAGGCCACCGAGCAGCAGCTGGCCGCTGCCCGGGGCGCCACCCGCGAGCTGCGGCACGGCGACCAGGTGCGGCTGCGGGTGCTGCTGGACGCGATCGTCGGCGCGTCGTCCGGGCTGCGGCGCGAGCTGGCCCTGGCGCCGCAGCAGGACCGGCCGGCCGATCTGGTCGCGCACCCGTGGACGCGGCCGCTGGAGCCACCGGTCGTCGCCCGGCAGGGACGTGGCGACGCCGACCCCGCCTGGCTGGACGACCTGCTCGCCGTCCCGTCGGTGCACCTGCTGGTCGACGGCTACAACGTGACCAAGACCGGCTACGGCGAGCAGGTCCTGGAGGTGCAGCGGCACCGCCTGGTGACGGGGCTGACGGCGCTGGCGGCGCGGACGGGGGCGGAGATCACCGTCGTGTTCGACGGCGCTTCGGTCGAAGGCGTCCGGACCGGGCCCACGGCCCGCGGAGTCCGGGTCCTGTTCAGCCGAGCGGGCGAGACTGCGGACGACGTGCTGCGGGCCCTGGTCGACGGCGAGCCGGTCGGACGCCCGCTGGTGGTGGTCACCAGCGACCGCGCCGTCGTGCAGGACGTACGCCGGGCCGGAGCCACGACGACCGACAGCGTGGCGCTGGTCGGGCTGCTCGAACGCTGACGGTCGCGGAGGAGCGAACTGTCCGAGGTCGCCCCTAGCGTCCGGCGGGCCGGTGGACACCGGCCCGACTTCCCCGGGAGGACGCTGTGCTCATCGACTGCGACAGCTGCGCGATGCGAGACCTGGCCTGCGGCGACTGCGTGGTGACGGTGCTGCTCGACAGCGCACCGGCCACCGGTCACGGCAACGTCCGGCAGATGGACGACGCCGAGCGGTTGGCGCTCGAGGTGCTGGCCGACAGCGGCCTCGTGCCGCACCTGCGCCTGGTGCCGATGGGGCCGCCGGGTCAGGGGGTCGCCGCCCGTCGAGCCGCTTCCTGAGCGCTGGGTACGGCACCGGTCCGGGCGAACCGCTTGTGATCCGGCGACGTACCCGCGAGACTCCACGGGTGCCCGGGGGCTGCCCCCGGCCGGACGGAGGACTGGTGCGCGAGCTGCACGTCGTCGCGACGAGCGAGGACGGCCGACATGTCGTGCTCGCGACCCGTAAGGGGGTTGCGCGCGGCGACTTCCGGGTGGGCATCGACCGCCGCCTGGTCGAGGCCATCCGCGGCGAGCTGCCTGGCCCGGGCGAGGTCTCGGCCGGTGCGGGGGTCTCGCCCAAGGAGATCCAGGCCCGGCTCCGCGCCGGTGAGACCTCTGCGCAGATCGCCGCGTCCGCGGGGGTCCCGGTCGCGCGGGTCGAGCGGTTCGCGGGCCCGGTCGAGGGCGAGCGCGACCGCATGATCGAGGGAGCCCGGCGCGCCTACATCTCCCGGAGCCGGCTCGGACCGTCGTCGTTGCCGATGGGCGAGTCGGTCGCACTGCACCTGGCCGAGATGTCCGGCTACAAGCCCGAGAGCACCGAGTGGAGCGCCCGCCGGCTGGAGACCGGCACCTGGTTGGTCGAGCTGAGCTTCGTCTCGCGGGCCAAGACCCGCGAAGCTGCCTGGGAGTTCGACCCCGCCACGGGCCAGGCGGTCGCTGTCGATGCCGCCTCCGCGCTGCTGGCGCACATCGACGAACCTGCTGGCAAGCGGGGCAAGGACAAGCCCGCGCCGCGCCGTGCTGCGGCCGCGGCTGCTCCGCTTCCGGCCGTCTCCTCGGCTGCTTCTGCTGCCGCCCCGGGTCGCGGCGAGCCGGCTCCGGCGATCGCGGTCCGGGCGCAGGCCCCCTCGCCCACCCGGCCGACGCCGGACGCGTCAGCCGGCCGCCGGCAGGCCCCGGCGGCTCGCACCGCCCGTCCGGGGACACGCGTCGGCGTCGTACGTGCGCCGGCGTCCGCGCGACCGTCGGTCGCCGTCGCGGCGGCTGCTTCGGCACCGGTGGTGACCAAAGCCGCGCAGGCCAAGGCGGACAGGGCTGCGCAGGCCAAGGTCGCCAGGGCCGCGCAGGCCAAGGTCGCCAGGGCTGCGCAGGCCAAGGTCGCCAGGGCCGCGCAGGCCAAGGCGGACAAGGCTGCGCAGGCCAAGGCGGACAAGGCTGCGCAGGCCAAGGCGGACAAGGCCGCCCAGGCAAAGGTCGCCAGGGCTGGTCAGGCCAAGGCAGCCAACGCCGAGGTCGCGAAAGCCCAGGTCGACGATCAGCCCAGCAGCCCACCGACGCTAAGGGTCGTCCGGCCCGAACCGGTCGCTCCGCCCCGCGATTCCGAGGCCGAGGCGGAGGCCGCGCGCCTCCCGGCCCGGCGAGCCGCAGGTGGGCGGGCCACGGTGCCCGACTGGGCCGACGTGCTGTTCGGCGCTGGCCCGAGCCGTCCGGTCGACCGTGAGCCGGGCGGGGACGCCGACTGAACCGGCGCCTCGCGACGCTCGCGCTGGCAGCCTGCGCGCTGGTGACGTTCGCCGGGTGCGGGGCCGGCAGCCCTGGCGCGTCCGGGCCCGCGCCGGCAGCCGGCGCGTCGGCGCCCGCCGGGCTCGACGCCGCCGTCGCGGCCGTGAACGACGCCCGGACCACGCTGCTGGGCGCGCCGAGCGCCGTCGTCGAGGCGGCGACCGCGCTCGACGACGCGGACGACGCCTGCGCCCGAGGGGTGCGCAGCGACGCCGCCCGGGCGCGACAGCCTGTAGCCGCCGACCTCGCCGCCGCCCGTAGCGGGCTGGCGGCACTACCCAGCCGCGCCGGCGCCTATCGCGCGGCGCTGGACCGGCTGGCCACCGCGGGTCAGGCGCTGCCGGACCCGGCGCGTGCGACGGTCGTCGCCGCCGTCCAGGGTGGTCGCGCGGAGTCCGAGGCGGTCGTGTCCTTCGGACGGGCGGCCACCGGCGCCCTGGCCGACTTCGGCGCGCTGGACCAGGCGCAGCAGGCCTGGCTGACCCGGGCGGGCGCCGGCTGGTACCGCACGACCACCGAGGCCGCTGACGCCTACGCCGTGTTCGTCGATCCGCTCCGGCCGACGCTGGACCAGGCCCGCACGGCGCTGGCCGCCGCTGACGCCGCGCGCGTGACCAGCTCGCAGCGCCAGCGGACGCTGCTCGCTGCCGCTGATACCGCGCTGGAGCCGCTCCGCCGGGAGGGCACGGCGCCGTAGGATCAGGCGGTGCCGCTCGCCGTCGATGCCGACGCCCAGCGCCCCAGCGCGCGCACCGTCAGGTGGGTGGCGGCGGCCGCCCTCGTCCAGCTCACGGCTGCGGTCGTGTCCGGTGCCGTGCTGGCGCGGTCGACCGCCGGCACCGCCGCACCCGAGACGCGCGCCCGTGCCGCGCCCCTGGCCGTCCCGAGCGTCGATCCCGAGCAGCAGGGCCGCGAGCAGCGCAACGCCGGGGTGGTCGCCCTGCTGGCTGCCCGGGGGGCAGCGGTGCTGGCCCAGGACCGCGCCGGCTTCCTGGCCACCGTCGACCCGGCGGCGACGGCTCTGCGTGCCCGGCAGGCGTCGGCCTTCGACGCGCTGGCGCAGGTCCCGCTGCGCCAGTGGGACTATGCCGTCGACGACGCCACCGGCCGGCCAGCCGACACCCAGCTCGATGCCCGCTACGGCTCCGGCTCGTGGTGGGCGCCGGACGTTCAGCTGCGCTACGCCATCGACGGGTTCGACGAGCGGGCCGTCACCTCCGACCAGCACCTGACCTTCGTGCAGCGGGGCGGTCGCTGGCTGCTCGCCGCCGACGACGACTTCGCCGCGATCGGACTGGCGACGCCCGACGCGCTGTGGGACCAGGGCCCGGTGGCGGCGGTGCGGGCCGAGGGGGTCCTCGTGCTGGGCCACCCGGCCGAGCTGCCGCTGATGCGCGACGTCGCCGCGCTGTCCGAGCGGGCGGTGCCGCGCGTCACGGCGGTGTGGGGCTCGGACTGGAGCGCCCGCGCGGTGGTGCTCGTGCCGGGCTCGCAGGCCGAGCTGGGTGAGCTCCTGGGTACCGACAGCGACCTGTCGCAGATCGCCGCGGTCGCGACCGCCGAGCTGGCGATCGGCGGCGCCGACTCCTACGACCCGGCCGGTGACCGGGTGCTGGTCAACCCCGACACGTTCCGCAAGCTCGGCCCGATCGGTCGGCAGGTCGTGCTCCGGCACGAGCTCACGCACGTCGCGACCCGGCGCGCCACCGGTCCGGGCGTGCCGGCGTGGCTGGCTGAGGGCTTCGCCGACTACATCGGCTACCAGCAGGTCCAGGTGCCGCTGGCGGTCTCCGCACGCGAGCTGCGGGCCGACGTCCGCGCCGGACGCGTCCCGACGCGGCTGCCGACCGAGGACGACTTCGCCGGCGACAACCCAGCGCTGGCGCAGGCGTACGAACAGGCCTGGCTCGCCGTCCGGTCGCTGGTCGAGACCTACGGCCAGGACAAGGTGCTCGCCTTCTACCGCGCAGCGGGAGCCACCCGCGACACGTCCCCCGCGGACGCCGTCGAGCGGGCGCTGGCCAGCGAGCTCGGCACGACGACCGAGGCCGTGACCAAGGCCTGGCAGGCGTCCCTGCGGACCCGGCTCGGGTGAGGCGCCGTCCGGCCGTCGTGTCGCTCGTCGTGCTGCTGGTGGTGCTGGCGGCCGCGCTCGCCGCGTTCGTGCCCTGGACGGTGCTGCCCGGCGCCCACCTCAGCCCCGCGACAGGCACGGACTTCTCCGCCGCCCAGATCGCCCGGGAGGTGGCCTACCACGACGCGGTCCGCCCCCCCGCCTACGCCTCGCTGGCTCTCGGGCTGCTGGTGGCCGGGCTGCTGGGGCTGACCTCGCTCGGCGGCCGGCTGGTGCGCGCGGTCGCCCGTCCGCTGGGCGGCGGCTGGTGCTGGCAGGTGCTGCTCGGCACGCTCGCCGTCACGGCCATCGGCGCGGTGGCCACGCTGCCGCTGTCGGCGCGGGTCGAGGTCGTCCGGCGCAGCTACGGGCTGTCGACGTCCACCTGGGCGAGCTGGGGGTCCGACGTCGCCCGCAGCGTCGGTGTCGGCGTGGCGCTGTCGGCGCTGGTGCTCGTGCCCCTGGTGGGACTGGCCCGCCGGCTGCCGCGGACCTGGTGGGCGTGGGGGCCGGGACCGCCGCAGCGCTGGTCGCCGTCGGCTCCTTCGCCTACCCGCTCGTCGTCGAGCCCGTGTTCAACCGCTTCACGCCGCTGCCGGCAGGGGAGCTGCGCACCGAGCTGCTGGCCCTGGCTGAGCGCGACGGCGTGCAGGTCGACGACGTCCTGGTCGCCGACGCCTCGCGGCGCACCACGGCGCTCAACGCCTACGTCAGCGGGTTCGGGAGCAGCCGCCGCATCGTCGTCTACGACACCCTCGTCCGGACGGCGCCGGCGCCGGAGGTCGAGCTCGTCGTCGCGCACGAGCTCGGGCACGCCGAGGAGCGGGACGTGCTCTACGGCACGCTCTACGGCGCGCTCGGCACCGCCGCGGTGGTGTGCCTGGCCGGCCTGCTGCTCGGGTCGGCCCCCGTCCGACGGCGTACCGGCGCGGACGGCATGGGGGACCCCGCGATCGTGCCGCTGCTGCTGCTCGTCGTCTCGGCCGGGACCCTGGTGCTGGGGCCGGCGACCAACCTGGTGTCGCGGCGCATCGAGGCCCGGGCGGACGTGCACGCGCTGGACCTCACGCGCGACCCGGCCACCTTCATCGCTGTGCAGCGTCGGCTGGCGCTGACGAACCTCGACGACCTGGCCCCAGACCCGGTCGCGTACGCGTTCTTCGCCACCCACCCCGGCACGGTCGAGCGCATCGCGCTGGCGCGGGAGTGGCGTCGGCTGAACGCCGCGCCATGAGGACGCTGGTCGTCACGAACGACTTCCCGCCGCGCGCCGGTGGCATCCAGGCGTACGTGCACGCCCTCGCGGTGCGCCAGCCGCCGGGGGAGGTCGTCGTCTACGCGCCGGCCTGGAAGCAGGCTGCAGCCTTCGACGCCGCCCAGCCCTTCCCCGTCGTGCGGCACCCGGGATCGCTCATGCTGCCGGTACCGGCGGTGCTGCGGCGGGCTCGCGAGATCGCCCGGGCCGAGGACTGCGACCGGGTCTGGTTCGGTGCCGCCGCCCCGCTGGCGCTGCTGGCGCGACCGCTCGGGCTGACGCGCGCCGTCGCGTCGACGCACGGGCACGAGGTCGGGTGGGCGCTGCTGCCGGGCACCCGCCAGGCACTGCGGCGGATCGGCACCGACGTCGACGTCGTCACCTATCTCGGCGCCTACACGCGGGCCCGGCTCGAGCCTGCCCTCGGCCCGCGGGCCACCCTCGAACGGTTGCCCAGCGGGGTCGACACCGCGGCGTTCCGGCCCGGGGCCGGGGGGGCGGAGGTACGCGCCCGGCTCGGGCTGGCGGACCGGCCGGTGGTGGTCTGCGTGTCGCGGCTGGTGCCCCGCAAGGGCCAGGACGTCCTGATCCGCGCGCTGCCGGCGATCCGCGAGCGGGTGCCCGGCGCGGCCCTGCTGTGCGTCGGGGGCGGCCCGGACGCCCCGCGGCTGCACCGGCTCGCCGCTCAGGAGGGGGTGGCCAACGACGTCGTGCTCACCGGCTCGGTCCCGTGGGAACAGCTGCCGGCTCACTACGACGCCGGGGACGTGTTCGCCATGCCCTGCCGCACCCGCCGGGCGGGGCTGGAGGTCGAGGGGCTCGGCATCGTGTTCCTGGAGGCGTCGGCCACGGGCCTGCCGGTCGTCGCCGGACGCTCCGGCGGCTCGCCCGACGCCGTGCTGGACGGGGTCACGGGGCACGTCGTCGACGGCCAGGAGGTCGCGGACGTCGCCGAGGCCGTCGCCGGGCTGCTGGCGGATCCGGAGCGGGCGCGCACGATGGGTGCCGCGGGACGGGCGTGGGTGGAGCAGGAGTGGCGTTGGGACCTGCTGGCCGAGCGGCTGCGCGGTCTGCTGACCGGCTGAACGCCGCTCGCCGTCGCGCAGCGTCAGCCCGCGAACTCCCAGTGCCAGGCCTCGGGCTTGACGCCGCCCTGCTGCGCCCAGGACGGGTGGAAGAAGCCGAACTCGACCGCGTGCTGCTGCATCCACACGTGGGTGGCAGAGCCGAAGCTCTCGATGCCGTCGCACAGGTCGACGGCCAGCCCCCAGCCGTGGTTGCTGCTGCCGGGGGTGGCGGCGAGGGTGGGCTTGGCGATCGCGACGGCGACCTGCTCGTCGTAGCTGCGGTAGGAGTCCGAGACGCACACCGGCGTACCGAACGTCGCGGCGTAGGCGTGGCTGAGCTCGTCGAAGGCCGCGGAGGCGTCGGCCCGGAGCATCTGGGCACCGGTGCCCCACAGCGGGCACAGCGCCGACTCCGGGATGCGGCCGTTCTGGTAGCCGGCGGTCGAGCGGCCCTGGCAGGTGGCGCCGGGGCGTGGCGCCAGCGCCCCGACGATGGCCGCGACCGGCACGCTGGAGCGGCTGCGGGCGATCGTCTCCGCGCGGGCGAGCAGCTCCTCGCGCTGGCGGGCGACCTCGGCGGCGACCTGGGTGTCGGCCAGGGCGACGGACGCGGCCCGCACCCGGTCGCGCGCTGCCTGGACGGCGGCGTCTGCGGCGATCTTGGCCGACAGGGCCCGGGTGACAGCGGCCTGTCGGGCGGCCTCGGCGGCGTCGGCGCGACGCGCCGTGTCGGTCTGCGCCTGCTCGGCGCGGGTGAGCAGCGTGGCGGCGTCGGCCTGGTTGCCGCCGACCCGCTGGGCGATGGACAGGCTGCTGAACAGGCCCGGGGAGGAGCTCGACGCCTTCAGCCCCGACAGCAGCGTGACCCCGGTCGTGCCGGTGCCGTTGCGGTAGAGCGAGCCGGCGTAGCGGTCCAGGCGACTGCGCGCGGCCGTCGTCGCGATGCGGGCCTGCTGCAGCGCGAGGCGCTGCTCCTGCGCGTAGGCCGCCGCCTGCTCGGCGGCCCGCTGGGCCGCCTGGTGCGTCTCCAGGGCGGTCGCGGCGTCCTGGTCGGCCTGGTTCTGCCGTCCTTGCTCCGCCGCGAGCTGGGCCGCCTGCTTCTCGGCCTGCGCCTGCAGCGCGGCGGCGCTGCTGGGGGCCGGTCGGGGTCCGACGACGGCCTGCGCGGCCGTCGGGGCGAGCACGGGAGCGGCGAGCGCGACGAGCAGCGCGAGCACCAGACTGCGGCGCCCGGTCCGGCTCACCAACGTCGACCTCCAGCCCTGTGTGACGAAGCGACGACGGTCATGACGACACGACGTCTGTCGACTCCTCGACCGGTCTCGGCGGGGCCTTGAGCGTGGGGGACGTCACCGGTCGATCAGCCGGCAGATCAGCCGGCGGAGACGACCTGGACCACCCTGGCGCGTACGACCGGCCGGTCGTAGCGGCGCAGCGTGCGGCGCAGGGACAGCACCGCGAGCGTGAACGGGAGCAGCGAGAAGGCGATCGGCAGCCACCACACGCCGGTGGTGGTCGCTGCGCCCACGAACACCCCGATGAGCGCGGCGGGCGCGGCGAGCCGGGCGCTGGCGATCGCGAGCGCGCCGGGAGGTGCGACAGCGTCGCGCGGCCCGGCCAGGTCGGCCCGGTGCGGCCGGAGCACGGAGGCGCGCATGCACTGGGCGACGACGATCGCGGTGCAGGTGAGCCCGGCACTGGTGATGCCGACGAGCTCGGTCACCGTCGGGGTGCCGGGGCTGCGCAGCGAGCCCAGCACCGCCGACAGCACGACGGCGCCGACGACCGTCTCGGTGAGGACCAGCATCTTGGCGCGGGCAGCCGTGCGCGGGTCGTGCGGGAGCGAGGCCAACCAGACGGCGCCGCTCCCGTCCAGGCAGAAGGCGTTGATGCCGAACAGCAGCCCCGCCCCGGCGGCGACCAGCCCCGGCAGCACGATCAACGACTCGTAGGGCACCTGAGCGAACGCGGCGACCATCCCTGGCAGGACGGTCAGGACCAGCCCGCCGCGCCGCAGGGCAGGCGCCCGCCAGACGCTGGCCCGGTCGACGGCGACGAGCTCGCGCAGCGCGCTGCGCCGCGGGGCGCGGCGACGCACGGGACCGGTGCGCCGGGTGGCACCGAGGTCGCCCGGACGGGCCAGCGCCCACGCGCAGATGCGGGTGCCGGCGAGCACCATGGCAACCAGGACCACGGCCAGCAGACCGGTGGTCACGGCCCAGCGCAGCTCGCCCTGACCGCTGCGCACCGGGATCGCCCGCACGATCGCCCTGGTCGGGCTGGCAGCGAGGACGTCGTCGCCGTGGCCGGTCCGGATGACGACGACGACCGCGACGGCCAGCGCAGCGGAGGCCAGCCCGACCCCGCGTCGTCCCCGCCGGGTCTGACGCACCCCCACGACCAGCCAGGCGAGGGCCTGCCCGACCACGGTGATGCAGCCGACGTAGGTCGCGGTGGTCAGCGCCCCGCGCGGCAGGCTGCCGTCGAAGGTGAGGCACGAGGTCATGACCGACAGCACGATGAGCTGCACGACCCAGACCAGGTTCACCGGCGCCAGCGCCACCCCGCCCAGGAACTGCGTGGCCGGTCGCACCGGGAACGCGACGAGCTGGTCGGGCGGCACGATCTCGCTGCCACCCCCTGCGGTCAGCGGAGCGACGACGGCCAGCAGCGCGAAGCCGAGGAAGGCCGAGGGGGCGACCTCCAGCGCGGTCTGACGCACGGTGGGATCGAGCTCGCCGGCGATGGTCAGGGCCGTGTACAGCAGCCAGGACAGGACGAGCACCGCGGTCACCAGGCCGACCCGGGTACCGGTCCGGCGGGTCATCTGCCAGCGCAGCCGCAGCAGCGCCGGGAGCTGAGCCTGCACGCCGGGGCGCGGCGCGGCGGCCGGCGCCGTCACGTGATCAGCGAGCGGTACCGCAGCGAGCCGTCCTCGCCCGTCAGCTCCGACGCCGGAGCGGCGCCGACGACGCGGCCGCTCTTGAGCACGACGGCCTCGTCGCAGGCCTGCACCGCCAACGGCAGCAGGTGGGTGGAGACCAGCACGGCCGCGCCCGAGGCCCGCGCCTCGCGCACGATCTCCAGCGTGGCATCGACGCCCAGCGGGTCGACGCCGTCGAACGGCTCGTCCAGCAGCAGCAGCCGCGGCTGGTGGAAGGCGGCGAGCAGCACCGACAGGCGGCGGCTCATGCCGTGCGAGAAGCCGGACGTGATCCGGTCGGCCGCCTCGTCCAGCTCGAAGCGCTGCAGCAGGTCGCGGGCGCGCTCCTGCCAGCCGTGCATGCCCCGCAGGCGCGCCGCCAGCTGCAGGTGCTCCCACGGCGTCGCCCGCGGGATGGTGCCGCCGACGTCGGGGCAGTAGCCCACGACCGCCCGGACCCCCGACGGGTCCTGCGCCGCGTCGATGCCGGCCACCCGGACCACACCGGTGCTGGCCGGCAGCACGCCCGCCAGCACCCGCATCGTCGTGGACTTTCCGGCGCCGTTGCGGCCGACCAGGGCCACGCTGCTCCCAGCAGCGACGGCGAGGTCGAACCCGTCGACCGCGCGCACGGCCCCGAAGTCGACGACCAGCTCCTGGGCGATCAGGACAGGTTCCACAGGTCCCCTTCGGCACGTGAGAGCCGAGGCTACAGCCGGATCCGCCGCCGTCGCACCCGCAGGCGCGCTAGCGTCCCGCTGCGTGCCCGGTGCGACGACCAGAGAGCCGTTGCGCTGGTACCTGGTCTGGGCGGGCTGCGCCCTGATGGCCACCGTCGGTGTGCTCGCTGTGCGGTTCCAGCTCCGCGTCAACGGTGGCTTCGGCTACGACAGCCACGCCTACTGGTTGGCCGCCCAGCGGCTGGACTCGCTCTACGGCACGCGGCCGTTGGCCAAGGACGCGTATCTGTACTCGCCGCTATTCGCCCAGCTGGTCTGGCCGCTGGCCCGGCTGCCGGCGGGGGTGTTCATCGCCTGCTGGAGCCTGCTGGAGGCGGTCGCCTTCGCCTGGCTGCTGGCGCCGCTGCGCGGGAAGGTGCACGCGTGCGCGGCCGTCGGATGCCTGGCCGAGATCATGGCGGGCAACATCTACGCCCTGATGGCCGTGGCGCTCGTGCTCGGCGCCCGTCGGGGACCGCCGTGGCTCCTGCTCGGGCTGACGAAAGTCGTCGGTGGCGCGGTGGGTCTGCTCTGGCTGGTCGCCGCCCGGCGCTGGTCGGCGCTGCTGCGCGGCGGCCTGGTCGGCGGGGTCCTGGTCGGGGTCTCGGTGGCGGCCGCGCCCGAGCAGTGGCGATCCTGGTTCACCTTCCTCACCACGACCGAGCCCGAGCCGGGAGACGTCATCGTCCTGCCCTCCTCGGTCGTCGTGCTGGTGGCGGTCGGGTTGATCGGGCTGGTGCTCTGGGGGGGCATCACCGGTCGGGCCTGGGTGCTCGTGCCGGCGGTCGTGCTGCTGTCGCCGACCCTGGGCCCCAACACGTTGACCCTGCTGGCAGCCCTGCCGCGCCTGTCGGGTGTCCGGGTGCGGGGGTCGGATCAGCGCACGCCGGTCGGCGGGCCGACCGGTGGGGTCAGCAGCAGCCAACCGTCCTGATGCGCCTGCCGCCGCCAGCCCTCGTCCTGCAGCAGCCCGGCCAGCGGGGTGCTGTCGCGGAGCACGGCGCGGTCGGGCGCCAGCGCGGCGAGCGTGGAGCGGAAGCCCGGTCGCAGGGCCAGCAGGTCGACGTAGGGATCCAGCAGGGCGGCGCCGTAGCGGTCGGCGCGGCCGTCGACCGCGACCTGGACGGCAGGGGTACCACGCCACAGCAGCGTGCCCCCGGCGTCGTAGTCGTTCAGAACCCGGTGCGGCACCGCCTCGGCGGCGAGCAGCCGGGCCAGGCCGTCGGGCAGCGTCGGCGACAGCACCGGGCCGGACGCCACCAGGGCGCAGGCCGCACCGCCGCCCACGAGCAGCACCAGCGCCCCGGTCCTGGCCAGCATGCGCTGCTCGCGAGCAGAGTCCTGCCGCGGACCGGTCGGGAACGAGCCCTGCAGCCGGCGCAGCAGCAGCGGGGACAGCAGCAGGGACGCCACGGCCAGGTTGCGGTAGGCCAGCAGCCCGAAGCCGATCAGCCCCGCGGCCAGCACCAGCTCGGCGGTGGGCACCCGGTGGGGAAGCTGGGTCCAGGTGGCGACGAGCAGCACCACGGTCAGGTCGAACAGCAGAGCCGAGGCGCTGCGCGGGACGACCGGCTGCCATTCCGCGAGGTGGCCGGTGGCGGCCGCGAAGCGCCAGGGCGAGAGCAGCAGCGCCGGGCCGACCGGGGTCAGGCACGCAGCCGCCAGGCAGGCGGCGGTCGTGGCGGCGAGCCGACGGGCCGCGTCGCCGCGACGCTCCAGCAGCGCCCCGACCGTCAGCAGCAGCAGCACGCCGGGGACCATCACCCACAGGCCGTGCAGGTTCGCCCACAACCAGGTGATCGTCGCCCAGCGCCACGGCACGGGAGGTCTGCCGCCGGTGAGAACGGGCGCGACGGCGCCGGCCAGCCACACGAGCAGCAGCAGCGACGCCAGCTGCGGTCGAGGCTGTACGGCCAGCAGCAGCTGCGGTGCCGTCAGCGCGAAGACGACGGCAGGCCACGGTCCGCCGGCGCTCCGCAGCAGCAGCCGCGCGAGCAGACCCAGCAGCACGGCCGCCACGAGCAGGTCCAGGACGAGGAACGCCCGGAAGCCGCCGAGCCCAGACACCCCGAGCAGCAGCACCTCCGACAACCACTGGGTGGTCGTCCAGCCGGCGTCGACGGCTTGCAGGCTCCACGTCGCGCCCAGGTCGTGCACGGTGTGCCGCCGCACGATCTCGCGCCCGGCCAGCAGGTGCCAGGACAGGTCCGGGTCGGCGAGCGGGCGGCGGGCCACCGCGACCAGGCCGGCTGCGGCGGTGACGCACCCGACCAGAGCCCATGGGCTGCCGAGGCGTGCCCGGCCCCGGTCCGTCTGGGCGGCCACGGCACCTCCGACTCCTCGGACCCGGTCGGTAGGCACCTGCCCCGGCGTCGGATGGGGAGTGTAGAGGCGCCCAGGCGCCGGCCCGGGCGGTGCAGGTCTCAGCGTGGACAGGTGAGCGGCGGGGTCCCGACGGCGCGCACGTGCAGGCTGGAGCGCGGGCCCGCCTGCGCCCGTGACCATCCCGGAGCCGCGTCCAGGACCTGGTCGGCGGCGCTGCCCCGCGACACCAGGGCGACGCCGACCCCGGGTGGCAGGAGCGAGGTCGGGCCGCCGTCGGACCAGTCCAGATAGCGAGCCTGCACGTCCCGGGCGAACGCGTCCAGCGGGTTCGCGACCCACAGGCAGCCTCCGGCGGCCGCGACCTGCTCGGCGGCCTGACCGGTTGCGGCCACGGCCGAGCCGGCCGCCAACGACACCGCGGCGGCGACCAGCGCGGGCTCGGCGCCGGTGGGCACCGGTCCGCGCACGGTGGCGACGACGACGGCCACGGCGAGCAGCCCCACCGGAGCGATCGCCCACCGGCGGGCCACCGGCTCCCGGACCTGCGGGTCGGCGATCGGTCCCGCTCCCTGGGACGCCGGACCCAGCATCAGCAGCAGCAGCCAGGTCCCGTTGCGTGCCGTGAGCAACGTGGCCACCGCGACCCCGACCAGGGCGACGAGCTCCCAGGCTGGGGGACGTGCGCGCAGGACCAGCGGTGCGAGCAGCGCCACGACGCCGAGGAGCAGCAGATGAGGCGCCGAGTGCAGGTCCAGCGGGGACCACAGACCCTGGCCGCGACGGGCCAGCTCACCGGTCAGCACCTGGTGGTAGTACGCAGGCGTGGCGGCGAGCGCCGGGGTGGCGCACAGCGCCGCCGCGCCCGCCAGCAGCAGGCCCAGCGCGCCGAGCACGCGGCGGCCGCAGAGCCGGGGACGACGCAGCAGGGGGACCGACACGCGGACGACGAGCAGGGCCAGCCCGATCAGGGCGCCACCGTGCAGGTTGGACCACAGCGCCAGCACGGGGACGGCGCACCACAGCGCCCCGCGCCGCTCGGACCGGAGCAGCAGCACCAGCGCCGCGAACAGCGGCAGGCTCACCAGCTGCAGCCTGATGACGAAAAGGGCCCCG
This sequence comes from uncultured Actinomycetes bacterium, assembly GCA_963784675.1. Classification (GTDB taxonomy): domain Bacteria; phylum Actinomycetota; class Actinomycetes; order Mycobacteriales; family SCTD01; genus SCTD01. Next base: position 366,850 of record CAWASE010000019.1, read on the forward strand.
GCGGCGCCGAGGGCCACCAGCAGCAGGACCCCGGCGGTGGCCCGGTCTGCGGCCCCGGAGCGCCGGGCCTGCACCACCAGCAGGCCGAGCGCCACCGCTACCCCTGCCACCTGCGCCAGCAGCAGGCCGCGGTCGCCGAGCGGGGCAGCCAGCAGCTGAGCCAGCCGGGTCACCGACAGCACGCCTGCCGTCGGTTCGGCGACGAAGGGCACGTCCGCCCGGCCGGTCGCGAAGGCGCGGCCCAACGCCCCGACCCAGCGGGCGTCGCCTCCGACCGTCGCCAGCAGCGCGACGCCGGCGAGCACCGCGGACAGGGTCCAGCAGCACCACCCGGAGCGCAGGAGCAGGCGCGCGGGCGTGGAGGGGGCGGGGCTAGCGGACACGGACATTTGTGTCACTTTCGCCTTCTTCTTGCGGCGCAGCACAATTCGGTGCGACCCTCGCCACAGCGTCACAACCGGTGGCGGTCACACTGGACGCGCGGCGACCGCCGACGTCACGACCACGGGGGTTACCCATGCAGTTCTACGCAGTCCTCATCAGCCTTGTCGACGGTATGTCCGCCCGCCTGGACCGTCGTGACGACCGCGGGGCCACCGCAGTCGAGTACGGGCTGATGGTCGCCCTGATCGCCGCCGTGATCATCGTCGCGGTGACGCTGCTCGGAGACAACATCTCCTCGATCTTCACGAGCGTCGCCAACAAGATCTAGTCCCGCGCCGGCACCGAGGCCCCCGTCCGATCCGGACGGGGGCCTCGCTGCGTCGCGCACCTGCTCGTGGCTCCGGGCGTGGAGCACTACTCCTTGGCGCCGGCGTAGAGCTGTTCGACGACGTCGGACTGCTCCTTCATGACCACCGAGCGCTTGAGCTTCAGCGAGGGCGTCATCTGACCGCCCTCTTCGGTCCAGTCCTGCGGCAGCACGACGAACTTGCGGATGGCCTCGGCCTTGGACACCGCCTTGTTCGCCTCGTCGACGGCCTTCTGCAGCTCGGCGCGCAGGTCGGCGTCCTCGGCCAGCGCGGCGGCGTCGCCGGTCTTGTCGTGGCTTGCCGCCCAGGCCGGCAGGGCCTCGGCGTCCAGGGTGACCAAGCAGCCGATGAACGGCTTCTGGTCGCCGACCACCATGCACTGGCTGATCAGCGGGTGCGCGCGCAGCCGGTCCTCCAGCACGGCGGGAGCGACGTTCTTGCCTCCGGCGGTGACGATCAGCTCCTTCTTGCGCCCGGTGATCTTCAGGTAGCCCTCGTCGTCGAGCTCGCCGATGTCGCCCGTGTGGAACCAGCCGTCGTGCAGCACCTCCGCGGTGGCGTCGGGGTTCTTCCAGTAGCCGCTGTAGACGTTCTCGCCGGCCATCAGGATCTCGCCGTCCTCGGCGATCCGGATCGTGACGCCGGGGGAGGGCCGGCCCACGCTGCCGACCTTGATGTTGGCCGGGGTGTTGACGCTGCCGGCCGCGGTGGTCTCCGACAGGCCCCAGCCCTCCAGGATCGTCACGCCCATGCCGCGGTAGAAGTGCCCGAGCCGGGCGCCCAGCGGCGCGCCGCCGGACACGGCCCAGGCGACCTTCCCGCCCAGTGCGGCGCGCAGCTTGCCGTAGACGAGCTTGTCGAACAGCTTGTGCTGCAGACCCAGCGCGAACCCCGGCGAACCGTCCTCCAGCGCCTCGCTGTAGGCGATCGCGGTCTTCTCCGCGCGGTCGAAGATGGCGCCCTTGCCGTCGGCGTGCGCCTTCTGCTTCGCGGTGTTGTAGACCTTCTCGAACACCCGCGGCACCGACAGGATGAACGTCGGCTGGAACGTCGCGAAGTCGGCCAGCAGGTTCTTGATGTCGGCGGTGTGGCCCATCCGGGCGCCGGTCTCCACGCACGCGACCTGGATGAGCCGGGCGAAGATGTGCGCCAGCGGCAGGAACAGCAGCGTCGAGCCGTCGGCGTTGAACAGCTCCGGCAGCACCTTGCTGGCACTGCGCCCGGTGCCGAGCAGGTTGCCGTGCGTGAGCTCGCAGCCCTTGGGGCGGCCGGTGGTGCCGGACGTGTAGAGCACCGTCGCCAGGCTGGTGGTGCCGATGCCTGCGCGCCGGGTCGTCAGCTCTTCGACGGGCACGTCCCGGCCGGCCGCAGCCAGCTCCTCGAGCCCGCCGGCGTCGATCTGCCAGGAGCCGATCAGGTCGGGCAGCTGGTCGCGGACCTCGTCGAGCTGGGCCTGGTGGGTCGGGGACTCCAGCAGCACGGCGACCGCACCGGAGTCGCTGAGGTTCCACTGCACCTGCTCGGCCGACGACGTCTCGTAGACCGGCACCGTGACCGCCCCGGCGGTCCAGATCGCGTAGTCGCACAGCGTCCACTCATAGCGCGTCTTGCTCATCAGCCCGACGCGGTCCCCGGCCCCGACCCCCTGCGAGATCAGCCCGGTGGCCAGCGCGTTCACCTCCGTGGCGAACTCCTTGGCGGTGACCGGAGCCCAGCGGCCGTCGACCTTGCGGGTGAACACGACCTCGTCCGGGTGGCTCGCCGCCCGCTCGCGGACGGCGTCGGTCAGCGACGCGTCCGTCGGCAGTTCGGCGACGGCGGGGGTGGAGTACTCCTGCACCTGGGGCTCCTCGGGAGGCGGGCGGGCGGGACTGCCGGTCGACCCTAGCCGCGACGGGGGCAGGAGCGGCTCAAGATCCCCCGGTCGGGTGCCGATCGTCTCGCCGTGACAGATCTTCTTCCGGAGGTTCACGCCGCGTCCGCGACGGCCGCCTGCCCCCGGTGCCGGGCGGCGGTGCGAGCGGGAGCGCCGTGGTGCACCCAGTGCTTCACGGACCTGCGCCCGGAACCGCAAGAGCGGCCCGTCGAGCAGTCGATCCAGCAGCCCCTCCTGCCCGCGGCACTGCCTGCGCAGCCGCAAGAGCCTGCACCCGTCGTCCACTCGGACGCCCCCGACCCTCGCTGGCCCTGTACCGCGTGCGGGGCCGCGAACCCCCTCAGCGTCGCGGCCTGCGCGGCCTGCGGGGCCGGCTTCCTGTCGAGCCTGCGCGAGACCGAGCCGCCGTTGCTGGTCGTGCCCGGTGTGGGCGACCTCGCGGCCCTGTCGCGGGCGCAGCGGCTGGGCCTGGCCGCCGGCGTCGTGCTGACGGTCCTGCTCCTGGTCCTCGTGCTGGGCCTGCTCACCCGCTGACCCGCGCCGGGCGCACTGCGCCTGCCCTTAAGGTTCGTCCCGTGCGGGTAGCGGTGGTGAGCGACGTCCACGGCCGGGCCGATGCTCTCGCGCGCAGCGGTGACGACGCCGACGTCGTCGTCTGCCTCGGTGACCTGGTGCTGTTCCTGGACTACCACGACAGCAGCGGCGGCATCTTCGCCCAGCTGTTCGGCGCCGAGCAGGCCGAGCGCCTGGTGGCGCTGCGCACCGCCAAGCGCTTCGACGACGCGCGCACCTTCTCGCGCGGCCTGTGGGCGAGCCTGGACGTCGACCCGCGCGAAGCGCTGGAGGCGGCGGTGAAGGAGCAGTACGCGGCACTGTTCGCGGCGCTGCCCGAACCGGCGTACCTGACCTACGGCAACGTCGACCTGCCGGCCCTGTGGCCGCAGTTCCTCCGGCCCGGGCACACGGTGCTCGACGGGCAGACCGTCGAGATCGGTGGACGCACCTGGGGGTTCGTCGGCGGCGGCCTGCAGACCCCGATGCGCACCCCGTTCGAGATCGACGACGACGCCTACGCGGCCAAGGTCGCGGCCGTCGGCCCGGTCGACGTGCTCGCCTGCCACATCCCGCCGGACGTGCCGGAGCTGCTCTACGACGTCGTGGCGCGGCGGTTCGAGCGGGGCAGCGCCGCGGTGCTCGACGCCGTCCGCGACACCCAGCCGGGCCTCGTCCTGTTCGGGCACGTGCACCAGCCGCTGCGGGCCAGGATGCGGATCGGGCGCACCGAGTGCGTCAACGTCGGGCACTTCCAGGGCACGGGGACACCGTTCCTGCTCGAGTACTAGCCTGCGGAGCCATGGCCGACACCGCGAGCAGCAGCATCACCATCGACGCGCCGCCGCGACAGGTGCTCGAGGTCATCGCCGACATCGGCACCTATCCCGAGTGGACCGGGTCGATCAAGAGCGCCGAGGTGATGCAGACCGATGCCGCCGGCCGTCCCGCCCAGGCCCGCTTCGTCATGGACGCCGGCGTGCTGAAGGACGAGTACACGCTGGAGTACACCTGGAACGACGCGGGCGTCGACTGGGAGCTCGTCGGCCCCAGCACCGTGCAGAAGTCGCAGATCGGCTCCTACGCGCTGGCGCCCCGCGGCGCCGGCACCGAGGTCACCTACCGGCTCGCGGTCGACATCTCGATGCCGATGCTGGGCATGTTCAAGCGCAAGGCCGAGAAGATGATCATGGACTCGGCGCTGAAGGAGCTCAAGAAGCGCGTCGAGTCGACGCGGTAGGGGAGCCGTCATGCGCGTCCTGCTGTTCACGGGCAAGGGCGGCGTCGGGAAGACGACCGCCTCGGCCGCCACCGCCGCCGCTGCCGCGGCGCGGGGGTGCAAGACGCTCGTGCTGTCGACCGACCCCGCGCACTCGCTGGCCGACGCGCTGGGCGTGCCGCTCGGCGACGCGCCCACGGAGGTCGCCACCGGGCTCTACGGCATGCAGGTCGACGCGCAGGCTGCCTTCGAACGCTCCTGGCGCGAGGTGCAGTCCTATCTGCAGGGCCTGCTCGAGCGCGCCGGCGTCGACGCCCTGCAGGCGGAGGAGCTCACGGTGCTGCCGGGCGCCGAAGAGGTGCTGGCGCTGCTCGAGGTCTCTCGACAGGTGCAGGACGGCCCGTGGGACCTCGTCGTCGTCGACTGCGCGCCCACGGGCGAGACGCTGCGGCTGCTCGCCTTGCCGGACGCGCTGACCTGGTACGTCGAGCGCGTCTTCCCGGCGCAGCGGCGGGCCCTGCGCGCGCTGCGTCCGCTGGTCTCGCGGGTCTCGGGGCCGCTGGTCCCGCGGGACGACCTGTTCTCCGCGGTGGAGCGGCTGCACGCCGAGCTGCTGGCGGTGCGGGCGGTGCTGACGGCGCCGACCACGTCGGTGCGGCTGGTCCTCACCCCCGAGGCGGTCGTGGTCGCCGAGGCGCGGCGCACCCTGACGACGCTGGCGCTGTACGGCTATCGGGTCGACGCGGTGCTCGCCAACCGCGTCTTCCCGGCCTCCGAGGACCCCTTCGTGGCCGGCTGGGTGCAGGCGCAGCAGCTCCAGCTGGACGCGGTGCGTCGTGACGTCGGCGCGCTGCCGGTGCTCGAGTGCGCCTACCGGGGGGGCGAACCCGTCGGGCTGACCGCGCTGACCGCGCTCGGGCAGGCGCTGTACGGCGACAGCGACCCGCTGCAGGCTCCGCCCGAGTCGGAGCTGCTGGACGTGTCCCGCACGAGCGACGGATTCGCGCTGTCGATGGCGCTGCCGCTGGCGCGGCTCGACGAGCTGGACCTGTCCCGCACGGGCGACGAGCTGGTGCTCACCGTCGCCGGGCACCGTCGGCTGCTGGCCCTGCCCAGCGCGCTGCGGCGGTGCGTCGTGGTCGGGGCGACCCTGCGCGAGGGTCGGCTGGTGGTCCGGTTCGAGCCCGACCCCGACCTGTGGATGCGGCGATGATGCCGCGATGATGCCGCGATGAGCGCACGTCCCGGCGAGGTCGGTTCCGCCGCCGAGGAGGCAGCGCGGCTGTTCGCCGCCGCCGAGCACTGGGCGCGCGAGCGCGCCGGCGGTCTGCGCGACGGTGTCGGTGGCGGCTTGGGCCCCGAGCACCTGGCCAACGGCTCGGCCGCCTGCACGGTCTGTCCGTTCTGCCAGGCCGTCGCGGCGCTGCGCCAGGTGCGGCCCGAGACCGTCGAACACCTGCTGGACGCCGCCGCCTCGGTGGTGGCGGCGCTGCGGACCACGCTCACCGGCGACGCGACCCCGGCACCCGGGACCCGCGCGACGGTGCAGCACATCCACGTCGAGGAGGACTCGTGCTGACGATCGGGGTCGATGTCGGAGGAACGAAGGTTGCGGCGGGACTGATCGACGAGCAGGGGGCGATCCTGGCCCGGACGCGCCGGCAGACGCCGTCGGCCTCACCGTCCGACGTCGAGGACGTCATCGCCGCCTGCGTCGACGAGCTGCGCACCGGGCACGAGATCGAGGCCGTCGGGGTGGGCGCGGCCGGCTTCATCTCCGCCGACCGCTCGCGCGTGCTCGTCGCACCCAACCTGTCGTGGATCGACGAGCCGCTGCGCGAGGCCGTCAGTGCCCGCGTGCACCTTCCTGTCGTGGTCGAGAACGACGCGAACGCCGCCGCCTGGGGTGAGTACCGGTTCGGCGCGGGCCGAGGTCACGAGCACCTGGTCGTGGTCACGGTCGGCACCGGCATCGGCGGGGGGATCGTCCTGGACGGGGCGCTCTACCGCGGTCGGTTCGGCATCGGTGCGGAGTTCGGCCACATGCAGGTGGTGCAGACCGGGCGTCGCTGCGGCTGCGGTCAGCACGGCTGCTGGGAGCAGTACTGCTCGGGACGGGCCCTGCTGCACGAGGCACGCGAGATCGCCGACGTGCAGCGCGGCTACGGCGCCCGGCTGCTGGAGCTCGGTGGCGGCCGTCCGGAGGGGATCGAGGCGGTGGAGGTCACCCAGGCGGCGCGCGAAGGTGACCCTGCCGCGCTCGACTGCTTCGAGGAGGTCGGCGCCTGGCTCGGCCAGGGCCTGGCGAACCTGGCGGCGGCGCTGGACCCGGGCGCCTTCGTCATCGGCGGCGGGGTGTCCGACGCCGGCGAGCTGTTGCTGGCGCCCGCCCGCCGGGTGTTCGCCGAGCGGCTGACCGGGACGGCCGCGCGACCGCACCCGCAGATCCTGCTGGCTGAGCTGGGCAACGATGCGGGTCTGGTCGGCGCCGGAGACCTTGCCCGCCACCGTTGACCGCTACTGCACGAGCGGGCGACGGCGATACCGACACGCGGGCGTCGACGAGAAATGGTCAGAACTGACCATGGTCGCGCAGTGTGACGCGGTGGATTCTCTGAGTCATGACTTCGACGCCTTGCCCGGCCGTCCTCGCTCCCTCGACCTGTTGCCACCGGACCATGTCCGGCATCGAGGTGACCACCCGCGGCGTGACCTTGGTCCTGCGCAGCTGCACCTCGTGCGGCCGGCACGCCTGGGAGAAGGACGGGGTGGCGGTGGAGCGCGAGGAGCTGCTCGACGGGGTGAAGGTCTTCCTGGACCAGCCGCGGATCCCGACCCCGCGCCGACGCCGGAACGCCTGACCCAGCACCTGACCCAGCCCGCTCCGCTGACCGAGCGTCCGGCTGTCGGGAGCCTGCGGGTGCTCACCTGGAACGTCCGGTCGCTGCGCGACGACGCCGCCGGGGTGGCGCAGGCGCTGGTCCGCCTCCGGCCGGACGTCGCCCTGCTGCAGGAGGCGCCGCGGCTGCTCGGCTGGCGCCGGGCCTGCCGGCGGCTGGCCCGCGACGCCGGCCTGGTCCGGGTGGCCGGGGGTGCTCCGGCAGCGGGCAACCTGCTGCTCGTGTCCGCGCGCACCGTGGTGGTGGAGGCGCACGCCGTGCGGCTGCCCCGACGCCGGGGGCTGCACCGGCGGGGCGCCGTGCTGGCCGTCCTCGAGCACGACGGGCACCGGCTGGGCGTGCTCGGCACGCACCTGGACCTGGACGCCGCCGCCCGGCTGCACTCCGCGGTCGCGCTCCGCGCGGCGGTGCCCGCGAGCTACCCGCTGCTGGTCGGTGCCGACGTCAACGACCTGCCGGGCACGGCGCCGTGGCAGGCCCTGGCGGAAGGTCTGGTCGACCTGGGCGCGGTGCTGGGCCCGACGTTCCCGCAACGCCGGCCGGACCGCCGCATCGATGCCCTGCTGGCCGACCCGGCGCTGCGACCGGTCGGGACCGGACGCCCCGACCCGGGCCCGGTCACCGACCACCTGCCGGTCGTGGCCGACCTCTGCTGGGCGTGAGCCCGCGAGCAACTCGCTAGACGACGGCTCCGTCGTCCGGGTCGGTGTCGGTGGGGGAGGCGTCGCGCAGCAGGTAGACGAACCAGCCGGCACCGCCGGCCGTCAGCAGCAGCCCGAACATCGCGACCCCGGACGTGCGCGGCTGGCCGAGGGTCTCCGGGGCGAACGCCAGCAGGAAGCCGGCCAGGAACAGCAGCACCGACGCGGCCCGGCGCGGCGTCGGGCGCGGAACCGGCGGAGGCGGCGGCGGCTCGTAGTGGCCGTCGTCGTCCAGGGCCTCGGGCTCGACCCAGTCCGGCAGGGCGTCCTCGGCGTCGCCGCGACGACGACGCGGGGCAGCGTCCTCCGCCCCTTCCGGGGACCGCTCCGGCCGCGACATGAGTCGGCGCGGCCGCGGCGGGTCGACGTCCTCGCTGACCGGCCACGGCGGCACCGGGCTGTCGCTCTCGCGGCCGAAGCCGGCGACGATCTGCCGCCAGATCTCGTCGGGGTCCTCGCTCGGGCCGGGTTCCGCCGGACCGGAGGCGTCGGCCGGGCCTGCCGCGTCGACCGTCGGGTCTGCCGGCGGTGCAGGCGGCGTCGTCGCCTCCGGTGCCGCCACGACGTCGTCCTCCCGCGTGGGGAGCGCGGCGGGATCGGGCAGCGTCGGTGGCGTGAGGACCCGGGTCGCCGCCGCCCGCGGCACCGCCTGGACGAGCCCGTAGGCGGTCGCTCCGGGCTCGAGCTCGGCCAGCAGCAGCGTCAGGTCGGCGACCTCGGCGGCCACGACGTCGCGGGCCGCGTCCGCGCGGGCAGGGTCGACCCACAGGCGGTCCAGCGGCCGGTTGGGCAGGTGCGCCGCGCGCGAGAACGCGTCCAGGCCGCCGGCCGGCTCGACGAACGCCGGGACACCGGCGCCGGCCAGGCTCGCCAGCAACGCCTCCGACAGCCGCGGGTCCAGGTCGACGAGGGCGCCCCAGGCGGCGCCGGGCAGCCCGTTGCCCCGCCGGCCGGGGGTGGAGGAGGCGGTCACGACGGTTCAGGCGTCGCTGGGCACGTGCGTACGGACGAAGTCCAGCGACCCGGCGAAGATGGTCGGCGCGTCGTTGTCGAGCGTCGCGACGTGGAAGCTGTCGTGCAGGATGCGCTCCTCGACCGTCGCCCCGACCAGCCCGGACACCAGCAGTCGGCCGCTGAGCGGTTCGACGACGTGGTCGACGCTGCTGCGGTAGAGCAGCACCGGGCAGGTGATCCGCCCGAGGTCGGCGCGCACCTGCGGCCACGCCTTCTGCAGGGAGACGAAGGCCTTGAGCGGCACGCGCGTGTAGGCCAGCTCGGTGACCCCGTCCTTCTTGATGTCGCTGCCGACGCCGGGGAAGGACGGGATGACCCTGGACAGCACCGGAGCGAGCTTGGTGTCCTTGCGCTCGGTGGCGACCGCGGCGTTGACGAGCACCAGCCCGGCGACGTCGGCGGGGCGGAGCTCAGCCAGCCGCAGCGCGAGGGTGCCGCCCATCGACAGGCCCATGACGAACACCTGGTCGCAGCGCGACCGCAGCTGCTCGAACGCGCGCTCGAGCTCGGCGTACCAGTCGTCGAACCGGGTGCCGTTCATGTCCTGCCAGGTGGTGCCGTGCCCGGGCAGCCGTGGGGCGGCGACGCTCAGCCCGGCAGCAGCGAGGTGCTCGGCCCAGGGCCGCATGCTCTGCGTGCTGCCGGTGAAGCCGTGGCACAGCAGGGCGCCGACGCGGCCGCCGGGCAGGTCCACGGGCTCGGCGCCCGGGAGGACGGAGGGGGTCGCAGCCACGGCAGGGGCTCCAAGCAACAGGTACGGGCAGGAAGCAACAGGTACGGGCAGGTACAGAGTGGCAGGCAGGGCTCGACGGCTCGGATCCGGCGCGTCGGCCTCCATGGTCGCACGGGCCGCGGACGTCGTCAGGGGTGGGGGACGCGGCCCCGTGCCGCCGGTGCGGTCGTTGCAGGTGCTCCGCCGCCGACGCTAGGATCGGACGTTGGAGCGGTGACCAGACTCACGCCGCCGGGAAGCAAGGAGGGCGCATGGGCTACTGGCTCGTCAAGGCCGTGCTCGCGCCCATCCTGCGTCTGCTGTTCCGCCCGGTGCTCTCCGGCGCCGAGAACCTGCCCACCGAGGGCGCGGCGATCCTCGCCGGCAACCACACCACGTTCCTGGACAACCTGATGATCCCGCTGGTGGTGCCGCGGCGCGTCACCTTCCTGGCCAAGAGCGACTACTTCACCGGCACGGGCCTCAAGGGCATGCTGTCGAAATCGTTCTTCGCCGGCGTCGGGATGATCCCCATCGACCGCTCAGGCGGCGCAGCCAGCGAGCAGGCCCTGCTCACGGGCAAGCGCGTGCTGGCTGAGGGCAACCTGCTCGGCATGTATCCCGAGGGCACCCGCTCGCCCGACGGTCGGCTGTACCGCGGCAAGACCGGCGTCGCCCGCATGTCGCTGGAGGCGGCCGTCCCGGTCATCCCGGTCGGGCTGGTCGGCATGTTCGACCTGCAGCCCGCCGGCCGTCGCTTCCCCAAGCTCGGCAAGGTCGAGGTGCGCATCGGCCGACCGCTGGACTTCAGCCGCTACGCCGGCATGGAGGGCGACCGCTTCGTGCTGCGCTCGGTCACCGACGAGATCATGTACGAGCTGATGACGCTCTCCGGCCAGGAGTACGTCGACCAGTACGCCACCAAAGCCAAGGCCGAGATCCAGCAGGCCCGCGAGGCCGCCCACGAGGCCATGGTCAGCGACGCCCCGCTGCCGGCCCGCCGCGCCAGCTAGCGGCGCCGGTGCGGCTCGAGACCGCGCTGTGGCGGGCGGTGGGCGTGTACCGGTTCGCCGCGCTGCTGTATGCCGCAGGTTCCCTCGCCGTCTACCTCGACACCTACCGGCGACCCCGGCTGGGGCTGGCCGTGCTGGCCGCGATGGCGTTCTGGACGGCGCTCGCGCCGTACCTCTACAGCGATCGCCGACGACGACGGTGGCCGCTGCTGGCCGTCGACCTGGCCCTGTCGCTCGCCGCCCTGCTCGCCTCGGTCGCGGTGCTGGAACCGGAGCGCATCCTCGCCGGCGACCCGACCTTGACGGTGAGCTGGGCGGCGGCGCCCGTGCTGGCCTTCGCCGTCTGGTCGGGCTGGGTCGGCGGGCTCCTGGCGGGCGCGGCCGTGGGCGCTGCCGCCGTCCTGGAGCGCGGTGGCACCTCGCAGGCCACCGTCAACAGCCTGGTCCTGCTGCTGCTGGTCGGAGCCGTCGTCGGCTATGTGGTCCAGCTGGGCCGACGGGCCGAGACGGCCTACGCGCAGGCGGTCGCGCTGCAGGCCACCACCGCCGAGCGCGAGCGGTTGTCGCGGTCGGTGCACGACGGTGTCCTGCAGGCCTTGGCGCTGGTCGCCCGCAGCGCCGACCCGACCCTGGCCAGGCTCGCCGCTGACCAGGAAGCGGCGCTGCGCAGGCTGATGAGCGGCCGCGAAGCGGTGGCCCTGGGCAGCACCGACCTGCGCACGCTGCTGCCGACCGGCGCAGACCTGCAGGTGGCCGCGCCCGCCGGCGCCGTCACGCTGCCGTCGCCGGTGGCGACCGAGCTGGCCCTGGCCGTGACGGCGGCCGTCGACAACGCCCGTCGGCACGCCGGGGGACAGGTGTGGCTGCTCGTCGAGGACGAGACCGGCGCCGTCACGGTCACCGTGCGCGACGACGGACCGGGGATCGCCGCGGGACGCCTCGAGCAGGCCGAGCAGGACGGCCGGCTCGGCGTGGCGCAGTCGATCCGGGGGCGCGTCGAGGACCTCGGTGGCACGGTGGCGGTCGACAGCGCGCCCGGACGAGGCACGGAGGTGGAGCTGCGTGTCCCCCGCTGAGGCCCCGGCCCGGCTGCGCGTCGTCGTCGCCGACGACCACCCGATCTGGCGCGACGCCGTCGAGCGCGACCTGACCGCCGCCGGGCTGGTCGTCGTCGGCGTGGCGGGCGACGGCGAGAAGGCCGTGCGGGTGGTGCGGGCGACCACCCCGGACGTGCTGGTGTGCGACCTGCAGATGCCGCTGCTGTCCGGGGTGCAGGTCGCCGCCGCCGTCTCGGCCACCACGAAGGTGCTCGTGCTGTCGGCCTCGGGCGAGCAGGACGACGTGCTCGAGGCCGTGAAGGCCGGGGCCGCGGGCTACCTGCTCAAGTCGGCGAGCACCGCCGAGCTGGTGGCGGCGGTGCGCCGTACCGCCGCCGGCGAGGCCGTCTTCACCGCCGGGCTGGCCGGGCTGGTGCTCGGTGAGTACCGGCGCACCGAGGCCGACGCGTCCGCCCCGAAGCTGACGCCGCGCGAGACCGAGGTGCTGCGCCTGGTGGCCAAGGGGCTCACCGCGCGCCAGGCGGCCGAGCGGCTCACGCTGTCGCACCGCACGGTCGAGAACCACGTGCAGAACACGCTGTCCAAGCTGCAGCTGCACAACCGCGCGCAGCTCGTGCGCTACGCCGTCGAGCAGGGCCTCACCGACTGACCTGCACGGGGTAGGGGCTCAGCCCCAGGCCTTGGCGCGCTCGACGGCGCGCAGCCAGCGGGTGTGGGCACCGTCGCCGCGTACGCCGTCGACGGGATCGAACCGGCGGTCCAGCTGCCAGGTGTCGGTGAGCTCCTGCGGCGAGGACCACACGCCGGTGCCGAGGCCCGCCAGGAACGCGGCGCCGAGCGCGGTCGTCTCCAGCACCTGCGGCCGCTGCACCGGCACGCCGAGCTGGTCGGCCTGCAGCTGGCAGAGCAGGTCGTTGGCGGCCGCCCCGCCGTCGACCTGCAACGACGGGACCGCCAGGCCGGCCTCCGACGTCATCGCGTCGACGACGTCCCGGACCTCGAAGGCGATCGCGTCCAGGGTGGCGCGGGCAAGGTGGGCCCGGGTGGTGCCGCGGGTGATGCCGAGGACGGTGCCGCGCGCCTCCGGGTCCCAGTGCGGCGCGCCGAGGCCGGTGAGAGCCGGCACGAACACGACGCCGTCGCTGTCGGGCACGGTGCGCGCGAGCGCCTCGATCTCGGCGGCGCTGCCGATCAGCTGCAGCCCGTCGCGCAGCCACTGGACGGCGGCGCCGGTGACGAAGACGGCCCCCTCCAGCGCGTAGGTGCAGGTGCCGTCGGGGTTCATCCAGGCGACCGTGGTCAGCAGCCGGTCCGACAGCACCGGCTCGCTGCCGGTGTTGACCAGGACGAAGGAGCCGGTGCCGTAGGTGCACTTGGACCGGCCGGGGTCGTAGCAACCCTGGCCGAACAGCGCCGCCTGCTGGTCGCCGGCGATCCCCGCGATCGGGACGTCCAGGCCCAGGAACGCCGACGGATCGGTGCGCCCCACCTCGCCGTAGGACGGCACGACCTCCGGCAGCGCCGCCCTCGGGACGCCGAACAGCTCGCACAGCTCGTCGCTCCAGGCTCCGGTCCGGAGGTCGAACAGCAGCGTGCGGCTGGCGTTGGAGGCGTCGGTGACGGTGCGGCGCCCGCCCGTGAGCCGGGCGACGACGTAGGCGTCGACGGTGCCCACCACGGTCGTGCCGTCGAGCACGCCCTGCCAGGCGCGGGGGTCGTGCTCGGCCAGCCAGCGCAGCTTGGTGGCGGTGAAGTACGGGTCCAGCCGCAGCCCGGTCAGCTCGGCGACGCGCGGCTCGTGGCCGGCGTCCTTGAGCGCGTCGCAGACGGCGCTGGTGCGGCGGTCCTGCCAGACGATGGCGCGGCGCGGGGCGGCCAGCGTCGCGCGGTCCCACAGCACGGCGGTCTCGCGCTGGTCGGTGACACCGAGGCAGGTGACGCCCTCGCTCGGGGATCCGGCCAGCGCCACGCGGGCGGCGGCGATCACGGCCTGCCAGATCTCCTCCGGCTCGTGCTCGACCCACCCGGGTCGCGGGAAGTGCTGCGGGAACTCCTGATAGCCGCGTCGCAGCACGGCGCCGGTCTCGCTGACGACCAGCGCGGTCACCCCGGTGGTGCCGACGTCCAGCGCGAGGACGCTCACGCTCGCGTCCTCACGGCGTGTACCCCAGCGCCGCCGCTTCGCGCAGCCTGCCCAGGACGACCTCGTCGATGCTGCCGGGCCGGTGCCGCTCCTCGTAGTTCGCCCAGCCCATCCAGGCGAACAGCCGGTCCTCCAGCGCACCGTCGCCGGTGTAGCCGAGCGTCGCCAGCAGGGCGGCGACGTCGTCGGCCAGCGACCCGGCCAGCGGCAGCAGCACCTCCGGCTCGCCGAAGTACAGCTCGTGCAGGCCCAGCAGCCGGCCCAGCTCGCCGACCGGCGCCGGGTGGTCGTCGACGCGCAGGTCGACCAGGACGTCGTTGCCGCCGCCGTAGCCCCCGCCGGGCGTGACGACGAGCAGCCCTGCGCTCTGCCGGCCGCGCCGGTCGCCTCCGGCCGCGTCTCCGGCGGACAGCCCGGCCAGCAGCCGCTGCGCGAGCGTCCCGTCGGTGTCGCGGAACGCTGCGGCCATGTCGGCGACGACGGCCGGACCGGCCAGGCAGTTGCCCTGGCACGCGTAGTCGGGCCCGGACTCGCCACCGGCCCAGTCGATGCAGTCGCTGCCGGTGAAGGTCGCCGAGCCGCCCCGGGCGTCGACGATGCCCGCCTGCCGGCTCTCGCGCAGGTCGTCGGCGGCCACCAGCGCGTCGAGCACCTGCTGGGCGTCCTGTCCCGCCTCCAGCAGCGCGAGCCCTTCGGACAGGTACAGCAGGTTCAGGAACGACTGCGAGGCGATCGCGCCGACCCCGGCGCGGGCGGCCGGCACCGCTCCGCCGGCGGCCAGGAACTTGCTGGCCACCGCCACCCCCCAGCAGTCGCCGTCACGGGCGACGATCGAGAACGTCACGTCGGGAGGTCGTCGGTGCGGCCGCGCTGCTCCATCGGCGTCGGCTGGACGCTGCGGCTGGGGAACTCCTTGAGCGGGCCGCGCTCGTCGCGGTCCCAGGTCGGGAACGTCAGGTCGGTCTGGACGTAGAGCGCGATGAGCTCGGCGACCGCCTGGATGCCGTCCAGGTGGGTGCGCTCGTGGCCGTGGCTGGAGTCGACGCCGAACCCGACGAGCGCCGTGCGCATCTCCAGCCCGGCCTCGACGGCGCTGGCGGCGTCGGAGCGGTAGTAGCGGAAGGTGTCGCGGGTGTGCGGCAGGTCGAACTGCTCGCACAGGCCCAGCAGGCGGCGGCTGAAGTGGTAGTCGTAGGGCCCCGTGCTGTCCAGCATGGCGATGTTCACGCACCGCTCGCGCGACTGCTGCCCGGGCGCGACGACGGCGTTGTCGATCGCCACCATCTCCGCGACGTCGCTGTCCAGGCCGTGCGTGGCGCCGTGGCCGACCTCCTCGGCGATGGTCACCAGCAGGTGCGCGCCGATCACCGGCACGATGCGGGCGTCGGTCAGCGCCTTGAACGCGCCGAGGGCTGCCGCGATCCCGGCCTTGTCGTCCAGGTGCCGGCTCTTGACGAAGCCGGCCGGGGTCACCTGCGGGTTGGCGTCCAGCGAGACGAAGTCGCCGACGTCCATGCCCAGCGCGCGCAGCCCCGCGGCGTCGGTGACGTGCTCGTCGACGCGCACCTCGACCAGCGGCCAGCCGACGCCCTGGGTGTCGACCTCCTCGCCGTAGTTGTGCCCGCTGCTCTTGAGCGGCAGCACCGTGCCGGTGAAGACGAGGCCCGGCTCGTCGCAGAAGATCATCACGTGCGAGCCCTCGGCGAAGCGGGCGCTGTGCGTGCCGAGCTGGCCGATCTCCAGCCGGCCGTTGTCCTTGAGCCGCGTCACCATGCAGCCGATCGTGTCGGCGTGCACGACGATCGCGCGGTCCGGGCTGCTGCGCAGGCCGGGCAGGGTGGCGTTCAGCAGGCCCCGACGGGTCACCGACAGCTCCAGGCCCAGGTCGGTGATCTGCTCGCCGATGTACTGCACGACCTCGTCGGTCCGACCCGTCGGCGACGGGATGCGCAGCATGTGCAGCAGCACCTCCTGCACGTAGGCCATGTCGATCTCGAGCCGCTCCGGGACGACCTCCTGAGCGCCGCCGCCGGGTCGCGTCACCGGCGCCTCGAGCCGTGGCGGCCCGCGGTCTCCGGGAAGAGCAGGTCGACGAACCGCTCCGCCGTCGGCTGCGGTTCGTGGTTGGCCAGGCCCGGGCGCTCGTTGGCCTCGATGACGACGTGCTCCGGCCCGGCGACGTCGGGCACCAGCAGGTCGAGCCCCGTCACGGGGATGTCCAGAGCGCGGCTGGCGCGTACGGCGGCCGAGGCCAGGTCGGGATGCAGGGTCGCGGTCACGTCGTGGATCGTGCCACCCGTGTGCAGGTTCGCCGTACGCCGCACCGCCAGCTCGACGCCGGCGGGCAGCACGTCGGTCATCGCGTAGCCGCGCGCGGCGACCGTCTCGACCGTTCCGGCGTCCAGCGGGATGGTCGACTCGCCGCCGGTCGCCGCGGCCCGTCGCCGGCTCTGCGCCTCGATGAGCTGGCGCACCGGCGTGCGTCCGTCGCCGAGCACGGACGCGGGCTTGCGCACCGCCGCAGCCACGACGCGGTGCCCGATGACGATGATGCGCAGGTCCTGACCGTCGACGAGCTGCTCCAGCAGCACCTGGGGGCAGAACGCGCGCGCCGTCAGGACCGCAGCGGTCAGCTGCTCGAGCGTGCGGACGCCGACCGTGATGCCGTTGCCCTGCTCTCCGCGGCTGGGCTTGACCACCAGCTCGCCGAGCTCGGCCAGCAGCTCGGCGTCCTCCGGCCCGCCGGTGGCCAGCTGGCCGCGGGGCACCTGCAGGCCGGCGCGTTCGAGCACGCGCCGGGTGGCGCGCTTGTCGTCGCAGCGGCTCATCGCCACCGCGGTCGTCAGCTCTGACAGCGACTCGCGGGTGAGGATGCTGCGCCCGCCGTGCGACAGGCGCATCTCGCCCCACTCGGCGTCGAGCACCTCCACCGCGATGCCGCGACGGCGGGCCTCGTCGGCGATGATGCGGGCGTAGGGGTTGAGCCGGCCGTAGTCGTCGGCGACCGGACCGACGAACAGCCGCTCGTTGATGCTGTTCTTGCGCTTCATGCTCATGACCGGCACGCGGACGAAGCCGACCCGCTCGTACAGGCTGATCGCCTTGCGGTTGTCGTGCAGCACCGACAGGTCCATGTAGGCGCGTCCCCGGTCGACGTAGTGCTCGGCCAGCCGACGTGTCAACAGCTCGCCGACGCCGGACAGCCGGCTCTGCGGATCGACGGCCAGGCACCACAGGCTGCTGCCGCGCTCGGGGTCGCCGAAGGCTTCGACGTGGTCGACCCCGGTGACCGTGCCGATGACCCGCCCCGTCCCCGGCTCCTCGGCGACCAGGTAGGTGAACGCCGGGTCCCCGGTGTTGGCCAGCACCTGGTCGGGGTCGGCCTGCAGCATGCCGGCGGACGCGTACACCTGGTTCAGCACGTCGACGTCGGTCCCGTCCCGCAGCTCCCGGACGAGGGCCTGGCAGGGGCGCGAACCGTCGGGGTCGTAGCGGTCCAGGTCGAGGCGGTAGGTGTGCGACGGGTCCAGGAACAGCTCGGTCGGCGCAAGCGCCACCAGCACGTGCGGCTCGCGGGGATAGACGCAGATGTCGCGCTGACCGCTCTCCTCGCCCCGCAGGGCGGCCGTCAGGTGCTCGCGCGAGGTGAACGTCTGACCGAACACGATGCGCCCCCAGCCGCACTCCAGCAGCACGTCGGGGCGCACGCCCGCGGGCAGCTCCGTGGCGGGCCGGTACCAGCGCGTGCTCAGCGTGGCCGAACCAGGCGAGGGACGGTCGGGGACGGCAGGGTTCATGCGTCAGAGCCCCCGGGCCTGCAGCCACATCTCGAGCAGGCCCAGCTGCCAGAGCGGGTTGCCGCCCAGCGGCGTCAGCGAGGCGTTCGGGTCCGCGAGCATCGCGCGCACGACCTCCGGCCGGAACAGGCCGCGGGCCTTCGCGGCGTCGCTGGTGAGCGCGTCGCGCACCCGGTCCAGGAAGCCGCCCTCCAGGTGGGTGAGCGCCGGCACCGGGAAGTAGCCCTTGGGCCGGTCGATGACCTCCGCCGGGACGACCCGGCGGGCCGCCTGCTTGAGCACGCCCTTGCCGCCGTGAGCCACCTTCAGCTCGGGCGGGCAGGTGGCTGCGAGCTCGACGAGCTCGTGGTCCAGGAACGGAACCCGGGCCTCCAGGCCGAACGCCATGGTGGTGTTGTCGACCCGCTTGACCGGGTCGTCGACCAGCATGATCTCGGTGTCCAGACGCAGCGCTCCGTCCAACGGCGTGGCCGAGCCGGCGCGGGCGAAGTGGTCGCGGACGAGCTCGCGGCTGACGTCGCGGCCGGCGTGCCACTGCGGCGACAGCAGCGCGTCCACCCCGGCATGGTCACGGTCGAAGAAGGCGGCCGCGTAGGTGTCGAGCGGGTCGCCGGCGCCCATCATCGGCGGGTACCAGTGATAGCCGGCGAACACCTCGTCGGCGCCCTGCCCGGACTGAACGACCCGCACGTGCCGGCTCACCTCCTGCGACAGCAGGTAGAAGGCGACGACGTCGTGGCTGACCATGGGCTCGTTCATCGCGGCGACGGCGTGGTCGAGCGCCGGCAGCACGCGCTCGGGCGGCACCATCATCTGGGTGTGCTTGGTCGCGAAGCGCTCGGCGATGAGGTCGGAGTAGACGAACTCGTCGCCGCTGCGCCCGCCGACGGGCTCGAAGCCGATCGAGAAGGTGCGCAGGTCCTGCTGGCCCTGCTCGGCGAGCAGCCCGACGACCAGGGACGAGTCGACGCCGCCCGACAGCAGCACCCCTACCTCGACGTCGGAGACCATGCGTCGCCGCACGGCCAGGCGCAGCGCCTCCAACGTCGCTTCTTCCCAGTCGTCCTCGGTCCAACGGGCCCGCTCGGCGACCCGCTCGTAGGACGGTGCCCAGTAGACGTGCTCGCGGCTGGTGCCGTCGGCCTCGATCACCCGGACGGTGGCCGGGGGCAGCTTGCGCACCCCGGCCAGCACGGTGCGCGGCGCCGGCACGACGGAGTGGAAGCTGAGGTAGGAGTGCAGCGCCTCGCGGTCGAGCCCGGTGTCGACGCCGCCGCCGGCCAGCAGCGCCGGCAGCGTGCTGGCGAACCGGAGGCGCTCCGCCGTCTCGCTCAGGTAGAGCGGCTTGATGCCGAGCCGGTCGCGGCCCAGCACGACCCGTCCGCTGTCGCGCTCGACGATCGCGAACGCGAACATGCCGTGCAGGTGGTCGACGACCTGCTCGCCCCACTCGCGGTAGCCCTTGAGCACCACCTCGGTGTCGCCGGTGGAGAAGAAGCGGTGCCCCTTGGCGTGCAGCTGCTCGCGCAGCTCGGGGTAGTTGTAGATGCAGCCGTTGAACACGATGGTGAGCCCGAGCTCGCTGTCGACCATCGGCTGCGCCGCGTGCTCGGACAGGTCGATGACCTTCAGCCGCCGGTGGCCCAGCGCCACGCCGCGCTGCGCCCAGACGCCCGCGCCGTCGGGTCCGCGGTCGGCCATGGTGGCGGCCATCCTGGCCACGGCCGCGACGTCGGCGGCGGCTCCGTCGAAGCGGATCTCGCCGGCTAGGCCGCACACAGGTGGTTCTCCTCGTGGTCGTGATGGGTCGCGGTGGGGTCGCGGTGGGTCCGGACAGCGTCCTCGCTGCCCCACCATGGTCCCATGCGCGTCTTCTACGACTGTGAGTTCAGCACCACCGCACCGGAGATCGGGCTCGTCTCGCTGGGCGCGGTGGCCGAGGACGGCCGGGAGTTCTACGGCGTCTCGACCGACGTCGACCCCACGACGGCCCACCCGTGGGTGGTGCGGAACGTGCTGCCGCAGCTGCCCCCGCACGGCGACCCGGCCTGGATGTCGCGGGTCGCGCTGCGCGAGGCGCTGCTGGCGTTCCTCGGCCCGGACCCGGTGCTGTGGGCCTGGTACGGCGCCTACGACCACGTCGCGCTGTGCCAGCTGTGGGGCTCGATGCCCGAGCTGCCGCGGGCCCTGCCGCGCTTCACCCTGGACGTGCGTCAGCTCTGGGAGCACCTGGGGCGTCCGCCGCTGCCCAAGCAGTCCGACGGGTTGCACCACGCGCTCGACGACGCGCGCCACGTGAAGGTCCGCTGGGAGGCGCTGGCCGAGAAGGCCTACCGGCTCGGTCTGGAGGTGTAGGTCAGGGCCGCTCCGCGGCCAGCAGCCCCATCAGGACGAGGTCGTCGTAGCGCCCCTCCACCCATGCGTGCTCGCGCTGGCGACCCTCCTCGACGAAGCCGACCGCCCGGTAGCAGCGCAGCGCCGCCTCGTTGGCGGCCAGCGTCTGCAGGTGAACGCGGCGCAGGTTGCGCGAGCGGAAGGCGTACCCGACGAGCACCTGCAGAGCGTCCCGTCCCAGCCCACGCCCGCGCGCCTCCACCAGGAGCGACAGGCCCACCTCGGCGTGCCGGGCCAGCGGGTCGACGTGGAACAGCGACGCGTGCCCGACCAGCCGGCCGTCGTGGTCGACGGCGAACGCGGCGTCGCCGGCGTCGGGCGTCCGGCCGGCGCGACGCTCGACGTAGGCCTCGAGCGGCTCCGGGACCAGCGGCGCCGCCGACGTGCGCGCCCAGAACAGCGGGTCCTGCCCAGCGCGCCACAACGGCTCGTGGTCCTCGCGGCGCAACGGGCGCAACGTCACGCGCTCTCCGGTCAGCATGGGGCGCAGCGTCGCACGCGCGCCCGTGCCGCGACGGTGGCGTGCACGCACCGTCCCCCAGCTCTCGGCTCAGATCGGCGTCAGCACCTCGATCACGACCTGCGCGACGCCGTCGTAGCCCAGCGCGCGCGAACCGGCACGCGACAGGTCCAGGATGCGGGGCCCGACGTAGGGGCCGCGGTCGTTGACCAGGCAGCTGACGGCGCGGCCGTTCGCCGAGACCCGCAGCACGGTGCCCAGCGGCAGGGTCTTGTGCGCGCAGGTCAGGCGCTCGGGGTCGTAGGGGGCGCCGCTCGCGGTCGGGCTGCCGACGAAGCCCGGGCCGTACCAGGACGCGAGCCCGGCCAGCACCTGGCCGGACGGAGCGAACCCGGCCGGATAGCCAGACCCGGCCGCTTCGATGCGGGTCAGCACCGGAGCCTCCCGCTCGGCGGACCGGCGGCTGCGGGTCGTCTGAGCGGGAGTCAGGGCGGTGGTCGTGGCGGCGCTGGCGGCGTCGAGGGCGGCGCGCGCAGCAGCCAGCCGCGCGGACTGCTCGGCCAGCCGCCGGGCGTCGGCGCGGGCAGCCTGCTCGGCCGCGACCGCCGCCTGCGCCTGCGCCAGCAGGTCGCGGGCGTGGTCCTGTGCGGTGAGCGCTGCAGCGGCCTGGTCGGCCAGCCCGTCGCGCAGCGTCGCGACCTGCGTGCGCAGCCGGGTCGCGGCTGCGGTGCGGTCCGCCACGGCGTCGAGCAGGTCACGGTCCACCTGCACGGCCGCGGCGACCCCGCGGGTGGCCAGCCGCTGCGTGCCGGCGGCGTCCAGGGCGGTCCAGCCCGACAGCGACGTCGGGGCGCGGTGCATCCACGCCGTCCGCACGCGCGCGTCCAGGCGGGCCTGCGCCTGCTGCTGGGCGCGGGCCAGCCGCTGCAGGCTCACGCGCAGCTGGCCGTCGCCCGCAGCCTGGCGGGTCAGGTCCTGCGCGAGCGACGTGGTCTGCGTCGTGGCGGCCGCGAGCGCCGCTTGCAGGGCCTCCACGTCCGGCGCGGCCGAAGCTGCCGACGCGGGCGCTGCGAGCAGCGTCGTGAGGGCCGTCGCCAGCGCAGCGGTCAGCGCGGTCCGGACGGCGAGGTGCACCGTCGGGGCATCGACGGGCCTGGGCTCGGTCTGTAGCACGGCGGGCTAGACACCCCACCCCTGTAACGCGTCAAGCTGCGGCGAGTTCGGGGTTGCGACGGGTCCAGGCGAGGTGCTCGTCGTAGGGATGTCTGGTGTTGAGGCAGTGGTGGAGCTGGCCGAGGAGCTTGTTGGCCAGGCGTCGTAGGGCGGCGTTGTGGTTGTCGCCGGCGGCGCGGCGGGCGTCGTAGTAGGCGCGGGCGCCTGGGCTCTTGGTGAGGGCGCTAAAGGCCCATAGGTAGCAGGCGTCGGCCAGGCGCTTGTTGCGGATGTGCCGAGCCAGGACGGTCCGGCTGCGGCCGGAGGCGCGGGTGATGGGGCTGGTTCCGGCGTAGTTGCGGCGGCTGGCAGCATCAGCGAAGCGGGTGCGGTCATCGCCGAACTCGCTGAGCACCCGGGCGCCGAGGACGAGACCGAGTCCGGGAAGACTGTCGATGATCTCGGCGTCCGGGTGCTGCTCAAAAGACGGTTCGAGCGCTGCCTGCAGGTCCCGCACGGCCTGGTCGGCTCCGCGTAGAGCGACCACGAGCGCTGCTGCGGCGATGCCCATCGCCTGCTCGACCGGCTGGCTCTGACGCAGCTGCTCGGCTGCAAAGACCTCGACCAGGCGGGCGGCGTCGTCCGGGCGGGTCCCCCGGCCGGCGGCGCGAAGCAGGTCGGTCAGGTTCGCCCGAGTGAGCGCGGCAGCGGCCGCCGGTGTCGGGGCGGCAGCAAGCACGGTCACTGCCGTGCGGCTGGTCAGGTCCGGAAAGGCCTGCAGCGCCGCGGAGAAGTACTCACGCAACAGCGAACGGAGCCGGTTCGCGGTCTGTTGACGGTGCCAGACCGCGTCCTGGTGCGCCCTGGCCAGGACCCGCAGAGCGGCGAGCTCGACGGTGTCGTCCGGCAACGGTCGGTGAGCATGCCGATCGGTCCGCAGCAGGTCAGCCAGCACCAGCGCGTCGCCGGGGTCGGACTTGGCGCCCGACACCGTCCAGCGGTCGCGGTAACGACTGACGGCCTTCGGGTTGACCGCGAACACCCGATGACCCGAGGCGCGTAGCGCCGCGACGAGCAAGCCGCGGTCGGTCTCGATGGCGATGTCGATCGGCACGAACGTGTCGCTGCTGCTGTGCTCGGCCAGCAGCCAGCTCAACTCGCTGAAACCGGCCAGGTCATCGGTGATGCGCCGCTTGGCCAGCAGCCTGCCCTGGCCGTCGACCAGAGCGACGTCGTGATGACGCTCGGCCCAGTCGATCCCGCAAAAGATCTCTCCCAACGTGTCCCTCCTCGTGTCCGACCGGTCGAGCCGAGGAGGCCGCGCGGCGACCTAATGGACAGCGCTCCAGACGCGACACCCCACCAGCCGACAGCAGACTCCAGCGACCGGCGGGGTCACGATCTAGCCCTAGCGATCATGGTCGCAGGGTCCTGCAGTGGTGTCCCCGCCGGCGGCTCAGGTCGCAGACAACCGCAAGATCGACCCCGCGACTGGCTGCGGTCCCATTAGGGTCCGCTGCAGTCGGGTCCGACGGAGGCCCGTGCGCTGGCAGGAGGCAGTCATGAGGATCGGCGTGCTCACCGGCGGGGGCGACTGCCCGGGACTGAACGCGGTCATCCGCGGGGTGGTGCGCAAGGGCTCGGAGGTGCACGGTCACGAGTTCGTCGGCTTCCGCGACGGCTGGCGCGGCCCGCTCGAGGGCCTGACGATGCCGCTGGACGTCAGCGCGACCCGCGGCATCCTGCCTCGCGGCGGGACCATCCTGGGCAGCAGCCGGACCAACCCGCTCAAGGTCGACGGCGGTGTCGAGAAGGTGCGCGCCAATCTGGCCGCGGTCGGCGTCGACGCGCTGGTCGCGATCGGCGGCGAAGACACCCTCGGGGTCGCGACCGAGCTCGCTGCCGCCGGGCTGACGGTGGTCGGCGTGCCCAAGACCATCGACAACGACCTCGGCGCGACCGACTACACGTTCGGTTTCGACACGGCCGTCACCATCGCGACCGAGGCGATCGACAGGCTGCACACCACGGCCGAGAGCCACCACCGAGCCTTGGTCGTGGAGGTCATGGGCCGGCACGCCGGCTGGATCGCGCTGCACTCCGGCCTGGCCGGCGGAGCGAACGTCATCCTCATCCCGGAACGGCCCTTCGACGTCGAGCAGGTCTGCCGCTACGTCGAGATGCGTTTCGAGAAGGAGTACGCGCCCATCATCGTCGTCGCCGAGGGGGCGGTGCCGGTCGAGGGTCAGATGGCCACCCAGCAGGGCGATCTGGACGCCTTCGGCCACGTGCGGCTCGGCGGGATCGGCCAGTGGCTCGAGCGCGAGATCGAGCAGCGCACCGGCAAGGAGGCCCGGGCGACGGTGCTCGGTCACGTGCAGCGCGGTGGATCGCCGACCGCCTACGACCGGGTCCTCGCCACCCGGTTCGGCCTGCACGCCGCGGATGCCGTGCACGAGGGCGACAGCGGCGTGATGGTGGCGCTGCAGGGCACCGACATCGTCCGGGTGCCGCTCGAGGAGGCGACGCGCGAGCTCAAGACCGTGCCGCTCGAGCGCTACGCCGAGGCCGAGGTCTTCTTCGGCTGAGCTCTGCGTACCGCGACGACGACCGCCGCCAGGGCCTGCAGCAGGAACAGCGCGCCCAGGCCGTAGATGCTGACGCCGCCGACAGCCAGCAGCAGGGCCAGGCTCGCCCAGGTCAGGGCCACGGTCGTGCCGACGCCCCGCGGCAGGCACGAGCCGAGCACCGCCAGGGCCAGCGGCAGCGCGAAGGCTCCGCCCAGCAGCAGGTCCGTCGCCGCGAACGGCAGGCCGTCGTGGGGCCGCGCCACCCACAGCGTCGGTGGCAGGTCCGCGAGCAGGCACGCCACCAGGCCCGCACTCGGTGGTCGCACGCCGCTCATGGTCACCTCCGTCGGGGCCCCTCGACCTCCCGGCGCAGCATCCCACCGCACGGCTCGGGAGCGGACGGTCCTGCGCACTACCGTGGTGCAGGTGACCGCGACGCTCGACAACAGCACCCCTGACCTGGGCCTGGACGCCTGGCGTGCCCTCCCGGCCGTGCAGCAGCCGCGGTGGCCCGACGCGGCCGAGCTCGCGGCGGTCGCCCGCACGCTGGCCGAGGTCCCGCCGCTGGTGCAGCCGACCGAGTGCGACGCGCTGCGGGTCCGGTTGGCCTCGGTCGCCGCGGGCGAGGCCTTCCTGCTCCAGGGCGGTGACTGCGCCGAGACGTTCGCGGCCAACACCGCTGAGGGCATCCGCGGCAAGGTGCGCACCCTGCTGCAGATGGCCGTCGTCCTGACCTACGGCGCGAGCCTGCCGGTGGTCAAGGTCGGTCGTCTGGCCGGGCAGTATGCCAAGCCTCGCAGCAGCGACGTCGAGGCGTCGACCGGCCTGCCGTCCTACCGCGGGGACGCGGTCAACGACCTGCACGGCGACCGCACCCCCGATCCGCAGCGGCTCGTGCGCGCGTACGCCAACAGCGCTGCCACGTTGAACTTCATGCGGGCGATGGCCGGTGACGGCAGCGCCGACCTCGCCGCCGTCCACGACTGGAACACCGGCTTCGTCCGCTCCAGCCCGGCGCACCAGCGCTATGAGGTGCTGGCCCGCGACATCGACCGGGCGCTGGCCTTCATGCGGGCCTGCGGGCTGGACCTGGAGGGCATGCCCGTCACGCACGGCGTCGAGCTGTACTCCAGCCACGAGGCGCTGCTGCTGGAGTACGAGCGCGCGCTCACCCGTACCGACGACCGCACCGGCGCGCCGTACGACCTGTCGGCGCACATGGTGTGGATCGGCGAGCGCACCCGCGACCTGGACGGCGCCCACGTCGATTTCGTCGCGCGGTTGGCCAACCCGATCGGCGTCAAGCTCGGCCCCACCACCGATCCGCGCACCGCGGTCGCGCTGTGCCGACGGCTCGACCCCGGCAACGAGCCGGGACGGCTGACGCTCATCGCCCGGATGGGCGCCGGCAAGGTGCGCGACGTGCTCCCGGCCATCGTCGACGCGGTCGAGCGCGACCGCGGACCGCGGAGCGTCGTGTGGGAGTGCGACCCGATGCACGGCAACACCACCGAGACGCCCAGCGGCTACAAGACCCGCCACTTCGACGACGTCATGGACGAGGTCAAGGGCTTCTTCGAGGTCCACGCCGACCTGCGGACGTGGGCGGGCGGCGTGCACGTCGAGCTGTCGGGCGACGACGTCACCGAGTGCCTCGGCGGCGCCCAGCAGCTGACCGACGCCGACCTGGCCGGTCGCTACGAGACGGCCTGCGACCCGCGGCTGAACACCAACCAGGCGCTGGAGCTGTCTTTTCTGGTCGCCGAGATGCTGCAGGCGCGACGGGACCGCTGACGTCCCCGAGTGGGGTCGTCACCGGGAGCTGCAGGCGCGACGGGACCGCTGACGTCCCCGAGTGGGGTCGTCACCGGGAGCTGCAGGCGCGACGGGACCGCTGACGTCCCTGAGTGGGGTCGTCACCGGGAGCTGCAGGCGCGACGGGACCGCTGACGTCCCTGAGTGGGGTCGTCACCGGGAGCTGCAGGCGCGACGGGACCGCTGACGTCCCTGAGTGGGGTCGTCACCGGGAGCTGCAGGCGCGATGGGACCGCTGACCTTTCGCCGCGCTCAGTCTGCGGTGAAGGTGGCGGAGGTCGTGCTGTCGCCGTCGGTGGCGCGGACGGTGTGGTCGCCCGGCAGGTTGGCGGGATCCTGCGCGGCAAGCGTCACGGTGAAGCGCCCACGCTCGTCCGGCACCGCGGTGGCGCTGGAGCCGGTCGGTCGGCCGGTCGGGTCCAGATAGGTGAGGGTGACGTCGATCCCCGGCATCCAGCCGGCACCGTCGACGGTCAGCGTCGTCCCGTTGGGCCCGTTCGGCGGGTCGATCGTGATGGCGAGCTCGTCGACGGCCGGCGCGGGAGAGGGCTGCGGGGGCGGCGGCGGCGGAGGCGGTGAGGGCGACGGGATGACGAACACGCGGGTCTGCGGCGGCGCCTCGCGGACCGTCGCCGGGGAGCGGACCACCTCCGCGACCTGCGGGCTCGGCGAGAGCAGCGCGACGCCGGCCGGCAGCTGACCGGCGGTGCCGGCCACGCTGTCGACGCCGCCGCTACGGCTCAGCAGCAGCCCCAGGCCGAGGCCGGCGAGCAGGGCCAGCACGATGCCGAGGGCGGCCAGCAGCGGCGACAGCAGCCGCGGGTCTTCCTCCTGCTCGAGCTCGTACAGCTGCTGCTCGTACTCGGCCAGCTCGGCGCGGTTGGGCAGCAGGGCGAGCGAGACCTCCTCGGCCCGGTCCAGCGCGGCCTGCCGGTCGGTGGCACGCAGCGCGACGACGCTCAGGCCGGTGAGCAGCAGGTGGGCGCGCTGCTGGGCGTCGACGACGGCGCGGCAGGCGGAGCACGACAGCGCGTGCCGCCGCGCCGTGGCGTCGGGCGCGGCCACCGGGCCGCCCTCACCCAGCCGGGCCAGTGCGGCGAGGTCGTCCTGGTGGGACGGGATCGTCGGCGAGGTCTCGGCGTCGACGATCTCCAGGAACGCGAGCCTGGCCCGCGCGACGAGCGCCATCGCGCCGGCGGCGTCGGTGCCGAGCGCGGCACCGGTCGAGACCGCCGGCAGGTCGTAGGAGTCACGCAGCAGCAGCGCGATCCGGTCGCGCTCGGGCAGCTGCTCCAGCCCCTCGGCGAGCAGCTTCTGGTCGCTGTCGGAAGACAGCAGGCCGCCGCCGCGCGGCAGGTCGACGGCGCGGGCCGCCACCCGGCGGCTGAGCACGCGGGCGCGCGCGACCCACCAGCCGACGGCGTCCTCGACCGACTCCGGTTGCGCCGCAACGACCTCGACGAGGTCGATCGCCGAGGTCTCGACGACCTCGACAGCGGCGTCCGCGTCGCAGCCCAGCCGGCGGACGAGATCGTGCACCCGGTCCAGGTGGACGCGGACGGCCGTGACGAGGTCTTCGGCGGCGACGCCCGCCGGTTGCACGCCCTCGGTCATGCGGCTCAGCCTAGGACGCGGCGCCCGAGCAGCGGGGGGAAGGCGCGGCAGGCGGCGGCGAGCTCGGCCAGCTCGTCGCCGAACAGCGCCTGCGGGCCGTCGCACAGCGCCTGCGTGGGGTCGGCGTGCACGTCGACCATGATCGCGTCCGCGCCGGCAGCGATCGCCGAGCGGGCCAGCGGCACGACCAGCTCGCGCTTGCCGGCGCTGTGCGAGGGGTCGACGACCACGGGCAGGTGCGAGAGCGCGTGCATCATCGGCACGGCACTGACGTCCAAGGTGTTGCGGGTGGCGGTCTCGAAGGTGCGGATGCCGCGCTCGCACAGGACGATGTCGGTGTTGCCGCGCTGCGCGATGTACTCCGCCGCCATCAGCCACTCCTCGTAGGTGGCGGTCAGGCCGCGCTTGAGCATGACGGGCTTGGCCACCGCGCCGACGGCCTGCAGCAGCGGGAAGTTCTGCATGTTGCGGGTGCCGATCTGGAGCATGTCGGCGTGCTCGGCGACGACCGCGACGTCCTTGGGATCGACGACCTCGGTGACGACCGGCAGCCCGGTGCGCTCGCGCGCCTCGGCCAGGATCTCCAGACCCTGCACGCCGAGCCCCTGGAAGGCGTAGGGGCTGGTGCGCGGCTTGTAGGCACCGCCGCGCAGGATCGTCGCACCGGCGTCCTTGGCCATCTGGGCTGCCTGGAAAGTCTGCTCGGGCGTCTCGACGGCGCACGGCCCGGCGATCAGCACGAACGTCTCCGGGCCGATGTGCGCGGCGGTGGAGCCGGTGCCGCCGACGGTCACGGTCGAGGCGTCCGGGTGGTTTTCGCGGCTGACCAGCTTGTAGGGCTTGGAGACGCGCACGACCTCGCCGACCCCGGGCATCGCGCGCAGGTTCAGCCCGCCGAAAGCGACGACGTCGCCGACCAGCCCGACGATCGTGCGCTGCACACCACGGCTGACGAACGCCGACCCGCCGGCACCCTCCACGCGCGCCACGACAGCATCGACCTGTTCCGGACCAGCGTCCGGGAGCATCACCACGACCATGGTCGCGACGCTACCGGCAGCCGCGGTCCCGCCGGTCCCGGGACCGGGCAGTGCGCCCGCGTCCGTCCGCATCCCGACGGACCGGCCAGGGTGCTGCACGGCGTCCGGGGAGGCGGGGGCAGGATGAGCCGGTGACCACGCCCTTCAGCCGCATCGGCGCGCGGAAGCGAGCCGCCGCCGTGCCGGCCGACCGGTTGCCGCCGGGGCAGTACATCCCGCGCGGCTGGCCCGTCCTGCACTACGGGCCGGTGCCCACGTTCGACGCCCCGACCTGGGACCTACGGGTGTTCGGCGCCACCGACGGAGATCACGTCCGGTGGTCGTGGCGCGACGTCGAGGCTCTGCCCCGCGCCGAGCAGGGTTCCGACTTCCACTGCGTCACCAAGTTCTCGGTGCTGGACAGCACCTGGACGGGGATCCGCACCGCGGAGATCCTCTCGCGGGTACCTCCCGCGGCGGACGTCACGCACGTCATGGTCTGGGCGGAGTACGGCTACAGCGCCAACGTCACGCTGGCAGACTTCGCCGATCCCGCAGCGCTTTTCGTCACGCACCGCAACGGTGAGCGGATCACCGCCGAGCACGGCTTCCCGCTGCGGCTGATCATCCCGCACCTGTACGCGTGGAAGGGCCCGAAGTGGGTCAGGGGCGTGGAGTACCTGACCGCGGACCGGCGGGGCTTCTGGGAGGACCGGGGCTACCACAACGGCGCGGACCCCTGGCGCGAGCAGCGCTACAGCTACCAGGAGGAGCCGGGCGAGGGCCCGGAGCCCTGACGAGCCGGTTCAGCCGTCGCGGGTCAGGAGTCGCGGAGCGCGCAGAGCAGGGCGAGGTCGCGCCGGTGGTCGTTGGCGTCGCCCGGAGTCTCGATCACCACCGGCACGTCGCGGGTCGCCGGGTGCCGGAACAGCTCGCTGAAGGCGTCCTTGCCGATCTTGCCCAGCCCGATCGCCTCGTGCCGGTCGCGGGTCGAGCCGAGCGGGTCCTTGCTGTCGTTGGCGTGCACCAGGCCGAGCCGGCCGCGGCCGACCGTCCTGACCAGGGCGTCCAGGGTCTTCTTCATGCCTCCGGGCACCGCGACGTCGTGCCCGGCGGCGTACGCGTGGCAGGTGTCCAGGCACACCCCCAGCAAGGGGTGGTCCTCCAGCGCGGCGAAGTACGGCCCGAGGTCCTGGACGGTGGCCGCCAGCGCCTTCCCGCCGCCGGCCGTGGGTTCGATGAGCAACCGCGGTCCGCCGGCGTCCGCGGCCGCCAGGACCGGCAGCAGGTGCTCGCGCAGCTGGGCCATCGCCTCGTCGCGGTGCGCCCCGGCGACCGCGCTCCCGGCGTGCACGACGACTCCCCGGGCCCCGATGGCGGCGCCTCGACGCAGCGCGTGCTGAACGGCGCCCACCGACTTCGTGACGGTCGCCGCCGTCGGCGACCCGAAGTTCACCAGGTACGGCGCATGGACGTAGACCGGGAGGCCGGCGGCGGCGCTGTCGGCGCGGAAGCGCTCCTCGGCGGCCGGGTCACCGGTGCTGGTGGCCCAGCCGCGGGGGTTGCCGACGAAGACCTGCATCGCTCCGGCGCCGATCTCCAGCGCGTACGCCAGACCCTTCGCGAGCCCACCGGACACCGGGACGTGCGCCCCGACGGCGGAGGGCTTGCGGGGCGGCATCGGGACAGCCTGCCAGAGCAGGGCTCGTCGCGGGGAACCTGTCCTGGACGGGTCAGAAGACGTAGACGGTGACCGTGGATCCGCGCTTGGCTCTGCTCCCGCCGCTGGGCGAGGTCCGCAGCACCTGTCCCGGTCCACCGATCAGCACCTTCGTCACCTTGGCCTTCAGACCGACGGCCTGCAGCGCCGCGGTGGCTTCAGCGGCCGACTTCCCGTTCACGTCCGGAACCGTGACGACATCCGGTCCCTTGCTGACCTGCAGGGCGACGGCGGAGTCGCGAGGGGCGCTGCCGCCGGACGGGGTCTGGGCGACGACATCGCCCTCGTCGACGTCGTCGCTGAACACGAGCGTCACCTCGCTGGTGAGACCGGCGTTCACGAGCGCCTTCTGGGCCGCGGTGCGCGACTGGCCGACGACGTCGGGCACGGGCAGCAGGTCGAGGCCCTTGCTCACCACCACGGAGACCGAGCTGCCAGGGGTGCGCCGGGCCCCGACGCCCGGGTCCGAGCTGAGCACCTCGCCGGCCGGCCGCTCGCTGAAGGCCAGCGTGACGGCGCCGAGCCGCAGGCCCTGCTTGACCAGCAGCGCGGCGGCGGCGTCCTGGCTCAGGCCCACGACCGTCGGCACGACGCGCACGGGCGGACCGAGGGAGTTCAGCAGCCGGACGGTGCCGCCCCGGCGCAGCCGACCACCGGGGGAGGGGTCCTGCTCGATGATGTGCTGGGCCGGTTGCACGCTGTCGAACCGGGACGGCAGCAGCTCGACCTGGAAGCCGGCGTCGGTCAGCGCCTGCTGCGCCTCGATCTTGGTGAGCCCGACGACGTCGGGCGCGGCGGTGGTCAGCGCGAAGAAGCCACCGGTGCCGAGCAGCGCCGCGACCAGCAGGGCGAGCAGGGGGATCCAGACCAGTCGGCGCCCCGGCAGGTGCGGACGCCAGGCGCGCACCGCGGCCCGCCGACGAGGCCGCTGCGGGGCTGCCCCCGGTGCCGGCGGGACCTGGGTCGCTACGGCGGAGGTCGTCGGCCGGGGCACCACCAGCGTCGCGTGCCGCGGCAGGTCGGTGGTGGCGCCGCGCAGGTCGCTGCGGACGTTCCGCAGCTCGGCGAGGAAGGCACCGGCGTCGACGGGACGGGCCGACGGGTCGCGGCGGGTGGCGCGCACGACCAGCTCGTCCAGGGCGGCAGGGACGCCGGGCACGACGGTGCCGGGCGGCGGGATGTCTTCGTTGACGTGCCGGTAGGCGACCGCGAGGGGGCTCGTCGAGGCGTAGGGAGGGGTGCCGGTCAGCAGCTCCCAGAGCAGGACGCCGGTCGCGTAGACGTCGGTGCGGGTGTCGCTGCGGCCGTGCTCGACCTGCTCCGGCGCCAGGTAGGCGACCGTGCCGATCAGCAGACCGGTGGTGGCGGTCAGGTTGGTGCTCTCGACGGCCCGCGCGAGCCCGAAGTCAGCGACCTTGACCGAGCCGTCGGTGCCGACCAGCACGTTCTCCGGCTTGACGTCGCGGTGGACCAGGCCGGCGCGGTGGGCGGCGGCGAGCGCCCGCAGCACGGGCTCGACGAGCGCGAGCGCGCGCGGGGGAGGCAGGGCGCCCTCGGACTGCAGCACCTCGCGCAGCGTGTGGCCCTCGACGAGCTCCATCACCAGGTAGGCGGTGCCGGTGGCGGCGTCGGTGCCCTGGTCGAACACGGCGACCACGTGCGGGCTGCTCAGCCGGGCGGCGGCGCGGGCCTCGCCGGCGAACCGCTCGACGAAGGCGGGGTCCTCGGCCAGGCCGTGGCGCATGACCTTGACAGCGACGATGCGGTCCAGCCGGGTGTCGGTCGCCGTCCAGACGGTGGCCATCCCGCCCCGCGCCAGCGGGCTGTCCAGGCGGTAACGGCCGTCCAGGAGCCGGCCCAGCAGGGGGTCGGAGACGGTCGTGTCCACACGGTCATGCTAGGCCGGGGCGGTCCTCGTCAGGCTCAGGCGCGCGGGCCGGCCGGCGTTCACCGCGTGCAGCAGGACCGCCAGGCCGCCGAACACGACCAGCCGCAGCCCGACGGCTGGACTGTCGGTCACCAGCAGCAGCGCGCCGCCGTGCAGGACCACTGCCAGCAGCGTCCCGGGTGTCCGCAGCACCGGGATCCAGGGGGTGACGGCCAGCGTCGCCTCGGTCGCGATCAGCCCGATCCCGGCGGCGACGAGCAGCCACGGAGCAGGCACCGGCAGCGTCGCCGACCAGGCCGGGGCGGCGACGACGGCGCGCGCCAGCACGTCGCCGCCCAGGAACGTCTCGTTGCACTTGGCCAGCGCGGCGAAGGCGTACAGCGCGGTGAGCTGGGTGCGCCACAGCAGCAGGCGCTCGTCTGCGCCGCGGCCCACCAGGGCGGCGAGGGCGACGCCGGCCAGCAGCACCAGGTGCTGCCGGCGCAGGTCCAGCGGCAGGTCCAGCGCCCAGCAGCCGCAGGCGAGCAGCACCGCGGTCCAGCCGGTGCGGCTGCGCCGACCTCCGATCAGCGACGCGCTTCCGACGACGGCCAGGAGAAGGCCGGTCAGCCACAGCGGCCACCGCTGCGGGCCACGGGTCAGGACGTCCAGCGCCTTGGCGAGCACGAGCAGCGCCACGACCCGCTCGGCGTCCCGCCCGGTGTCGGCCGACCGGGTCAGCAGCGGAACAGCCCCGGCTGGGTCCCGCCGGTGCGTCGTACGGCGACGACGTCGGGGTGGCGTCGGCACAACCGGTCAGGGACGACCCGGCCGGTGCCGACCGAGCGCACGACCGGCGGCAGGCGGTCGGGGCCGAGCGGGCGCTCGTGGCCGGCGGCGTCCAGCCCGGTGTAGGTCGGCGGTGCCACGACGCTGTACATCTGCCACGAGGCGGGCAGCTCCGAGACCGGTCGCGAACCCTCCTGGGCCCAGCGGGCGGCGAGCATCACCCCCGGCAGCGCGAGCTGCGCGGCGATCAGAGCGAGCACGGCCGGTCGCACCTGCCGACGCTAACCCGGCGCAGGTCAGCCGTTGCGGTAGCGCGCCTGCAGCACGTGGATGTTGTTCAGGTAGGCACGCGTCTGCGGGAGGATGCCCTTGCGGGCGATCGAGCCGAGCCCCTGGTAGTAACCGGCGAGGGCCTTGTCGGTCGAGCCGGTCGAGCGCAGCAGCTGGCGCAGCAGCAGCACGCCGGCGGTGATGTTGTCCTGGGTGTTCAGCAGGTCCAGCGTGCGGCCGTGCTGGCGCGAGAGCACGCGCGCGGTCGAGGGCAGCACCTGCATGACGCCGATGGCGTCGACCGGCGAGACGACGCGCTGCTGGAAGCCGCTCTCGTGGTAGGCCACGGCGACGGCGAGCGACGTCGGCACGCCGTGCCGGCGTGCCGTCGAGGCCACCATCCGGCGCACCTGGGTCTTGGACGGGTGGCTGCGCGCCGCCAGCGTCGCCCGGTGCGAGGCCACCGAGCTGCGGACCGTCGAGGAGATGGTGGCGCCGGCGTTGGTGGTCGGCACCGGCGAGCTGCCGCGCGCGGTGCCCGGGATGCGCAGCTGCTGGCCGATGCGGATGCGGCTCGAGCTCAGGCCGTTCGCCGACATGATGGCCCGGGTGGTGGTGCTGTACTGCCGGGCCAGGACGCTCAGGCTGTCGCCGGGCCGCACCTTGTGCAGACCCTGCGAGGCTCCCCCCGCGGAGGCAGCCCGCGTGGTGCTCGAGGGCAGCCGCAGCGTGCGCCCGGCGTAGATGGTCGCGTTGCCCGACAGGCCGTTGAGCGCCTGCAGCTGGGCGACGGAGGTGTTGTGCGCGCGGGCCAGGTCCCAGAGCGTGTCGCCGGACCGGATCGTGATGATCGACGGAGCGCCGGCCGTGGCCACGACCGCGACGGCCAGCAGCGCCCCGACGGTGCCCCGCACCCTCGGCCGGGACCGTGGCGAGGTCCGCCGCGGTCGAGCGGGTCGGGGTGTGGGCGTCGTCGTGCGGGTCATGCGGGCTCCGAGCGTCGTCCGGACAGGGAGGTGTCCGGCGGGACGGTACGCAGGTGTGGCCCATGTGACAAGAGTTAGCCGAAGGTACGCACGGTACGGGCGGTACGCGTGCCTTCCCCTGCGACACGCCGATGGCCACCAACCTCTGTCGGGGTCGTAGGGTGTGCAGGTCAGGACCGGGGAGCCCGCGGAGGCGGGCTGAGAGGCCGGACGGCCGCTGCCCGCGGCACCGTCGGCGACCCGCAGCACCCGATCGGGATCGTGCCCGCGTGGGGAGTCAGCAGTGCAGAACCAGTCCGCCCCGGCGGTCGTCGGCGACCCGTGGACGGTCGGCGATCTCCGGCTGACCAGCCGGTTGCTCGTCGGCACCGGCAAGTTCCCGGCCCACGCCGTGATGCGGGCCGCGCTGGTCGCTTCCGGCGCCGAGATCGTCACCGTCGCCCTGCGACGGGTCGACCTGGACGCCGCGCCCGGCGACGGCGACGTGCTCGACTTCGTCCCGGCCGGCCTGCACCTGCTGCCCAACACCAGCGGCGCCGTCGATGCCGACGAGGCCGTCCGGCTGGCCCGGCTGGGGCGCGTGGGCACCGGCACCTCGCTGGTCAAGCTGGAGGTCACGCCCGACCCGCGCACCCTGGCCCCCGACCCGATCGAGACCTTGCGCGCCGCGCAGCGCCTGGTGGCCGAGGGCTTCACCGTGCTGCCGTACTGCAGTGCCGACCCGGTCCTGTGCCGCCACCTGGAGGAGGCCGGCTGCGCGACGGTGATGCCGCTGGGCGCCTGGATCGGCAGCAACCGCGGCCTGCGCACCCGCGACGCCATCGAGGTCATCGTCGCCCAGGCGGGCGTGCCGGTGGTCGTCGACGCCGGGCTGGGGGTGCCGTCCGACGCTGCCGAGGCGATGGAGGTGGGCGCCGACGCGGTGCTGGTCAACACCGCTATCGCCGTCGCGGCCGACCCGGTGCTGATGGCGGAGGCCTTCGCGCTCGCCACCCGGGCCGGTCGGCTGGGCTACCTCGCCGGTCGTGGCGCGGTGCGCACGTCCGCCGAGGCGTCCTCGCCGTTGACGGGCTTCCTGACATGAGCGCCCCCCCCGGTCGCTTCGCCCAGCACGCCGCCGCGCTGCCGCCGCGGCCGGTGATGGACCTGGACACCGCGTTGTCCCACGGGGGCGTCGAGGCGTTGCCGGCGCTGCTGTCGCCCCAGGCGCTGCCGCGCCTGGAAGAGCTCGCCCAGCGCGCCCGCGAGGTCACCCTGCAGCGCTTCGGCCGCACCATCCGGCTGTTCGCCCCGCTGTACGTCTCCAACGCCTGCCTGTCCTCGTGCACCTACTGCGGCTTCAGCAAGGGGCTGGACGTCGAGCGGCGCACGCTGACCGTCGAGCAGGTGGTGGCCGAGGCGCGCACGCTGGTCGACCGCGGCTTCCGGCACCTGCTGCTGGTGTCCGGCGAGCACCGGATCGACGTCAGCGCCGACTACCTGGTGGAGTGCGTGCAGGCGCTGAGCCCGCTGGTGCCGTCGATCTCGGTCGAGACGCAGACCTGGAGCGACGACACCTACGCCCGGCTGGTGGCGGCGGGGCTGGAGGGAGTCGTCCACTACCAGGAGACCTACGACCGCGAGCGCTACGCGCAGACGCACCTGGCGGGGTGGAAGCGCGACTTCGACCGCCGGTTGTCCTCGACCGAGCGCGCCGCCGAGGCGGGGGTCCGACGGCTGGGCATCGGCGCTCTGCTGGGCCTCTCGGCCGACTGGCAGGCTGACGTCCAGGCCGTCGCCGAGCACGCCGTCTGGCTGCAGAAGGCCTACTGGCGCACCGAGGTGACGGTGTCGTTGCCACGGATCAAGGCGTCGGCGTCGG
This sequence comes from uncultured Actinomycetes bacterium, assembly GCA_963784675.1. Classification (GTDB taxonomy): domain Bacteria; phylum Actinomycetota; class Actinomycetes; order Mycobacteriales; family SCTD01; genus SCTD01. The sequence goes on from CAWASE010000019.1 coordinate 403,104, forward strand.
GGTTCCAGCCGCTGGTGCCGGTCACCGATGCCGAATACGTGCAGGCGCTGTGCGCGCTGCGGCTCGCCGCTCCGGAGGCCGGCATCGTGCTCTCGACCCGCGAACCGGCGGCGCTGCGCGACGGGCTGGCCCGCATCGCCGTGACGTCGATGAGCGCCGGGTCCTCCACCGAGCCGGGCGGCTACCTCACCCCCGGCACCGCGCAGGAGCAGTTCGCGGTCTCCGACGAGCGCACTCCTGCGCAGGTGGCTGCGATGCTGGAGGCCGCCGGCTACGAGCCGGTCTGGAAGGACGCCTTCCCGCTTCGCGCCTGATGTCCCCATGTGCCCCTTGTGGCAGGGAACGCCGCAGCTCTAGGTTCGCCCCACCGGGCGACCGTCCGCGGAGGCAACGACAGGTGGGCTGACCATGTCCACCAGGACACGGAGTCACGACGGTCAAGGCGAGGGCAAGCTGACGGGCACGGTGCTCGCCGTGGCCGCTTGCTCGTGATCATGCGTGACTCGTTGCCAGGGCTCGCCGGCTCGGCGAGCGCACACCCCGGCGACCACGACGGTGTCAGCGACGGAGTCGAGCAGGGTCAGCACAACGGCACGTCGTCGGGTCACCTGCCGGCGAAGCAGGAGAACGTCAGGCTCGTCGGTGAGGGCAGCGTCACGCCGCGGCCCTCCACGCAGCAGCGACCGGAAGGGACCTCCCCGCTGGAGGGCCGCATCGCGGACGTGAACGTCTTCGGCAACTACGCCTACCTGGCCTCGTTCCGCGAGCCGACCTGCGACAACGGGGGGTGTTCGTCATGGACGTGACCGACCCGACCAAGCCGGTCGAGGTCCAGGACGCCTTCATCCCCGCCTCCCCGGGCAGCTACGTCGGCGAGGGCGTGCAGGTCATCCAGATCGGTGCCCGTGACGTCCTGCTTTTCAACAACGAGCCCTGCTCGGCGGACGAGGGCGACGGCGGCTTCTCGCTCATCGACGTCACCAACCCCCGTAAGCCGGTCCCGTTGAAGCTGAATGCGGGTGACAACACGACCGAGGGCACCGCGACGCCGACCGTCACCGTCCACTCGGTCCACAGCGTGTACGGCTGGAACGACGGCGCCAAGGCCTACGCCGTGGCGGTCGACAACGTCGAGGATCGCGACATCGACATCTTCGACATCAGCAACCCGGCCGCGCCGGTCCTGATCTCGGAGACGACCTTCGTCGACGACCCGCGCGTGGTGCAGGCCAACCCGCCGAACGGGGACAGCCAGTTCCTGCACGACGCGGTGGTCAAGCAGATCAACGGTCGGCAGACGATGCTCGCCTCCTACTGGGACAACGGCTACCTGCTGCTGGACGTGCAGGACCCCGCGAACCCGCAGTTCCTGCGCGACACCGACTTCGCCGCCACCGAGCCGTTCGCAGCGCAGATCGGGCTGCCTGCCGGCTTCGAGCCCGAGGGCAATGCCCATCAGGCCGAGCTCAGCCCGGACAACCAGTTCTTCATCGGCACCGACGAGGATTTCAACCCCTTCCGGGTGACGGCCACCATCCAGTCGGGGCCCAACCAGGGCCGCAGCTTCACCGCCAGCCAGGGCAGCAGCCAGCCCAACATCGACGAGAACCGCTCGCTCACGGGCCCGACGGTCTCCGGTGGCCGGGGGTGCAACGACGACCCGGCCGTTCCTCCGGGTGGGGCGACCCAGACCGTGCTCATCGAGCGCGGCGCCTGCACCTTCCAGGAGAAGTACGACAACGGCCGCGACGCCGGCTACGGCGCGGTCGTCGTCTTCAACAGCCAGCGCGACGACTGCCAGTCCCTGGTCAACCCGCTGGTGGCCGAGACCGGCACGGTGCCGTTCATCTTCGTCAACCGCGTCGACGGCCTGGCCATCCTCAACCAGCCCGTGTCGGCGGACCCCTGCACCCAAGCGGCGCCCGCGGTCGGCACGCCGGGCGCCACGATCGACATCCGCGCGATCTTCGACGGCTGGGGCTATGTGCACCTCTACGACGCCAAGACCATGCAGTCCATCGACGAGTACGCGATCCCGGAGTCGCTCGACGTCAGCAAGGCCCAGGGCTTCGGCGACCTGTCCGTCCACGAGGTCGCGATGGACCCCAAGGTCCCCGGTCGGGCCTACCTGTCCTACTACGGCGGTGGGTTCCGGGTCATCTCCTACGACCGCACCGGCATCAAGGAGATCGGCGCCTACATCGACCCCGACGGCTCCAACCTGTGGGGCGTGGAGTTCTGGACCAGCCCGACCACCGGCCAGGACTACGTCCTGGCCAGCGACCGCGACTTCGGCTTGCAGATCTTCCAGTACGCGCCGAGCACTGGAGGCGGCACCTCTCCGCCCCCGGCCCCGGCCCCGGCGAGCAGCAGCCCCGCGACCTCTCCGAGCGCCTCGACCTCCCCGAGCGTCTCGACGTCCCCGAGCGCCTCGACGTCGCCCAGTGCTGCTGCGTCCCCAAGTGTCTCGACGTCGCCCAGTGCTGCTGCGTCCCCGAGCGCCTCGACGTCGCCGACCAGCAGCCCGACCGTCGGTCCGACGGTCCCGGCCAGCTGTACGACGCCTCCGAGCGTCCAGCTCGAGCGTGACACCATCGTGGCGACCGGCTCCGCGGGGGTCGTGGTGACGGCACCGGCGAACAGCGTCATCGACCTGTTCGCCTACACCCGTCCGTCCTCGACCTTCCGCGTGGTCCGGTCCGCCGAGGTGGGCGCGAACGGCAGGTCGGAGTTCCGCATCGTGCCGCCGGCCAACACCCGCCTGTACGCCCAGGTGCGGGGCTGCACGACCGACGCGGTGCGGGACTCGGTCGTGCTGAACGTGCGGACCGCGCTGTCGCTGTTCGCGACCCGCAACGGGCCGCGCGCCTACACCTTCAGCGGCGACAGCCTTCCGGCCCGCCCGGGTGGGCTGATCGTGAGCCTGTACCGGGTCACCAGCACCGGTCGTCAGGTGCTGACCTCGCAGACGCGGGCGTCGGCCACGACCGGCGACTGGACGATCGTCCGGCGCTTCACCGGTACGGGGCGTTTCGGCTTCGTCGTCCGCACCGGGCAGGACCTGCAGAATGCTCCCGGGACGAGCAACGTTCGTTCGACGCTGATCTTCTAGCAGCGACGTCGAGGGGCGGTCCGCGAGCTGCGGGCCGCCCCTTCGGCGTGTCGCCGATTCCGTCGCATCCTCGCGCGTTGGTGTCCGGCAGTCCGAACGATCGCCCGTCGCTGTCATGCTGGTGGGCGTAGGGCGCAGGGCGCGCAACCTCGAACGGCGAAGGAGACGGTGTGCTGAACGCCCGGGACCGGTTGCTCGCCGCGCTGTTCGGGCTGCAGCTGGTGGCGGCCAGCGTGTTCGGCGTCGTGCTGGTGGGACAGCTCGGGGACGCGCCCACCGCCTCGCAGCAGGTGCTCGCCGGTCCGGCCCAGCCCGCTGACGGGCCGCAGGCCCTGGTCGGACCGTCCGCGTCGGCCGCCACAGCGGCAGCGACGGCAGCGACGGCCGGGACGGCGGGGACCGCGGGCACAGCAGGGACGGCAGGCACGGCGGCGGGTACGGGTCCGACCGGTGCGGCCCCCGTCGATGCCGGACCGCAGACCGGCGCGGCCACGGTGGCCGGTGGCGCACCTATCAAGGTCGGCGCCGTCGTCACGCAGACCGGCGCCATCAACTTCGCTTCGGCCGCGCAGGGCACCAAGGCCTACCTGGACATGGTCAACGCTGCCGGCGGCGTCGGCGGCCGCAAGATCTCCCTCGACCTGCGCGACGACCAGCTCGACCCCGCGCGGGGACGGGCCCAGGCGCAGCAGATGATCGCCGACGGCGCGTTCGCCTTCGTGGGCTTCAACGCCCCGCTGACCGAGAACGGCATCGTCCCGTTCCTGGAGCAGAACAAGATCCCGCTGGTCGGTGGCTACGGCCAGCAGCAGGAGTACCACTCCCGGCAGAGCTTCATCTTCAGCGCCACCTACGGCCACTTCGGCTTCCAGATGGGCTCCTTCCTCGCCGCGCAGAAGGTGAGCAAGTTCGGTCTGGTCTACATCGACAACATGAGTGCGTCCGCCAACGGGGGTCTGGAAGCCGGCTTCCGCGCCGGCCTGAAGTCGGCCGGCAAGACCATCGACAGCAACGACGTCGTCGTCGTCGACGTCACCAAGGCGTCCTACGACGACACCGTCACCCAGCTCCGGCTCGACGGCGTCGACGGCATCGCCACCCTGATCGACCAGACGGCCTACAACCGGCTGCTGCAGGCGCAGGACCGCGCGGCCTATCGCCCGGTGCACGTCGCGATCCCGCTGTTCCTCGACCCGACGGTGCGCCAGAGCGCCTCCACCGACGGCGTGTTCGTCGCCACCGACCTGGAGCTGCCCGGATCGGGGTCGCCGGCCGCCAAGGAGTACGTCGACACCGTGACCAAGGCCTACGGCGGCAAGGCGCAGCTCAACTACTTCGGCGTGCAGGGCTGGGTCGGGGCGAAGGCCTTCGTCGAGGCGCTGCGCCGGGTCGGGCCCGACCTCACCCGCGCGAAGCTGATCGCGGCGCTGGAAGCCACCGACGGCCGCACCGGCTACGGCTTCGCCGCGCCGATGACCTTCGGTCCCTACACCAGCGACAAGACCGGCCGCGACATCAACCGCTGCATCAAGTTCCTGAAGGTGGTCGCCGGCAAGGGCCAGCAGGTCAGCGACTGGAAGTGCGACACCCAGCCCTTCTGACGCCCGCCCGGACGATCAGCACCACCCCGATCGAGGCGCCGGACCCCTTCCCATCGCCCGCGCACCCTCGCCGTTTGACGTGGCCTGTGCAGCACGTCACACTCTCCATCAATCGATTGACGGAGGAGGTGAGGAGCATGAGCACCACGGCCCTGTCGCCAATGACGACATCGACGACATCGACTGCCGGCGGCTCGCGCGAGCGCATCCTGCGGGTCGCGACCCGGCTGTTCGGCGAGCGCGGCTTCGACGCCGTCACGACCCGGACGATCGCCGCAGAGGTGGGTCTGAACGTCGCCACCGTCGCCCACCACACCGGCAGCAAGGCCGACCTCTACGAGGCTGTGTTCGCGCGCCTGCACGACCACGAGACGGCGATGCTCGACCTCGCCCTGGCCGGGGTCACCGACGCCGACGTCGCCGACCGCGTGCGGGTCCGCCAGGTCGTCCGCGCCCTGGTCGACGCCTACGTCGACGTGCTCGCCGCCGAGCCGGAGATCGCCGGACTGTGGAGCCGACGCTGGCTGGACCGCGGCGCCCAGGTCCGCGCCGGCGCCGCCCCAGCGGTCGAGACGCGCTTCGCCCGGCCTGTCTTCGACCGGATCGAAGAGCTGCTGCACCGTGCGCAGCAGGCCGGCAGCCTGCCCGCCGTCGACGCCCACCTGGCTGTCAAGAGCGTCGTCTGGATCACCTACGGCTACTTCACCGGCGGGCTGCTGGAAGACACCGTCGCCGACGTCGCCGACCCCGCCCAGGTCGAGCGGCTGCGCGGCTTCGTGCACCGCGTCGTCGACGGGTTGCTGACGTGACCGCCGTGACCGCGCCCCCGGGCGAGCTCTCCCGCAGCGTGCGGCTGTCCTACAGCGCGGGCGCCGTCGGTACCGGCATCTACTCCACGGTGCCGGGTCTGCTGCTGCTCTACTACCTCACCGACGTCGTCGGGGTCGGCGCCGGTCTGGCCGGCCTGGTGGTGTTCCTGCCCAAGGTCTGGGACGCCGTCCTCAACCCGCTCGTCGGCACGCTCTCGGACCGCACCCGCAGCCGGTGGGGGCCGCGCCGACCGTTCCTGCTCGCGGGCGCCGTCGTCGTGCCGGTGATGTTCGCGGTGCTGTTCAGCTCGCCCGACCTCGGCTCGCCCACGCGCTCGGCGCTGTACGTCGGCGTCGCCTACACCCTGGCCATGACCGGCTTCGCGCTGTTCCAGGTGCCGTGGGTCGCGATGCCGGCCGAGATGACCGACGACTACCACGAGCGCACCCGGTTGATGAGCAGCCGGATGGTGCTGCTGACCCTGGGCATCCTGCTCGGCGGGGTGCTCGCGCCGCTGCTGTCCGGGGGCAAGGAGGGCGGCCGCGGCGGCTACACGCGGATGGGGCTGATCCTCGGCGTCCTGCTCGCCGCAGCGCTGCTCACCGCCTGGCGCGGCACCCGCGACGCCGCGTACGCCGCACCGGACACCAGCCCGCGGCCGAGCGTCGCCGACCAGCTCGCCCTGGTGCGCAGCAACCCGGCCTTCACCCGCCTGCTGGGTGTGTACGCGCTGCAGTCGGTCGCCGTCGGCGCCATGCTCGCCGGCGCGCAGTACATCGCCAAGTACGTGCTCGGCAACGAGGACGCCGCCGCGGTGCTGTTCGCCTGCCTGGTGGTGCCGTCGGCGCTGGTCGTGCCGCTGTGGCGGCGGCTGTCGCTGCGGATCGGCAAGCTGCGCGGCTTCCGCTACGCGAGCGCCGTGTTCGCCGCCGCCGCGCTCAGCCTGGTCGTGGCCGACCACGTGCCGTCGTTCGTGGTGTTCGTGCTCGTCGGCCTGATCGGCGTCGGCTACGCCGGGATGCAGCTGTTCCCCTACGCCATGCTGCCTGACGCGCTCTCGGTCAGCGGCACCTCGCGGTCGGGGGTCTTCACCGGCGTCTGGCAGGCGGGGGAGACCGCCGGGCTGGCGCTGGGCTCCGGCCTCTACGCCGCGATGCTGGCCCTGAGCGGCTTCGTCTCCTCGGCCGCCGACGACACCGTGCCGCAGTCCGCGGGGGCCCTGCTGGGCATCGTGCTCGGCTTCTCGCTGCTGCCCGCCGTGCTCGTCGGACTCACGCTGCCGTTGCTGCGCCGCTACACCGCGACCGACACCGCGCTGGCCGCCGCCCGCGCTCTTCCCTCGCCCCACCAGCCGCCCGTCCCCGATGACCTGGAGCCCACCGCATGAGCCTGCTGCCCCCCACCGGACTGACGCGGCAGGACGTGCTCGCCCGGCTCGCCGACTACCGCGCCGGCGATCTCGCCGCCCGCGGCGGCCGCACCTTCGCCTACGTCTATGACGCAGGACGCCCCGACGTCGACGCGCTCAGCCACGAGGTCTACGCCGACTTCCTGGACGTGAACGGGCTCGACCCGACCGTGTTCCCGAGCCTGCTGCGGATGGAGAACGAGGTCGTCGCGATCGCCGCCGAACATCTGGGCGGCGGACCCGACACGGTCGGCAGCTTCACCAGCGGTGGCACCGAGTCGATCATCCTGGCCGTCAAGGCCGCCCGCGACCTGGCCCGCGCCGACCGTCCGGAGGTCACCGCGCCGGCGGTCGTCATGCCCACCACGGCGCACGCCGCGTTCCAGAAGGCCTGCCACTACCTGGGCGTGACCGCGGTGCTCGTCGACGTCGACCCGGTGACCTTCCGCGCCGACGTCGCCAAGACCCGCGCCGCCATCACCGACCAGACGGTGCTGATCGTCGGCTCGGCCGCCTCCTACGCGCACGGCGTGGTCGACCCGATCACCGAGCTCGGGCAGCTGGCCCTAGAGACCGGAACGCTGCTGCACGTCGACGGTTGCATCGGCGGCTGGCTGCTGCCCTACTTCCGCGAGCTCGGCGTCGACGTGCCGGCCTTCGACCTGTCGGTGCCGGGCGTCACGAGCCTGTCGGTCGACCTGCACAAGTACGCCTACGCCCCCAAGGGCGCCAGCGTGGTGCTGTACAGCGACCCCGGCACCCGGCTCAAGCAGTTCTACGCCTGTGCCGACTGGACCGGGTACACGATGATCAACGCGACGGTGCAGAGCACGAAGAGCGGTGGCCCGCTGGCGGCCGCGTGGGCGACCCTGCACGCGGTCGGCGAGCAGGGCTACCGCGAGCTCGCCGCGACGACGCTGCGGGCCACCCAGCAGCTGGTCGAGGGCATCGACGGGGTCGAGGGCCTGCGCGTGCTGGGCCGACCGGAGATGGCCCTGGTCGCCCTCGCCGCCGACGGGGCGGACCCGGTCGACGTGTTCGAGGTGTGCGACGAGATGGCCGTGCGCGGCTGGTACGTGCAGGCGCAGCTGGGCTACCGCGACCTGCCGGCCAACATCCACCTCACGCTGACCGCGGTGAGCGAGCAGCACGTCCCGACGTTGCTGTCCGACCTCGTGGAGAGCGTGGCCAAGGCACGCACCAGCGCCACCCCGCTGGACCCCGGCCTGGTCGAGGCCGTCCGGTCGCTGGACCCCGACGAGCTGGCCGACGACGTGCTGGGCACGCTGCTGCCGATGGCCGGGCTCGAGCCCGGCGCCGGCCTGCCCGACCGGATGGCCGGCATCAACGCGCTGCTGGAAGTGATGTCGCCGCGCCTGCGCGAACGGCTGCTGGTGGCGTTCCTGAGCCAGCTGTTCACCCCCGACCCCGCTCGGCGCGATCCGACGGAGGGCTGACGTGCTGACCGGTCGCGACCGCCTGCTCGCCGCCCTGTTCGCGCTGCAGCTGCTGGCTGCAGCCGCCTTCGGGCTGGTGCTCGTCAACGGGCTGGGCAGATCCAACGCCACCGAGGTGGTGAGCCAGGGCGGCGCCCCGGCAGGCTCCGTCGACGCCGACGTGACCCCGTCGCCGTTGCCGTCGGGCGAGACGGGTGCGGCCACCGGGACGCAGGGCACCGCGGGCACGTCCGGCACCGCAGGCACCGCCGGGAGCTCCGGCACCGTGGCCGGAGCCGGCGGCAGCGGCACGACGCCGCCGACCGGTCCGGGCGCGACGGCCGGCGGGTCGGCGGGCACCGTGAAGGCCGGGGCCCCGATCAAGATCGGCAGCATCGTCACGCAGACCGGCGCGATCAACTTCGCCGCGAGCGCCCAGGGCACCAAGGCCTACCTGGACCGGGTGAACGCCCAGGGCGGCGTCAACGGCCACAAGATCGCGCTCGACCTGCGCGACGACCAGCTCGACGCTGCGCGCGGTCGTGCCCAGGCCGAGCAGCTCGTCGCCGACGGCGCCTTCGCCTTCGCGGCGTTCCAGGCCCCGCTGACCGAGGACAACCTGGTGCCGTTCCTGGAGCAGAACAAGATCCCGCTCATCGGGGGCTACGGCACCCGCCCGGAGTACAAGAGCCCGCAGGCGTTCATCTTCCAGAGCGGTCACTACGGCTTCGAGATGGGCCGCTTCCTGGCCCAGGAGAAGAGCGTCACCCGTCCCGGCGTCATCTTCATCGGCAGCGGCGACGCCGCCATCAAGGCCCAGAAGCAGGCCTTCACCGAAGGGGTGAAGGCAGGCGGCAAGACCCTGAACCCCGACGACATCCTCGTCGCCGACGTCACCAAGGCCTCCTACGACGACTTCGTGACCCAGTTCCGCCTCGGCGGCGTCGACGGGATGGCGACGCTGGTGGACCAGACCGCCTACAACCGGCTGCAGCAGAGCCTGGACCGGCAGAACTACCACCCGGTCCACGTCGCGGACCCGCTGTTCACCGACCCCTCGGTGCGCCAGAGCGCGACGACCGAGGGCACGCTGGTGGCCACCGACTTCGCCTTCGTCAACGATTCTTCCGCCGATGTCCAGGACTACGTGAAGACGGTCAAGGCCAAGTACGGCGGCAGCGCGCAGGTCGGCTACCTGGGGCTGGCCGGTTGGCTCAGCGCGAAGATCCTCGTCGAGGCGCTGGACCGCCTCGGCGACGACCTGACCCGGCCCCGGTTGCTGCAGGTGATGGAGTCGTTGCCCGCCGACGTCGGGGGCGACATCATCCCCAAGCTCACGTTCGGCAAGGCGCCGCACGACCTGAACCGCTGCCTGCAGCTCGGGCGGATCAAGGGCGGCAACACCACGGCCTACAAGGGCTTCGCCTGCGACGACAAGACGTACGGATGAGCGTCTACGTCGCGCTCGCGCTCGGGGGCATCCCGCTCGGGGTCATGTATGCCTTGACCGCGCTCGGCATCGTCGTCATCTACAAGACCTCGCGCGTCTTCAACTTCGCCACCGGCGCCATCGGCCTGGCCAGCGCCTACCTGGCCAGCAGCCTGGCCGGCGCCGGCGTCCCGTTCCCGGTGTGGGTCACGCTGTCGGTGTCGCTGGGCGTGCTGCTCGGCATCGGGATCGAGCTGTCGGTCCGGCCCGTGAAGAGCACGCTCACCAAGACCATCGTCACGCTCGGGTGGTTGCTGTTCCTGCAGGGCGCCGTCGGCCGCATCTACGGCACCCAGGCTGGCGAGCGACCTGCCGGCGGTCCTCGTCCAGCCGAGAGCTGCTGCTCACCGCCGGGCCCTACCTGCTCAGCCGCGACCAGGCAGCGGTCATCCTCATCGCCGCGGCGCTCATCGCCGGGCTCGCGGCCTTCTTCCGCTTCACGGCGCTGGGCACCGCGACCCGCGCGGTCTCCGAGGCTCCCGACGCCGCCCGGCTGCTCGGCATCGGCGTCGACCGGGTGAACCTCGTCGCCTGGGGCCTGGGCGGCGGCATCAGCGGGCTGGCCGGCGTGCTGGTGACGCCCCTGCTCAGCAAGCTCGACATCACCACGCTGATCATCTTCACCGTGCAGGCGCTCGCGGTCGCGCTCGTCGGACGGCTGACGTCGCTGCCGCGCACGCTGATCGGTGGGATCGGCCTCGGGATGCTGCAGCCGGTCGTCGGGCGCATCGCGACGCAGACCTTCCCGTCGGTGCGCGGCACCGACGAGCTGACCGCGTTCGTCGTGGTGCTGGTCGCGCTGGTGCTGTTCCGGCAGAGCGGCCGGCGCGACTCTTCGGCCGGTGGCCTGGAGCCGATCCCGGTGCGGCCGCTGCCGACCGGGCGTCTGGCGGTCGCCTCGCTGCTCGGGGTGCTCAGCGTCTCGCTGGTCCTGCCGCTGCTGGTCGGGGGAGGCGGCACCTTCAGCCGCTTCAACCTGGCCCAGACCGCGGTCTGGGGGCTGGCGGTGCTGTCGCTGGTGCTGCTGGTCGGCGTCGTCGGGCAGGTGTCGCTGTGCCAGGCGGTGTTCATGGGCGTCGGCGCCTTCGGGACCGGGATCGCGACGGGGCACGGCGTGCCGTTCCTGCTCGCGATGCTGTTCGGCGGGGTGCTCGCCGCCGGGACCGCCGTGCTGGTGGGCGTACCCGCCATCCGGCTGCAGCCGCTCGAGCTCGCGATCGCCACGCTGTCGCTGGCCTTCACCGCCGACGCGTTCCTGTTCAAGTGGACGCCGCTGGTCAGCCCGGCGGGCACGCGGGACGTCGCCCGTCCCGGCTTCGCGGCCTTCGACGCGGCGAGCCCGGCGGGCGGTGAGCGCGGCTACGCGTGGCTGGCCATCACGGCTGTTCCTGCTCGCGTGCTTCGCCGTGGCCAGCCTGCGGCGGGGCCGGACCGGGGCTGCGCTGACGGCCCTGCGCTCGTCCGAGCCGGCCACCGCCGCCATGGGTTTCTCCGTGGTGTCGGTCAAGCTCCGCGGCTTCGCGGCGTCGGGCTTTCTCGCCGGACTCGCCGGAGCGCTCTACGCCGGGCTGGTCAGCGGCGCGAACGGCGCCCCGTTCGGCTTCACCCGCTCCATCACGCTGCTCGCCTACACCGTGATCGTCGGGGTCGGCAGCGTCCCGGGCGCCTTCCTCGGCGGGATCATCGTCACGGCGTCGACGCTGTCCGGCCGCGGCACCGAGGTCGCCGACGGCAAGGCGGTCAGCGTCATCACGGCGCTCACCGGGCTCGTGCTCGTGGGCGTCGTCCTCGCCCGTGAGAGCGAACGACTGACGGCGCTGCGACGTTCGGCGTCGGAGGCGCTCGGGCTGCCCGGCCTGCGGCAGCGTCTGCAGGCCCCCTTCGTCCAGGCGCCCGAGGCCGATCCGGAGCCGGACGTCACCGTGCCCGTCCCGACCCTGGTGGGGCGACGATGACTGCGGACCGCGCGCTCGACGGCACCGCCCTGGAGCTGCGCGACATCGGCGTGCGGTTCGGCAGCTTCGACGCCGTCGACGGCGTCTCGCTCACGGTGCACGCGGGCGAGGTCGTCGGCCTGATCGGCCCGAACGGTGCCGGCAAGACGGTCACCTTCAACGTCGTCACCGGGCTGCAGCCGGCCACCCGCGGCTCGGTGCTGCTCGGCGGCCGTGACGTGACGTCGGTGCCGGCGCACGCCCGCACCGCGATGGGGTTGGCCCGCACCTTCCAGGTGGTCCAGCTGTTCGCCGGCATGAGCGTGCTGGAGAACCTCATGGTCGCCGCGCACCGCTACACCTCGGCCGGCGTCATCGTCGACAGCCTGCGGCTGCCCGGACGCCGCCGCGCTCTGGAGCAGGCGCGCGAGCGGGCGACGGCGGTGCTGTCGTTCCTGCAGCTGTCGCACCTGGCCGGCGTCGAGGCCTCCTCGCTGCCGGTCGGTCAGGCCAGGCTGGTCGAGCTGGCGCGGGCGCTGTGCCTGAAGCCGTCGGTGCTCCTGCTGGACGAGCCGGCGTCGGGGCTGGACCCGGCCGAGACCACCGACTTCGTCGCGCTGCTCGCCGAGGTCCGTTCGGTGCTCGGATGCGCGATGCTGTTGGTCGAGCACGACATGGGGGTGGTCATGCCGCTGTGCGACCACGTGGTCGTCATGAACTTCGGGCAGGTGCTCGCGTCGGGCTCGCCCGCCGACGTGCGGGCCGACGCCTCCGTGCGCGAGGCCTATCTCGGCGCCGTCCCGGAAGAGGCCGCATGACCGTCCCGCTGCTGGAGATCGACGCGCTGCAGGTCGCCTACGGCGGCGTCGTGGCCGTCCGCGACGTGTCGCTGCGCATCGAGCCTGGCCAGGTCGTCGCCGTGCTCGGGGCCAACGGCGCCGGCAAGACCACGACGCTGCTCGCGGTCTCCGGGCTGGTCAGAGCCCGTGCCGGTGACGTCCGGCTCGACGGGGTGTCGCTGCTCGGCAGGGCGCCGGAGGCCATCGCGCGTCTGGGCATCGCCCACGTGCCGGCCGGACGCGGCATCTTCCCCGGCCTGACGGTGGCCGACAACCTGCGGATGGGCCTGTACGGCTCGGGCCGCGACGGGTCCGAGCAGGGCGCCGCCGCGATCGAGCGGATCCTGGGCCTGTTCCCGATCCTGCGCGAACGGCGCGACCAGGCCGCCGGCACGATGTCCGGTGGCCAGCAGCAGCAGCTCGCGATCGGGCGCGCGCTGGTGCAGGCGCCGCGGCTGCTGCTGCTGGACGAGATGTCGATGGGCCTCTCGCCGAACGTGGTGGCCGACCTGTTCGCGATCGTCGCCGACGTGCGCAGCGACGGCACGGCTGTGGTCATGGTCGAGCAGTTCGTCGCCCAGGCGATGGCCGTCGCCGACCAGGCGATCGTGCTCGAGCAGGGTCACGTGGTCGCCAGCGGCTCGCCGGCCGAGCTCTCGCAGGACGATCTCGCCGCCGCCTACCTCGGCGCCGGCGAGGCCGCAGAGACGACGCTGCCCGGTGCTCCGGCGGGCGCCCGCGAGAAGGTCGACGTGCGGCTCGCCGGCACCGACGTCCGCCGCCTGGAACGCCTGGCCGCCGAGCGCGGGACCACGGTCGACGAGGCTGTCGCAGCGCTGCTGGAGAACGCGCTCGCCGAGCAGCGTCCGGCAGGCCGCTCGTGAACCCGCGTCGTCGGGTGGCGGCAGCCCTGGCCGTCTCCGCGCTGCCGCTGCTGGTCGGGGTCGTCGCGGTGCGGCCGGCGAGCGCGCTGCCTTCCGCGGCGCAGACTGTCGGCGCGACTGCCGGTTACGACCAGTACAGCCTCACCGGGCTGGCTGCCGGGGCGCGGACGGCCGGCGACGTCGGTGCCGGCGGTGGTCTGGCCACCTTGGACACCGGCGCCGGGTCGGTCACCGCGCGCCTGGACGCCGCACCGTCCGCCGCCGTGCTCGCCGCTCCCTACGAACCGGGCACGCTCGCGCGGACGGTCGTCGGGCAGGTCAACGCCGGTGCCGGCGAAGCGGTCCTGGACGTCCCCGACGCCGAGGCGCAGTTCCCCGGCGCACAGACCGAGAGCGAGCTCGCCACCGTGCCGCCCGCCGACGGCGGACCCGCCAGCTCGCGGGGTGGCTCGGCGACGGCGAAGGCCGGGGAGCGGCTCGCCCGCGGTACCGCGACCGGTGAACGGCTCGACGTCGGCGGGGCGGTGGTGATCGAGGGCTCGACGTCCTCCGTCGAGCTGACCGTCGACCCGGTCGCCGGCACCGCCACCGCCACCGGGCGCAGCGCCGTCGGCACCGTCACCGTCGCGGGGGTGCTCGTGCTCAAGGACGTCGTCGCAACGGCCTCGGTCAAGGCCGTCGGCGACACCCACACCCCGGTGGCGGCTCTGACCGTGGGCGGGGCGACGGTGGCCGGGCAGCCGGTCGAGATCAGCGACGAGGGAGTCACGGCCGTCGGCACGCCCGTCCTGCCGGGTCAGACCGTGCAGGACCTCACCGACCGGGCCAACGCCGCGCTGGTCGCGGCCGGCGTGCAGGTCAGCGCCATCGGCGTGACGACGAGCTCCGACGCCCGCGGCGCCTCCGCCGACACCGGCGGGGTGACCATCACCCTGCGTACCGCAGCCCTGCCCGCCGGCGTCCCGGCCAACAGCCTGGACATCGTGCTCGGCGGCGTCGCGCTCACCGAGTCCGACGCGCGAGCGGTGGCCGCGGTCGAGGTGCCGGTCAGCACAGCGGTGCCGCCGGTCAGCGCGCCGACCGGCGGCGGCGCCACGACCTTCGTCCCCGGGTCACCGGGAACGCCCGGCACGGCGGGGATCCCGGGCGTCGCCCCGCCACAGGCGCCCACCACCGCCGCAGCCCCGGTCGTCGCTGCAGCGCCGGCGACCTTCACGGTGGTCGGACGCCGCCTCGCCGCCACCACGGTGCTCGCCGCCTTCGCCGTGTGGCAGTTCCTGTCGCTCGGTACCGCCACGCTGTACGCCGTCGTCGACCGTCGGCGCCGTCAGACGCTGGGACTGTCATGAGCACCGATGTGGACCCGTTCCTCGCGACGAAGACGCCGGCCGCGAAGACGCCGGTCGCGAAGACGGCACGCGTGGACTGCGGCGTCTGCCACGTCGCCTACGCGCCGCGGCTGACGGGGTGGGCGTGCCCGGTCTGCGACACCGCCGCCCCCGGCGCGCAGACCCGTCGCTCACGGCTGGTCGACAGCGCCGACGACCGGCTGCTCGCGATCGTGCTGGTCGCCACGATCGCGAACGTGCTGCTGCTCGCGGTGCTGAGCGTCTTCGTCGTGAGGCTGTGACCCGACCTGGCCGACCTGCAGACCCCGGCGCTGCTGGTCGAGCGTTCGTTGCTGGAGGCCAACCTCGACGCCATGAGCGCGGCCCTGCCGGGCCGCCGGCTGCGTCCGCACGTCAAGGCGTTCAAGACCACTGCGCTGGCGCGACTGATGGCCGAGCGGGGCCACACCGGCTTCACCTGCGCGACGATCCGCGAGGTCGAGGGCATGGCCGCGGCCGGCCTGGGCGAGGACCTGCTGCTGGCCAACGAGGTGCTCGACGCGACCCGGCTCGGCGTGGTCGCGGCCACCGGGGCGCGCGTGACCGTCGCGGTCGACAGCGACATCACGGTGCACGCCGCCGCCGCCGGAGGGGTGCACGAGGTGGTCATCGACGTGAACGTCGGGCTGCCCCGGTGCGGCTGCGCGCCCGAGGACGCCGGCCGGCTGGCCGATCTCGCCAGGGCGCAGGGCCTGCAGGTGCGCGGCGTGATGGGCTACGAGGGCCACGTCATGCTGGTCGAGGACCCCGCCGACAAGGTGCGTCAGACGCAGGAGTGCATGCAGCGGCTGCTCGCCGCCCATGCGGAGGTCGGCGGCGACCTCGTCTCGGCCGGCGGCACCGGCACCTACCGCGAGAACACGTGGTGCAACGAGATCCAGGCCGGCAGCTATGCGCTGATGGACACCACCTACGCCGCGGCCGGGCTGCCGTTCGCCCAGGCCCTGACCGTGCTCGCCCGCGTCCTCTCGGTGAATCCGCAGGGCTGGGCCGTGGCCGACCTCGGCCTGAAGTCCCTCGGCATGGACCACGGCAACCCCAGCGTCCCCGGTGGGTTGGTCTGGTTCTGCTCCGACGAGCACACGACGTTCTCCCCCGTCGACGATGCGACCTTCGCCGTCGGGGACCTGCTGCGCGCCGCCCCGGCGCACGTCGACCCGACCGTCGCGCTGCACGAGCGGATGCACCTCGTCGACGGTGACGAGGTGCTCGAGACCTGGCCGGTGGACCTGCGCGGCTGGTAGCCGCCCGTCCGGATCAGCGCGCCCGTGGGGTCAGGCGCCGAGCACTCGATCGAGGTAGCCGTTGGTGAAGCGCCGCTCGGGATCCAGCCGGTCGCGCAGCGCGGTGAACTCCTCGAAGCGGGGATAGCGGGCCGTCAGCGTCGAGGCGTCCAGGGAGTGCATCTTGCCCCAGTGCGGACGCCCGTCGACGCTGCCCATCAGCGCCTCGACCGCGCCGAAGTAGGCCGTCGTATCGAGGCCGCGATACAGGTGGACGGCGACGTAGGCCGTGTCGCGCCCGGAGGCGGTGGACAGAGGGACGTCGTCGGCCGGCGCCACCCGCACCTCCACGGGGAAGCTGACGCGCAGCCCGTTCCGCTCGGGCAACGTGCGCAGCTCGCGCAGCACGGGCACGACCTGGTCGCGCGGGACCGCGTACTCCATCTCGCAGAACCGCACCCGACGGTCGGAGACGAACACCTTCGGCGCAGAGTCGGTGTAGGTGCGGGCGCTGAGCGCGCGGGCGGCGATGCGGTTGATGCGCGGGACCAGCGCCGGTGCCGCCTTGCCCAGGCGGCACGTCAGCTCGAACAGCCCGTTGCTCAGCAGCTCGTCGTCGACGGTCGTGCGCACCCTCGACAGCGGCGCGGCCGGTCCGGCGCTGCGGTTGTTGCGCTTGGTCAGCGCCAGGTCGGTGTGCGGGAACCAGTAGAGCTCGAAGTGCTCGTTGGCGGCGACGTGATCGTGGAAGTCGGCCAGCACCTCGTCCAGCGGCATGGGCCGCTCGTCGGCGGTGAGCAGGAAGGCCGGCTCGGCCTGCAGGGTCACGGCGGTGACGATCCCGAGCGCTCCCAGCGAGACCCGGGCGGCGGCGAAGATGTCGGCGTTCTCGCTCGCCGAGCAGGTCAGGACGCTGCCGTCGGCGGTCACGAGCTCGAGGGCGACGACCTGCGTCGCGAGGGCGCCGCTGTCGCGTCCGGTGCCGTGCGTGCCGGTCGACAGCGCTCCGGTCAGCGTCTGCCGGTCGACGTCGCCCATGTTGGTCAGTCCGAGGCCGACGGTCGCGAGATGCGCGTTGAGCCGGTGCAGGGGCAGGCCGGCCTGCACGGTCACCTGGCGCGTCACGGTGTCCACGTGCAGCACCCGATCAAGCCGGTCCAGGTGCAGCAGGACGCCGTCGGTGAGGCCGATCGCGGTGAAGGAGTGCCCGCTGCCGATGGCCTTGACGCGCCGGCCGGCGGCGGCTGCTTCCTTGACGGCCCGGACGACGTCGTCGGTGGTGGTCGGGTGCAGCACCTGCGCCGGCGCCATGCGCTGGTTGCCCGCCCAGTTGCGCCACGGTTCCTGCGTCATGCCTCGCATCCTGCCGTAGACCGTGGGCGCACGCAGGTCGTCAGCGCGCGGGTCGTCAGCGCGCGGGGCCGTGCACGTCGTGCTCGTGGTGGACGAGGTCGTGCAGGAAGTAGCGCGCGAAGGACTCGACGGTGAACGCGGCCCCGTCGCTGCGCCGACCGCTCCGGAGCCACTGGTCCTCGCGCAGCCGTGCGAATGCTGCGACGACGGTGCCGGCGGCCGACGCCACGGCCGCGCTGACCTCGCCGGCGTCCTGGGCGCCGTAACCGTCCGCGACCGCCGTCGCGTCCTGGTCCCAGTTCTCGTAGAGCGGATCGTCCTGCGTGAGCATCGCGCGCAGGCGCACGTCGTAGAGCCGCAGGACGTCGCGGACGTGGCAGGCGTACTCCAGCGGCGACCAGACGTCCGGCGACGGGCGCTCGGCCACGGTGCCCCGCCGCAGGACGCCCTCCCACGAGGCCGCCGTGCGCTGGATGCGCGCCGCGAGCTCGTCGCGGGGCACCCCGGCGCCGTCGAAACCGCACTCGGGGCAGGGTCGCTCCAGCACCCAGGTCCAGTCCTTGGTGTCCGGCTCGATGCTCATGCTGGTCCGCTGCGGGAGGAGGGCACCTGCCCTGTCTACGACAGGTGCGACCGGGATGTCACCCCGGCTGCGCCACTCGGCGTGCCGTGTGGGGTCCTGCCGCCTAGCATCGCGCGGGTGACCGCACTCTCGTTCTGCGTCCTCGGAGACGCCAGCGCCCTGACCACCTCGCTCACCGCCCACGGACACCGTGCCGTCGGTTCGCCCGAGCAGGCCGACGTCGTGCTGGTGCTCGGCGCGGCCCCGTCGGCCGAGACCGGTCAGCCCACGCTGCTGCTCGGTCCGCTCGGGCCGGGCGCGCTCACCGACGCCGCTGGGCTGGTGCCGGGCCGGCTGCTGCCGTCGCACGACGTGCGGGTGCGCGCCGGTCGCGACGCCGGTCAGGTCTTCGACCGCGTGGGCGGCGAGGACCTGCTGCTCACCGGCGCCTGGCCGCTGCTGGACAAGGTCGCCGACGACGTCCAGCAGCTGCTGACGGCCAACAGCGCCTTCACCGACCACGCCGTCGCCACCTGGCGGCCGTCCACGCAGGTCGGCACCTTCACCCTGACCCCGTCGACGGACCCCGCCTACGTCCGGCTGCTCGGTCGCATCCTGCGGCACGTCACCGGGCAGCAGGACGCCGCGCCGGTCCGCATCGGCATGCTGGGCTACGGCGCCATCGGGCACGAGCACGCAGTCGCGATCGGCCAGGTCGACGGCTTGGCGCTGGCGGCCGTGTGCGACCCCAACCCGCTACGGATCGAAGCGGCGCAGGCGATGGTGCCGAGCGTGCGCGGTCACGCCGACGGCGTCGACCTGCTCGCCGACGACGACGTCGACCTCGTGATCGTCTCGACGCCGCCGAACACGCACGCCGACTGGGTGCTGCGGGCGCTGCGGGCCGGCAAGCACGTCGTGGTCGAGAAGCCGTTCTGCATCACCGTGGAGGAGGCAGACCGGCAGATCGCCGCCGCTGCCGAGGCCGGCCTGACGCTCGCGGTGTATCAGAACCGACGCTGGGACCAGGACTACCTCGCGCTGAAGGCGGCTGTGCGTGCGGGGCGGATCGGTGAGGTGTTCCACCTGGAGAGCTTCGTCGGCGGCTACGACCACCCGTGCAACTTCTGGCACTCCGACGCCGAGATCAGCGGCGGCGCGATCTACGACTGGGGCAGCCACTACCTCGACCAGATCCTGGACCTGCTGCCGCAGCAGGTCCAGTGGGTCTCGGCGACCGCGCACAAGCGGGTGTGGCACGACGTCACCAACGCCGACCACACCCGCGTGCTGCTGCACTTCGAGGGCGGCATCGAGGCCGAGTTCACGGCGTCCGACCTGGCCGCCGCGCGCAAGCCGAAGTACTACGTGCTGGGCACGTCCGGGGCGATCGTCGGCTCCTGGCAGCAGGAACGCATCGTCTCCCGCTCGCCGGTCGGGCTGGTGCTGGAGGACCGCTTCGCCGTCTCGGACGCCGCCGCCGCGCTGACCCTGTTCGACCGCGACGGCTCGCAGACCGCGCTGGCCGTCCCTGCCTCTCCCGCGCAGGCCTTCCACCGCGAGCTTGCTGATGCGCTGCTTTCCGGGACGCCGATGTCGGTGACCCCTGCGGGTTCTCGTCGCAACATCGCGGTGATGGAGGCAGCCACGTTGTCCGCGGCCGACGGGGGCCGGCCGGTCGTCCCCCCGGCGTGACGCCCGTCCGCTGGGGCTTCCTCGGCGCGGGGATGATCGCTCGCGAGGCGCTCGCGCCGGCGGTGCATGCGGCCGTCGGGGCCGAGCTGGCGGTCGTCGGCGCGCGGGACGTGGAGCGAGCCGCCGGGCTCGGCCCCGAGCGAGCCGTCGAGGGCTACGAGGCGGTGCTGGCCGACCCGTCCGTCGAGGCGGTGTACGTCGCGCTGTCGAACGAGGCGCACCTGCCGTGGACGTTGGCGGCGCTGGCCGCCGGCAAGCACGTCCTGTGCGAGAAGCCCCTCGGGCTGACCGCGGCCGAGGTCGACCGGATGATGACGGCCGCGGGCGACCTGCGGGTGGTCGAGGCGTCCTGGTACCGCTGGCACCCGCGCGTGCGGCTCGCCCAGCAGCGGCTGGCCTCGATCGGGCCGGTGCGGCACGTCGCGGCCGGGTTCACCTTCGCCGGGCAGCTCGAGGGCAACTACCGCCTCGATCCGTCCCGCGGCGGGGGAGCGCTGTACGATGTGGGGTGCTACGCCGTGTCGTCCTGCCTGTGGGCTGTCGGACGCGGGCTCCCGACCGACGTCGTGGCCCGCTCGACGCTCAGCGCGTCCGGCGTCGACCTGGACACGCGGGCGATCCTGACCTGGGCCGACGATGTGGAGGCCGAGGTGCACGCAGGGATCGACTCCGGCGAGGGCCAGTGGCTGGTGATCACCGGCGAGCGAGGCGAGATCGAGCTGCGCGACGCGCCCTACACGTCCTGGAAGACCGACGACACCGAGCTGTGGGTGTCCGACGGTGCGGGTACCGAACGGGTGCCGGTGCCGGCGGTGGACGCCTACCGCCTCATGGTGGAGGAGATGTCGTCGGTGCTGCGCGGCAGGCCCGGTTGGGTGCTGCCGCTGTCGGAGTCGCGTGACACCGCTGCAGTGCTCGACGCCTGCTTCACCAGCGCCGGACAGGACGGGGAGCCGGTCAGCGTGTGAACCGGGGGTTGTCCACAGGGCTCCGGCGGGCTGTCGACGGCCGACCTAGACTCCCGGCGTGCGCCGTCTTGTCGGATCTGTCCTGACTGTCGTTGTGCTTGTGCTGGCCGGGTGCACCTCCGGCGGTGAGGCGGGGCCGACGTCGCTGCCGGTGCTGTCGCCGTCGCCCAGTGCGGTGGCGAGCCCGTCGGCGGAGGTGGTGGTGCCGAGTGCTGCGGCGGCGGCTACGCCGGCCGGGGCCGAGGCCTTCGCACGCTTCTTTCTGATGGAGGTAAGGGCCGGCTACCTGACCGGCTCCTCAAGCGTTGTCGAGAGCCTGAGTCTGGCCAGCTGTGCGACGTGCCGCCGTTACGTCGATTCCATCAACGAGGTCCGAACCGAGCGGTTGCGCGTTGAGGGGACGTCGATGATTGTTGGGGTTGTCGCTCCAGCGGTTGCCGCGGAGATGGTCGATGTCACGGTGCTCTACACATCAACCGAGACGGTGTTTTACACCCCTGATGGGGGCGTCTCTTGCGCGAGGACGCGGAGGCTGCGGGTCAGCGGGTAGTGGGCCTCCGCCTCATCGCTGGTCGATGGATGGTCGCCAAAGTGATCAAGCTTTGAAGCGGGCAGCTTTTGTCGCGGCTGCACTGGGTCTTGGCTTTGTCCCAGCGACCAGCTTTGCCGCTGTCGTCCAGCCAAGGATTTGCCTGGAGGAATGCGACCCGCCGCCGACCGTGGCCGGTGGCGACGGAACCGTCGACGTGACCGGCGTCCGCACAGTGAGCGAGAATGTGCCCGGCAGGGGAGACGGCTCCGAGGGCGAGGCCCCGGGCCGCACAGCGTGGGTCACGATCGACGAAAGGCCGGCCCCTGCCTGCTCAGGCAACGACGTGTCTGGTCCAGACCAGCTGTGCGCCCTCGCCCTGCTCACCTGCGACGTCGATCAGGTGCGGTACTTCGTCTGGCACCGACGGACTGAGCACGTCCTCGGCCCGCCACGTACCGACACCGTGGGCGAGTGGATCCAGGAGGCCGGAACGTTCTGCCTGGGTCCGGACGACCCGGGGGTGCCGACGATCGGTCGGGTCATCGCGCGGGTGCTGACCGAGTTCCGCAGCCTGCCGCTGCCGAACGCGCCGGTGCGGGTCAGCCCGTCGCCGCGCACGCTGGTGAACCTGCCGACGCGGATGGCCGCGGGCTCGGCCGACCCGGTGGTCTTCACGCCTGTCCTGTTCGGGCTCCGGGTCACGATCACGGCCCGGCCGGTCGCCTGGGACTGGACGTTCGGCGACGGCGCTGCGCTGCACTCGACGAGCCCGCGCGTGGAGCACGTGTATGCGGCCAGGGGGACCGTCGAGGCGAACGTCACGGTGACGTGGCGCGGCGAGTTCACGATCAGCGACGCGCCGGAGATCTTCCCCGTACGCGAGCCGGTGCTGACGACGTCGCCGCCGGTGCCGGTGCAGGTCGTCGAGGCCCGTACCCGGCTCGTAGGCGGCTGACCGGCGAGGTCACTAGGCTGCAGGACGTGGAGATGCTGAGCCTGGCCGACGTCGCCGAGCGCATGGGGATCGGACCGACCGGTGTCCGCGACCTGGTGAAGTCCGGCCAGCTGCTCGTGGTCACCGACGACGAGGGAAAGAGCGTCGTCCCGGCCGGACAGCTGGACGGCGCAGTGCTGGTCAAGCACCTCGTCCCCGTCCTGACGCTGCTGCGCGACGCCGGCTACAGCGACCACGAGGCACTGGGTTGGCTCACCACCGCCGACGACTCGCTGCCAGGTACGCCCCTGCAGGCGTTGCACGAGAACCGTGCCACCGAGATCAAGCGCCGAGCGCAGGCGCTCGGCTTCTGAGGTCTGAACCGTGCAGCTGACCGTGAACGGTGCCCGCCGCGAGGCCGCCGACGGGACCGACCTGCCGTCTCTCCTGACCGCCCTGGGTCAGCGGCCGGGCTCGGTCGTCGTCGAGCTCAACGGGACTGCGCTGGTGCCGTCGGAGGTGCCGGGCACCGTCCTGCGCGACGGCGACCGGCTCGAGCTGGTACGGGCTGTCGCGGGTGGCTGATCCCCGCCTCGCCGACGCGCGGCTGTACCTGTGCACACCCTCTCGTCCGGACCTTGCGGAGTTCCTGGACGCGGTGCTGTCCGGCGGGGTCGACATCGTGCAGCTGCGCGAGAAGAACCTCGAGGCTGCGCACGAGCTCGCGCTTTGCGAGGTGGTCGCCGCCGCCGCGGCGCGGCACGGCGCGCTGTGGTCGGTCAACGACCGCGCGGACGTGGCGTTCGCTGCGCGCCCGGACGTGCTGCACCTCGGGCAGGACGACCTCCCCGTCCCGCTGGCCCGCGCGATCGTCGGACCCCACATGCTCCTCGGACGGTCGACGCACGACGTCCCGCAGGTCGACGACGCCGCCATCGAGCCCGACGTGGACTACTTCTGCGTGGGTCCGACCTGGCCCACCCCGACCAAGCCCGGGCGCCATGCGCCGGGGCTCGCCCTGACGCGCCACGCGGCCGCCGTTGCGGGCGATCGTCCCTGGTTTGCCATCGGCGGCATCGATGCGACCAACCTCGACCAGGTGCTCGACGCCGGAGCCACCCGCGTGGTGGTCGTGCGGGCGCTCACCGAGGCGCCTGACCCGCACGCCGCAGCTCGAGCGATGGCGGCACGACTACGCCCGTGACAGCGTCAGCTGGCCACGAGCGACGCGACGATGAAGCCGGCGACCAGCAACACCACGATCGCCAGCGCCGACAGGGCGATGATCATCGGGGTGCGGTTGCCGCTGACCGGACCGTCGGAGGCCGTGCCGCCGGTCGTACCGGACATCGAGTCGGCCGCCGGACTCGTGTCGCCCGACGCCGTCGACCCTCCGGCGTCCACCCCTGCGGTGACTGCCGGGTCCGGGTCGGGGCTGGGTGCCTGATTCTGCGTCATAGGCACAGGCTCCCCGGCACCGGCCCGTCCAACCGCGACCCTCACGTGCCGCCGCTCACGGACTCAGGCGGTGCGACGCCGCGCGAGCAGCGCCAGCGCCAGCAGCAGCGCCGCCCCGAACGTCGGCAGCATGGCCTGCGCGCCGGTGGCAGCCAGCGACGGGGCAGTACCGACGGCTTGCGGGGTCGCGGCGGCAGGCACCGCACCTGCGGGCTGACCGGTCGTCGCGGTCGGCGCGGAGCCGGCAGCCTTGGGGGCCAGCAGCGACGGCCCGCCTGCCTGTCGCACGAAGCCGGGCAGTGACACCGCGGCAGGCGTGCGGGTGTCGGAGTAGCCGACGTACAGGCGGCCCGTGCCGTCGACGTCCATCGAGAAGTAGTCGCCGAGCCGCCGGTCGATGAGCATGGCTTGGCAGGTCGTCCCGCCCTGGCAGATCGTGCCGGTGTGCACGGCGTCAGCCGTGGCCGTGGCGACGCTGAAGCTCGGGATCTTCGACGTGGCGCAGCCCAGCGCGGTGTCGCTCGCCGCTGCCCGGATGCGCCAGCCGTGGTCACCGGGCGTCTGCGCGTCGTTGTCGGGCAGGGCGACGTCAGCCTCGAGCCAGGCGATCGCGACCCGGCCGTCGTCGCCGACCGCCAGCCACGGCCAGATGTCGGTGTTGCCGTCGGTGTCGACCCGGACCGGTGCCGTCCAGGTGCGGGCGCCGTCCCTGCTCGTCGCGAAGTAGATGCCGGCGGCGCGCTCGCCGGCGCCGCTCTCGTCCCAGACGACGTAGAGGTTGCCGGACGGGTCCAGGTCGAACGTCGGCCAGTGGCTGACGGAGTCGACACCGGCGGCGATCAAGGTCGTGTCCGGAGTCAGGTCGCCGCTGCGCGCGTTGCGGAAGGAGGCCATCGACAGGTCGCCGGCTCTGCTGCCGTAGCTCGGATGGTGCGCCTCGTAGACGGTGCCGGTGCGCTTGTCGACGCGGATGTCACCGATGCCCGCGCCGCCCTCGGTGTCGGGGATGTTGGCGCTGAACGTCGCACCGCCGTCGGTGCTCTTCGCGATGTAGTGCCCCAGACCCGGGTTCGGGACCGTGCCGGTGCCGCCGCCGAAGGCGTTCGCGACGAAGTACAGCTCGTCCTCGCGATCGGCCTCCATCCACTGGCGGTCGGTGAGGATCGCGCCGAAGAAGTTCTGCAGCGTGAACGTCGCGCCGTCGTCGGTGCTCTTGCTGACCGCGACGTTCGCGAGGTTGATCTCGGAGAAGAAGACGTTGCCGGCGCTGTCGATCGCGACCTCGGGGTCGGAGAAGCCCGTCGCCGGCGCGTTGTCCGGCGGCAGGAAGCGCGGCCGGAAGTCCCAGGTGCCACCGTTGTCGTCACTGGTCCAGACGTAGGTCTGGTTGGTGTAGTTCTGCGCGAACGCGCCCGTGCCCGCGTTCGCCGCTTCCGGGGTGAAGAAGTGCGTCGTCCCCGCGTGCGCGCTGTAGACGAGCCGGCCGGTGGGCAGCGTGGCGACGAGCGGTTCGCCGCCGGCGCGAGCCTGGTCGACGTAGGTCGGCGGGCTGAAGGTCAGCGGCGCGGACGCCGGACAGGCAGCGCTCTGCGCGCGAGGAGGCGCAGCAGCGGCGGGACCGGCGACGGTCGCAGGGACAGCCAGCGCGGCCCCGGCGCACAGGACGAGAGCGGCGGACAGGCGACGGGACACAGCGGACCTCCGGGTTGCGGTTAGCCACAGGCTTCGGCGCCGACACCCCGGAGTCCTGCCAGGGCGGTCAGCGACGCGCGGCACGTGCGCGCAGCAGCCCGGGGACCGCCACGCGCGCCCGAGCAGCCTTGCCCACGCTGACCCGCTGGCCCAGCACCTGGTAGTCCGCGGCCTCGATCTCGTCCAGGATGCCGCCGTACAGCGCGAGCGCCGTCTCGATGCACGGCCTGCTGGTCGGGTGCAGCAGCCGCACCCCGTGCGCGGCCGAGCGGTAGATCTCCCGGGTGCGCGCCACCTCGAAGGCCAGCAGCCGTCGCACCGGACCGTCGACGACACCGTGCTCGAGATGCTCGCGCGTGACGTCGAAGGCGGCGAGATCCTCCGCCGGCAGGTAGACGCGGCCGCGCTGCAGATCTTCGCCGACGTCGCGCAGGAAGTTGCTGAGCTGGAACGCGACGCCCAGGTCGGCGGCATAGGGGTCGGCCACCTCCCGCGGCACGAGCGGCTCGAGCACCGGCACCATCTCCAGCCCGATCACCGCCGCCGAGCCGTACACGTAGACCATGAGGTCGTCGTAGGTGGCGTACTCGGTGACGGTCAGGTCCATCCGCATCGAGGCCAGGAACGCGTCGATGTAGTCGATCGGGATGTCCCAGCGCCGGACGGTGTCGACGACCGCGCGGCTGATCGGATGATCGCTGCCCCCGGCCTTCACGTCGGCCAGGAACTGGTCGCCCCACCCGATCAACCAGTCGGCCTTCTCGTCGTCGGTCAGCGTGCTGGCCAGGTCGTCGACGATCTCGTCGGCGTAGCGGGCGAAGCCGTAGAGGGCGTGCACGTACGGGCGCTTCCACGCCGGCAGCAGCAGCGTGGCGAGGTAGTAGGTCTTGCCGTGGCTGGCGTTGAGCCGGCGGCAGGCCTCGTAGGACTCGCGCAGTGCCGGGTCGGTGATGCCGGCGGCGTCCAGCTCGCGGGTGCTCACCGGCAGAGTCTGCCAGGACTCGTGCGTGGCGTCGGCTGCGTGGTCCTGTTCGTCCTGATCGGGTGGATCAGGGCGTGTGCAGCCCGGTCAGGCCGCGAGGGGCATCCGTTCCCGGGCCTCCTGGCCCCGCACCGACGTCCGGATCAACGGCAACGAAGGATCACGTTGTCTTCGTGGTGGTCGCGAGCCGCCGACCACACCCCGCCGGGACGCGCGCGCCGCACGCCAGCGTCGCCGCGGACTGCGGCTCAGACGGCCGAGCGGCGCCGGACAGCCGCCGCGGCGCCCACCAGCAGACCGATCGCGAGCAGCGGCAGGGTCAGCGCGGAGCCGGTAGCGGCCAGACTCCCGCCGCCACCGGACGAGGGCGCGGCCGGACCGGCGGCCGGCGCAGGGGCGCCCTCAGGCGCGGGTGCGGCTGCGCCGGGGACCGCCGCCGCGGCCGGCAGGGCCACCTCGAAGACCTCGATGCCCCGCACCGCGTCGGCGGTGTAGACCAGGTTCGTCTTCTGACCAGGCACGATCACGCCTGCCCGGTCGCGGATCGGCACCCAGTAGGCGTCCCAGACCTGCGTGGCGACGCCGGTGACGAAGCCGATCTGGTCGATGTTCGCGGGGTCGCGCACGTCCATGATGCGCAGGCCCGCTCCGTACTGACCGAGCGCGACGAAGCCGTCCTGATGCACGTCGAACCAGTGCGCGGAGCAGAAGCCTGTCGCGGGCAGCGATGCGCCCCCGCCGAAGTCTGACGGGGCGTTCACCTGGTCCAGGGGCGCGATGGTGCCGACGTCCTGGACCGTGCCGTCAGCGTTCTTGGCCCGGTAGGCGGCTCCGTCGAGGTCGGGTACGTACCAGGTCTGGAAGCTGCCGGCCTCGCTGCAGATGATCTCGTCCCCGTCGTCGGCGTAGTCCTCCTCGGTGACCAGCAGGACGTTGCCGTTCTTGATCGAGGGGGCGGCGCCGGCCCGGAAGGCCTTCGCGTTCGGCCGCATCGAGTTGTGCAGGATGAAGTCGTTGATCGGCGCGCCGCGACCCAGCGCGTTCGTGGCGTTGAGCAGCAGCGGCGTGAGCGGGTTCCGGACGTCGAACGCCGCCGCGCCGCCTGAGCCGGTGTGCCAACCGATCCCGGCGGTGTCGAAGTCCCAGTAGTGGCCGGCGCCGCGGCTGAAGCCCTGGCCCTCGCTGGCGTCGCCTGGTCCCGAGGCGGGGGAGGGGACCGTCTTGAGCTGCTTGGGGTTGTCCAGGTCGGTGAGGTCCAGGATCGAGAACATCGAGCCGGTGCCGGCGGTGTAGGCGTAGCTGCAGTCGCCCTGGTCGACGCATTGGACGGTGTGGGTGCTGGTGGTGGCCGCCCCCGGCGCGTCGCCCTGCGGGGTGCGCGAGCGGATGAACGGGTTGTCCGGGTCGGTGACGTCGACGAGCACGACCTCGGGGCCGTCGTCGAGGTTGACGTGGGTCGGGTCGGTCGGGGCCGCCTGCACCAGGTCGACAGCTGCGATGACGAAGCGGTTCAGCACGCCGTCGATCAGCCGCTCGCCGTAGGTCATCGACTCGTTCTCGAACAGGGCGTTCACCAGCGTGCCGCGCACCTTGGGGTCGCGGGGGTCCGTCAGGTCCAGCACGGTGATGGTGTCGGTCGACGACACATAGGCGAACGGACCGGTGTGCGCGAACTCCATGCTGATCGCCGCGGTGTCCTGGATCCCGGCGATCTGCGTGATGTTGTCGCTGGTGATCGACGGGACCGGCGCGTTCAGACCGCCGCCACGGCTCGAGCGGGCGGCACCCGCCTGGCCCGGGGCTGCCTGCGCGCTGACCGCGACGGTGGTGCCTGCGGCGCACAGCAGGGCGGTGGCCACGATCAGCGCGCGGGGGCGTGCGGTCTGGCGGGTCATCGGCAGGCTCCGTGGGGTCGGACGAGAGGAGGGTGTCTTCAGCTGACTTCGACGGCAGCAGCCGCAGACCTTCCCTGCGCGTAGAGCGCGACCGCGGCTCCCACCGCCAGCAGCGACGGAACCCCGTAGAGGGGCGGCCGGACGAGGTTGCGGCCGCTCGGCGCGACGAGCACCGCCAGCACCAGGCACAGACCGCCCAGCGCGACGGCCTGGCGCGCCGGCACGCACGCCGCCAGCAGCGTCACCCCCCACAGCACGTACCAGGGCTGGACGACCGGCAGCAGCAGCGACGTCGCCACCAGCGCAGCCCCGAGCGCCGGCACCGGAGCGACGCGGGAGCCGGCGGCGAGGGCGAGGGCTGCCGTGCAGCACAGGGCAGCCGCCACCAGACCGAGACCGAGCACCGCGTCCAGGGTCGCGTCGCCGCCCGGCAGGGCCAGCCCCAGACCGGTCAGCGGGGAGAACAGGCTGAGCCGGGCGCGGCCGGCGTCCAGGGTGCCGAGCCATCCCCAGCCGAGGCCGGTGGTGAGGCTCACCACGAAGGCCGTTGCTGCCGAGGCCGCCGCGACCACCGCGGCGGCCCGGGCGCGCGTCCCCCACGAGGCAGCGAGCAGCAGGGGCAGGAACCCGAGCGCGACGATCGCCGGCACCTTGACCAGCGCCGCCAGCGTGACTAGCGCGGCGGCCAGGGCCAGGCGAGCCCCGACGCGGACGGGCGGTCCACCCGGCGCCGGCGCGCACACGGCGACCCCGGCGGCCAGCAGGCCGACCATGAGGGCGTCGTTGTGACCCCCGCCGACCAGGTGCACCAGCAGCAGCGGGTTCGCGACCCCCAGCCAGAGCGCACGACCCGCGGGGACCCGGTGCGCGGCGGCGATCCGGGGCAGCGCCCACGCCAGGAGCACCACTCCGAGGGCCGACAGCAGCCGCGTGAGCAGCAGCGCAGGCAGCAGGTGCTGGCCGGTCAGCCGCACGACCAGTCCTGACGACGCCAACCAGAGCGGGCCGTAGGGCGAGGGCGTGTCGATCCAGACGTCGTCGACGCCGGCCGACAGCGGCCCGGGCAGCGTGCCGGGGCCGTTCTCGTACGGGTCGACGCCGGCGGCCACGAGCGCGCCCTGACCGACGTAGGCGTAGAGGTCGCGCGACATCAGCGGCGGACCCAGCAGCAGCGGCGACGACCACAGGCCGGTGGCCAGCAGCAGCGACCGACGGTCCAGGCCGCGGGCGAGCCACCAGGCCGCGAGCAGCAGCACCCCGCCGACCAGGCAGACCGGTCCACCGACGGTGCTCAGCGCCTCGACCCGGTCGCCCGGGGGCACTGCGCCGACGCCGAGACCGCCGACGACCAGCAGCACGCTCCCGACGGTGCCTGCGGCCAGCAGGGTTGCGGGCGACAGCGAGGGCGCTGCCGTGTCGCCGCGCCGGCTCACCGGGTCGGCAGCACCGGGCTCGGCGGGGCGGCGAGCCGCATCGCCCGCGAGCGGTAGCGCTTGTCCTTGCCCAGGATCCGTTCGGCGGCGAGCCTGCCGGAGATCAGCACCATCGGGACGCCGACGCCGGGCTGCGTGCCGGAGCCGGCGAAGACGACGCCCTCGACCTTCGGCGCGAGGTTGGTCGCCCGGAACGGTCCGGTCTGCAAGAACGAGTGCGAGGCCGCGAACGGCGCCCCCTGCTCCATGCCGCGCGCCTGCCAGTCGGCCGGGGTCGTGACGTCCTGCACCTCGATGCCGTCGCCGAAGCCGACGTAGCCCATCGCCTCCAGCCGCGCGACGGCTTCGTCGCGGTAGCGGGGTCCGACCACGCTCCAGTCGATGCCGGCGCTCTGGTTCGGGGTGGGCAGCAGGACGTAGTAGATGTGCCGCCCGTCCGGGGCCAGCGTCGGATCGGTGCGCGTGGGGTTGGTGACCAGGATCGACGGGTCGCTCATGAGCTGCTGCTTGTCGATGAGCTCGTCGAACACCCCCGACCAGGAGCGGCCGAAGTGGATGTTGTGGTGGGCGGTCTTGGTGTAGGCCTGCGTCGAGCCCGCCAGCAGCAGGAAGCACGACGGCGAGTAGACCTGTGCCTTCACCCGTCGTGGCATCGACTCCGGCGGCAGCAGCTCGCGGTAGGCCACCGGCAGGTCGGGGTTGAGCACGACGACGTCGGCGGCGATCCGCTCGCCGTCGGCCGTCTCGACGCCCACCGCGCGGCCGTGCTCGACGAGCACCCGGGTGACGGTCGTGCCGTAGCGCAACGCGACGCCGTGCTTCTCCGCGGCCCCGGCGAGCGCCCGGGGTACCGCGTGCATACCGCCCTTCGGGAAGTACACGCCGGCGACGCTGTCCATGTACGCGATCACCGCGTAGATGGCCAGCGCGTCGTACGGCGACAGCCCGGCGTACATCGACTGGAACGACAGCACGCGCTGGGTGCGCGGGTCGCTGAGATAGCTGTCGACCTTCGGCGCGAGCTTGCGGAAGCCACCGATCGCCACCAGCCGCGCGAGGTTCGGCGTCAGCAGGTCGAACGGGGAGTCGATGTTGCGGTCGATGAAGTCCTTCATCTCGTACCGGTACAGCTTGCTGACGAACTCGACGTAGCGCAGGTAGCCCTGCGCCTCCTTGGGCCCGCAGACGCGCTCGACCTCGGCGGCCATCGCCGCCGGGTCGGCCTTGACGTCCAGCGTCGAGCCGTCGGGGTAGTAGGCCCGGTAGAGCGGGTCGATCGGCTCGAGCTCGAGCCAGTCCTCGAGCTTCTCGCCGACGCAGTCCAGGGCGTCGGCGATGAGGTCGGGCATCGTCAGGACGGTCGGGCCGGTGTCGAAGCGATAGCTCCCGCCGCCGCCGGGGGCGGCGACCTCGAGCAGCCCGTTGCGTCCGCCGGGCACGTCCTCGCGCTCCAGGACGGTGACCTCGCGACCCGCTCCGGCCAGCCGCAGCGCGGCCGACAGACCGGCGAGCCCGGCTCCGACGATCACGACGCGGTCGGTGCGGCCGGGCACTGTCCTCATGGGTCGATCGTAGGTGCGCCCCGCCCGCGCCGCCGAACGGCGATGATGCTCTGGTGAACCGCTTCCTGCCCCTCGCCCTGGTGCCCCTGCTCGTGCTCGGGACGGCGGCGCCGGCACTCGCCGCGGATGTTCCTCCGGCGCAGCCCATGCTCGTCGGGACGGCACTGGCGCCGGGCAACTCCGGGTTCTTCTCCGCGACCGGTCAGGCCGCCGGGATGGCCTCGGGCGACCCTGGCGCCTACGGCGACAACGTCGACGACCAGCGCGAGATGTTCTGGGACGGTGACACCAAGGACGGCCGGTTCAAGGCGCCTACCGGCACCCCGGAGACGCCTCGGGACGGCGTCCGCATCTACACCGACGCCAAGGGCGTGAAGGTCGTCTACGGCGACTCCTCCTTCGACACCTGGTACGGCGCGGGATACGCGGCCGGCCAGCAGCGGCTGTTCCTGGCCGATGCCGTCCGCCGGCTCGGCCGCGGCACCTTCGCCGAGCTCGTCGGACCGAGCGGGGTGCCGGCCGACGTCCAGGCCCGCACGCTGACCTACTCCCAGGCCGACTACGACGCGATGTTCGCCGCGCTGCCGGCCTCCTCGCGCGAGGTGGTCGAGGGGTATGCGGCGGGCATCGACGCGTGGATCCAGCACGTGCGCGTGACGCCCACCGACCTGCCGGCCGAGTACGCGCTGCTGTCGTCGTTGCCCGCCGCGTGGACGGTCACCGACACGCTGGCGGCGGGGGTGCTCATCACCCGCACGGTCGCGAGCGCCGGCGGCGACGAGTTCCGCGAGGTCGAGACGTTGCGCACCCTCGGCGGTGTGGCCGGGCTCGGCGCGTTCACCGACCTGCGCTGGCAGAGCGACACGAAGGCCACCGTCAGCGTCCCGCCGGAGGAAGGCTCCTTCGACAACGCCGTGGTGCCGGCCGCCCAGCGCGCCGCCGTGCTGCGTGCCAGCGCCGCCTACGCCCTGGCGCTGCCGCCGGGGCTGGCCGACGGTCCCGGCACGGGCGCCTACCCCGCCCCGGCCGTGCCGACCGGCCTCGACCCGACCGGCGCGCTTCCCGTCGGGGCCGTCCCGACCGGCGGGGCCGTCCCGACCGGCGGGGCCGTCCCGACCGGCGGGGCCGTCCCGACCGGCGGGGCCGTCCCGACCGGCAGGGCCGTCCCGACCGGCAGTGCGGTCGCGACGGCGGCCGCGACGCCCGGCCTGCCGCTGCCGGCTGCCCGGGCCGTCCAGAGCCTGGTCGACTACGGCAACAACCTGCACGGCGGTTCCTACGCTTTCGCCGTGGCACCCGAGCGCACCTCGACGGGCGCGGCGATGCTCGTCAGCGGACCGCAGCTCGGTTACTCCTACCCCACGCAGCTGTGGGAGATCGAGGTCCACGGCGGCGGCTACGACGCGCGCGGTTCCACCGTCCCGGGCCTGCCGACGGTCGGCATCGGCTACGGCAAGCGCGTCGCGTGGGGTCTGACGACGGGCAACAGCAAGACGATCGACAGCTTCATCGAGACCACGCGCACGCAGGGCGGGGTGCTGCAGTACCGGCACCGCGGGGTCTGGAAGGACGCCGACTGCCGCACCGAGACCGTGCGCTACCGCGCTGCCCAGCGCGGCGTGCCGGTCGGCCCACCGGTGCTGGCCGAGGACGTGCAGGTGTGCCGCACCGTCCACGGGCCGATCGTCGCGCAGGTCGGCGACCAGGCCAGGTCCGTGCAGTACGCGATGTACCGGCGCGAGCTGGAGACGGTCACCGGCATCCTGGGCTGGAACCGGGCCGACGACCTCGCGCAGTTCGAGGCGGCGATGAAGCTGGTCACCTGGAACGAGAACACCGTCTACGCCGACGCCGACGGCCGCATCGCCTACTGGCACCCGGGGCTGTTCCCGGTGCGCAGCGCCCGCTGGGACTCGCGCTTCCCGGCGCCCGGCACCGGCGAGTACGACCGGACCGGCTTCGTCCCCTTCGCCCGGATGCCGCACGCTGTCGACCCGAAGGTCGGCTACCTGACGACCTGGAACAACAAGCCGGCGACGGGCTGGATCGACGAGTTCCTCGAGCCGGCCTCCAGCCGCTCCGCCGGCCGGGCCAACCGGGTGCAGGTCGTGCAGAGGCTGCTCGCCGGTCAGCCACGGCTGACGCCGGCAGGGCTGCGGGCCACCGAGTACCGGCTCGGCACCGTCGATCAGCGGGCACCGGAGTTCCTGCCGCTGCTGACGGCGCAGACCGGCGCGACGGCGGCGCAGCGGCAGGCCCTGACGCTGCTGAGGGCCTGGGACGGCACCGCCTACGGTCCGAGGGCCGGCACGTCCGCGGGGGACTACACCGACGAGAGCGTCACCGACGGTCCTGCGCCGACCCTGTTCCGCCGGTACATGAACGACCTGCGCGACGTCGTGCTGGCCTCGCTGCCTGCTGCCACGGTGAAGGAGTCGGACTTCGTCGCCTCGCACGTGTTCGACGCCTCACCGGCCGACAACCTGGTGCTGCGGGTGCTGAACCCGTCGGCGTCGTCGTTGACGCCCTCGCGCAGCTATCTCGGCGGCCGGACGGCGGGGCAGGCGATGCTGGCGGCCCTGGACCGCACGCTCGCTTCCCTGACCACCGACTTCGGCACCGACCCGGCAGCGTGGCGCGACCCGCACCCCAGGCGCGCGATCGACTCGCTGACCGGCGTCATCGGACCGTCGCTGACGATGCCCTACCAGGACCGCGGCTCCTGGCTGCACGTCATCTCCTTCACGCAGCGGGTCGTCGCGCTGCCGGTCGCGGCGACGCCCGCCCGCCCGACGGCGACCGGTTCGCTGCCTGCGACAGGGGCCTCGCTCGCGCCACCGCTGCTGGCGGTGCTGCTGCTCGGGACAGCGCTGCTGGGACGGCGTCGAGGCAGAGTGGCCCGCCGGTAGTCGGGTGAGACGCCGCCTACGTCGGGCAGCTCTCGGTCACACCTGGGTGAGGATCTCCACGCCGTCGTCGGTGACCAGCAGCGTGTGCTCGAACTGCGCCGTGCGCGAGCGGTCGACGGTGACGGCCGTCCAGCCGTCGTCCCACATCTCGTGGTGCCAGTCGCCGATGGTGATCATCGGCTCGATGGTGAACGTCATCCCCGGGCGAATCTCGGTGCGGGCGTCCGGGTTGTCGTAGTGGTAGACCTGCGGATCGCTGTGGAAGCTGCGCCCCACGCCGTGGCCGACGAACGCGCGCACGACGCCGTACCCGCGGCTCTCGGCGTGCTCCTGGATGGCCTTGCCGATGTGCCGGATCCGGTTGCCGGGCTTCACCTGCGCGATGCCGGCCTCCAGGCAGGCGCGGGTGACCTCGACGAGGTCGCGGCTGGCGTCGTCGACGTCGCCGACGCAGAACGTGGCGTTGGTGTCGCCGTGCACGCCGTCGAGATAGATGGTGACGTCGCAGTTGACGATGTCGCCGTCCTTGAGCACCGTCGAGTCGGGGATGCCGTGGCAGATGACCTCGTTGACGCTGGTGCACAGCGACTTCGGGTACGGCGTGCCCGAGCCGCCGTAACCCAGCGGTGACGGGTAGCCGCCGCGGGCGATGCAGCCGTCGTGCGCGATCCGGTCCAGCTCGTCGGTGGTGACGCCTGGACGCACGGCCGCGCCGACCTCCGCGAGGATCTCGGCGGCGGCCCGGCCGGCGAGGCGCATCCGGGCGATCGTGTCGGCGTCCTTGGGAGCGGAAGTGTCGCGGTGCTGCGGACGGCCGCGGCGGTCGAGGGCGTAGTCGGGGCGGGGGATGTGCGCAGGCACCTCTCGCCGCGGTGACTGCTTGCCCGGCTTGACCCACGACGCTGAGAGCCGTTCCTGCTCCTCGCGCCGGGCCTGCTCGGCGGCCGCGCGCTCAGGGTCGAGGTCGGCGAGGCGGTGGCAGCGCTTGTAGCGACGGCCGCTGCCGCACCAGCAGGACTCGTTGGCGGTCATCGTCGGGGCGGTCACCCGGCTCACGGTAGTCCGGCGATGCGTGCTGCGCGAGTGCTGCCGGCGCTGCTCAGACGGTGCGCGAGGTTGCTGCGGCGGCCAGCCCGGCCAGCACGGAACGGGCCTCGTCGTCGATCGGGGCCTGCTCCAGCGCCTGCAGAGAAGACTGCAACAGCTGCTCGATCAGCTGCTCCACCCGTGTCAGCGCGCCGGTCCCCTCCAGCACGGCGCGCAGCTGCGCGACGCCGTCGGCGCTCAGGTGCGGGTCGCCCAGGTGCTTGCGGACGACCCCTGCCTGCGCGGGGGTCGCGGTCTCGAGCGCCATCGCGACGAGCACGGTGCGCTTGCCCTCGCGCAGGTCGTCGCCGGCGGGCTTGCCAGTGACCGACGGGTCGCCGAACACGCCCAGGACGTCATCGCGCAGCTGGAACGCCTCGCCGAGCGGCAGCCCGTAGCCGGAGTAGCCGGCCAGCACGTCCGGACCGGCGCCGGCGAGCACGGCACCCAGGTGCAACGGCTTCTCGATCGTGTACTTGGCGCTCTTGTAGCGGGCCACCCGCAGCGCCCGTTCGACGCTGCCGCCACCCCGCGCCTGCTCGAGCAGGTCCAGGTACTGACCGCCCATGAGCTCGGTGCGCATCTCGTCGAAGACGCGGTGACCGGTGAGCAGGGCCTCGGCCGGCAGGCCGCTCGTGCTGAGCATCTCGTCCGACCACGCCAGGCACAGGTCACCGAGCAGCACGGCGGCCCCCATGCCGAACGCCTCCGGGTCGCCGACCCAGGACTCGCTGCGGTGCAGGCTGGCGAAGCGTCGGTGGACGGCGGGCAGGCCGCGCCGGGTGTCGCTGCCGTCCATGACGTCGTCGTGGATGAGCGCGCAGGCCTGGAACAGCTCGAGAGCAGCGGCAGCCGTGACGATCTGTTCGCCGTCCAGGCCGCCCGCCCCGCGAAAGCCCCAGTAGCAGAAGGCCGGGCGCAGCCGCTTGCCGCCGGCGATGAGGTCGGTGAGGGCGTCGGTGAGGGGGCCGAGCTCTTCGCTGATCGCGTCCAGGGCCGGCAGCTGCCCGGTGACGAACTCCGACAGAGCCTTCTGCACCCGTTGGCGGAGGTCGTCACGGTCCAGCGGGCTGACGTCCATGAGGCGGCAGCGTACGACCTGCTCCGCGAGGCAGGGGCGAGGACGTGCCCGCGGCTAATCTGGGGACGTGGCCACCCGGACGATCAAGGACATGCTCGCGACGGGAGAGCGGCTGTTCTCCTTCGAGTTCTTCCCGGCCAAGACGCCCGACGGCGAGCGGACGCTGTGGCAGGCCATCCGTGAGCTGGAGTCGCTGCGGCCGAACTTCGTCTCGGTCACCTACGGCGCCGGCGGCTCGACGCGCGAAGGCACGATCCGGATGACGGAGCGGATCGCCTCCGACACGACGCTGGAGCCCCTGGCGCACCTGACCGCGGTCAACCACTCGGTGTCGGACCTACGGCGCATCATCGGCTCGCTCGCGGCGGCGGGGGTCGGGAACGTGCTGGCCCTGCGCGGCGACCCG
Source organism: uncultured Actinomycetes bacterium (assembly GCA_963784675.1). Classification (GTDB taxonomy): domain Bacteria; phylum Actinomycetota; class Actinomycetes; order Mycobacteriales; family SCTD01; genus SCTD01. The sequence continues at coordinate 439,776 of CAWASE010000019.1, forward strand.
CCCGGCAGCGACCCGCAGGCGGAGTGGGTCCGGCACGAGCAGGGGGTCGAGTACGCGGCCGAGCTCGTCGAGCTGGTGAAGGCGTCCGGAGAGTTCTGCGTGGGGGTCGCCGCCTTCCCGGAGAAGCACCCGCGCTCGCCGGACCTGGACAGCGACGTCGAGCGCTTCGTGGCCAAGTGCCGGGCCGGCGCGGACTTCGCGATCACGCAGATGTTCTTCCGGCCCGAGGACTACCTGCGGCTGCGCGACCGGGTCGCGGCGAGCGGCTGCGACGTCCCGATCATCCCGGGGGTCATGCCGGTCACGAACCTCAAGCAGATCGAGCGGATGACGCAGCTGATGGGTTCGGAGTTCCCGCCCGAGCTCGCCGCCGAGCTACGCGCCGTCGAGCACGACGCCGAAGCCGTCCGCGAGGTGGGCGTCGCGGCGGCCACCGACATGTGTGCGCGGCTGCTGGCCGAGGGCGCGCCGGGGCTGCACTTCATCACGCTGAACCGTTCGACGGCCACCCGCGAGGTGTGGGGCCGGCTCGGACTCACCGCGAGCACGGCGCCGGTCCGGGCCTCGGCATGATCGGCGTGCTGGTCCTGGTGGTCGCGGGGCTGGCGCTGGTCGTGCTCGGCCTGGCGACGGCGCGCCGGCCGGTGCACGAGATTCCGGACCGGGACGGTTACTTCGACCGCTGGTCGGTACTGCACGGCGGCTACGACCCGCGCACGGGGAACCCGTGGCTGCGCGGCTGGCTGACGCTCGTCTACACGATCGCCCGGCCGTTGGCCCGCCGCGGCGTGCAGCCGGATGTGCTGACGATCAGCTCGATCTGGCTGGCCGGAGCGGTCTTCGTGCCGGCCCAGATCGGCGGTCGATGGGCGATCCTGGCCGGCTGGACGCTGGTGGCGAGCGGCCTGTTCGACACCCTCGACGGTTGCGTCGCTGCGCTGGAGGAGCGGTCGACGAAGTGGGGCTACGTGCTCGACTCGGCCGTCGACCGCATCAACGACGCGGTCTACCTGGCCGCCGTCGTGTCGGTCGGCGCGCCGCTGGAGCTGGCGATCGGCTGCGGGTTCCTGTTCTTCTTCATGGAGTACGTCCGCGCCCGGGCCGGTAACGCCGGCGGCGACGAGGTCGGCCGGATCACGCTCGCGGAGCGGCCGAACCGGGTCATCTTCCTGTCTGCGTCGATCCACTTCGGCGGGGTGTTCCTGGCCCACCGCGAGCTGGTGGCCACCACCGGCATGGCGATCATCACGGCGATGACGCTGTTCGCAGTCGTCCAGCTGCTGATCGCGATCCGGCGTCAGCTGCTGGCCCTCCCGACGGAGGAGTCCGCGCCGGCGGCGTGAAGCGGACCCGCTGTGCCGTAGCCGCCCGCACCGGTCGCGGGCGTCGCCGTGGGTGCGGGCTGGGGCGGCTGCTTCGAACTGGCCTGTGGAGAACTCGCACGCGGGCGATGCGTCGGCCACAGTGCCGCGCATGGACGAGCGGACCGGCCGATGACGCGGCCCTGCGACTGGGACGTGCTGGCGCTCGAGCGGGATCCGACGCCGGGTGATCCTGGCGCTGTCGCCGTGCTGGCCACGCAGCTGCACGGTGTCGCCCGGGACGCCGCCGGGGCGCAGCGGCAGGTGGCTGGACTGGCTGCAGAGGGGCCGGTGCGGTCCTGGCTCGGAGCGTCCGCCGAGGTGTTCCGCGGAGCGCTCGAGGAGTTCCCGTCGCAGCTGGGGGTGCTGGCGACGTCGTACCGCACCGCGGGGGAGGCGCTCGGGACCCTTTCGAGGCGGCTGGACCGTGCGCAGGAGCAGGCCGACGACGCCTTGGCACGGGGCCGGGTCGCCCGCGCCGAGCTCGACAGCCTGAGCGGGCAGCTGTCGTGGGCCACGGCGGTGGCCGTGGCGTCCGATCGCGAGGCGGGGCGGCTCGCCGACGCGCCTGATCCGGACCAGGTGCGCGCCGCGGTGCGCAACGCGCGCGCGGCGGCGGACCGGGTTGCCCGGCTGGCGGACGCGCGGGCAGACGCGCAGGGCCGGCTGGAAGCCGCCCGGCGCCTGGCCCTGGACGCCGGCGTGCTCCGGGAGCGAGCGGACCGGACCGCTGCCCGCGTCCTGCTCGAGGCGGGCGACGGCGCGCTGCCGCACGGGTCGGTGTGGGACGGGCTGCGCCGCGCGGCCGAGGTGGCCTGGCAGGTCACGGTGGTCGTCGCCACGGCGGTTGCCGCGGTGGCGGCGATCGTCGCGCTGTTCGTCGGCGGGCTCGCCGTGGTCGTCGTGCTGCTGGTCGCCGGCGTCGTCCTGCTCGTCGATGCGCTGCTGCGCTGGTCCCGGGGGGCGGGGGCCTGGTGGGAGGTGCTGGTCGCCGGCCTGGCGGTCATCCCCGGCGGCCGGCTGCTGCAGGTCATCGGTCGCCTGACGGGTCTGCCGCGGGCCGGCCGAGCGGTGTGGACCGGCGCCTCGACGGTGCCCGGGGTGCTGGGACGGATGGCGCGCGCGGTGCGTGCCGGAGCGGGACGGGCGGCTGGTTGGCTCGCCGCCCCGTTGCAGCGGGGGTCGCGCGCGAGCAGGACCCGCGCGCTGACGCCGGAGGAGGCCCGGTCCGTCCGCAGCCTCGACCGGCAAGCGGAAGCGCACCGCGCCAAGCTTGCCGCCTACCGGGCGGACCCGGCCGCCTTCGACCACCGGGGGTTGCTGGCGTCGGCGGCGAACGACGAGGTGCGTGCCAGGATCGTGGCCGGCCGAGTCCGGCACCTGGAGAACGAGATCGCGACCTTCCAGAAGAACCTCGACAAGATTCGGAGACCGACCCATGACCGATGAGCTGGACATCCAGGTCGAGGAGCTGCGGGCGGTCTGCCACCGGCTGCTCGCCCATCTCGAACAGGTGGCAGGGGGGACGCTGACCCTGGAGAAGGAGCACTTCTGGGCGATCTCCCCGGAGCAGCTCTACGACGTGCAGCAGGAGCCGGTCGAGCTCTCGATCGGGCAGCTGTCAGAGTCCTGGGAGAATTTGCAGCGGTCGACCGTCGTCGACGACACCGTCGCCTACGAGCTCGTCTGGCTGGCCGACGTCCTCAGAGCCGTGGGGCTGCAGATCGTCCGGTGACACCAGCGGCCGAGGCTCGCATCGTGCGGAGGGGACGGCCGAGGCTCGCAGCGTGAGGAGGGAAATTTTGATGAGTGGTGTCATCGGCTTTGCCCGGGCCGGCGGGACCTGGGGGGTCGCTGGCTGGGCCTTTGGCCGGCTCATGCGGAGCACTCACGCGGAGTGCTCCGAACCGGGGGACCTGTTCCTGGTCCAGCAGGCGGAGGCGATGCATGGCCTTCACCTCGACCTCGAGGAGCCTGCGACCGCGCGTCGGCTGGCGCAGGCGCTCGATCGGGCATCGCGCAGGCTCGAAGCCGAGCTGCGGACGTCCTCCTCAGACGATCCGCGCGACTGCGGCCTGGCAGACCGGTTGGTCGAGCTACGGGCGTCGTTGCGCGAGGACCTCGAGGGCGATGTCGGGGCGACGCCCTCGCCCGGCCTGTGACCGGGACGCACCGCTGACGGGATGGCCGACAGAAGTCGTCCGGTCGACAAGGCGGTGGCTTCGATCCCCGTCACCCGCGCGGACCCGCCCGGCTGACCTCGGCGAGCACAGCGAACGTCGGCAGCATCAGCGCCGCCAGGCCGTAGGTGAACAGCATCAGCCGTCCGGCTCGCGTGCGTCGGGCCCGCCAGCCCAGGACGGCGAACGCCGCAGCGACCACCGTCATCGGCAGCACGAGTCCGTCGGCCCCGAGGGCGTTGGTCGTCCAGGTCAGTCCCACGGCCGCCGCCAGCAACCAACCCGCCGGGGGGACCGAGGTCGGCTCGACGGACCTGCTCAGGGCCAGGACCAGCACTGCGAGGCCGGCGTACCAGAGGCCGTGCCCGACGACCTCGTCCCACAGGTGCACCGGAGCAGCGGGACCGCGCGCATTCCCGATCGAGTTGGCGGCCAGATGGATGCCGTGGCCGCTGGTGTAGAGCAGACCACCGGCAGCGGCCAACCGGACGGTGTGCGGGTCCGGGGCGACGCCGGCCAGCGTCCACCAGGCGGTTCCGACCACGAGCAACGGCGTGACGAGGTCGAGCCAGTCCTGCCACCGCGTGCCGCCACCGGCGTCGCCGAGACCGCCGAGCGACCCGAGATGGTGCAGCAGTCCGACGGCCAGCCCGAACGCGGCGAGGCGTCGGCCGGTGCTCATCCGGTGTTCACGCCGGCACCCGGACGAGCAGCGCCCCCGGCTCGACGCTGCACGCGAGCTCCCGGCCCGGGCGGACCAGGTCACCGTCGTACTGCACCGGCTGCGGCGGATGCGAGCGCACCGTCACTGAACGTGCCGTCCAGCGCTCCAGCACCCGGTCGGCCGGCGGACGTCGCAGCGCGACCCGGCGGGCGAGCTGGGCCCAGTCGCGCAGGGTCAGCGGCGCCAGCACGGCGACGTCCAGCAGGCCGTCGTCGGGCGCGGCACCGGCCAGCAGCTCCAACCCGCTCTGCAGCGCGCTGACGTTGCCGACGAGCACGCCGCGCGCCCGTCGGCGGTGCGTCGCGCCGTCGACGTCGAGCTCGTAGGTGGCCAGCGGGGCGCGGAGGTGGCGCACCCCGGCCACGACGTAGGCCGCCCACGACAGCCAGGCCTTCGCCCGGTCGGAGGTGTCGCGCAGCATGGCGGCGTCGAAGCCGGTGCCGGCCATGACCAGGAAGCACTCGCCCTCGGCGTCACGGGCGACGTCGATCGCCCGGGTGCGTCCGCCTGAAGCCACCCGGGCCGCGGCCTCGATCTCGAGCGGGATGTCGAGGTTGCGGGCCAGCAGGTTGCCGGTGCCGCTGGGCAGCAGCGCCATCGGCACGCCGGTGCCGGCCAGCACGGTGGCGACGGCCCGCACGGTGCCGTCACCCCCGGCTGCGAGCACGAGCCCGGCGCCGTCCCGCAGCGCCTGACGGGCCTGGCCCGGACCGGGGTCCTCTGCCGTGGTGGGCAGCCAGACGGCGTCCGGCAGCCCAGCTCTGGCCAGCACCCCGAGCGTGCGGCGCTGCCAGTCGGGGTCGCCGCTCTTGGTCGGGTTGGCCACCACGGCCACACGCGTCATGGCGGCAGTCTCCCCGACGCGGTGCTCAGCCGGCGGAGCCGCACCGCCCGCCCCGCCGCAGCCCCGCCGCCCTCGCCCGCGCAGCCGCCGGCCGGTGCCAGGATGTGCCGTGGAACGCACCCGCTGGGCCGTCATCGCCGCCTTCGTCCTCGTCACCTCGGCGAACCAGATGCTGTGGCTGACCTTCGCTCCCATCACGACCGACGCCGCAGCGCACTACGGCGTGGGGGAGGGCGCCATCGGCGCCCTGTCGGCCGTGTTCCCGCTGCTGTACGTCGTGCTGGCGCTGCCGGCGGGAGTGCTCCTGGACCGCTTCTTTCGCGGCAGCATCACCCTCGGCGCCGGTCTGACCGCCGCCGGCGGGCTGCTGCGGCTCGTCTCCGACGACTACGGCTGGGTGCTGGCCGGGCAGCTGCTCGTGGCCGTCGCGCAGCCGCTGGTGACCAACAGCGTCGCCAAGCTGGCAGCCGCCTACACCCGGGACGAGGACCGGCCGCTGGGCATCGCCGTCTGCTCGGCCGGGCTGTTCGCCGGCTTCCTGCTGGCTTTTGCGACCGGCGCGGCCTTCGGCGGGGGCGACGGGCTCCGGTCGCTGCTGCTGCTGCAGGCCGTCTACGCCACCGTCGGTGCGATCGTGCTGACCCTGGCCCTGCGCACCCCCGGTCGGCAGGTGCAGGTGCTGGCCGCCTCCGGGCTGGCCGCGCTGCGAGGCGTCTGGGCGGACCGGGTGCTGCGCGCCACCACAGGTCTGGTCGTCGTCGGCTTCGGGGTGTTCGTCGGGCTGACGACCTGGCTGCAGGCGCTGCTGGAGCCGGCAGGCATCTCCGTCGACACCGCCGGCGTGCTGCTGCTGGTGATGGTGGTGTTCGGTGTGCTCGGCTCGGCGGTGGTGCCGCCGCTGGCGGCGAGCCGCGGCGCGGAGCGGCCGGTGCTGGTGGCGGCGCTGATGGCGACCGCCGGCGGCGCCGCGCTGCTGGCCGTGGTGCATGCGGCGGTGGGGATCGGCCTGGTGCTGGCCGTCATGGGACTGCTGCTGCTGGCGACCCTGCCGATCGTCCTGGAGGTGACCGAACGGCGGGCCGGGGCGGCGTCGGGTACCGCTGCCGCACTGCTGTGGATGGCCGGCAACGCCGGCGGGCTGGTGGTCACGGTCGCCCTCGCTCCGCTGCTGGGCCACCCGGCGGCCGCGTTCCTGCTGCTGGCCGCGGTGGCGGCGCTGGGGCTGCCGATCCTGGCCCGGCTCGCCCCGGACGCGCTGCGCGCCGACCCCGCGGCGGACGCCATCCCCTGAGGCGTGGACCGGGACTTCGTCGCAGACCTCGCGCGCTCGACCGGCACGGCGGACCTGCCGGCGCGGCAGGGAGCCACGCACGACCGATCGCCCCGGTGCGTCGGCTCGGTTCTGTCGGTCGCGCGTGGCAGAGTTCAGGACCGCACAGCACGGCCCGCCTTCCCCTCCGGCCGACGCTTGCTCCGTCAGCGCGCTCAACCGGAGCCGCTGCTCGAGGTCGGGGAGGCCGTCCGTGGGCGAGAAGGACTCGTTCGTGCACCTGCACGTGCACACCGAGTACTCCATGCTCGACGGCGCTGCGCGCCTGGACGAGCTGTTCGCCCGCACCGCCGAGCTGGGCATGCCGGCGCTGGCGATGACCGATCACGGCAACGTCTTCGGCGCCTACGACTTCTGGAAGAAGGCCACCGCCGCCGGCGTGAAGCCGATCATCGGCATCGAGGCCTACGTCGCGCCCGGCAGCCGGTTCGACAAGACGCGCGTCAAGTGGGGCCAGGGCGGCGAGGACGACGTCTCCGGCGGTGGCGCCTACACGCACATGACGATGCTGGCGACCAGCACCGAGGGCATGCACCGGCTGTTCAAGCTCAGCAGCCTGGCGAGCCTGGAGGGCTACTACTACAAGCCCCGCATGGACAAGGAGCTGCTGGCCGAGCACGTCCGGCCGAACGTCGACCTGATCGCCACCACGGGCTGTCCGTCGGGGGAGATCCAGACCTACCTGCGCATGGGAAACTACGAGGCCGCCAAGCGCAGCGCGGGCGAGTTCCGCGACATCTTCGGCGCCGAGAACTTCTACTGCGAGCTGATGGACCACGGCATCCCCATCGAACGCCGCGCCCAGAAGGACCTGATCCGGCTCGCGAAAGAGCTGGCGATCCCGTTCGTCGCCACCAACGACCTGCACTACACCGCGCCGGAGGATGCCAAGGCGCACGAGGTGCTGCTCTGCGTGCAGTCGGGCAAGACGATGGCCGACCCGCAGCGCTTCAAGTTCGACGCGCAGGACTTCTACCTCAAGAGCCCGGCCGAGATGCGCTCGCTGTGGAGCGAGTTCCCGGAGGCGTGCGACAACACCCTGCTCATCGCCGAGCGCTGCGAGATGGGGTTCACCGAGGGTCGCGACCTGATGCCGCGGGTCCCGGTGCCGGCGGGCTACGACGAGCAGACGTGGCTGCGCGAGCAGGTCCACCTCGGGCTGACCCGGCGCTTCCCCGCCGGCGTGCCGGCCGGCCACACGACGCAGGCCGACTACGAGGTCGACGTCATCTGCCAGATGGGCTTCCCCGGCTACTTCCTGGTCACCGCCGACCTGGTGGCCTACGCCAAGAGCGCCGGCATCCGCGTCGGGCCCGGCCGCGGTTCGGCGGCGGGCTCGCTGGTCGCCTACGCGCTGGCGATCACCGACCTGGACCCGATCAAGCACAAGCTGCTGTTCGAGCGGTTCCTCAACCCCGAGCGCGTCTCGATGCCCGACATCGACCTCGACTTCGACGAGCGCCGACGCGGCGACATGATCCGCTACGCCACCGAGAAGTACGGCGAAGAGCGGGTCAGCCAGATCATCACCTACGGCACCATCAAGGCCAAGGCTGCCGTCAAGGACGCCGCGCGGGTGCTCGGGTTCCCCTACGCCGTCGGCGACAAGATCACCAAGGCCATGCCGGCGGCGGTCATGGGCAAGGACATCCCGCTTGCCGGCATCTTCGACCCGAGCCACAAGCGGTACGGCGAGGCGGGAGAGTTCCGCGCGCTCGTCGAGAGCGACCCCGACGCCAAGCAGGTCGTCGAGACCGCGCGGGGACTGGAAGGCCTGAAGCGCCAGTGGGGCGTGCACGCCGCCGGCGTCATCCTGTGCCGCGAGCCGCTGCTCGACGTCATCCCCATCCATCGCCGCGAGCAGGACGGCGCGATCATCACCCAGTTCGACATGGGCGCGTGCGAGACGCTCGGCCTGCTGAAGATGGACTTCCTCGGCCTGCGCAACCTCACGGTCCTGGACGACTGCCTCAAGCACATCCGCAACAACCGCAACGGCGAAGAGCTCGTCCTGGAAGACCTCGACGAGATGGAGTCCGACCCCAAGACCTACGAGCTGCTGCAGCGCGGTGACACCCTCGGGGTCTTCCAGCTCGACGGCGGTCCGATGCGGGCGCTGCTGCGCTCGATGAAGCCCGACCAGTTCGAGTCGATCTCGGCCGTGCTCGCGCTCTACCGGCCCGGCCCGATGGGCGTGAACGCCCACAACGACTACGCCGACCGCAAGACCGGGCGCAAACCGGTGGTACCGATCCACCCCGAGCTGGGCGAGGCCCTGTCGGTGATCCTGGGCGACACCTACGGGCTGATCGTCTACCAGGAACAGGTCATGGCGATCGCCCAGCAGCTCGCCGGCTACAGCCTGGGCAACGCCGACCTGCTGCGCCGGGCGATGGGCAAGAAGAAGCGCGAGATCCTGGACAAGGAGTACGTGCCGTTCTCCGACGGCATGAAGGCCAACGGCTACTCCGAGGGCGCGATCAAGACGCTCTGGGAGACGCTGGTCCCGTTCGCCGACTACGCGTTCAACCGGGCCCACACCGCCGGCTACGGGCTGGTCTCGTTCTGGACGGCCTACCTCAAGGCCAACTACCCGGCCGAGTACATGGCCGCGCTGCTCACCTCCGTCAAGGACGACAAGGACAAGAGCGCGCTGTACCTGGCCGAGTGCCGACGCATGGGTATCAAGGTGCTGCCGCCCGACGTCAACGACTCCGACGGCGACTTCACCCCCCGAGGCACCGACATCCGCTTCGGGCTGACGGCCATCCGCAACGTCGGCGCGAACGTCGTCGCCTCGATCGTGGCACCCGCGAGGCCAAGGGCCGCTTCGCCGACTTCGGTGACTTCCTGCGCAAGGTCGACGCCGTGGCCTGCAACAAGAAGACCGTCGAGTCGCTGTGCAAGGCCGGTGCCTACGACTCGCTCGGGCACAGCAGGCAGGGGCTCGTGGCCGTCCACGCCGACGCCATCGACAACTGCATGCAGACCAAGCGCAACGAGGCGCACGGGCAGTTCGACCTGTTCGGCTCCCTGGGCGACAGCGCCGACGTCGGCGCCGAGGACCCCTTCAGCGTCTCGGTGCCGATGGGGGAGTGGGACAAGTCCGTCCTGCTGACCTACGAGCGCGAGATGCTCGGGCTCTACGTCTCCGACCATCCCCTGTTCGGCGTCGAGCACCTGCTGGCCAGTGCCGTCGACCTGCCGATCTCCGGCCTGGCCGACTGCGACGACGGCCGCACCGTCGTCGTCGGCGGCATCCTGAGCGCCGTCACCCGCAAGATGACCAAGCAGGGCAATCCGTGGGCGCTCGTGACCCTGGAAGACCTCGAGGGCGCCGTCGAGGTGATGTTCTTCCCGCAGAGCTACGTCTCGGCGGCGATGCACCTCACCGAGGACGCCGTCGTGCTCGTGCGCGGCCGCGTCGACAAGCGCGAGGACATCCCCAAGATCATTGCCAACGAGGTGACGGTGCCCGACCTGTCGGTCGGCCCGCGCGGACCTGTCGTGGTCTCGCTGCCCGTGCCGCGCTGCACGCCGCCGGTCGTCGAGCGCTTCAAGGAGGTGCTGGCCGCGCACCCGGGCACCACCGACGTGCACCTGCAGCTCGTCCAGGGGGTCCGCACGACCGTCGTCAAGCTCGACGACACGCTGCGCGTGCGCGCGACGCCCGCGTTGTTCGCCGACCTGAAGGCGTTGCTGGGTACCGGCTGCCTGCCGGTCGGCGCCTGATTTCTAGGCGCCCCGTCACGCGCGGTTCGTGCCGGCGTTAGGTGCGTGTGACCGCTGCTCCTGCCCAGTGCCGTGCCCGTCCCCGTCGGCTCCGGACGCTGCTGGCCGCCGCCGTCCTGGTCGGCGCGGGGGTGCCCGCCCTGGCGAACGCGGCACCGGCTCCGGTGGTGAGCTCCACGATCAGCTGTGCGCCGGACGGCGCGCTCGTCCCCGCCGACTTCCTCGGGCTGTCGGTCGAGTGGAGCACCGTCGAGCCGTGGTTCGGCCGCAGCGCCGCGAGCGTCGTCCCGGCGACCGTCGAGCTGCTGCGGGGACTGAACGGACGCCCCGGTGCCGGCGGGGTGCTGCGGGTGGGCGGCAACAGCCAGGACGGCTACCGCTTCCTGTCGGTGCGTGACACGAGCCAGAACACCGCCTTCGCCGGCACCATCAGCCGCGGCATGATCGACGCGCTGTTCGAGGTGGCCCGCCAGTCCGGCTGGACGATCGTGCTGGGCGTCAACCTGCGGGTGAACCGGCCCGAGGAGGCAGCGCTCCTGACGGCCTACGCCGCCAGCCGCGATCCCGGGCACCGCCTGCTGCGCGCCGTGCAGATCGGCAACGAGCCGGACGGCTACTTCCACGCCGACACCGCGGCCTACCTGGCCCGGGTGCAGCGGTACGCCGACCTGCTCGCCGCGACCCCGCAGACCAGCGCGATCAAGCTGGTCGGCCCCGACATCTCCCACCGGGCGGACCTCGCCTACGTGCGCGGGTTCGAGCAGCAGTTCGCGCCGCGGGCGGCCTACGCGGGCTTCCACTTCTACGCCAACCGGCCCTCGGTCGCCCGCCTGCTCGACGAGAGCGCGCGGCGCGAGTGGATCGACCGCATCCAGCAGGTGCAGGACGCGGCGGGCGGCCTGGCGGTACGCATGGACGAGGGCAACAGCGTCGGCAGCGGCGGCCTGGACGGCGTCAGCAACGTGCTCGGCTCCTCGACCTGGCTCGCCGAGACGCTTCTGATCGGCGCGCAGCAGGGGCTGGCCGGCGTCAACGTCCACAGCTGGGACGGGTTGCCCTATCCCTTCGACCACCGGGTCTCCTACTACACCCCGTTCGTCGTGCGGGCCGGGGCGACCAGTTCCAGGCCGTCCTTCTACGCCCTGAGCCTGCTGCGCAACCTGCCCGGCACCCGGCTGTGCACCCAGGTCGGTCGCGCCGACCGCTCGCTGCCCACGACGGTGACGCTCGACCCTGACACCGGCGTCGTGCGGGCCTATGCGGTCCGCGCCGACACGACGAGCCCGGCGACCGCGCGCTTCGTCCTGCCCGGTGGGGTGCGTCGCGCCGTCCTGCGCCGGGTGGCCGACGCCGGTGGCTGCCGCGGACGCGCGAGCTCGCTGGACGGCGCGACCCTGGGCGCCGACGGGCGGCTCGACGCCCCGGGCCAGCTCCTCATCCCGGCCCGCGACGGTTCTGTGCAGGTGACGCTCCGGCCGTGCGAGAGTGCCGAGCTCGAGCTGACGCCGGCCTGAGGGCCACGCCGGTCGCTGAGCAGCCGCCGACTGACCCGTAGCGGCCTCAGGCCAGCTCGGCGGGCAGGTCCCGCTCGTGCAGCACGACCAGGGACGACACCGCGCGGGTGAGCGCGACGTAGAGAGCGCGCAGCCCGTACGGGCCGGAGCCGGCGATGTCGGCGGGCTCCAGCAGCACGACGCTGTCGAACTCGAGCCCCTTCACCAGCGACGACGGCACCAGCGCGACCCGGGCCGCCGAGCCGCCGTCGACGAGCAGCTCGGCCTGGATGCCGGCCCCGGCCAGCGCCGACCCGACGGCGGACAGCGTCGCCGTCGAGCGGGCGTCCGCCACGACCGCGACCGACCCGGCGGACACCCGCGCCTGCACTGCCGCGACGGCGGCTGCGACGACGTCCGTCGCCCGGCGCACCTGCAGGCCCTGCGGCACCGAGCGCAGCGAGGCCGCTGCAGCCACCCCCGGCGCGATGGTGGGCAGCAGCCGGTTGGCCAGGTCGAGCACCTCGCGAGGCACCCGGTAGCCGGTCGTCAGCACGTCCAGCCGGCCGTCGGGCTTGCCCAGGTGCGTGAGCACCTCCGCCCAGGTGGCGGGGGCGCCGGGTGTCGTGCCCTGCGCCAGGTCGCCCAGCACCGTGGCGCTGCCGGTGACGCAGCGCCGTCCGACGGCCCGCAGCTGCATCGCCGACAGGTCCTGCGCCTCGTCGACGACGACGTGCGCGTACCCGCTGACGCGCTCCAGCAGGTTCGCCGCCTCGTCCAGCAACGGCAGGTCGGCGCGCGACCAGCGGCCCGCGGGGCCTGCCGCGAGGGCCTTCTGCTCGTCGTCGGACAGCACGCCGACGGCGGCCGCGGCCCGTAGCCCGCGATCGCTCACCAGCGCGGTCAGCAGCCTCGCCGCCGTCAGCGGCGGCCACAGCGCGTCGACGTAGCCGCTCACGACCTTGGAGCGGGCGAGCTTCTCCACGGCCCGGTCGCTGACGGCGATGCCGTCGTCCTCCTGCAGCCGCAGCAGCGCGTTGGCGAGAGCACCGGCCAACGCCGCCCGGCCGGCCGACCAGGCGAGCCCCCGGCCGCGCACGGCCCGTTCCAGCTCGCGCACCTGCTCCGGCCACAGCCGCCACCGGCGCGAGCCGACCGCCAGGACCAGCGGTTCGGATGCCCGCACCGCATGCAGCCACAGCGCCCGCTCGAGCACCACCGCGCAGCGGGCGTCGCCCTTGACCGCCGCCTCGGCGTCGCCGGCCACCCGTCGGAGCGTCACCGCGGGAGCCAGGTCGTCGGCGGTCGCCTGCGTCACCTGCACCTCGCCGAGGGCCGGTAGCACCTCCTGCACGTACGCCAGGAAGGCCCGGTTCGGACCGACGACGAGCACGCCGGTGGCCGCGAGCCGAGCCCGGTGGGCGTAGAGCAGGTAGGCCGCGCGGTGCAGCCCGACGGCGGTCTTGCCGGTGCCCGGTGCGCCCTGCACGCACACGGTCTGCTCCAACGGCGCCCGCACGAGCACGTCCTGCTCGGGCTGGACGGTCGCGACGATGTCGCGCATCGGCCCCGAGCGCGGCGCCTCGATCTCGGCGACCAGCAGCGCGCTCACCGCCGGGCCGCCGACGAGCCGGTCGTCCTCGTAGGCGGTCAGCGCCCCGGCCCGGAAGCCGAACCGCCGCCTCAGCTCGACGCCCCTGCGGTCGCTCGCACTGGCCCGGTAGTAGGCGCCGGCCACCGGGGCGCGCCAGTCCAGCACCACCGCCTCGCCGGCGGCGCCCGAGACGTGCCGTCGTCCGACGTGGAACACCTCGGGCGGCGGACCGACCATGTCCAGCCGCCCGAAGAACAGCGGCGTGACGCCGTCGTCGGCGAGCTGGTCGTAGCGCCGGGCGAGCGCGGCCAGGTGCGCCCGCGTCGTCAGCTCGTCGTTGCCCCAGCTGGAGCTGGACTCCAGCAGCGACGCCGTGCTCAGCCGCATCCGGGCCAGGTCGGCGCGGGCCCGGGCCAGGTGCGCGCGCTCGGCGGTCAGCACGGGCACGTCGGCGTCGTCCTCGGGCATGACCGTCCTCGGGGTCCGCAGGTCCCGGACGGGCGGCCGCCCGGGGCGCCCACCTACCCGGCGGTCGGGCCGGGGCGGGGTCGGGCCAGCCGTCCAGTGTGCCGCATCGCGAGCACTGCTGCGCGAGGGGGTCGCCTAGGGTGTCCGGGCACAGCCAGACCCTCAACCGCGACGGGAGCCGACGATGGTCGAGCGCGTGATCCGAGCGGCGGCGCTGCCGGCCGACCACGACAGCCCGACCGAGGGGGTGTCCGAGCTACGGCTGTGCGCCGGCACGCTGGTCGTCGAGCAACCGGAGCAGGTGCTGCTGGACTACCTCGACGTCCGCAACGGCTACGCCTACCCGGCCTACGACACGCTGGAGACGAACGGGTCGGCGCACCTGGTCGACGGTGACCTGCTCGCACCCGCTCTGATCGGGGCCCACGTCGACGCGGGCCGGTTCGCCCTGCTGCGCGAGATGCTGCCCGCCCTGGAGACCGTCGCCGACCTGCCCGAGGTGTCGCTGCAGGACGCCGACGAGGACCACGTGATGTGCATCGCGGGCCTGTTCGGGATCCTCGACGAGCCGCGGTACGCAGGTCGCGGCGTCCGGGGCACGATCGTCAGCAAGGTGCTGCACCGCAAGCGTCCCGAGCTCGTCCCGATCTACGACTCGCGGATCTTCGAGGCCTACACGGCACCGGGGGTCATCCCGCGCGCCACCGACCGGTCCTGGCAGGCCTTCATGGCGCTGCTGTGCACGCAGATGCGCGACGACCTGCAGGCCGAGGCGCCCGCGTTCGCCGCCCTGGAGCAGCTGGCCGCGGCCGAGGGCACGCCCGTCACGCAGCTCCGGATCCTGGACATCCTGGTCTGGCGCACGGCCGACGCCTGGCACTAGCCCGCGCGGGCCACCAGCAGCGGAGCCAGCCCGGACACCGCGGCGGCGTCGGCGCTCGGACGGTCGCCGTAGGCCAGCAGCCAGGTCGTCGCGCCCTGGCGGAAGCGCAGGGTGACCAGCTGTCCCGGCGTCGTACCGGGCAGCGGCTGACGGCGCGCCTGCGACTGCTCGCCCACGTCGGGCGCCGGGAGCGCTTCGCCCGAGCTCGCCGCCAGGTCGCCGGCCAGGTCCGCGGTGGCGCCCGCGGCGTCGGCGAAGCGCGACACGACGACCGACAGCACCCGGCTGCCCGTCGGTTCGGCGTACTGGGCGACGTAGGCGCGCTGAAAGCCGTGCGCTGCCAGGTCCTTCGCCGCGGCTCCAGGATCGGCGGAGAAGGCAGCGATGGCCGCGGCGTCCCGGGGCCCGCTGCTCGTCAGCAGCGGCACCATGCCGGTCGGCACCTCGGCGGGGGTGGGCACGAGCGGCAGCAGCGCGTCGGCAGGCAGGCTCACGGCCGTCTCGGGTGCGGCCAGACCGCTGGACGACGGTCCGGGCACCGGCGCCGCCGCGGGGGAGCCGCTGCCGGAGCAACCGGCCAGGACCAGCAGCATGCCGACCAGCAGCACGCCGCGGGGAGCCATGGGCCGCGATGCTAGAGGTCGTCGACGGCCGGTGCACCGCCGTAGCAGGCACGATGGTGGGGTGAGCACCTCCTGGCAGGCTCCCGAGGCCGTCCGTACGGTCACCGGGACAGCCTTCGGCGTCCCGTACTCCCGCACGGTGGAGTCCTCGCCGCCGCTGGTCAGCGACCTGATGGCGGGGCTCGTCGCGGTCGTCGCGTGCGTGCTGGCAGGCGCGCCGGTCGGACTGCTCTGGGCCACGCTCGCGCCCCGCGTCCCCATCGTCCTGCGGGGTCAGGACGCGCTGCTGCGCGACGTCTACGGCGACGGGCGGATCGCTGCGGACGCCTACTTCGTGGCCGCGGTGGCGCTGGCCGGCATCGTGTCCGGCGCGCTGGCCTGGTGGCTCGGCCGGCGGCACGGGCCGGCGGTCGTCGCGGGACTGGCCGTCGGTGGTCTGGCCGCCGCCGCCGTCGCGATGCTGGTCGGCCAGCAGGTGGGTCTGGAGAGCCTGCGCCAGGCGGTCCAGGCGGCTGCTGCCGCGGGCAAGGAAGGCAGCTTCGAGCTCACGGTCGACCTGATGTCGCGCGAGGCGCTGGCCGTCTGGCCCGTCGCCGCCCTGCTCACCTACATCCTGCTGACGCTGACCCGCGATCGGGGTGCCGCTCCTGTCGCGACGGCAACGACAGCTCCGGTCAGTTCGGGCTGACGGGCCCCCGCAGCAGGTCCGGGGCCGGCGTGGCCTGCAGGGTGCGCAGGATCGTGGCCTCGCGGCGCAGCAGCCGCAGCTCGGCGCGCAGCCGGGCGGTGCCGTCCTCCTGCTCGAGCAGCTCCTGCCGGTCGGGCAGGTCCAGCACCATGCTGGCGGCGATCAGATAGCCGAGCACCAGGCTGTCCGGCGGCAGGTCCGGCGCGTCGATCTCGTCGTCGTTGGCCTCGGCGAGCGCGGCGAGGTAGTCCTCGAACGCAGCCCGGACGGCTCGGTCCAGCAGCGGCGCCTCGGCAGCAGGTCCCATGTCGTCGGGCAGGTACTCGACCAGACCGGTCAGGTACGGCGTGCTGGTGTCCAGGCCGGTCAGCCGGAACCGGTCGGTACCTGCGGTGACGAGCTCGTAGCGGCCGTCGGCCTGCTCCTCGGCGCGGCGCAGGTGCGCGACGACGCCCACCTCGTGCAGCGCGGTGACGCCGTCGGCGCCGACCTCGCGGCCCTGCCGGATCGCCACGACCCCGAACCGGCGCTCGCCCTCGGGCAGCTCGAGCAGCTCGCGCACCAGGATGCGATAACGCTGCTCGAAGACGTTCAGCGGCAGCATGAGCCCGGGCAGCAGCACCAGACCGAGGGGGAACAGCGGCAGCCGACGGGGCACCCGCGCAGGCTAGGCCGTCCGCCGCCCGTCCGCAGGCAGAGAACGAGCGGGCCTGCGGACTAGGGTGGACGACCGTGGCCGATGCGACGGAGGACCTGAAGGCGCTCGACGCCACGCTCACCAGCATCGAGACGGTGCTCGACCTCCCGAAGCTGCGGATCGAGCTGTCGGACCTGGAGGCGCAGGCCGGCGAGCCGGGCCTGTGGGACGACACCGACAAGGCCCAGGAGATCACCACCCGGCTGTCGACGGTGCAGAGCGACATCCAGCGCACCGAAGGCTTCCGCGCGCGGCTGGACGATGTCGCGGTGCTGTTCCAGATGGCCGCGGAGGAGGACGACGAGGGCACCGTCCTGGAGGCACAGGCCGAGCTCACGGCGCTGCAGCGCGAGATCGGCAGCCTCGAGGTGCGCACGTTGTTGTCGGGGGAGTACGACAAGCGCCACGCCCTGGTGCAGATCAGCCCGGGGGCCGGCGGCGTCGACAGCCAGGACTGGGCGCTGATGCTCTGGCGGATGTACTACCGGTGGGCCGAGCGGCACGGCTACGAGCTCGACGTCCTGGAGTGGCAGGAGGCCGAGGAGGCCGGCGTCAAGAGCGTCGTGTTCCAGGTCAAGACCGACTACGCCTACGGCACGCTGGCGGGCGAGCACGGCGTGCACCGGCTGGTGCGCATCAGCCCGTTCGACAACCAGGCCCGGCGGCAGACCAGCTTCGCGATGATCGACGTGACGCCGGTCGTCGACGTCGCCGATGCGGTCGAGGTCGACGAGAAGGAGATCCGGGTCGACGTCTTCCGCTCCAGCGGTCCCGGGGGGCAGGGCGTCAACACCACCGACTCCGCGGTACGCATCACCCACCTGCCGAGCAACATCGTCGTGTCGTGCCAGAACGAGCGCAGCCAGATCCAGAACCGGGCGGCCGCGATGGTCGTCCTGCAGACCAAGCTGCTCGAGCGCAAGCGGGTCGAGGAGGCGGCGCAGATGGACGCCATCCGCGGCACCAAGGCCGACGTCGCGTTCGGCTCGCAGATCCGCAACTACGTGCTGCACCCCTACCAGATGGTCAAGGACCTGCGCACCGGCATCGAGTCCGGGGCCACCGGTCCGGTGCTCGACGGTGAGATCGACGACTTCGTCGAGGCCGCGATCCGCTGGCGGCGCACCGGCGGCGACGAGACGTCGTAGCAAGGGAACCAGGGACCGTCCCGCGCCGTCCAACGCCCACCACCCGAGACCTGGAGACCGGTATGCGCACAGCACGGCACGGACGAGGCCTGCACGTGACGGCACTGACGAGCGCGGCGGCCGGGGCGCTGCTGCTGCTCGCCCCGCCCGTCCTGGCGCAGGAGTCACCGCTGCCCGACGACCCGTCCGGCTGCGCCGAGAACCCGGTCATCTGCCAGTCCGGTCTGGCGCCGGCCGTCCCGGACCCTGCCCCGGAGAGCAACGACCGCACGCAGGAGATCGTGCTGGGCCTGCTGGGCGCCGGCGGGGTGGCCGTGCTCGGCGCCGGGCTCGCGGTGGCTGCGCGGCGGCGGTCCTAGGCCGGCTCTGGGGACGAGGCCCGTCACGATGGGGCCGGGTCCCCGTCCGTCGGGGAGCCGCACGGAGGGAGACGCGCCGCTCCGGCCTCAGGCCGGTCGGACCGGGTCTGGTGGGGCGACCGGTCGCCGGTCCTCGGTGGTCGAGGCAGATCCCGCGTCGACGCGACGTCGTCGCGACGTCGGCGGCGGGGCGGGCGCGCCGTCGGTCGTCGGCAACGTCAGGACGACCTCGGGATCCTGCAGCACCAGCGTGAGTCGGCGAGGACCGTCCGGCGCCTGTTCCCAGGTCATGGACTCCAGTCCGGCGATCCGGAGGCCGGCCAGCGTCAGGCCAGCCCGCGCGTCCAGACCGACCTCGGGGTTCGCGGCGACAGCCGGCTCGGGCGCGGCGTGCGTTGCGGCTCTGAGGTACCCGGGGGCCCGCGCGTAGCCCAGGAGCCAGCCGAAGCCTCGCCCGAAGCGGCGCTCGAGCACCCGCACGAGGGCGTAGTAGCCGACGATCGCCGCTGGTTCGATCACCTCGGACAGCACCTTGGCGTCGTCGTCGCCGATCCGGTGGCGCAGCAGGCCGCCGAGCAGCGTCCCGACGACGACCGGGGTGAGGGTCCGCAGCAGGCTGGCCTGCAGGTCTCCGAGGGCCGCCCCGGAGGGCGCCGGCGCCGTCATCCCCGCACTGTGACAGATCAGCGCACGGCTCAGGCGTGGCGACGACCGGCGGCCGCGGGTTCGGCGGTGCCGTCCGCCCCGCACGCCGCCCCGGGAGCCGGCGAGAACAGGAGCGCGACACCCGCTGCACACGCGCCGTCCGGGCGCCCCGCGCTCCTACAGTGGAAGCCGTGATCCGCCTCGAGCACGTCACCAAGAGCTTTCCGACCAGCACCCGGCCGGCGCTCGACGACGTCTGCGTGGACATCGACAAGGGTGAGTTCGTGTTCCTCGTCGGCAGCAGCGGTTCCGGCAAGTCCACCTTCCTGCGCCTGCTGCTGAAGGAAGAGGTGCCGACCCGCGGCACCGTCCACGTCGCGGGCAAGAACCTCGGCGAGCTGTCGAGCTGGAAGGTGCCGGCGCTGCGACGCTCGATCGGCACCGTGTTCCAGGACTTCCGGCTGCTGCCGAACAAGAACGTCTTCCAGAACGTCGCCTTCGCGCTGGAGGTGATCGGCACCAAGCAGCACGTCGTCGACAAGGTCGTGCCGGAGGTGCTCGAGCTCGTCGGCCTGGAGGGCAAGGCCAAACGCATGCCGGACGAGCTGTCCGGCGGCGAGCAGCAGCGCGTCGCGGTCGCGCGGGCCTTCGTCAACCGGCCGAGCATCCTCATCGCCGACGAGCCCACCGGCAACCTGGACCCCAACACCAGCATCGGCATCATGCGGCTGCTCGACCGGATCAACCGCACCGGCACCACCGTCGTGATGGCCACCCACGACGCCGCCATCGTCGACTCGATGCGCCGTCGGGTCGTCGAGCTGCTCGACGGAAAGCTCGTGCGCGACCAGACCCGTGGCGTCTACGGCTACGGCGGCTAGCCCATTCGGCCGAAGGAACCAGCAGAACCCCGCACACCCTGAGACGAAGGACCTGCCGTGCGCGCCCAGCGAGTGCTCTCCGAGATCGGTATCGGCCTGCGCCGGAACCTGGCGATGACGGTGGCGGTGGTCGTGACCGTGGCCATCAGCCTGGCCCTGTTCGGCTCGGCGCTCATGCTGAACACGCAGGTCAACGTCATGAAGGGCTTCTGGTACGACAAGGTCGAGGTCGCCGTCTACCTGTGCGGGACGTCCAGCATCGCGGCCAACTGCAACGGTGCGCCGGTCAGCGCGGACGAGCGCAACGCGCTGCTGGCTGATCTCAAGGAGACGCCGGAGGTCAAGGACGTCTTCTACGAGTCCCAGGCCGCCGCCTACGAGCAGTTCAAGCGGACCTTCAAGGACTCGCCCGACCTCGTCGACAGCGTCGGTCCCGAGGCCCTGCCGGAATCCTTCCGGGTCAAGCTCAAGGACCCCACCCGCTTCGAGGTGATCGCGAGCGCCTTCAAGAACCGGCCCGGCGTCGACGAGGTGCAGGACCAGAAAGAGCTGTTGGCCCCGTTCTTCCGGGTGCTGGACCGGGTGAAGTGGGGCGCCGCGGCGGTGGCCGTCATCCAGATCCTGGCTGCGATCCTGCTCATCAGCAACACCATCCGGCTCTCGGCGTTCGGCCGGCGCCGTGAGACCGGCATCATGCGCCTGGTCGGTGCCAGCAACTTCTACATCCGGCTGCCGTTCCTGCTCGAGGGGATGCTGGCTGGTTTGCTGGGCAGTCTTTTCGCCGTCGGTGGCATCGCTGCCGTGCAGAAGGTGCTCGTCGAGGGGCTGCTGCGACCGGTGCTCCCGGTGGCTCTGATCGGCTGGAGCGACGTGTTCCGGATCGCGCCGATCCTGGTCGTCACGGGCGCGCTCGTGGCCGGTCTGTCGTCCTTCGTGACGCTGCAGCGGCACCTGCGGGTCTGAGGCAGGTGCCGCTGGTCCACGCAGCGGCCGCACGTCGGATCTGGACGGTCCGGGCGCGTCCTGACTCCGCGGGACGCACGGCGTGGTACTCCTGTGACTGTGGAGACTCCTGTGACCGGCCGTTCCCGCCGGTCGCGCCGTCGCCGGGTGGCGCTGGTCGTCGCGCCGGCCGTGCTGCTGCCGCTGCTGCTCGGCCCGGGCGCCGCCGCGTCGCCGGCCGCAGGAGTGCGCACCGAGACGCAGGAGCAGCAGGACGCCCGGCAGCGCGAGGCCGCAGCGGCCGGTGCGCTCGAGGACTCCAGTGCCGCGGTGCAGGCGGCCGCCGCGTCGCTGGCCAAGGTGGCCGCCGAGCTGCCGCCGGCGCGCGCCGCGGTCGACCGGACCGCAGGCGAGCTCGTCGGCGCCCGCGCGCGGCTCACCGAGGCGGAGGCTGCGCTGGCCGCTGCCGAGGCAGACGTCGCGCGCGCCGAGGGCGAGGTGGCCACCGCCACCGCCGCCGTCGCGCAGGGGCGGGCCCAGGTCGGCACGCTGGCCCGTCGCAGCTATCAGCGCGGCCGTCTCGGCGACCTGCAGCGCGTGATGGAAGCGGGCGAGCCCGAGCTTGCGTTGCAGCGCGCCGACATGCTCCGGTCGGTCTTCCGCTTCCAGGACGGCAGCCTGGAGCGCCTCACCCGGGACCGGTTGGACCTCGCCGGCCAGCAGGCCGACCTGTCGGCCCGTCGGCAGGCCGTGTCGGCGGCGCGCAAGCGCGCGGAGGACGGCGCCGTGCGCTCCCGCGACCTCGCGATGCGGGCGCAGCAGGCGCAGGCCAAGGTCACCGAGCTGCTCGGCCGTCACACGTGCAGCCCTGCAGGCCGCCGAGGGCGAGCGGGCGCGGACCTGCGCGACTACCAGGCGGCGCAGGCGGCATCAGAGCGCTCTGGCGGAGCGGATCCGGGCGGCGGCGCGCGAAGCCGCGCGCAAGGCCGCCGAGGCCGAGCGCCGGCGCTAGGCAGCCGCGGAGGCAGCGCGCAAGCGGCGCCAGCGCCGCCCGGGCGGTCAGCCGCCCGCGGCCCCCCGCCGGACGACCACCCGGAGCCGCCGCAACGGACAGATGGAGTGGCCCTGCTACGGCTGCCCGCTGACGAGCCGGTTCGGCTACCGCACCCACCCGATCTACGGCGACCGGCGCTTCCACGCCGGCGTCGACATGGGCGCCCCGATCGGGACGGCGGTCCACGCCGCCGACGGCGGCACCGTCACCTACGCCGGGTACGCCAGCGGCTACGGCACGCTCGTGGTGGTCAGCCACGGCGTCGTCGGCGGCCAGCGACCTCAGCACCGCCTACGCCCACATGGGCGCTGCTGGTCGTCGCGAGGGCGCAGCCGTCGGTCAGGGCGGCAGAGGTCGGACGGGTCGGCAACGAGGGCAACTCGACCGGTCCCACCTGCACTTCGAGGTCCGCCGGACGGCGATCCGGTGGACCCGCTGGACTACGTCGACCCGCCCTGACGCACGGCGCCTCCTAGACTCGACCCATGAGCAAGGGGTCGGCGAAGAGCCGCGACGGCCCAAGGTCGAGGACGGCGAGCGCGGCGGCCGCAACAAGCTGGTCGCGCAGAACAAGAAGGCCCGGCACGACTACAAGATCGAGAGACGTCTCGAGGCCGGTCTGGTCCTGACCGGCACCGAGGTCAAGTCGCTGCGCCAGGGCCGGGCTCGCTCGTCGACGCGTACGCCGTCGTCCAGGACGGCGAGGCGTGGCTGCTCGGGGCGCACATCCCCGAGTACACCGAGGGCACCTGGAACAACCACGCGCCCCGACGGCAGCGCAAGCTGCTGCTGCACCGCAAGGAGATCGAGTCGCTCGATCGGCGCGACCCGCGAGAGCGGCCTGGCGCTCATCCCGCTGTCGCTGTACTTCAAGGACGGCCGCGCCAAGGTCGAGATCGCGCGTCGGCCGTGGGCGCAAGGCGCACGACAAGCGCCAGGTGCTGGCCGAGCGGGACGCCCAGCGCGAGATGCGCAACGCGATGGGCCGGGCGCTCAAGCGGGGCGCGGCGCTGACCGAGGGGCCGGCGACGCTGACGACGCGCCGTCCCGGGCGTGTGGCGCGGGCTCGGCCTGCCCGGGCTGATCGACCTGCACGTGCACTTCATGCCGAAGAACGTCCTGGCCAAGGTCTGGGCCTACTTCGACACCGTCGGTCCGCTGACCGGCACGACCTGGCCGATCGCACTACCGGACGGACGAGGCCGACCGCCTCGCGCGGCTGCGCGCGCTCGGGGTGCGGGCGTTCCCGTCGCTGGTCTACCCGCACCGCCCGCAGATGGCGGCCTGGCTCAACGCGCTGGGCGCGCGACTTCGCCGGCGACCACCCCGACGTCGCTGCAGACCGCGACCTTCTACCCCGAGCCCGACGCCGGGGCGTACGTCCGGCAGGCCCTGGACGCCGGGGCGCCGCGCTGTTCAAGGCGCACGTGCAGGTCGGCGCGTACGACCCGCGCGACCCGCTGCTGGACGCCGTCTGGGGGCAGCTCGCCGAGGCCGGTGTCCCGGTCGTCGTGCACTGCGGCAGCGGTCCGGCGCCGGGGCCGTTCACCGGCCCGGGGCCGTTCGGCGAGGTGCTCGCGCGGCACCCGGCGCTGACGCGGTCGTCGCCCACCTCGGCATGCCGGAGTACGCCGAGCTACCTCGACCTGGCCGCGCGCCACGACGCGCGTGCACCTGGACACCACGATGGCGTTCACCGACTTCACCGAGCAGCGCATGCCGTTCCCGCCCGGCGCTGCGGCCCCGGCTGCTCGAGCCTGGCCGACCGGATCGTCCTCGGCAGCGACTTCCCGAACACCCCCTACCCGTACGCCCACCAGGTCGAGGCGCTCTCCGGCTCGAGCTGGGCGACGACTGGCTGCGCGGGGTGCTGCACGACAACGCGCGGCGCGGCTGCTCGACCTGTGAGCGGGAACGTCGGCCGGGCGGGCGTAGCGTTGACGGGCCTGCACCGCACCAGAGGGGGGTGACAGGTCTCGACTCCGGATGTCGGGGCAGGAGAAGCGGGCCGAGGAAGGCGACGATGATCTCGTTAACCAACAACGTCGCAAAAAACACAAGCGCCGACACCAGTCCGCGCGCGTTCGCCCTCGCTGCCTAGCAGCTAGAGCGTCGCTGTCAGCCCAGGAGAGCCTCCGGCCTGGGACCTGGCATCGCTAGGAGGACCACCACCGGCCACGGCCACGGGGGCGGGTGGTGAACCAACCGTGGCTGAGCCCGTTCCCGACTTGCTGGCGTGATCGGGAGGGCCGAGAAAAGCACAGCCAGCTGCGCCCGGAGAAGCCCTGTTCAGGTACCGGAGGACGCGGGTTCGATTCCCGCCACCTCCACGATCCAGACGAGCATGTCCTGTACGCAGTGCAGGCACCTCGTCGGTGTCCGCCCTGCGGCGGCTCGCACGAGCCGCCGCAGCGCGGACGTCGTGCGTCGCCCGAGACACCCTTACCGCGGGCGGACGACCTCGCGCGCCGCGCCCGCGGCTGGCTCCGGGCCGTCGCCAGGTAGACGGTGTTCGTCGCCTCGCGGTCCTGCAACGGGTTCGGGAACCGCACCACCTCGGCGTCGACGTCGTCGAAGACCGCACGCAGCACGTCCAGGTAGGCATCGTCCGGCGGGTCGTTGGACCAGAGCGCGTAGACGCCGCCGGGACGCAGGTGCCGGGCCAGCGAGCGGGTGCCCTCGACGCCGTAGAAGCCGGCACTGCCGTCGGCGAGCAGGTGGCGGGGCGAGTGGTCGATGTCCAGGACGACGGCGTCCAGCAGCCGTCCGGGGGCGTCCGGATCGAAGCCGTCGCCCGGCCGACAGCGCGAAGAAGTCGCCGTGGACGAACCGGGTGCGCGGGTCGGCAGCGAGCCCGGCGCCGCCGGGCACGAGTCCGGCCCGGTGCCAGCCGATGACCGGCTCGAGGTACTCGACGACGAGCAGCTCCGCGACCCGCGGATCGGCCAGCGCCGTGAAGGCGGTGTGGCCCAGACCCAGCCCGCCGACGGCGACCGCGAGCTGCGCGCCCTGCATCCGGGACAGCGCCAGCCGGGAGAGCTCGATCTCGGCGACGGTGAACAGGCTCGACATGAGCCACTCGTCGCCGAGCTTGACCTCGTAGACCTCGCCGAGCGACGGGTCGACGCGGCGGCGCAGGCTGATCTCGCCGATCGGCGTCTCGCCGAAGCCGAGCTCCTCGAACCGCCTCGCCATGCCCGCCTCCCGGATCCTGCCGCCCCCGGAGGCACGGCGTCGCGTGCCCAGATTGTCCTGCACACCCGGCCGGGACGCGGCATGCTCAGCGGATGCGCCCGCGTCGTGCCCTCAGTGCTGCTGCTGCTGTCCTCTTCCTGCTCGGCCTCGGGGTGCCGGTGGCGCTGCCTGCGTCGGCCGCCTGCGCCAGCGACACCGGCAAGAGCATCAGCGGCACCGTCGTCGGGCAGGACGGTCGCGACGTCAACGTGTCGATCGGCTTCGACCTCGTCGACAGCTCCGGACGCGCGCTGAACGGCGGCAGTCCGGGCAGCGCCGGCTACGGCTGTCCCAAGACCGGCGCCTACTCGGTGCCGCAGAGCTATCTCAACCACTTCGTCGGACCGCTGGGCCAGCCCGAGAAGGCACGCGCCCGCGGCTTCAGCCCGAGCGACCGCGCCTCGCAGCGCAGCCGGGAACGGATGCGCGACGGCACCCCCGTCACCCGGGCCTGGCGGATCGACCACGTACCGAGCAACGCGGTCGGGACCTTCATCGAGGTCTACCACCGGGGCTACCAGGGCTCTGCGTGCAGGGACGCCCAGGGCCGCTACTGCTTCAACCCGGAAAACCACACCAAGTATGGCAACGCGAACGAGCACATCGTGCCGGTCGGCACCACGGACCTGCAGATCCGGCTGCCGATGACCTGCGCCTACGGCGGCACCGCCGGGGCGCTGACGGGACGCACCGTGAACAGCGCGGGCACGCCCGTCGAGGTGGCCGACGTCTACGCCTTCACCGAGGCGCGCTGGAACGGGGCCCCCGCCTTCCATGGCTGGGGCATCGCCACCCGGCCGGGCGACGGACGCTTCAGCGTCCCCGCCCTGGCCGCTGCCCAGACGTACGCGGTGCTGGTCACCCGCAAGGACGGCAGCACGGTGCGACGCAACGGCGTCCGCGTCGACGCCTGTGCGACCACCACCCTCGTCGTGACGGTCTGAGGCAGCGCCGGTCCGCCCGGCCCCGTCAGCCGTGATCTTCCGCTTACGGCCGCCGGCACGCCGCGAGGCGCAGCCAGCCGCGGAAGACCACGGGAGGTGAGCGCTGATCGCAGCGCGCCGCCGGAGCGAGCGCCGGTCTGCGCCCTCCGTCCGGCGCATGGGACCGTGGTGTACCCGCCCGGACCTGTTGGAGGATGTGCCGTGCTCGACGTCGCTGGTGCCCGCGTGCTGGCGCGTGCGCGTCTGCTGACCCCGCCGCGGCCCGACCGGCTGCTCGGCATGGCGTCTGGCCCTGGCCCGGTGGGGCATCTCGCCGGCGACCGGCTACGCCGCCGGAGCGGCCCGGCACGCCACGGCGCACCGCGCTGATCGACGACGCCGGCAGCGCTGACCTGGCGCGAGATCGACGTCCGCACCGACCGGCTCGCGTGCGAGCTGCGCGCGCGCGGGCATGCGCCCCGGCGACGCGGTCGGGCTGCTCGCCCGCAACGGCCGCGGGCTCGTCGAGGGCGCCGTCGCGCTGGCCAAGGTCGGCGCCGACGTGCTCTACCTCAACACCGGCAGCGCCGCCGGGCCGCTGGCCAGGTGCTCGACCGCGAGGGCGCCGCGCTGGTCGTCCACGACGAGGACTTCACCGACCTGCTCGTCGACGCGCTCCGGGGCGGCCGGGCGTCACGACCGAGCGGCTGGCCGAGCTGGCCGAGACCTCGCCGGCCACCCGCCGCCCAAGCCCGGCCGCGCGTCGCGGCAGGTCATCCTCACCAGCGGCACGACGGGCGCCCCGCGCGGCGCCGCCCGCAGCGGCGCGTCGGTCGAGGACGCCGTGTCGGCGCTGTCGCTGCATCCCGCTGCGGGCCGGCGAGACGACCGTCGTCGCCGCGCCCGTGTTCCACGCCTGGGGGCTGGGCCACCTGACCCTGGCCATGCTGCTCGGCTCCACCGTCGTCGTGCAGCGCCGGTTCGACGCCCACGCGGTGCTCGCCGCCGTCGAGGAGCACGCCGCGACCGCGCTCGTGGTCGTCCCGGTGATGCTGGACAAGCTGCTGGCCGCGGCTGCCGAGACCGACTACGACACCTCCTCGCTGCGGGTCATCGCCTCCAGCGGCAGCGCGCTGCCGGGCGACCTCGCCACCCGCGTGCTGGCCCGGTTCGGCCCGGTGCTCTACAGCCTCTACGGCTCGACCGAGGTCGCCTACGCCGCGGTCGCCGGTCCGGCCGACCTCGCCGCCGACCCGCAGACCGCCGGGCGCGCCGCCGCACGGCGTGCGCCTGCGCGTCGTCGACGACCAGGGCCGGGACGTCCCGGCGGGCAACCCCGGGCGGATCTTCGTCGGCAGCGGCCTGTCCTTCGCCGGCTACACCGACGGCAGCGACAAGGACCGGCTCGACGGGCTCGTGTCCACCGGCGACCTCGGCGTGCTCGGCACGGACGGACGCCTGACCGTGCTCGGCCGCGATGACGACATGGTGGTCATCGGCGGTGAGAACGTGCACCCTGGACAGGTCGAGGACGTGCTGGCAGCCGCTCCCAGCGTCGCGGAGGTCGCGGTCGTCGGCAGGCCCGACGAGCAGTACGGGACGCGGCTCGTGGCGCACGTCGTGGCGGCACCGGGCCACAGCATCGACACCGACGCCCTGACCGAGCTGGTGCGCAGCCGGCTCGCACGGTTCGCCGTCCCCCGGGAGTTCGTCGAGCACGACGAGCTGCCGCGCAACGCCACCGGGAAGGTCTTGAAGAAGGACCTGCGGGCATGACCGCACCGGCGCAGCTGGACCGCCCCGACACCCAGCAGGACAGCACGCCCGACCGGCCCTGGGTCGCCATCGTGTGGAACGACCCGGTGAACCTGATGAGCTACGTGACCCACGTGCTGCGCGAGCTGTTCGGCTACTCCAGGGAGAAGGCCGAGGCAGATGATGCTCGACGTGCACCACAAGGGCCGGGCGGCCGTCGCCAACGGCTCGCGCGAGCAGATGGAGCACGACGTCACCCGCCTGCACGCCAAGGGCCTGTGGGCCACCCTGCAGCAGGACTGACGGTGCGCTTCCACACGCGCCGCGGGGTGCTGGAGATGAAGATCGAGGCCGTCGAGGCGCGCGCGCTCACCCAGCTGGCGCAGCGACCTGCTCGCGCTGCTGGGCGAAGGGGTCGAGCACGCCGACGCCGACCCGCTGGCCGTGCTGGTCGGCCTGTCCAGCGGCCCGGTCGACAAGCCCGCCGACCCGGCGCTGGCGCGGCTGCTGCCCGACGCCTACGACGACGACGACGTCGAGCGCGCCGCAGAGTTCCGCCGCTACACCGAGGCCGACCTGCGTGCCGGCAAGCGGGAGTCGGCCCGGACGCTGGTGGCGACGCTGCACCCCGTCCTGGCCGACGGCGGAAAGCTGCCGCTGGACGACGCCCAGGTCCAGAGCCTGCTCGGCACGCTCAACGACCTCCGCCTCGTCCTGGGCACCCGGCTGGAGGTCACCGAGGACACCGAGCATCGACGTGCCCTCCGACGACCCGCGTGCGGCGGCCCTGAACCTCTACGGCTGGCTCGGCGGCGTGCAGGAGAGCCTGCTGTCCCACCTGTGAGGCGCCCCGCGGTCGCGCTCGGTAACCTGACGTCGTGCTCGCGCTGCCGCAGGAGATGCTCGACCAGGTGCTGGCCCACGCCCGGCGCGACCACCCGGACGAGTGCTGCGGCGTCATCGCCGGCAAGGACGGGATGGCCACCCGCCTGTTCGAGATGCAGAACGCCGAGCGCTCGCCGACGGGTTTCACCTTCGACAGCGCCGAGTGGCTCCGGGTGTACCGCGAGATCGACGATGCCGACGAGCAGTTCCTGGTCGTCTACCACTCGCACACGATGACCGAGGCCTATCCGTCGCGCACCGACCTCGCGTGGTCGCAGCAGACCGAGTTCGAGCACTGGCTGCTGGTCTCGACGCGCGCCGAGACCGACGAGGTGCGGGCCTACCGCATCGGTGGCGGGCACCGTCACCGAGGAGCCGTTCAGCACGCTGCCCTGAACCTGTTGCGCCGCGCACACCCGGAACACCGTCCCCACCTGTCCTGTTGACACCGACGACACGCTCACCACGACGAGGAGACCGCCCCGCATGGCCATCGAGGTCCGTATCCCGACCATCCTGCGCACCTACACCGGGGGCGAGAAGGCCGTCTCGGGGGCCGGCGACACGCTCTCGGGCCTGCTCGACGACCTGGAGAGCCGGCACAACGGTCTGCGCGGACCGCCTGATCACCGACGAGGGCGCGCTGCACCGCTTCGTCAACGTCTACGTCAACGACGAGGACGTCCGTTTCCTCGGCGGGCTCGAGACCTCGCTGAAGGACGGCGACAGCGTCACCGTGCTGCCCGCTGTCGCGGGCGGCGCGCGCTAGCGGTGCGGTTCGACTCACTGCTGGAGTCCGTCGGGCGCACCCCGCTCGTCGGGCTCCCGACGGCTGTCGCCGTCCAGCGACGTGCGCCTCTGGGCGAAGCTCGAGACCGACAACCCCACCGGCTCGGTCAAGGACCGCGCAGCGCTCTACATGATCGCGCAGGCCGAGAAGGAGGGTCTGCTGCGCCCGGGGGTGACGGTGCTCGAGCCGACCTCGGGCAACACCGGCATCTCGCTGGCGATGGTGTGCCGGATGCGCGGCTACCGGCTGATCTGCGTGATGCCGGAGAACACCTCGATCGAGCGGCGCCAGCTGCTGACGATGTACGGCGCCGAGATCGTCACCTCGCCGGCTGCCGGCGGCTCGAACCAGGCCGTCGCGGTCGCCAAGCAGCTCGCCGCGGAGAACCCCGACTGGGTGATGCTCTACCAGTACGGCAACCCGGCCAACGCGCTCGCGCACTACGAGACGACCGGTCCGGAGATCCTCGAGGACCTGCCGACCATCACGCACTTCGTCGCCGGGCTCGGCACCACCGGCACCCTCATGGGCACCGGCCGCTACCTGCGCGAGAACCGGCCGGACGTGCGCATCATCGCCGCCGAGCCGCGCTACGGCGAGCTCGTCTACGGCCTGCGCAACATCGACGAGGGCTTCGTCCCCGAGCTGTACGACGGCTCGGTGCTGACCTCGCGCTTCTCGGTCGGGCCGCGCGAGGCGCTGCGCCGCACCCGCCAGCTGGTCGAGGAGGAGGGCATCTTCGCCGGCATCTCCACCGGGGCGATCCTGCACGCCGCGCTCGGCGAGGCCATGAAGGCGGTCAAGGCCGGCGAGACGCGCCGACATCGCGTTCGTCGTGTGCGACGGCGGCTGGAAGTACCTGTCGACCGGCGCCTACGCCGGCACCCTCGAGGAGGCCGAGGCGGCCCTCGAGGGCCAGCTCTGGGCGTGAGTCGGCCCTGGGCACGACGCTCGCTGTCGTGAGGCGCACCACGTACGCTCGACCCGTGCGTCGCCGACGACGCCCCGATCGGGGTCTTCGACTCCGGGGTCGGCGGGCTGACGGTCGCGCGGGCCCTGCTGGACCAGCTGCCGCACGAGCCGCTGCTCTACGTCGGCGACACCGCGCACGGGCCGTACGGCCCGCTGCCGATCGCCGAGGTGCGCCGGCACGCGCTCGCCGCCATGGACGACCTCGTCGCCGACGGGCGTGAAGATGCTCGTCATCGCGTGCAACAGCGCCAGCAGCGCCTGCCTGCGCGACGCCCGCGAGCGCTACGACGTCCCGGTGGTCGAGGTCGATCGCGCCGGCGGTGCGGCGCGCCGTCGCGGCGACCCGCAACGGCCGGGTCGGTCTGCTCGCCACGGCCGGTGACGGTGGCGAGCCGGTGCCTACGACGACGCCTTCGCCGCCGCGCCGCAGGTGACGCTGACCAGCGCTGCCTGCCCGCGCTTTCGTCGACTTCGTCGAGCGCGGGGTCACCACCGGACGCCAGCTGCTGCAGCTCGCCACGCACTACCTGGACCCGGTGCTGCGGGCCGACGTCGACACGGTCGTGCTCGGCTGCACGCACTACCCCCTGCTGGCCGGGCATGATCGGCCTCGTGGTCGGCGACCAGGTGACGCTGGTGAGCAGCGCCGAGGAGACCGCGCAAGGACGTCTACCGCGTGCTGGCGCAGACGCGGGCTCGGGCCGCGACCCGGACGCGCCGCCGCCGGCGCACCGCTTCCTCGCCACCGGCGACGCCGCAGCCGTTCGCAGCGCCTGGGCCGACGGTTCCTCGGACCCGCAGATCGGCAAGGTCACCACTGATCGGCGGAGGTCGTCGCTGTGAAGCTGACCGTCCTCGGCTGCGCCGGCACCTTCCCCGGCCCGGACTCGCCCGTGCTCGGGCTACCTCGTCGAGCACGACGGCTACCGCCTGGTGATCGACCTCGGTGCCGGGGCGCTGGGCCAGCTGCAGCGCCACATCGGCCTGCTCGACGTCGACGCCGTCTACGTCACGCACCTGCACGCCGACCACTGCATCGACCTGGTCGCGTACGCCTACGCCCGCCGCTACCACCCGGCCGGCATCGCCCCCGACCCTCACCGTGCACGGCCCCCCCGGCACCCGCGAGCGCATCAGCGGCGCGTTCGAGAGCCCTCCGGCGGACGACCTGATCGGGGTCTACGACTTCCGCGTGGTCGGTCGCGGGCACGCAGCAGATCGGGCCTTTCGACGGTCGCGCACCGCGCTGATGAACCACCCGGCCGAGTGCTACGGGGTCCGCCTGGAGGCCGGCGGCAGCAGCCTGGTCTACAGCGGCGACACCGGACGGTGCCCCGAGCTCGTCGAGCTGGCGCGCGACACCGACCTGCTCCTGTGCGAGGCCAGCTGGCTGGACGACCCGGCGCAGCCGCCCGACGTGCACCTGAGCGGCAAGGAGGCTGGCGAGCATGCCCAGGCCGCCGGAGCCCGCCGCCTGCTCCTCACCCACATCGTCCCCTGGGCGGACGCGAACGCGGTCGAGGCCGAGGCCAGAGCCGCCTACGACGGGCCGGTCGAACGCGCTGCCTGCGGGCGCAGCTACGAGGTGTAGGTGCCAGCCGGCGGGCTCGTCGACCTGGCGCCGGCCGTCCTGCGCAGTCTGGGCGTCGCGTCGAGACGGGCGTCGACCCAGACGTCGGCTCCGTTGGCGTTGCCCTCCGCCCGGCGGGTCTGCCTGCTGCTGGTCGACGGCCTGGGCGAGCTGCTGCTGGCCGAGCACGCCGACTCAGCGCCGACGCTGGCCGGCCTGCGCAGCGGGCGGCTGAGCACCGGCTACCCCTCCTCCACGCCGACCTCGTTGGCCACGCTGTCGACCGGGCTGCCGGCCGGTACGCACGGCGTCGTCGGCGTGACGACGCTGGTCGACGAGGTGCCCCTGACGACGCTGGGCTGGCAGGTGGCCGGGGTCGACGCCCGCGGGCTCGTCCAGCCGGAGCGGCTGCAGCACCACCCCACCGTGTTCGAGCAGGTGACCGCCGCCGGGCTGCCGGCCCTGCAGGTGGCGCCGGCGGCGTTCGACGGCACCGGCTTCACCGAGGCGATCCTGCGTGGCAGCGACTTCCGCGGGCTCAGGCCCGGCGATCGGCTGGCCGGGGAGGTCCTGTCGGCGCTGCAGGAGATCTCGGCAGGCTTCGTCTACGGGTACACGGCCGCGCTGGACACCGCCGGGCACCTGTTCGGCCCGGGGTCGCCGCCGTGGCTGGCCGAGCTCGTCGCGGCCGACGCGCTGGTCGCTGCCGTGGTGGACCGGCTGCCCGCCGGGACCCTGCTGGTCGTCACCGGCGACCACGGGATGGTCGCGCCGACCGATCGGCTGGACCTGGACGCGCGTCCCGACCTGCTGCGCGACGTCGATCTGGTGACGGGGGAGGCACGCGCGCTGTCGCTGCACACCCGGCGCCCGCAGGCTGTGCTGGAACGGTGGTGCACCGAGCTCGGGGACCGGGCCGAGGTCGCGCTGCGGGCCGACGGGGCCGCCTGGTTCGGCGCCACGTCGCCGGAGGTGCTGACCCGGCTGGGCGACGTGCTGGTCCGCTGCGGCCCGGACCTGATGGTCGTGCGGAGCCTCGCCGAGCCGAAGGTCGCGAGGCTGGTCGGGATGCACGGCGGGGCGACGCCGCAGGAGGCGCTCGTGCCGCTGCTCACGCACCTGGCCTGACCCTGCCGCCGCTACGGCCGGGTTCGAGCGCCTGCCCAGCACTAGGCTGCCGCGGATGACCCGACACGACGGCCGGACCGCCGATGCCCTGCGCCCCGTGAGGATCACCCGCGGCTGGCTGGACCACGCCGAGGGCTCGTGCCTGGTCGAGTTCGGCCGGACCCGGGTGCTGGTCGCCGCGAGCGCGCAGCCGAGGGCGTCCCCGCTGGCGCAAGGGCTCGGGGCTCGGCTGGGTGACGGCCGAGTACGCGATGCTGCCGCGCGCCACGCACACCCGCAGCGACCGGGAGTCGGTCAAGGGCAAGCTCGGCGGCCGCACGCACGAGATCAGCCGGCTCGTCGGCCGCAGCCTGCGCGCGGCGATCGACCTGTCGCTGCTCGGCGAGAACACCATCGCCGCTCGACTGCGACGTGCTGCAGGCCGACGGCGGCACGCGCACCGCCGCCATCACCGGCGCGCTACGTCGCGCTCGCCGACGCGTGCGCGCACCTGCGGCGACCGGCAGGCGATGGTCCGCAGCGTCGCCGCGATCAGCGTCGGCATCGTCGACGGGACGCCCGTGCTCGACCTCGACTACCCCGAGGACGTCGACGCCGGCACCGACATGAACGTCGTCGCCACCGGTGACGGCGAGCTGATCGAGGTGCAGGGCACCGCCGAGGGCGCGCCGTTCAGCCGGGCCGAGCTCGACGCGCTGCTCGACCTGGCGCTCGGCGGCATCGCCGACCTGACCGCCCTGCAGGCGTCGGCGCTCGCCCAGCCGCTGCGGCCGCGGCAGCACGGCGACGGAGAGCTGTGACCGGGTCGTCCTCGCCTCGCTCAACGCGGGCAAGGTCGTGGAGCTGCGGCGACCTGCTGGGCGACGCCGTCGAGCTGGTGGGCTTGACCGAGCCGGCGCCGTACGAGCCCGGGTCCGGAGACCGGCGCGACGTTCGAGCAGAACGCCCTGGCCAAGGCGGTCGAAGCGGTCGAGCAGACCGGGCTGCCGGCGGTGGCCGACGACAGCGGCCTGGCGGTCGACGCCCTGAACGGCATGCCCGGCGTCCTGTCGGCCCGCTGGGCCGGGCGAGCACGGCGCAGGACCGCGCCAACCTGGACCTGCTGCTCGCGCAGCTGCGCCGACGTGCCGGACGAGCGGCGGGGCGGCGGCTTCGTCTGCGCGGCCGCCTACGCCCTGCCCGACGGTCGCAGCGAGGTCGTGCGGGGCGAGGTGCGGGGCTGGTGCTGCGCGAGCCGCGGGGCAGCGGCGGCTTCGGCTACGACCCGGTCCTGCGTGCCCGACGGGCTCGACCGACGACGGCCGAGCTGGCGCCGAGCCGAGAAGGACGCCGATCAGCCACCGGGGCAAGGCGTTCCGGCTGCTCGCGCCGCGGCTCTGGCGGCGCTCGCGTGACCAGTCTGACGGGCGGGCGACGAGCGTGTCGCCGGCGACACCGAGCTGCAGTGCGACGTGCTCGAGGACCTCGTCGAGGCCAGGAACTACCGCCGCTGGCTGGTCGACCTGGCGCTGCCGTACCTGGGCGACGACCCGCTCGAGGTCGGCAGCGGGCTCGGCCACTACGCCGCCGACTGGGCCGCGGCAGGCGTCGCCCCGCTGGACGGCCAGCGAGGCCGACCCGGGCCGGCTGCGCCGGCCTGCGGGAGCGGTTCGCCGGCGATCCGGTCGTCCGGGTGCGCGAGCTGGCGGTGCCGATCGACGAGACCGTCGTAGCACTCGGCCGTCGTCGCCTACAACGTGCTCGAGCACATCCCCGACGACGTCGGGGCGCTGCAGCGCCTTCGCCGGGCTGTTGCGCCCCGGCGGCGCGGTCGTGCTGGTCGTGCCGGCCTTCCCGAGCGCGATGAGCGCTTCGACCTCGCCATCGGCCACCAGCGGCGCTACCGGCGCCGGACACTGCGGACCGCGGCCGAGCAGGCGGGGCTGCGCGTCGAGGTGCTGCACCACGTCAACCTGCTCGGGCTGCTCGGCTGGTACGTCCTGGTCAAGGCGCTCGGCGGCCGCCCGCAGGCCGGGCTGCTGCTGACGCGTCTACGACGGCTCGTCGTGCCGGTGCTGCGACGCGTCGAGGCCGGGTCCGCCCGCCGTTCGGGCAGTCGCTGCTGCTGGTCGCGCGCAAGCCCGACTAGCTCACGCCGGTCGGCGGGACCGTGCGCACGACGGCGAGGCAGCGTCCGGCGTTGCGGACGACGCCGGTGGGCGACGGGGGTCCGGCGCGCTGGGGTCGAACAGGATCGCGGTGGCCCCGTCGCGCTGGATGGTGCGGATGCGTCCGGTGACGTCTTCGATGCGGGCGAGCAGGTCCTCGCGGGTGCCGAGCCGACGGCCGTCGGCCAGCCGGTGCGCGAACACGATCCAGACGCGCTGGGTGGCGAAGCGTCCGGTCAGCAGGGCCGCCCGGTCGTTGCAGCGACCGCCGACCTCCTCGCTGGTGGCGAACAGGATGACGCCGTCGCGACCCAGGCCGGTGGGCGGCGTGTAGAAGTCGAACGGCGCCTTGGCCGGGATGTCGACCAGGACGAGGTCGTCCGGCTGCCGCTGCGCAGCGACCTGCTCCATCACCGGCCGCAGCTCCTCGACGTGGAAGACCCGGCTGGTCTGCGGCAGCGTGGTGGCGGCCGACGGGGCGGCGACGGCCGTGAGCGCGGCGACCGCCGCCAGCAGCGGCCAGGCCCGCTCCAGGGTCGCCGGCAAGCACCGCCGCCAGCGCGATCGCTGCCGGCGGCACGATCCACAGCGCCAGCCGCGACGCGAAGGGGTACGCCGACAACGCCGCTGCCACCGTCGCCACCGGCACGCCGGCGGTGAGCACCATCCAGCCGTGGGGGGCCGCACGCTGCAGCCGCCACAACCCCAGCCCCAGCAGGACCAGCGCCAGCGGCCACAGCACCAGCTCGAGCGGGTCCATCGTCAGGTCGACGGCGCGGCGCAGCACCCACGCCGGCAGGTCGTCGGTGCCGTCGGGGGAAGGTGTAGCCCCAGAAGCTGGACAGGACGGTGGAGTCGCGCAGCCGTGACAGCACCGTCACGTAGGAGACGCCGAGCGAGAGGACCCAGGCCGACAGCAGCGCCGCCACCGGGACGGCCCGCCGCAGGCCGCCGGCACGCAGGGCGGACAGCACCAGCAGCACGCGAAGACCCGCCAGGACGAAGACCGAGGCGAACGAGGCCCACACCGCGACCGCGCCTGCCAGCGCCAGCAGCATCATCGGGAGTCGGGCCCCCGCGCCGCGCGGGACGCGCAGCGCCAGCAAGACCAGGCCGAGGGCGACGGCGGCGTCGAGGCTGTAGGGCTTGACCTCGTTGGAGTAGTACAGCAGCGTCGGCGACAGCACCGTGACGAGCAGCGCGATCGGCACCAGACCGGCGGGCAGCAGCCGCCGGGCGAGCTGCCAGGTGAGCAGCAGGGTGGCGATCCCGGCCAGCAGCGGCACCAGCCGCAGGGCGCGCTCGCCGTCGCCGAACAGGTCCAGGCTCAGCCTGGTGGCCCACAACCACAGCACCGGCGCGGCCTGATCCCCCTGCAGCGGCTCCGCCACCAGCGCGACGTAGCTGCGGCTCACCAGGCTGCGGGCGATCAGGGCCTCGTCCAGCCACAGGGAGCGTCCGGCGTACCACTGGAAGACGCGCGTCCAGCCCGAGCGCCAGCAGCAGCAGGGGGTGACGCGCACCCACAGCACGCTGACCGTGCGAGGCACGGGGGCGCGGGGGACCGGTGCCGGGCCCGCACGACCGGCGGCGGGATCCGCGAGGTGGCGGTGGGCCGAGGTGAGGACGGCTCGTCCGGGCGCTCGAGCAGGCCGACCCGTGGGCGAGCCTGCGCTGCGGCGCCGGCCTCGGCGGACGCGACGCGGCCGGCGACCGCCGCCGGGACCTGGCCGTGGTCAGACCCGGCTCGCGGCGCTCGCGTTCCGTCCGCGCACCCGCTCGCGCGACAGGATCCACAGCGCCTCGACGCCGTCCTTCCACGTCAGCTTCTTGCCCTCCTCGCGGCTGCGCGCCTTGTAGGAGATCGGCACCTCGTACGGCCGGTAACCGCGCACCAGCA
Organism: uncultured Actinomycetes bacterium; assembly: GCA_963784675.1. Classification (GTDB taxonomy): domain Bacteria; phylum Actinomycetota; class Actinomycetes; order Mycobacteriales; family SCTD01; genus SCTD01. The sequence continues at coordinate 476,726 of CAWASE010000019.1, forward strand.
GCTTGCCGGTGACCTCGGCCTCCATGCCGAAGCCCGCGCTGCAGCACGTCCAGCTCGCGGTAGAGCTCCAGCGGCATGCAGCTTGAAGCAGGTCTCCAGGTCGCTGATCCAGCAGTCGTAGACGACGTTGGCGAACATCGTCACGGCCTTGTTGCCCAGCACGTACCAGAAGCTGTAGGCGGTGTGGCTGCCGAAGGTGCGCGTGCCGTAGACGACGGTGGCCTCGCCGGCCAGGACCGGGGCCAGCAGCCCGGGGATCTCTTCGGGGGCGTACTCCAGGTCGGCGTCGCAGATGATCATGTAGTCGCCGGTGGCGGCCGCCGCGGCGGTGCGGATCGCGGCGCCCTTGCCCTGGTTCACCGGGTGGACGAGCACCTTCGCGCGCGGGTCGTGGACCGCTGCGAGCAGCCCGGCGCGTGCCGTCCAGGCTGCCGTCGTCGACGACGACGACCTCGACCTCGCACGGGTAGTCGACGTCCAGGACCCGCTTGAGGGCTGCCGTGACGGTTGCCGCCTCGTTGTAGACGGGGATCAGGACCGACAGCTTCACGCCGACGACGCTAGCGGACCAGCTCCGGATGCGAGCGGAACCAGGCCAGTGTCCGCTGGAGTCCTTCTTCGAAGCCGACCACCGGTTCCCAGCCGAGCTCGGAGCGGGCCAGGCTGATGTCGGGCTGGCGCACCGTCGGGTCGTCCGTCGGACGGTCGATGAAGACGATCTCGCTGGCGCTGCCGGTCAGGTCGCGGATCGTCTCGGCGAGGAACAGCACCGACACCTCGTGCGGGTTGCCGATGTTCACCGGCCCGGCCAGATCGCTGCGCAGCAGCTTCAGGATGCCCGCGACCAGGTCGTCGACGTAGATGATCGAGCGGGTCTGGCTGCCGTCGCCGGCGACCGTGATCGGCGCGCCGGTGAGCGCCTGGCTGGCGAAGGCGGGGATCGCGCGGCCGTCGTTCGGGCGCATCCGCGGCCCGTGGGTGTTGAAGATCCGCACGATCGCGGTGTCGACGTCGTGCGTGCGGCGGTAGGCCATCGTGAGGGCCTCGGCGAAGCGCTTGGCCTCGTCGTAGACGCCACGCGGACCGACGGGGTTGACGTGCCCCCAGTAGGTCTCGGGCTGCGGGTGCACCTGCGGGTCGCCGTAGGTCTCCGACGGTCGACGCCAGCAGCAGGCGGGCGCCCTTCTCCTTGGCCAGGCCGAGCGCGTGCAGGGTGCCGATGGAGCCGACCTTCATCGTCTCGATCGGCAGCAGCAGGTAGTCGATCGGGCTGGCCGGGCTGGCGAAGTGCAGCACCTGGTCGACCGGGCCGGGCACGTGCACGTAGTCGGTGATGTCGGCCTTGAGCAGCCGGAACCGGTCGTTCTCCAGCAGGTGCGCGACGTTGGCGGGGGTGCCGGTCAGGAAGTTGTCCAGGGCCACCACCTCGTGGCCGTCGGCCAGCAGCTGCTCGCACAGGTGCGAGCCCAGAAAGCCGGCCCCGCCGGTCACCACCGTCCGCGTCATGCCCGGCAGCGTAGCCAGCAGACCTGGTGCGCGAGGGGGGACTCGAACCCCCACACCCGAAGGCGGCGGCACCTAAAGCCGCAGCGTCTGCCAGTTCCGCCACTCGCGCTCGCCGCCCAGCCTACGACGGCGGGACCGGCGGCTCAGTCCAGGCCGAGGTCGCGGCGCAGCTTCGCCACGTGCCCGGTGGCCTTGACGTTGTAGGACGCCCGCTCGACGGCGCCCTGCTCGTCGAGCACGAAGGTGGACCGGATCACCCCGGTGACGACCTTGCCGTACAGCTTCTTCTCGCCGTAGGCGCCGTAGGCGAGCAGCACCTGCTTGTCCGGGTCGCTGAGCAGCGGGAAGGTGAGCCCTTCGGCGTCGCGGAAGGCCGCCAGCTTCGCGGGCTGGTCCGGTGACAGCCCGACGACCTGGTACCCCGCGGCCTGCAGCGCGCTCAGGTTGTCGCGGAAGTCGCAGGCCTGCGTCGTGCATCCCGGCGTCGACGCGGCCGGGTAGACGTACAGGACGAGCCTGCGCCCGCGCAGGTCGGCAAGGGCGACGTCCCGGCCGTCGGCGTCGGGCAGCGTGAAGTCGGGGGCGGGGTCACCGGGGGACAACCGCGGCGTGGGGTTCGGGGTGGTCATGGCGCGATCCTGCCAGGGGGACGGCGGCGTGCGAGCTCAGCGGCCGGCCGCGGCCAGGGGGGCAGCGGCGGGCACGTCGACGTGGTCGTCCAGGCCGGCGGCCCGGCGCAGCGAACGCCCGCCGGTGACGACCAGGACGACGACGAAGGCGACGGCGTTCACCAGGACGATGGTCGTGCCGGCCGGGATCCGGAGCTGATAGGCCAGGTACATGCCGACGGCACCGGCGACCGCACCGAGCACGGTCGACAGCCACAGCATCCGGCTGAAGGAGTCGACGCACATGCGGGCCACGACCGCGGGGATCACGAGCGTGGCCGCCACCAGCGTCACCCCGATGATCTGCAGCGTCGCCAGGATCGACAGCGACAGGACCACCATCAGCAGCGCGTCCATGCGCTTGACGCTGACCCCGGAGACGTCGGCGACCTCCGGGTCGAAGCTGGAGAACAGGAACTGCCGGTACAGGACGGTGAACACGGCCGCGGCGAAGGCCAGTGCCAGGACCAGCAGCCAGAGGTCGGAGCTGGACACGCCCAGGATGCTGCCGAACAGCAGCGCGTCGAAGCTCGGACCCTTGTTGCCGAAGCGGGTCAGCAGCGCGACGCCGAGCGCGAACGACGCAGTCGTCACGACGCCGATGGCGGCGTCGGCGCCGATGCGCCGGCTGCGGGCGACGGCGTTGATGGCCAGCGCCGAGCCGAGCCCCCACAGGCCGGCGCCGAGCACGACCGGGACGCCGAGCAGGGGGGCCGCGGCGTAACCACCGAAGATCGCGTGCGAGAGCCCGTGCCCGATGTAGCTCATCCCGCGCAGGGTGATGAAGACGCCGATGAGTCCGCACAGAGCGCCCGCCAGGATCGCGGCGAGCAGACCCTTCTGGAAGAACTCGTAGTGGAAGGGGTCGACCAGGTTCTGCCAGAAGGTCATCCCGCCACCCCCCGTCCGCCGGCCAGGGCTCCGAGCCGGATCGGGTCACCGCTGTCGACGACCACCGGCATGCCCAGGTGCATGAGCACCTCCATGCGGGCCCCGAAGGTGGTCTCGAGCACGCGCGGCACGATGACCTGCTCGGGCGTGCCGGCGGCGACGATGCGCTTGTTCAGGGCGATCAGGTGCGGCAGGTGGGCGGCCATGCCGTTCAGGTCGTGGGTGGTGAGCACGATGGCGAGCCCGTCGCGGTGCAGGTCGTCGAGCAGGTGCAGCATCTCGTGCCGGGTGCCGACGTCGACACCCGAGGTCGGCTCGTCCAGCAGCAGCAGCTGCGGCTTCCGCAGCAGGGCCCGGGCCAGGAACATGCGCTGCTGCTGTCCGCCGGACAGCTCGCGGATGTGGCGCCCGGCCAGGTCGCCGATGCCCAGCCGCTCCAGCACCGCGGCGACCTCGACGCGCTCGGCCGGGGTGGCCCACGGCACCAGCCGCCTGGTCGGGCGCGACATGAGCACGCACTGTCCGACGGTGACGGGGAAGTTCCAGTTCACCGTCTCCAGCTGCGGGACGTAGGACACGGCGACGCCCGGGGCCCGGACGCAGCTGCCGTGCTGAGGCTTGCCGGTGCCCAGCAGCAGCCGGAGCAGCGAGGTCTTGCCCGAGCCGGACGGGCCGACGATGCCGGTGAACGAGCGCGAGGTGATCGTCAGGTCGACGTCGGCCAGCACCCGGGTGCCGTCGTAGCCGAAGCTGGCGTGGGTGAGCGTGACCAGCGGGGTGCCGGCCTGCGGCCCGGTCACTGCGGGTAGGTCGAGCGGTCGGGGGCGACGTCGGCGACGTCCAGCGCATCGAGCTGGTCGGTCGTGCCGCCCAAGGCGCTGATCATGGTGACGTAGTCGTAGCGCATCAGCCCCAACCAGGAGTGGCCGCTCTCGCCGGGCTCGCCGGGAAGGTCGTCGTCGCGCAGCGTGTCCTCGTAGCGCGCACCGGTCTCCTTGGCGATCTGCTCGAGCACCTTGGACGGGAACACCTCCGAGCCGAAGATCACGGGCACCTTCTCGGCGCGGATCTGGTCGATGAGGCGGGCCACCTCCTGCGGCTGCGGGTCCTCGAAGTTGGACGGCTGGACGGCACCGACGATCTTCCAGCCGTAGTCCTTCGCGAAGTAGGCGTAGGCGTCGTGGTAGGTCAGCAGCTGCTTGTTGCCGCCGGGGATGGTGGCCTGGTCGGCCTTGAGCGCGTTGGACAGGTCGGTGGCACGGCCGACGAAGGCGGTGTGGTTCGCCTCGTAGTAGGCCGCATTGGTCGGGTCCTTGGCCACCAGCGTCGCGGTGATGACGTCCGCGTACTTCGCGGCGTAGAGCGGGTCGGTCCACAGGTGCGGGTTGGGCTTGCCGTCCTTGGCGGGGAAGGAGAAGTCGTAGATCCAGTCCTGCTCTGGCAGCACCTGCTCGCCGAGCTGGACGATCGTCGCCGACGTCGGCACGTTGGCCTGGGCGAGCTCGAAGGTCGGCTCTTCCAGCTTGAGCCCGTTGACGAAGACGATGTCGGCGTCCTCCATCAGGGCGGCCGCCTGCGGCGGCGGGTCGAAGGTGTGGCTGTTCGTCCCCTCCGGCACGATGCCGGTGACGACGGCGCGGTCGCCCGCGATGTTCGCCACGATCGAGGTGAGGGGGGCGACCGTCGTGACGATGACGAGCCGGCCGTCGGCCCGCTGGCCAGGCGTCGGCGAGGAGGATCCGCAGCCTGCGCTGAGCAGCAGCAGCAGGGCGCTCACGGTTCCCAGGGACAGGCGGGACGGGAGGTTCTTCACCGGGCTCACGCTACTGCGGGTCGGCGTCTGTTGCCACTTGTTCGCAACTACGGTTCGTTCGTCGCAACGGCCCGGCGTCGACCACCGTGCCGCCGACGGGTCCGGCCGTGGCAGGGTCCGGGGGCGGATCCTGGGTAGGAGCCGCACCGACAGGTCCAACCGGCAGAGGATTCGGGGAGCATCGTGGCGAGGGAGCAGGACGACAACGGACCGGTCGAGAACTCGTGGTCGCCCCGGCGGCCACGCACCGCGGCCGAGCAGCGGGCCGAAGACACCGCCGCGCAGGGCAGCAGCGACCCGGACGTCCTGGCCGCTGACATCGAGCGCACGCGGGAGGAGCTCGCGGAGACGCTCGACGCCATCGCCGACAAGGTGAGTCCGAAGCGGGTGGCCACGCGGACCCGCAAGAAGGTCGGTGCAGCCGTCAAGGAGGGTGCCACGGAGGCCAAGGACGCGGTGCAGGCCGGCGCCGCCAGCGCCGCGGAGACGGTGCGCTCCGTGGTCGGCGCCGGGAGCGAGCCTGCCGTCGAGCAGGTTGCCGATCAGGTCCTGGACGAGGTCGCGGAGCAGGTCACGGAGGAGGTCGTCGACCCGGTCGAGGCCGTCGTGCCGACAGCCTCGGAGCCGGCCCCCGCCACCCCGGTCGCTACGGCCCCCGCTCCCCGTCCGGTCGTGGACGCACCCCGGGCCGTGCCGCCATACCTGCCGCCGTCGACGTCGTCTCCGTCGTCCCGGCTGCCGCTGGCCGTCGGCGCCGCCGCCGCGCTGGTGACGGTGCTCCTCGTGCTGCGTCGTCGTCGACGCTGAGGCGTCGCGTGCGTCGTGACGCTGCCAGCCCGGGCCAGGAGTCGGTCTGGGACTACCCGCGGCCGCCCCGCTGGGAACGGTCCGGGCGTGAGGTGCGGGTGGTCCTCGGCGGCATCGAGGTCTGCCGCACGCGTGCGGCGGTCCGGGTGCTCGAGACCAGCCATCCCCCCGGGTGGTACCTGCCCGTCGACGACTGGCTGCCGGGTGCCCTGGAACCTGCCGAGGGGTCGTCGTTCTGCGAGTGGAAGGGCGTCGCCGGCTATCTGGACGTGCTCGGGGGTGGGGTACGGGCCGCCGCGGCCGCCTGGACCTATCCCGATCCCGTCGAGAGCTTCGCGGTGCTACGCGGCACCGTCGCCGTGTACCCGGACCGCATGGACCGCTGCACCGTCGACGGCGAGGCGGTCCGGCCTCAGGACGGTGGCTTCTACGGCGGCTGGGTCACCGACGACGTCGTCGGCCCGTTCAAGGGTGCGCCGGGCACCCGCGGCTGGTAGCAGGCGGTCACGGGCTGCTGGCAGGATGTCGCGGTGCAGCCCGCCGTCGAGATCGCCGCCGACCTGACCCTGTCCGTGCAGGGTCCGGCCCACCTCGCCTTCCAGCTGATGGTGGCCGGGGGCGCCGGCACGCTCGACCTGAGCCTGGACGGCGAACCGGTCGGCTGGACGCAGGTGCACGGTGACGTCGACGGTCGCACGCAGGTGCTCGACGTCGGGCCGGGCGAGCTGGTCGTGCGCTACCGGGCCACCCTGCCGGAGCGGCCGCAGGAGACCGCCGCCCCGACCGCCCTGGACCGGCTCGTCTACACCCGGCCGAGCCGCTACTGCCCCTCGGACCTGCTCGGGTCGCTGCCGGCAGAGCTCCTCGGACTGCTCCCCGACGACGACGGGCAGCGCGCGCTCGCCGTCGCCGACTGGGTGCACGGGCGGACGGCCTACGTCGGCGGCAGCAGCGGCCCCACCGACGGCGCGCTCGAGACGCTGTTGCGTGCCCGAGGCGTCTGCCGCGACTTCGCGCACCTGCTCATCGCCGCGTGCCGGGCGGTCGACGTCCCCGCCCGCATGGTGGCCGTCTACGCCCCGGGGCTGTTCCCGATGGACTTCCACGCCGTCGTCGAGGTGGCGGTGCAGGGCCGGTGGCAGGTGCTCGACGCCACCCGGCTGGCCCCGCGTCAGTCGCTGGTGCGCATCGCCACGGGGCGCGACGCCGCGGACACCGCCTTCCTCACCAACATCGGCGGTCCCGTCGACCTGCTCGCCTACGAGGTAAGGGCGCTGACGCAGGGTGACCTGCCCACCGACGACGGGCGGGTGGCGGTCGTCCTGGCCTGACGTGCCAGGCTGCGCGGCATGAGCCTGCCGACCAGCCGCACCGACGGCGCCGTCACCGTCGTGGATCTCGGCGACGGCGAGAACCGCTTCAGCCCCGCCTGGCTCGCGCACCTGACCGCTCTGTACGCCGACCTCGCCGCCGCCGACGGCCCACGCGCCCTCGTCACCAGTGCGACCGGCAAGTTCTGGAGCAACGGGCTGGACCTGGACTGGCTGGGCGCCCACCCCGACGCCGCCCAGGACTACGTCGGCGCCGTGCACGCGCTGTTCGTCCAGGTGCTGACGATGCCGGTGCCGACCGTCGCCGCCCTGCAGGGCCACACGTTCGCCGCCGGAGCGATGCTCGCGCTGGCCCATGACAGCCGCCTCATGCGCGCCGACCGCGGCTTCTTCTGCCTGCCCGAGGTCGACATCCAGATCCCTTTCACGCCCGGGATGGGCGCGCTCCTCCAGGCCCGGCTGACGCCCCAGACGGCGCACGAGGCCATGACGACGGGCCGCCGCTACGGCGGCACCGACGCGCTCGCCGCGGGGTTGGTCGAGCAGGCGCTGCCGGCGGACGACCTGCTGCCCGCTGCGATCGAGCGCGCCGCCGGTCTGGCCACCAAGGCTGGGCCGACCCTGGGCGCGATCAAGACGCAGATGTACGGCCCCGCGGTGGCCCTGCTGCGAGCCGGCTGAGGCGGCACGCCTGGGTGCTGGCCTACCGCTCGCGCGCGACCACGAGCGCGATCTGGGTCAGCAGCTCGCGCGGCGCCAGGCCCTCGTGGGCCGCGGCCATCGGCAGCAGCAGCGCCGACAGGTTGAGCAGGCCGTAGTAGCCCTGCGCCAGCGCCCCACCCCGTCCTCGTCGACCAGCTGCTGCAGGTAGGCGCCCACCGCGCGCGGCGAACCGGCTTCCATCTCCAGCAGGAAGTCGGTGAGCGCGCCGATCGCCGCCGAGGTGGCGGCGCGGCTCTCCGGGGTGGTCAGAGCAGGTCGTCCAGCGCGCCGGCCAGCGTCGGGTCCTGGAAGGCGAAGCCGCTCCCGAGCAGCACCGACGGTGCGAGCCGCTGACCGGCCAGGATGCCTTCCCCGGCGAACTGCCCCACCCCCAGCCTCAGCACGAAGCCCGGTACGGCGACGGGCAGCGTCGGACGGTGCAGCTGCCGGTTGAGCGTCTTGGTGTACTCGCGGTTGGTCACCGGGTTCGGACTCACCAGGTTGACGGCGCCGGACACGTCCGCGGTCAGGCAGTGCTCGACGGCCGACAGCTCGTCGCGCAGGCTGATCCAGCTCATCCACTGCTTCCCGCTGCCCAGGGGCGCCCCCAGGCCCAGCTTGAAGATCGGCAGCGTCCGGCCCAGGATGCCGCCGTCGGTGGACAGCACGATGCCGGTCCGCAGGTGCACCACCCGCACCCCGGCCTGCTCGGCGGGAGCGGTGGCGGCCTCCCACTCCCGGCAGACCTGCGCCAGGAAGCCCTGCCCGCTGGGCGCGGTCTCGTCGAGCCGAGCGTCACCGCCGTCGCCGTAGTAGCCGATCGCGCTCGCCGAGAGCAGCACCGACGGCCCGCGTCCGGCTGCCACTGCCGCCGCGACGGCCTGCGCGACGGCGGTCGTGCCGTCGACCCGGCTGTCGAGCACGACCTTCTTGCGCTCGTCGGTCCACCGCTCGTCCGCCACGCCGGCGCCGGCCAGGTGCAGCACGGCGTCCAGGTCCGCGACCGCCTCCGGCTCCAGCCGGCGAGAGGCCGGGTCCCAGCCGCGCTCGTCGGCGGCGTCGGCACGGCCGCGCACGAAGCGCACCACCTCGTGGCCGTGCGTACGCAGCTGGGGGGCGAGCGCTGTCCCGATCAGCCCGGAGGCGCCGGTGATCCCGATCTTCATGGGGCAATCCTGCCTGAGGGCTGGTCGGGCCGCGACCGCACCGGCCGCGACCGCACCGGCGCCGACCGCTCCGGCGTCGGCTCAGCCGGCCAGGGCTGCGGCGTGCAGGGCCGCGACGGCCTTGGGGAAGCCGTGTGCCAGCGACCACAGGTCCGGGACGAGGTCCGGGCAGGCGATCAGGCCGACGTCCAGGTTGCCCATGTTGGACAGCACGGTGATGTTCAGGCCCGAGCCGGGCAGCAGCGGGCCGAAGGGGTACACCGCATCGACCCGCGCGCCGGCGCTGTAGAGGGGGATCGGCGGCCCGGGCATGTTCGACACGACCAGGCTCTGCATCGGCGGGTGCAGGCGGCTCATGCCGAGCCGGTCGTACACCTTGCCGCCGCCGAGCATGAGCAGCGGCGGGACGAGCTCGGCGACCTCGTTGACGGTGTTCATGCCGAGCGCCTCGGTCATCTCCTTGCTCTTGCGGCTGAACTGCGCGATCTCCTGGAGCAGTCGTCACCGGGTCGGCGGTCTGCACCGGCAGCGGCACCATGATCGCCGTGACCTTGTCGGTGCCCGCGACGGCGCCCGCACCCACCGATCACCGGGACGCTGGCGACCAGCGGCTTGCCGGGCAGCTCGCCGTGGGTGAGCAGGTGGTCGCGCAGGCTCATCGTGACGGCGGCGAGCACGACGTCGTTGATCTTGCAGTCGAAGGCCTTCTTGATCGTCTTGAGGTCTTCCAGCGGCGCCGTCGTGAACGCCGTCAGGCGGCGCTCGGTGAGCCGGCCGTTCAGGATCGTCTTGGGGGCGCTGAACGGCAAGGTCATCGGCGCGCGCGAGGTGACGCCCCGCACGGCCATCCCGCCCAGGTCCGTGACGCGCCGCAGCCCGCCGAGCGCGCCACGGACGACCTTGGTCGGACGTCGCACGCCGTTGTAACCCGCGCGGGCCAGCAGCTCCAGGGCCGACGGGCCCGGGTCGCGCTGCCGCTCGGCGGCCGGCTCGATCTCGCGGCCCTCGGGGCCGAAGTCGAGCAGGTGCGCCATCAGGTCGGCGCCGGCGGAGCCGTAGATCGTGCAGTGGTGCATCTTGCTCACCAGCGCGACCTGGCCGCTGCTGAGCCCGTCGACCAGCCACAGCTCCCACAGCGGACGGTCGCGCGGCAGCAGGCGCGAGCCGACGTCGCCGACGAACTGGCCGAGCGTCTCCAGGTCGCCGGGCGCCGGCAGCGTCGCCGTGTGCACGTGCGCGTCGAGGTCGACGTCGTGGTCGTACACCCAGTACGGATGGTCCAGGTGCAGCGGCGCCTGGACCGTGCGTCGCTGGAAGGCCGGCATCAGGTGCAGCCGCTCCTGAGCACCGCCCGGAACCGGTCCGTGCTGAAGCGCCCCTCCGAGCCGGCGGCGTCGAGCAGCATCACGCCGAGCACGTGCTGCTGGACCGTCGGCGACTCCAGGTAGAGGAAGGACGCGTCCATGGCGCTGAGCTGTTCCATCGCAAGTCTCTCGGTTCGGTGGGGCGGGAGGGGGCGGCGTCAGCCGGCGAGGTGGTCCAGGGCGGCCTGCTTGGCCCAGCGGTAGTCGGCCTTGCCGGCCGGCGAGCGCACGACGGCGTCGACCAGGACCAGCTCGCGCGGCACCTTGTAGCCGGCGACGTGCTCGCGCAGGTGCTCCTGCAGCTGCTCCAGCGCGAGCGCGGCGCCGGCCGCGGGCTGAACGACGGCGACGACCCGCTCGCCCCAGCGCTCGTCCGGGACGCCGACGACCAGGGCGTCCTCGACGGCCGGGTGGGCCTTGAGGGCGCCCTCGACCTCCTCGGGGTAGATCTTCTCGCCGCCGGTGTTGATGCACTGCGAGCCACGGCCGAGCATCCGCACGGTGCCGTCGTCCTCCAGCTGCGCTTCGTCGCCGGTGAAGGCCCAGCGCACGCCGTCGACCTCCAGGAACGTCGCCGCCGACTTCTCCGGGTCGTTGTGGTACCTGAGCGGGACGTGGCCCCGCCGGGCGACCCGACCGGTCTGACCGTCGCCGGGCTGCACCGGGGTGCCGTCGGCCAGCAGCACCTGGGTGTACTCGTTCATGGCGAAGGTGGCGCCGCCCTTGCCGCTCTTGGCGCCGAGCACGCCGGTCTCGGAGGAGCCGAGGGAGTCCACCAGCATCCGGCCCGGCAGCAGCGTGGCCAGCCGCTGCTTGGTGTGGTCCGACAGCGGCGCGCCGCTGGAGGCGAGCACCCACAGGCTGTCGCTCTTGACCTCGTCGGGGCGCTTCTCCAGCTCGTCGAGCAGCGGCTTCACCATCGCGTCGCCGACCAGCACGATGTTGAAGACCGCTTCACGGGCGATGACGTCCCAGATCTCGTCGGCCTTGAACCGTCCCAGCGGCAGCAGCACGACCCGCCCGCCGGTGAACAGCTGGTGGAACGCCAGCCAGTGCGCCGCGGCGTGCATCAGCGGCGGGGCTGCGAGCGCCGTGATGCCGTTCTCGGGCAGGCGCGCCGCCAGCTCGTCGGGGTCGGCGACGAAGTCACCGCTCTGGACGACGTCGCCCCCGCCCATGGCGCTCTTGAAGATGTCCTCGTGCCGCCAGACGACGCCCTTGGGCATGCCGGTGGTACCGCCGGTGTAGATCAGGTACAGGTCGTCGCCGCTGCGGTCCGGGGTCTCGTCCCGGTCGGGGGCGGCGTCCTGCAGCGCCTGCTCGTAGCCCACCGCGCCCGGCACCGGCGGCCCGTCGGTGCCGTCGTCGACGTCCAGCACCAGGCGCAGCGGCGCCGCCCCGGCCAGCGCCGCCGCCGCCCGGTCGGCGAAGCCGCGGTGCACCAGCAGCGCCACGATGCCGGCGTCGTCGTAGAGGTAGCGCAGCTCGCGCTCGACGTAGCGGTAGTTGATGTTGACCGGGACGGCGCGCAGCATGAACGCGGCCAGCATCCCCTCGACGTACTCGGTGCCGTTCGCCAGCTGCAGGCCGACGGTGTCGCCCGCGCCGATCCCCGCGTCGGCGAGCACGTTCGCCAGCCGGGTGGCCCGCTCGCGCAACGCTGCGTAGGTGAGCCTGCGGTCGCCGCAGACGAGCACCTCACGGGTGGGGTCAGCGGCGGCGACCGCCTCGAAGAGCTGGGCCAAATTGAAACGTGTTCTCGTCACCATCGGCACTCAACACCTTCCGCGGCCGTTTCGCGAGCATTCTCACAACTCTGCCGCCAACGTCGACAGCCGGTCGGACCGGACGAACGTGCGCACGACGTCGCGCTCCACCCCGTCGGTGAGGAAGCAGAAGGACAGGCCCGAGCCGGGATCGGCCCACGCGATCTGCCCCCCGAGCCCCGACCCGCCGAAGGCGCGCGGGCCCACGCCGGTGCCGAGCTCGCGCATCGCCGACCGGCCGTCGTCGCCGGCGACCAGCAGCCCGAGCGTGCGGTTGGCGGGCACCTGCGTCCAGGGGTCGGTCATCGTGTTGCGCACGTGACCGGTGCCGTCGGCCAGCACCGCGGGGTCGAACAGGCCGGCGCGGTCGTGCAGCAGCCCCTGGTAGAGCAGGGCGACGTCGGCCGCCGTCGAGACCGCGCCGGCCCCCGGCACCCCGACCGCGCGCACCGCGGGGTCGTTGTAGAGCAGCACCTCCTGCTCGGACGCCACGACCGGAGCGGTGGAACCGGCGCGGCCTTCGCCGACCGGCACCAGGTCGCGCACGTCCGCCTGCCAGCTCGGGGGGACGCCGAGCTGCAACGTGCTCAGGCCCAGCGGGTCCAGCAGCCGGGTACGGACGAGAGTCCGGTAGTCGGTGCCGGTGACGCTCTCCAGCAGCTCGGCGACGACCCAGTGCGCCGACACCGGGTGGTACTCGGTACGGCTGCCCGCCGGCCAGTCCTGGCGCCAGGTGGCGAAGCGCGCGCGGCGGCCGGCGGACGTCGCCCCCTCGTGCGGACGCATCGGCGCGCGCGGGAAGCCGGCGGTGTGGGTGAGCAGGTGCGCCAGCGTGACCTCGGACAGGCCGTCCCGGTCGAGCTCGGGCACGAGGTCGGCCGCGCGGGTGTCGGCCTGCAGCACGCCGTCGGACAGGACCAGCCAGGTCGTCGCCGCCAGCACCGCCTTCGTCACCGACATGACGCTGTAGCGGTCGCCGGGAGCCGCCTCGCCGAAGGTCTCGCTGAGCAGGACCTCGCCATCCCGCGCCACGGCCAGCTGGCAGCTGGGCAGCCGGCCCTCGTCGATGAGCCGACGAGCAGAGCCCAGCAGCGCGTCGACCGCTGCGCGTGGAAGAGTCACCCACCGATCTTGCACGTTGCGGCTCTCTCGGGCAGCGTGCGAGTCCTGACCCCCTGGCTGGAGGCGTTGCGTGGTCGTGCGACTGACCGGAGTGGATGCGGGGTTCCTCTACATGGAAACCCCCAGCCTGCACATGCACACGCTGAAGGTCGCGCTCGTCGACGTGAGCGAGGTGGCCGGCGGCGCCGGGCTCGGGCGCCTGCGCACCGAGCTGGCCCAGCGGCTGCACCTGCTGCCGCCGTTCCACCAGCGGGTCGTCGACGTCCCGTTCCACCTGCACCACCCCGTCTGGGTGCAGGAGGCCGACGTCGACACCGAGCACCACCTGCGGCTGCGCACCGTGGCCGCGCCCGGGGGGATGGCTGAGCTGGACGCCGTCATCGGGCACATCGCCTCGACGCCGCTGGACCGCTCGCGGCCGCTGTGGGAGATGACCCTCGTCGAGGGCCTGGCCGACGGGCGGGTCGCGATCGTCACCAAGATGCACCACGCGCTCGCCGACGGCATGGCGGCCAACGCGCTGCTGGCGAACGTCATGGACGCTCTGGACGGACCGACGATCCTGCCGTCCTCCTCGCCGCCGGGCGAGCGGGTGCCCTCCGGCGCCGAGCTCGTGCGCGACGCGCTGAAGGACGCCATCCTGCAGATCGGCTGGGTCCCTGAGCTGCTGCGCTTCACCGCGCGCGGGCTGCGCAGCGCCGCTGCGCACCGCCGCGACACCGACACCGCCACGCCGCGGCCGATCCTGGACACCCCGGCCGCCTCTTTCAACGGGGCGATCACGGCCCGTCGCTCGTTCTCGACGGCGTCGCTGTCGATCGAGGACGCCAAGCGGGTCAAGGTGGCTTTCGGCGTGACGCTGAACGACGTCGTGCTGGGCATCGTCGCCGGTGCGCTGCGCGCCTGGATGGACGAGCGCGGCGAGCACCCGACGGGCTCGCTGACGGCCGGCGTGCCCATCGCCACCGACGTCAAGGGCTCACCGGCGCGGCTGCACGGAAACCGCGTGTCGAACCTGTTCACGTCGCTGTGCACCGACCTGGACGACCCGGTCGAGCGGCTGCGCGCGATCTCCAGGGTCACCCACTCGGCGAAGGGGCTGCAGCGGGCGATGGGCAGCGACCTGCTCGAGCGGTGGTGGCAGTTCACCCCGCCGCGCCCGTTCGCGCTGTTCATGAAGGCCTACTCGCGGCTGCGCGCCGCCGACCTGCACAAGGCCCCGTTCAACCTGGTCGTGAGCAACGTGCCCGGGCCGCCGGTACCGGTGGCGATCGCGGGCGCCCGGCTGACCGAGCTGTACTCGGTGGGGCCGATCCTGGAAGGCATCGGGTTGAACATCACGGTCTGGTCCTACCTGGACCGGCTGGCGTTCTCGGCGCTGACCTGCCCGGACCGGCTGCCCGACCTGCCCGCGCTGGTGGCGCACCTGCAGCCCGCGCTGGACGAGCTGCTGGCGCGGGTGGAGCTGGCCGAAGCTGGGTAGAACGTGTTCCACCTAGGCTGTGGCCCGGGGAACCGTTCATCGACGCCTGGAGGCTCCTGTGGCCGCACGTGACCGAGTGATGGACCTGGCACGCAACCGCCTGCCGATGCCGCCGATGCAGAGCGTGCCGCAGGGACGCATGGTCGAGCTGCCGGGCCGGGGCACCACCTACGTGCTGGACGTGCCGGGACCCGAGGGCGCACCGACCGTCGTCCTGCTGCACGCGCTCGGCTGCACGGCCACGCTGAACTACTACGCCCAGCTCGAGAGCCTGTCGCAGCACTACCGCGTGCTGGCGTTCGACCAGCGCTGGCACGGCCGGGGCATCCGCTCCTCACGCTTCACCTTCGAGGACTGCGCCGACGACACCGCCGCGCTGCTGGACGTGCTCGAGATCCCGAGCGCCATCGTCGTCGGGTACTCGATGGGCGGGGCGCTGGCGCAGCTGGCGTGGCTGCGGCACGCCGAGCGCGTCGACGGCCTCGTGCTCGCCGCCACCGCGCGCAACTGGCGCGGCAAGCGGCACGAGAAGCTCTTCTTCCCGGTGGTCGGGGCGGCGATGCGTCCGCTGTCGCCGTATGCCCGGGTGCGGGTGGAGCGGATCGGCTCGGTGCTGCCGCAGACCTGCTTCGAGGCCGCCGATGCCGCGGCGCTGGGCCGGGCCGAGTGGCGCAGCACCAGCCTGTGGACCACCCCCGCGGTTCTCGCCGCGCTCGGACGCTTCAACTCCGCGCCGTGGATCGGTGAGGTCGACGTCCCGACCGCGGTCGTGGTGACCACCCGCGACCGGACCGTGCCGCACCCCCGGCAGCGCCGGCTGGCCGCCGCAATCGACGGCGCGGAGGTCTTCGAGGTCGCCGGCGGGCACAGCTCTATCGTCATGAAGGCGGACCTGTTCGGGGCGGCGCTGCAGCAGGCGCTCGCCAGCGTGAGCAGCCGGGCGGCGAGCCCCCGGTCCCTGTCTGCCTGACCGCCGACCAGCGCGGGCGCCGCCGTCAGGGCGTGAGGTCGCTGGCCAGCATCGCGTCGAGGGCACCGATCTCGCCGTCGGTGCGGAAGGTGGCACCGGTGCGGTCCAGCCGGCGCCACAGCAGGAGCAGCAGGTCGACGTCCGGTGCGGTGAGCGTGGCGGCCGGGTCGCCGTCGCCGAGCAACCACGCTCGACCGGAGTCGGCGCCGACCAGGCGGACCGCCGCGGCCGGCAACGTGCTGCGACCGAGCCTGAGCTGACGCGGCAGGAACCCGGTCACGACCTCCTCGACACCGTCCGCCGCGGCAGCGGGGTCGACGGGCCTCTGGACCGCACCGACGGCACGCTGCGCGTCGATGCGGTGCACCAGCGTCTCGAAGGCCTGCCGGCGCGCCCACGACGCGGCGGTGCGCGGTGGCAGGAACGTCCAGGCGGGAGCGTGCGGATCGGCAGCCAGCAGCGCCTGCAGCTCGGCGGCACCCTCGTCGAACCAGTCGGCGAGGTCGAGGTCGTCGACCACAGCGTCGCGCTGTGCCGGCGGGCCGTCGGCGCCCACGCTGTCAGCGCCCCAACGGTGCACCGTCCCCAGGTGCAGCGTCAGGTCGCGCAGCGTCCAGCCGGGGCAGGCGTCGACGGGGGCCTCCAGCGAACCGCCGCGCAGCGCCGCCGAGTACGCGGCGACCTCGACCGCGAGCAGGTCGAGGTGCGCCGCGGGTTCCATCACGGACCTGCTCAGAGGCCGAGCTCGGCGGCGAAGTCGCCCTCCTCGAGCCGCTGCTTCATGGTGACCAGGAACCGCGCGGCGTCGGCGCCGTCGACGATCCGGTGGTCGTAGGTCAGCGCCAGGTAGACCATGGAGCGCACGGCCACGACCTCGCCGAGGTCGTCGTCCTGCACGACGACCGGACGCTTCACGACGGCGCCGGTGCCCAGGATGCCGACCTGCGGCTGGTTGATGATCGGGGTGTCGAACAGCGCACCGCGCGAGCCGGTGTTCGTCAGCGTGAAGGTGCCGCCACCGAGCTCGTCCGGGGTCACGCTGTTGGTGCGGGTGCGCTCGGCCAGGTCGGCGATCTTGCGCGCCGTGCCGCCGAGGTTGAGGTCGCCGGCGTCGTGGATCACCGGGACCAGCAGGCCGCGCTCGGTGTCGACGGCGACGCCGAGGTGGACCCCCTCGTGGAAGGTGATCGTGCCGGCCTCCACGTCGATGCTGGAGTTGACCACCGGGTGCGCCTTGAGCGCCTCGACGGTAGCCAGCGCGAAGAACGGCAGGAACGAAAGCTTGGTGCCCTCGCGGTCGGCGAACTCGGCCTTGGCCTGGTCGCGGAGCTTCGCGATCCGCGTGACGTCGACCTCGACGACGGTCGTGAGCTGCGCGCTGACCTGCAACGACTCCGTCATGCGGGCGGCGATGACCTTGCGCAGCCGGCTCATCTTCTCGGTGGTGCCGCGCACCTTGGTGTCGGGAGCGGCCTGGACGGCCTGGTCGACGTAGGCGGGCGCGGGCGTGGCGGTGGGCTTACCCGTCGTGGGTTGGGCCGTCGTGGGTTGGGCCGCCTCGGCGCGGGGCGCCTGCGCGGTGTCGGCAGCCGCCGGGGCGCCGCCCTGTCCGGCCGCGTCCAGCACGTCCTGCTTGCGGATGCGGCCGCCGACGCCGGTGCCGGACAGCGAGGCCAGGTCGACGCCGTGCTCGGTGGCCAGCTTGCGCACCAGCGGGGTGACGTAGGCACCCTCGCCGCCACCGGACTCGTTCCCGCTCGACGGGGCGGGCGCGCTGGAGGCCGCGGCTGGGCTGGACGGCGGGGCGGCGGCCGTCGCTGCCCTCGCCGGCTCGGGCTCGGGCTCCGGGGTGGGTTCCGGCTCCGGGCTGGGTTCCGGTTCCGGGGTGGGTTCCGGCTCCGGCTCCGGCTCCGGTTCCGGCTCGGGCTCGGGCTCGGGCTCGGGCTCGGCAGCAGGCTCGGCTGCCGCGTCGTCGGCACTCGCGCCGCCGCCGGCGCCGTCGTCGATGATCGCCAGCTCGACGCCGACCTCGACGGTCTCGTCCTCCTGGACCTTGATCGAGGTCAGGGTGCCCGTCACCGGCGAGGGGATCTCGGTGTCGACCTTGTCGGTGGAGACCTCGAGCAGCGGCTCGTCGGCGGTGACCTGCTCACCCTCCTGCTTGAGCCAGCGGGTGACGGTGCCCTCGGAGACGCTCTCGCCGAGGCGGGGCATGGTGACGGAGACGGCCATGGTGGGGAATCGGTTCCAATCTGGCGGACGAACGAGCGGGCGAACGTGCGGTGGCGGGCGGTGTGGCCCGCGGGATCAGCTGTGGCTGTGCAGCGGCTTGCCGGCCAGCGCCAGGTGCGCCTCGCCGACGGCCTCCGACATCGTCGGGTGCGGGTGGATCAGCTGGGCGACCTCCGAGGGCAGCGCCTCCCAGTTGGTGATCAGCTGCGCCTCGGCGATCAGCTCACCGACGCGCTCGCCCACCATGTGCACGCCCAGGACCGGACCGTCCTTGGACGCGAGCACCTTGACGGCACCGGCGGTGCCCAGGATGCGGGCCTTGCCGTTGCCGGCGAGGTCGTAGACGGCCTCGACGACCTCGTAGCCGCGCTCCTCCGCCACCTTGCGGGTGATGCCGACCGAGGCGACCTCGGGGGAGGAGTAGGTGACCCGCGGGACGCCGTCGTAGTCGATGGGCGTCACGTTCAGCCCGGCCAGGCGCTCGGCGACCAGGATGCCCTCGGCGAAGCCGACGTGGGCCAGCTGCAGGGTCGGGATGAGGTCGCCGACGGCGCTGATGGTCGGGACGCTGGTCTGGCAGTAGGCGTCGACCTCGACGAAGCCGCGGTTGAGGGTGACGCCGGCCTGCTCGTAGCCGAGGTCGGCCGAGACCGGCCCGCGCCCGATGGCGACCAGCAGCAGGTCTGCGTCGATCGTCTTCCCGCCCTCCAGGGTCACGGTGACACCGCTGTCGGTGTGCTCGACCTTCTCGAACCGGGCGCCGAGCTCGCTCTTGATGCCACGCTTGCGGAACGCCCGCTCGAGCAGCTTGGACGAGGACTCCTCCTCCAGCGGTACCAGGTGCGGCAGGGCCTCGACGATCGTGACCTCGGCGCCGAACGAGCGCCAGACGGACGCGAACTCGCAGCCGATCGCACCGGCGCCCAGGATGACGACCGAGCCGGGGATGGTGTCCATGCCCAGGGCGTCGTCGCTGGTGAGGACCTTCTCGTGGTCGATCTCCAGCCCGGGGATCGAGCGCGGCACCGAGCCGGTGGCCAGCAGCACGTGGGCGGCCTCGACGGTGCGCGAGCCGCCGTCGGCGAGCGAGACCTCGACCGACGTCGCCGACGCGAGCGTGCCCGTGCCCTGCAGCACCTCGATCTTGCGGCTCTTCACCAGCCCTGTGAGCCCCTTGAACAGACCCTCGACGACCTTGTCCTTGTACTTGTTGACCCCGGCCATGTCGACGGACTCGAAGGTGCCGTTGACGCCGAACTGCGCCGACTCCTTGATGACGTCGACGGTCTCGGCCGAGTGCAGCAACGCCTTGGTCGGGATGCAACCGCGGTGCAGGCAGGTGCCACCGACCTTGTCCTTCTCGACCATGACGACGCGGAGGCCGAGCTCGGCCGCGCGCAGGGCGGCCGCGTAGCCCCCGCTGCCGCCGCCGAGCACGACCAGGTCGACCGGGGTGTCTGCTGGCGCGGTCACGGCTGCTGCTCCCGTCGCGTGGGGTCCTGTCGCGTGGGGTCCTGTCGCATGGTGGGTCCTGTCGCAGAGGGGAGGTCCGGTCGGGTCACGACGGGGGACCGCCGGGGGTGCTGGCGCAGAAGGTGAGCCGCAAGGCATCCTTCCACCTGACAGTGACAGGTGCGAACGGCCCCGCCGCATTCCGGCCGGAGCAGACTGAGCCGTCAGGGGCCGAGCTGTCAGGGACAGCACCAGCGACAGGAGCGACAGTGGGACTGCGAGACCGGCTCAGGCGCGAGCGGCCGGGCACCGTGCGCACGGCCCAGTCCAGACGACCTGGACCACCTGCAGGCGTGGGCCGAGACCCGTCGCGGGGTCGAGGGGTTCGTCGAGCCCCAGACGGCCACGACCGCGACGACCCTGGTGCTGGTGGCTCACGACGGCGAGTGGACGCGTCGGCGCGTCGACTCGCCCAAGGCGGCGTTCGTCTTCGGGCAGAAGGCCGGCATGCCCGTGTACGACGTGGCGGCCGTCGGCTACCCGCCGCGGATGAGGGAGTGGACGGCGCGGCGCAAGGCTGCCGGCGACACCGGCGTGCCGCGCACCCCCTGACCGACCGGCGTCCCCTACCGGCGTCCCCGACCGGCCCTCCCGGGCGTCACCGACCGGCCCTCCCGGGCGTCACCGACCGGCGGCGAGGTCCTCGGCGAGCTGCACGAAGGTGCGCACCGCAGCGCCCGTGCCGCCGTGCGGGGTGTAGCCGTAGGCGTCGGCGGAGTTGTACGCCGGGCCGGCGATGTCCAGGTGCGCCCAGCGGACGCCCTCGGTGACGAACTCCTGCAGGAACAGCCCGGCGGTGAGCATGCCGCCCTCGCGCGGACCGGTGTTGACCAGGTCGGCGATCTCGGACTCCAGGCCCTTGCGCAGCTCGGGCGGCAGCGGCATCGGCCACGACGGCTCGCCGGCGCGGCCGGCGGCCGACACGATGCCGTCCCGCAGGGCGTCGTCGTTGCCCATGACGCCGGTGGTGCGCGACCCGAGGGCGACGAGCTGCGCACCGGTCAGCGTCGCGACGTCGACGAGCACGTCGGGGGAGTCCTCGCAGGCCCGGGCGAGCGCGTCGGCCAGGATCAGCCGGCCCTCGGCGTCGGTGTTGTTGACCTCGACGGTCTTGCCGTTGCGGAAGGTGAGGATGTCGGAGGGGCGGATCGCGGTGCCGCTGGGCATGTTCTCGGCCATCGGCACCCAGGCCTCGAGGTCGACGGCGATCCCCAGCTCGGCGATGCAGGCGACGGCGGCGATGACGGCCGCGGCGCCGCCCATGTCGCTCTTCATCTCCTCCATCGAGGCGGCGGGCTTGAGCGAGAGGCCGCCGGAGTCGAAGGTGATGCCCTTGCCGACGAGCGCGAGCTTGACCGTGCTGCCGACGCCGCCGCGGTAGGACAGGTGGACCAGGCGCGGCCCGTTCGCCGAGCCCTGACCGACCCCGACGATGCCTCCGAAGCCGCCCTTGACGAGCGCCTTGCCCTCGAGCACCTCGACGTCGACGCCGACGCCACCGGCGTGGCTGCGGGCGAGGTCGGCGAGCTCGGCCGGGTGCAGGTCGCTCGGCGGCATGTTCACCAGGTCGCGCGCCAGGCTGACGCCGCGGGCCACGACGTCGGCGCGGGTGACCGCGGCGCGCACGCCCTTGTCCTTGGCGTCAGGGACGACGAGCACGATCTCGCGCACCGGCGCTTTGCGGTCCTGGCCCCGGCTCGCGTCACCGCCGTCGGTGCGGTACCGGTCGAAGCTGTAGGCACCGAGCAGCGCACCCTCGCCGACGGCGCGGGCGTCGTCGGCAGCCGTGCCACCGGTGGCCGCGAGGGTGACGGCGACCTTGCCCGCACCCGCCAGCGAACGCACGGCAGCGCCGGCGGCGCGCCGCAGCACCTCGCCGTCGAAGCCCTCGCCCTTGGCGGGCACCCGGCCGAGGCCGACGGCCACGAGAACCGGCGCCGTGGTCGCGCCGAAGGTGGCCAGCTGGGTGACCTGCTCGGAGCGACCTGTGGCGCCGAGCCCGGTCAGCGCCGTCAGCAGGCTCTTGCCCAGCGCTGCGCTGACGCTGTCGGCCCCGGGCGCCAGGACGAGGCCGCGCGGGCCCGTCGCGACCCCGATGACGACGGCGTCGGCCTTCAACGTGGCGGCGGGGGAGCTGGTCACGGAGAGAGAGGTCACGGGCGGCGAGCCTAGTCGGCGCCGGGTGCTCCCGGACCGACGGAACGGGGAGACGGGACGGTGACGTCACGGGGTGACGGGACGGTGACGTCACGCGGGCGGGCTCGACGCCGCGGGGGTGCGTGGACGACCCTGGCCTGGGTAGCCGACAGGTAGCCGACCGGACGCGTGGACAGGAGGCTGGCGATGCGGGTGCAGGTGCAGCAGGAGGGTCCACGTTCGGCGCGGCGGCGCCGGCGGTCCCGGCCGACCCATCAGAGCACCCGCTGCAGGACTTCGTGAGCCCGCCCGCGGTGCAGACGCGCACCGTCCTGCGCACGCAGGACGACGTCGCCGCGCACATCGCCGCCGCGGTCACGCACGGCCCCCCCGGGACGGTGGGGGCCGAGCTGGAGTGGCTCGTCGTCGACCGTTCCGACCCGCTCGTGCGACCGTCGCTGGCCCGGGTGGCCGCGGTCCTGCCGGCGGGACTGCCGGGGGGCAGCCTGCTCACGACCGAGCCCGGGGGGCAGGTCGAGCTCTCGTCGCAGCCCCACGTCGGGGTCGGTGCCACGGTGCGGGCGCTGGCCGACGACGTCGGCGTCGTCCGCGCGGCGCTGGCGGCCGACGGGCTGGTGCTGACCGGCCTCGGGACCGACCCGGTGCGGGCGCCGGTGCGCCTGGTGCACAGCCCGCGGTACGACGTGATGGAGGACTTCTACGCGTCCTGCGGGCTGCCGTGCTCGGTCGAAGGACCGGCCATGATGTGCTCCTCCACCGCGGTGCAGGTATCGCTGGACGCCGGCACCCGAGGCCCGGGGGTGCAGTCCGCGGCCGACCGCTGGCAGCGGGCGCACGCCGTCGGGCCGGCGCTGGTCGCGGCGTTCGCCTGCTCGCCGCTGCTGGAGGGACGTCCCACCGGCTGGCGCTCGACCCGGCAGCGGTTCTGGGCGCACATCGACCCCAGCCGCACCCGTGCGCCGGCCCCGCACCTCGGCCCCGTCGAGAGCCTGACCGGGCTGGCTCTCACCGCGAAGCTGATGACGGTGCGCGACCCCGACGGCACCTGCCGGCCGGCGCCGTCGGGTGCCACCTTCGGACAGTGGCTGGCCGAAGGTGCACCGACCACCGACGACCTCGACTACCACCTCACCACGCTGTTCCCGCCGGTGCGGCTGCGCTCCTGGTACGAGCTGCGCTACCTCGACGGGCTGCCCGATCCGCTCTGGCAGGTCGCGGTCGCGGTGGCGACCGCGCTGCTGGACGACGACCTCGCCGCCGACGCCGGCCGCGCCGCCTGCGCACCGGTCGAGGGTCGCTGGCTCGACGCCGCGCGCTCGGCGACCGCGGACGTCGAGCTCGCGCGGGCGGCGACGTCCTGCCTGCTCGCGGCGGCCGAGGCGCTGCCCAGGCTGGGCGCTCCCGAGCTCGTGCCTGCGGTGCTGGCGTACGCCGAGCGCTACCCGGCCCGCGGACGCTGCCCGGCCGACGACGTGCTCGAGCTGTTCCTGGCCGGCACGCCCGCCGTGGACCTGCTGCTCGGGCGGGTAGGGGTCGCGGCATGACCACCGCCTCGACGACCCGCCTGACCCCCGAGCGGCTGGCCGCCGAGCTCATCGCCGGCCGCGACCGTTCGCTGGCCCTGCTCGCGCCGCTGGACGAGCCCGACCTGGTCCGGCAGATCGACCCGCTGATGTCGCCGCTGGTGTGGGATCTCGCGCACATCGGCAACTACGAAGAGCTGTGGCTGCTGCGCGCCGTCGAGGGCACGCCGGCGCTGCGGCCCGACATCGACCCGCTGTACGACGCCTTCGAGCACCCGCGGGCCGAGCGTCCGACCCTGCCGCTGCTCGGTCCGGGCCAGACGCGCGACTACCTGACGACGGTGCGTTCGCGGGTGCTCGACGTGCTGGACCGCACGCCGTTCGAGGGGCGACCGCTGGTGCGCGACGGCTTCGTGTTCGGCATGGTCGTGCAGCACGAGCACATGCACGACGAGACGATCCTGGCGACGCTGCAGCTGCGCGGCGGCCCGCGCACGCTGCCCAGCGACGGTCCGCTGCCGGCCGGCCGGGCGCTCGCGCCGCACGACGACGTCCCGGTACCGGGCGGCCGTTCCGTGCAGGGCACCAGCGCCGACCCGTGGGCGCTGGACAACGAACGACCCGCGCACGCCGTCGAGCTGGCGTCGTTCCGGATCGATCGGGTGCCGGTCAGCAACCGGCTGTATGCCGCCTTCGTCGACAGCGGCGCCTACACCGACCCGCGGCTGTGGACCGACACCGGCTGGGCGCACCTGCACGCCTCCGGACGCCGCGCACCGATGACCTGGCAGCGCGACGGAGCAGGCTGGACCGTGACGCGCTTCGGCGAGACCGAGCCGCTCGAGCTCGACGCGCCCGTGCAGCACGTCTGCTGGTTCGAGGCCGACGCCTACGCACGCTGGGCCGGCCGTCGGCTGCCGTCGGAGGCCGAGTGGGAGAAGGCCTGCGGCTGGGACCCCGAGGCGGGCCGGTTGCGCCGGTATCCCTGGGGGGACGGCGATCCGACGGCGGCGCTGGCCAACCTGGGCCAGCACGCGACGCGTCCGGCTCCCGTCGGCGCCTATCCGGCCGGGGCCTCCTACTACGGCGTCGAGCAGCTCCTCGGCGACGTCTGGGAGTGGACCTCGTCGAGCTTCGAGGCCTATCCCGGCACCCGCGCGTTCCCCTACCGCGAGTACAGCGAGGTGTTCTACGGCGGCGACTTCCGGGTGCTCCGCGGCGGTTCGTGGGCCACGCACCCCACGGCCGTCCGCACCACCTTCCGCAACTGGGACCTGCCGGTCCGTCGGCAGATCTTCAGCGGGTTCCGCACGGCCGTGGACGGCTGAGCCGTGTGCCGGCACACCGCCTGGCTCGGCCCCGAGCGCAGCCTGCAGCAGCTGCTGCTCGACCCTCCGCACGGGCTGCTGCGGCAGTCGTGGGCTCCGCGCGAGCAGGCGCACGGCACCGTCAACGCCGACGGGTTCGGCGTGGGCTGGTACAGCGGCGCAAGGCCCGAACCGGCCCGCTACCGCCGGGCGGTGCCGATGTGGGCCGACCCCTCGCTGGCGTCCTTCGCGGGTGTCGTGCGCTCGGGCTGCGTCCTTGCCGCGGTGCGGTCCGCGACCGCCGGCGGGCCGGTGGGTGAGGACGCCTGCGCTCCCTTCCTGCTGCCCGGCGGGGTGCTGCTCTCGCACAACGGCGCCGTGCCGGTCGCCGACCTCGCGCCGCTGGTCGGCAGCGCCGCGCTGGCCGCGATCGGTTCCACCGTCGACAGCGCCTTCGTCGCCGCGCTGGTCCTGGCGCACCTGCGCGACGGACTGGCTGCCGCGCTCGCCGGGGCCGTGCACGCCGTGGCGCAGGCGTCGCCGGACGCCCGGCTGAACCTGCTCGCCAGCGACGGGCGCACCGTCGTCGGCACCGCCTGGGGCGACACGCTGGTCTGGCGCGCCGTCGACGACGGCCTCGTCGCGGCCTCCGAGCCGTCCGACGACCACGCCGGTTGGCACCGCGTCCCCGATCGGCACCTGCTCACCCTGACCCCGGACGGCGCCGCCGTCACCCCGCTGGAGAGGATCTCGTGACCGACCACAGCACCTTCCGGCTCGACCGCCACCTCGGACCCGACGCGATGCGCGTCGCGCTCGAGGCCGACGTCCGTGCCGGGCTGACGTCCAGCCCGAAGACACTGCCGCCCAAGTGGTTCTACGATTCGCGCGGGTCGGTCCTGTTCGACGAGATCACCCGCCTGCCCGAGTACTACCCGACCCGCCGCGAGCGCGAGATCCTGGACGCGCACGCCGCCGAGATCGCGGCGCTGTCCGCCGCCGACACCCTCGTCGAGCTCGGCAGCGGCACGTCGGAGAAGACCCGGTTGCTGCTGGACGCGCTGCGGGACGCCGGGACGCTCACGCGCTTCGTGCCCTTCGACGTCGACGAGTCGGTGCTGACGATGGCCGGCAAGGCGGTGAACGAGGAGTATCCCGACGTCGCGGTGCACGCGGTGGTCGGAGACTTCACCGTCCACCTGCCGCTGCTGCCCGTCGGGGGCCGGCGGCTGGTGGCCTTCTTGGGCGGCACGGTCGGCAACCTGCTGCCGCCGGAGCGCGCCCGCTTCCTGGGCGATCTCGCCGCGACGCTGGCGCCCGGCGACGCGCTGCTGCTCGGTACCGATCTGGTCAAGGAACCCGCGCGCCTCGTCGCCGCGTACGACGACGCCGCCGGGACGACGGCGGCGTTCAACAAGAACGTGCTGCGGGTCGTGAACCGCGAGCTCGACGGCGACGCCGACCTCGATGCCTTCCGGCACGTCGCCGTCTGGGACGCCGACCGGCAGTGGATCGAGATGCGGCTGGAGTCGCTGAGGGCGCAGACGGTGCACCTGGGCGCACTGGACCTGAGCGTCCCGTTCGCCGCGGGCGAGCAGGTGCGGACCGAGATCAGCGCCAAGTTCACCGAGCTGCGGGTGGCGCAGGAGGTGGCCGCCGCCGGACTCCGGCTGACCCGCTGGTGGACCGACGCCGCCGGTGACTTCGGGCTGAGCCTGTCGGTCCGCGAGTGACGACGAGCCGCGACAGCGACCGCTGGATCCGCGACCGCGCGCCGGGCGTCCACCTGCACCTGGACGTCGCGGCGGCCGGACGCGTCTCACGCTCGGTGCTGGACGTCGAGGTGGCCCACCTGCACCGCGAGGCCGCGGTCGGTGGCTATGTGGCCGAGCAGGAGGCGGCCGGGCGCATCGACGCCGGGCGTCAGCTGCTGGGGGCTCTGGTCGGCCTGTCCGGTGACGACGTCGCCTTCTCCGACGGTGCCGGTACCAGCTTCGCGATCCTGCTCGCGGCGTGGGACCTGCCGCGGGGCAGCCGGATCGGGACGACGGTCAGCGAGTACGGCGCCAACGCGCGGGTGCTGGCGCGGCTCGCGCAGGAACGTGGCTGGCACCTCGTGGTGCTGCCGCAGGACGCTGACGGACGTCTGACCGACGTGCCGACCGGGCTGGACCTGGTGACCTTTCCGCAGGTGGCCAGCCAACACGGCCTGCTGCAGCCCACCGACGCCGTGCTGGCCAGCGGGGTGCCGCTGCTGCTGGACGTCGCGCAGTCGCTCGGGCAGGTGCCGGTGCCGAACGGCTGCGCCGCGTACGTCGGTACCTCGCGCAAGTGGCTGTGCGGACCCCGGGGCGTCGGCTTCGCGGTCGTCGCCCCGCACGTGCAGCAGACGCTGACCGAGCCGCCGACGCTGGCCCCGGCGAACGGCGAGGGCATCCGCCGCTGGGAGTCGCAGGAGGCGCACGTCGCCGGCCGGGTGGGTCTGGCCGCCGCCGTCGAGCAGTGGACGCCGGACCTGCTGCCGCAGATCCGGGCGCACGCCCGGCGGCTGCGCGAGCTCGTCCACGGCGTCGGCGGCTGGCGGGTCCGCGAGCCGTGGAACGAGCCCACCGGCCTCACGACGCTGGTGGGCCACGATCCGGTGGCGACGCGGGCGGCGCTGCTCGCCGCGGGCTTCGTCACCTCCGCCGTGCCGACCAGCCGGTCCGCGGACCTGGACACGCCTGTGCTGCGGGTGTCGACGGCGGCCTGGCTGGACGAGGACGACCTGCAACGCTTCGCTGGTGTGCTCGCCTCCTGCACCCGATGAGGTGTCCGGGATGTCCGGAAGCGCGGCGAGTAGGTTGCGCTGCGTGACCGCGCTGCAGCAGGGACCGCTCCACGACCGCCACGTCGCCCTCGGCGCCAAGCTCGCCGACTTCGGTGGCTGGCACATGCCGATCGAGTATCCGGGCGGGGGCGTGCTCAAGGAGCACCTCGCCGTGCGCGAGGCCGTCGGCGTCTTCGACGTGAGCCACCTGGGCAAAGGCGTCGTCCGTGGGAAGGGGGCGCTGGAGTTCGTCAACGACCGGCTCACCAACGACCTGCGCCGCATCGAGGTGGGTCAGGCGCAGTACACCCTGTGCTGCGACGAGCAGAGCGGCGGCGTGGTCGACGACCTCATCGCCTACGTCCGCAGCGAGGACGAGATCTTCCTCATCCCGAACGCGGCGAACTCCAGCCAGGTCGTCGGCCGGCTCGCTGCCGACGCTGCCGACCTCGACGACATTGAGGTCGAGGACCTGCACACCACGCTCGCCGTCCTCGCCGTGCAAGGACCGCGCAGCCGCGAGCTCGTCGAGGCCCTCGGACTACCCACCGGCCACGACTACATGGCCTTCGTCGCCGGCGAGTGGGAGGGGCTGCCGGTGATCGTGTGTCGCACCGGCTACACCGGCGAGCTGGGTTTTGAGCTGCTGCCGCGCTGGGCGGACGCCGGCCGGGTCTGGGACGCACTGCTGGCCGCCGGCGAGCAGCTGGGAGTGCTGCCGTGCGGGCTAGGGGCGCGGGACACCCTGCGCACCGAGATGGGCTATCCGCTGCACGGGCAGGATCTCTCGCTGGAGATCACCCCCGTGCAGGCGCGTTCGACCTGGGCCGTCGGGTGGGGCAAGGAGCGGTTCTGGGGGCGCGACGCGCTGGTGCGCGAGCGCGAGCAGGGCCCGGCCCGCATGCTGTGGGGGCTGGAGTCGCAGGACCGCGGCATCCCGCGGGCGCACATGACCGTCCAGCGCGACGGCATCGACATCGGCGAGGTCACCAGCGGGACCTTCTCGCCGACCCGACGGCTGGGGATCGGCCTCGCGCTGCTGCCTCCGACGGTGCGCGAGGGCGACCTCGTGCAGGTCGACGTGCGCGGCCGGACGTCGTCGATGCGGGTCGTCAAGCCGCCCTTCGTCCCGTCGCGGGTGCGCTGACGCGATGGTCCGCGTCCTGCTCGTCGGGCTGATGGGCTCCGGGAAGTCCACGGTCGGCCAGGCCGTCGCCACCCTGACCGGCTGGCCGTGCCTGGACAACGACGCGATGCTCGAGCGCAGCACCGGGCACACGGCTGCCGAGCTGGAACGCGCCGAGGGCGTCGGGCGGCTGCGGTCGGCGGAGTCCGACGTCCTCACCCTCACGCTGGCCATGCCGCCGCCGCTGGTCGCGGGCGTGGCGGCCGGTGTCGTCCTGGACCGTCGTGACCGGGAGCGCATGCACCAGCACGGCTTCGTCGTGTGGCTGCGACCGTCCGTGCGGACGCTGGTGCGGCGGCTGAGCGCGAGCGAGGACGGGCACCGCCCGCGCGTGTCCGGCGACGCGAGCGAGGTGCTGGAACGGATGGCCGACGAACGGGAACCCCTGTACACCGAGGTGGCCCACCTGACGCTGGACATGGATGTGCTGACCCCCGCCGACGCCGCGCGTGCGGTCGTGGCGGCGCTGCCGGCTGAGCTGCCCGGCTGAGCTGCCCGGCTGGGAGCCCGACAGGACCGTCCTCAGACCTGCAGCGCCAGCACGACCAGGACGGTCGCCGTGCAGACCTCCACCAGCGCCCCCAGCACGTCACCGGTGAGGCCGCCGAGCCGGGTGACGGCGTGCCGGGCGAGCAGCCCGGCGGCGCCCAGACCGAGCAGGCAGGCAGCGGCGGTGTGGAGCGCTCCTGCCCCCAGGGCGCCCACCGCGAGGACCACGGCCACGGTCGCGACGGCGACGACGACGGCGACCTGGGTCCGGACGCTGCCCGCGACCAGCGCGCCCAGCCCCTGGTCGGTGGCTGCCGGCGTGTGCGGCGTGCAGGCCAGGGTGATCGCGAGCCGGCCGGTCACGACGGCGATCCCGAGGCTGACGCCGCCGCGGCCGGCGCTGGTGCAGGCGAGCAGTGCCGCTGCCTGCACCGCGAGCAGCAGGACCAGCGCCGCGACCCCGAAAGCACCGACGTCCGGCTGCTTCATCACCGCGCGCGCCCGCTCGGGGGAGCCGTACGTGCCGAGACCGTCGGCGAGGTCGGCCAGCCCGTCCAGGTGCAGACCGCGGGTCAGCAGGGCGAGCAGGCCGAGCGGCAGGACGGCTGCCAACAGGGGCGGTCCCTGGGTGTAGCCCTCGACCAGGACGAGCACCAGGACGGCGGGGACGGCGAGCAGCACCCCGACGAGCGGAGCGAGGGCCATCGCGCGGCCGGCCACCGTGCGGTCCAGGGTCGTGGGGCCGCGGACCGGGAGCACGGTGAGGGTGGTCAGCGCCAGCCGCAGTGCGGCGCTCACGCGCCGACGACGATCACGGCTCGAGGTCCGCGGCGGCGACCAGGGCGACGGCCTGCCGCAGCACCGCCAGGGCGAGCTCGCCGCCGGCGGGGTGGTCCAGGGCGAGGTCCAGCAGCGGCGTCAGCTCCAGCTCGGCCAGCGCGCGGCGGGCGATCGGCGCGGGCGGACGCTGCCCGGCCAGCCACCAGGTGTCGGCGCCGGGCGCGCACCGCTCGGCGACGTAGGCCGCTCCGCAGGTCAGCGCGCTGCCGTCGAGCAGCACGGGGGTCCGCCGGACCGCAGCCTGCGCGAGCAGGGCTGCCAACGGGGCGATCCGGTCGCCGCCCGCAGCGGCCAGCAGGGCCTCCGGATCCCCGACGTGCGGTCGGCAGGCGCGCAGCCCGTCGCGCACGCCGAGGGTGAGGGTCGTCCAGTCGGGGCCGGCGGCGGTGCCGACCGCCGCCACCGGCTCGACGTCGAGCAGCGCGGCCACCACCGACATGCCGGGGACGGGGTCCCCCGACGCGCGCACGACCAGCAGGTCGACGCCGGTGTCGGCGTAGGAGTCGGCGCGCGCGAGACCGTCGTCGAAGGTGCCGGGCTCGTCGGTGACGACGCGGACCTCGCGCGGCAGCCGCGGCGGCCACGCGCCCTGCACCGTCGCCAACCACGTCAGGGCGGGCAGCAGGGCACCCAGCCGTGGCACCGGACCAGGACCGACGGGTGTGGGGGCCGTCACCACCAGGCGTCGCCTCACGGGGCCGGGGTCATCGCAGCCGCCGGGGCAGCCCGGCGACGACCTGCACGACCTCGTCGGAGCCGCCTGCCAGCCGGGCCGTCACTGCCCCCAGCAGGTCGCGGAAGCGCCGCCCCGACGCGCTGGCCGGCACGACCCCGCCGCCGACCTCGGGCGCCACCAGCACCGCCACGCCGCGACGTGCGCGCCAGGCGTCGACGAGCTCGTCGCAGGCTCGGTCCACGTCGTCCAGCGGACCTTCCCAGGCCTGCGCGGCGTCGATGACCTGCGTCAGCCACAGGCCGAGGTCGTCGACGAGCAGGGGCTGGGGAGTGGACCGCAGCAGGCCGCTGACGTCGCCGCTCTCGACGGTCTGCCAGTGCCCCGGTCGCCGCCCCACGTGCGCGCGCACCCGCTCGTCCCAGTCGGGGTCGTCCGGTCGGGGCGACGCCGTGGCGACGTAGGTGACGGCCGGCTCGGCCGCCAGCCGCTGCTCGGCCC
Organism: uncultured Actinomycetes bacterium; assembly: GCA_963784675.1. Classification (GTDB taxonomy): domain Bacteria; phylum Actinomycetota; class Actinomycetes; order Mycobacteriales; family SCTD01; genus SCTD01. The sequence goes on from CAWASE010000019.1 coordinate 507,544, forward strand.
AGGCGCTCTTGCCCGAGCGTGCGCCGCCGAGCACCAGCACCCGGCCCTCGGCCCGGACCGGCGCCGGGGCAGCGGCGGCGCCGAGCTGCAGCAGCTGTCCGTCGTGCAGCGCGCTCGCGCCCCAGCCGGCCAGCGTCGCGTCGAGCTCGGCCGGGGGAGGGTTGCCGTGGCCCAGGTGCACGGCGTGCAGCGCGGTGGCGCCCGTGACGGCGCCGCAGGCGCGCAGCGCCGCCACCTGCAGCGGCCAGCTGCGCAGGTCGTGGTGGGCCGGCAGGTGCCCGCTGGTCAGGTCCAGCAGGACGGCGTCGTACGCACGCCCGGCGGCCAGCGCCAGGGCGTCGTCGGACAGCACGCCGGTGTCGGTGGCCCAGAGCAGCCGTCGACCGTCGGCGCCGGTGAGGTCGTAGAGCACGGCCGGGCCGGCGCTGCGGCCGGCGTGGGTCGCGGGCAGCACCAGCACGTCGTAGCCGGCGACGGTGAGCCGGTCGCCGGCGTGCGCCGGCACCGTCGTGACGCTGGGGTCCAGGTGCGGCGCGGCGTCGGCGAGCACGGCCGGCGGGGCGAGCAGGGTCAGCGGGCGGTTCGCGACCGCCCAGCCCCGCCACATCCACGCCGGCCACGCGTGGTGGTCCGGGTGGGCATGGGTCACCAGGACGGCCTCGATCGCCGCGAGGTCGACGCCGTGCCGACGGGCGGCGAGCGGCACCTGCGGACCGAGCTCGATCAGCAGGCGGTCGTCGACCACGGCGGCGCTCTGCCCGCGCGGTACCGCTGCGGCGGCGCGGCAGGACGCGCAGGTGCACCACGCCGACGGCCAGCCGTCGGCGGCCCCGGTACCGAGCAGGCGGACGCGCATGTGCGACAGCCAACCCCATCTGCGAACCTGAGCGGGTCGCGCCCCCGCGCACCCCCGCTCCCGAGAGGACCCGCATGCCCTGGACCTGGCGCTACGAGGACCCCACCGGTTCGCCCGTCGAGCCGACCGAGCAGACCCCGGTCGCCGAGGGCTTCCCGAACCAGGCCGATGCCGAGAGCTGGATCGGGGAGAACTGGCGCGAGCTGCTCGCCTCGGGGGTGGCGCAGGTGACGCTGCTGGAGGACGACCGGCTCGTCTACGGACCGATGGGCCTGGAGTCCCCGGTCTGAGAGCTGCCTACTTCAGGACGCTGACCGCGCGCGAGATCACCAGCAGCGAGAGCACCAGCGCCGAGCTGGACTGCAGGGCCATCAGCAGCTTCACCCGCGGCGTCAACGGCATCGTGTCGGTCGGGCTGAACGCGGAGGAGTTCGTCACCGACACGTACAGGTAGTCCACCAGCGTCGGCACCCAGTCGGCCGCGTCGCTGCTGCCCTTGCGGACCTCGACGATGGCGTCGTGGTCCTCGTCCTGCGGGAACCGGAAGTCGGCGCGCGGCAGGTCGACGCGGGCCCTCTGGGTGCGCGAGACGGGGCCGCCCCGGTCGAGCTCCCAGTAGACGAGCCCGTAGGCGATGACGTTGGTCAGCCACACCTGCAGCGCGGCCAGCAGCAGCTGGCCGCCGTCGGTGGCCTCGCCGTCGACCAGGGCCCGCACCAGCAGCGCGAGGATGATGGTGTTGGCCACCGCCAGCAGCAGCACCAGCGTCAGGGCGACGATGCGGGACCAGCGCGTCTGCCGGGTCATCCGCCGGGGGTTGACCACCAGCAGCGGCACCAGCAGCGCGAGCTCGAGCGCCGGCAGCAGCAGCCGGGGCCCGAGCAGCAGCCGGTTCGGCAGGGCCGACTGCAGGACCAGCGCGGTGAGCACGGCCAGCACGGCCGGCAGCCGCGCCTCGCCGCGTCGTCCGACGCGAGGGGTACGGCCGGCCATGGCGGGGCGCTCGGTCGTCAGGGTCGCTGCGGCGGGCTCGCGGTCTCGGCCGGGTCGGTGGTGACGACGCCGGCGAGCACCTCGTCGATCTTGGCCAGCAGGTCGGCGTCGAGCTTCTTGCCGGCAGCCGCGGCGTTGTCGCGCACCTGCTCCGGACGGGAGGCACCGACGATCGCGGACGACACGTTCGGGTTCTGCAGCACCCAGGCGACGGCCAGCTGAGCGGTCGACAGCCCGGCCTCGGCGGCCAACGGCGCGAGCCCCTGCACCTTGGTGAGGACCTCGTCGCGCAGCCAGCGGCTGATCATCTTGTCGCCGCCGTTGACGTCGGTGGCCCGCGAGCCCTCCGGCGGCGGCTGCCCCGGCGCGTACTTGCCCGTGAGCACGCCCTGCGCGATCGGTGACCAGACGATCTGCCCGATGCCCTCCTGCTCGCACAGCGGGACGACCTCGGCCTCGATGACGCGCCAGAGCATCGAGTACTGCGGCTGGCTGGACACGATGCGGTCCAGGCCCAGCTCGCCGGCGATCTTCAGCGCCGCCTCGATCTCCTCGGCCCGCCACTCGCTGACCCCGATGTAGTGCACCTTGCCGGCGCGGACGAGGTCGTCGAAGGCGCGCAGCGTCTCCTCCAGCGGCGTCTCGTGGTCGTACCGGTGCGCCTGATAGAGGTCGATGTAGTCGGTCTGCAGCCGCTTGAGCGACGCGTCGCAGGAGGCCAGGATGTGCTTGCGCGACAGGCCGCGGTCGTTGGGTCCGGCGCCGGTGGGCCAGTAGACCTTCGTGAACAGCTCGATCGAGTCGCGGCGGGTGCCCTTGAGCGCCTCCCCGAGCACCGTCTCGGCGCGCGTGGCGGCATAGACGTCAGCGGTGTCGAAGGTCGTGATGCCCACCTCGAGCGCCTCGTGCACGCACGCGGTGGCCTGCTCGGCCTCCACCTGCGACCCGTGCGTCAGCCAGTTCCCGTAGCTGATCTCCGACACCTTCAGACCGCTGCGCCCGAGGCGCCGAAATTCCATGCGCGGACGGTACCTACTGGTAGGACACCAGGTCCGGCTGGGGGGTCAGCGCCATCGCCTCGGCCGGGGTCATCAGGTCGGTGTCCTCGTCCAAGAACAGCTTGAAGCCGTTGAAGAGCTGCCCGTTCGTCCGGGCGGCGCCCTCGGTGGCGGCCAGCACCCGGTAGGTGTCCTTCTTGGCCTTCTGCCCGCCGAACCCGTCGACGTGCACCAGCGTCGACAGCCCCGGCCGCGCGATGACCTGCTCGCGGTCGGGGATCATCCGGGTCTGGAACTGGTGGACGATGAACAGCTTCTCCGGCAGGTTCTCCTGCTCGACGATGCCGGCGACGTAGGCCGAGACCTCGTTGATCGTGGCGGCGTCGGTGGTGCCGATCTGCCGGCTGGGCTGCTGTCCCGGCTTGAGCACCCACTCCGGGTCCAGCGCGATGCCGACGTCGGGCTGGCGAAGGAAGCGCTCGTAGCGCTTGACCTGCTCCAGGAAGGTGGCGCGGCCGGGCTGGAAGTCCAGCACGAGCAGGTACTTGTGGGCGCGGGCGACGTCGAGGTAGCGCTGCACCTGCTCCTCGGGCTGGGCGAAGGAGTAGCTGCCGTCGGCGCCGGGACTGCGCTGGGCGACGGTGGTGATGAGCTCGAACGCGGGCAGGATCTGGCGGCCGGAGGCCTTGGCATACGGGATCGCTCCGGCCAGCAGCCGCTGCGAGGCCTCCTCGGGCGGCACCTCGCCGAGCACGCCGAGCGACCCCGTCCCGGCGGTGCCGTAGGCCATGACCACGACGTGCGTCGGGAAGATCGTGCGGCCGCCGCGGGGCAGCTCGCTCGCGGGCCGGGGCGGCGCTGATCCCGTCGGCAGCACCGGGCCGACGAACGGGCCGGCGTCGGCGTCGGCGACCGGACCGCCGAGCGCCGCCGGCACGAGGCTGACGGGGCGCGCGGCGGCGTCGGGCTGGGAGGTGGTAAGGCCGGTGGCCGTCGAGCAGGCCGTCAGCCCGCACAGGGCGAGCAGCAGCAGGGTCCGACGCACGGGCCTGACAGTACGGACCGCCGGTGCCCCTGCCGCACAGGACACGCGCCGCGCGCGCCTGTCGCTGATCGTCAGAAGGATCGAGGCGTTTCGCGGGTGCGTCGTAGGCCCACGCGCACCGATCCTTCTGACGATCACCCGGCGGGCCGGGGCTGGGTCAGTGCTGGGGCGCGTGCTGCGTGCCGCTCGTCGCCCGCAGGCTGGTGACCGTCACGACCGTCAGCGCCACGACGATGAAGCCGAGCGAGGCCAGCGTGGGGATCTCCGGCACTCCCGCCCAGATGCCGTGCGCCCAGTGCAGGACGAGCTTGATGCCGATGAGCGCCAGGATGGCCGCGAGGCCGTAGCCCAGGTGCACCAGCCGCGAGAGCGCCCCCTGCAGGACGAAGTACAGGGCCCGTAGGCCGAGCAGCGCGAACGCGTTCGTGGCGAACACCAGGAACGGGTCGCCGGTGATGCCGAAGACCGCCGGCACGGAGTCGACGGCGAACACCAGGTCGGTGGCGAACACCGCGACGACCACGAGCAGGAACGGCGTCGCGGCCCGCACCCCGTTCTCCTGCACGAACAGCCGCGGACCCCGGTAGTCCGAGGTCACCGGCATGACGCGGCGCAGCAGCCGCACCGAGCGCATCCGGTCGACGTCGACGGCGTGCGCGTCGCCCTTGCGCTGGTCGCGCAGGATCTTCACGGCGGTGGCCAGCAGGATCGCGCCGAACAGCAGGAACGCGAACGACAGGCGGTCCAGCGCGGCGGCGCCGAGGGCGATGAACAGCCCGCGCAGCACCAGCGCCCCCGCGATGCCGTACAGCAGCACCCGCTGCTGGAGCGCCTTGGGCACGGCGAACGCGGTCAGCAGCAGCATGAACACGAACAGGTTGTCGACCGACAGCGACTTCTCCACCACGTAGCCGGTCAGGTACTCGACGCCGGTGGTCGAGCCGAAGCGCGCCCACAGGTAGCCGCCGAAGGCGAGCGGCAGGGCGATGTAGAAGGTCGACCAGCCGACGGCCTCGCGCATCGAGACCTCGTGCGGGCGCCGGGTGAGCAGGAAGTCGACGACGAGCAGGGCCAGCACGGCGCCGATGGTCGCGGCCCACAGTGCTGGCGTGGCGACGCTCTCGGACGGACTGGGCGAGCAGGGGAGTGGTCATGGGTCTCCTCGGACGGCGTGCGGTCCGAGGTCTCCTTCACCCGCGAGGCGGGCGACCGTCCGGGGCCGTCGTGGGACGACCGTGATGACCGGTGCGGTGCTTGGGAAGTACTCCCCTCAGGGCTCAGGTTATCCCACGCGCCTAACCTGTGTCTCGTGAGCAGCCGGACGTATGAGGTGCGCACCTACGGGTGCCAGATGAACGTGCACGACTCCGAGCGCATCAGCGGCCTGCTGGACGAGGCCGGTTACGTGCCGGTGCAGCCGGACACCACCCCCGACGTCGTGGTCTTCAACACCTGCGCCGTGCGCGAGAACGCCGACAACCGGCTGTACGGCAACCTGGGCCACCTCAAGCCGGTCAAGGACGCCACGCCCGGCATGCAGATCGCCGTCGGCGGCTGCCTGGCGCAGAAGGACCAGGCCCTGATCACCACCAAGGCGCCCTGGGTCGACGTCGTGTTCGGCACCCACAACGTCGGATCGCTCCCGGTGCTGCTGGAGCGCGCCCGGATCGAGCAGGCCGCGCAGGTCGAGCTCGTCGAGGCGCTGGAGGTCTTCCCGTCCACGCTGCCTGCGCGTCGCGAGTCGGCGTCCAGCGCCTGGGTGTCGATCAGCGTCGGGTGCGACAACACCTGCACGTTCTGCATCGTGCCGAGCCTGCGCGGCAAGGAGGAGGACCGCCGCCCCGGTGACGTCCTGCGCGAGGTCGAGGTGCTCGCCGCACAGGGCGTGCTGGAGGTGACCCTGCTGGGCCAGAACGTGAACTCCTACGGCCGCTCCTTCGGCGAGCGCGACGCCTTCGGGACGCTGCTGCGCGCCGTCGGCGCGGTCGACGGCATCGAGCGGGTGCGCTTCACCAGCCCGCACCCGCGCGACTTCACCGACGACGTCATCGCGGCGATGGCCGAGACGCCGGCGGTCTGCCCGAGCCTGCACATGCCGCTGCAGTCCGGCTCGGACGCGGTGCTCAAGGCGATGCGTCGTTCCTACCGGTCCGAGCGCTTCCTCGGCATCCTGGAGCGGGTCCGGGCGCAGATCCCGGACGCGGCCATCACGACCGACATCATCGTCGGCTTCCCGGGCGAGACCGAGGCCGACTTCCAGGCGACGCTGGACGTCGTCACCGCCTCCCGGTTCAGCGGTGCGTTCACCTTCCAGTACTCCCCGCGGCCGGGGACGCCTGCGGCGGACCTGCCGCCGCTGCCCAAGGCCGTGGTGCAGGAGCGCTTCGAGCGACTGGTCGCGCTGCAGGACCGGCTGTCCCACGAGGGCATGACCGAGCAGGTCGGACGCACCGTCGAGCTGCTGGTCAGCGTCGGCGAGGGGCGCAAGGACCGCGGCGACCGGCTGACCGGCCGGGCACGCGACAACCGGCTCGTGCACCTGCCGGGCGCCCCCGGGGTACGTCCGGGGGACATCGTGACGGGTGTGGTCACCCGCGGCGCCCCGCACTACCTGCTGGCCGAGGAGGGCGTGCTGACGCACCGTCGCACTGCTGCGGGTGACGCCTGGGCGGCCGGCCGGACGCCGACCACCCCCGGCGTGAGCCTGGGCATGCCGACGGTCGGCGTGCCCGCCCCGCTGGCGTCCGTGGGCTGCGGCTGAGCCCGCGACACCCGGGCAGACGGCCGACCCGCCGTGCGGGGTCGCGCCCGACGCCGAGGTCAGTCCGGCATGCTCAGCAGCCCGAACACGGCGCCACCCGGGTCGGCGACGATGGTGAACCGGCCCCCCGGGAAGGTGGTCTCCGGAACCCGCAGGCTGCCCCCGAGCGCGACCGCCTGCTCGGCCTTGGCCTTCGGGTCGGCCGCGGCGAAGTACGGCATCCAGCACGAGGGCACCTCGGCGGGCACCGACTCCGGCATGTCCATGCAGCCGGCCACCGACGTGCCGGCCTGCTGGAGCTCGGTGTAGTCGTCCGCCGTGGCAGCCGTCCACCCGAAGACCTCGGCGTAGAAGGGCAGGGCGCCGGCCTTGTCACGGGTGGAGAGCTCGATCCAGGCCACCGTGCCCTCGTCGCCGACGACCTCGGCCCCGAGGTGGGTGCCGGGCTGCCAGGTGCCGAAGACGGCGCCGCCGGCGTCGGTGAGCACCGTCATGCGACCGAGCTCCTGCACGTCCATCGGTGGAGCGAGGACTGAGCCGCCCGCCCCGGTGACCGCGGCGACGGTCGCGTCGGCGTCGGCCGTGCACACGTAGCTCGTCCATACCGGGGGCATGCCCGGCGCCATCAGCGGCATGACGCCCGCCACCTTGCGGCCGTCGAGGGTGAAGTTCGAGTAGCCCCCGAACTCCTCGCTCCGGCTGCGGTCGCACTCCCAGCCGAACAGCGCCCCGTAGAAAGCGATCCCGGTGTCGACGTCGGGACAGCCGACATCGGTCCAGATGGGCTCGCCGGGGCTGTAGGCGGTCTTGACGGGCATGGCTCCTCCAGGAGGTCGGCCTCGGTCAGAAGTTGAGCAGCTCGGACGCTAGACCTCCCTGCCGACAGTTCTGTCCGGGCGGCGCGGACGGCGTCGTACGGTGCTCACACCCGTCCCACCGACCCCGTGGAGCACCCTGTGAAGGTCCCGTTCAGCACCGCCGACTTCCTCGACCGGGCCGAGCAGTGCTACCGCCAGCGCATCGGCGTCGTGGACGAACCGGCGCGTGCCCAGGACGGCGGGCTGGGACGGCTGACCTACGGCGACCTGGCGGCCCGGGCCCGGGCGATCGCGGCGGGGCTCGACGAGCTCGGGGTCGGTCGCGGCGAGCGGGTCGCGATCGTGAGCCACAACAGCGCCCGGTTGCTCGAGCTGTTCTTCGGCGTGCACCACGTGGGGCCGGGTGCTCGTTCCTGTCAACTTCCGGCTCTCCCGCGACGAGGTCGCCTACATCGTCGAGCACTCCGGCGCCTCGGTGCTGCTCTGGACCCGGAGCTCGAGGAGGCGCTCGCCGACGTCACGGCCAAGCACCGCTTCCTGCTGGGCCGGAGTCCGACGCCGGGCTGCTGCGCCCGGCGTCGAGCCGGCAGCCCTGGGCGAGGCCGACGAGGACGCCACCGCGACCATCAACTACACCTCGCGGGACGACCGCGCGTCCGAAGGGTGTGCAGATCACGCACCGCAACATCTGGGTCAACGCCGTCACCTTCGCCCTGCACGCCGGCGTCACCGACCGCGACGTCTACCTGCACACGCTGCCGATGTTCCACGCCAACGGGTGGGGCATGCCGTTCGCGATGACGGGCCTGGGCGTCCCGCAGGTCGTGATCCGCAAGATCGACGGCGCCGAGATCCTGCGCCGCGTCGAGCAGCACGGCGTGACGGTCATGTGCGCGGCCCCGGCGGTCGTCGCGTCGGTCCTGGAGGCGCCCAGACCTGGGACGGGGAGATCCCCGGCCGGGGACGGGTCCGCGTCATCTGTGCCGGCGCCCCGCCGCCCAGCCGCACCATCGAGCGGATCGAGTCCGAGCTGGGCTGGGAGTTGATCCAGATCTACGGGCTCACCGAGACCTCGCCGCTGCTGACGATGAACCGCCGCCGCGCGGAGGAGGACGACCTGGCCCGTCCGAGGCGGCGACGCGGCTGGCGCGCGCGGGGATGCCGGCGATCGGGATCCGCTGGCCATCACCGACAGCGGCGAGGTGCTGGCCCGCGCCAACGTCGTCCTCGAGGGCTACTGGGAGCAGCCCGAGGCCACGCGCCGACGCGCTGGAGGGCGGCTGGTTCCACACCGGCGACGGCGGCGCGATGGACGACGAGGGCTACCTGACGATCACCGACCGCCGGAAGGACGTCATCATCACCGGCGGCGAGAACGTCTCGTCGATCGAGGTCGAGGACTGCCTGTTCAGCCACCCGGCGGTCGCGGAGGTCGCGGTCATCGGCGTGCCGGCCGAGAAGTGGGGCGAGACCATCAAGGCGCTGGTGGTGCTGGCCGGGGCGAGGCCACCGAGGCAGAGCTGATCGCCCACTGCAAGAAGCGCTCGCCGGCTACAAGGCGCCGACCTCGGTCGAGATCCGCGACGGCGATCCCGCGCACGGCGACCGGCAAGATCCAGAAGTTCAAGCTGCGCGAGCAGTACTGGGCCGGCCAGTCGCGGCAGGTCAACTGAGGAACGGACCGTCCGAGGTCCCGTAGCGTCCTGCGCATCCGTCCCTGATCCGAGGAGAACCGCATGAGCACCCCCGACCTGACCGTCTCGCTCGTCGTCAAGCTGGTCGCCAAGCCCGAGCTCGCCGAGGAGGTCGCGCAGTTCCTCGCCGGCGCCGTCGGGCTGGCCAACGACGAGGCCGAGACGCTCGTCTGGTTCGCACTGCGCAGCGACGCGACGACGTTCTGGATCGTCGACGCCTTCCCGTCCGAGCAGGGACGCCAGGCCCACCTGGACGGACCGATCGCCGCCGCCCTGATGGCCAACGCCGACCGGCTGCTGGCCGAGCCGCCGCAGATCCTGCCCGCCGACGTGCTGGCGTGCAAGGTCCCCTGACCCGGGCCGACGCGCTCCCACGCCACGACATGACGCGACGCTGGCTGTTCGCCGACCAGCTCGGCCCGCACTACCTCGACGCACCGGACCAGCCGGTCCTGCTCGTCGAGGCGTGGGGCGTGTTCGCGCGGCGCCGCTTCCACCGCGCCAAGGCCCACCTGCTGCTCTCGGCGCTGCGGCACCGCGCGGCCGAGCTCGGCGGGCAGTCGAGGTTGCTGCAGGCGGAGGGCTACCGCGACGCGCTCGCGCAGGTCGACGAGCCGCTGAGCGTCGTGCAGCCGACGTCGCGGCCGGCCGACCGGCTGGTCCGTGACCTCGGCGTACCGGTGCTGGCCGACCCGCGCGGCTTCGCGACCGGCCGCGAGGACTTCGCCGGCTGGGCGCAGGGGCGTTCGGTGCTGCGCCAGGAGGACTTCTACCGCTGGCAGCGGCGCCGGCTGGACCTGCTGATGGACGGTGACGAGCCCACCGGCGGTACCTGGAACCTCGACCACGACAACCGCGAGCGACCACCGCGTCGGGCCACGCTGGGCGTCCCCGAGCCGTGGTGGCCCATCGAGGACGACATCGACGGGCAGGTGCGCGAGGACCTCGACCGCTGGGAGCGCGACGGCGACGTCCGCTTCGTCGGGCAGGACGGCCCCGAGGTGGGCCGCGGCCACCCGCACCGAGGCCCTCGCCGCGCTGGAGCACTTCGTCGCGCACCGGCTCGCGAGCTTCGGACCCACCGAGGACGCGATGCTCGCGGCCGACCCGTGGATGTCGCACAGCGCCCTGTCGCCGGCCATCAACCTGGGCCTGCTGGAGCCGCTGGAGGTCGTCCATGCCGCCGAGGACGCCTACCGCGCCGGGCTGGCGCCGCTGAACAGCGTCGAGGGGTTCGTGCGCCAGGTCATCGGCTGGCGCGAGTACGTGTGGTCGATCTACTGGCACGTGCCGGCGGACTACCGGCGGGCCAACGCGCTCGCCGCCGACCGCCCCCTGCCGGCCTGGTTCCAGGACCTGGACGCCGGCGGTGAGGTGACGGCGAACTGCCTCGGCTCGGTGCTGCGGGACGTGCGCGAACGGGGCTGGGCCCACCACATCCCGCGGCTGATGATCCTGGGCAACTGGGCGCTGCAGCGCGGCTACGACCCGGCGCAGCTCACCGCCTGGTTCCACGAGGTCTTCGTCGACGGTTACGACTGGGTGATGCTGCCGAACGTCACCGGCATGAGCCAGCACGCCGACGGCGGCCTGATGACGACCAAGCCCTACGCCTCCGGCGGCGCGTACGTGAACCGCATGAGCGACTACTGCGGCGGCTGCCGCTACGACCCCAAGGTGCGGGTGGGGGAGACGGCCTGTCCGTTCACCGCCGGCTACTGGGCGTTCCTGCACCGCAACCGCGGTCGGCTGGCCGACAACCACCGCATGCGTCAGCCGCTGGCCGGCCTGGACCGGCTGACCGACCTGGACGCCCTGCTGGAGCAGGAGGTTGCCCGCGGCGACGCGCCCCCCTGAACAGGGCCGGCATGAGTAGCGTCGCCGGCATGGCGACGCGCATGGTGGTGCTGCTGCGGGCGGTGAACGTCGGCGGTCGCAACAAGGTCCCGATGAAGGAGCTGCGGGACCTGCTGGCCGACCTCGGCGGCACCGACGTCGCGACGTATCTGCAGAGCGGCAACGCGGTCGTGACGGCCACCGGGAAGCCGGCCGCGCTCGGTGCGAAGGTGGCGGCCGGGCTCCAGCAGCGGCTGGGACTGTCGCTCGCCGTGCTGGTACGCACCGCCGACGACCTGGAGGCCGTCGTCGAGGCCAACCCGCTGCCCGTCGGCGACCCCAAGATGTTCCACGTCGGCTTCCTGGCCGGCCCGCCGGACCAGGGCAAGGTCGACGCGATCGACCACGACGCGCTGCGGCCGGAGCGGGTCGCGCTCGGCCACGGCGTCGTCTACCTCGGCTACGTCGACAGCACCCAGAGCACGCCGCTGTCGCGGCTGCGGCTCGGCGTGGAGATGACGGCCCGCAGCTGGCGCACCGTGCTGGCCCTGCAGGAGCTCGCGCGTTCCTGACGGTGCTGCGCGCTGTCGGTGCCGAGGTGCAGGATGTCGCCATGCGCACCTGCCCGGGCATCCTGCCGCCGTCGATGCTGGAACGCGTCGTGCTGCTGGGCAGCGCGGAGCAGCGGGAGCGGGCCCTGGCGACGCTCGCCACCGACGCCACCCTGCGGATGGTGCGCGCCGTCGGTCCGGCGCGTCGCCGCAGCCCGCAGCTCGGCGCGACCGCCGATCCCTCGCCGCAGCGCACGATCAGCGACGCGACGGGCTCCACCACCCTGCCCGGCTCGACGGTGCGCGCCGAGGGGCAGGGCCCGGTCCAGGACCCGGCCGTCAACGAGGCCTACGACGGCCTCGGCGCCACCTTCGCCTTCTTCCTCCAGGCCTACGGTCGCGACTCCATCGACGACCAGGGGCTGCCGCTGGAGGCCACCGTCCACTACGGCCACGACTACGACAACGCCTTCTGGGACGGCAGCCGCATGGTCTTCGGCGACGGCGACACCGAGCTGTTCAACCGCTTCACGTCCTCGCTCGACGTCCTGGGCCACGAGCTCACCCACGGCGTCACGCAGGACGAGGCGCAGCTGGTCTACTCGGGTCAGTCCGGCGCTCTGAACGAGTCGCTGTCGGACGTGTTCGGCTCGCTGGTGCGGCAGTTCAGCCTCGGCCAGGACGCCGCGCAGGCCGACTGGCTGATCGGCGCCGACCTGCTCGCGCCGGGGGTCCAGGGGCGGGCGCTGCGCGACCTGGCGGCACCGGGCACCGCCTACGACGACCCGATGCTCGGCAAGGACGGCCAGGTGGGGCAGCTGGCCGACTTCGTCGTCACCACCAAGGACAACGGCGGCGTGCACACCAACTCCGGCATCCCCAGCCTTGCCTTCGTCACCGTGGCGAAGGCGCTCGACGGCCCGGCCTGGGAGCGGGCCGGACGCATCTGGTACGACACCCTTCGCGACCCTCGGCTGCGGCCCCACGCCACCTTCCGCGCCTTCGCCTCCCTCACCAGCACGGTCGCGGCGACCCGCTACGGCGCCGACGGCGACGAGGTGCGTGCGGTGCACGCCGGCTGGGCCGCCGTCGGGCTGGACCTGCCGTGAGCGTGCGGTGAGACTCGGGCTGGAGCGCACCGGCGGCTTCGCCGGGCTGACGGTCCAGGTACGGATCGACACGGCGGCGCTCGAGCCCGACCGGGCCCGGTACCTGGAGGCGCTCGCGGCGGCCAGCCTGGACCAGGAGGCGCCTGCTGCCGCTGCCCAGCCGACGGACGGCTTCGCCTATCTGCTCGACCTGGACGGTCAGCAGCAGGAGTGCACCGAGGCCGGGCTGTGCGGACCGCGCGCCGACCTGGTGCAGGCGCTCCTGGCGTTGCGGCGGCACCGCACCGCCGTGAGCCGTCCCGTGCCGGTCGATCCCGTGCCGGTCGATCCCGTGCCGGCCGATCCCGTGCCGGCCGATCCCGTGCCGGCAGAGCCGGAACCGCCCTCGTATCCTGGCGTGTGACCTCCGCGCCCGCCCTCGCGCTGCTGCGCGCGCGGACCGTGCGGCTCGCGGATCCCGGCCCGCTGCTGGACCTGCTGCCCGCGGGCGGTGCGCTCGCCTGGATGGGCGACGGTGACGGTCTCGTCGGCTGGGGAGAAGCGGCCCGCTGCGAGGTCCAGGGCCCGCAGCAGTTCGCGCAGGCGCAGCGGTGGTGGCAGGCCCTGGTCGCCGGCACCGCCGTCGACGACGAGGTCGCGCTGCCCGGCACCGGCCCGGTCGCCTTCGGTTCGTTCGCCTTCGACGAGACCGCGGGCTCCTCCGTGCTCGTCGTCCCGCAGGTGGTGGTCGGCCGAAGTGGCGCGGACTGCTGGCTGACCACGGTGGGGGAGCCGGTCGCCGGCGCCGTGCCGGGGCCTCAGCCGCCGCCGCGGTCGCCCGGTGCCGTGGCGTTCTCGGACGGGACGCTGACCAGCGACGAGTGGACGCAGGTGGTGGCGGACGTGATCGCGCGCATCACCGGGGGCGAGGTGGCCAAGGTGGTCCTGGCGCGTGACCTGCAGGCCCGGACCGAGCACCCTGTCGACGTCCGCTGGCCGCTGCACCGGCTCGCGCGGGACTATCCCGAGTGCCGCACCTTCAGCGTCGACGGGCTGCTCGGCGCCACTCCGGAGGTGCTCGTCCGGCTCGAGCGCGGTCAGGCCACCAGCCGGGTGCTCGCCGGCACCCTGCGCCGCAGCAGCGACCAGAACTACGACCGCTGGCAGGCCGGGTCGCTGGTGAAGTCGAGCAAGGACCTGGAGGAGCACGGCTACGCCGTCAACTCGGTGGCCGAGGCGCTGGCGGAGCACTGCGCGCGCGTCGACGTGCCGGCCGCGCCGTTCGTGCTGCACCTGCCCAACGTCATGCACCTGGCCAGCGACGTCACCGGCACCGTCACCGACGGCGCCACGGCGCTGACCCTGGTGGCGTCGCTGCACCCGTCGGCGGCCGTCTGCGGCACCCCGCGCGAGCAGGCGATGGACATGATCCGCCAGACGGAGGCGCTGGACCGGGGTCGCTACGCCGGACCGGTCGGCTGGATCGACGCCAGCGGCGACGGCGAGTGGGGGATCGCGCTGCGCTGCGCGGCCGTGGACCCCGCGGACCCTCGCCTGCTGCGGCTGTTCGCCGGGTGCGGGATCGTCGAGGGCAGCCGTCCCGAGGAAGAGCTGGCCGAGAGCAACGCCAAGCTCGTCCCCATGCGCGACGCCCTGCAGTCCTGACGCCGGGAGCCGGCCTGGCTCGCGGTCAGCTGTAGCGGCGGACCCCGTCCCGGTCGTCGGTGCGGGTGAGGCGTCCCTGCAGGACCAGCAGCTCCAGGTGGGCGCCGGTCTCGAAGACCGCCATCATCGCGTTGAAGGTGTCCAGCGTGGAGAACGCGTGCTCGCGGCGCGTCCAGCCGACCCGCTCGGCGACGTCGGTGGCGGTGGCCTGCTGACCCTCGGCGAAGCCGTGCATCTGGTCCAGCCGGCGGCCGTGGAAGTCGATCAGCTCGTCGACGCGCGCGTGCGCGCTGGGCGCGACCGGCCCGTGCGCGGGCAGCAGCAGCGCGTCCGGGCGGGAGCGGACGACGGCCAGCGAGTGCAGGAACGCCCCCAGCGGGTCGGGGGTCGGTACGGGTTCGAAGCCGATCGAGGGGGTGATGGTCGGCAGCACGTGGTCGCCGGCGAACAGCAGCCCGCCCGCCAGGTCGTGGAAGACCAGGTGCCCGGCGGTGTGACCGGGGGTCTCGACGGCTTCCAGCACGCGACCGCCGGCGAGCTCGATGGGCCCGGCCTCCAGCCAGGTGTCCGGGCTCTCCCAGTCGGCGAGGTCCGGCTTGCTGCCCCGGACCCCCTTCTCGATGGTGTCGACGATCGAGCCCGCGCCGAAGTCGCGCAGCAGCTTCATCTGCGTCGACAGCGGCTCCCGGTCCGGGTTCTGCAGCGCCTCCAGCGTCGGCCGGTCACCGGCGCCGAGCCCGACGTGCGCGCCGACCTGGCGGCGGACCGCGACGGCCTGCGTGTAGTGGTCGCGGTGCACGTGGGTGATGAGGAAGCGCTTGACGTCCGGCAGCCCGGCCCCGAGGGTCGCGAGCGCCTTGCCGAGCAGCTCGGCCGACTCCGGGATCGCCCAGCCGCCGTCGATGAGCACCAGGCCGTCGTCGGTGCGCACGACGTAGACGTTGACGGCCCGCAACCCGTCGTTGGGCAGGGGCAGCGGCACGCGGTACACGCCGGGCGCGACCTCGTGGGCACCGGGCTCGACCCAGGCGTGACGGTCGAAGGGGAGGATGCTGTCGGCGCTCATCCGTCGTGTCTACTCCACGACGCGTCCGCCGAGGCTGCGGGCGGCGGCGACGCGCAGGGCCCGGTCCAGGTCGACGGCGGCGACGCGGTCGGTACGCACCTCCACGACGCGGATCCCCCCGCCGGCGGCGAGCGCCTCCCGCAGGCCGGCCCGGTCGTCGACCCGTCGCCACGGCGTACCGGTGGCGGCGCACAGCGCCTGCAGGTCGACGCCGTGGGGCGTGCCGAACATCCGCTCGAAGGCTCCGGCGTGCTCGTCGGCCCCCTGCTCGAGCAGCCCGAAGATGGCCCCGCCGTCGTTGTGGACGACGACCACCGTCAGGTCCGGTCGCGGTTCGGACGGGCCCAGGACCAGACCGTTGCTGTCGTGCAGGAAGGTGAGGTCGCCGAGCAGCGCGACGCTGGGGCCAGCGTGGGCCAGCGCCGCCCCGACCGCGGTCGACACCATCCCGTCGATGCCGGCGGCGCCGCGGTTCGCGAGCACCCTGGTCCCTGCAGGCGTCCCGGCCAGGAACAGGTCGCGCACGGGCTTGGACGAGCCGACCACCAGCAGCCCGGGCGCGGCGCCGGCCACGACGGCAGCGACAGCCGGTTCGGTCAGGGTCGGCTGAGCGGCCAGCAGGTCGTCGACGGCAGCGGCGACCTGCTGGCCCGCGTCGAGCCAGCCGCTGAGCCATTCTGGCGCTGCAGCAGCAGTTCCGGGCTCGGGGACGGCGGGCAGCACCCGCGCGGCGGTGCGGCTCGGGTCGGGCCAGCCGCCCATGGCCGCCACGACGTCGCACGGCGAGCCGGCGGCCAGGCGTCCCACCGCGCGGCTGAGCGTCGGGCGTCCGACGACGAGCACCCGGTCGGGGCGGTGCGCGGACAGGAACTCCGGCACACCCAGCAGCAGCTCGGCGGCCACGACCGTGTTCGGGCTGTCGCTCGCCCCCGCGCTGGGCTCGGCGACGACGGGGAAGCCGCGCACCTCGGCCAGGTTCAGGGCGGCCCGGGCCGCTGCCGCCGGACCGTCGCCCAGGATCACCAGGGTGCGCGCGGGCAGGTCGTCGACGCCACCCGCCGCGGCCGGCGGCGGCAGCACCGACGTCCAGGCCTCCTCGGCGTCACGACCGGCCAGCGGCTCGACCCAGGCCTGCGCGTCGTCCGGGGTGAGGGGTTCGCGGAGGCCGAGGTTCAGGTGCACCGGGCCGGGCCGGCCGTCCAGCGTCCCGTGCGCGGCGGCCAGCGCCCGGCACGTGAGCGAGCGCCAGTAGGCGTTGTCCCCGGCTCGCTCCGCGGGGGTGCCCACCTCGGCGAACAGCCGCACCGCCGCGCCGTACAGGCCGACCTGGTCGACGGTCTGGTTCGCTCCGGTGCCGCGCAGCTCGGGTGGCCGGTCGGCGGTCAGCACCAGCAGGGGCGCGCCGGAGTGCGCGGCCTCCAGCACCGCAGGGTGCAGGTTGGCCGTCGCCGTCCCGGACGTGGTCACGACCGGCACCAGCGACGCCGGACACCTTGGCCAGCCCGAGCGCGAGGAAGCCGGCCGAGCGCTCGTCGATGCGGACGTGCAGCCGCAGCCGGCCGGCGGCGTCGGCGGCGTGCAGCGCGAACGCCAGCGGCGCCGACCGCGAGCCGGGCGACAGCACCGCCTCCCGCACGCCGCCGCGCACGAGCTCGTCGACGAGCACGCGGGCCAGAGCGGTCGAGGGGTTCACAGGGGTGATCCTGCCGCGAGCAGGGCGTGGCAGCGCGCCAGCCGGTCCAGCCACCAACGGGTGCGTCCGGGATCGGCGGCGTGCTCGGCCAGCAGGTCCGCGGAAGGCTCCACCGGGCCGACGTCGATCGAGCCGCTGCGACCGTCCAGCGAGGGCGAGACGACGTCGCCCGAGAGCAGGCTCGTGGTGGCGAGGCCGCACGCGAAGGGCAGCTCCGGCAGCGCCGCGGCCAGCGCGACGCCCGCGCTGATGCCGACCGAGGTGTCGAGCGCGCTGGAGACGACGACCGGCAGTCCGCACGCCAGCGCGATCTCCAGCGCTGCCCGCACCCCGCCCAGCGGGGCGACCTTCAGCACCAGCAGGTCCGCGGCCCCGGCACGCGCCACCCGCAGCGGGTCCTGCGCCTTGCGGACGCTCTCGTCGGCTGCGACGAGCACCGCACCGGCCAGCTCGGAGCGCAACAGGGCCAGCTCGGGCACCGTCGCGCACGGCTGCTCGACGTACTCGAGCCCATAGCCGACGAGCGCGTGCAGCGCGGTCAGGGCCTGCGGCACCGTCCACCCGCCGTTGGCGTCGATGCGCAGCCGTGCGTCCGGTCCGAGCACGTCCCGCACCGCGGCGACCCGGGCGACGTCGTCGGTCAGCACCTGGCCGGTCTCGGCGACCTTGACCTTCGCCGTCCGGGCGCCGGGGAAGCGGGCGAGCACGTCCGGCACGTCGGCGGCCGGCTACGGCCGGGACCGTCGCGTTCACCGGTACGGACGGGCGCACCGGCGCCGGGAACCCCTGCCAGGCAGCCTCTGTCGCGGCGGCCAGCCAGCGGCTCGCCTCCTCGTCGTCGTACTCCAGGAACGGGGCGAACTCGCCCCAGCCGGCCGGTCCGTGCAGCAGCAGCGCCTCGCGGTGCCGCACCCCACGGAAGGGGACCCGCATGGGCAGGGAGACGACGTGCGCGTCCAGCTCGTGCACCGGGGGCAGCCGCACCGCGTGCTCCCTCCTAGGCTGACGGACGTGACTGCCACCGTGTCCGAGCTGTTCGACCCGACGCAGTGGCAGGAGGTCGCGGGCTTCGACCTGCAGGACATCACCTACCACCGCCACGTCGCTCCGGGGCGCGCCGGGGGAGTCGTGCGCGTCGCCTTCGACCGGCCCGAGGTGCGCAACGCCTTCCGTCCCGCGACCGTCGACGAGCTGTACCGGGTGCTGGACCACGCCCGCATGTCGCCGGACGTGGGCTGCGTGCTGCTGACCGGCAACGGTCCGTCGGCCAAGGACGGCGGCTGGGCGTTCTGCTCCGGCGGCGACCAGCGCATCCGTGGGCGCGACGGCTACCGCTATGCCGACGGGGAGCGGGCCGACAGCATCGACCCGGCGCGCTCGGGTCGGCTGCACATCCTGGAGGTGCAGCGCCTGATCCGGATGATGCCCAAGGTGGTCATCTGCGTGGTCCCGGGCTGGGCGGCCGGCGGCGGCCACAGCCTGCACGCCGTCGCCGACCTGACGCTCGCGTCGGCGGAGCACGCCCGCTTCAAGCAGACCGACGCGGACGTCGGCAGCTTCGACGGCGGCTACGGCTCGGCGTACCTGGCCCGCCAGGTCGGCCAGAAGTTCGCCCGCGAGATCTTCTTCCTCGGTCGCACCTACGACGCGCAGGCGATGCACCGGATGGGCGCGGTGAACGAGGTCGTGCCGCACGCGCAGCTCGAGACCGTCGCCATCGAGTGGGCGCAGGCCGTCCTGGGCAAGAGCCCCACGGCCCAGCGGATGCTGAAGTACGCCTTCAACGCGGTCGACGACGGCATGGTCGGCCAGCAGGTCTTCGCCGGCGAGGCGACCCGGCTGGCGTACATGACCGACGAGGCCGTCGAGGGGCGTGACGCGTTCCTGGAGAAGCGCGACCCGGACTGGGACGCCTACCCGTACCACTTCTGATGCGTCCGCTGCGACCGGTCGGTGCGACGGCGGCGGCGTCTGCTGCCGGCGCTCGCCGCGGCGCTGGACGGTCGCGGAGCCGCCGTCCTGCCCGTCGCTCCCGGCACCGTCGCTCGGCGTGCAGGAGCCGGTCGACGACGACGTCGCCCTGGTCGTGCCGACGTCCGGCTCGACCGGTGAGCCCAAGCAGGTCCTGCTGACCGCGGACGCGCTGCGCGCCTCGGCGCAGGCGACCGCGGACCGGCTCGGCGGGACAGGACGTTGGCTGCTGGCGATCCCTGCCACGCACATCGGGGGGCTGCAGGTGCTCGTGCGGTCGGTGCTCAGCGGCCTCGACCCCGTTCTGCTGGAGCAGGGCCGCTTCACCGCCGACCGCTTCGCCGCAGCCGGACCGGCCGACTACGTCTCGCTGGTGCCCACCCAGCTGGCGCGTCTGCTCGCCGACGAGCGCGACCTGCTGCCGGGCTTCGCCGCCGTGCTGCTGGGCGGCGCCGCCGCACCGGCCGGGCTGCTGGCCCAGGCCCGGGCACGGGGCGTGCGCGTCGTGACGACGTACGGCATGAGCGAGACGTGCGGCGGCTGCGTCTACGACGGCGTCCCGCTCGACGGGGTCAGCGCCACCCTGGTGGACGGCAGGATCCACCTGTCCGGACCGGTGCTGGCGCGCGGCTACCGCCACCGGCCCGACCTGACGGCGGAGGTCTTCCGCGACGGCGGGTTCCGGACCAGCGACCTCGGCCGGCTCCGGTCGGACGGCACCCTGCAGGTGCTGGGCCGTGCGGACGACGTGATCGTCACCGGCGGCGAGAAGGTCGCTCCGGAGGCCGTGGCAGCCGTGCTGGCCGCGCAGCCGGCTGTCCGCGACGCGGTCGTGCTCGGCGTCGCAGACCCCGAGTGGGGCCAGCGGGTGGTGGCCGTGCTGGTGCTGCACGACGGCGCGACGTTCGGGCTGGACGACGCACGCTCGGCCGTCGCCGCGAGCCTTCCCCGCACGCACGCGCCTCGCGAGCTCCTGGTCGTGCCGGTCCTGCCGACGCTCCCCTCCGGCAAGCCCGACCGGCTCGCCCTACGCTCGGCGGTGGAGACCCGTGCCGTCGTGGCCGGTCCGCGACCGCAGGAGTGACGCCCGTGACCAGCGCCGCCCACTGGCTCGAAGGGGCCCGCCCGCGCACCCTGCCGGCCGCCGTCGCCCCGGTGCTGGTCGGCACCGGCGCCGCGGCCGCCGCCGACGGCTTCGGAGCCGGTCGCGCCCTGCTCGCCCTGGTCGTCGCACTCGCGCTGCAGGTGGGCGTGAACTACGCCAACGACTACAGCGACGGGGTCCGCGGCACCGACGCCGACCGGGTCGGTCCGCTCCGGCTGGTCGGCTCCGGCACGGCGACGGCGTCCGCCGTCCGCAACGCTGCCGTGGCCTGCTTCGGGTTGGCGGCCGCCGTCGGGCTGGTGCTCGCCGCGCTGACCTCGTTCTGGACGATCGCCGTCGGCGCCGTGGCCATCGCCGCGGCGTGGGGCTACACGGGCGGCGCCAAGCCCTACGGCTACCGCGGGTTCGGCGAGGTGTCGGTCTTCGTCTTCTTCGGGCTGGTCGCCGTCATGGGCACCACCTACGTCCAGGTCGAGCGGCTGACCTGGCCGTCGCTGGCCGGTGGCGTGGGCTGCGGTGCGCTCGCCTGCGCGATCCTGGTGACGAACAACCTGCGCGACATCCCGACCGACGAGGTCAGCGGCAAGCGCACGCTGGCCGTGCTGCTGGGCGACCGCCGCACCCGCACCCTGTACCCGGCCCTGGTGGGCACCGCAGCAGTGGTACCGCTGCTGCTGGCGCTGTCGCACCCCGGGGCCCTGCTGGCTCTGCTGGCCCTGCCGCTGGCCCGCGGCCCGGTCGAGAGCGTGCGCCGCGGCGACGTCGGCCGTGCGCTCGTCCCGGTGCTGCAGGGCACCGGCCTGCTGCAGCTGGTGTACGGCGTGCTGCTGGCCGTCGGGCTGGCGCTCGGGTGAGCGAGGAGCGCAACGTCCTCGGCGGACCGCTGCAGGAGTGCGGTACCGATCCGGTCACCGGCTACTACCGCGACGGCTGCTGCGCCGCCGGGCCGGACGGGCAGGCGGTGCACCTGATCTGCACCGTCGTCACGGAGGCCTTCCTGGCCCACCAGCGCTCGGTGGGCAACGACCTGAGCACGCCGCTGCCGGCCTACGGCTTCCCCGGGCTGCATCCGGGCGATCGCTGGTGCGTCGTGGCCTCCCGCTGGCGGCAGGCCTACCAGGACGGCGCTGCGGCCCCCGTCGTGCTGTCCTGCACCTCCGAGCGCGCGCTGGCGGTCGTGCCGCTGGAGTGGCTGCGCGCGCACGCCGTCGACGTGCCGGACGACGTCGGCGACCTGGCCTAGCCCGGCTGCGCGGACTCCTGGCCCGCCCGCGGGCGGGCTCGCACGTGCATCCGCTCGCCCTGGCGTCCGAACAGGTTGAGCACCTCCGCGGGTCCGGGGCCGGGATTGCCGACGAAGTGCGGCACCCGGGTGTCGAACTCGACGACCTCCCCGGCCGTGAGCGTGAGGTCCTGGGCGCCGAGCAGCAGCCGGACCTGCCCGGACAGCACGTACATCCACTCGTAGCCCTCGTGGGTGGTCGGCTGCGGGTCGTCCGGCCAGCGACCGGCCGGCAGGATCTGCTTGAACGCCTGCACGCCACCGGGACGGCGGGTGAGCGGCACGAAGGTCGAGCCGTGCCGGCGGAACGGCTTCAGGTGCACCCGGGGGTCGCCGGTCTCCGGCGCGTCGACGAGCTCGTCGAGCGGCACGCGGTAGGTGCGCGCCAGCGGCAGCAGCAGCTCCAGGGTCGGCCGGCGCCGGCCGACCTCGAGGCGGGACAGCGTGCTCACGGAGATGCCGGTCGCCGCGGCGAGCTCGGCGAGCGTCAGGTCGTGCTCCTGCCGCAGCGCCCGCAGCCGTGGGCCGACCGCCTGTAGGAGGTCGGGGTCGGGGTCCATGGTCGCGATCTTGCCACAATGGCAACGGGACTTGCCAACGTGCCGCCAGGGGAGCACCCTCGCGGACATGGAGCAGACCTGGGACGTGGTGGTGGTCGGTGGCGGGGCAGCGGGCCTGAGCGGCGCGATGGCGCTCGGCAGATCCCGACGCTCGGTGCTGGTGCTCGACGCCGGCACCCCGCGCAACGCGACGGCCGGGCACGCGCACAACTACCTGGGACGGGAGGGGGTCGCCCCGGCCGACCTGCTCGCCGCCGGCCGCGCCGAGCTGGCGCCCTACGACGTGCAGGTGCGCACGGCGACGGCGGTGCGCGGCCGGCGTGAGGACGACCGGACCCTGGCGCTGGACCTCGTGGACGGCAGCACGGTGCGTGGTCGCCGGGTGCTGCTGGCGACCGGCGTCGTCGACGATCTGCCGCCGGTCGACGGCCTGGCGCAGGCCTGGGGGAGCACGGTGCTGCACTGTCCGTACTGCCACGGCTGGGAGGTCCGCGACCGCGCGCTCGCCGTGCTCGCGACGGGCCCGATGGCCCTGCACCAGGTGCAGCTGTTCCGCCAGCTGTCCGAGGACGTCGTGCTGCTCACCCACACCGTCCCGGAGCTGACCGACGACCAGCGCGAGCAGCTGGCGGCGCTGCGGGTCCGGGTGGTCGACGGCGAGGTCGCGTCGTGGCGGCCGGGGGCCGTGACCCTCGCCTCGGGGCAGGTCGTGGCGCGCGACGCGCTCGTCGTCGCGTCCACCCCGCGCGTGCCGGCCGAGCTGCCGACCTCGCTGGGTCTGGTCGTCGTCGACCTGGAGCTGAACGGCCTGGTGCTGGGCGAGCGCGTGGAGGCCGACGCCACCGGACGCACCGACGTGCCAGGGGTGTTCGTGGCCGGCAACCTGCGCGAGCCGATGGCCCAGCTGATGGCCAGTGCCGCCGCGGGCACCATGGCGGGCGCCGTCATCAACGCCGATCTGATCGCCGAGGACCTGCGCGCCGAGGTGGAGCTGGCCCGCATGTTCACCGTCCAGGCCTGGGAGGAGCGCTACCGCGCGAAGCCGGCAGGCATCTGGAGCGGGGAACCGAACGCGGTGCTCGTCGCCGAGGCCGCGGACCTCGCCCCCGGCCGGGCGCTGGACGTCGGCGCCGGCGAGGGCGCGGATGCGCTCTGGCTGGCCGGACGCGGCTGGACCGTGACGGGCAGCGACCTGTCCTCGGTCGCGCTGGAGCGCGCGAGGCGGCACGCGGAGCAGGCCGGACTGAGCGTCGCCTGGCAGCAGGTGGACCTGCTGGCGGACCCGCCCGATCCTGGGTCCTACGACCTGGTGACCGCCCACTTCATGCAGCTGCCGACGCCGGACCGTCGACGGCTCTACGCCGATCTGGCGGCGGCCGTCGCGCCGGGCGGCACGCTGCTGCTCGTCGGCCACCACCCGCAGGACCACGGCCGCCCGCCGGAGATGGCGCGCATGTTCTTCACCCCGGAGCAGCTCCTGGCCGATCTCGACGAACACGAGTGGGAGGTCGTCGTCGCCGACGTCCGCGCCCGGACGGCGACGAGACCCGACGGCACCGTCGGCCTGCTGCACGACACGGTGCTGCGCGCCCGCCGGCACGACGAGCCGGGCTCAGGCGGTCGGGACCTCGTCGGTGGGTCGACGCGTGGCGCGGGCGACGAGATCGACCTGCAGGCCGTAGTGGTCGGACAGCGGCACCAGACCCTGCTCGGTGGGCACGGTCGGTCGGTCGTGCACGCGGCGGACGTCCGTGACCGTGAAGATCCGCGCGGCGGTTCGGTCGAGGAGGACGTGGTCGATGCGCTGCGCCTGCGAGCCGGAGAAGGGGGACCCGGCATTCAGCACGTTGCCGGGGTCCCAGGTCGCACCGACCTCTGAGCCGGTCCCCACCGGGTCGGTCCAACCGTTGCCCAGCAGCCAGTGGTAGTTCACCTCGGACGCGCCCGGACCCGCGTTGAGGTCGCCGCAGAGCAGGACCGGACCGGTCAGAGCGTCGGCCTGCGCCTGCAGCTCGGCCAGCTGCTGCGCTCTCAGGCGTTCTACGGTCGGGTGCTCCGGACCCTGCCGTCCACCTGCGGTGGTGTGCACGTTCAGCAGGTGGACAGCGCCGGGACCCGGCACGGTGACGGTGGTGTGCAGGACCCCCTGCGGAGCGAGGCGCTGCCACCAGTGACGTGCCTGGAAGGCCTGCCAGGTCGAGCGGGCGAGGGGGAGGCGCGAGAAGACCAGGAGTCCGTGCGTCAGACCCCGGCGATGCCACGTCTCGTCGCCGGCGACGAAGGGGTGCGACTCGCGCAGCTCCTCGACCAGGCGCGCCCGATGGGAGCTGCGGAAGACCTCCTGCAGGCACAGCAGGTCTGCGTCACAGCTCTGCAGCGCCGACGCCAACCGGCGGAGGCGCTCGTCGACGTAGGGCACCTCGACCAGAACCTTCCCGAGGAGCGCGATCCGCAGCAGACCGGCATTCAGGCTGACGACTCGCAGCCGCACGTGCGCAGGCCTCAACCGCGCAGGTAGACGAAGGCCGCACCCAGACCCCAGGCCAGGAACAGGCAGGCGATGCTTGCTCGCTGCGACGCCAGGAACAACCCGCGCCAGAGCGAGAACTGCGTCTCGTCGTAGTACTTGCGGCCGTAGTCGCTGACGCTCCTGATGCCGCACACCTCGAAATAGCGCTCGACGTCGTCGCGGGAGCCGAACACCTCGCGGTCCATGAAGTACTGCGAGGTCAGTCGCCAGCCCATCCCTGCGACCATCCCGAAGACCGCGGCTCCGATCGCGGACAGTCCGAGCCAGGTCCAGGACGTCCCGGGTCGGGCATCCTTGCCGAACATCCCGTTGATGAGCACCAGGATGGTTCCCCCGGTGATCAGCAAGATCTCGTGGATGAAGGTGATGTAGCGGTCCCAGGAGTACTGGAGCTTGGCCCCCATCGACTCGACCAGGGCCACGTCCGCGCTCGTGGCGCCTGTTCCGTCGTGCGTCACCTGACTCCTAGGGCTGGCCGACCGACGGTCCGGCAGAAGTGCGGACAACGTACGCCGACGGTCCGCCGGAACGCTGCACGACACCCGTGCCGCGGCTCCGCAGGCGGGGGCCCGGCCTCAACCGGCCGGCGGACCGAGCCGAACCGACGGGCTGGTCGCCAGCACGCACGAGACCGTCATCGGGTCGCCGCCGGCCAGCGCCGTGACCCGCGCCGCAGCCTGGTTGAGCCGCTCCTCGGGCAGCCGGCCCGATCCGACGGCCGCGACGAGGGCGTCGATCATGCGCTGAGCCTGGTTGCCGTCGGTGGCCAGCACCGAGTCGGCGCCGGCCTCCACCGCCCGGACCGCAGCCTCGGGGAAGTCCCAGCGCAGGTTGACCGCGCCCATGCCGACGGAGTCGGTCATCGCGACGCCGTCGAAGCCCATCGAGCGCAGCAGGTCATAGGCCTTGGGGCTCATCGAGGCGGGCAGGTCGCCGTCCAGCGCCGCATAGCCCAGGTGGTTCATCATGACCACCGGCACGCCGGCGTCGACCGCCTGCTGGAACGGCACGAGGTCGGTGGGTGTGAGGTCGTCGACCGAGGCGTCGACGACGGCCCCGACGGCGTGCGTGTCCGCCGTCGAGCGTCCCTGACCCGGGAAGTGCTTCACCGTCGGACGCACGCCGGCATCGGTGAGGCCGGCGCTGAACGCGAGCCCGAAGGTGGCCGCGGTCTGCGGGTCGGCGCTGAACGAGCGGTCGCCGATGATGCCGGTCGACGGGCCACCGTCCAGGTCGAGCACCGGCGCGAAGTCCAGGTCGATGCCGAGCGCGCTGAGCTGGGTGCCGATGCCCTTCGCGAAGGCGCGCACCTGCTCGGGCGTCCCGGCCGACAGCCGGCGCGCCGACGGTCCGGCACCGACGAGGGACCGGGTCATGGCGACCCGGCCGGACTCCTCGTCGGTGGAGATCAGCAGCGGTCGCCCGGCGCGGGCGCGCAGCCCGCCGGTGAGCGCGATCAGCTGGGCGCGGGTCTGCACGCTCGCCTTGGACAGGAAGACCCCGCTCACGCCGAGGTCGACGACCTGCTGCGCCGAGCGGGTCGTCCGCGGTCGTCACGCCGGGGATGCCCACCACCAGCGTCGCCGCCGCGCGACGGGCCAGCGGGACCGGTGTGCAGGCCGGCGTCGGGGCCGGCTGCGCACCGGACCGCGGGGGGCTGCTGCGCGCGGCCGCGGAGTCGGCGGCGCGGACGACCGGGCCGCTTCCGCACCCTGCCAGCAGAGCCGCACCGACGACGCCGAGGGCCACCCGCCGCGTGCGGGACGGGAGCGCGGACGCCGCCCGGCGGACAGGTCGGAGCGGTGTGAGCACGGGTGCCAGCCTACGTACCTGCACCCGGTACTCCCGACCGAACGACGTTCGGTAGCCTCGCGGATCCCGCCGAACCCTGGAGCGAGCTGTGTCCCTGGACCCTGTCCTGTCCGACGTCCTCGACATGATCAACACCAGCAGCGCGCCCGCGCTGTCGTCCGGCACGCCCGAGCAGGCCCGAGCCGGCTTCCGCACCATGACGGTGGGCCTGCGGGACGCCGCGACCCTGGCGCAGGTCGGCGCGGTCCAGGACGGCAGCCTGCCCGGTCCGGCCGGCCCGGTACCGATCCGCACCTACCGACCGAGCACGCCGGGCCCGCACCCGACGGTGCTGTTCCTGCACGGCGGCGGCTTCGTCATCGGCGACCTGGACACCCACGACGACCACACGCGGCTGCTGTGCCGCGACGTCGGTGCCGTCGTCGTCTCCGTCGACTACCGGCTGGCCCCGGAGCACCCTTTCCCGGCGGGCTGGGAGGACTGCGTCGCGGCCTATCGCTGGGTCGTGGAGCACGTCGCCGAGCTCGGTGGTGACGCCGGCCGGCTCGCGGTCGCCGGCGACAGCGCGGGAGGAAACCTGTCGGCAGCGGTGGCGATCGCCGCCCGCGACGAGGGGCTGCCGCTCGCGGCGCAGCTGCTGCTGTACCCGGGCGTCGACTTCGACGTCGACGGTGCCTACGCCTCGCGCACCGACAACGCCGAGGGCTACTTCCTGACGGCCGAGGACATGGCCTGGTTCGGCGGCCACTACCTGGGCGCCGATCCCGTCGACGACCCGCGGGCGTCCGTCCTGCGCGCCGACCTGACCGGGGTGGCACCGGCGATCGTGGCCACCGCCGAGTACGACCCGCTGCGCGACGAGGGCGAGGCGTACGCCGACGCCCTGGAGAAGGCGGGGGTGCCGGTGGTCCGGCACCGCTACGCCGGCCTCATCCATGGCTTCTTCGGGCTCGGTCACGTGTCGCCCGGGTGCGCTGCCGCCAACCGCGAGCTCTGCCAGGACCTCGCGGGCCTGCTCGGCTGACGCTCGCGTCAGGACCGCGCGCGGGCGGCCCGGGTGCGCTGCGACAGCTCGACCAGCAGCCGCTGCGCGTCGTCCTGACCGCGATGGGCCGCCAGCGTGCCCGGCAGCCGACGGCCGGCGGTGTCGGCGTGCAGGCTGGTCAGTCCCAGCCGACGCTGCCACGGCCCCTGCGACAGCCGGACGCTCTGCACCTTGGCCAGCGGCACGACGTCGGTCGTCGTGGTGAGCACGCCTGAGGTGCTGACCAGGTGGGTGTCGTCCAGCCCGACGGCGAGCCGGCGGTGCGCCAGCGGTGCCCGTAGCCGGGCCGCCCGCGGCGCCCGGGCGGTGGCGACCGGTGGCGCCGCGCCGAGCACGCGTGCGACGAGCCGCTCGGCGAGCTCTCTGGGTGCTACGGGCAGCAGCGCGCTCGTCGAGCTCTGCTGCTCGGCGCCGCCGCCCGCGCTGTAGCCCGCCACGTCGACGTCGACCCGTACCCAGCCGAACGGGCGCCACAGCAGCGGTTCCCGGATGCGGATCTGCTGGACGCGGCCCGGTGGGATCGTCTGGCTGCGGGTGTCCAGCAAGCCGTGCCGCAGCCGCAGGCCGTCCACGGACTCGGCGACGGTGAAGCCGTACTCCGACAGCAGCCCGCGCACGACGACCGAGCCGGCCCCGAGCGCCACGGGTACGGCCAGCGCGAGCAGGCCGCCTGCGGCCCGGACGTCGACGGCGGCCGTGCCCGCGACGGCCAGCAGCAGCACCAGCAGCGTGATCGCAGGCGTCCCGAGCAGCACGGAACGGACCAGCACCCCGGTGGGGACCACGACCAGCACCTGCTCGGGGACCTCGGGCACCTGCCCGGTGGCCGCCTCGCGGCCGGCGGCCAGGTCCAGCAGGCGGGTGCGGACGGTCGCCGCCTCGTCCTCGGACAGGAAGGACAGCGGTGCCTCGGCGTCGCCGCCGCCGCCGACGACCTCCATCCGCAGCTCGGCCAGCCCCAGGACGCGGGCCAGCAGCGGACGCGTCACGTCGACCGACTGCAGCCGCGCCAGCGGCACCCGCCGGCTGCGCTTGGTGAGGACCCCGCTCTCGACCTGCAGCTCGGTCTCGGTGATGCGGTAGCGCATCGCCCGCCACGACAGGTAGCCCAGCAGCAGAGCCACCGGGACGCCTAGACCGAACAGCACGCCGAGGGCCGTGGCCGGCGAGTCGCGCAGACCCTGCTGGCCGACCGCTGCCACGGCGAGCAGCAGGAACCGGCCGCCGCGCAGCAACGGGGTCAGCGGGTGGAGCCGCCGCCAGCCGTCCGTCTCGACGACCGTCGCGGCGTCCCTCACACGCCCGCCTGACGAGCCTCACCGAGGGCGGCGAGCCGGTCGCGCAGGCGGTTCGCCTCGGCCGCGAGCAGCCCGGGCACGCGCGCATCGGTAGCCGCGGCGGCGGTGTGCAGGGTGACGGTGGCCAGTCCCAGCCGTCGGTCCAGCGGACCGGCCGTGACGTCGACGTACTGCATGCGTCCGTACGGCACGACGCTGGTGCGCCGCACGAGCACCCCGCGCCGTACCAGCAGGTCGTCCTCGCGCTCCAGGTAGCCCCAGGCGGCCCACCGCCGCTCGACGGCCAGCAGCAGCTGGCCGGTCAGCAACGAGACCAGGACCAGGCCGGCCACCGCCGTCACGGCTCCCTGCAGCACACCCAGGACCACCACGCCGAGCAGCAGGGGAGTGGTGACCAGCGCCAGCGCCAGCCCCCGACGCACGGTCAGCAGGTTGCGGTCTGGGCCTCGCCAAGGCTCGGTCGGGTGCACGTCCACGCCGCTGAGCGTAGGTCGGCCCGGTCCGGCCGGCGGGTCCGCGGTGCGGGCCGGCGAGCGGCGTCCGATACTGACGACGTGGAACCCACCTCGACGCCCGCGGACGGCGGGCCGACCGCGCCGTCGCGGGCGGAGGGCGTCGCACCGACCGCTTGGTGGCGCGACCCGGGCAGGCGCAACCGGGCGGTGATCCTCGCCTTCGCCGTGCTGGCGATCGGCGGCATCCTGTTCCCCGCCTTCAGCAACTACCTGTTCGCCGGCGACCGCCGCGTGCTCGTCGTGACGCTGGCCAACGGCGCCGGCCAGGACAGGCGCGACGGGCTCAAGCAGACCTGCGGGTCGCTGCCGGGCATCTCCGTGGTGGCCGACCAGGGCAACCCGGACCCGAGGATCCAGGGTCGCTTCCCGGTCCGGTTCCGGATCGCTGACACCACCCTCGCGCAGGAGTCCGCGCTGCTGGCGTGCCTGAACGACAACCGGCGACGCTTCAGCATCATCGGCTACCTGCCGGAGAACGACGGCAACTGAGCGCATCGACGGACGGTCCTGGGGTATCTCGCCCGCAACATCGAGCAGGAGGCACGCGCATGGGTCTGCGAGAGGCCTTTCTCGGCTGGCCCGTCGTGCGGCAGCTCACCGGCGACGACCCGCTCGCACGTGGCGCGGCAGCCCGGTCGGCCACGACCCGCGACGCCCGGGCGCGCACCGCCACGGCCGACCGCGTCGTCCAGAGCGTCTGCCCGTACTGCGCCGTCGGCTGCGGGCAGAAGGTCTACGTCAAGGACGAGAAGGTCGTCCAGATCGAGGGCGACCCCGACTCCCCGATCTCGCGGGGCCGGCTCTGCCCGAAGGGAGCCGCCAGCGAGCAGCTGGTGAACCTCGACAGCCGCGTCCGCACCGTCCGGTACCGCCGGCCCTACGGCACCGACTGGGAGGACCTCCCGCTCGAGCAGGCCGTGGACATGATCGCCGACCGCGTCGTCGCCACCCGCGAGCGCACCTGGCAGGACTGCGACGACCAGGGCCGCAAGGTCCGCCGCACGCTCGGCCTCGCGAGCCTGGGCGGCGCGACGCTGGACAACGAGGAGAACTACCTCATCAAGAAGCTGTTCACGGCGCTGGGCGCGATCCAGGTCGAGAACCAGGCGCGCATATGACACAGCGCCACCGTCCCCAGTCTGGGGGCCAGCTTCGGTCGCGGCGGCGCCACGACCTTCCTGCAGGACCTGCAGCACGCTGACTGCATCGTCATCCAGGGCTCGAACATGGCCGAGTGCCACCCGGTCGGGTTCCAGTGGGTGATGGAGGCCAAGGCGCGCGGCGCCGAGGTGATCCATGTCGACCCGCGCTACACGCGCACGTCGGCCGTCGCCGACCAGCACGTCCCGCTGCGGGTCGGCTCCGACATCGCCTTCCTCGGTGGCATCGTGCGCTACATCCTGGAGAACGAAAAGGACTTCCGCGAGTACGTCGTCGCCTACACCAACGCCTCGTACCTGGTCGGCGAGGACTTCGTCGACAGCGAGGACCTCGGCGGCCTGTTCTCCGGCTACGACGAGCAGTCTGCGTCCTACGACCCGTCGAGCTGGGCCTACGAAGAGGTCGACGTCGCGGCGGCTGCCGGCAGCCACCGCCGAGAGGCCGCGCAGGCGGCCGGGGACGAGCGCACGGATGCCCGCACCGATGCCCGCGAGGTCCGGCGCGACCCGACGCTGCAGCACCCGCGCTGCGTCTACCAGGTGCTGAAGCGGCACTACGCCCGCTACACCCCGGAGATGGTCGAGCAGGTGTGCGGCGTGCCGCCCGAGCAGTTCCTGCGCGTCTGCGCGTCGGTCACCGCGAACAGCGGCCGCGAGCGCACCACCGCCTGGGTGTACTCCGTCGGCTGGACGCACCACTCGACGGCCATCCAGTACATCCGGGGCGCGGCAATCATCCAGCTGCTGCTGGGCAACATGGGCCGACCCGGCGGCGGCATCCTGGCGCTGCGCGGGCACGCGAGCATCCAGGGCTCCACCGACATCCCGACGCTGTTCAACCTGCTGCCGGGCTACCTACCGATGCCGAAGGTGGGCGAGAGCGAGAACCTGCCGTCCTATCTCGACACCGTCCGCAGCACCGAGCAGAAGGGCTTCTGGTCGGAGGCGGAGTCCTACACCGTCAGCCTGCTGAAGTCCTGGTGGGGCGAGCACGCCACCGCGGAGAACTCCTGGGCCTTCGACTACCTCCCGCGCATCACCGGCGACCACGGCACCTACCGCACCGTCCTGGACATGAAGGACGGAAAGGTCGCGGGCTATTTCCTGCTCGGCCAGAACCCCGCGGTCGGGTCGGCGCACGGCAAGCTGCAGCGGCTGGCGATGGCCGAGCTCGACTGGCTGGTGGTGCGCGACCTCGCCATGATCGAGTCGGCCACGTTCTGGAAGGACTCCCCGGAGATCGCCACCGGCGAGCTCGCGACGGCCGACGTCAAGACCGAGGTGTTCTTCCTGCCGGCGGCCTCGCACACCGAGAAGTCCGGCTCGTTCACCCAGACGCAGCGGCTGCTGCAGTGGCACCACCAGGCCGTCGAGCCGAGCGGCGACTGCCGCAGCGAGCTGGACTTCTTCCACCTGCTCGGCCTGAAGATCCGTGAGCGGCTGGCCGGGTCCACCCTGGAGCGCGACCTGCCGGTGCAGCACCTGACCTGGGACTACCCGCTGACGCCCACCGGCGAGATCGACGCGGAGGCGGTGCTGGCCGAGATCAACGGGCACCACCTGACGGGTGAGCACGCCGGGCAGGCCCTGTCGTCCTACACGGACATGAAGCCCGACGGCTCGACGTCGGGCGGCTGCTGGATCTACACCGGCTGCTACGCCGACGGCGTGAACCAGACCGCCCGGCGGCGCCCGGGCAGCGAGCAGTCCTGGGTGGCGCCGGAGTGGGGCTGGGCCTGGCCGAGCAACCGCCGCCAGCTCTACAACCGTGCCTCCGCCGACCCGGACGGCAACCCGTGGAGCGAGCGCAAGGCCTACCTGCGCTGGGACGCCGAGCAGCAGCAGTGGGTCGGACCCGACGTGCCGGACTTCGAGGTGGACAAGCCGCCCGGCTATCGCCCCCCGCCGGGCGCGACCGGTGCGGCGGCGCTGGCCGGCGACGACCCGTTCATCATGCAGTCCGACGGCAAGGGGTGGCTGTTCGCGCCGGCCGGCCTGGTCGACGGCCCGCTGCCTGTCCACTACGAGCCGGCCGAGTCCCCGGTGCGCAACCCGCTGCACCACCAGCAGGCGAACCCGACCCGCGAGACCTATCCGCGCACCGACAACCTGATGAACCCGTCGCCGCCGGAGCAGGGCTCGCAGGTCTACCCGTACGTCTTCACGACCTACCGGCTCACCGAGCACCACACCGCCGGCGGGATGAGCCGCACGCTGCCCTACCTGTCGGAGCTGATGCCGGAGATGTTCTGCGAGGTCTCGCCCGAGCTCGCAGCCGAACGGGGCCTGGAGCACCTGTCGTGGGCGACGATCGTCAGCGCCCGCAGCGCCATCG
Organism: uncultured Actinomycetes bacterium; assembly: GCA_963784675.1. Lineage (GTDB taxonomy): Bacteria > Actinomycetota > Actinomycetes > Mycobacteriales > SCTD01 > SCTD01. Next base: position 540,221 of record CAWASE010000019.1, read on the forward strand.
AGGCGCGGGTGCTCGTCACCGACCGGATGGCGCCGCTGACCGTCGCAGGCCGGGTGCTGCACCAGGTGGGGCTGCCCTACCACTGGGGCGTCGGCGGCGACTACCTCACCTCCGGGGACTCGGCGAACGACCTGTTCGGCGTGCAGCTCGACGCGAACGTCTACATCCAGGAGTCCAAGGTGTCCAGCTGCGACATCCAGCCGGGTCGTCGGCCGACGGGCCCGGCGTTGCTCGCCTACGTCGCGGAGTACCGCGCCCGCGCGGGCGTCACGACGGTCACCGGCAACCACCACCTGACGCCTGCAGAGGGAGACACGTGAACCGTCTGTCCGGCCCGCTGGACCCGGCGCCGGACGCGGGCTGGTCGGGCGGTGAGTCGCGCAAGGGCTTCTTCACCGACACCTCGCTCTGCATCGGCTGCAAGGCGTGCGAGGTCGCGTGCAAGGAGTGGAACGCCGTCCCGGCCGACGGGCAGTCGCTGCTGGGCAGCTCCTACGACAACACCGGAGGGCTCGGCGCGAGCACCTGGCGGCACGTCGCCTTCGTCGAGCAGCCCAAGCCCCTGGGCGCACAGCAGCCCGGGTTGGCCGGGCTGCCGGTGGCAGCCTCGACCGTCGACGTGCTCAACCGCACGGCCGACAGCGCGTTGTCGGGCGACCGCACGGACCTCGGCACGGACACCGGGTCTCTGACGGTGACCGCCCCCGTCGACCTGGGGATGCCTACCGCGATGCTGCCAGGCCTGGCCGAAGGCGGCCAGCGCTCGGAGTTCCGCTGGTTGATGGAGTCCGACGTCTGCAAGCACTGCACCCACGCGGCCTGCCTGGACGTCTGCCCGACCGGCTCGCTGTTCCGCACCGAGTTCGGCACCGTCGTCGTGCAGGACGACATCTGCAACGGGTGCGGCTACTGCGTCCCGGCCTGCCCGTTCGGCGTGATCGACCGGCGGATCGGCGACAAGGCGCAGGTGCACAACGGTGGCCTCGCGCAGAAGTGCACGCTCTGCTACGACCGCCTCGGTGAAGGGATGACCCCCGCCTGCGCGCAGGCGTGCCCGACGCAGTCGATCCAGTACGGCGACGTCGACGAGCTGCGCGAGCGGGCCCAGGAGCGCGTCGACGCCCTGCACGCGCAGGGGGTGCACGACGCGCGTCTCTACGGCGAGAGCACGCACGACGGCGTCGGCGGCATGGGGGCCTTCTTCCTGCTGCTGGACGAGCCCGAGGTGTATGGGCTGCCGCCCGACCCGATCGTCTGCAGCCAGGACCTGCCGCAGATGTGGCGGACGGCGGCGGTGGCGGCCGTGTCCCTGCTGGCCGGCGCGGTAGCGGCCTTCGCCGGACGCCGGACATGACGGTCCCCGCGTCGCAGGCCGAGGTGCGCGTCGAGCAGGCACCCAGGCGGTGGCGCCGAGGCGGCGGGAAGCGCCGCGGCGGTCCGCGCGGCGACGCGGACGCCGTCGTGCCGGACGTCGAGTTCACCTCCTACTACGGGCGTCCGGTCGTCAAGGCGTCGCCGTGGGAGGCCGACATCCCGGCCTACCTGTTCCTCGGCGGGGTGATGGCCGGCTCGTCGCTGCTGGCGGCGGGCGCCGACCGCACCGATCGCCCTGCGCTGCGTCGTACCGGGCGGCTGGGAGCGTTCGTCGCGCTGGCGGCGAGCATGGCGGCGCTCGTGCACGACCTGGGCCGTCCCGAGCGGTTCCTGCACATGCTGCGCGTGGTCAAGGTCACGTCGCCGATGTCGGTGGGGACCTGGCTGCTCACGCTCTACGGGCCGTTCGCCGCGCTGGCGGCTGCGTCCGAGCTCCGGCCCGTGCTGCCGCGCCTGCTGCGGGACGGGCCGGTCGGTCGGCTGCTCGGCCTCGCGGGAACACCGGCCGGGCTGGTGGCCGCGGTCGTCGCTCCGACCATCGCCTCGTACACGGCCGTGCTGCTGTCCGACACGGCCACCCCGAGCTGGCACGACGGGCATGAGCAGCTGCCGTGGGTCTTCGTCGGCTCGGCTGCCTCCGCCGCCGGAGGACTGGGCATGCTCGGCGCGCCGGTGCACGAGGCAGGACCGGCCCGTCGGCTCGCGGTCGGCGGCGCGCTGCTCGAGCTCGCCACCGAGCACCGCAGGGAGCAGCGGATGGGGCTGTCGGCCGAGCCTCTGCACAGCGGCGGCGCCGGGACGCTGATGAGCGCCGCCCGAGCCCTCACCGCCGCCGGAGCGGTCGGCACGCTGATCGTCGGGCGCCGTCGCGGCGGCGCAGCGGTCAGTGGCGCCCTGCTGCTGGCGGGGTCGGCGTGCCTGCGGTTCGGCATCTTCCACGCCGGCCAGGCGTCGGCACGCGACCCGAGGTACACCGTGGTCCCGCAGCGGCAGCGCCTCGACGCCCGCTGAAGGCCCTGCGTCCCCCTCGTCAGCGCGGTCGAACGGTGACGCCAGCCCCTGGGGCGTCGGCGGAGCCGCCTTAGCACCGGATCGCGGAGTACGTTCCCTGTGCCACTGTTGCCTTGGTCACAGGAGGACCGATCATGTTCCGACGCAGCGCAACGTCTGGAAGGTCACGAAGGCGTCAACTCGGGGCGAGTTCGCTCCTCATCGCCGGTGCGCTCGTAGCCACCGGCGCCCCTGCCGCCGTCGCGGTAGCCGCCGGCGGCGACGGCGCCGTCACGACCGACACGCCGTACACGAAGGCGAACGGCTCGCCGGTCACCGCTGGAGATGCCATCGCCAGATGCGGCGGCAACAGGCGCCAGCAGAACGAGCCGTCCACGGCGGTCAACCCGCGGCGGGCAAGCCTCATCGTCGCCGGTTCGAACGACTACTGCACCGTCGAAGGTGCCGGCGGTACCTGGACCGGCTTCTACCGCTCGACCGACGCCGGATCCACGTGGGTGGACTCGCTGCTGCCCGGCTACCCGACCGACGCCTCTCCGGAGGGCAAGGCCAGCCCCCTCCAGCAGCAGGGCATCGGCAACGCCGGCGATCCCGTGCAGGAGTGGGACAGCTCCGGGCGGTTGTTCTACATGGGCAACGCCTTCAGCCGCAGCAAGCCGCAGCTCGGCTCGGTCTGGGTCGCGACCTACGACCAGGATGCCGCGCACTACGTCCGCACCGTCATCGTGGGTCAGGGCACCCCGGCAGCGAACGGCCGCTTCAACGACAAGACCGCCATCGGGGTCGATCGCGGCACCACCAGCCGGTACGCGGGCAACGTCTATACCGCCTGGAGCCTTTTCCAGGGCCAGGGCAACAACGAGATCGAGTTCAGCCGCTCGGTGGACCACGGCAAGACCTTCGGCAAGCAGGTCAAGATCTCCGCTGGAGTGGAAGGACAACCAGTTCGCCGACATCGCTGTCACCCAGGACGGCACCGTCTATGTGACGTGGCGCCAGTTCGAGACCGGACGAGGCCACCAGCCCGACGCGGTCGTGTTCGTGAAGTCGACCGACGGCGGCGCGACCTTCAGCAAGCCCAAGGTGGCGGTGACCTTCGATAGCTTCGACGCGGCCGACACCGCCGGCTCGCCGCAAACGGCTGCGCAGGCGCACGAGGCCGCCTTCGCCGCTTCGGACGGGCCGGGCGGCGAGGCCGGTCAGGACTCGGTCGGCGACTCACGCGACTGCGGCTCAGGCCCCTTCGCCTGCACCAGCGGCTTCACCTTTTTTCGGCACGACAGCTCAGTCCGCTCGACTGCCGACCCGAGCCGTGACCCCAGGACGGTCTACGTGGTCTTCGACGCCACCAAGCCGGTGACCGAGGTTCCGTCCTCGTCGAGCTTCAACACGGCCCCTGCCGCCGCAGACGGAACCAAGCGGGTCGGGCAAGGCGGGGTGTTCCTCACCAAGACCACCAACGGCGGCGCCAGCTGGACCACGCCGACGCTCATCAGCCCCTCCGGGGTCGGGCACCAGCTGTTCCCCGACATCAACGCCGACGGCGGCTACCTGCACGCCCTGTGGCACGACAGCCGGCTCGACACGTGTTACAGCGTGCAGAACGCGATCGGCAACTGCACCTCCAGGGACGCGGCCGGCTTCCACACGGCGAGCCCCAACGGCGGCCTGGACACCTACGGCGCAATGTCCACCAACGGTGGGGCAACCTGGTCGATCACGAGGCTGAGCACCGCCTCGCAGCAGCCCAACGACGAGCTGTTCGGCAATCGCCGGGTGCCCTTCCAGGGGGACTACAACTACGTCTCGTCGGTCGGCGCCTTCGCCTACAACGTGTGGACCGACAACCGCCAGGTCGTTCCGGGTGACGACCCGCGCTACACGGGCGGGGAGGGCTTCGACGTCAACCAGTGCGGCACCGACACCGGTCCGGATCAGTGCCCGAACGCGGGCGGTCTCGACCAGGACATCTTCGGGGCTGCATCGGGCAGCTGAGACGGCGTCCGGCTCGGCAACAGCAATCAGTCACGACGCCCGGGTGCAGGCTCGCCTGTCGGCTGCGCGAGCAGTCTCAGCGCACCTGCACCTGGGCGTCGGTGCGGGGCACGACCTCGCCCACGACGGGGTAGCCGGGCACCTCGCCGACCACCAGCAGCCCACCGGAGGTCTGCGCGTCGGCGAGCAGCAGGAGCTCGTCCTCGCTGACCCCGTCCGCGGCCAGGTGCGGCCGGACCCAGTCCAGGTTCCGCCTCGTGCCGCCGCTGACGTAGCCGGCGGCCAGGGCCTCGCGCGCCCCGGACAGGTACGGGACGGCCGTGGCGTCGACGACGGCAGTGGTGCCGCTCGCACGCATCATCTTCAGCAGGTGTCCGAGCAGGCCGAAGCCGGTGACGTCGGTGGCCGCGCGAGCACCCGCCGCCACGGCGGCCTCGGACGCCGTGCGGTTCAGGGTGGTCATGCACGCGATCGCCTCGTCGAAGGGCGAGCCGGTGGCCTTGTGCCGGTTGTTGAGCACGCCGACGCCGAGCGGCTTGGTCAGCGTGAGCGGCAGGCCCGCAACGGCGGCGTCGTTGCGCAGCAGCCGGTCCGGGTCGACGAGGCCGGTGACCGCCATCCCGTAGGTCGGTTCCGGCCCGTCGATGCTGTGCCCGCCCGCGACGAAGCAGGCTGCCTGCGAGGCGATCTCGGTACCGCCGCGCAGCACCTCGGCCAGCAGCTCCAGCGGCAGCTTCTCGCGCGGCCATGCGACCAGGTTCACGGCGACGACCGGCCTGCCGCCCATCGCGTAGACGTCCGACAGCGCGTTGGCGGCGGCGATGCGTCCGAAGTCGTAGGCGTCGTCGACGACGGGGGTGAAGAAGTCCGCCGTCGCGACGACGGCCGTGCGCTCGTCCAGGCGCACCACGGCGGCGTCGTCGCCGTCGTCCAGACCGACGAGCAGGTCGGAGGAGCGGTGACCGACGAGCCCGCGGACGACGTCCTCGAGCTCGCCGGGCGGGATCTTGCAGGCACACCCGCCGCCGGACGCGTACTGGGTGAGCCGGTAGGTCTCAGACGTGGTCATGGTTGCGACCGTAGGCGCCGGGAAGCCTCCGCACCTCCACCAGGCTGCCGGCGCGCCACCCGGGGCAGCCGACAGGCACCACCAGCACCCCGTCGGCCCGCGCCAGCTGAGCGAGGGAGCTGGAACCGCCGGCGAGCACGCTCACCCGCCCCGCCGTCACCTGCACGCGCAGGTGGTCCTCCAGCGCGAGCGGCGAGCGGACGTCGTGGTCCAGCGTCGCCTGCACGCTCTGCGGGGCAGCCGGCTCAGCCAGCAGCGCCCTGACGGCGGGCAGGCCCAGCAGCTCCATCGCCAGCCAGGCGGCGACCGGTGGCCCGGGTGCGGCGAGGACGGGGACGCCGCCGACCGAGGCGAGCGTGGTGGGCTGCCCGGGCCGCATCGACAGCCCCGCGGCCACCACCGTGCCCAGCGAGGCGAGCACGGCGACGGTGTGGTCGTCGCGTCCGCGGCTCGAACCGGCCAGCACGACCACCAGATCGGCTGCACCCACCGCGGCCTGCACGGCTGCGGTCAGCAGCACGGGGTCGTCCGGCACGATCGCCGTGACCTGGACGAGGGCCCCGGTCTGCTCGGCCAGCCCGGCCACCACGGCAGAGCTGCTGTCGGCGACCTGTCCCGCTTCCAGCTCCGTGCCGGCGGGCCTGACCTCGTCCCCGGTGGGGACGACGACGACGCGCGGCCGCGTGCGCACCTGCAGCTCGGCCCGTCCTGCCGCCACGGCCAGCCCGAGGTCGACCGGACGCAGCCGCTGACCGGCGGGCAGCAACAGCTCACCCCGACGCAGGTCCTCCCCAGGGTGCCGGACGTGGCGACCAGGCTCGACCGCCTCGCGCACCACGGCCGTGCCCGCGGTCAGGGTCACGCGTTCGACCGGCACGACGGCGTCGAACCCGGCAGGCAGCAGGTCGCCGGTGTCGACCCGCGCGAACCGTCCCGGAGCCAACGTGAGTGCTCGCGACTCGGCGGCCACGACCGCGATGCCGTCCATCGCCGAGACGGCGTACGCGGGGGAGTCGACGAGGGCGAGCAGATCTGCGGCCAGCACCCGACCGAGGCCGGCCTGGACGCGGACGGGCTCAGCGGGCAGCGGAGCGACCTCGGCGAGCCAGCGGGCGCGAGCCTGGGCCACCGACTCACCGGGCACGTCAGCCATCTGGTCGACCCTCGCCGCCGTCGGACGCACCGGGCTCTACCGGACGGCCTTGCTCGTCCAGCCCACGGGCGCTCCAGTACGCGTCGACCAGGGTGCGCAGACGCGCCGGAGTCAACGCCGCGACCCGGCCCGACGCGAGCGTGAGCTCCTCGGACAGGAAGCGCGCCGGCAACCAGTCGTCCGAGCCCTGCCAGCCCTGCCGCAGGTTGAAGGCGCGCTTGGCCACGACGATGCCGGCGGCGACCCGCTGCAGCTCGGCGGCGTCCAGCTGCCAACCGGTCACCAGGTTCAGCAGGTCCGCCCACTCGCTCCAGGGCTCGTCGAACACGCCGCCGAGGAACCGGCACAGGATCATCGAGTCCATCGCTGCGGCGCGGTCCTCGGCCTCGACGACGGCGGCGACGTGCGCCGGGCCGCCGACGAAGCGGTCGTGCTCGCCGGAGAGGTCGCTGTCGTAGGCGCCCGAGCGGTTGTGGTCGGCGCCCCGAGGGTTGACGGCCATGCCGAGGGCCATCGCCTGCATCGTCCGGGGCTCGTAGCCCGGCAGCTCCAGGCCCTTCACGTGGCACGCACGGGCAGCGGCGTCCGGACCGAGCAGCGCGCCGGCAGCCCGTGAACCCAGGCTCAGCAGCTGTCCGAGGTCGGTGCGCTGCTCGATCTCGTCCAGCGCCCGCAGGACGGCGGCGCCGCTGCCGAAGCGCAACCAGGGTGCGTCGAGCAGGCCGGCCCCGACGCACTCCATCGCCCAGGCGATGGTGCCACCGGCCGAGATGGTGTCGACGCCCAGCTCGTCGCAGCGGGCGGTGGCGGCCAGGACGTCGTCTGCGTCGCCGACGCCGCACATCGAGCCGAGCGAGCTGGTGCTCTGATACTCCATCCGGACGCTGCGCCCGCCCGGCCGACGGTAGGCGTGCGCACAGCCGATCGTGCACGAGGCGCAGGAGGACTTGACCACCTCGTGGTGGCGCTGCAGCTCGTCGGTGGCCAGGGCCGGAGCGTGCTCGAACGTCGCCTGCTGGAAGTTGCGGGTCGGCAGCGTCGAGAGCGCGTTGAACGCCAGGACGTTGGCCATCGTGCCGAGCTCGCGGTACTTCTGCGTCGCACGGCCCTGCGAGCGGACGCGCAGGTCGCGGGCGGCGGCCAGCACCCCGGCGGGATCGGCGGGAGGCACCTTGGTGGTGGCGCGGACGGCGAGCGCCTTGACCCGCTTGCCCCCCATCACGGCGCCGAGGCCGCCGCGGCCGGCATGGCGGCCGTCGTGGGAGAGGGTGGCGAAGCGGACGCCCTGCTCGCCGGCCGGGCCGATGCTCGCCACCTGCCAGCCCGCGCCGAGCCGCCCGCGCACCGCCGCCTCGGCCGCGGCGGCCGACAGGCCCCACTCCGACGACGGTTCCAGCTGCACGCGTCCACCCTCGATGCTGACGGTGACCGGCCTGGCCGACCGGCCCGTCAGCACGATCGCGTCGTGCCCGGTGAGCTTTCCCGCGAGGGCGAAGTGGCTGCTGGCGAGGGCGTCGGTGAGCAGTCCGGTGAGGGGTGACACGGCCACGACCGCGAACTTGGCGCTGGTGGTCAGCGGGGTGCCGACCAGCGGGGAGAACACGAAGGCCAGCGGTGCCTCGGCGGCGAGCGGGTCGACGCCGGACGGTGCGAGCTCGCTCAACAGCCAGGTGCCGAGCCCGGAGCCGCCCAGCGTGCGCCGCAGCACCGAGGCGGGCAGCGGCAGGACAGACGTGTCGCCGCTGCCGACGTCGACGAGCAGCGCGCGACCGAAGTAGCCGCCGGGGGTCTCCGCCGTCATGGGGGCCGGCCCGGGTCAGCCACCCGCGTCGCCGGACAGGAAGGCCACGGTGTCACCGGCCGCGAGCGGCGTCTGCGGGTCGCGGACCGTCTGCTCGCCGTTGAGGGCCGCGAGAAGGTGGCGGTCCAGCACGAGACCGGCCGCTGTCGCCGCTGCACCGAGCGTCGCGGCGGACACCTCGGCCGGCGCGTCGCCCGCGCGGGCCAGGACCCCGAAGCGCTCCAGGCGGACGACGGGGAGCGGACGGTCCAGCAGCAGTGCGAGCTCCTCGGGCGTGTTCACCCCGCGCACGCTGTCGAGCCCGGGGTCCACGTCGGCCAGCCGCGGATCAGCCAGCAGAGCGGCGTCGTCCAGCACGGTCACCTCCGCCTGCTCCAGCGCGAAGGCCGGCCGGAGCCGCTCGGCGGCCAGCAGCGCCCGCAGCGTCGGTAGCAGCTGCGTCGCCCAGACGGCCGCCAGCGGCTGGCGGTAGCCGCGCACGAGGGGCAGCACCACCTGGCCGGGCTCGCGGGTGAGCCGGCGCACGAACGCCGGGTGCAGCAGCGGCAGGTCGGTGGCACAGACGAACGCGCGCTCCACGTCCGGCGGCAGCGCGGCCAGCCCCGTCGCCATGCCCTGCAGCGGGCCGCGGCCGGACACGTCGTCCTGGACCACCCGTACGTCGCGGGGCAGCTCGGGCAGCTGCTGACCCGGTGCCCGCACGACGACCACGGGGCCGTCGACGCTCCTGGCGACCAGGCCGGCGACCCGGCGCAGCAGGGTCGACCCGTGCCAGGGCAGTCCGGCCTTGGGCTGCCCCATCCGGGACGATCGGCCCCCCGCCAGCACGATCGCGCCGTGCTCGCCCATGCGCCCAACCCTACGGCCGGAGCGCCCGCGTGCCGAAGCCTGCCGAGACCGGCGTTGCGTGGACGTCCGTCGCCTACAGCGGCACGTAGGATCCTGCGCTAGAACACGTTCTAGATCCCAGGTTCTGGATCGTCAGGTGGAGCGGCAGGGAGGCGCGGGGGATGGACAGCTCGGACGTCGAGGTCGACCTGCTGGTCGTCGGGGCGGGTCCGGCCGGACTCTACGGTGCCTATTACGCGGGTTTTCGCGGCATGTCGGTAGCCGTCGCCGACGGTCTGCCCGAAGCCGGTGGTCAGGTGACGGCGTTGTATCCGGAAAAGATGATCTTCGACATCGCCGGCTTCCCGGCGGTCCGCGGCAAGGACCTCGTCGACAACCTCGTCGCCCAGGCGCAACCGTTCCAGCCCGTCTGGTTGCTCGACGAGCAGGCCGTCTCCTACCGCGACGAGGGCGACGCCGCCGTCATCGGTCTGGCGTCGGGTCGCGCCGTGCGCGCCAAGGCGGTCGTCGTCACCGGGGGCATCGGCACCTTCACTCCGCGGCCGCTGCCGGGTGGTGACGCCTGGGAGGGCCGAGGGCTGACCTACATCGTCCCCAGCTACGCGCCCTACGCGGACAAGCACGTCGTCGTCGTGGGCGGCGGCGACAGCGCGGTCGACTGGGCGCTCGGCCTGGAACCGGTCGCCGCCAGCGTGTCGCTGGTGCACCGGCGCGAGGAGTTCCGGGCCCACGCGCACTCCGTCCGGCTGCTGCGCGAGTCCACGATCCGGCTCGTGACCCCCGCGCAGGTCATGGGCATGGACGGCGACGAGCACCTGCACACCGTCACGGTCCGGGACGTCAAGACCAAGGCCGTCACCGTGCTCGAGGCACAGGCGGTCGTGGCCGCGCTCGGCTTCACGGCCGATATCTCGCCGTTGGAGGCGTGGGGGCTCGCCATCGAGGAGCGGCACATCCTGGTCGACACGCGGATGGCCACCAACCTCTCGCGCGTGTTCGCGGCCGGCGACATCACCGAGTACCCGGGCAAGGTGCGGCTCATCTCGGTGGGCTTCGGGGAGGCGGCGACCGCCGTCAACAACGCCGCGACCGTCATCGACCCGGCAGCGACGGTCTTCCCGGGGCACTCGACCGAGCAGGTGGAAGGATCGGTGGCATGACCTACGTCATCACCAGCACCTGCGTCGACATCAAGGACATGTCCTGCATCGAGGAGTGCCCGGTCGACTGCATCTACGAGGGAGACCGCAAGCTCTACATCCAGCCGGCGGAGTGCATCGACTGCGGGGCGTGCGAACCGGTGTGCCCGGTCGACGCGATCTATGCCGACCGCAGGCTGCCGGAAGACCTCGCGGTGGACAAGGACGACAACCGGTCGTTCTTCCAGGAGGTGCTCCCGGGCCGCGACGCCCCGCTGGGGGCGCCCGGCGGGTCCATGCGCACCGGACCGCTGGACGCCGACACACCGCGCATCGCGGCCCTCGTCAAGGACGACGCGTGACCGGCACCGCGGGCGCGCCCTGATGGCGGGCAACCAGCGCGCGCAGATCACCATGAGCGAGCAGGAGGTCGCCGACTTCGTGGTGCGCAGCCGCGCCTGCACGCTCGCCACCGTCAGCGCCACGGGGGGGCCGCACCTGGTCGCGATGTGGTACGGCGTGATCGACGGTGCGCTGTGGTTCGAGACCAAGGCCAAGTCGCAGAAGGCCGTCAACCTGCGCCGCGACCCTCGCGTCACCGTCCTGATCGAGGACGGCCTCACCTACGACACCCTGCGCGGGGTGTCGCTGGAGGGACGCGCCGTCGTCGTCGACGACCCCGCAGCGCTCTGGGCGGTCGGCGTCAGCGTCTGGGAGCGCTACACCGGGCCCTACACCGAGGAGCTGCGTCCGTTCGTCGAGGTGATGCTGCGCAACCGGGTCGCGGTGCGGCTCGACGTCGAACGCACGCGGTCCTGGGACCACCGCAAGCTCGGCATGGACCCGATGCCGGTCGGTGGCTCGACGGCGCCGGCCTGACCGGCGTGGCGGCTCAGTAGCGGATCACGCCACGGATGTTCTTGCCGTCGCGCATGTCCTGGTAGCCCTGGTTGATCTCGTCGAGGGTGTACTCCTTGGTCACCATCTCGTCGAGCTTGAGCTTGCCGTCCATGTACAGCGCGAGCAGCCGCGGGATGTCGTAGCGCGGGTTGGCGTTGCCGAAGATGCAGCCGACGAGCTCCTTGCGCATCATCGCGAACTCGAACAGGTTCAGCTGCACGTCGTTGGCCATCATGTTGCCGACCGCGGTGACGACGCCTCGGCCGGCCTTCTTCACCAGCGCCATCATCTCGCCGACGTGGGTGCCCTCGGCCAGGCCGACGCACAGGATCGCCTTGTCCGCCATGGCGCCGCGGGTGATCTCCTGCAGGACCGGACCGGCGTCGGCCATGGAGGCGGCCGTGTGCGTGGCGCCCAGGGTCAGCGCCTTCTCGCACTTCCACGCGACCGGGTCGATCGCCAGCACGTAGCGGGCGCCGGCCATCGCCGCCCCCTGGACGGCGCTCATGCCGATGCCGCCGAGCCCGATGACCGCGACCGTCTCGCCGGACTGGACGTCGGCGGCGTAGGTGGCCGAGCCCCAGCCGGTCGTGACGCCGCAGCCGACCAGGGCCGCCCGCTCCAGCGGGATGTCCTTGTCGATCTTGATGGCGGAGTCCTGGCTGACCACGGTGTAGGGCGAGAACGTGCCCAGGGCAGCCATCGTGCCGAGGTCCTTGCCGTCCTTGCTGTGGTGCCGGCTGGTCATGTCGGTCAGCTGCTTGCCCCCGAGCAGGAAGGCGCCGAGGTCGCAGAGCTGCTGCTGCCCGATCGAGCAGGACGGACAGCGTCCGCAGGCCGGGATGAAGCTGAAGACGACGTGGTCGCCGACCTCGAAGCCCACCGTGTCGTCACCGAGCTGCTCGACGATGCCGGCGCCCTCGTGGCCGCCGACGAGGGGGAACTGCTCCAGCCCGAAGGCGGACGCGATCTCGGGGTCGATGACCATGTCGCCGGTGACCATGTGCTCGTCGGAGTGGCACAGGCCCGAGGCGACCAGCTTGACCAGCAGCTCGCCCTTCTTCGGCGGGTCGAGCTCGATGTCCTCGACGCTCCACTCGGTGTGCGGCTCCCACAGGATCGCGGCGCGGGTCTTCATCGGTGGTGTCCTCCAGATAGCGGGCGGGAGTCCGGCGCGCTGCCGGACGGGTCGGACGTTCGGGGTCGGGTCAGACGACGGGGACGCCGGGCACCACGGTGCCGGCCGGCAGTGAGATGGCCTTGCTCTCCAGATAGGCCGACAGGCCCTCGGGACCGAGCTCGCGACCCAGGCCGCTGCTCTTGTAGCCGCCGAACGGGGCGGCGAACTCGAGCGCGAAGCTGTTGACCGTGTACGTGCCGGTGCGCACGCGACGGGCGATGTCGATGCCCGCGGCGACGTCGGCGGTGAAGACGGTGCCCGACAGTCCGTACTGGCTGTCGTTGGCGATGCGGACGGCGTCGTCGGGGGAGTCGTAGGCCAGCACGCTGACGACCGGTCCGAAGACCTCTTCCTGGGCGATCGTGTGCTGTGCCTCGACGTCGACGACGATCGTCGGCTCGACGTACCAGCCCGCCTGCTGCGACGCGGGCCGCGCACCGCCGACGGCGATCTTGCCGCCGTCCTTCTGGGCGACGGCGATGTAGCCCTCGACGCGGTCCCGCTGCCGGTCGCTGACCAGCGGACCGATGGTGGTCGCGGGGTCCATCGGGTCGCCCACGACCTGGTTGCGGGTGAACTCGACGAGCGCCTCGACGACCTCGCTGTAGCGGTCGCGCGGAGCCAGGATGCGGGTCTGCGCGACGCAGGCCTGCCCGTTGTTCATGAAGCCGGAGCCGAGGGCCTGAGGCACCGCCACGGCGAGGTCGGCGTCGTCGAGGAAGATGGCGGCGGACTTGCCGCCGAGCTCGAGCGTCACGCGCTTGAGCTGTTCGCCCGCGACCGAGGCGATGCGACGGCCGGCGGCGGTCGAGCCGGTGAAGCCGACCTTGTCGATACCGGGGTGCTTGACGAGGTACTCGCCGACCTCGCGGCCGGCCGCCACGATGTTGACGACCCCGGCGGGGACGCCGACCTCCTGCAGGCACTCGGCGAGCAGGTAGGAGTCCAGCGGGGTCTCGGGCGCCGGCTTGAGCACCACGGTGCAGCCCGCGAGAAGCGCCGGCGCGATCTTCAGCATGGCGGTGAACAGCGGCACGTTCCACGGGACGATGGCGGCGGCGACCCCGAGCGCCTCGCGTCGCACCAGCGCCGGGCCCATCACCCCTGCCCGGACCTCCTCGAAGTGGAAGGTGCCGGCCAGGCCGGCGTAGTAGTCCAGGACCATCGTGCTCGCGAACACCTGGCCCATCTGCGAGAAGGAGAACGGCGAGCCGTTCTGGCTCGTGATGCAGCCGGCGAACTCGTCCATGCGGGTCTGGATGGCCAGCGACAGCGCGCCGAGCAGCGCGCCCCGCTCGGCGGGCGTCGTGCGCGACCACTCGCCGTCGAAAGCCGTGCGGGCCGCCTGGACGGCGCGGTCGATGTCGGCCTCGCTGCCGTCGGGCACCCGGGCGAAGACCTGCTCGGTGTGCGGGCTGACCACCTCGATCGTCCCGCTGCCGGCCGGTGCGACGAACTGGCCGTCGATGAACAGGGTGTCGATGGTCTGCACTGTGGAGAGCCTCCCGATCATGGGCCGCGTTGCCCTCGGCAGTATGGAACACGTTCTAGTGTTTGCGCCAGCACCCGGGCGCCGCTCGGACCGTGAGCACGACAGGCAGCGCCGGACGCCGTCGTCCCGGTCCCGCAGACCGGGACGCGGGCTCGGCCGTCAGGTGCGGCGCGTCGAGCCGCGCACCTGCAGGCCGGCGACGAGGTCCTGCGTCGCCGCTGTCACGTCCGCCACGGCGCGGGCGAAGACCTCGGCGTTGTGGGCCGCGGGCGCCCGCATCCCGGCGATCTTGCGGACGTACTGCAGCGCCGCCGCGGCCATGTCGTCGGCGGTGACGTCGTCGGTGTACGGGGGACGCAACGTCTTGATGCTCCGGCACATGCCAGGAAACCTACGCGGGTCCCGCAGATCTACTCAGGCGCAGGCGACGTCCGGACGACAGGCTCTGACGCATGGACACCTCCTCCCTCCCGCTCCGCAACACCACCGCCTTCTTCGCCCAGGCCGCGATCAGCTTCGGCGTCGCCGGGCTCGCCGTCGGCGTCGGCATCACCTACCTGCCCGTCGACCGCTGGATCCGCGGCTTCCTGGCCGTCGGCTGCCTGTTCCTGGTCAGCTCGGCCTTCACGCTGGCCAAGTGCGTGCGGGACCAGCAGGAGAGCAACCAGGTGCTGAGCCGCGTCGACCAGGCCCGGCTGGAGAAGATGCTGGCCGAGTTCGACCCGTACGCAGCCGCCGGCCGCGCCCAGCACTAGCCCGCTCAGCGGCGGTCAGCCGTCGGTCGCCAGCAGCTCCGGCGCAGTCCGGGGCGCGACGAAGATGCCGCTGGCCTCGGCGAGCAGCACGCCGTCGCAGGTGCTCCGACCCCAAGCCATGATCTTGCGCCCTGAGACGCTCTCGACGCCGGCCTCGTAGTCGATGCGCTGGTGCAGCGGCGTGCGGCCGACGAGCCGCACCGTGAGCGTGCCGGTGAAGCCGGCGATGCCGGACGCCGACTGCGCGACCCCGAGCAGGTCGTCGAAGGCGGCGATGACGTGACCGCCGTGCACCGAGCCCTGTGGACCCTCGTAGGAGGCGTCGTAGGTGGCGTGGCCGACGGTCCTGTCGCCCTCGAAGCGCAGGACCAGCGGGGCGGCGTGCGCGTTGCTGCGACCCGACAGCGGGCTGCGTTCGAACAGGCTCGCGTCGCCCTCGTTGCCGTAGACGCCGCCCTTGCCACGCACGTCGGGCAGCGCCGCCAGCGCCCTGCGCGCCCGGGCCAGCAGGGCTTCGGCCTCGGCGAGCGCGGCGTCGTCGACGCTCTCGATGTCGAGGTAGAGCACGTCGGTGACGAGCGCGCGGACGTCCTGCGCCAGCGCGTGCTTGCGGAGTCGGCGGGGCGAGGGCGGGGGATCGACCGGGAACCACGGCCGGTCCCCGCCGGCGGGGTCCCACTCGCGGCCCGCGCCGGGCAGGTCGGCGGTAGCGGTCACCGTGCGGCGAGCAGGTCGCCCAGGTGCTCCAACGAGCGCAGAGCGCCCCCGAGGGCGAGCTCGTCGACCTTGCCGGCCAGGAACCAGCGGTGCAGCGGGTAGGAGACGTCGACGCCGAGCCCGCCGTGCAGGTGCACCGCGGAGGACACCACCCGTTGGACCCCCTCGGCGGCCCAGAAGGCGGCGATCGCGGTCTGCTCGCCGGCGTCCAGGCCCTCGTCGGTGCGCCACACGGCCTGCTGCATCGTCAGGCGCATCGCCTCGACGTCGATCCAGCAGTCGGCGATGCGACAGGTGACCGCCTGGAAGGCGGCCAGCGGCTTGCCGAACTGCTCCCGGGTCGAGACGTGCGCGGCCGCCAGCGCCAACGCCTGGCTGCCGACGCCGACCGCGTGCGCGCAGTGCAGCAGCGTCTGCCGGTTCAGGGCCGCCTCCAGCGCCTGGCTGCCGCGGGCCACGAGCACACCCCGGGCACCGTCGAGCGTGACGCTCGCGTGCGGCTCGAGCGAGGTGACCACCTCGTCCTGCCGTCGGACCCCGGGGCCAGCCGGGTCGACGAGCAGCAGGAGCGGCTCGCCGTCCTCGGCCGTGGCGCTGACCAGCAGCTGGTCGGCCTCCCGGGCCCAGGCGACGGCCAACCGCTCGCCGGACACCGCGAACGCGTCTGCGTCGGGCTTTGCCGCCACGCTGGGCCGCCGCGGGTCGGCGACGCCGGCCTCACCCCAGGCGGGCACGACGAGCACGGCGCCTGCGGCAGCCCGTTCGAGCAGGTCCAGGTGCTCGGGCGCGGCCGCCAGCACCGGCAGCGCGGCCAGCGCGGCGAGCACCGGGACGCGCCCGGCGGCGTGGCCGGTGACCTCGGCCAGCACGACGGCTCCGGCGAGCCCGAGGTCGCCGCCGCCGACCTCGCCCGGCAGCGCGGCCGCGAGCAGTCCGGACTCGCCCAGACGGGTCCAGAGGTCGGTGTCGAACCCGGCCAGCCCGACCTCGGCCGGGGTACCGGTGGCCAGCAGGCGCGTCGCGAGGTCGCGGACGTCCTGCTGCTCTTCGGTGGGGGTGAAGTCCATGGGGCTCGGTGTCCTCTGTCTCTCGGTCCGGGGCTCAGCGCTTGCTGCGGGGCAGGCCGAGGGCTGTCTGCGCGAGGATCTCGCGCTGCACCTCGTTGGATCCGCCGCCGAAGGTGCGCACCGGCGCGCCGCGGTAGACCTTCTCCAGCGTGCCGGCGAGCTCGGCGCCGGGCGACCCCTTGCGCACGAAGCCGGCGCGGCCCACCACCTCCAGCAGCATCCGGTAGGCCTCGATGTCGACCTCGCTGCCGTACACCTTGCCGCTGGAGGCGTCGGCCGGGGTGAGCGAGCCCACCTCGGTCTTCCAGGCCATGCGCCAGTTGAAGAGCTTGAGCGCCTCCAGCCGGGCGTAGACGCGCGCCAGCGTGCTGCGCACCCACGGGACGTCGATGAGCCGGCCCCCGTCGGGAGTCACCTCGGTCGTCGCCCAGGCACGGACGGCCTCGAACAGCTCCAGCGAACGACCGCCGAGGGCGGCCAGCGCGACCCGCTCGTGGTTGAGCTGGGAGGTGATGAGCTGCCAGCCGGCGTCGACCTCGCCCACGACCATGCTCACCGGGACGTGGATGTCCTCGTAGTAGGTGGCGGTCGTGACCTCACCGCCGACGGTGGTGATCGGCGTGGCCGTGTAGCCGGGGTCGGTGGTGTCGACGAGCAGGATGGTGATGCCCTTGTGCTTGGCGACGTCGGGGTTGGTGCGGCAGGCCAGCCACACGAAGTCGGCGCCGTCACCCCCGGTCGTGTAGACCTTGTTGCCGTTGACGACGAACTCCTCGCCCTGGCGCTCTGCCCTAGTGCGCAGCGAGGCGAGGTCGGTCCCCGAGCCGGGCTCGGTGTAGCCGATGGCGATGTCGATGCTGCCGGCCAGGATGCGCGGCAGGAAGTAGTCCTTCTGCTCCTGCGACCCGTGCCGCATCAGCGTCGGACCCACGGTGTTGAGCGCGATCATCGGCACCGGCGCCCCGGCGCGGGTCGCCTCGTCGAAGAAGACGAACTGCTCGAGCACCGAACGTCCCTGCCCGCCGTACTCGGTCGGCCAGCCGATGCCGAGCCAGCCGTCGGCCCCCATCTTCTGCCGGATCTCTTTGGTGGTGGCCCCTTTGAGGCCCTCCTCGGCGATCGCGTCCTTGACGTCCGGCGGGAGCAGCGTCGTGAAGTAGCTGCGCAACCGGTCGCGGAGCTCGTGCTGGGCGGGGGTGTAGTCGACGTGCACGAGGCCTCCACGCTGAGGGTGCGTCCCGACGGACGGGTGCTCCGACGGACGAGAACGTGTTCTAGTTTCGGCGCCAGTGTCCCGCCCGCAGGGGGCGGCGTCAACCGGGGTCAGCGCAACGCGACGACGACCACGACCAGGCCCGCGGCGACCAGTGCCAGCGCGAGCTCGGGCGCACGTCGGGCGGGCGGTGCAGGTGCGACCGTCGCCGGATCCACCCCGGTCGCCAGGACGGTGTCGCGCGGCACGTGCCGCCGGCCGCTCAGCAGCAGCGCGCCCGCGAGGAGCACGACCGGCAGCGTGCAGCGGAAGGCCAGCCCCAGGTCGCCGCGCACCGTGCCGTCGGCGAGCGTGACGGGGGCGAGGTCGGACAGGAAGCCCACCAGCGGCGGGAAGGCCGCAGCCAGCACGCTGCTGGACAGCTTCAGCACCCCGAAGGCCGCCCCACGCAGCGGGACGGGCGCCACCTCGGAGGTGAGCACGGTCGTCGCCGGCAACGAGCCGACGAGCAGACCGACCGCCAGGCCCTGCAGCGGCAGCCGCACCGACAGCACCGGCAGGTCGTCCAGGAAGCTCACCGTGAAGGCAAGCGCGCCGAGCACGTTGAACACGGCGGCCACGAGCAGCGGTGCTCCGGCGACGACGGGCCGGAGCCGGTCGACGACCCACCCGCCGGCCAGGCTGCCCGCCAGCGCCCCGAGCAGGACGGGGACGCCGCCGAGGGTCCCGGCCTGCGTCAGGCTCAGCCCGGAGGCCCGCTGGTGGTAGGTGACCCCCCAGAACGCGACCGCTGAGAGCGCCCCGGTGGTCAGGGCGGTGGCCAGCACCAGCGCGCGCAGCGAGGGCACGGCCATGACCGCACGCACGCCCGCCCAGAGCGGGACGGTCGCGCTCGCCGGCGCGGCCGGCGCGGCGTCCAGCGCCTCGGCCTGCAGCTGCGCCGCCTGCGCAGCGGGCGGTTCGTCCTGGGCGCCCCGGACGGGCTCGGGCTGTCGACGCAGGAACAGCGCGACGCCCACCCCCGGCAGGGCGAGCGCCACCACCGCGACCCGCCACCCGAAGGCGTCGCCGATGGCCGCGCCCACCCCCAGCCCCAGCGCTGCGCCGACGACGGGCGTGACGCGCTGGACGCCATAGGCGCGGCCGCGTCGTGCCGTCGGGTAGTAGTCCGCGACCAGCGACTGACCGGCCGGGTCGTTCACGGCGTCGCCCACGCCGAGGACCGCCCGCATCGCCAGCAGCTGCCCGAAGCTGCGCACCGATCCCGTGCAGGCGACCACGGCGGCCCAGAGCAGGAAGGTGCGCGAGATCAGCCGCCGCCGGTCGACCCGGTCCGCCAGGACCCCCGCGGGCAGCGCGACCAGCAGGCCGGCGACGATGACGGCCGTGTCCAGCAGCCCTGCCTGCAGGTCGCCGAAGCCGAGCTCGCCCTGCACGAGCGGCAGCACCGCCGGCAGCACCCGTCGCTCGGTGCCCTCCACCAGCCCGAGCAGGGCCAGCGCGAGCAGCGGCCGGGTGCCGTAGGGACCCCATGCCGATGCCGGCGCCGAACCTGACGCTCGACGTCGACGCGTCTGCACGGGCCTGCCTGCTCAGTCCGTGCTGGGGCGGGGTGCCGGCAGGGCGCGACGGGCCGCCGGTGCCGGCACGGCCGTCAGCGGCCGACGAAGGTCGCGGGCCGCTTCTCGGCGAAGGCCCGCGGGCCTTCCTTGGCGTCCTCGGTGGCGAAGACGGGCATGCCGATCTGCAGCTCCACCTTCAGGGCCTCGTCCTCGGGCAGCCCTTCGGTCTCGGTCAGCGACCGCTTGACGGCGCGCACCGCGACCGGCCCGTTCGCGCAGACGGCGGTGGCGATCTCCAGCGCGCGCTCCAGCGCGGTGCCGGTCGGGACGACCGAGCCGATCAGGCCGTACTCCAGGGCCTGCTGCGCCGTGATGGTCTTGCCGGTCAGCAGCATCTCGGCAGCGATCGTGTACGGGATCTGGCGACGCAGACGCACCGTCGACCCGCCCAGCGGGAACAGCCCGCGCCGCACCTCGGCGACGCCGAACGTCGCCCCTTCACCGGCCACCCGGATGTCGGTGGCCTGCAGGATCTCGGTGCCCCCCGCGATGGCCGGGCCCTCGACGGCGGCGATGAGCGGCTTGGTCAGCCGGTAGTGGCGCAGCAGGGCCTTCCAGGCCATGTCGGCGTCCTGCGTGAAGCGCTGTGCATAGGTGTCGTCGGGCGCCGGGGCCGACATCATCGCCTTGAGGTCGGCACCCGCGCAGAAGACGCTCTCGCTGCCGGTCAGGATCGCGCAGCGGATCTCGTCGTCGTCGTCGATCCGCTGCCAGGCCTCGTACAGCCGGGCGAGCATGTTCGGGGAGAACGCGTTCTTGGCCTGCGGCCGGTTCATGCGCAGGACCAGGGTGTGGCCCTGCTGCTCGACGAGCAGGTGCTCTTCGCTCACGTGACGGGCTCCAGTTCCAGACGGACGGGCAGGGACGGACCGGTGCGGGCAATGCCGCGCACAGCAGCGTGCGCACCCCGGGACGTGCTCAGGGAAAGGCGTTCTCGCCGGTCGCCAGATCGGTCGCCACGATCGCCTCGACCGGGCAGGACTCGATCGCGTCGGCGAGCTCGGTCGACTCCTCGACGGGGTTGCCCAGCACATAGCTCTGTCGGGTGGGCAGCGTCCCGAAGACCTCCGGGGCGGTGTTGCGGCAGTAGCCCGAGCTAATGCAGCTGGGCAGCACCGTGACCTCCAGCGAACGCGTCATACGCAACCTCCTCCAGACCGACGACGGCGCCGAAACCTAACAGCCACGACGCAGATCTGCTAGAACACGTTCTTATCCGAGGTGATCAGGAGACCTGCTGTGCCGTGTGCTCTGGACGTCCGGCTCGATGCCGACCTCGGTGCTGTCACGGGGGTCGTCCAGGAGCTCGAGGACGCCGGGCTCGACGGCGTCTTCACCTACGAGGGTCCGCGCGACCCGTTCCTGCCCCTGGTGGGCGCGGCGACGGCCAGCCGCCGGCTGGCGCTCTACACGAACCTCGCGATCGCGCTGCCGCGCAGCCCCATGCACCTGGCGATGCTGGCCCAGGAGCTCCAGCGCGCCTCGGACGGACGCTTCCTGCTCGGGCTCGGCACGCAGGTCAAGGCGCACGTCACGCGTCGGTTCGGGTCCACCTGGGAGTCGCCGGTGGAGCAGCTGCGCGAGTGGGTGCTCGCGGTGCGGGCCATCCAGACGTCCTGGCAGGACGGGACGCCGCTGGACTTCCAGGGCCGGTGGACGACGCACACCTACTGCCCGCCGCTGTTCGATCCCGGCCCGCTGGACGCCGGCCCGCCCCCGATCCTGGTCGGCGCCCTGGGACCGAAGATGACGGCGATGGCGACCGCCGACGCCGACGGTGTCCTGATCCATCCTTTCTGCAGCGCCCGCTCCCTGACCGAGCACTCGCTGCCGCTGGTCGACGCCGGACTCTCGGCGGCCGGCCGCAGCGCCTTCCTGCTGGTCGGGCAGGCCATCGTCGGCGTGGCCGGCGACGAGCAGGAGCTGGCCGCGGCGCAGGCCGGCGTGCGCTACCTGCTGGGCTTCTACGCCAGCACGCCCGCCTACCGTCCGGTGTTGGACGTGCACGGCTGGGGCGAGCTGCAGCCCGAGCTGAAGGCCCTGGCCCGTGCCGGCAGGTGGGACGAGCTGCCGGCGGCCGTCCCGCAGGAGGTGGTCGACGCCTTCACGGTCGTCGGGTCACCGGCGGAGGTAGCACCGGTGCTGGCCGCCCGCTTCGCCCGCTTCGACCGGCTGGCGCTGTCGCTGCCGTACGCCGTCTCGGTCGCGACGCTCGCCGCTCTCGCGGAGGCCTTCGCCGCCGCCCGCTCCTGACCGCCCCGTCCGCCCTCCGAGCAGAACAGGTCCACCGACGTGCCGATCCCTGCACAACGCGATGCCGAGAAGTCCCGCCTCCAGCTGGCCGAGTGGTTCGCCCGGACGCTGTCCAGCGACGGACCGGTCGAGCTCTCGCCGTTCCGAGGTCCGGGTGCCACCGGGTTCTCCAACGAGACCCTCATCGTGGACGCGAGCTGGGACGGGGGTGGTGAGGCCCACCGGGCGACGTACGTCGTCCGGGTGGCCCCCAGCGGCTACACCCTGTTCCCGGACCCCGCGTTCGACCTGCAGTACAAGGTGCTGACCGCGCTGGCCGGCTCTGCCGTGCCGGTGCCCGTGGTGCGCTGGTTCGAGGCCGACGACAGCGTCCTGGGTGCCGCCTTCTTCGTGATGGACGAGGTCGTCGGGATCGTCCCGCCCGACAACCCGCCGTATCACGTCAGCGGTTGGCTGCACGACGTCGAACCGGCGGTGCGCGAGCGGATCTGGTTCGGCGCCGTCGACACCATGGCCGACGTGCACGCCCTCGACCACCGCAGCCTGGAGCTGGGCCTGGACGACGGTCCGGGCGCCGGGCTGCGGGCGCAGCTCGCCTACTACGAAGGGTTCCTGGCCGCCATCGAGCAGACCGAGCAGGTCCCGGTCGCGCACCAGGCGCTGGCCTGGTTGCGAGCGCACGAGCCGGAGCCGGAGGACCTCGTCCTGTGCTGGGGCGACGCCCGCATCGGCAACATCATCTACAGCCCGGAGGGCGAGCGGCTGGCCGTGCTCGACTGGGAGATGACGACCCTGGGCGCCCGCTCGCAGGACCTGGCGTGGAGCTGGTTCGTCGACCGGCACCACAGCGAGGCGCTCGGCGTCCCGCGGCTGGAGGGCTTCCCCGACAAGGCCGCGACCGTCGCCCGCTACGAGCAGCGCAGCGGGACGCGCCTCGCGGCGTTCGACTACTACGAGGTCTTCGCCGGCTTCCGGTTCACGGTCATCATGGCCAGGCTGGCGGTCATCTTCAAGGACTGGGGCCTGCTGCCGGCCGAGGACGGCATGGCGCAGGAGAACACCGTCAGCCAGCTGACGCTCAAGGTCCTCGCCGAGCGGGAGGCCTGAGCCGTGCTGTCTCCGCTGGACGACCTGCCGATCCACCAGGTGGCCGAGACGATGGCCACGGTCGGCACCACCGACCGCAACTTCTACGACCGCTACTACTTCAACCTGCACGGCAGCGACGGGGACTTCTTCCTCGCCGCCGGCCTGGGCCAGTACCCCAACCTCGGGGTCACCGACGCGTTCCTGGCGGTGTCCTACGGCGACACGCAGTCGGTGGTCCGTTCCTCGCGACCGCTCGGCGTCGACCGGCTCGACACCCGGGTGGGCCCGCTGCGCGTCGAGGTGCTCGAGGGGCTGAAGAAGATCCGACTCGTGTGCGAGGAGTCCGACGGTTTCGCGCTCGACGTGGTCTGGGAGGGCGCGGTCCCGGCGTATGAGGAACCGCGCCAGATCCTGCAGCTGGCCCACGGGCGCAGCGTCATGAACACGATGCGCTTCCTGCAGACGGGCTCGTGGACCGGCTCGATGCTGCTGGACGGTCGGTCGATCGACGTCACGCCCGACCGCTTCTGGGGCAACCGGGACCGTTCCTGGGGCGTCCGTCCGGTGGGTGATGCCGAGCCCGCCGGGATCGGCGGCATGGGCGTCTTCTACTGGAACTACTTCGTCGCGCGGTTCGACGCCTACTCGATCGTGTACATGGTGCAGGAGAACGAGCACGGGCGGCGGGCCATCGAGGAGGCGCTGCGGCTGTACCCCGACGGTCGCGTCGAACAGCTGGGGCGCCCCGAGCACCAGCTGCGCTTCGCGCCCGGCACGCGCATGGTCACCGGTGCCACGGTGGAGTTCGCCGCCGGCCGCGACACCCCGCGTTGACGCTGGAGGTCGAGACGCTGCGCCCCCTGCACATCGCCGTCGGCACCGGCTACGGCTTCGACGCCGACTGGCGCCACGGCAAGTTCCAGGGGCCCGACCTGGTGGTGCAGCGCAAGGACCTGGACACCTCGGCGCCGGAGATCGTGCCGATCCCGGGGGCGATCGTCGACCACGTCGCGCGCTTCACCACCAGCGACGACGGCGCTGTCGGCTACGGCCTCTGCGAGGTCATGACGATGGGGCCGCACACCCAGTACTTCACCGGCTGGGACGACACCGCCTGACGTCGCCGGGTCGCGGCTGCACGCCGCGACCCGGTCGGCGTTCCCGGGCGATGCTCAGAGGCGTTCCAGGATGGTGGCGGGGGCGACGGCGCCGCCGGCGCACATCGTGATGAGCGCGAACTGCTTGTCGCTGCGCTCGAGCTCGTGCAGGGCCGTGGTGATCAGGCGGCTGCCGGTGGAGCCGACCGGGTGGCCGAGCGCGATGGCGCCGCCGTTGACGTTGATCCTGTCCGGGTCCACCTGGTGCACCTGGGCGAACGACAGCACGACCGAGGCGAACGCCTCGTTGACCTCGAACAGGTCGATGTCGGCGATGGACATGCCGGCCTTCTTCAGCACCGCCGCGGTGGCGTCGACGGGCCCGTCCAGGTGGTAGTACGGGTCCGAACCGACCATCACCTGGGCGACGATGCGAGCACGCGGCCGGAGTCCGGCGGCCTCGGCCCGCTCGCGGTTCATCCACAGCACGGCCGCCGAGCCGTCAGAGATCTGGCTGCTGTTGCCGGCGGTGTGGATGCCGTCCGGCATCACCGCCTTGAGCTTCGTCAGTCCCTCGGCGGTGGTCTCGCGCAGGCCCTGGTCGCGGTCGACGATGCGCGTCTGCCCCGTCGGACCGTTCTCGTCGAAGACCGGGGCCTCCATCGAGAAGACCTCGCGGTCGAAGCGACCCTCGCCCCAGGCCCGGGCCGCGTTCTGCTGCGACCGCAGCCCGAGGGCGTCGACGTCGGCCCGGGTGATGCCGCGGTTCGTGGCGATCCGCTCGGCGGCCTCGAACTGGTTGGGCAGGTCGATGTCCCAGTCGGTGTCGCGCGGGCTGCCCGGTCCGCTGGTCACGTTCGCGCCGAGGCCGACGCGGCTCATCGCCTCGACCCCGCAGGCGATGCCGACGTCGATGGCGCCGGCGAGGATGAGTCCCTCGATCATGTGGTTGGCCTGCTGCGCGGAGCCGCACTGGCAGTCGACGGTGGTGGTGCCTGTGGTCCAGGGCAGACCCGCCGCGAGCCAGGCGTTGCGGGTGACGCTCGAGCCCTGCTCGCCCGCCTGTGTCACGCAGCCGCCGATGGCCTGCTCGACGTCGGCGGCGTCGATGCCCGAACGCTTGATGACTTCCAGCTGGGACGCGCCGAGCAGCTTGGTGGCGTGCAGGCCGGCCAGGTGGCCGTTGCGCTTGCCGATCGGGGTCCGGACCGCGTCGACGATGACGGCTTCACGCATGACGGCTCCTCTGCAGGCACGACGCGGCGAACGCACACGTCGAAGGTGGCAAAACTAGTACGTGTTCTAGGGGGCGACAAGGCCGAAACTAGAACACGTTCTTGACGATCGGCAGGCTCGATGGTTGTGTGCGTCACACCCGCTCCCGGCCTCTCACGTCGGGTGGTGCACCGGTCGTGCCCGTCCCGCAGCCCGCTCCCGTTCGGAGGAAACCGCCCGGATGTCATCCGCCCGGACCGAGACGACCGCGCCCACCGCCGCCCAGCTGCTGGAGCAGGCCCACGGGTTCGTGGGCGGGGCACCGGGCGAGCCGCGGACCGGCCCCGACCCGGTGAACCTGCCGATGGTGCACCACTGGTGCACCGCGCTCGGCGAGACCAACCCGGCCTACCTCGACGAGGACTACGCCAAGGACAGCCGGCGCGGACACCTGATCTCGCCTCCCGGCATGCTGCAGACCTGGATCATGGACGCGCCCCGCGACACGGCCCCGGGCAGCAACGACGAGATCCTGCGTCGGCTGGACGACGCCGGCTACACCTCGGTGGTGGCCGTCAACTACGAGCACGAGTACCTGCGCGAGCTCGTCCACGGCGAACGGCTCAGCTGCCAGGCCCGGGCGGAGGACCTGTCCGCGGAGAAGCGCACGGCGCTCGGCCCCGGCGTGTTCACCACGGTGCGCTACGACTACACCACCGACGACGGCGAGCTGGTCGCGATCGGACGGATGCGGCTGCTGAAGTTCAAGCCGCCCGCCGCCGCGCCCGCGCTCCCGGACGTCGGCGTCCGCGCGCCGGTCGCCATCGGGCGGGACAACGCCTACTTCTGGGACGGCGTCGACGTCGGCGAGCTGCGCGTGCAGCAGTGCGGCGGCTGCCAGGTGCTGCGCCATCCACCCCAGCCGCTGTGCGACCGGTGCGGCAGCACCGACCAGGGATTCGTGGTGGCCGCGGGCCGGGGCACCGTCTATAGCCACGTGACGCACCACTACCCACCGCTGCCGGGTGTGACCATGCCGCACACGGTGCTGCTCGTCGAGCTCGAGGAGGGCGTGCGGCTCGTCAGCGAGCTCGCCCCCGGCCACAGCCCCGACACGGTGACCGTCGGCCTGCCCGTGCAGGTGTCCTTCGCCGAGGTCGGCGGACGGACCCGTCCGGTCTTCGCCCCGGTGCAGGAGCAGCCATGAGCACCTTCGCGCCGTCGGTCGGGGACGTGCTGCCCGAGCTGGTCGTCGACGTCACCGTCCGCAACGTCGTGTCGACCGCGCTGGCCACCCGCGACTTCCAGGACGTGCACCACGACGTCGCCGCCGCGCAGGAGCGTGGCTCGAAGACGATCTTCACGAACATCCTGACCAGCAACGGCTACTGCCTGCGGCTGGTCACCGACTGGACCGGCCCCGAGGCCGTGGTGAAGAAGGCGAGCATCCGGCTCGGCGTGCCGAACTACGCCGGCGACACGCTCACGCTGCGCGGCACGGTGAGCGCCGTGCAGCCGGGGGAGCAGGGCACCACCCTGGTCGTCGACGTCGTCGGCAGCAACGCGCTCGGCAACCACGTGACCGGCTCGGTCACCGTGCTGATGCCGGAGGCGGACGCATGAGCCGCACCTTCGCCCGCCAGACGGCCGTCGTCGGCATCGGCGCCACCGAGTTCTCGAAGGACAGCGGGCGCTCGGAGCTGCAGCTGGCCGCCGAGGCCGTGCGGCTCGCCGTCCAGGACGCCGGGCTGCAGCCGGGCGACGTCGACGGCCTGTCGACCTTCACCATGGAGACCAACAGCGAGATCGCCGTGGCGCGGACCGCCGGGCTGGGCGACCTCTCCTTCTTCTCCAAGATCGGCTACGGCGGCGGTGCGGCGTGCGCCACGGTGCAGCAGGCTGCCATGGCCGTCGCCACCGGCGTCGCGGACGTCGTGGTCTGCTACCGCGCGTTCAACGAGCGCAGCGGCCACCGCTTCGGCTCGGGAGCATCACGCCCCGAGCCCACCAGCGAGGGCATCGCGATGAGCTGGGTGAGCTCGGTCGGCCTCATGACCCCCGCCTCCTGGGTCGCGATGTTCGCGCGCCGCTACATGCACGAGTACGGCGCCACCAGCGAGGACTTCGGCCGGGTGAGCGTCGCCGACCGCAAGCACGCCGCGACCAACCCCAAGGCCTGGTTCTACGGCAAGCCGATCACGCTGGAGGAGCACCAGGCCTCGCGCTGGATCGTCGACCCGCTGCACCTGCTCGACTGCTGCCAGGAGACGGACGGCGGCCAGGCGATCGTCGTCACCACGACCGAGCGGGCGCGCGACCTGCCGCACCCCCCGGCCGTCGTCGCCGGGGCTGCCCAGGGGTCGGCCCGCGGTCAGGAGTCGATGGTCAGCTACTACCGCGACGACATCGGTGGCCTGCCGGAGATGGGCCTGGTGGCCCGCCAGCTGTGGGAGCAGAGCGGCCTCGGACCGCAGGACGTGCAGACGGCCGTCATCTACGACCACTTCACGCCCTTCGTGCTCCAGCAGCTGGAGGAGTTCGGCTTCTGCGGTCGGGGTGAGGCCAAGGACTTCATCGCCGACGGCGCGATCGAGCTCGGCGGTCGGCTGCCGCTCAACACCCACGGCGGCCAGCTGGGAGAGGCCTACCTGCACGGCATGAACGGCATCGCCGAGGGCGTCCGACAGGTCCGGGGCACGTCGGTGAACCCGGTCCCGTCCGTCGAGAACGTCCTGGTCACGGCCGGCACCGGAGTGCCGACCAGCGGCCTCGTCCTGTCTACAGATCGCTAGAGGAGCACGCGTGCGTACAGCCCTGTCCGACGAGTTCGGTCTCGACCTGGCCCTGTTCGCCTTCAACTACCAGCCAGAAGTGGTCATCGCGGTCTGCAAGGCGGGGGGCATGGGGGTGCTGGGCGCGGTGCGCTTCACCCCTGCCGAGCTGCGCGAGGCGATCGCGTACATCGAGCGCGAGATCGGCGGTCGCCCCTACGGCGTCGACGTCGTGATGCCCGCCAAGACGCTGGCCGTCGCGGGCATGGACATGGGCGAGATGCACACCATGCTGGAAGACATGATCCCGCAGGAGCACAAGGACTTCGTGGAGAAGGTGCTCGACTCCTACGGCGTCGCGAAGCTGCCCGCCGACGCCGAGGCGGGGCGCGACCTGCTCAGCTGGAACGACACCGAGGCCCGTGAGCAGGTCGAGATCTCGCTCGAGCGACCCGACGTCAAGCTCATCGTGAACGCGCTGGGCGCGCCCCCCAAGGACGTCGTCGAGCAGGCGCACGCTGCGGGGGTGAAGGTTGCCGCCCTGGTCGGGCGCAAGGACCACGCGCTGAAGCAGGTCGCGAACGACGTCGACATCATCGTGGCGCAGGGCACCGAGGCCGGTGGGCACAGCGGCGACGTCGCGACGATGGTGCTCGTGCCGGAGGTCGTGGACGCCGTCGGGGGCCGACCGGTGCTCGCCGCCGGCGGGATCGGCAACGGGCGCCAGGTGGCTGCCTCGCTGGCCCTGGGTGCGCAGGGCGTGTGGACCGGCTCGATGTGGTTGAACACGTTCGAGTGCGGCCAGCCCGACGCGATGTACCGCCGGTTCGCCGCCGCGACCAGCAGCGACGCCGTCCGCTCGCGGGCCTACACCGGCAAGCCGGCCCGCCAGCTGCGCAGCGCCTGGACCGAGGCATGGGACAACCCCGAGAACCCCGACCCGCTGGGCATGCCGCTGCAGTACATGCTCTGCGCCGAGGCCCAGGACCGGATCCGGCGGTCGGGCAAGGAAGAGCTCATGGGCACGCCGATCGGCCAGCTGGTCGGATCCTTCACCGAGGTGCGTACGGTCGCGGAGGTCATCGCGTCGCTGCGCGAGGAGTACGCGCGGGCCGTGGCCAGCCTCCCCCAGCCGGACCGTGCTGCCGTCTAGACCTCGCCCGCTCCCCGCCCGTCCGCATTCCCCGCCCAGCCAGGAGAAGCACACATGACCGCACCCGTGGACGGCAAGCCCCGCTGCCCCGTCGCCGTCGACCTGATCGACCCAGACACCTTCGCCGACGGCCTGCCGTTGGAGCAGTTCGCGACGATGCGCGAGCAGGCGCCGGTGTTCTGGCACGAGCACGAGGGCAGCCACGGCGGTGGCTTCTGGGTGGTGACCCGGCACGCTGACGTGCAGGAGGTGTCGCGGCTGCCGGAGGTGTTCTCCTCCTACGAGCGCGGCGCGCTGCTGCACACAGGATCCGCCGGCGACGAGGACACCGCGCTGGAGATGACGCGGATGCTCATGCTGAACATGGATCCGCCCGAGCACAGCCAGTACCGCAACATCGTGCAGCGCGCCTTCACCCCGCGCACCATCCGCAACTTGGAAGCCCGTCTGCAGGAGTTCGCGAACGACATCTGCGACCGGGCGCTGGCCAAGGGCGAGGGCGACTTCGTCAAGGACGTCGCCGCCGAGCTGCCGCTGCTGGCGATCTGCGAGCTCATCGGGGTCCCCGCCGAAGACCGGACCAAGATCTTCGACCTGTCGAACCGGCTGATCGGCTTCGACGACCCCGAGTTCCGCACCAGCCCCGACGACGCCCAGCAGGCGTCGATGGAGATGTACCTCTACGCCGACGGCATCGCTGCCTCGCGGCGGGAGTGCCCCGCGGACGACATCGCGACCAAGCTGCTGCAGGGCCAGGTCGACGGCGACGCGCTCAGCCAGGACCAGTTCGACGTCTTCTTCCTACTGCTCATGGTCGCCGGCAACGAGACCACCCGCAACGCCATCTCGCACGGCATGCAGGCCTTCTTCGACAACCCCGACCAGTGGGAGCTGTTCAAGAAGGAGCGACCGCTGGAGACCGCGGTCGAGGAGATCATCCGGTGGGCGACCCCGGTGATGCAGTTCCAGCGCACCGCCCTGTCGGACTACCAGCTCGGCGGGCAGACGATCAAAAAGGGCGAACGGGTCGCCATCTACTACTCGGCCGGCAACCGCGACGGCGATGCGCTGCCCGAGCCGGACCGGTTCGACATCCTGCGCCAGGACAACGAGCACATCGCCTTCGGCGGCGGCGGCCCGCACTTCTGTCTGGGGGCGAACCTGGCCCGGGCCGAGGTGCGCATCATGTTCGACACGATCGCCGACCGGATGCCCGACATCTTCCGCACCGCGGACCCTCGCATGCTGCGCTCGATGTTCATCAACGGCATCAAGGAGATCCCGGTCCGCTACACGGCCTAGGCGCCCGCGTCCGGTCGTGCAGCGCACGGCCGGACGAGGCACGGGCAGGCACTGCTGACGATCCGGCCGCACGGCCCGGTCGGGGCCCTTGCGGCCCAGGTGGAACACGTTCTAGTGTCCGCCCATCGCACTCGACGAGGAGGAACGCGTGGCCAAGCTGGGGTTCTGGAGCGTCGCCGAGGCTGATCCGGAGAAGGTGGCGCTGGTCGAGCCGGACCACACCGAGCACAAGGCGGGCGAGCTGCTCGCGTCGTGCAACCAGGTCGTGCACGGACTGCGCGGGCTGGGTCTGGAACCCGGTGACGTCGTCGCGGTGCTGCTGCCGAACTGCGCGCCGTTCCTGGAGGTGCTCCTGGCGGTGCAGCAGGCGGGGTGGCACCTCGTCCCGGTGAACTACCACCTGGTCGGTCCGGAGATCGCGTACATCGTCGAGGACAGCGGTGCCAAGGCCTTCATCACGCACGAGGCGCTGGCGGTCGAGGCGCTGCGGGCCGCGGAGCAGATGTCGCTGCCGACGCAGGCGCGGTTCAGCATCGGCGCGGTCGACGGGTTCCGTCCCTACGCCGAGCTGAAGGACGGTCAGCCCACCACCACGCCCTCCGACCGGTTGGCGGGGGCGCTGATGAACTACACCTCGGGGACCACCGGCAAGCCCAAGGGCGTGCGCCGCCCGCTGCCGCCGATCGACCCCGACACGATGGCCGAGATGGGCACCTTCCTGCACATGCTGTTCGGCATCGAGGCCTTCGCCGACAACGTGCACATCACCGTCGCCCCGCTCTACCACACGGCCGTCGCCCAGTTCACCTTCAACGCCATGCACGCCGGCCACCAGGTCGTGCTGATGGACCGCTGGACGCCCGAGGGGACGCTGGAGCGCATCGACCGGTACAAGGTGACGACCAGCCACCTCGTCCCGACCATGTTCCACCGCATGCTGCAGCTGCCCGAGCAGGTGCGGGCGGGGTATGACACCAGCAGCCTCCGGCACATGATCCACTCGGCGGCGCCGTGCCCGGTGCCGACCAAGCAGAAGATGCTCGCCTGGTGGGGGCCGGTCATCTGGGAGTACTACGCCGCGACCGAGGGCGGCGGCACCGTGGCGAGCCCGCAGGACTGGGAGCACAAGCCCGGCACGGTCGGCAACGCCTGGCCCGGCAGCGAGGTCAAGGTGCTCGACGACGACGGCAACGAGCTCGGCCCCGGGGAGATCGGCACCGTCTGGATGAAGATGGGCGACCGCACCTTCGAGTACCACGGTGACAAGGAGAAGACCCGCAAGAGCTGGAACGAGCAGGGCTTCTTCACCGTCGGCGACGCGGGTGAGATGGACGAGGACGGCTTCCTGTTCCTGCGCGACCGCAAGATCGACATGATCATCGCGGGGGGCGTCAACATCTATCCGGCCGAGACCGAGTCGGTGCTCATGCAGCACCCGAAGGTCGGCGACTGCGCGGTCTTCGGCATCCCCGACGACGACGCCGGCGAGCAGATCAAGGCCACCGTGCAGCCGGCCGACGGGGTCAGCGCCGGTCCCGAGCTGGAGGCGGAGCTGCTCGACTACTGCCGGGAGAACCTCGCCCGCTTCAAGGTGCCGCGCTCCATCGACTTCCTCCAGGACTTCCCGCGCGACCCCAACGGCAAGGTCTACAAGCGCACGCTGCGCGAGCCGTACTGGGTCGGCCGCGACTCCCAGCTGGTCTGAGGTCCGGCCGCGATGAACCTCCTCCTCACCCCTCCCAGAAGGCAGGCCCGATGACCGACAGCGAGCAGGTGCTGAGCGCACCGCACAGCATGGAGTTCGCCTACACGCGCTCGACCGGGCCGGTCGTCGGGGCGTTCCTCACCGGGCTGCGCGACCGCACGGTGCTCGGCGCCAAGGACAGCCTCGGACGCACCGTGGTGCCGCCGCCGGAGTACGACGCAGGCGACGCGGCGGCCATCGAGGCGTCTGCGCTGGTGGCCGTGGGCAGCGAGGGCGTCCTCAGCTCGTGGTCCTGGAACCCGGTCGCCCGCCCGGGCCAGCCGTTCGACCGACCTTTCGCGTGGGCTCTGGTCACCCTCGACGGCGCCGACACCGCCCTGCTGCACGCCCTCGACGCGCCGCGCGAGCAGATCACCAGCGGCATGCGGGTCAGGGTCCGGTGGGCCGAGTCCACGACCGGTTCGATCACGGACATCGCGTGCTTCGAGCCGACCGGAGCCACGGCATGACCGAGGAAGCGGCCGGCCCGGTCACCGGCATCGTCACCCCGATCCGCCTGGACTACCGGTACACGCCTGGTCAGGCCACGAGCGACTTCCTGCGCGGCATCAAGGCCGGACAGGTCAACGGTCGTCGCTGTCCCTCGTGCAGCAAGGTGTACTTCCCGCCGCGTGGCGGCTGCCCGATGTGCGGCATCGAGTTCCAGGACACGGTGACCCTCGCCGACGTCGGCACCCTGGTGACCTTCGCCATCGTCAACGTGAACTTCGCCAACCGCGCGGTCGAGCTTCCCTACGTGTCGGGCGAGGTGCTGTTCGACGGCGCCGACACGGCCACGATGGTGCTGGTCCGCGGCGTCGGACCCGAGGACGTGCGCATGGGCATGCGGGTCAAGGCTGTGTGGAAGCCCGAGGCCGAGTGGGACTACACGCTCGCGAACATCGATCACGTCGAGCCGATCGACGAGCCCGACCGTGACTACGACTCCTTCAAGGACTACGTCTGATGCGCCACCGTCGACCAGGGAAGGACCACCGATGAGAGACATCGCCGTGGTGTCCTACGCCCAGCACGCCTCCAGCCGGGAGGACACCCGCAACGAGGTCGAGATCCTGCTCCCGGTGCTGCGCGAGGCCTTCGCTCCGCTGCAGGGGCTGACCACGCAGGACATGGGTTTCACCGTGTCCGGCAGCAGCGACTACCTCGCCGGCCAGGCGTTCGCGTTCGTCTCCGCCCTGGACGCGGTGGGCCCGTGGCCGCCGATCGCCGAGTCGCACGTGGAGATGGACGGCGCGTTCGCGCTGTACGAGGCCTGGGTCCGCCTGCAGCACGGCGACATCGACACCGCGCTGGTCTACGCCTTCGGCAAGAGCAGCCCGGGCGACGTCGGCCGCGTGCTGTCGCTGCAGCTCGACCCGTACCTCGTCGGGCCGCTGTGGCCCGATGCGGTGTCGCTGGCCGCGCTCCAGGCCCGGGCGCTGCTGGATGCCGGCACGATCAGCGAGAAGGACATGGCCCGCGTCGTGGCCCGCAGCCGGCGCAACGCGGTCGGCAACCCGCAGGCTCAGCTGTCCGGCGAGGTCGACGAGGCCGCCCTGCTGGAGGAAGCGATGTTCGCCGACCCGCTGCGGCGGCACGACTGCCCGCCCGTCACCGACGGCGCCGCGGTGATCGTGCTCGCCGCCGGGGACAAGGCGCGCGAGCTGTGCCCGCGCCCCGCATGGATCCGGGGCATCGACCACCGGGTCGACGTGCAGAGCCTGGGTTCGCGCGACCTCACGCGCTCGGTCTCCACCCGGCTCGCCGGGGAGAAGGCCGGCGCCACGGGCGGCTTCGACCTCGCCGAGCTGCACGCCCCGTTCTCCCACCAGGAGCTCGTGCTCGCCGAGGCGCTCGGCCTGGACGAGAACAAGACGTCGCTGAACCCGTCCGGCGGCGCACTGGCGTCTAACCCGGTGATGGTGGCCGGCCTCGTCCGCATCGGCGAGGCGGCCAGACGCCTCAGTGCCGGCGAAGGCGACCGGGCCCTGGCGCACGCCACCAGCGGGCCCTGCCTGCAGCAGAATCTCGTCTGCGTCCTGGAAGGGGACTCATGAGCGGCAACCGGGCGGCGGTGCTGGGCACCGGCCAGACCCACCACGTCGCGAAGCGCGAGGACGTGTCCATCGCCGGTCTGGTCCGCGAGGCGGCCGACCGGGCGCTCGCCGACGCCGGCCTGGGCTACGACGACATCGACGCCGTCGTGATCGGCAAGGCCCCGGACATGTTCGAGGGCGTGATGATGCCCGAGCTGTACCTCGCCGACGCCCTCGGAGCGCTCGGCAAGCCGCTGCTGCGGGTGCACACCGCCGGCTCGGTCGGCGGCTCGACCGCGATCGTGGCGACGCACCTGGTGCAGGCGGGGGTGCACGAACGCGTGCTGACGGTGGCGTTCGAGAAGCAGTCCGAGAGCAACGCCATGTGGGCGCTGTCGATCCGCATCCCCTTCTCGCAGCCGCTGGTCGCCGGTGCGGGCGGTTACTTCGCGCCGATCGTGCGGGGATACATCCGCAAGTCGGACGCTCCGCTGGACACCGGCGCCAAGGTGGTGCTCAAGGACCGGCTGAACGCGCTCAAGAACCCCTATGCGCACCTGCAGCAGCAGGACATCTCGCTGGAGCAGATCATGGAGTCGCCGCTGCTCTGGGACCCGATCCGCTACGCCGAGACGTGCCCGTCCTCCGACGGCGCGGCGGCGATGGTCATCGGCAGCGAGCGGGCGGCCGAGGCCAGCACCCGACCGGTGGCCTGGATCAACGGCACGGCCGTGCGCTCCGAGCCGACCATGGGCGCCGGCCGCGACCGGGTGAACCCGCACGCCGGCCGCGACTGCGCCGCAGCCGTCTACGCCGAGGCCGGCATCACCGACCCGTTCCGGCAGATCGACTGCGCCGAGATCTACGTCCCCTTCAGCTGGTTCGAGCCGATGTGGATGGAGAACCTCGGCTTTGCCGAGGAGGGCACCGGCTGGAAGATGACGCAGGACGGTGTGACCGCGCTGGGCGGCGACCTGCCGGTGAACATGTCCGGCGGGGTGCTGTCGTCCAACCCGATCGGCGCGTCCGGCATGCTGCGCTTCCTGGAGGCTGCCAACCAGGTGCGCGGCACGGCGGGGGACCACCAGGTCGACGGCGCCCGCACCGCTCTCGGGCACGCCTACGGCGGAGGTTCGCAGTTCTTCGCCATGTGGGTGGTCAGCGACCGACCGACAGGAGCTTCGACATGACCGCACGACTGGACGGCAAGGTGGCCCTGATCACGGGCGCGGCCCGGGGCATGGGCGCCGCGACGGCGCGGCTGTTCGCTGCCGAGGGCGCGCTCGTCGTGCTGGGCGACGTGCTGGCGGACGTGAAGGACGTCGCGGTCGAGCTGGGGGAGGAGCGGGCCCTGGCCGTCACGCTGGACGTCACCGACGAGCAGGCCTGGCGGGACGCGGTGGCGGCCGCCGAGGAGCGGTTCGGTCGGCTCGACATCCTGGTCAACAACGCCGGCGTGCTGCTGATGGACGAGCTGGGCAAGACCACCTCCGACACCTACCGCAAGGTGAACGACGTCAACGCGTTCGGCTGCTTCCTCGGCATGCGCGAGTGCCAGCCGGCCCTCACGCGGGCCGGTGGCGGGTCGATCGTCAACCTGTCCAGCGTCGAGGGGCTCGGCGGCAACCGCTTCCTGGTCGCCTACACCGGCAGCAAGTTCGCCGTCCGTGGCATGACCAAGGCGGCGGCGATCGAGCTGGCGGCCGACGGGATCCGGGTGAACAGCGTGCATCCCGGGGGCATCGACACCCCGATGGTCCGGCACTTCATCCCGAACGACAAAGACATGGCCTGGATGGGTCGTCAGGTGCCGATGGCGCGGCCGGGTCTGCCGGAGGAGGTCGCCCAGGCGGTGGCGTTCCTGGCCAGCGACGCCGCGTCCTACATCACCGGCGCCGAGCTCGCGGTCGACGGCGGCGCTACGGCGACTTCCGGCTTCAAGCACTGACCGGCCCGCCGGCGCAGCCCCTGCCAGCACCCCACCAGCCCTGGGAGTACGCGTGGAGTTCAACCTCGCAGACCTGCTCGAAGCCGTCGTCGACACGCTGCCGGACCACGAGGCCCTGTGCGCCGAAGGCCGGCGACTGACCTTCCGACAGCTGGACGCACGAGCGAACGCGCTCGCCCATCACTTCGCGCAGCGCGGCATCGGCCCGGGCGACCACGTCGGCTGCTACCTGATGAACGGCACCGAGTATCTCGAGACCATGATCGCGCTGTTCAAGATCAGAGCCGTCCCGATCAACGTCAACTTCCGCTACGTCGAGGAAGAGCTCCGGTACCTGTTCGACGACGCTGACCTGGTCGGGGTGGTGTTCGACGCCGAGTTCTCCGCGCGGCTGGGCTCGGTGCTCGCGCAGGTGCCGAAGCTGCGTGAGCTGATCGTCGTCGGCGACCCGGCCGGGTTCCCTGTGCCGGAGTCGGCCGTCCGGTACGAGGACGCCCTGGCGGCGCAGCCGGACGGGCGGGACGGGTTCCCTGCCCGCTCGGCCGACGACCTGTTCATCATCTACACCGGGGGCACCACCGGGATGCCCAAGGGCGTGATGTGGCGTCACGAGGACCTGTTCTTCGCCGGGATGGGTGGCGGCTACCCGGCAGGCGAGCCGTTGGCGGCGCCGGAGGAGGCCGGCCCGCGAGCAGCCGCGAACTCCCCGATGGTGTCGTTCCCCGCCGCTCCGCTGATGCACGGCGCGGCCGAGCTGGGCAGCTTCATCAACCTGCTCGGCGGGGGCAAGGTGGTGCTCATCCGCAGGTACACCGGTCACGGGGCGCTCGCCCTGATCGAGCAGGAGCAGTGCAACGGCATCACCGTCGTCGGTGACGCGATGGCTGTGCCGCTGATCGAGGCGCTGAAGGAGAAGAGCTACGACCTGTCGTCGCTGTTCGTGCTCGCGTCCGCGGGGGCGCTGCTCTCCCAGCCGGTCCGCGACCAGCTCACCGCGCTCGCGCCGCAGCTCTACATCAACGACAGCTACGGCTCGTCCGAGACCGGCTACAACGGCTCGGCCAAGCCCGGAGCCAAGGCCAGCGACGGACTGAAGTTCGCCGTCAACGCGCGCACGGCCGTGTTCGACGACCAGGACCAGCGCGTCGAACCAGGGTCGGGGGTCGTCGGCAGGGTCGCGCAGCGGGGGCACATCCCGCTCGGCTACTACAACGATCCT
The DNA here is from genome assembly GCA_963784675.1 of uncultured Actinomycetes bacterium. GTDB lineage: Bacteria > Actinomycetota > Actinomycetes > Mycobacteriales > SCTD01 > SCTD01. Next base: position 577,385 of record CAWASE010000019.1, read on the forward strand.
GTGAAGACCGCCAAGACCTTCCGCGTCATCGACGGGGAGCGGTGGGTGCTGCCCGGCGACGCCGCCATGGTGGAGGCCGACGGCACCATGCACTTCCTGGGACGCGGTTCGATCTGCATCAACTCCGGGGGCGAGAAGATCTACCCCGAAGAGGTCGAGGGCGCCCTGAAGTCGCACCCGGCGCTGATCGACGCGGTCGTCGCGGGCATCCCCGACGAGCGCTGGGGACAGCGCGTCTCGGCGGTGCTGCAGGTGCGCGAAGGGCACAGCGCGCCGAGCCAGGAGGACGTCGAGGCCCACCTGTCGACCCGCATCGCGCGGTACAAGGTTCCGAAGTTCGTGCACACGGTGGAGCAGATCCAGCGCAGCCCCAGCGGCAAGCCCGACTACGGGTGGGCCACGAAGGTGCTCACCGAGGCCGCCGGGGCCTCGACCTGAGCGCGCCGTCGTCGCCGCAGACGGTGGCCGACCTGGTCCGCGCCCGGGCGGGTGACCCGCGACCGGGACTGCGGGCGCAGGGTCAGGTCTGGACCTGGGCGCAGTGCGTGGACGCCGCCCTGGCGCGCGCGCACTGGTACCTGGCGGACCGCCGTGAGCGAGGTGCCACCGGCCCGGCGCACGTCGGGGTGCTGCTGGAGAACACGCCGGAGTTCGCGTTCTGGCTCTACGCCGCAGCCCTCGGGAGGTTCACCGTCGTCGGGCTGAACCCGACGCGTCGTGGCGAGGAGCTGGCCGGTGACGTGCGCGCCACCGACTGCGACCTGGTGCTCACCGACGCCGCCGGACGCGAACGGCTGTCGGACCTGGACCTGGGCGTGGCGCGGGCGCTGGACGCCGCGGCGCTCACGCTGCCGACCCAGCGGACCGAGCTGCCCGCGGCCGAGCCCGACGACCTGTTCCTGCTGGTCTTCACCAGCGGCACCACCGGCAGCCCCAAGGCGGTGCGCTGCTCGCAGCGCAAGATCACCTGGTCGGCGCTGGGGGTGGCGATGCGCGTCGAGCTCGCTCCGGCCGACGTCACCTACGTGAGCATGCCGCTCTCGCACTCGGGTGCCGTCATCGCCGGCTGGGGCCCCACCCTGGCCGTCGGAGCCACGCTGGCGCTGCGGGAGCGCTTCTCGGCGTCGTCGTTCCTGTCCGACGTCCGCGCCCACGGGGCCACCTTCGCGCACTATGTGGGCACCCCGCTGTCCTACGTGCTCGCGCAGCCCGCCGCGGACGACGACGCCGACAACCCGCTGCAGCGCCTGTTCGGCAACGAGGGCGCGCCGGCAGATCTCGAGCGGTTCGGCACCCGCTTCGGCTGCCGCGTGCTGGACGGGTTCGGCTCCAGCGAGGGCGGCATCAGCATCAGCCGCACTCCGGACACCCCCACCGGGTCGCTCGGACGCGGCGTCGGCACCGTGCACGTCCTGGACGCCGCGACGGGGGAGCGCTGCCCGACCGCCGAGTTCGACCGCGACGGCCGGCTGACCAACGCCGACCAGGCCGTCGGCGAGCTGGTCGGCCTGGACGGACCGGGCCTGTTCGAGGGCTACTGGAACGCGCCCGAGGACAACGCGGCCCGGCTGCGCGACGGTCACTACTGGAGCGGCGATCTCGGTTATGAGGACGCCGACGGGTTCCTGTACTTCGCCGGTCGCGGTACCGACCGGCTCCGGGTCGGGGGCGAGAACTTCCCGGCGGCGCCGGTGGCCAGGCTGCTCGTGCGACACCCGCAGGTGGTGGAGGCCGTCGTCTATCCGGTGCCCGACCCGGTGGCCGGGGACCAGGTCATGGCCGCGATCGTTCCCGCCGACGGCTTCGACCCGGTGGGTTTCGCGGCGTGGGTGGCCGCGCAGCCGGACGCCTCCTCGACCTGGGTCCCCCGCTACCTGCGCGTGGCGGCGGAGCTGCCCCGGACCCCCACCGGCAAGGTGCTCGTGCGCGAGCTGGCCCGCCGTCGCTGGGGCCCGGGCGTGGGGGAGGTCTGGTGCCGCGACGGGCGCGAAGCGACGCTGAGGCGCTTCACCGACGACGACGAGCACGACCTGACGGGGGCCTTCGCGGTCTCCGGGCGGGTGCTGGTCGAATAGGCGTCGGCGGCTGGACCAGCAGCCGCCCGGGCGCGATCCCGCGTCCCCCTTCAGAAGGAGAACCCCTGTGCTCGACCTGACCGGCACCTCGTCCGTCGTCACCGGCGGGGCCTCGGGCCTCGGCGAGGCCACCGTCCGCGCCCTGGCGGCACGCGGCGCCTCCGTCATCGTCCTGGACCTGCAGGACGACAAGGGCAAGGCGGTGGCCGACAGCGTCGGCGGCGGCTACGTCCGCGCCGACGTGACCGACCCCGAGCAGGTGGCCGCAGCCCTGGACGCGGCCTCCGAGCACGGTCCGCTGCGCACGCTGGTCTGCGCCGCCGGCATCGGCTGGGCCACCCGCACCGTCGGCCGCGACGGTGAGTACTCCTCGGCGCACGACCTGGCGGCTTTCAGCAAGGTCATCAGCATCAACCTGATCGGTACCTTCAACTGCATCCGCCTCGCCGCGACGGCGATGAGCCGGACCGAGCCGGTCGACGCCGACGGCAGCAAGGGCGCGATCGTCACGCTGGCCTCCATCGCTGCCTTCGACGGGCAGATCGGTCAGGCCGCCTACTCCGCGAGCAAGGGCGGCATCGTGGGACTGACCGTGCCCGTGGCGCGCGACCTCGCGGCCGTCGGCGTGCGCCTGAACTGCGTGGCTCCCGGGTTGTTCGACACCCCGATCTACGGCGAGGGCGAGGGCGCCGAGGCGTTCAAGGACAAGCTCAAGCGCGACGTGCTGTTCCCCAAGCGCCTCGGCGCCTCGGAAGAGCTGGCCTCGATGGTGGTCGAGCTGCTCGTCAACTCCTACGCCAACGCCGAGGTCGTCCGGGTCGACGGCGGCGCGCGGCTGCAGCCGAAGTAGGTCCCGCACGGCCACGGCCGGTCCGCCCGCAGGGGTGGGCCGGCCGTCGCCTGTGTGCGGCCTCTTGACCGATGTGAGGTAGCGCACTAGAACGTGTTCTACACGAATCGGACGGGGCCTCATGTACCTGACGTACACGCCGGAGCAGCAGGCGCTGCGTGACGAGCTGCGCGCCTACTTCTCGGCGTTGATGACCCCGCAGCGGGTGGCGGACCTGGGCCGGGGAGAGCTGGACGGCCCTGCGTACAAAGAGATCGTCCGGCAGCTGGGCAAGGACGGCTGGCTCGGGCTGGCCTGGCCCACCGAGTACGGCGGCCGTGGCCGGGACCCGCTGGACCAGTACATCTTCTTCGACGAGTCGCAGCGCGCGCAGGTACCGGTGCCCTTCCTCACCACCAACACCGTCGGGCCGACGATCATGCAGTTCGGGACCGAGGAGCAGAAGGCGCACTTCCTCCCGCGCATCCAGCAGGGCGAGCTGCACTTCTCCATCGGCTACAGCGAGCCGGGGGCCGGCACCGACCTGGCGAGCCTGACGACCACGGCGGTCCGCGACGGTGACCACTACGTCATCAACGGGCAGAAGATGTGGACCAGCCTGATCCAGCACGCCGACTACGTCTGGCTCGCCTGTCGCACCGACCCGCAGGCCAAGCGGCACCGGGGTCTGTCGATGATCATCGTGCCGACCGACAGCGAAGGGTTCTCCTTCACCCCGGTGCACACCGTCGGCGGTGGCTACACCAGCGCGACGTACTACGACAACGTCCGCGTGCCCGTCGAGAACGTCGTGCTGGGCGAGAACCGGGGCTGGGAGCTCATCACCAGCCAGCTCAACCACGAGCGGGTGGCCCTGAGCTCGGCGGGCATGATCGAGGCGAAGATCCTGGCGGTGCGGCGCTGGGCGCAGGAGACCAAGCTCGGCGACGGCCGGCGCGTCCTGGACCAGGAGTGGGTTCAGGTCAGCCTGGCGCGGCTGCAGGCCAAGACCGAGTTCCTCAAGCTGCTGAACTGGAAGGTCGCCTCCAGCGTCACCCAGGGCACCCTGAACCCGGCGGACGCCAGCGCGGTCAAGGTCTTCGGCAGCGAGTTCTACATCGAGGCCTACCGGGCGCTGATGGAGATCATCGGCCAGTCAGCGGTGCTCACCAAGGACAGCGCCGGTGCGGTGCTGGGCTCGGAGCTGGAGCGGGCCATGCGCAACACGCTGGTGCTGACGTTCGGCGGCGGCACCAACGAGATCCAGCGCGACATCATCTCCATGGTCGGGCTGGCGATGCCGCGCGCTCCGCGCTGACCCGTCTGGCCCGCCGCCTGGCCCGGCGCCTGAGCCCCCCGCCCCACCCGCTGCCCGACTGGACCAGCAGAAGGAACCGCGAGATGGACTTCACGACCACCGAGGACCAGCAGGCGCTCGTCGGCCTGGCCGCCCAGATCCTCGGCGACCGCGCCACGCCGGCGCGGCTGGACGAGCTGGAGGAGCAGGGCACCTGGTTCGACCAGGCCCTGTGGACGCAGCTGGCCGACGCCGGGATCGCGGGCGCGTGCCTGGCCGAGGACGTCGGTGGCGGCGGGCTCGGTTTCCTGGACCTGGCGCTGCTGCTGGAGCAGGTCGGGGCCCACGTCGCCCCGGTGCCGCTGCTCGAGACGGTGCTCTGCGCAGCCCTGCCGCTGGACGTCTTCGGCACGTCGGCGCAGCGCAGCCGCGACCTGCCCGACGTCGCGGCCGGTCGTGCGCTGCTCACGGCTGCGCTGGTCGAGTCCGGTCGCGACGACCCGTACCGTCCGCTCACGACGGCGCACCCGGACGGTGGCGGGTTCCGCCTGCGCGGGACGAAGTCCTGCGTGCCGCTGCTCGAGCAGGCCCGCCGCGTGCTGGTCCCGGCGAGCACGCCGGACGGGCAGGTCGTGGTCGCTCTGGTGGAGCCTGGAGCCGAGGGCGTGACGGTGCGGCCGCAGACCTCGACCCACGGCCAGCCGCAGGGGGAGCTGGAGCTGGCCGACGTCGCCGTGCTCGCCGAGGACGTCCTCGCCGGCCCCGACGACGGCAGGCAGGTGCTGGGCTGGCTGCTGGACCGCGCGCTCACGGGTCTCGCGGCCACGGCGTTGGGCGTCAGCAGCAGGGCGCTGTCGATGTCCGCGGCCTACACCAGCGAGCGCGTCCAGTTCGGCCGCGCCGTCGCGACCTTCCAGGCAGTGGGGCACCGGCTCGCCGACGCCTACGTCGACGTCGAGGGGATGCGGTTGACGATGCTGCAGGCGGCGTGGTTGCTCGACGGCGACCGGCCCGCGAGCACCGAGGCCGCCATCGCGAAGTGGTGGGCGGCCGAGGGCGGGCACCGCGTGGCGCACGCGGCTCAGCACGTGCACGGGGGAGTGGGCGTCGACGTCGACTATCCGCTGTCGCGCTACTTCCGCTGGTCCAAGCAGCTGGAGATGACCCTCGGCGCCTCGACCGCGCAGCTGCTGCGGCTGGGCAGCACGCTCGCCTCCGAACCGGTCTGACCCCAGGGCCCCGCTCGTCTCCGCCACCCCTCAACCCCTACCCCCACACCCCCACCCCTCAGCAGGAGGCTCCACTGTGACCGCACCGACCCCCGACCGGCTCCGGCTGGACGGCCGCACCGCTCTCATCACCGGCGCCGGCCAGGGCCTGGGGCGGGCCGAAGCGCTCGCGCTCGCTGCCGCCGGCGCCTCCGTCGTGGTCAACGACTTCGACGGCGACGCCGCCGAGGCCGTCGTGCAGGAGATCACCAGCACGGGAGGCGCGGCGGTCGCGGCCCAGGGCGACGTGTCGCAGTGGGCCACCGGCGAGGCGCTGGTGCAGACCGCCGTCACCGCTTTCGGGGCGCTCGACATCCTGGTGAACAACGCCGGGGTGCTGCGGGACCGGCTCATCTTCAACATCTCCGAGCAGGAGTGGGACACCGTCATCGGCGTGCACCTGAAGGGGCACGCCGCGACCACCCGCTTCGCCACGGGGTACTGGCGCGAGCGCTCCAAGGCCGGCGAGCAGATCGACGCGCGCGTCGTGAACACCTCGTCGGAGGCGTTCCTGTTCGGCTCGCCCGGTCAGCCCAACTACGCCGCAGCCAAGGCGGGCATCACCGCGCTCACCCTGTCCACCGCCCACGGCTGCGGGCGCTTCGGGGTCAAGGCCAACGCGATCTGCCCGCGGGCGCGCACCGCCATGACCGCCGACGTCTTCGGCGAGGCGCCGCAGGGCGTCGACCCGCTGTCGGTCGACCACGTCGCGCCGCTGGTGGCCTGGCTCGCCTCGCCCGCAGCGGTGGCGGTCACCGGGCAGGTCTTCGTCGCCTACGGCCCCATGGTCGCCCTGGCGAGCGCCCCGGGCGTCGACAAGCGGTTCGACGCCAGCGGCCCCACCTGGACCGTGGCAGATCTCGACGGTGCCCTCGGCTCCTACTTCGCCGACCGCGACCCGGCGCAGAGCTTTGCGGCGTCGGAGTTCTACACGCTCACCTGACCGGAGGCATCCGGTCACCGGGACGGTCAGCCCGACCCTGCTCGACAGGAACCAGTCACCGCCGGACGATGCACTCGTTGTGATCTACAGCACAGCGCGACGCCGTCCCGGCGTCGGAGGGGCCTGCAGTCCCGGGGCCACGACCCACCGCCCGACCATCCGGCACGCGATCACGGGAGGCGCCATGCGCTCGTCACGGTCCGAGCTGCTGGTCGTGCCCGCGTGAGCCAGTTCCTGGCCTTCACCATCATCGGCCTCATCGCCGGCTCGGCCTACGCGATCGCAGCCAGCGGGCTGGTGCTGACCTACGCCACGTCCAACGTCTTCAACATCGCGCACGGCGCGATCGGCATGTTCATGGCGTTCGTCTACTGGGAGCTGGCCGTCAACCGCGGGCTGCCGGGCGTGCTGTCGCTCGTGATCGTCGTCGGGGTCATCGCACCGGCCTTCGGCCTGCTGATCGACCGCTTCATGATGCGACGCCTGACCGAGGCCCCGGTGGCGGTGGCCCTGGTCGTCACGGTGGCGCTGCTCGTCGCGCTGATCGGCGCGGCGCAGGCCATCTGGAAGCCGGCCGGCCGCCGGGTCGACCCGTACTTCAACGGCAGCGGCCTGCAGGTCGGCGAGTACTTCATCACCGCCCAGCAGCTCATCACCTTCTTCGTGGCGCTCCTCGTCGCGGGCGGACTGTTCGTCCTGCTGAGCCGTACGCGCACCGGTACGGCCATGCGGGCCGTCGTCGACAACCGCGAGCTCCTGGCGCTGCACGGTGCCCGGCCCAACCGCCTCTCGGGGCTGTCGTGGGCGATCGGCTCGTCGCTGGCCGCGCTCGCCGGCATCCTGCTCGTGCCGACGCTGCAGCTGGACTACCTGAACCTCACGCTGCTCGTGATCGCGGCGTACGCAGCGGCCATGGTCGGCCGTCTGAAGAACCTGCCGCGCACCTTCCTGGGCGCTCTCGCGCTCGGGCTCCTGACGTCCTACTCCCAGCTCGGCGTGGCCTACATCCCGGCGTCGGTCGACGAGAAGCTCGGCGGGCTGGTGCAGGGCACCCGCATCGCCCTGCCGACCTTGTTCCTGATCACCGTCATGCTGCTGCTGCCGCAGGACAAGCTCCGCGTGGGGCGGGTGGCCGGCACGACCCTGCCTCCCCTTCCGCCCTGGCCCAAGACGCTGCTGTGGGGCGGCGGGTTCCTGGCCGGCCTCTACGTCCTGACCGGGCTCTTCTCCGAGGCGGACAACTCCCGTCTCGGCCAGGCGCTCTGCTTCTCGCTCATCATGCTGTCGCTGGTCCTGCTCGTCGGTTACGGCGGGGACGTGTCGCTGTGCCAGATGAGCTTCGTCGGGGTCGGCGGGCTGGTGATCGGCGGGAAGCTGCTGCCGTTCCTGAGCCCGGGACTGTCGCTCCTGACGATCGTGTTCGCCTTCTTCGCCACGGCGATCCTCGGCGCGGTCGTCGCGATCCCCGCGTTGCGGCTGCGCGGGCTCTATCTCGGGCTGCTGACGCTGGGGGTCGCGAGCGCGCTGGACACGATGCTCTTCCAGACCAAGGCCGGCTTCGGTGCCGGTGGCGGCAGCATCACGCTGGAGCGGGGGTCGCTGCTCGGCGTCGACCTGCGCAGCGAGCGGGCGTCGGCGATGGCGGTGGCGGTGGCCTTCGTGCTGATGGCGTTCGCCGTCCTGGCGATCCGGCGCGGCAAGTACGGCCGCATCCTGCTGGCCGCTCGCGACAGCGAGGCCGCCTGCGCGACCCTGGGCTACAACACCCGGGCGGTACGGGTCGCCGTCTTCTCCGTCAGCGCCGGGCTGGCCGGCGTCGCCGGCGTCTTCTACGCGAACATGCGGGTGTCCATCAGCACCGCCGACTTCTCGTTCTTCCAGAGCCTGCCGCTGCTGCTGTTCGCGGTCGTCGGCGGCGTCACAGCCGTCTCGGGGGTGCTGGCCGGCGGTCTGTTCTACGGACTCCTGCCGGTGATCCTGGAGCGGGTCCCCGGGTTGCAGGGCGTCGTGTTCGTGCTGCTGCTGCTCGCCGTCCTGGGGTTGGGGGGCAACCCCAACGGGGTGGCGAACGTGATCTTCAATGCCCGGCGGCTGCTCCCATGGTTGTCTGCTCCGCCCGGCCCGACCGGACCGGCAACCGCCGTGGTCGCCGCGGCCCCGGCGCCGGACCTCGTCGAGCTCCTGGACCGGGACGAGCAGATCGAGGCGGGTGAGGTCGTTGGCGCTGCTCGAGGTTGATGCCGTCGAGGTCCGCTTCGGTGGTGTCGTCGCCGTCCGCGAGGCCAGCTTCGCTGTCGAGGAGGGCTGCATCGTGGGACTGATGGGACCGAACGGCGCCGGCAAGACGACGTTGTTCAACGTCATCACCGGCCTGCAGGAGCCGACGTCCGGCCGGGTGCGCTTCCAGGATCGCGACGTCACCGACATCGCGCCGAGGCGCCGCGCCACGATGGGCATCGGGCGCACCTTCCAGCGGCTGGAGGTCTTCGGCTCGCTGACCGTCGGCGACAACATCCGCGTCGCGGCCGAGATGCGGGGCATCGACTCCCCGACCCGGGTGCGCGAGGCGCTGCTCGACCGCGTCGGCCTGACCGCGTTCGCGGACGTCCCCGCCGACTCGGTGCCGACCGGCATCGCACGCCTGACCGAGCTCGCGCGCGCGCTGGCCTGCGACCCGCGGCTGCTCCTGCTGGACGAACCGTCCTCCGGCCTGTCCGACGACGAGACAGACGACTTCGAGGCGCTCGTGCGCTCGCTCGCCGAGGACGACGGACGCTCCGTGCTGCTCGTCGAGCACGACGTCGAGCTGGTCGATGAACCTGTGCTCGACCATCCATGTCCTGGACTTCGGCACCATCATCGCCAGCGGGCCGCCGGCGGCGATCGCGGCCGACAAGCGGGTGCAGGACGCCTACCTCGGCGCCGACGATGCCGCCGATGCCGCGGACGCCCACGATGCGCAGGCGGTGCCGGCGTGACCACGACGGCAGGGGCGCGCCCGACCGACGAGACGGTCGAGCCGCCCGCGCTCGAGCTGGTCGGGATCACCGCCGCCTACGGACGCATCCAGGTGCTGCACGGCGTCGACCTGGTCGTGCCGCGGGGCACGGTCGTGGCCCTGCTCGGACCCAACGGCGCAGGCAAGACCACGGCGCTGCGCGTGGCCAGCGGGCAGATGACCCCGACGTCGGGGCACGTCCACCTGTCCGGTCACCACCTCAACGGCGTCGACGCCGACCGGCTCGCCCGGGCGGGGCTGTGCACGGTGCCCGAGGGCCGCGGCGTGTTCCCCAACCTCACGGTCGAGGAGAACATCCGCCTGTTCGCCTACACCGCCACGGTCGTCGGAGAAGGAGGTCCGCGACCGCACGTTCACGCAGTTCCCCCGGCTGGGGGAGCGACGCACCCAGCTGGCCGGCCGGTTGTCCGGCGGCGAGCAGCAGATGCTGGCGATGGCGCGCGCGCTCTCGACCGACCCCGCCCTGCTGCATGCTCGACGAGCTGTCGATGGGGTTGGCGCCGCTGATCGTCGAACAGCTCTATGCGTTGGTGGCGGACATCGCCGCCGGAGGCGTCTCGGTGCTCGTCGTGGAGCAGTTCGCGCGGCGCGCCCTCGCCGTCGCCCAGTACGCCGTGATCATGGTCGGCGGCCGCGTCACCGCGGTCGGGGAACCCGCCGACGTCGAGGCCGAGCTGTCGGCCGCCTACCTCGGAGGCACCTCGTGAACCCTCGCCCACCCGCGTCCCGCCGGCCCGGCCGGGTCGGTCTGCTCAGCAGGGGCGTCCTGGCCCTGACCGGACTGTCGGTCTGCGCCGGCGCGCTGGTGCTGGCCGGTCCCGTCACCGCCGCCGAGGTCCGGACCGACAGCGACCTCGGCGGTTTCGTGGCGACCTCCGGAGCAGCGCCGTTCCGGGTGCTGCTGGACGACCCGAGCATCCCGATCCCGCGACCGCCGGGTGCAGCCATCCTGGAAGCCGACCCGTCCTACACCTTCGCCACGCTGGACACCGGACCGACGGCCCGCGCCATCGCCAGCTCGGTGTGGCCGGGCGGCCTGCTGGGGGAGGGCCTGGCCCAGGTCGCGCCGGGCGCCGCCAGGCTATCCGCTGCAGGCGTTCTCGTCCTACCCGGGTGGCGAACCGACGGCTGAGAAGAGCTTCGAGGTGGCGAGCATGCGCTCGCAGGCGCTCGGGCTGGACGTCAGCGCGACCGCGGCGACGCGTGGCACGCAGGAGGCGGGCGACGGCGTCCTGTCCCTCGGCAACGCCGCGAGCCACGTCGGCGGCCACGACCCGGACCGACAAGGCGAGCAAGGACGCCGTCAAGGACGTCGCCGTCGCACGGCCGTCTCCAAGGCGTCGCAAGTCGACCTGCTCGGTCTGATCAGCATCGATGCGGTCGTGACCGACCTCGAGGCGCGCAGCGACGCCGTCAAGGGAGCCTCCAGCGGCTCCACCGTCGTCAGCGGGCTGACCGTCGCCGGCCAGGGCTTCGTCGTCGACGACAAGGGAGTACGACCTGAGGGAGTGCCGGCGCCGCGACGCCGTTCCCCGGCATCGCTCCGGCGGCCGACCTGCTCACGACCCTGGGCATCACGATCGATCCGGTCCGCCAGGTCGACGCCAGCGAGCGGCGCCAAGGCGACGCGGGTCGCGAGCGGGCTGCGGATCAGCGTCGACACGGTCCTGCTGCGCAAGACGATCAACATGGTGCCGGCGCTGAACGACGCGTTGGGAGGGGTGTTCGGTCAGGTGCCTGTCCTGCCAGGGGTTCCGCTGCAGCCGCAGGGGCTGCTGTTCTACACCCTGTCGGCGACCCCGAAGATCACGTTCGTGATCGGACAGGCAGACGCCACGGCGGCAGCGACGCTGCCCATCCCGCTGGACTTCCCGGTCACCGCCCCGCTGCCGGGCGTCCCGCTCGGGGGGGGCACGCCGGGCATCCCCGGCACGCCCGCCGTCGCGGCACTGCCCGGCACCCCGGGCGGCCCGCTCGAGGTCCTCTCGGCCCCGCAGGCGCCCACGTCGGTAGGCGCGCCCGTCGCGACGACCGAGCTCGGAGCGGTGCGCGCCGCCGGCAACGACAGACCGGACCCGTTCGCCGGAGTCGCCCCGATCCTGTTCCTCGGCGGGCTCCTGCTCGCCGCGGCCGGCGCCCGCGGCCTGCTCGGAGTGCAGAGCGCCGTGCTCGGCGGGGCGGTGCTGGGCGCCCCCGGCTGCGCCCTCGGGGCACCCGCAGGACCTACCCGACCTCCGCACGGAGGCGTACCCCCAGGAGACGCGACCGTGACCGCCACCCCTGCTCCGAGCGACCCCTTCGCGGCGGCGGCCGGGCGGACCGGCCTGCGGGCCAGGTTCTCCAGCGTCGACCAGGTGCTGAACCTCGTCGCGGCGGTGCTGCTCCCGCTCGGCCTGGTGATCGTGGTGCTGGGCTGGTACGGCGCGTCGCACACGCCGTACCTGTTCGAGCAGGTGCCGTACCTGGTCAGCGGCGGCCTGCTCGGGCTCGGCTTCGTGCTGGCCGGTGGGTTCCTGCTGTTCGGCTCCTGGATCGCCCGGACGGGCAACGCTCAGCAGGCCCTCACGCGCGAGCTGTTGGACGCGGTCCGAGAGGTCCGTGAACAGCTGGCGACGATGCCCGAGCCGGCGGGGCCGGCCCCGGTGGCGGACTCCACCCCGCGCGAGCAGACCGCGCGCCGGCGACGCCCGCCGGTCAACGGCGTGCGCGAGGCCCCCGGGGCCGCCCTGCCGTCAACGCCCGCAGGGCCGTCAGCGCCGGCCGCAGACGCCCGGACCACGGCGGGACGGCGCCCGGACCGTGCGCGGCGAGCTCGTGGCGACCGCGCACGGGTCGATGCTGCACCGGCCGGACTGCGTCGTGGTCGCCGGCCGCGAGGACCTGCACCACGTCGACGCTGCGTCGAGCTCGCTCTCCGCCTGCCGCATGTGCGACCCGCTCGTCCCGGTTGCCGGTGCCCGTCGATGACCCTCACCGCCCTCGTCGTTCCCCCACTCGGAAGGCCGTCATGAGATCCCGCAGGCCGCTGGCCGCTGCTGCCCTCGCGCTGTGCCTGTTCTCGACGGCCTGCGGAGCCCGCTTGACCGACGAGCAGCGTGCCGTCGCGATCGGGCAGGGCACGGGCGGCGGCTCCGGCGTCGTCGACGCCGTGCAGTCCACCGACAACGCGCCCCTCGCGGGCGAGCCGACGACCGAAGGCGCCGGGACCACCGCGGCCGGACCCGCGACCACGGCGCCCGCCAACACGGGCGCCGGCACGGCCAGCACCGGCGGCGGACGGCGGGCACGGCGGGCACGGCGGGCACGGCGGGCACGGCGGGCACGGCGGGCACCGCCGGCTCCGCCGGCCGGCGGCGGCGCGCCGCGGCGGCGACACCCGCGCGGCTCCGGCCGGCGGCAACGGCGGCGCGACCGACAAGGGCATCACCGCCGACCGAGATCACCATCGCCAACGTCAGCGACATCAGCGGCGCCGTCCCCGGGCTGTTCGAGGACGCCCAGCTCGCGGTCAAGGCGTACGTCGCGTACTTCACCGCCAAGCGAGGGCACGATCTACGGCCGCAAGCTCAAGCTGCTGCCGCTGGACTCCCGGCTGGACACCGGCGCCAACCGCAGCGCCAGCATCCAGGCCTGCAACGACTCCTTCGCCGGCGTCGGCTCGGTCTCGGCGTTCGACCAGGGCGGCGCGCCGGTCATCAAGGACTGCGGCCTGCCGGACCTGCGCGGCCTGTCCACCACCGACCAGATGAAGGCCGTGCCGAACGCCTTCCCGATCAACGCCGCCGGCACCGGCGGCGCGCAGCATGGCGGTGTTCGGCTGGGCGAAGGAGAAGTTCCCGGAGGCCATCAAGAAGGCCGCCTACATCTACATCGACGGCGAGGTGACCCGCCAGCTCGCCGAGCAGGACGCCGAGGGCGCCGACGAAGACGCTCGGCTACACGTTCGTCTACGAGCCGGCCATCGGCATCACCGAGACCAACTACGCGCCGTCGTCCAGCAGATCAAGAGCAAGGGCGCCGAGTACGTGACGTTCGTCGGCGCCTACCAGCAGGCCGCCGCGATCGCGCAGGAGATGAAGCGGCAGGGCTACAAGCCCGAGGTGTACCAGCCCACCGTCACGGCCTACACGCCCCGACTTCATCAAGCCCAGGCCGGCGACGCCGCCGAGGGCACCTACATCGCGGTCAGCGCCTCGCTCAACGAGGAGATCTCCAGCAACCCCGAGCTGCGCTGTACGCACAGTGGCTCAACCAGGTCAAGCCCGGCGCCACGCCCACCGGGATCGGCCAGTTCGCCTGGGCGTCGGCGGCGCTGTTCGTCGCGCAGATGAAGGCGATCGGGCCCAAGCCGACCCGCAAGGCGCTGCTCGCCGAGCTGCCCAAGATCCACGACTACACCGGCAACGGCCTGTTCCCCGGCCAGGACGTCGGCGGCAAGAAGCTCTCCAGCTGCACCAAGATCGTGCAGGTCAAGGGCGGCAAGTTCGTGCGCGGTCGCTGCCGGCAGGCACCGGCACGAACCGGTGCCAGGACCCGATCTGGAACAGCAACACCAAGAAGGCCGAGAAGGGCTTCCCGAAGTAGGCGAAGACCCGCCGCCGGACGGCGAAGCACCCTCCGGCCGGTCGGGCCGGTGCGGCTACTGGTCGCGCAGCACCAGCCGGATGGCGGTCTCGATGTCACGCCACACGTCGGCGCTGCTGATGCGGCCACCGAGCCAGGCGATCTGTCGTGCGAACCAGACGTCCTGCAGGACTCCGGCGAACAGCTCGTCCTCGGGCTGCGCCGCACCACCGCCCCGCATGGCCTCGATGATCATCGAGGCCGTCTGGGCGCGGACGGCGGCGACCTCGACCGCCACCGAGGCGTCGGCGGCCATCATCGCCCGCACCATCGCCTCGGTGAGGTTCGGGTCGCTCTGCAGCGACCGCGTGGCGCGCTCCAGGACCCATTCGACCCGCTCGCTCTTGGTCGTGCCCGGGACGGTGCGCCGCTGCAGGGAGCGGCGACATCGGTCGAGCTCGTACGCCATGGCGCTGACGAGCAGGTGCACCTTGGACGGGAAGTAGCGGTAGAGCGTGCCGAGGGCGACGCCCGAGCGCTCGGCCACCTCGCGCATCTGGACGTCGTCGTAGCCGCCCCGGCTCGCCAGTGCCAGCGCAGCCTGGACGATGCGGGCGCGGCGGTCCCGCTGCGCGGCCGACTCGGCGTCGGTGGCGTGCCCCGGGCGGCCCCGTCCCGGGAACGGCTCCTGCCACTGCCACCGTCGCGCCTCCCTGCATCGATCCGGCGGCTGCCGGAAACTCCGGAAACTAGCACCGGTTCTGCCTGTCTGCGGCCCCGGACTGTCCTGCACGCGAGCAGAAGGGCGCGACAACAGGAACGTGTTCTAGTATGCCGCAACGAAGGGGAGGCGCGATGGCCATCGGAGTGACCGAGGAGCACGAGGCGCTGGCCGAGGCCGTCGCGGGTGGGCGGCGCGGGCCGGCCTGCTCGCGAGCGCCCGCGCACGCGCTGGAGACCGAGCCCAGCCGCCCCGGCTGGTGGCAGGGGCTCGCCGACCAGGGCTGCTGGGTCTGCACGTGCCCGAGGAGGTCGGGCGGCGCCGGGGCGGGCGGGGTCGAGCTCGCGGTCAGCGTGGAGGAGCTCGCGCGCGCACCTCGCGCACGGGCCGTCGCTGCCCACCGTGCTGGCGAGCCTGGTGCTGTCCCGGACCGGCGGCCGCGCGGCCAAGGAGCTGCTCCCCGGTCTGGCCGACGGCTCGGCCACCGCTGCCCTCGCGCTGTCCTCGGCGGGGCTGCACGCGGAGCCCCACGACGACGACCTGGTGGTGAACGGGACGGCGGTGGTCGTCGGCGCCGGTGCCAGGCGGACGTGCTCGTGCTCGGGGCCGACACCGCGGCCGGCGAGGTCTGGTTCGTCGTCGACGCCGCGACCGTCACCGTCACCCCGCTGGCCGGCCTGGACGCGACGCGGCGGCCGGCGCAGGTGCGGCTTCCAGGACGTGCGGTCCCTGCGGCGCGGCTGCTGCCGGGCTCGCCGGCGGCGAGGTCGGCTGCTGGCCGGCGTCGTGGTCGCCGCCGAGGCGGCCGGGCTCGCCGGCTGGGCGCTGGACACCGCGGTCGCCTACGCCAAGACCCGCGAGCAGTTCGGCCGCCCGATCGGCGCCTTCCAGGCCATCAAGCACAACTGCGCCGACATGCTCGTGCGGGCCGAGCAGGCCCGCGCGATCGCCTGGGACGCGGCCCGCGCGCTCGACGAGCCGTTCAGCGCCCAGGTGGAGCTGGCCGCGGCGGTCGGCCGTGGCGACCGCAGTCGACTGCCGGTCTGGACAACGCCAAGGAGTGCCTGCAGATCCTCGGCGGCATCGGCTACACCTGGGAGCACGACGCGCACCTGGTGCTCAAGCGCGCGCTCTCGCTGCGCGCCCTGGTCGGCGACGCGTCGATCTGGCGCGGACGCGCGCCGCCGACCTGGCGCTGGCCGGGGCACGTCGTCGGCTGCAGCTGGACCTCGGCGAGGACACGGCGCCGCTGCGGAGCGAGGTCCGGGCGTTCCTGGCCACCCTGGACGTCGGCGACAAGGCGGCCAGCAGCTGGCGATCGCCGACGCCGGCTATCTGGTGCCGCACTGGCCCGCACCGTGGGGGCGGGACGCCTCGGCCGTCGAGCAGCTGGTCATCGACGAGGAGTTCGCGGCAGCCAAGGTCCGCCGACACGACCTGATCATCGGCGGCTGGGCCGCGCCGACGATCGTCGCGCACGGCACGGCCGAGCAGCAGGAGCGCTTCGTGCGCCCGACGCTGCACGGCGAGATCGTCTGGTGCCAGATGTTCAGCGAGCCGGGCGCAGGCTCGGACCTCGCGGCGCTGTCGACCAAGGCCGAGAAGGTCGAGGGCGGCTGGCGCGTCAACGGGCAGAAGGTCTGGACCAGCATGGCGGACGTCGCCGACTGGGCCATCCTGCTGGCCCGGACGAGCGGCACCGGCAAGGGGCCGGACCGGCACCGGGGCATCACCTACCTGCTGCTGGACATGAGATCCGACGGGGTCGACGTCCGGCCGCTGCGCGAGCTGACCGGCCACGCCGCCTTCAACGAGGTGTTCCTGGACGACGTCTTCGTCCCGGACGACTGCGTGGTCGGCGAGGTCGACGGCGGCTGGCCGCTCGCGCGGACGACGCTGGCCAACGAACGGGTCGCGATGAGCTCCGGCTCGCCGTTCGGCCGCGGCGTCGAGGACGTCCTCGCGGACGTGGTCGCCAGGGGCGAGCCCGACCCGCTGCTGCGCGACAAGGTCGGCCACCTCGTGTGCGAGGCGCACGGGCAGGCCCTGCTCGCCTTCCGCACGACGCTGCGCCAGCTGTCGGGCGCGGAGCCGGGCCCGGCCAGCAGCGTGCGCAAGCTCGTCGGCATGCGGCACCAGCAGGACACCGCCGAGCTGCGCTTCGAGCTGCTCGGCGCGGCCGGGCTGGTCGCCGAGGGCGAGGCCGCGATGCGGGCGCACACGATGCTCAACACCCGCTGCCTGACCATCGCGGGGGGCACCAGCGAGGTGCTGAAGAACGTCGTCGGGGAGCGCATCCTCGGGCTGCCCCGCGACGACGGGAAGTGAGCCTCGCGTGACGCAGGACCTCGGCCTCGGCCTGATGCTCGGCTACTGGACCGGCGAGGGCCCCGCGCCGGGCGCGTGGGTGCAGGCGGCCCGCGACGCCGAGGACGCCGGCTGGGACTCGGTCTGGACAGCCGAGTCCTACGGCAGCGACGCGTTCACCCCGCTGGCGTGGTTGGGCTCGCACACCTCGCCGCATCACGCTGTCCACCGGGCTCGTCCAGCTGTCGGCCCGCACGCCTGCGGCGACGGCCATGAGCGCGATGACGATCGACCAGCTCAGCGGCGGGCGGCTGCAGCTCGGCCTCGGCGTCAGCGGGCCGCAGGTCGTCGAGGGCTGGTACGGCGTCCCGTTCCCGAAGCCGTTGGCGCGCACGCGCGAGTACGTCGCGATCCTGCGCGACATCTGGGCCCGCGGCGGTCCGGTGAGCAGCGACGGCCCGCACTACCCGCTGCCGTATCCCGGCGGCGCGAACCTGGGCAAGCCGCTCAAGGCCAACTTCCATCCGCTGCGGAACGAGATCCCGGTCCTGCTCGGTGCGGAGGGGCCCGAAGAACGTCGCGCTGGCCGCCGAGATCGCCGACGGCTGGCTGCCCATCTTCTTCCACGTCGAGAACGGCCCGGCGGTCTACGCCGAGGCGCTGGCGGGCGCCAAGGAAGGCTTCGAGATCGCCTGCCCGGTCACCGTCGTGATCGACGACGACGTCGAGAAGGCGTTGCAGTGGGTCAAGATGACGATGGCGTTCTACATCGGGGGCATGGGCGCCAAGGACCAGAACTTCCACCTCGACGTCGTCTCCCGGTTCGGCTTCGCCGACGCCGCCCACCAGGTGCAGGAGCTGTTCCTGCGGGGCGACCGCGACGCCGCCGTGAAGGCCGTGCCGGACGAGCTGTGCGACGGCGTCGCGCTCGTCGGACCGCTGCCGCGCATCAAGGAGCGGCTGGAGCTGTGGCGGGCCAGTCCCGTCACCACGCTGCTGATAGGCGGCGTCTCCGACCCGGCCGTCATGCGGGCCCTGGCGGACCTGACCCGCTGAGCGCTGCCGGGCTCAGTCGTCCAGGCCGACCATCCGGGCGCTGTCGCTCCACAGCCGCGCGGCCATCTCCCGGTCGGTGCCGCGCGGTCCGGTGTCCTTGACCTTGCCGTCGACGTGGTATCGGCCGCCACCGGCTGCGCCGAGCGGTCGGGTGGCCAGCTCGATGGAGGTGCGTGCCCCCTTCTCCGGCGTGCGGATGAACGGCTTGAGGAGCCGGAGGACGACCGCGGCGAGCCGGTTGTCGCGGCCCAGCGACGTCGAGACGAAGCCGGGGTGCACGGCGCTGACCGCGACGCCCTGCCCCTCCAGGCGCCGCGACAGCTCCGCGGCGAACAGCAGGTTGGCGAGCTTGCTGCGTCCATAGACCTTCATCGGCTTGAAGTCGCCGGTGCTGCCGTAGTCGTCGGGGTGCAGGTCGCCGAACTTGTAGGCGTCGCTGGCCACCACGACCACCCGCGACGGGGCGCTCTCGACGAGGCGGTCGCTGAGCAGCCGCGTCAGCAGGTACGGCGCCAGGTGGTTGACGGCGAACATCGTCTCGAACCCGTCGCCGGTCTCGGACCGCTTCTGCACGACGACCCCGGCGTTGTTCACGAGCACGTCCAGCCGGGGGAAGTCCTGGAGCACCCGCTCCGCCAGCCCGCGCACAGCCGCGAGGGAGGAGACGTCGACGGCGTAGGTGTGCGCGACGGCGCCCACCGCGCGGCACTGCTGCGCGACCTCTTCCAGCCGCGAGGCGTCGCGGCCGGTGAGCCCGACGTCGTAGCCGCGGCGGGCGATCTCCAGGACGGTGGCCGCCCCGATGCCGGCGCTGGCGCCGGTGACCAGGCAGGTGGGACGGACGGAGGCGGAAGCAGGCGTGATCATGCGCGCAGACTAGAACACGTTCTTGTCTCGTGGGGGTGGCGGGACTAGGTTCGTCGGGTGCTGACACCGCAGGAGGTCTCCGACCGGTTCGAGATCCAGGACCTGATCGCCCGGTACACCTCCGCCATCGACCGTCGCGCCTGGGACGATCTGGATCCGCTGTTCACCGGCGACGCCGAGCTCGACTACACCGCCACCGGCGGCATCGCGGGCACCCTGCCCGAGCACAAGGCGTACAACGCCGAGGTGCTGCCGAGCTTCCAGAGCACCCAGCACCTGATGGGGCTGCCGGTGATGTCGTCGACGGCGACCGGCGACGCTCGCACGATCTGCTTCAACCCGATGGTCGTCGACGACAAGCACGTCTTCTTCGTCGGGCTCTGGTACGACGACCGGCTGCACCGCACCGGCGACGGGTGGCGGTTCGCCGGCGGCTGGAGCAGCTGTCCTACTTCCACAACTTCAGTCGCTGACCCACCCCTGCCAGAGCAGCTCGGCGCGCACCTTAGGGCGTGGGCGACGGCGTCGAAGCCGTCCTTGACCCATCCCGCCGTCTGGTCGTAGACCGCCTGCGCGTGCGGACCGCTGAAGGCGTCCTCGGTGCGGTAGGTGCAGCGCGCGTCGTCCAGCGCTTCCACCCACTGGTCGCGGACGGCGACAGCCCCGGGGAGCTCGGGTCGGTGCCGTACTGCAGCCGCTGCGGGGGGTTCGAACAGCAGCATCCACTCGCGGGTGACGAAGGTGCTGCCCGGGCCGTCCGGGTTCGGCAGCGTCAGGTCGACAGGTGCGCCGAGCTCGACAGCTCGTGCCGGACGTCGACGGTGTAGCGGGTTCCACTCCGGGTAGCGGGCCAGGTCCACGAGCACCGACCACACGTGCTCCTGCGGGGCATCGATCTCGACGGTCTTCGAGACGATCGTGGTCGTGCCCGCCGGGGTCGTGCCAGGTGGGGTCGTGGCCGGTGGGGTCGTGGCCGGTGGGGTCGGGGCCGGTGGGGTCGGGGCCGGGGCGCTCATGCCGGCATGTACTCGCCGCCGTTGACGTCCAGCACGGCGCCCGTGACCTCCGAGGCGTAGGAGGAGAGCAGGAACAGGATGGCGCCTGCGCAGGCCTCGTCGGTGGGGATCCGGCCCAGGGGGTTGCGGGAGGCGATGTCGTCGTAGACCTCCTGCTCGGAGACCTGCTTCTGCTCGGCCGTCATGGTCAGGTAGAAGCGCACCCCGGGTCCGTCCAGCCAACCCATGATGGCCTGGTTGCAGCGGATGTTCGACGGGCCGAGCTCCAGCGCGAGGAACTGGGTCGCCGCGGTCATCGCTGCCTTGGCGAGGGCGTAGCCGCCCTCGCCCTGCATCGGCTTGCGGGTGGTCATCGTGCCGACGTTGACGATCGAGCCGCCGCCGGCGGCCGTCATGTGCGGCACCGCCAACCGGGTCATCTGCAGCGCCCCGTGGACGATGACGTCCAGCGAGCGTCGCAGCCCCTTGTCCGGCGTCGCCAGCAGGTCGTGGAAACCCGGGTGGGCGTAGGCGCTGTTGACCAGGCCGGTGACCTTGCCGAAGCGCTCGACGGCGGTGTCGATGACGCGTGCGCAGTCCTCCTCCTTGCGCACGTCGCACGCGACGCCGATCGCGCCGCCCCCGGTGTCCTTCTCCACCTGCTCCATGACGCCGGTGGAACGGGCGGCCATGACGACCTGCGCCCCCTCGGCGACGGCGCGCGCCGCGAGCTTGGCACCGAGACCGGCACCGACGCCGGTGATGACGATGACCTGATCGGACAGGATCACAGGTAGGCCTCCGTGTAGAAGCTGAAGTCGTCGGCGAGCTGCTCGGCCGAGAGCCCGAAGTCCTGCGGGGTGTAGGAGTGCGTGCCGTGCCGCTCCTGGGCGTTCTGGTCCAGGTAGCCCTGGAAGGCCGCGGTGTCGGCCGGGCCGACCGGTAGGCCGAGCTCGGCCAGCACGCGGTGCGCCTGGGCGAGCGGCTCGGTCATCATCGTGCGGAAGTGCACGTCGACGAAACGCTCGGGACGCGCCTGCCGGACCGCGGCGAAACCGCTGAGGCACTCGCGGAACCGGTCGCGCCAGTAGGGCCCGATCAGCAACGGGTCGGCGGCGTCGCTGTACTGCGCGGTCATCGATGCGACCATCGAGGCGTAGGACGGCACGGCGTCGACCGGCGAGCGGTGGGTCATGACGATCTTGCACTCGGGGAAGGCGTCGAGCACCGTGTCGGCCGCCGTGAGGTGGTGGGGCGACTTCAGCACCCACTTCTTCCCGGCGCGCGCCGGGTCCTGCCACTGCAGCGCCTGCAGCCACTCGCGCAGCTCGCCGTAGGCCTTGCTCTGGTCGAAGCCGCGCAGCCAGATGCCGTAGTCGGGGACCCAGTAGAAGCTGTCGTAGCTCATCGAGGTGAAGGTGCGGTCGAGCAGGATGACGTCTTCCTCGGGCTGGTCCCAGGTGACGGTGTGCAGCTTCGCGAACTCCGGCGACAACGCCATGAAGGCCTCGACCTGAGCCTTCGCGCGGCCCTTGCGCTGCTCGGCCGCGGGGCTCTCCCCGGGGAAGGGCAGCGGGTAGGAGGTCTCCCACGACTGGGTCGACGTGAGCTGCGGCGAGGCCGACAGCAGCCGGTGCAGCAGGGTCGAGCCGGTCCGCGGCAGTCCGCAGATCTCCGCGACGACGGTGACGTCGACGTCGAGCAGCTCGCGGGTGCTCGCGCTGCAGCGCCCGCAGCCGCAGCCGGTCGACGAGCAGCGCCGTCAGGCGGCGCTCGGTCATCGACGAGCCGACCTCGGACAGCTGGGCCTGCTGGTTCAGCGCCTTGACGAGCACCGCCAGCGGTTCCAGGAACCACTCGTCACCGAACCGGTCGTGACCTGCCTTGGCGACCGCGTTCGCCCGCAGGCGGTCGACGTCGAGGAGGCCCCGCTCACGCGGACCGGTCCAGGTCGATCACGCGGCAGGTCGGCAGGGGGTGGTCGTCGGTGCCGACCCAGCGCAGCAGCGCCGTGCCGCTGCTGTGCCCGGTGGTGTCGATCCAGTTGCCCGAAGCCGGGGTCGTGGTCGGCGACCACCAGCACGAGCCGGCCGGCGGCGTCCAGGGTCGCCGTGTGCTTGTTGACGGTGATGCGCCGGTCCCAGTCCATCGACTCCATCCACCAGTTGTCGAGCTGGAAGTTCCAGTACGGCGCGTCGGGGACGTCGGTCTCGATGACCCAGGCCTGGCCGGGCTGCAGCGTCCAGTAGCCGTGCAGGTAGAAGATCTCAGGATCACCGCCGGCTCGCTGGAACATCTCCTGGCCCCAGTCGGGCAGCTCGTTGGGCCGGGTCATGAACAGCTCGGTCCAGCCGGCGAACGTCGCGGCGGTGCCGTGCACGCCCAGGGCGGCCCGCTGCAGCGAGCGCACGAGGTGCCGCGGGTCCAGCGGCGCGGTGCCCGTCGACAGCTCTTCGCCGGCGCGGAGCAACCGCTCGATCTGCCAGCTGCCCGGACGCTCGGTGCTGCGGTCCAGATACGACTCGCGCACGATGACCATCGTGGAGTCCTCGGCCAGCGGGAGCCAGTTGCCGGGCTGGGGCGTGGCGCTGACGATGATCTCGACCGAGCCGTCGTCGCCGACGACGAGGTCGTCGCCGCGCAGCTCGCCGGTGGACGCCATCGTGCCGTCCTTGGCGTAGCGGTTGGCCTTGGTCCCCAGGCTCAGGTAGGCGATCGTGCCGCGGGTGCCGGTGATGCGGTAGGTGTCGCTGCCGCGTACGGGTGCGGACAGGTACACGTTGTCGGGGTTGTCGGCGCCGATCTTGACCAGGTCCAGGCCCTGCATGCGCGGTCGGTCGGCATCGCTGTTCTCCAGCGTCGCGTAGAGCGTGTTGCGCAGGAGCCGGGTCAGGTAGCGGTAACCCTCGGCGCGGTCCAGCACCGTGGCGGGAGCGGAGTCGCGCAGCACCACCTCGCCGGCCTTCTCCAGCGCCTGGCAGAACTCCCGCCACGCGCTGCCGGTCAGGACGGCCTGGTCGATCTCGCTGGTCATCGCACTCCCGGTCGTCTCCTCCGCGGTCGGAAGAACTGGAACACGTTCTACCACTGCTGCGTGGTGCAGGTCACCGTCCGGCGCAGCGAAATCCCAGATGACCTGTGGGGCTGTCGGCGGCGACGGGGATCCGTGCCGCCGGTCGGTAGCGCGAGCAGTAGTCGTCGCTGCACAGGAAGCTGCCGCCCTTCGCCACGCTCAGCACCGGGGTGGACGTCGACGGCCCGCAGCACGGTGCGGGTCTCGGGTGCTGCCACGCCGTGTCGACGAGCTCCCAGACGTTGCCGGTCATGTCCAGCAGCCCGAGCTCGTTCGGAGCGTGGCGACCGGGCGGCACGGGGTGGGCCCCGGCCAGGTCGTACCAGGGGAAGGCGCCGCGGAACACGTGCGCCGGCACCGCGCCGTCCGGTGCCCGCTCGTCGCCCCAGGTGTAGGCGGCACCGGACCGGCCTGCGCGGGCGGCGTGCTCCCACTCGGTCTCCGACGGCAGCCGCAGGCCCGCCCAGGCGCAGAAGGCGAGGGCGTCGGCGAGCGTGACGTGCACGACGGGCTCGTGCTGCGTCGCGGGCGCGGAGCCGGGTCCGGACGGCTGCCGCCAGCTCGCGGCCGGGACGAAGGACCACCAGCCCGAGGGGTCGCGCAGGTCGACCGGGCCGCGCGGAGGGGTGAAGACGTTGGAGCCCGGCGGATCGGCGGTCTCGGCGCTCGTGCGGTGGCCGGTGGCGGTGACGAACGCCGCGAACTGACCGACGCTCACCGGCTCGCGGGCCAGCCGGAAGCCGGCCGTGATCACCGGCCGCGCCGGCCGCTCCTCCGGGTAGTGGCGGTCGGAGCCGAGCAGCGTCGTCCCGCCGGGGACGTCCAGCAGGACGATGCCGGCAGCGGGCGGCGCACTACTCGAACGCGGCACCGAGCTCGCGGAGCATGTCGGCCAGCAGGACGGGGGAGTCCGGCGCCGGGTCGCCGGGCGTATAGGTGACACCGGCGAGAGCGCCGGTGAACGGGAAGCAGCCGCGCTGCTCGTACAGCCGCCAGCACACCGGCGAGCGTCGGTCGGTGCCCACGCTGATGCCTTCGAACGGCGCCATCGGGAACAGCAGGCGCACCCCGTCCAGGCGGCCGCGCGGCTGACCCTGGACGAAGACCTCGACGTCCCAGACGCTGCCACCGGGGGCGGTGAACACGGCCTGCAGGCACTGAGGTCCGAGCGGTAGCGGGCCGGCCTCCAGCTCGTGGGTGCGGCGACCGTCGTTGTAGGCCAGGCGCAGCGAGCCGTCCTCGACGAACAGGACGTAGCCGCCGCCCTGGTCGCCGTGCGCGACCAGCACCCCCTCGTCCCCGTCGGCGACCGTGACCTCGACGTCGACGGTGAACGAGCGCGACCAGACCAGCCGCTGCGAGCGCCACCGCTCCAGGGCGGGGGTTCCCGGCAGCAGCGTCACGGGGCGCTCGTAGACCTCGGTGTGCGGGGGACGGACGAGGTACTTGATGCCGGCGCCCTCGTCGAGCGGATAGACCTGGTTCGCCCGGGCCGCCTGCTCCCACGCTGCGGCCAGCACGGCGACGCGCTCGGGCTGCTCAGCGGCGAGGTCGCGCGTCTCGGTGCGGTCGGCGCGAAGGTCGTACAGCTCCCACTCGGTGTCGTCGAAGGGCGTCAGCGGCTGGTGGCGGGTGACGACCTCCCAGCCGTCGCGGTACAGCCCGCGGTGGCCGCTCATCTCGGTGTACTGCTCGCGGTGGGTGCTGGGCGCCGCCGCATCGGTGAGGGTGGCGGCGAAGGAGGTGCCGGCCAGCGCCGCGACGGGGGTCCCCTGGCGCTGCGCCGGCAGGTCCAGCCCCAGCAGCTCGAGCAGCGTCGGCAGGACGTCGACGACGTGTGTCCACTGCCGCCGGAAGCCGCCCGCCGGGACGCCGGGGCCGGCCATCAGCATCGGCACCGAGTGGCCGCCGGCGTGCGCGTTGATCTTGTACAGGCGGAAGGGGGTGCCGGAGGCCATCGCCCAGCCGCGCGGGTAGTGCGGGGTGGTGGTCGGACCGCCGACCTCCTCCAGCCGGGCGATGTCGCCCGGCACGTCGGCGTTGCCCATCAGGTGCGTGTAGTAGGCGGTCGTGCCCTCGGCCTCGCCCTCGCGCGAGGCGCCGTTGTCGGAGGTGACCAGGAACAGCGTGTCGTCCAGCTCGCCCAGCGCTTCCAGCGCCGCCGTCAGCCGTCCGAAGGCGTGGTCGATCCGGTCGACCATCGCGGCGTAGACCGCCATGTAGCGCGCGTACAGCGCCTGGACGTCGGCCGGCAGGCTGTCCCAGGCGGCGACGTCGTCACCGGGCTCGTGGTTGCGGGGCGGCAGCACCGTGTCGGCGGGCAGCACGCCGAGCGCGATCATCCGGGCGAAGCGCTCGTCGCGCAGGGCGTCCCAGCCGTCGGCGTACCGGTCGCGGTGGCGGGCGATGTCCTCGGCGCGCGCCTGCAGCGGGGCATGGACGGCGCCGTGGGCGAGATAGAGGAAGAACGGCTGCTCGGGGTCGCCGGCCTTGCCCGCCTGCACCATGGCGATGGCCTGGTCGGTGAGGTCGTCGGTCAGGTAGTAGCCCTCGGGATAGGCGTCGACCTCGACGGGGGAGTTGTCGCGCACGAGCCGGTGGGGGTGGTGCAGGTTGGTGAACCCGTCCAGGAAGCCGTAGAAGCGGTCGAAGCCGCGCTGGCACGGCCAGGAGTGCCGTGGACCGGCGTCGGAGCAGTCGGAGTCCTTCGCCAGGTGCCACTTGCCGACCATGTAGGTGGCGTAGCCCTCGCCGCGCAGGACCTCCGCGGTCGTCACGCAGTCGTCGGACAGCTCCATCGCGTAGCCGGGGAAGCCGGGGTCGGAGTGGGCGACGTGCCCGATGCCGACCGAGTGCGGGTTGCGTCCGGTGAGCAGCGCGGCCCGGGTGGGGGAGCACATCGGGGTGCTGTGGAAGTCGGTGTACTGCAGCCCGCGGGCGGCCAGCGCGTCCAGGTGCGGGGTGGGGATCTCCGAGCCGTAGCAGCCCAGGTCGGCGAAGCCCAGGTCGTCGACGAGCACGACGACGACGTTCGGTGCGCCGGCGGGCGCTTGCGGGGCGGCCAGCCCGGCTCGGAGCCGGCGAAGGTGCGCCCGAGCCTTCCGGTGAAGCCCTGGTAGGCGGTCGGGGCGCTCACGCGCCCGCGGCGTCGCCGGCCGTCGCCATCATGCGCTCGGTCTCCCAGAAGGCCCGGAGCGAGACGAGCAGCCCGGCGTCGTCGATGCGGTAGACGAACACGCCCTCGCACCGCATCGTCGACCCGCCCGGGAGCGTCAGGTGGATCGTGCCGACGTTGGCGACCTCGTTGCCGGCAGCGAAGGAGTCGGTGATGTCGAAGCGCAGGCCCTCCAGGCCGCCGATGTTGGCGTCGAAGAAGGCGCCGATCGCCTCCTTGCCCCGGTGCCCGTCGCCGGTCGGGTCCAAAAAGGACGGGCCCACCGGGTCCTCGACGCAGCCGTCCTCGGACCACAGCGCCAACCAGGCCTGCTTGTCGCGGGCGCCGACCGCGGCCATCGAGCGCTGCGAGGCAGCACGGGCCGGATGGACCTCGCTGCCGAGGGAGTCCGGTGCGGTCATCGGTTCACCACTTCTCCATCACGTCGGCGGCGAACTGCCGCAGACCGTCCTGCTTGGCGTCCAGCGGCCCGTCCAGCGGGACGCCGTAGAACAGCCACGGCACCGTCACGATGTCGGTGGCTCCGAGCGCCGCGAGCTCGCGGTAGCCGTCCAGCCCGTAGCGGTCGGCGGAGGCCACCTGGAAGGCGAAACCGTCCACGTCGCGGCCCGCGGCCTGCAGCATGCCGGTCAGCTCTGTGTGCACGCCGCGGAAGTCGTCGGTGGTGATCATCGCGCTGGTCCAGCCCTGCCCGAAGCGGACGGTGCGGCGCAGGGCGACCGGCGTGTGCCCGCCGATCCACACCGGTACGGGCGAGGGCGGTGCCGGCGGCATCTTCAGCCGGCCGAACTGCACGTGGTCGCCGTCGTAGGAGGTCCAGCCGCCGGTCAGGATCGCCAGGATCGCCTCGAGAGCCTCGTCGACGCGCTTGCCGCGACCTTCGTAGGCCTGCCCGCACCACTCGAACTCCTCCTTGAGCCAGCCCACGCCGGCTCCGAAGGTGAAGCGGTCGCCGGTGAGCACCGCCGCCGAGGCCACCTGCTTGGCCAGCAGCAGCGGGTTGCGCACCCCCACCTTGATGACGTGCGTGCAGAAGCGGATCCGCTCGGTCACCGAGCCCATGGCGGCCACGGCCATGAACGGCTCGACGAACGGGGTGTCCTCGTTCCACATGCGTGAGCCGTCTGCGGTGTACGGATAGGCGTCGGAGACCTGCTCGGACCAGAACGAGGAGTCGGGCACGGCGATCTGCGCGTAACCGCACTCCTCCGCCGTGCGCGCCAGCGCGGCGTAGTCCCCCGGCGTGGTCATCGCGATGGCGACGGTGAAGTCCATGCATCCTCCCGAATGAGAACACGTTCTAGCACGCGGCAGCGACCCCCCGCACCCTTCAGGCGCTGCTGGTCTCCTGTGCCCGCGCGGTACCGGTCTCCTGCGCCCGCCCGGTGGCGGCAGCCAGCGCCACCAGCTCGGCGAGCGCCGGTCGCACCGCCGCCGCGAGCTCGTCCAGGTGGGGGAGCTTCTCGGCGCAGCCGATGAAGCCGAAGCACAGGGTGTCGTGATAGCTCACGACGGTGATGTTCAGGCCCGGCCCGTCCAGCACCGGACCGAGCGGGTACAGGCCCTCGATCCGCGCGCCGGCGAGGTACAGCTCGATCGGCGGTCCGGGGACGTTGGAGATGATGGCGTTGTGCACGACGGGGTGCAGGTCGGCCAGCCGCATGCTGCCGTAGATGCGCGCCACCAGGGCTGTCGCGGTCGGTGGGGCGAGGTGGGCGGCGAGCTGGATGAGGTCGCCGCCGATCGCCTCGTGGTCGGCCTTGCCCGCGTCGTTGCCCTGCCGCACCACCTGGTAGCGCTCGGCGACGTCGGCGATATCGGTGCCCAGGGTGGCGAACATGCCGGAGACGCTGTTGCCCGCGGCGGCCGCATCGGTGCGGGTCGAGACCGGGCAGACGGCGATCAGGCTGGTGGCCGGCAGCTCGTGCCGGTAGTCCAGGAAGCTCCGCAGCGCCCCGCCGCACGCGGCGATGACGACGTCGTTGAACGTGCCCCCGAGGGCGCGGCGGATGACCTTCACGTCCTCGAGCGGCACCTGGACGAACGCCACCGAGCGCCGACCGGAGATCGACCCGTTGAAGGGGGCCCGGGGGGCGACGAACGGGACGGCGCCGCCGCTGGGGGTGTCCTCGGACGTGCGGGCGGCGACCAGGTTCTGGACCGACCGGACGGCAGCGGGGACCAGCTTCGCCACGCCGAGCGGGAGGGTCGCGAAACCGCTGACGGAGTGCGTCAGGCGCGACACGAGCCCGGACTCCGACGGTGGCGACAGCAGTGCGGCCTGCTCGTTGATCTCCTGCGCGGTGCGTCCCTGCGGGGTGAGGTCGAAGATCGCGCCGAGCACCCCGGCGGCGCCCACGCCGTCGACGGCGCTGTGGTGCACCTTCAGCACGACCGCCGCGCGACCGTCCTGCAGGCCGTCGACGAACATGACCTCCCACAGGGGGCGGTCCCGACGCAGCGGTCGGCTCGCGAAGTCCGCGGTCAGGCTCGCGAGGTCGGCCATCGAGCCCGGCGCGGGGCACAGCACCGCGCGCACGTGGGAGTCGACGTCCACGTCGACGTCGAGCCAGACCGGATGGAACAGGCGCAACGGCGTCTGCTGCACCTTGCGACGGAACGGCTCCAGCAGCGGCAGCCGCTCGCGCAGCAGGTGCACGACGGTGTCACGCGTGAACGGCTCGGCCGCGGCCGTGGTGTCGACCACGATCGTGCCCAGCACGTGCAGGTGCATCGTCGGAGTTTCGAAGTAGAGGAACGAGGCGTCGAGCCCGGTCATGGTGTGCACACCGACACCGTAGGGATCGACGGCGTTTCGCGCAGCATCCTGCGGGCCGCGGCGTCGGGCAGGATGGGCGGGTGAGCGTCGCCTTCCTCGTCCTGTCGGTGCTGGGACTGCTCGCCGTGCTGAACGGGCTGCGGCCGCTGCGGTGGACGCCCGTCGTCGTCCCGTCGTTCTTCGCCGCGTGGCTCACCATCGAGCTGGCGCCGCAGCTGCTGGTGCTGCTGGTGCGTCACCGTCCTCGCCTGGACGGCGCTGGGGGCGGTCGGCGCGTGGCCGGGGGTGCTCGCGCTGCTGCTGTGCCTGCTGCAGGGAGCGCTGCTGGTGCACAGCGTCCGGGTCGCCGAGCAGGCCGCCGACGTCGCGGACCAGGCGCTGTCGAGCATCTCCGACGGGGTACGGGACGAGCCGGGGGTCACCGGCCTGCTGCGCCGGTTCTTCGTGCCCATGTCCTTCCGCGACCCGCAGGTGGAACGCATCGCCGACCTGCCCTACGGCGAGCAGGGCCCGCGGCACAAGCTCGACGTCTACCGGCGCGCGACCGTCCGACCGGCTGTCCCACGCTGCTGCAGGTGCACGGCGGCGCGTGGGTGATCGGGGACAAGAAGGAGCAGGGTCGCCCGCTGATGCTCGAGCTGGCCCGGCGCGGCTGGGTCTGCTTCGCGCCGAACTACCGGCTCAGCCCGAAGGGCGACCTTCCCCGACCACCTGATCGACGTGAAGCGGGCGCTGGCCTGGGTGCGCGAGCACGGCGCCGAGTACGGCGCCGACCCCGGTTTCCTGGTGCTCACCGGGGGTTCGGCCGGCGGGCACCTGGTGGCGCTGGCGGCGTTGACGCAGAACGACCCGAGCTACCAGCCGGGGTTCGAGCAGGCCGACACCTCGGTCTCGGGCTGCGTCCCGTACTACGGCGTCTACGACCTGGCCAACGAGCTCGGGACCGGAGCCGGGCGCTTCCGCGCGCACCCGCCTGCTGGAGAAGGTGGTCTTCAAGACGCAAGGACGCCGAGGCGCTGACGCTCGGCCTCGCCGCTGGCGCAGGTCCGGCCGGCGCCGCCGTTCATGGTCGTCCACGGCCGCAACGACACGCTCGTCCCGGTGCAGGAGGCGCGGCTGTTCGTCGAGCGGCTGCGGGCGGTGTCCGGTGAGCCGGTGGTCTACCTGGAGCTGCCGGGCACCGAGCACGCCTTCGACGTGTTCCCGTCGGTGCGCTCCCGGCACGTCGTCGCCGCCGTGGTGCGCTTCGTCGAGCTGCTGCGACGTCGTGAGCAGGGGGTCGCGGTGCCCCTCGACGAGGTCACGGAGTCCGCAGGATCGTCTCCCGCATCGGACGAGAGCTGATGTCGTCCAGGTCGGCGTAGCCGGGCAGGTCGACCATGTTCTGCGTAAAGGCGGCCGCGTCACCGAACAGGCGGGTGGGCTCGCCGTAGTCGCGCACCTCGCGGAAGCGCTCCACGACGATCGCGCGCACGGGCGGCGAGCCGGACGTGAGGGTGCGCACGACGGTGTCGCGGAGGTAGGTCCACCGCAGCGGGTGGAGCGCGGCCGAGTGCGGGGTGTGGATCTCGTGCCAACCGTGCAGGAACTGCTGCTCGGTGAGCCGCTCGGGCTTGGGGAACCAGGTGACGTGCGACAGGCCAGGACTGACCGTGCCGTCCGGCCAGTCGCGGTCGGTGAGCGGCACCGGTTCGGACTCGGTGACCAGGTAGCCGTCGAGCCGGTCGCAATGAGCGGCGAGGACTGTTCGACGGCGGCCCGGTCGTCGTAGCGGCGCCAGCCAGAGCTGCACCAGCGCGCCGAGACCTGCGGCCCGTCGCCGAGCAGGATGCTCGCTGGGCACGCGGCCGGGTCGGCCTACCTGCAGGGTCAGGCCACGCAGGCCGGGAAGCGCCAGCAGCGGTGCGAGCGCGGGCGCCGTACCGCCGCGGAGCAGGTAGTCGAGCTTCTCCACCGGGTCAGACGCACGAGTCCCTTGCCGGTGACCAGCGGGAGGTCCAGGGCGGTGATCAGCCCGGGGCGGGCGGCGACCACGGCCGGCACCGCGTTGACGAGCCGCATCGCGGTGGCCTTCAGGCCGGCCGTGTTGTGGTCGCCGTCGGTGCCGAGCAGCTGCAGGTCGACGGTGTAGTTCGGCTCGCCGGTGACGACGACGCGGTAGCAGCCCTTGCCGACAGGCTGGGGCCAGTCGGGACCGATGTCGTCGCGCAGGCGGGTCACGTGCTCCAGCACGGTCACGGCGCGTCCGTCCTTCATCCCGCGCACCTCGAAGTGCAGTCCGGCGACCGTGCCCTCCTCGACGCGACCGCAGTCGATGTCGAAGGCCTCCGGTGCGGGGATCCGCTCGTACCACTCCTCGATGCCGTCGAGCTCGACGTCGAGTCCGGCCGCGAGCTGGCTGCACGACGCTTCCCCAGGCCAGCGACAGGATGCCCGGCTGCAGCAGCATGGGCACGTCGTCCATCGGACGACCGAGCCCCATGACGTCGAAGACGATCAGGGCGTTGTCGTAGGTGGCGTAGTTGAGCACCTCCATGCAGCGGACTTCCTCGATGCGCTCGCTGATGCCGGTGATGGCCAGCGGGAGCCAGTCGTTGGCGAAGCCGGGGTCGATCCCGTTGACCCAGAGCGAGACCCCGCCCTTCTCGGCCGCAGCGGTGACGCCGGCTCGGCACATTCGCCGCGGCGTCGCCGGAGGGGTACTGCAGGAAGACCGGGTCCGCTGGACACCACGTTGATGCCCGCGGCGAGCATCTTCTCGATGTCTTCCAGCGCCTCGACGAGCCGGTCGTCGGCGATCGCGCTGTGCAGGATGCAGTCGGGCTGCAGGGCGATCAGCGCGTCGGCGTCGTTGCGTGGCGAGCACGCCGAGGTCGCGTCCCAGGCCCGCGAGCTGCCCGGCGTCCTGGCCGACCTTGGCCGGGCTGGAGACCCAGAGCCCGACCAGCTCCAGGTCCGGGACGGGCGTCGATGCCGGCGAGGACGTGGCGTCCGACGTTGCCGGTGCTCCAGGCGACCACACGGAGCGGGGCGGGTGAGGCGGTCATCGTACAGATCCTCCATGCCGAGGTCGAGGTTGGGGGTGTCCAGGCCGCCGTCGACCTCGATCACCTTGCCGGTGACGTAGGAACCGGCGGCGGAGGCGAGCCACAGCACCGTGGCGGCGATGTCGTCGGGGTCACCGATGCGACGCAGCGGCGTGGCCTGCTCCATCGAGGTGCGCAGCCCTTCGTCGGAGGTGACGATCTCCAGCGCCGAGGTCGCGATGGAACCGACGCAGATCGCGTTCACACGGATGCGCGGCGACAGGTCGCGCGCGGCCAGCCGGGTCCAGTGCGACAGGCCGGCCTTCGCGGTGCCATAGGCGACGAAACCGCGACCGGCCAGCCGTCCCATCACCGAGGACATGCTCACCACGGAGCCGCCGCCGTTGGCCAGCATCACGGGAACGGCCGCGCGGGTGAGCACGTGCGCTGTGGTCACGTTGAAGTGAGAAGGCGCCTTCCAGGTCCTTCGCCGAGGTGTCCAGGAACGCCTGGGCATCGTGCCGCCGACGTTGTTCACCACGACGTCGATGCGGCCGAACTCCTTCTCCGCGGCGCTCGCGAGACCGGCGACGGCGTCGAGGTCGGACAGGTCGGCGGTGACGACCAGGGCGCGGCGGCCGAGCCCCTCGATCTGCGCGGCGACGCCTGCAAGCTGGTCGGGGGTGCGGGCGGAGATGACGACGTCGCAGCCGGCCTCGGCCAGGGCCAGCGCCGTGGCGGCACCCAGCCCACGACCGGCTCCGGTGACGATGGCGACCTGGTCGTCCAGGCGGAAGCGTTCCAGGACCATGGTGGCAGTCTCTTCCTTCGACGGGAGGCGCGACCGTAGCGCAGTAACTGCAACACGTTCTAGTGTGACGTGATGCCGACCGGACGGGCTGCCACCCTGGACCGCGACGCCCGCCCGATCGTCCCTGTCCGAACGAGGAGCCGCGCATGACGAAGGTCCTCGAAGCGGTGCGGGATCTGCTGCCCGGGTTTCGCCGGCGTGCGGTGGAGGCCGAGGTGGCCCGGCGGGTGCCGGCCGAGTCGATCGGCGAGCTGACCGAGGCCGGGGCCTTCGCGATGCTGCAGCCCCGTCGGTACGGCGGTCACGAAGCCGACCCGATGGACTTCTACGAGGTCGTCAAGGCGGTCGCGAGCGCGTGCGGCTCGACCGGCTGGGTCACCAGCATCGTGGGCATCCATCCGTGGCAGCTAGCGCTGTTCCCCGAGCGTGCGCAGGACGAGGTGTGGAGCCAGGACCCGCACACGCTGGTGTCGTCGTCCTACGCGCCCACGGGCAAGCTGACGCCGGTCGAGGGTGGTTACCAGGCCAGCGGCCGCTGGGCGTTCTCCTCCGGCTGCGACCACTGCTCCTGGGTGCTGCTGGGCGCGCTGGTGATGGGCGACGACGGCCGGCCGGTCGACTTCCTGACCATCCTCGTGCCGCGCAGCGACTACCTCATCGACGACACCTGGGACGTCGTCGGGCCTGCGCGCGACGGGCAGCAACGACATCGTCATCGAGGACCGGTTCGTCCCGGCGCACCGCACGCTGAGCTTCAACGACGTGACCGGCGCTGCGCTGCCCCGGCCAGGAGGTGAACACCGCGCCGCTGTACCGGCTGCCGTTCGGCACCCTGTTCAGCTACACGATCACCACGCCCATCATCGGCATCGCCCAGGGCGCCTACGACGCCCACGTCGAGACGATGCGCGAGCGCGTCCGCATCTCCTACGGTGGGCAGAAGGTCGCGCAGGACCCGTTCGCCCACGTGCGCGTCGCGCGGGCGGCGTCCGACATCGACGCCGCCTGGCTGCAGCTGGTCCGCAACGTCCGCGAGCAGAGTCCGCTACGTCGACGCCGGCCAGGACCTGCCGATGGAGCTGCGCCTGCGCGCCCGGCGCGACCAGGTGCGCGGCACCGATGCGCGCCACCGACGCCATCGACCTGCTCTTCAAGAACTCCGGCGGCCGCTCGCTGAAGTCCGGGAACCCGGTCGAGCGCGCGTGGCGCGACGCGCACGCCGGCAGCGTCCACGCTGCGAACGACACCGAGCGGTGGCTGGCGATGTACGGCAAGGGCGAGTTCGGCCTCGAGATCAAGGACGCGATGATCTGATGCGCACCGGACTCGGCTATCTGCACGCTCCAGACCGCCCAGCTCGAGCGCTGGCGGCACGCTCGCCGTCGACGTGCTCGGCATGGTCCGAGGGTCGACGGTCCCGATCCCGACGCGCTACTACCGCGCATCGACGACCGGGCCGCACGGCTGATCCTGGTTCCCGGCGACGAGCGAGAAGCTGGTCAACGTCGGCTGGGAGGTGCGTGACGCCGAGACCCTGCGCGACGTCGTGCGCCGGCTGGAGGCAGCGGGCTCCCCCGTGGAGGTCGGCAGCGGCGCGGAGGCCGACGAGCGCCGCGTGCAGGCGTTCGTCACCACGCAGGACCCGTCCGGCACGGTGCTGGAGATCTTCCACGGCGCGGCGCTGCGTGCACGCGCCGCTGGTGACGCCCTTCGCGGCCCGCTTCGTCACCGGTGACCAGGGCATGGGCCACGTCGTGCTGCCGACCAAGGACCCGCAGGCGGCCTACGACTTCTACACCCAGGTGCTCGGGTTCCGGCAGCCGCGGCGCGTTCCGCGTCCCGGGGGCGGCGGTGCCCAGGGGAGACCCGGACGGGCGCTACTTCGTGCGGTTCCTGAGCACCAACGAGCGGCACCACACGCTCGCGCTCGGACCCTGGTGGCAGCCGAACGGCATCATCCACTTCATGCTCGAGGTCGCCGAGCTCGACCAGGTCGGCTCGGCGCTGGACCGCGTCTTCACCTACAAGCACCACCTGTCGTCCACGCTCGGGCGCCACACCAACGACCACATGGTGTCCTTCTACGTCGCCAGCCCGAGCGGCTGCGACATCGAGCTCGGTTGCTTCGGCCGGCGCATCGACGAGGCCACCTACACCGCGGAGGACATCACCGCGGACAGCTTCTGGGGCCACCGGTGGAAGTACGCGCCACGATGAGCGCCATGACGTCCCGCAGCGATCCTCCGACGACCGAGCCCGCCGCCGACCTGGAGCGGCTGAGCCCGGAGCACGACCCGGCCGAGCTCCGGCGCGTGCTCGGGTCGTTCGCGAGCGGCGTCGTCGTGGTGACCGGCGAGGACGACGGCCAGCCGGTCGGCTTCGCCTGCCAGTCGTTCGCGTCGGTGTCGCTGGACCCGCCGCTGGTGCTGTTCTGCCCTGCCCGCACCTCGCGCTCGTGGCCGCGGATCGCCCGTTCGGGACGCTTCGCGGTGAACGTGCTGGCTGCCGACCAGCAGGACGTGTGCGCGCGCTTCGCCACCAGCGGAGGCGACAAGTTCGTCGGCCTGACCTGGGAGAGCACCCGGTGGGGTCCGGCGCTGGACGGCGTGCTCGCGACCGTCCAGTGCACCGTCGAGGACGTGCACGACGCCGGCGACCACCACATCGTCGTCGGCCGGGTGCAGCAGCTGCTCACCCACCGCGAGGACGGCCCGCTGGTGTTCTTCCGCGGCGGCTACGGCGTGGCCAGCGACGAAGGGACCGACGACTGATGGACGACGACGCACGCGACGAGGCGGCCCGGCTGCTGCGGGAGGCCGAGGCGACGGCGACGGCGATCGCGCCGCTCACGCAGACCTTCCCGGGCATCGACGTCGTCGACGCCTACGAGATCCAGCTGCGCAACATCCGCCGGCGGCTGGACGCCGGCGCCGCCGTCTACGGCCACAAGGTCGGCCTGTCCAGCAAGGCGATGCAGGAGATGATGGGCGTCGACGAGCCCGACTACGGCCACCTGCTGGACGACATGGTGCTGTCCGAGGACGACGCCGGTGCAGGCGCCGCCGCTACCTGCTGCCCCGGGTCGAGGTCGAGGTCGGCTTCCTGCTCGGCGCCGACCTGCCGGGGGAGGGCTGCACCGTCGACGACGTGCTGCGCCGCGACCGAGGCCGTCGTGCCGTCGATCGAGCTCATCGACAGCCGCATCGCCGACTGGAAGATCGGCCTGCGCCGACACGATCGCCGACAACGCCTCCTCGGCCGGCGTCGTCCTCGGGCAAGGAGCGCCGCACGCCCGACGAGGTCGACATCACCGCGCATCGACGCGGTGCTCACCAAGAACGGCGAGCAGGTCGCGCCGGGCCGCTCGGACGCCGTGCTCGGCGACCCGGCGATCGCCGTCGCCTGGCTCGCCCGCACGGTCGCGCGCTTCGGCGTGCGGCTGCGAGGCCGGCCACGTCGTGCTGCCCGGCTCCTGCACCCGCGCCTACGACGTCGCCGCCGGCGACACCGTCACCGCCGAGTTCGCCGGGCTCGGCTCCGTCTCGCTCACGTTCGTCTGACCTGCTCCACCCGTCTCCGTCCCCTGAGAAGGGGCACCATGTCGAAGGCCACCGCGGCCATCGTCGGGTCCGGCAACATCGGCACCGACCTGCTCGTACAAGCTGCTGCGCTCGGCCGTCATCGAGCCGCGCTGGATGATCGGCGTCGACCCCGCCTCCGAGGGCCTGCCGCGCGCCCGCGACGCGGGCCTGGAGGCGAGCGCCGAAGGCGTCGACTGGCTGCTCGCGCAGGACGAGAAGCCCGACCTCGTCTTCGAGGCGACGTCGGCCTACGTCTACCGCGCCAACGCGCCCGCGCTACGCCGAGGCCGGCATCCGCGCGATCGACCTGACGCCCGGCGGCGATCGGCCCGTACGTCGTGCCGGCGGCCAACCTCGACGAGCACCTCGACGCGGCCGACATCAACCTGGTCACCTGCGGCGGTCAGGCGACGATCCCGATCGTGCACGCGATCAGCTCGGTCGTGCCCGTGACGTACGCCGAGATCGTCGCGTCGGTGTCGTCCAAGTCGGCCGGCCCGGGCACGCGCAACAACATCGACGAGTTCACCCGCACCACCGCGCGCGGCATCGAGGTCGTCGGCGGCGCCGAGCGGGGCAAGGCGATCATCATCCTCAACCCGGCCGACCCGCCGCCGCTGATGCGCAACACGGTCTTCTGCGCGATCCCGGCGGACGCCGACCGCGACGCGATCGCCGAGGCCGTCGACCCGCCGGGTCGCCGAGGTCGCCGAGTACGTCCCGGGCTACCGCTGCCCGCGAGCCCCAGTTCGACGACCCGAGCGACGTCAACGGCGGCATGGCCCGCGTGGCGGTGTTCCTCGAGGTCGAGGGCGCCGGCGACTTCTTCCCGCCCTACGCCGGGAACCTCGACATCATGACCGCCGCCGCCGCCCGCGTCGGCGAGGTGCTGGCCACCCGCGCACCCGCCCAGGTCTGAGGAGATCCGCCATGGCACACCCGCAGCCCTTCTCGGACACGCTGGCCCGCGAGATGACCCCGTACAGCGACGACCTCGACGTCCGGGTCACCGACTCCTCCCTGCGCGACGGCTCGCACGCCAAGCGGCACCAGTTCACGACCGAGCACGTCATCGACATCGTCGCCGCGCTCGACGAGGCCGGCGTGCCGGTCATCGAGGTGACCCACGGCGACGGCCTCGGCGGCTCGTCGTTCAACTACGGCTTCAGCCACACCCCCGAGCTCGAGCTGATCAGCGCCGCGGTCAAGACGGCCAAGCAGGCCAAGATCGCCTTCCTGATGCTGCCGGGGCTCGGCACCAAGGACGACATCCGCGCGGCGCAGGACGCCGGCGGGTCAGATCTGCCGCATCGCCACGCACTGCACCGAGGCCGACGTCTCCGTGCAGCACTTCGGGCTGGCCCGCGAGCTCGGCCTGGAGACCGTCGGCTTCCTGATGATGAGCCACTCGGCGTCGCCGGAGGAGCTCGCGCGAGCAGGCGCCGCATCATGGCCGACGCCGGCTGCCAGTGCGTCTACGTCGTCGACTCCGCCGGCGCGCTGATCATGGAGCAGACGTCCGACCGGGTCGCCGCGCTGGTCGCCGAGCTCGGCGACGACGCGCAGGTCGGCTTCCACGGCCACGAGAACCTCGGCCTCGGCGTCGCGCAACTCGGTGCTCGCCTACCGCGCCGGCGCCCGCCAGATGGACGGCTCGACCCGCCGCTTCGGCGCCGGCGCCGGCAACACCCCGGTCGAGGGCTTCGTCGCCGTCGCCGACAAGCTCGGCATCCGGACCGGCGTCGACGTCCGGAAGATCATCGACGCGGCCGAGGACGTCGTGCGCCCGGTCATGGACGGCGAGTGCCTGCTCGACCGGCTGGCGCTGACCATGGGCTACGCCGGCGTCTACTCCAGCTTCCTCAAGCACGCCGACCGGCTCGCCGAGCGGTACGACGTGTCCGGCGCCGAGCTGCTGATCCGGGCGGGCGAGCGCAAGCTCGTCGGCGGCCAGGAGGACCAGCTCATCGACATCGCGCTGGAGATCGTCGCGAGCGCGAGAAGCGAGTGGAGCCGACGCCGACGGACACCCGTCGCACCGTCGAGGTCGACGGCCACGAGCTGGCCTACCACGACGTCGGCGAGGGGCCGCCGGTCGTCTGCTGCACGGCTCGCGGCCCGGGCGTCACCGGCTGGGCGAACTTCGGCGCCACACGCTGCCCGGCGCTGTCGACAGCGGCTGCGCTGCCTCGTGGTCGACCAGCCCGGGCTTCGGCGCGAGCGGCCGTCCCGAGCGGCTACGACCGCAACTACCTGCGCATCGCCGCGGAGGCCGTCGGCGGGCTGCTCGACGCGCTCGGCCTCGAGCAGGTGTCGGCCTGGTCGGCAACTCGATGGGCGGCGACGTCGCGCGTGCGCTTCGCGCTGGACCAGCCCGAAGCGGGTCGTCGAGGCTGCTGCTCAACGGGCCGGGTGGCACCGGCGCGCCGATCCTCGGCCCGAGCCCGTCGGAGGGCATCGCCCGGCTGATGGAGTTCAACGCCGACCCGACCCGTGAGCGGATGGCCGCCTGGGTGCGCACGATGGTGTCCGACCAGCGGCGCGCGACCGACGAGCTGGTCGACGAGCGCATGGCCGCCGCGCTAGCAGCCCGGGCGCGGTCAAGAACCTGCAGGACGTCTACACGACGTTCTACGACCCGGCGATGGCCGAGCCGGTGCCGCTGTGGGCCGAGGTGCACCGGATCAGGCAGCCGGTGCTCATGCTCTGGGGCCGCGACGACCGGGTCGCGCCGGTCGAGGGGGCGCTTTCTGCCGGCCCGGCGCATGCCCCGCGCGACCTGCGCATCTACAGCCGCTGCGGCCACTGGGTGCAGGTCGAGCGCAAGGCCGAGTTCGAGCGGGCGGCCCTGGAGCCTTCACTCCGGCGGTCTGACGGCTCTCAGAGCCAGTAGTCGCCGCCGATGCCCTCGACCAGCCGGTCGAGGGCGCCGGGCGGCCACGCGCGGGCTCGGGCACGTCGGCTGCGCGCCCGGCGGCGGCGGGTCGCGTGGTCGGCCGGGAACAGCGCCGCGCTCGCCTGCCGGGCCGTCTCCTGCGACGAACGGCGCGAGCCGGTTGAGGTCCATCCGGCGGGCGTCGCCGGACAGCGAGACGGCCGCCACGGCGCGGCCGCTGCCGCGCAGCGGAGCCGCCACGCAGGCGATGCCGGGCGGTGCCTCCTCGCGGTCGAAAGCCAGCCCGCCGCGCGGTGCGGACCGCCGTCAGCTCCTGGCGTGCAGCGCCTCCAGCGTCGGCAGCGTGCGCGGGGTGCGGCTGACGCAGCTTGCCGCGGAACGTCGCGTCGACCTGGCGCGGGTCGGTCCAGGCCAGGATCGCCTTGCCCGCGGCGGTGGCGTGCGCCGGCGTGCCGACCGCCGACGCGGGTCGGCAGCGCCGTCGCCGCCGCGACCCGCCGACCTTGTCGAGGCAGACGACGTCGAGCCGGTCGAGGACGTGCAGGTGGGCGGTCACGGCGGTGCGCGCGTGCAGGTCGTGCAGCAGCGGGGCGGCGGCCTCGCGCAGCGTGTTGTGGGCGACCGCGAGCCCGCCGAGCTCCAGCGAGCGCATGCCCAGGCCGTAGTCGCCGCCGCGGTGGTCGAGCCACCGCAGCCGCACCAGCTGGTCGAGGATCCGGTGCACCGTGGAGCGGGGGAGGCCGCTGCGCTCGACGATCTCCTGCAGCGTCAGCCGGGCGCTCGCACCGTCGAACGCGTCCATGACGAGCGTCATCCGCTCGATCATCGACGGGACGGGCGCTCGACGGGGCCGTCACGGCGGCCTCCTGTGCTTGACGACTGGAACGTGTTCTACCAGTATCGCCACGTGGACGACACTGCGAGAGCCCCGTCCGAGCACGACGTCGTCGTCGTCGGATCCGGGGCCGGCGGCCTCGTCGGAGCCCTCACCGCAGCGACCCGCGGGCTGCGCGTCGTGCTGGTCGAGAAGGCCCCCTACTTCGGCGGCACGACGTCGCTGTCGGGGGCGGGCCTGTGGGCGCCGGCCAACCTGCACGTGCTCGCCGCCGGCCAGCCGGACAGCCTGGAGACGGCCCAGGAGTACCTGCGCCACACGGTCGGCGACCGCACGCCGACGTCGATGCAGCAGGCGTTCCTGCACTCCGCCGCGGACGTCATCGGCTGGCTCGAGAGCCGGGCGTGCGGTTCTCGTTCATGACCGGCTACCCCGACTACCACCCCGGGCTGCCCGGCGGCGCTGCTGACCGGTCGGGCCATCACGCCCGAAGCACCTGCCCGGCGCGCGTGTTCGCGCGCGGGCAAGCACCCGGTGCGGCCGCCGCTGCCGATGGGCGCCGGCGGCCCGCCGATCCCGGACGCTCGGCCCCGAGGGACCGCGTCTGGGGCGGGCAGTCGCTCATCGCCCAGCTGCTGCGCGTCTGCGAGCGAGGCGGGGGTCGACCTGATGCCGGCGACGGCCTTCACCGACCTGGTCGTCGAGGACGGCCGCGTCGTCGGCATCGCCGCTGACCGGGACGGGCAGACGGTCGAGCTGCGCGCGCGGCTGCGGGGTGCTGCTCGCCGCCGGCGGCTTCGAGCACAACGCCGAGATGCGCGAGGCGGCCGGCCAGGGCGTCGTCGCCGCAGTCCGGGCTGGACGCTCGGCGTCCCCGAGAACACCGGCGACGGCATCCGCGCCGGCATGGCGCTCGGCGCCGCGACCGACCTGCTCGAGGACTGCTGGTGGGCGCCGGGCTTCCTGCCGCCCGGACGGCGAGCGCTCCTTCCTGCTCTGGGAGCGCATCGCGCCCGGCGCGATCATCGTCGACCGCACGGCCGGCGCTGGATCAACGAGGGCTGCGACTACAACACCTTCGGCCACCGCATGCTCGCCGCCGAGGCCGAGCGGCAAGCCGGTCATCCCGTCCTGGTTCGTCATGTCGCAGCACGTTCCTCGACACGGCCGGCTTCGCCGGGCCTTCGCCCCGGCGACGACCCGGCCGAGTGGGTCGCCGCCGGCGTGCTGGTCAGGGCCGACACCGTCGAGGAGCTGGCGGCGGCGCTCGACGCGCCCGGGCTCGTCGCGCAGGTCGAGCGGCTGGAACGCCGGCGCGGCAGCGCGGCGTCGACGACGAGCTCGGTCGCGGCGCCGACGACAGCCACGAGCGGCAGCTGCTCGCGGTCTTCCAGCGCTACCCGGGCATCGCCGGGCCCGCACGAGCACCCGAACCCGTCCCTGGCACCGTTGGACGCCGGGCCCGTTCTACGCCGCCCAGCTCGTGCTGTCCGACCTCGGCACCAAGGGCGGGCTGGTCTGCGACGAGCAGGCCCGCGTCCTGCGCGAGGACCGCTCGGCCATCCCGGGCCTGTACGCGTGCGGCAACACGATGGCGTCGATGATGGGCCACAGCTACCCCGGGCCCGGCGCCTGCATCACGCCCGCCATGGCGTTCGGCCACCTGGCCGTCGAGGCCATGGCGCCGAGGCGGCCCGGCGCTGTCCGGAGCCCAGGCCTGAGCACGGGCCACGCCGGTCGCGTCGTCCTGGTCACCGGCGGCACCCGCGGGCTCGGGTCGGGGCATCGCCGACGCCTACGCGCGCCGGGGGCGTCACGTCGTGGTCTGCGGCCGCACCGCCGCCCGACGACAGCGACCGTCGACGTCGTCGCCTGCGACGTCCGCGACCCGCCGCCGTCGCCGCGCTGGTGCGGACGTGTCGTCGCGCGGCACGGCCGGCTCGACGTCTCGTGAACAACGCCGGCGGCAGCCCGTCCGCCGACGCCGCCACCGTCAGCCCGCGCTTCGTGGAGCAGGTCGTGGCGCTCAACCTGCT
Source organism: uncultured Actinomycetes bacterium (assembly GCA_963784675.1). GTDB lineage: Bacteria > Actinomycetota > Actinomycetes > Mycobacteriales > SCTD01 > SCTD01. The sequence continues at coordinate 619,537 of CAWASE010000019.1, forward strand.
GGCGCCGTTCTACGTGCGCGCAGGCCGCGAACGCGCGTCATGCAGCAGCAGGACGACGGCGGCGTCATCGTCAACATCGGCAGCGTCGCCGCCGTGCGCCCGGCGCCGGGCACGTCGGCGTACGCCGCCGCCAAGGCGGGCCTCGCGGTCGCTGACCCGGGGGCTCGCCCTCGAGTGGGCCCCGAAGGTGCGGGTCAACACCGTCACGCCCGGGCTTGTCCGCACCGAGACCGCCGACGCACCTACGGCAGCGACACCGGCGCCGTCGAGGCCACCATCCCGATGGGCCGGCTGGCCGAGCCGGCGGACATCGCCGCCGCATGCCTCATTCTGAGCCGTCCCGAGGCCGGGGTTCATCACCGGCGCCGACCTGTTCGTCGACGGCGGCGGCGAGGTGCCGGCGTTCCACACCGCGCTGCAGTCCGTCGACACCTGACCGACCCACCACCGCTGGAGCCCCCCATGCCCGAGGCCTACCTCGTCGAGGCGGTCCGCACGCCGATGACCCGCAAGGGCACCGGACTCGCCGGGGTGCACCCCGCCGACCTCGGCGCGCACGTGCTCAGCGCGCTGATGGAGCGCACCGGCATCGACCCCGTCGGCCGTCGACGACGTCGTGTTCGGGCTGCGTCGACACGATCGGCGCGCAGGCCGGTGACATCGCCCGCACCGCGTGGCTCGCTGCCGGGCTGCCCGAGGAGGTCCCCGGGGTCACGGTCGACCGGCAGTGCGGCTCCTCCCAGCAGGCGGTCCACTTCGCCGCGCAGGCGGTCATGAGCGGGACGCAGCGACCTCGTCGTCGCCGGCGGGCGTGCAGAACATGAGCCAGATCCCCATCTCCGCCGCCATGCTGGTCGCCAGCAGTACGGCTTCGACCGACCCGTTCTCGGGCTCGAGCCGGGCTGGGCGAGCGCTACGGCGACGCGCCGGTCTCGCAGTTCCACGCTGCGGACGAGATCGCCCGCCGCTGGGACATCGCGCGCGAGGAGATGGAGCAGTTCGCCTACGAGAGCCACCAGCGGGCGCTCACCGCGCAGCAGGAGGGCCGCTTCGACCGCGAGATCGCGCCCTACGGCGAGGTCACCGAGGACATCGGACCGCGCGCCGACACCACGCTGGAGAAGATGGCCGGGCCTGAAGACGCTGCAGGAGGGCGGCCGGGTGACCGCCGCGGTCTCCTAGCCAGCTGACCGACGGCGCCTCCGCGCTGCTCGTCGCCTCCGAGGGCGCGCTGCGCGAGCACGGCCTGACGCCGCGGGCCCGGGTCCACCACCTGTCGGTGCGCGGCGACGACCCGATCCTGATGCTCACCGCGCCCATCCCGGCGACGGCGCACGCGCTGAAGAAGACCGGCCTGAGCATCGACGACATCGACCTCGTCGAGATCAACGAGGCCTTCGCCTCGGTCGTGCTGGCCTGGCAGAAGGAGACCGGCGCCGACCTCGCACGGGTGAACGTCAACGGGGGCGGCATCGCCCTGGGCCATCCGCTCGGCGCCACCGGCGCCCGGCTGATGACGACGCTGCTGCACGAGCTGGAGCGCACCGGCGGCCGCTACGGGCTGCAGACCATGTGCGAGGGCGGCGGCCAGGCGAACGTCACGATCCTCGAACGGGTCTGAGGCCGTGCTCCGGCTGGTGACCGACCAGATCGCCACCGTCGTCTGGGGCACCGGCAACATCGGTCGGGCAGCGATCCGCGCCGTCGCGGCCGATCCCGGTCTGGAGCTCGCTGCGGTGCTGGTCCGCGACCCGAGCAAGGTGGGTCGGGACGCCGGTGAGCTCGCCGGGGTCGACCCGCTCGGGGTCGCGGCCACGACGACGTCGAGGCCGTGCTCGCCGCCGTCCGGGCGCGGTCGTCTACGCGGTGTCCGGCGACGTCCGGCCCGACGACGCGGTGGCGGACCTGTGCCTCGCGCTGGCGGCCGGCGCGGTCGTGGTCACGCCGTCGCTGTACGCGATGTACGACCCGCGTCGGCGCCGGCACGCTGCGCGAGCCGCTGCAGGAGGCCTGCGCTGCAGGGTGGAGGCGCGCTGTTCGTCTCCGGCATCGACCCCGGCTGGGGCAACGACGTGCTGCCCGTGCTCTGGCGGGGCTGGCCGGCAGGTGGACACCGTCCGCTGCCATGGAGATGTTCGACTACTCGACCTACGACGCGCCCGAGGCGGTCCGCGGCTCGGTCGGCATGGGCGCGCCATGGACGACGTCCCGATGATGGTGCTGCCGAGCGTGCCGACGATGATCTGGGGCGGGCAGGTGCGGCTGGTCGCGCGGGCGCTCGGCGTCGACGCTCGACGAGATCGTCGAGCGCGTCGAGCGCCGGCCCTGGAGGCCGGACGTCACGAACGCGATGGGCCTGTTCGCCGAGGGGCACCCAGGGCGCGCTGCGCTTCGAGGTGGCGGGCGTCGTCCGGCGGTCGTGCCGTCGTCGTCGTCGAGCACGTCACGCGCATCGCGCCCGACAGGTCGCGCCCGACTGGCCGCGTCCGGCCGACGGCGGCGCCGGTGCCCACCGCGTCGTGCTGGACGGGCCGGCCGCGCATCGAGGTCACCGTCGAGCGCCGAGGACGAGGGCGGCAACCGGGCCGCCGGCGGCAACGCCACCGCGGTGAGCCGGCTGGTCGCCGCGCTGCCTGGCTGCGTGCCGCGGCGCCCGGCGATGTACGACGCCCTGCAGGTACCGCTGACCCGCGGCCGCCGGCCGGCTGACGAGGAGCTGACCGTGCGCCTGGACGTGCCCGAGGGCAAGCACCCGGTGATGTACGCGTGGGGGACGGCGGTGCCGGGCATCGGTCCGGCCGCGTCCGCGTTCGCCAACGCGGTCTACGCCGACCACACGCTGCCGCTGCGGCCGTTCGAGGCCGCCCGGCTGCGCATCGCGCAGATCAACGGCTGCCTGTTCTGCCTCGACTGGCGCACCGAGGACGCGACGGCGCGTCCGTCGAGGACGGCTTCGTCGAGGCCGTCGAGCAGTGGCGCACGACCGAGGCCTTCGACGACGCAGACCCGGATCGCGGCCGAGTACGCCGAGCGCTACGCCCTGGCCCACCTGTAGCTCGACGGCGACGAGGACTTCTGGGCGCGCTTCGGAGCCGTGCTTCACCCAGCTGGAGCAGGTCGAGCTGAGCATGTCCTCGGGTCGTGGCTGGCCTTCGGCCGCCTGAACCACGTGTTCGGGCTCGACGCCGCCTGTCAGCTGCCGACGCGGTGACGCGGGTCAGCCGCCGACCAGGGGCATCAGCACGACCGTGTCGGCATAGGTCAGGCCCTTGCGCCCCTGCGGGCCGAGCTTTGCAGCAGCTTCGTCACCTTTGTCAGACGCCGTACTTGGCCTTGACCCGCGTGCTGCACGAGGTCGAAGTCGGCACCGGACTGCACGAGCTGCGCGGTACCGGTCACGGTCGTCGCCCCGGCCGTCACCTTGCCCCGGGCGTCGCAGGGCTGCAGCGTGATGCGGCTGTCGTTCTTGAGCCGCTTGGTCTTGCCGGTGCCCATCGCCGTCCAGAAGCCGGCGCGACCGTCGTCCAGCGGCACGATCCAGACGTGGGCGGCGACGGCTCCGCCGGAGCGTCGGTAGCGTGGTGAGCAGTACGTACGTTCTCGTCCGTGATCGTCATGACCGGAGTGAAGCAGGTCCGGACCGGCGTCAGACCAGACTGCTGACACCGTCGGTGGTCCACCAGCTCGCGGTGATCCGCTGGTCCGCAGCAGCCTTGCCGATCTCGCTCGTAGAGCCGCTTGTAGCCGGTGTGCTCGATCCGCCAACCGGCCTCGGTGCGCACGTAGCGATCGGTGTAGTACGACGCGCCGCGGATGACCAGCCCGTAGTCGGTGAGCAGCACGACGTCGCGCAGCGCCCAGACGCCGGTCGCGGTGGTCGCGGACGTCAGCTCGATCTCCGGCATGACCGCGATGTGGCTGGTCAGCCTATGGTCGTCCCCATGGCCTGCGTGAAGGTCAGGCGACGATGGCGTCGCGCCCCGTCAGGGTGATGGCGCCGCCGCCGTAGGAGCGCCGTGCCGTCGGGCACGAACAGCTGACCCAGCGCGGCGAAGTCCTTGGTGTCCACGCAGCGGCAGTAGGCGTGCTTGAGCCGCCGCAGCTCCTCCAGATCGACGAGGTCGTCCGGGGTCAGCCGTTTCACGGCTTCGCCTTGGCGGCCTTGGCGGCGGCGGCGTCGCGCATGGAGCGGGCGTCCTGTCCGGCCAGGGAGTCCAGCCGATCTCGGCGTTGTGCGCGTGCGCGAGGTGGTGCAGACCGAAGACGGAGTCCATGCCGTCGCGCATGACCCATCAGGTCCTCGCACTGGTTGACCGCCTTCTTGGTCAGGGCCAGCCCGAACATCGGCATCTCGGCGATCTTGTCGGCCATGGCGAGGGTCTGCGTCTCGAGCTCGGCCCGCGGCACGACCCGGTTGACCATGCCGAGCTCGCGCGCGCGTTCGGCGCCGACGCGCTCGCCGAGGAACAGGAACTCCTTGGCGAAGCGCGGTCCCATCTGCCAGGGGTGGGCGAAGTACTCGACCCCGGGGATGCCCATGCGCACGACCGGGTCGGCGAAGAAGGCGTCGTCGGAGGCAGACGACCAGGTCGCAGGACCACGCCAGCATCAGGCCGCCCGCGATGCAGGCGCCCTGCACCATGGCGATGGTCGGCTTGGGCATCTCGCGCCAGCGACGGCACATGCCGACGTAGACCTCGGACTCGCGGGCGAGCCGGCTCGCGCCGCCCTCTTTGTTGACGTGGTCCCACCACAGCGTGGCCTTGCGGTCGAAGCTGGTGTCGATGTCGCGGCCGGGGGTGCCGATGTCGTGGCCGGCCGAGAAGTGCTTGCCCTCACCAGCGAGCACGACGACCTTGACCTCGTCGTCGTCCATCGCCCGGTAGTAGGCGGCGTCGAGGGCGTACGTCATGGCGCTGTTCTGGGCGTTGCGGTAGTCGGGGCGGTCCATCGTCACGACGGCGACGGCCCCTCGCTTCTCGTACCGGACGGGCTCGGTCTCGCTCACGGTCAGGTCCTCTCTGATGTCAACAGCCCGGCGGCGACGCGACGTCGCAGCTCGGCGGACGTGCCCCAGTCGCGGGCCATCGCCCAGGTGCGCTTGGCGAACAGGTGCAGGTCGTACTCGACGGTGTAGCCGATCGCGCCGTGCGCCTGCAGGCAGACCCGGCTGACGCGGTAGGCCGCGTCCGAGGCGAGGATCTTCGCCTGCAGCACGTGCCGTTCGACGTCGGGGTCGCCCGTGCCGAGCGAGTGGGCGGCCCGAAGCACTGCCGGCCAGGCGAACTCGGTACCGACGACGGCATCGGCCAGCGGGTGCTTCACGGCCTGGAAGCTGCCCACCGGCGCGCCGAACTGCTGCCGGTCGCGGGTGTAGGCGACGGTCAGGTCGACCTGCCGGCGGGCCAGGCCGAGCAGGAACGCGGCGGTCAGCAGCGGGCCGCGCAGCAGCGCCGTCGCAGGGTCGGCGTCGAGCGCCTCGCCCGTACCGTCGACGACGGCTGCGGCGCGCGCGCCGTCGACGGTCTCGACGACGGTCGTCGACGGGTCCCGGAGCAGGCGCACCCCGTCGTCGAGGTCGACCACCAGGCCGCTGGTGGCGGCGTACGGGACGGCGTGCTGAGCGCGTCGGACGCAGACGCGCGCCCGACCGGCCAGCACGGCGTCGAGCACGCCGCTGCCGACGAGCAGCGGAGCGGCGAGCAGCGTCTCGACCAGCGGACCGGGCACCCCGGCGTAGCCCGCCTGCTCGACGGCCGCCACCGCCACCAGGTCGTCCTGCCCGAGGCCGCCGTCGGCCTCGGCCACGAGCAGCCCCGGCAGCCCGAGCTCGCCGAGCGTGCGCCACAGGGCATCGACGCGAGAGGCGTCGCCGCCGGGCCAGGCGGCCCGGACGACCTCGGGCGGGCAGGCGCTCGCCAGCACGTCGCGCAGTCCGTCGCGCAGCTGCTGGGCGTCCTCGGACAGACCGAAGTGCACGCCTACCTCCTGGGCAGACCGAGCAGGCGCTCGGCCACGATGTTGCGCTGGACCTCGTTGGTGCCGGCGTAGATCGGTCCGGACAGGGAGAACTGGAAGCCCTTGCTCCAGGGGCCCTCCAGCTCGGCCTCGGGACCGAGCAGATCCAGGGCCAGCTCGTGCAGGCGGATGTCGAGCTCGCTCCAGAACAGCTTGTTCAGGCTCGACTCACCGACCCGGCCGCGGCCGGCCTGCTCGTCGCTGACCTGCCGCAACGTGAAGAGCCGGTAGGCGTCGGCGTCGATCCAGGCCTGTGCGAGCCGCTGCTGCAGCGCGTCGTCCAGACGGTCCGGATGGCGTCCGGCCAGCTCGAGCAGGCGGTCGACGGTGGCCGTGTAGCGACCGGGGGAGCGCAGCGTCAGGCCGCGCTCGGAGCCGGTGGTGGCCATCGCGACGCCCCAGCCCTGGCCGACTCCGCCGAGCACGGCGTCGTCGGGCACCAGGACGTCGTCGAACCACACCTCGGCGAAGCCCTCGTCACCGTCGAGCCGGGCGAAGCCACGGACGGTGACGCCGGGGGCGTCCAGCGGCACGAGGAAGTACGTCAGCCCGCGGTGGCGCTGCGACTCGGGATCGGTCCGGAACAGCCCGAACAGGTGCGTGCAGAACGCACCACGGGTCGTCCACGTCTTCTGACCCGACAGCCGCCAGCCACCGGCCGCCTCGTCGCGGACGGCGCGGCTGGTGAGCGACGCGAGGTCGCTGCCGGCGCCGGGCTCCGACCAGCCCTGGCACCACAGGTCCTGTGCGGCGGCCATCCGCGGCAGCAGCGTGTCCTGCTGCTGCTGGGTGCCGACGGCGAACAGCGTCGGCGCGAGCAGGAAGATGCCGTTCTGGGTGACCCGTTGCGGGCCGCCGGCGCGGTAGTACTCCTCCTCGAACGCCAGCCACTGCCAGACCGAGGCCTCGCGGCCGCCGTAGGCGTCCGGCCACGACACCACCGCCCAGCGAGCGTCGAACAGCGCCTGCTCCCATTCCAGGTGCGCCGCGAACCCCTCGCGGGTGTCGCCGGAGGCCAGGCCGCTCGGCACGTTCGCCTGCAGCCAGGTGCGTGCCTCGTCGCGGAAGGCCGCCTCCTCGGCGGTCTCGGTGAGCTCCACCGTGGCGTCCCTCCTGTGCCGTGCCTGCCTTCGGACGAGAACACGTTCTACCATTCCGCGACCAGCCCCCACACCTGGACGGACTCCATGCGGACGGTTCCCGAGGTCCTGCGCGACGCGGCGCGAGACGATCCCGACCGTGAGGTGCTCGTCACCGCAGACGGCCGGCTCACCAACCGGGGGCTGCGCGACCGCTCGCTGGCGGTGACGCGGGCGCTGCTGGCCGAGGGCGTCGAACCCGGAGACCGGGTGGCCGTGTGGGCACCGAACGGTCAGCGGTGGGCGGTGGCGGCCCTCGGCGCTCTGGGGGCGGGGGCGGTGCTCGTCCCGGTGAACACGCGCTTCAAAGGCGCCGAGGCGCAGCACGTGCTCGCTGCCACCGGCTGCTGCGTCCTGGTGCTCGACGACGCCTTCCTGGGCGCTGTGGTCGGCGACGACCCGGTCGGAGCGGTCCGCGCCGCGGGGCCGCTGCCGTCGCTGCGCCGGGTGGTCGGTGCCGCCGACTGGGACGAGTTCCTCGCGGCGGGGGAGAGCGTCCCGCTGGACGCTGCCGAGGCGGCGGCCGCCGCCGTGTCGCCGCAGGATCCCTGCGACATCATCTTCACGTCCGGGACCACCGGCCGGCCGAAGGGCGTCGTCGCCACGCACGGGGCCAGCACCCGGCTGTTCACCACCTGGGCCGACACCGTCGGGCTGGTCACCGGCGACCGGATGCTCGTCGTCGCCCCGTTCTTCCATACCTTCGGTTACAAGGCGGGGTTGCTGGCCTGCCTGCTCCGGGGAGCCGTCGCGCACCCCGTGCCGGTCCTGGACGTCGGTGCGGCGCTGGACCTGGTCGAGCGTGAGCGGCTCACGGTCGTGCCCGGGCCGCCGACGCTGTACAGCACGATCCTGGAGCATCCGCGCCGCTCCGGGCACGACCTGTCGAGCCTGCGGCTGGCCGTCACCGGCGCCGCGGTCGTCCCGACGGCGCTGATCCGCAGGATGCGCGACGAGCTCGGCTTCGACACCGTGGTGACGGCGTACGGGCTGACCGAGTGCACGGGATTCGCCACCGGCTGCCGCGCCGGCGATCCCGACGAGGTGGTGTCGCTGACGAGCGGCCGGGCCGTCGAGGGTGTCGAGGTGGCCGTCGTCGACGCCGCGGGGGCGGCGGTGCCCGTCGGCGAGCCGGGCGAGGTCGTCGTGCGCGGCTACAACGTCACGCCCGGCTACTGGCAGGACCCGCAGGCCACGGCCGACGCCGTCGACGCCGACGGCTGGCTGCACACGGGCGACGTCGGCGTGCTCGACCCGGCCGGCAACCTGCGGATCACCGACCGGCTGAAGGACATGTACGTCGTCGGCGGCTTCAACGTCTACCCGGCCGAGGTCGAGCAGGTGCTCGTGACGCACGACGACGTCTCCGAGGCTGCCGTGATCGGGGTCCCCGACGAACGGATGGGGGAGCTCGGGCGTGCCTATGTCGTGGCCCGGACCGGGCGCACGCCCGACGCGGAGTCGCTCGTCGCCTGGTGCCGTGAACGGCTGGCGGGCTACAAGGTGCCGAGATCGGTGGTGCTGGTCCGGGAGCTGCCGCGCGGGGCGACCGGGAAGGTCGACAAGAAGCAGCTGGGCTGAGCCCAGAGCCGCCGGAGCGGCGCCCGTCCCGTTGACCGGGATCCGGCCGAGCAGATGGGGACGGACCTGTCACCGTGAGGTCACCACCGCCCCGCTGTCTGGAGGACTGCCGTGCCGACCGCACCGATCGACATCGTCCGTGAGCGCGCCCAGGAGATCGCCGCCCTGGGTCTGGCCAACGAGGCCGCCGGCAAGCTCGAGGAGGCCGCAGCCAAGCTGCTGACGCGAGGCCGGCGTCATGCGCATGCTGCAGCCGCGCACCCATGGCGGGCTGGAGGCGCACCCGCGGGAGTGGGCGGAGACCGTCATGGAGGTGGCGAGCCTGGACGGCGCCACCGGCTGGGTCGCCGGCATCGTCGGCGTGCACCCGTGGGAGATGGCGATGGCCGACGCCTCCGTGCAGGAGGAGGTGTGGGGCGACGACCAGGACACCTGGATCGCCTCGCCCTACGCGCCGATGGGCGTGCTCACGCCGGCCGACGGCGGCTACGTGTTCAACGGCCACTGGCAGTTCTCCTCCGGCACCGACCACTGCGACTGGATCTTCCTCGGCGCGTTCGTCGGCGACGCCGACGGCAAGCCGGTCATGCCGCCGGTGAACATGCACGTGATCCTGCCGCGGTCGGACTACGAGATCGTCGAAGACTCCTGGGACGTCGTCGGGCTCAAGGGCACCGGCAGCAAGGACGTCATCGTCGCAGGACGTCTTCGTGCCCGAGAACCGGGTGCTGCCCGTTCGCCAAGGTCATCAGCGGCGAGGCGCCGAAGGAGGCCGGGCTGACCGACCCGCTCTACCACATGCCCTTCTGCGTCGATGTTCCCGCTCGGCATCACCTCCGCCGTCATCGGCATCTCCGAGGGCGCGCTGGCGCACCACCTCGACTACCAGCGGACCCGGGTGCAGGTCACCGGCACCAAGATCAAGGACGACCCGTACGTCCTGTACGCGATCAGCGAGGCGGCCGCCGACATCGCGGCGTCCCGCACCGTGCTGCTCGACGGCGTCAGCCGTACCTACGACGCCGTGGTCGGCGGGCACCGTCCTCGCTTCGCCGAGCGGGCGACGAACCGGCGCAACCAGGTGCAGGCCGCCTGGCGGGCGGTGCGCGCCGTCGACGAGATCGTCGCCCGCTCCGGCGGCAACGGCCTGCGCATGGACAACCCCATGCAGCGCTTCTGGCGCGACGCCCACATGGGGCTCGCCCACGCGATCCACGTGCCCGGGCACGCGTGTTCCACGCCGCGGCGCTGACCTCGATCGACGTCGAGCCGCAGGGGCCCATGCGCGCGATGATCTAGGGCAGCTCTCGACGCTTCCCAGCGGCCGGTCCTAGGTTCGTCGCGACGTCGGAGCGACCGGCGTCGGACAGGAGCCGAGCCGTGAGCCCCATGACACCTCAGCAGGCCTTCGCCGCCGCCGATCGAGCCCTCGACCGGGTGGTGCAGCAGATCTCCGACGAGCAGTGGGATCTGCCGCTGCCCGACGACTTCCAGCGCAGGGGCGGCGACGGTGCGCCCACGCTGCGCGACGTGATCGGGTACCACGCCTACGACGAGGCGTGGATCCCGGACGTGCTGGCCGGGCGGACCGTCGAACAGGTGGGCCCCACCGCCTATGACGGCGACCTGCTCGGCGCCGACCCCCGGGCCGCCTTCGCGCACCTGGTCGAGCAGGGCGTCGCGGCGGTCGAGGCCCTGGAGGACCTGGACCGCGTCCTGCACTTCTCCTACGGCGACTTCCCTGCGCGCGACGGGCTGTGGCACGTCATCAGCTTCCGGGGTCTGCGCGCTGTCGACCTGGCCCGCGTGATCGGCGTCGACGACACCCTGGACGCCGAACTGGTGCAGGCGATGTGGGACGCGTTCCTGCCCGAAGCCGACTTCTGGCGGTCGATGGGGGTGTTCGGACCCGAGGTGCCGGTGGCTGCCGACGCTCCGCTGCAGCAGAGGTTGCTGGGTCTGACCGGCCGGCCGCCCACCGTCTGACCGTCACCGTCGCACCACCCCCTGTGACCTGGGGTTTTGTCGGTGGTCGGTTCTAGGTCGGCGTCATCTCTGGCTCGATGCGTCGGGCGAACCGTCAGGACGTGCCGAAGTCCTCGCGCACCCGTCGGCCACGCCCAGCAGGTTCAGCTCGAAGGTGAAGCCCTGCTCGAAGCGGTAGCTGCGCTTGGGGTCCCACGGGTCGATCCCGTTGAGGGCCTCCTTGGCCGCGCGCATGACGGTCGGGTCCTTGGCCGCGATCTGGCCGGCGATCTCCAGGGCGGCGTCGCGCAGCTGTTCGCGGGGCACGACCCGTCGCACCGAGCCGAAGGCGTGCAGCTCGGCAGCGGTGGCGGTGGCGGAGGTGAAGAACATCGCCCGCATCGTGTGCTGGGGGACCAGGCGAGCCAGGTGCGTGGCCGCGCCGAGCGCCCCGCGGTCGATCTCGGGCAGGCCGAAGGTGGCGTCGTCGCTGGCGACGACGACGTCGCTGTTGCCGGCCAGGCCGATGCCCCCGCCGAGGCAGAAGCCCTGGACGGCCGTCACGACGGGCACGGCGCAGTCGTAGACGGCGGCGAAAGCGGCGTAGCAGCCGCGGTTCGCGCCCGACCAGGGCGCCGTGGCCGGTGTCGCGCTGGAACTCCTTGATGTCGACCCCGGCGTTGAAGCCGCGGCCTTCGGCGCGCAGGACGACGGCGCGGGTGTCGGGCGTCGCGACCGGCAGCCAGGATCGTCTCGGCGAGGTCGAACCAGCCCTGCACCGGCAGCGCGTTGACGGGCGGGTGGTCGACGACGACCTCGACGACGCCGTTCTCGTGGCGGGTGGTGCTGATCATCGGAGGCCTCTCACGGGTGCTGGCTGCTGACGGAGACGATCTCGCCGGTCATGTACGAGCGTGTAGTCGCTGGCCAGGAACACGATCACGTTGGCGACCTCCCAGGGCTCGGCCGGACGGCCGAACGCCTCCTTGGCCGACAGCTCGGCGAGCAGCTCGTCGCTGGTGACCTTGGCCAGGAACGGGTGCATGGCGATGGAGGGCGAGACCGCGTTGACCCGGACGCCGAACTGCGCGCCCTCGACCCCGGCGGTGCGGGTGAGGGCGTTCACGCCGGCCTTCGCGGCGGCGTAGTGCGCCTGGCCGATCTGCGCCCGCCAGCCGATGACCGAGCTGTTGTTCACGATGACGCCGGAGCCTTGCGCTCTTCATCTGCCGCAGAGCTGCGCGGGTGCAGCGGAACGTGCCGTTCAGGGTCACGTCGAGCACGCGCATCCACTGCTCGTCGGTCATGTCGACGAGCTCGGCGGTCCCGCCGAGCCCCGCGTTGTTGACGAGCACGTCGATCCGGCCGTGCTCGCGGACGGTGGCGTCGAGCCAGCGCCTGCACCTGCGCCTCGTCCGTGACGTCGCAGGCGACCGCGAGGGGACGCGTGCCGTTGATCTCGGCCAGAGCGTCGGCCGCCTCGCCGAGGCGGCGCTGCGTGCCAGTCGCTGACGACGACCGTGGCACCCTCCTCGGCAGCCCGCCTGGCGGTGGCGAAACCGATGCCGGTGCCGGCCGCGGCCGTGACCACGACGACCTTGCCGGCGAGCAGCCCGTGGGCGGGCACGTAGCCGGGCACGCCCGGTGCGGTCTCAGCCACGCGGAGCCCCCAGCCGGTCCAGGACGGCGCCTGCCTCGCCCACGATCCGCTCGAGCAGCTCGGCGCACGAGGGCAGGTCCTCCAGCAGGCCCACCACCTGTCCGCTGGCCATCACCCCGAGGTCCGGACGGCCGTCGACCATCGCCGCCTTGAGCAGCATGGGGGTGTTGGCGGCCATGATCACCTGCGTCCAGGTCTTCTCGCCGCCGCGCTTCATCGCGACCCCCTCGCGCACCATGTCCAGCAGGGGGGTGCCGCTCATCTTCTGGTAGGCGAGGGCGGCCCTCAGCGAACGCACCAGAGCCTTCGGCGCGCTACCGCTCTCGAGCGCCTCGACGAGCTCGGTGCGCAGCACGCGGTGCGGCATGCCGTCGACCTGCCGGCTGACGACGGTGCCGTCGACGCCCTTGGACAGGTAGACGTCCTTGACCTGCTGCCCGACCGAGCTGTCGCTGGTCAGCAGGAAGCGGGTGCCCATCGCGATGCCTTCCGCGCCGTAGGCCAGCGCCGCCACCAGACCCCGGCCGTCGAAGAAGCCGCCGGCGGCCACCACCGGCAGGTCGACGGCGTCGACCACCTGGGGCAGCAGCACCGTCGTCGGCACGGCGCCGGTGTGCCCACCGCCCTCGCCGCCCTGCACGATGACCGCGTCGGCACCCCACTCGGCGACCTTCTCGGCATGGCGCTTCGCACCGATCGAGGGCACGACCACCAGGCCGGCGTCCTTGCAGCGTGCGATGAGGTCCTTCTTCGGGGCGAGCGCGAAGGACGCCACCTTGACGCCCTCACGGGCCATCAGGTCGATGCGCTGCGCCGCGTCGGGAGCGTCCGCGCGCAGGTTCACCCCGAACGGCTTCGACGTCTTCGCCTTCGTCTGGGCGATCGCGGTCTCCAGCTCGGCGTAGCTCATCGTCGCCGACGCCAGGATGCCGAGACCACCGGCGTTGGACGTCGCCGCCGCCAGACCCGCACCGGCCACCCAGCCCATGCCGGTCTGCACGACGGGATAGGTGATGCCGAACAGGGCGCACGCCCGGGTGGTCAGCGCCGGGTGCAGGGCCGGCCGGTCGTCGACCGGTGGGGTGTCGACCTGGGTCGTCACGACGGGACCTCTCTGTCGCGCAGGGTCTTCGGATCGAGCACCTCTCGCATCAGGGTGAGCTCGTCGGCGGTGGGCTCGCGGGTGACGGCGACGTCGTCGTCGTGGGCGAGGTCGAAGCCGGTGGCTGCGAGCACGTCGTCCAGGGCGACGCCCGGGTGCAGGGACTGCAGCCGCATCGCACCGTCCGGCGTCGCGAAGTCGAGCACCGCGAGGTCGGTGACGACGACGCGCAGGTCGTGGAAACGCCCCGCCTCGCCCTCGCGGCGGTCGTTACCGACCCCGGACACCATGTCCACCTTCTCCACGAGCACGCGCGTGGAGTGCTTGGGCACCCAGTAGCTCGTCGTGTGGCACACCGTGTTCCCCGGCGCGCCGCGGACGCCCAGCAGCTGGTTCTTCGGCCTGGCGAAGTCTCCGATGCAGCTGATGTTCTGGTTCCCGAACCGGTCGACCTGGCTGGCACCCATCATCACGTGGCGGCGCCCGGACCAGACCAGGTCGAAGATCGCCCGATAGGGGATGTAGGCCTCGACGCGTGGCCGGCGGCCGTCCGCCGAGCGGCCACGCGCCGGCGACGAAGGACGCCTCGCCGTCGGACAGCAGCAGGTCCGGCTCGAACGTCTCGCGCGCGAGCCGGGCACCCAGCGAGGGGATCAGCGCCATCGGGCTGGCCAGGATCTCGCCGTCTCCCCGGAAGGCCTCGGCGCAGGCGATCGCGCAGACCTCGGCGCGGGTGGCGCTCACGCGGACGCCTTCGCGGCAGCGCGTGCCGTGGCTCGGGCCGTCGACGGCGGCCTGGTAGGCGCGCTCGTCGCGCGACGTCGAGATAGGTGGCGCGGAACTGCGCCCAGGCGTCGGGATCCTTGGCGGCCGTGGCGTACTCCTTCTGGAAGGACTCGTCGCGCTCGTAGTCCGGGGCGCACGAGGTGAAGTGCGCGCCGTTGGGCGCCTCGACGACGCCGCTGACCATCCAGCGCGCGATCCGCTGCCGGGTCAGGTCGGCCTCGCCCAGCTCGGCGGTCGGCACGATCCGCTCGCACGAGAGATAGGCCTTCTCGGCGGCCTGGCAGAACAGGTCGTCGAAGTACAGGTCGGGTCCGAGGAAGGTGGCGTTGCCCCGCGCGTCGGCGCGGTTGAGGTGCACGAGCGCGGCGTCCAGCGGCAGGGCCGGCACGGCGAGCAGCTCCTCGTCGCCGTAGGGCGTTGCGCACCGTGCGCAGGTCAGGGTTGACGCGCAGGACGTCGGAGCCCAGGCCGGCCCGGGTCGGCAGGAAGGGCAGCCGCGACGCGGCGGCGTACAGCCCCCACTGGACCATGCCCTCGTCCCACTCGGCGGCCTCGATCGCGCCGGCCTTGCGGGCGGCCTGGAAGTGCGGCTCGAGCGGGATCGAGTCGAGCGAGACGAAGCCGTAGACGAGCTGCGGACCTTGCCGGCGGCGCAGAGCAGGCCGACGTCGGGGCCGCCGTAGGAGACGACGGTCAGGTCGTGAGGTCGCGAGCGCAGGATGCGCCCGGACCAGCGACATCGGCTTGCGGCGCGAACCCCAGCCGCCGATGCCGATCGTCATGCCGGAGCGGAGCTCGGCGACGACCTGCTCCTCGGTCATGCCGCTTGTCAGGCACGGGTGTCCTCACGGTCGTGCGGGTGCGAAGACGCCGGCGCGGGCGGCGGCCCGGCGGCGCAGGGTGCGGCTGTCGCCGTGCAGCAGCGACGTCGTCCAGGCCCGCTTGAAGTACAGGTGCGCGTCGTGCTCCCAGGTGAAGCCGATGCCGCCGTGCAGCTGGATGACACTCGCCGGCGACCGGCCGTGAAGGCGTCGGCGCAGACGGCCTGTCGCCAGCGGGGCGACGACGGCGAGGTCGTCCGAGAGCCCGGCGGCGGCGCGGGCGGCGTACCAGGCGGTCGAGCGCGCTGCCTCGAGCGGCACCGTCAGGTCGGCGACCCGGTGGCGCAGCGCCTGGAACGAGCCGAGCGGACGGCCGAACTGCTCGCGGACCTTGAGGTGCTCGACGGCGCTCTCGAGCACGCGCTCGGCGGCGCCGACGCGACTCGCTGGCCAGCGCGACGTGGAGCAGGTCGCAGCGCGGTCGACGGCGGCCGCGGCGTCTCCGACGCGGGTCGACGGCGGCTGCGCCGACGAGCTCGACGCGGGCCTGCGGGCGGGTCGGGTCGAGCGGCGTCAGCGGCGTGACGCTCACGCCGGGCGCGTCGCTGCGGACGACGTGCAGCCCGTCGTCGGCGGCGACGAGCAGGAGCGTCGGCCGCGGCGGCGTCGACGACCTGCTCGGACCGTGCCGGTGAGGGCGCCGTCCTCGCTGCGGACGTCACCGTCGAGCAGCGAGCGCAGCGGCGGTGCTGCCGTCGGCCAGACGAGGGCGAGCAGGTCGTCCGCGCCGAGCGGGCCAGCGCCAGGTCGCAGCGACCACGGTCGAGAGGTAGGGCGCGCGCAGCAGCGCGCGGCCGGTCTCCTCCAGCACGACGCCGACCTCGACGAAGCCGGCGCCGGCGCCGCCGTGCTCCTCGGCGACCGGCAGGGCGGTGAGGCCCAGCTCGGCGGTCAGCCGCTTCCACGCCGGGCCGTGGTCGTCTGGTCGGTCGAGTCTGCGCCGTGACCGGCGCGTGCGCGGTCGAGGAAGCCCCGGACGGCGTCCCGGAGGTCGGCAGGTCCTCGGCGGCACCGACGCGGCGGAGGCGCTCATCGCGCGTCCGGGCGTAGGTGTCCGAGGCAGGCCCCAGCGGCGCTCGGCGATGATGTTGCGCTGCACCTCGTTGCTCCCGCCGTAGATCGTGTCGGAGCGGGTGAACAGGAACAGGTTCTGCAGCGGCGAGAGCCCGTGGCGAGGTCCGGTCGACCGACGACGGTCGACGACGCGCCCTGGACCGCCATGGCGAGCTCGCCGAGCTGCTGGTGCCACGGCGCCCAGAGCAGCTTGGACACCGACGCCTCGACGCCGGTGCTGCTGGCGGCGTCGCTGTCGAGCGTGCGCAGCGCGGTGTGCCGCAGCACCTGCAGGCCGGCCCAGGCGTCGACGAGGCGGTCGTGCGACGGCCGGGTCGTCGCCAGCGCGCCGGTGCGTCGCGGCGAGGCCGCAGCACGTCCTCGAGCTCGCGCTCGAAGCCGACCTGCTGACCGAGCGTGGCGACGCCGCGCTCGAAGGCGAGCGTCCCCATCGCGACCCGCCAGCCCTCGCCGGGCGCGCCCGACGATGTTGTCGGCGGCGGTGACGGCGTCGTCGAAGAAGACCTCGTTGAACTCCGACGTGCCGGTCAGCTGGACGATCGGCCGGACGTCGACGCCGGGCTGGTCCATCGGCACCAGCAGGTAGGACAGGCCCTTGTGCCGCTGCGACCCGGGCTCGGTGCGGGCGAGCACGAAGCACCAGTCGGCGAGGTGGGCCAGCGAGGTCCAGACCTTCTGCCCGTCGACGTGCCAGCCGTCGTCGCGCAGGACGGCCCTGGTGCGCACGCCGGCGAGGTCGGACGCCGGCGCCCGGCTCGGAGTAGCCCTGGCACCACAGCTCGGTGCCGGCCAGGATGCCCGGGCAGGAAGCGGTCCTTCTGCTCCGTGGGTGCCGAAGGCGGCCAGCGTCGGGCCGGCGAGCTGCTCGCCCATGTGCCCGATGCGCGCGGGGCCGCCGGCACGGGCGTACTCCTCGTGGAAGACGACCTGCTGCGCCGTCGGTCGCGCCGCGGCCGCCGGCCTCGACCGGCCAGCCGACGCCGATCCAGCCGGCCTGCGCCGAGCTCGCGCTCCCACTCCCGACGCAGC
The DNA here is from genome assembly GCA_963784675.1 of uncultured Actinomycetes bacterium. GTDB lineage: Bacteria > Actinomycetota > Actinomycetes > Mycobacteriales > SCTD01 > SCTD01. The sequence continues at coordinate 636,772 of CAWASE010000019.1, forward strand.
TCGACGTGCTCGTGCTCGCGGCCCGGGGCCACCGCTGCCGACGAGCGGTGCGAAGCGGCCGGTGAGGTGCTCGGCCAGCCAGCCGCGGACCTCGTCGCGGAACTGCTCGACCCCGACGGTCGACAGGTCGGTGCCGGTCATGCGCCGTACGGCGCGACCTGCGCCGGGGCCGCCTCCAGCAGCGTGCGGACGGCGGCGCCGACCTCGGTCGGTCTGCCAGCGGTCCGCCGCTTGTCCTCGCGCGGACCGTGCTGCCAGCCGTCCAGCGGCGACAGGATGCCCGCCTCGACCTCGAAGACGCGGCCGGTGACGTCGCCGCTGTCGGCGCTGGCCAGCCAGACGACCAGCGGGGACACGTTGGCCGGGTCCATCGGGTCGAAGCCGCTCTCGGGCTTGGCCATCGTCTCGGCGAACACCTTCTCGGTCATCGGGGTGCGGGCGGCGGGCGCGATCGCGTTGACGGTGATGCCGTACCGGGCCATCTCGACGGCCGCGACCTGCGTGAGCGCCAGCGACGCCCGCCTTGGCCGCGGCGTAGTTGCCCTGGCCGACGCTGCCGAACAGGCCGGCGCCGGAGCTGGTGTTGACGACGCGGGCCTGTACCGGCGTCCCCGCCTTGTGCTGGTCGCGCCAGTACGCGGCGGCGTGCCGCAGGGGGCAGAAGTGGCCCTTCAGGTCGACCCTGAGCACGAGGTCCCACTCGTCCTCGCTCATGTTCACCAGCATCCGGTCGCGCACCAGACCGGCGTTGTTCACCAGCGCGTCCAGGCGGCCGAAGGCGTCGACGGCGGTCTGCACCAGCCGCGCGGCGTCGTCCCAGTCGCTGACGTCGGCGCGGCAGGCCACCGCGGTGCCGCCGGTGGCGTTGATCTCGGCGGCGACCTCGTCGGCGGCCTCGCCGACGTCGTTGACGACGACCAGGGCGCCGTCAGCAGCGAAGGCGAGCGCGTGGGCACGGCCGAGCCCCTGGCCGGCTCCGGTCACCACGACGACGCGCCCGTCCGAGATTGGCATGGCCGCAACCTAGCAACGCGGACGCGCTTTCGCTAGAACACGTTCTCGTCGACTACTTGCGTAGCGTATGCATCCGTAGCACCCTGGGGGCGTGGCCACGGACCCGAGCCTGAGCGCCCTCGCCGCAGCGCTCAACGACCTGTACCGGTTGTCGGGGTCTGCGCGCTTCCACGCCGAGACGGTCGCGGCCACCGGCGTGCCCGTCACCCGCAGCGGTCTGCGGTTCCTGTCGTTGGTCGCCGACGCGGGACCGGTGTCGGCCACCCGGCTCGCCCAGGGCCTCGACCTCTCCCAGCCCACGGCGAGCCGGGTGCTGCAACAGCTCGAGGCCGCTGGACTGGTGGCCCGCCAGGCCTCCAGCAGCGACGGCCGCGTCTCGCTCTACCGGGTCACGGCGCAAGGACGCCGAGGCGCTGGCGAAGGTGCACGCGTTCCACGTCGCCAGCTGGCGGAGGCGCTGGACGACGTCGATGCCGAGCGCCGCGGCGCGCTGGCCGGCGCCGTCACCGAGCTGGTCGGGGCACCTGCACCGGGAGAACGCGACCGTCGCTCGCCGTCCGGCGTATCCGCCTGATCCTCTCGTCCCGCACGCTCGAGAACGTCCCGCGACCGGAGCAGGAGCACCGCATGAGCGTCGACGACCGACCAGGTCCGCCAGATCGACCGGGCACGCACCCGACCCGGTACGCGCGTGGCTGGCACTGCCTCGGCCTGGCGGGCGAGCTTCGCCGACGGCGCACCGCACGCGGTCGAGGCGTTCGGCACGAAGCTCGTCGTCTGGCAGGGCGCGAACGGCGCGCTCAACGCGCTCGACGGCGTACTGCCGGCACATGGGCGGCGACCTGTCGCGGGGCACGGTGCAGGGCGACGAGCATCGCCTGCCCGTTCCACGGCTGGCGCTGGGGCGGCGACGGCAGGTGCCAGCAGATCCCGTACGCCCGCCGCATCCCGCCGCGGGCGCGCACCCGGACCTGGCCGGTGCTCGTGCAGAACGGCCACCTGTTCGTCTGGCACGACCCGGAGGGCCAGGCGCCGCCGGAGGACGTGACGATCCCCGACGTTCGAGGGCTACGACAGCGGCGAGTGGACCTCGTGGACGTGGGAGCTCGATCCTCGTCGAGAACAGCCACTCGCGCGAGATCATCGACAACATGGTCGACATGGCCCACTTCTTCTACATCCACAAGGGCCTGCCGACGTACTTCAAGAACGTCTTCGAGGGCCACCTCGCGACGCAGTACTACGCGGGCACGACCTATGAGGCGGCGGCCACGGGCGACGCCATCGAGATCGGGCGTGTTCGAGGGCCAGCAGACGCACAGCGACGGCGACCTACTTCGGGCCCAGCTACCTCGTCGACTGGCTGGAGGACGAGTTCAGCGGGATGACGATCGAGTCGATCCTCATCACCACGCACTACCCGGTCGTCCGACAACAGCTTCGTGCTGCAGTACGGGATGATCGTCAAGAAGATCCCGGGGCTGGACGACGACACGATGGCCAAGGATCGCGCGCAAGATGACCGCGATGATCGGCGAGGGGTTCCAGGGCGACGTCGACATCTGGCGGCACAAGTCGCGCATCGACAACCCGCTGCTCGTGCGAGGAGGACGGCCCCGTCTACCAGCTGCGCCGCTGGTACGAGCAGTTCTACGTCGACGTCGCCGACGATCGACGCCGGAGATGACCGCAGCGCTTCGAGTTCGAGATCGACACCACGCGGGCGGTGCGAGTCGTGGCAGCAGCAGCTCGTCGAGAGGCGCCAAGGCGGCCGGGGCGCCGGTCGCCGGCGCCGGACCACCGCGGCGCCGGCGGTCTGAGCGTGTCCGTGCGCGTCCTGCCCGACCGGCTCACCCCGGACGACGACCGGCCGCTGCAGGAGGTCGCCTGCGGCCGCTGCGCGACGCACGGTGCTCGTCCGCAAGGCGACCCCGACGCAGACCAGCATCCAGTGGCTGACCGATGCCGGCGTCGGTCTGCGCCGAGCTTGCGGCGCAGCGGGCGGCCGGCCACCAGACGGCTCGCGTCGCGGGCTGCGAGGCGCTGCGGGCGTCCATCGACGCAGGCGGTCGCCGACGGGCGGCTGGAGATGCTGGACCCGGACGAGCCGGACGAGCCGGACGTGGGCCGGTGAGCCGCCCGACCCGGCTGCCGTGCGCGAGGTCGTGCACGAGACGGCCGACGCGCACTCGCTGGTCTTCGACGGCCCGGCGCTGCCGTACAAGCCCGGGCAGTTCCTCACGCTGCGCATCCCGCAGCGACCGCGGACCGACCGCGCGCTGCTACTCGCTGTCGAGCTCACCGCACGTCGACGACCACGCTGCAGGTCACCGTCAAGCGCACGCCGCGACGGCTACGGCTCCAACTGGGTCTGCGACAGCGTCGTGGCCGGGACCGAGCTGGAGGTGCTGCCGCCGTCGGGGCTGTTCACCCCCAAGGACCTCTCGCGCGACCTGCTGCTGTGCGCCGGCGGCAGCGGCATCACGCCGGTGATGTCGATCCTGAAGAGCGCGCTCGCCACCGGCACCGGCCGGGTCGTGCTGGTGTACGCCAACCGCGACGAGGCCTCGGTCATCTTCGCCCGGCGCCTCGCGGCCCTGTGCGCCGAGCATCCGCAGCGGCTGGTGGTGCTGCACTGGCTGGAGTCGGTGCAGGGCCTGCCGTCCACCGGCCAGCTGCTGCGTGCTGGTCCGTCCCTACGGCACGTTCGAGTCCTTCGTCTGCGGCCCCGGGCCGTTCATGCAGGCCGTGACGGCGGCGTTGGCCGAGCTGCAGGTGTCACCGCGACCGCAGTCCACGTCGGAACGGTTCGTGTCGCTGACCGGCGACCCGTGGGCCGCACCGGTCGAGGTCGTCAGCGACGGCGGTGCGAGCAGCACCGTGCACGTCGAGCTCGACGGCGAGGCCTCCGAGCACGCCTGGCCCAGCGGCAGCAAGCTGCTCGACGTCCTGCTGGCGGCCGGGGCTCGACGCGCCGTACTCCTGCCGACAGGGCAACTGCAGCGCCTGCGGCTGCACGCTGCTCGAGGGCGAGGTGCGCATGCTGGACGCAACGACGTCCTGGAGCAGGAGGACCTCGACGAGGGCTGGATCCTGGCCTGCCAGGCGGTGCCGACCAGCGACGTGGTGAAGGTGTCCTACTCCTGATCCGCACCGGAGCTGCCGCCGGGTGACACTGGATCACATGTCCTCCCGCAGCCTGCTGTCCCGTGCTGTCCTCGCGTCGCTGCTGGTCGTGCCGCTCGCCGCCTGCGGCAGCGACGACCCGTCGTCGTCGACGGCGGGCGAGCCGGCAGCAGCGGTCGCGCCTGGCGCCGTGCTCACCGCACGGGTCGGCACGCCGGACAAGCCGGACGCGTTCGAGATCTCGCTGACCGACGTTGCCGGCGCAGCGGTCACCAGCCTGCCCGCAGGGGAGTACACGGTCGAGGTCGTCGACGAGACGGGCATCCACAACTTCGCGCTGCGCGGACCCGGGGTCGACCAGGCCACCTCGGTCGGCAGGAGCGAGAGCCCCACGTGGACCGTCACCTTCCGGGCCGGCGAGTACAGCTACGTGTGCGACCCGCACACCTCCAGCATGAGCGGCAGCCTCTCCGTCACCTGAGCCGATCGCGACGCCGCGTCCCTACACTCTCGCGCACGGTCTCTCGGGACCGGGGAGGCGTACGCGTTCCTGGTGGGCGCCCCGGTCTTCAACACCGGTGAGGGCGAGCATCTCGTCCTGGTGGGTTCGATTCCCATCCGCCTCCGCCGCGCTCCCGGCTGGGTTGCCGTCGTCGACGCGCGGGCAGGGACGGGCCGACAACCGCCCCAGCCTTGGAGACGACCCGTGAGCGACCTGGACATCGACGCCCTGATCCTGTCCGAGCACGAGCTGTTCCGGCGCTCCTTCGCCGAGATCGAGGCCGTGACCGACCCGGCCGAGCTCGAGCGACGGTGGACCGAGCTGTTCGACCAGCTCGAGGTGCACGCGTCGGCGGAGGAGAAGATCTTCTACCCGGCGCTGCTCCAGGACGTCGACGACACCGAGGAAGACACCGAGCACGCGGTCAAGGACCATAACGAGATCCGCCAGACCACGCAGGCCGTGAACGACCACGAGGTCGGCACCGACGCCTGGTGGGAGGCTTTCCGTACGGCCCGGGACGCGACCGTCGAGCACCTGGAGGAGGAGGAGCACGATGTGCTGCCGCCCTTCGCCGCCGAGGTCGACGACGCGACCCGCAGCGCGCTGGGCGAGGCCTTCCTCGCCTACCGGGACGCCCACGCCGGCGCCGAGGGCCTGTCCGGGAAGGAGAAGGACCCGGAGGCCTACGTCGAGGCGCACACCTGACCCGACAGGACCAGGCCGGGGGCCACGACGGCCGTAGCCTGAGCCTGATGGACGCCGCCGAGTCGAACCACTGGCGGCGCGGCGCGTTCGCGCTGTTCGCCGTCGCGGCCGGTACCAACGTCCCCACCCCGCTGCTGCTGGTCTACCGGGACACGCTCGACCTCAGCCCGGACGTGCTCACCGCCGTCTTCGGCTGCTACGCGGCGGGACTCGTCCCGGCGCTGCTGCTGTCGGGCGCTCTGTCGGACCGGCTCGGCCGACGACGGCTGTTCCTGCCCGCCATGCTGCTGTCGGCGCTGACGTCGCTGCTGCTCATCGCCGCGGCGTCCTCGCTGCCGCTCCTGTTCGCCGGGCGGGCGCTGCAGGGGGCCGTCAGCGGGCTCGCGTTCAGCGTCGGCAGCGCCTGGGTCGGAGAGCTGTCGCTGGCCGCGGGCGCCGCAGCCGCCGGCCGGCGCGCCGCGGTGGCGATGACCGCCGGTTTCTCGCTCGGTCCGCTCACCTCCGGGGTGCTGGCCGAGTACGGCCCGGCGCCGACGACCCTGCCGTATCTCTTGCACGTCGCCCTCGTCGCGGTCGGTCTCGCGGCGACCCGCGGCCTGCCCGAGACCGTCCAGGCCGCGCCGCGGCAGGACCGGGCGGCGCGCGGCCCGCTCGTCGAGCCGGCCGACCGCATCGCGCTGCTGACCGTCCTCGCGCCGCTGGCCGTGTGCGTCTACGCGTTCCCGTCGATCATCATCTCGGCGGTGCCGCTGCTGGTGGAGACCTCCGCGCCGCCGGTGCTGCTGACCGGGGTGCTGGCGGGGATCACCCTGGGGGCCGGAGCCCTCGCGGCTCCCCTGCAGCAGCGGCTCGGACGGTGGAGTGCGCTCTGCGCGGCGCTGCTGGGCGTGCTCGGCTACGCGCTGGTCACCGTCGGGGCCGGTTCGGGCTCGCCGCCGGTGCTGCTCGCCGCCGCGCTGCTGCTGGGGTCCGGCGGCGGGCTGACGCTCGCCGCCGGCCTCGCGCTGACGAACCGGCTGGCTCGACCGGGCCGCCGCGGCGCGCTCTCCGCGGTGTTCCTGTCGTGCGCCTACCTCGGCTTCGCCGCGCCCTACCTGACCGCGGTGACCGCAGAGGCGACGTCGGTGCAGGTGCCGCTCGCGGCGGCCGCGGTGCTGTCCGGTCTGCTCGCCCTGCGGCTGGTGCCGGCGACCCGCCGCGGTCTGACCGTCTGAGCCACGGCCGGCCGACGTGCACGCTCGTGGGTAGCGTCGCCGTCGTGCCCGACGACCCGCGCAGGCGCATCCCGCGCACCGACGCCGTGCTGGCCGACCCCCGCCTCGCGGCGGCCGCCCAGCGGCTGGGAGCCGACACGGTGAAGGCTCACGTGCTCGCGGCGCAGGACCGTGCGCGGGCCGGCGACCTCGCCCCGGAGCAGGTCGCCGACGCGGCCGTCGCGGCGCTGCCGTGCGCGGCCACCACGCTGCGTCCGGTGCTCAACGCCACCGGCGTCGTGCTGCACACCAACCTCGGGCGCGCGCCTCTCTCACCCGCAGCCGTGGACGCCGTCACCCGCGCGGCGGGCTATGTCGACGTCGAGTTCGAGGTCGCGGACGGCACCCGGGCCCGGCGCGGACGCGGCACCCTGGCAGCGCTGCGCGACGCCGTGCCGGACGCCGAAGACGTCCTGGTGGTGAACAACGGCGCCGCGGCTCTGGTGCTCGCGACGACCGCCCTGGCCGCCGGTCGAGAGGTCGTGGTGAGTCGGGGCGAGCTGGTCGAGATCGGCGACGGCTTCCGGCTCCCGGACCTGATCGCCTCGACCGGGGCGCGCCTGCGGGAGGTCGGCACGACCAACCGGACGCACCTGGCCGACTACGCAGACGCCGTCGGTCCGCGCACCGGCTGCGTCCTGAAGATCCATCCGAGCAACTTCCGGGTCGAGGGCTTCACCAGCGAGGTCGGCGTCGCCGAGCTCGCCGGTCTCGGCGCACCCGTCGTCGTCGACATCGGCAGCGGCCTGCTGGCGCCGCACCCGCTGCTGCCGCAGGAGCCGGACGCGCGCACGGCCCTGCGCGCCGGGGCCGCGGTCGTCACGGCCAGCGGCGACAAGCTGCTGGGCGGACCGCAGGCGGGTCTGCTGCTCGGCGACGCCGAGATCCTCGACCGGCTGCGACGGCACCCGCTGGCCCGCGCGCTGCGGGTCGACAAGCTGACCCTGGCAGCGCTGGAAGCCACGCTGCGCGGGCCGCGTACGCCGACCTGGGAGGCCCTGACGGCCGACCCGGAGACGCTGCGGCAACGCTGCGCGGCCGTCGCTCACCAGGTCGGGGGCGACGCGGTGCCCTGCGACGGTGCGGTCGGCGGTGGCGGCGCCCCCGGGCTCGCGCTGCCCGGCTGGGCCGTCGCGCTGCCGGTGGCCTACGCCGTCGCCCTGCGGGCCGGGGACCCGTGCGTCGTCGGGCGGGTGCAGGACGGCAGGTGCCTGCTCGACCTGCGCACCGTCGCGCCCGCTGACGACGCCGTCGTGGTGGCCGCCGTGCTGGCTGCCGCGCGCTGATGCACGTCGTCGCCACCGCAGGCCACGTCGACCACGGCAAGAGCACGCTGGTCCGCGCGCTGACCGGGATGGAGCCGGACCGCTGGGCCGAGGAGCGCCGGCGGGGCATGACGATCGATCTCGGCTACGCCTGGACCGCGCTGCCGTCCGGACAGGTCCTCGGGTTCGTCGACGTGCCCGGGCACCAGCGCTTCATCGGCAACATGCTCGCCGGGCTCGGGCCGGCGCCGGCCGTGCTGTTCGTCGTCGCTGCCGACGAGGGCTGGCGACGTCAGTCCGGCGAGCACCTGGCCGCGGTCGACGCCCTGGGGCTGGAGGTCGGGCTGCTGGCCGTCACCCGCAGCGATCTCGCCGACCCCGGGCCGGCGACCGCCGAGGCCTTGGCGCACCTGCGCGGCAGCAGCCTCGGCGCCGTGCCCGCGGTGGCCGTCAGCGGCGCCACCGGGCAGGGGCTGGACGCGCTGCGCCGCGAGCTCGACGCACTGGTGGCCCGCCTGCCGGCCCCGACGGTCGAGGCGCCTGTCCGGCTCTGGCTGGATCGCGCTTTCACCGTGCGCGGCAGCGGCACCGTGGTCACCGGCACCCTGGCCGCCGGCAGTCTGGCCGTCGGCGACGAGCTCGAGCTGCGCGGGCGCACGGTGCGGGTGCGGGGGCTGCAGAGCCTGGGCACCGCCTACGAGCGGGTGGAGGCGGTCGCGCGCGTCGCGGTGAACCTGCGCGGCGTCGAGCTCGACGAGGTGGTGCGCGGCGACGCGCTGCTGACCCCCGGCCGGTGGCGACACCCCGGCCAGCTGGACGTCCGGCTCAGCACCGATCCGCAGACGCTGCCGGCCGAGCTGGTGCTGCACGTCGGATCGACCGCTGTCGCCGCCCGGCTCCGGCCCTTGGCCGACGACACCGCCCGTCTCACGCTGGGACGTGCCCTGCCGCTGCAGGCCGGCGACCGCGCGCTGCTGCGCGACCCGGCGAGGCAGAGCGTCGCGGCGGGGGTCGTCGTGCTCGACGCCGACCCACCGCCGCTGCGCCGACGCGGGGCCGCCGTCGCCCGCGCGGCGCAGCTGACCACGGCGACCGGGCAGGTCGAGGTCGGCACCGAGGTGATGCGCCGGGGCGCCGTGACGGTGCACGACCTGGTGGCGCTGGGGGCGGACGTGAGCTCGCTGCCGCCGGAGGTGCTGCGGGTGGGGGAGTGGCTGATCGCGGCCGACACCTGGCAGGGCTGGGTGCGGCTGCTGGCAGACGCCGTGGACGCTCGCGCCCGCCAGGACCCGCTGGACCCGGCGCTGCCGCACGAGCAGGCGCGCCAGGCCGCCGGCCTGCCCGACGTGCGGCTGCTGGCGCCGCTCGCCTCCGCCGCGGGGCTGGTCAGTGGCGACGGCCGGCTGCGGCGCGCCGGGACGACGCTCGACCTCGGCGCCGCCGAGGCGTCGGTCACGGCGCTGGAGACGCGGCTCGCCGCCGCACCGTTCGCCGCCCCGGAGGCCGACGAGCTGGTGGCGCTCCGGCTCAGCGCGCGCGAGCTGGCCGCGGCCGAGCGCGCCGGCAGGCTGCTGCGCCTGCGCGACGGCGTCGTGCTGGCGCCGTCCGCACCGGCGCTGGCGATGCGCGAGCTCGCCGGCCTGCCCCAACCGTTCACGCTCAGCCAGGCGCGCCAAGCGCTCGGGACGACGCGGCGGGTGGCCGTCCCGCTGCTGGAGCACCTGGACGGCCGAGGCTGGACGCGACGTGTGGACGGGTCGCTGCGCGAGGTCGTGCGATCCCGGCGCACGGCTGGGTAACGTCCCTCCCAGCCGACACGAGGAGAGCCCCATGCCCCAGGAAGTCCGCGGAGTCGTCGCCCGAGCCAAGGGCGCGCCCGTCACCGTCGAGACCATCGTGATCCCCGACCCGGGACCGAACGAGGTGGTCGTCGCCGTGCAGGCCTGCGGGGTCTGCCACACCGACCTGCACTACCGCGAGGGCGGTATCAACGACGAGTTCCCCTTCCTGCTGGGCCACGAAGCCGCCGGGCTCGTCGAGACCGTCGGCCCGGGCGTCACGCACGTCGCCGTCGGAGACTTCGTCGTCCTGAACTGGCGGGCGGTGTGCGGTGAGTGCCGCGCCTGCAAGCGCGGCCGCCCCTGGTACTGCTTCAACACCCACAACGCGGCGCAGAAGATGACCCTGACCGACGGCACCGAGCTCTCGCCGGCGCTGGGTATCGGAGCCTTCGCGGACAAGACGCTCGTGCACGAGGGGCAGTGCACCAAGGTCGACCCGAGCGCCGACCCGGCCGCCGCGGGCCTGCTCGGCTGCGGCGTCATGGCCGGCTTCGGCGCCGCGGTCAACACCGCTCCGGTGCGTCAGGGCGACACGGTCGCCGTCATCGGCTGCGGCGGGGTCGGAGACGCCGCGGTCGCGGGGGCGGTCTACGCCGGGGCCCGCCAGGTCATCGCTGTCGACACCTCTGACGAGAAGCTCGGCTGGGCCAAGGAGTTCGGTGCCACCGACACCGTCAACGCGGCGAGCGAGGACGTCGTCGCGCGGCTGCGCGAGCTGACCGGCGGCTTCGGCCCCGACGTCGTCATCGATGCGGTCGGCCGTCCCGAGACGTTCCGGCAGGCCTTCGACGCCCGCGACCTCGCCGGCACCGTGGTGCTCGTCGGCGTCCCGAACCCGGAGATGGTGCTCGAGCTGCCGCTCATCGAGGTCTTCGGGCACGGCGGCGCCACCAAGTCCTCCTGGTACGGCGACTGCCTGCCCGAGCGCGACTTCCCGCTGCTCATCGACCTGTGGCAGCAGGGTCGGTTCGCGCTGGACCGCTTCGTCTCCGAGCGCATCTCGCTGGACGAGGTGGAGCAGGCGTTCCACAAGATGCACGAGGGCGGCGTCCTGCGCAGCGTGGTGGTCCTGTGACCGGCGCCCGCATCGAGCACCTGGTCACCAGCGGCACGTTCAGCCTGGACGGGCAGACCTTCGACGTCGACAACAACGTCTGGTTGCTGGGCAACGACGACGAGGTGCTGCTCATCGACGCACCGCACGACCCGGACGCCATCGAAGCCGCCGTGGCCGGCCGGACCGTCGTCGCGATCGCGTGCACGCACGCCCATGACGACCACGTGCGCTCGGCGCCGGAGCTCGCCGAGCGGCTCAGCACCCAGGTGCTGCTGCACGCCGACGACCGGGTGCTCTGGGACCTCACGCACGCCCGGCACGAGCCCGACGGACTGCTGCGCGACGGGCAGGCGCTGGAGGTCGCGGGGACGAAGGTGCACGTCCTGCACACGCCGGGGCACGCCCCCGGCGCCGTCTGCTTCTCGGTGCCCGACCTCGGCGTCGTCTTCAGCGGCGACACGCTGTTCCAGGGCGGCCCGGGCGCCACCGGACGCAGCTACAGCGACTACCCGACGATCCTGGACTCCATCCGCACCCGGCTGTTCGCGCTGCCTCCCGAGACGCGGGTGCTGACCGGTCACGGCGACGAGACCACCGTCGCGGCGGAGGCGCCGTCCTACGACGAATGGGTGGCCCGCGGAGCCTGAACGTCACGTGCGCGCAACGGCGACGTGACCGCGACCCGGCAGCCTGAGCTCCGGGAGGTGGTCATGAACAGCTGGCGTGCGGTCTGTCCGGTCGCGCGGCTCCCACCGGGTCGCGACCTCACGGTGCTGCTGGACGGCCGACGCATCGTCGTGCGCCGGGTCGACGGCGGCGAGGTGGTGGCGCACAGCGACGAGGGTCGGCGACACCTGGTGCGGGTACGCGAGGACCAGGTCGAGGTCTGTCTCGCACAGGCAGCGTGAGGGCGGGCCCCGGACGTACAGTCCAGTGATGCGCGCACCGCTGGTCGACGGCTTCGGACGGGTCCACACCGACCTGCGCCTGTCGCTGACCGACCGCTGCAACCTGCGCTGCACCTACTGCATGCCGGCCGAGGGGCTCGACTGGCTGCCTACGCCCGAGCTGCTCACCGACGACGAGCTGGTACGGCTGGTCGGGGTGTTCGCCGAGCTCGGCATCCGCACGGTCCGGCTCACCGGCGGCGAGCCGCTGCTGCGGCGCGGCCTCCCGGGGCTCGTCCAGCGGCTGGCGGGGCTGGACCTGACGCTCTCGCTCACGACCAACGGCCTCGGTCTGCAGCGGCAGGCCCAGGCGCTGCGCGACGCCGGCCTGCGCCGGGTCAACGTCAGCCTCGACTCGCTGCGACGCGAGCGCTTCGCCGAGCTCACCCGCCGAGACCGCCTGCCCGACGTGCTCGCCGGCCTGGCGGCCGCCAAGGCCGCGGGCCTGGAACCGGTCAAGGTCAACACCGTCCTCATGCGCGGGGTCAACGACGACGAGGCCGGCGAGCTGCTCGACTGGGCTCTCGAGCACGGCTACGCGCTGCGCTTCATCGAGCAGATGCCGCTGGATCCCCAGCACGGCTGGGACCGCGGCACGATGGTCGACGCCGACGAGATCCTGCAGGTGCTGGGGCGCTCGCACACGCTCACGCCCGTCGAGCAGCGCGGCAGCGCGCCGGCCGAGGAGTTCCTCGTCGACGGCGGCCCCGCCACCGTCGGCGTCGTCGGATCGGTGACGCGACCGTTCTGCGCGGCCTGCGACCGGCTGCGGCTCACCGCGGACGGACAGGTGCGCAACTGCCTGTTCGCCCGCGAGGAGTCCGACCTGCGGGCCCCGCTGCGCGCCGGGGCCTCCGACGACGAGCTCGCCGAGCACCTGCGGAGGGCGGTGGCGGGCAAGAAGAAGGGTCACGGCATCGGCGACGTCGGCTTCGTGCAGCCGGACCGTCCGATGTCGGCCATCGGCGGCTAGCGACAGCACCGACGGCATCTCGCAGGGGGCACATCGCGAGGGCTCAGCGCGTTGCACCCGTCATGGAGGAGAACCGCGCCCGGCGCGTCAGCGACACCCTGCGATCGCTCGGCGTCCCGGCGACGCTGAAGAAGGCCGGGGTCTACCAGTTCGGCATCGTCGTCACGCTGCCCGACGGGCGTGAGGCGATCTGGGACGCCGACGGCACCGCCGGTCTGGAGGCGACCGTGATGGCCGACGGCATGCTCCGCGGGTTCGTCCCGCAGATCGAGGGGTCGGAAGACTTCACCGACGAGCAGGTCGTCGACGCGATCCGGCGCACCGACTACGACCGGCCGATCGGACGCCAGCGGGAGACGGCGCCGGCCGCGGCGGCCCCGTTGCCGCCGACCGGCGGCGTGTTCAAACGGTTCGTCGACGGCTTCCGCTACCGCTGACGACACGGACCGGCGCGCGGGCCGTCAACGGCACAGGCGACGCAGGAACGTGTAGGGGTCGGCCGCGGCGCCGCCCCCCGGGTGCCGCTCGAAGTGCACGTGCGCCGGGCCCCCGCTGGCGTTGCCGGACGTGCCGACCTTGGCGATCAGGTCGCCGGCCTGCACCCGCTCGCCGTCGCGGGTCAGGTTCTGGGAGTTGTGGGCGTAGAAGTACGTGTCGCCGTTGCTGGCGCGCAGGTACAGCGAGATGCCGCCGTTGCCGCTGTAGGTCGTGTCGACGACCCCGTCGGCGGCCGCGTACACCGGTGAGCCGTACGGAGCCAGCATGTCGGTGCCCTGGTGGCGGCGCCCGCCGGACCGCCGCTCGCCCCAGGTGTCGGTGAAGCTCGCCGCCGGCACCGGGCAGGCGCCGCTGCGGGACAGCCGCAAGGCAGCCTCCGGCGCGGCCTTGAGGGACGGCTTCGGCAGCGGCTTCGGCGACGCTGACGGCGGCGCAGGAGGCGGCGGGGGCGGCGCCGGCGACGGCGAGGGTGACGGGCTCGGCGAAGGGGAGACGGCCGGGAAGATGCGCTCGCGCGACCGGGACGCACGGGGCGGGTCGGCCTCCGGGAGCACGACGAGCGGACGCGCGACGACGGCGTCGGCGGCGCGCAGGTCGGTCGTGGTCGCCTGCGCAGGCACCACGGCCAGACCGGTCAGGCCCAGGGCGCCGACGCCGAGCAGCAGCGCGGGAAGGACCGGGCTGGGCCGTGCTCGGCGGCGGGGGACGTCGAGCAAGGAACACCAACCTCCAGCCGGGACGGGCACGCCGGGACGTCCCGCGGCCGCACCCGACCGTAGCGGAGATCAGTCGCGTCCACAGAGGGTCCGGACGGCCGCGGCGATCTCCTGCGGGCTGAGCGTGAGCGTGGCATCACCGATCGTGAGCTCGACCCGCACGCCCTCGACGCCCGCACCCGGCGTGGCGTCCGCCCACGTCCACAGCCCCTGCCCGGCCAGGTGCCGCACGCCCCGGTCGAAGCCCGCGCGGTCGACCTCCAGCAGCAGGTGCAGCATCGGGGTCTGCGGAGGGTCGGGCAGCACGGTGACCCCCGGCTGCTCGCGCAGCGCGTCGGCGATCGCACGCGCGTGCGCCAGGTAGGCAGGCATGAGAGGCAGCCGCGTGCGCAGGCACGACAGCGCCGAGGCCGCCGACGGCCACATCCCGAACAGGGTGCCGCCCATCCGGGACCGCCCCTCGCGCACCTGCGCCACGACGTCGGACGGACCGGTGACGCAGCAGCCGGCCAGCGCCCCCAGGCCCTTGTAGAACGAGACGTAGCTGGTGTCGAACAGGGCAGCGATCTCGGCCGGGGGGCGGTCATAGCCGGCGCTGGCCTCCCACAGCCTCGCGCCGTCCAGGTGGACGGCCGCCCCGTGCTCGCGCGCCCACGCGGTCTGGGCGACCAGGTCGTCCCAGGCGGGCAGGGCGCCGCCCAGGTCACGCTGCGGCAGCTCCAGCAGCAGGGCCGCAGCCGGCTCGGCGACCCGCTGGAGGTCGGCCAGGCTCAGCAGCGCGTCGGGGCTGCCGACGGGGCGCCCGATCAGCGCCTGCAACCGCTCCAGGGCCTGGCCCTCGTGCTCGCGCAGGTGGCACCTCGGGTGGAAGAGCACCGTGCGCCTGCCGCGTCGTTCGGCGTGGACCCGCAGGACCAGCTGTTGCGCCATCGTCCCGCTGGGCAGGTGGACGGCGGCCGGTGCCCCCAGCAGCCCGGCCACCTCCGCCTCGAGCTCGGCGACGACGCCGCCGTCGCCGTACCGGTCGACAGCGGTGCCGGGATCGATCGTCGCCAGCAGGTCCGCGGCCCGCACGGGACCGTGCCCGGACAGGGCGCGGTCGCAGCGGTCCCGCAGGGCGGTCAGCTCAGGATCCATGGACCTCTCCTCGTGCGGTGCGTGAGCGCTCGATCGAGGGCTCGGTCAGCGGGCGTGCCAGCACCGCATCGCGGCGTCGAGCTCGTCGAGGTCCAGGCCCGGCTCCGGCAGCGGCGCGTCGCTGCGCAGCCCGAGCAGCAACAGCTCGAGATAGCGACGGTAGAGCGCAGGGGAGTGCTCGCGGGAGACGTCGATGGCGGTGCCGACCATGATGTTGATGAGCGGGATGTCGCTGGCGGTGATGTCGGCGCGGACGACCCCGGCCGCCCGCGCCCGCTCGACCAGCTCTGCGACCGCCGGCGCCAGGCCCTTGCGAGCCTCGTCGACCCGAAGGTGCGCGCGGGAGTGGGCGAACAACAGCTGCTTGAGGCCGCGGTCGGCCAGCTGCATCGCCAGGGCCCGGTCCAGGTAGCCGCGCAGCCCCAACCACGGGTCGGGCTCCTGCAGGCACTCGTGCGCCATCGCGACCATGGCGGTCACCCGGTCCACCAGCAGGTCGTCGACGAGGGCGTCCTTGTTGGCGAAGTTGCGGTAGGCCGTGGCGACCCCGACCCCGGCGGCCCTGGCGACGTCGTCCAGCGTCACGTCCAGCCCCTGCTCGGCGAAGACCTGCCGAGCCGCGCAGAGGAGCTTCTCGCGGTTGGCGGCAGCGTCGCGACGCAACGGAGGTGTCATATGACACTCCCGCAACAAGTGGAGCAGGCCTCTCCACTCGTGCTAGCGTCCGCCACAAGCGGAGACTCTACCTCCGACTCAGCGCTCCAGGGGGACGCATGCCCGACCTGACCACGCCGACGGCTCTGCCGACCGGCACTCCGGCGCCCGGTCCGCTGCCGTCGGCCGGGTCCGCCGCCGTCGACCCCCACCACGAGAAGCGTTGGCTGATCCTGGGCGTCATCGGGATCGCCCAGCTGCTCGTGGTGCTGGACGCCACCATCGTGAACATCGCCCTGCCCGACGCGCAGACCGCCCTCGGCTTCTCCGACGCGTCACGGCAGTGGGTGCTCACCTCCTACTCGCTGGCCTTCGGGTCGCTGCTGCTGCTCGGCGGCAAGCTCGCCGACCTGTTCGGCCGCAAGCGGATGTTCCTCACCGGACTGCTCGGCTTCGCGGTGTCCTCCGCCGTCGGCGGCGCCGCACCCACCTTCGCGATCCTGATCGTCGCCCGGGTCGCGCAGGGCATGTCCGGCGCGCTGCTCGCGCCGGCAGCCCTGTCGCTGCTCGCCACGACGTTCGTCGACCCGGCCGAGCGCGGCAAGGCCTTCGGCATCTACGGCGCGATCGCCGGCGGTGGGGGCGCGGTCGGTCTGCTGCTGGGCGGGGTCCTGACGGACCTGCTGAGCTGGCGCTGGTGCCTGTACGTCGGTCTGCTGTTCGCCCTGCCGGCGGGCTACTTCGGTGCCAAGCTGCTGCACCCCGCTGCGCCAGGTGGCGCGCGGCCCCGGATCGACTGGCCCGGGGTCGCCACCGCCACCAGCGGCCTGTTCCTGCTGGTCTACGGCTTCGCCAGCGCCGAGCGGTCGGGCTGGGGGGCTCCGACCACGGTCGCGGTCTTCGTCCTGAGCGCGCTGCTGCTGGTGTCGTTCACCCAGATCGAGCGACGCACCGAGCATCCGCTGCTGCCGCTGCACATCGCCTTGGACCGCAACCGCGGCGGCTCCTACCTGTCCATGGTCATCGCCGGTTCCGGCATCTTCGGCATCTTCATCTTCCTGACCTTCTACCTGCAGCGCACGCTGGGCTTCAGCCCGATCCTGACCGGCGTGGCGTTCATGCCGCTGAACGTCTCGATCGTCTTCACCGCCGTGCTCGTCAACACCCGCCTGCTGGCACGGACCGGTCCGCGCCCGCTGATCCCCACCGGAATGCTGCTCAACGTCGTGTCGCTGCTGCTGCTCACGCGCATCACCGTGGACTCCAGCTACCTGGTGCACGTCATGCCGTCGCTGGTGCTCACCGGGGTCGGGATGGGCCTGATCTTCGCGCCGTCGATCGCGGGCGCAGCGGCAGGCGTCGCCCCCCGCGACAGCGGCGTCGCCTCGGCGATGCTCAACACCTCGCAGCAGGTCGGCGGCGCGATCGGTGCCTCGTTGCTCTCCACGATCTTCGCGTCGTCGCTGTCGGGCTACCTCGCCGACAACCCCGGCGCCGACCCGCGGGTCGCCGTCGTGCACGGCTACACGGTCGCCTTCTTCGTCGGCGCGGCCATCTTCGCGCTTGGCGCCGTGGTCAGCGGCTCGCTGCTGCGCTCCGGCGTCCCGGCCCCGGCGCACCCCGGTGCCGCTCCGGCGGGCGCCCACTGAGCAGCCGCGCCGCGGGGTCGGGTAGGAAGTCGTCATGACGCAGCCCGAGGCGCCGGAGCAGGACGTCCCCCCGGTGCCCGTCCAGGACCAGCCGGTCGCGGGCGGTACCGACGACGGAGCCCCCGCGCAGGGCGAGGGCGCGCCCGACTCCTCCTGAAGCCCGAAGGCGGCACCGTGTCCCGTTCCTCCTCCCGCGCCCGCACGCAGGCGGCGCCGGTCCCGCCGCTCCCGCTGCCGCCGGGACGCGGGGTGCTGGTGCCCGACCGTGGTGAGTTCTTCGTCCGCGACAGCGGCGGCGACGGCCCCCCGGTGCTGCTCGTCCACGGCTGGATGTTTCCCAGCGACCTGAACTGGCTGCACACCTACGGACCCCTGCAGCGGGCCGGCTACCGGGTGCTGGCGATGGACCTGCGCGGGCACGGTCGGGGTCTGCGGGCCGGCGCCCCGTTCCGCCTGGCCGACTGCGCCGACGATGCTGCCGCCGTGCTGGCGGTGCTCGGTACCGGTCCGGCGACCGTCGTCGGGTACTCGATGGGCGGACCGGTGACGCAGCTGCTCGCCCGTCGACACCCGTCGTCGGTCGCCGCGTTCGTGCTCTGCGCGACCGCACTGGACTGGAGCGACCCGTCGCAGCGGGTGTTCTGGCGGACGATGGGCGGGCTGCGCCTGCTGCTGGGGCTGTTCCCGCGGGGTGCCTGGAGCGCCGGCATGCGTCTGGGCGGGGCCGGCGACCGGTTCAGCAGCTTCAACGCCTCCGAGCTGTCCCGGGGCAGCGCTCGCGACCTGGCCGAGGCCGGACGCGAGCTCGGCCGCTTCGACAGCGCGGGGTGGGCCGGCTCGCTCACGGCGCCGCGCGCCCTGCTGCTGACGACGCGCGACCGGCTCGTCGCGCCGGCCAAGCAGCACGCGCTGGCAGCCGCGCTGGGCGTCACGCCGGTGCTGGTCGACGGTGACCACGACGCCTGCTCGGTGCGGCCCGGGCTGTTCACCGGCCTGCTCGTGCAGGCCCTGGACGGGCTGTCGCGGCAGGCGGTGGCACAGCAGGCCTGAGGTCCAGCCTCAGTCGAGCCCGCCGCAGGAACCCGTCCGGACGCCGGCGCAGACCGGGCAGGACTGCTGCTCGGGAGGAAAGCGTGCGCCGCAGGTCGGGCACAGTCGTCGGGACGGTTGCCCGGCTGCCGGTGCCGCTGCCGTGGGCGGGTGTTCCGGGCCGGTGGTCGGTGGCGCGAGAGGTTCCACCCGGAGCAGGAAGCCGCGCACGTCCAGGTGCTGCGCGAGGGAGTCGCGGTGCTCCGCGCAGGCGACCCACGCCTTCTCCCGGTCGGGAGCGTGCAGCGTGGGGTTGTTCCACAGGACGAGGAAGCGCGCGTCGCGGCGGCAGGCCTTGGCCGAGCACTGGGTCTGCTCCGGGGTCTGCTCGTGGGGCGCGCCGGTGCCGGGCGGGGAAGGGGTCACCCGGTCATCCTGCCCACGACGACGTAGGTTGTCCCGTCGTGGATCTCGCAGAGCGTCGCATCGCGGCCCGTTGGTACACCGCCGAGCTGCGCCAGCGTGCCTGGGCGCGGGTCGCGCTCCGCAAGGCCGACCGGGTCGGCGCGCACGCGCTGGTGCTGGGCAACCCCGTCGTCGACGCGACCGACCTGCAGGTGGGGGAGCGGTTCAAGGTCTGGTCCGGGCACCGCCGCACCCTCATCAGCGGCTGGGGCAAGATCCGCATCGGTGACCGCGTGTTCATCAACGTCGGCACCGTGCTCATCGCCTGCGTCGAGATCACCATCGGTGACGACGTCGCGCTCGCCAACGAGGTCCTGATCGTCGACAGCAACAGCCACGGGGTCGAGGGGAAGCCGCACGTAGAGGCACCGGTCCGGATCGGGGACGGCAGCTGGATCGGCAACCGCGCGATGATCCTGCCGGGCGTGACGATCGGCAGGCGGGTGCTCGTGGCGGCGGGCGCCGTCGTCACGCGGGACGTGCCCGACGACAGTCTCGTGGCCGGCAACCCCGCGCGGGTCGTGCGGACGCTCGTCTACCCGGCGGGCTGCCGCCGCGCCTGGCACGACGACTGGGGCTGCCCGTGCCCCCGCCTCGCTGCCGCCGCCGGGACCCGGGACGGCGTCGCGCCGAGGGTGGTGCTCCCCCTGCCGCACACCGCGACCGCGGCACCGGGCTGCCCCGCTGCCGAGCCCGCCTGAGCAGTGCCGCCCCGCACCGGTGGGCCGGGCGGACGACGGGCTCAGGCGCGGCAGTCCAGGACCAGCTTTCCCTGCGAGGCGCGGCTGCGCAGGTCCTCGTGGGCGCGGTGGGCCTCCGACAGCGGGTAGGTGCCGCCGACCAGCGGCGTGAGCGTCCCCTGCTCGACCATTCCCAGCAGCTCGGCCATCTGGGGCTGGAGCATCGCGGGGTCGCCGAAGCAGTGCGCCAGCCAGAAGCCGATCACCGCGCGGCTGCGCGACATCAGCTCGCCGGAGGTCAGGGGCTGGGGCGCGGTCCGCGACGCCATGCCGAACGTCGCCAGGCGTCCGAACGGAGCGAGCGCGGCGAGCGAGGCGTCGAAGGTGGTGCCGCCGACCATCTCCAGGACGATGTCGACCTTCTGGCCGCCGTTGGCGGCTTCGAGCGCGCCCTTCAGGTCGGGCTCGCCGGCGTCGACGGTGACGTCGGCGCCGAACTTCTCGGCTACTGCACGCTTCTCGGGCGAGGAGGCGACGCCGATCACCCGTCCGGCTCCCCAGGCCTTGGCCAGCTGTACCGCCAGCGTGCCGACGCCGCCGGCCGCGGCGTGCACGACGACCGTCTCGCCCTCGGCCAGATGGGTCGACGTGCGCAGCAGGTGCCAGGCCGTGAGCCCCTGGACCATCAGCGACAGCGCCTGACCGTCCGAGACCGCGTCGGGCAGCGGGAAGCTCATCGCCGGGTAGACGAGCGCCTTCTCGGCGTAGCCGCCGCCCAGGGCGAAGGCCGAGACGCGGACCCCGTCGGGTCCCCGCCCGACGACCTCGCTGCCCGGCACCAGCGGCAGCGTCGTCTTGGACAGGTAGGAGTCCTCGACCTGGTGCGTGTCGGCGAAGTTGACCCCCGCCGAGTCGACGTCGAGCACGTGCAGCCCGTCAGCGGGCTGCGGGTCGGGCAGGTCCGTCAGGGTCAGGACCTCGGGTCCGCCGAACTCGGTGATCTGGACAGCGCGCACCGGGATGCTCCTCGTCGTCGTGGAGCCGCCACCGTAACCGAACGCGATTCGGTTACGGTCGGCGATGCCGTCTGCGACGGCTCAGGCGAGGACGGTCCGGCGGCGGCGCAGCTCGGCGACCTGACCTGCTCCGGTCGCGGCCGCCAACGTCAGGGCGACGGTCACGAACACGGCGGGCAGCCCCGCGGGGGCACCGTTCGGCAGCTGGGCCAGCCGCGCGGCGTCGACCTGAGGGAGCAGGGCGACGAGGTCGGAAGCCAGCAGCGGCGCGGCCAGGACCGGCGCGCCCAGCGACGGCGCGGCAGCGACCTGCACCGCCGAGCCACCCAGGGTGGCTGCGCCGCCGAAGGGCGCGAGGGCGGTGGAGCCGGAACCGCCGACGGCGGGAGCCGGCACGGCGGCGCTCGTCCCGTCGGCGAGGGGAGCGGTCGGCGTCGTCCCGAGCGGGGTGCCCGGCGTCGGCCGGGTCGTCGCCCCCGCGGGAGCAGGCACCGGCGAGGACGACGAGCCCTGCCCGGTCAACGGCGTCTGCGGCAGCGGCAGCACGCCGCCGGCGGTGTCGACGATCGTGCCGACCAGGTCGGTGACCGGGTCCTGGGCGGGAGCGGCCGAGCGGGACGCGGACGGGCTGGGGGCGGGTGGCGACGCCGGGGCGGCGCTGGCGCCCGGCGCAGGCGCGGGAGCGGCCGGCACGGGAGCAGCCGGCACGGCGTCGGGGACCTGCTGGACGACCGGGCTCGCGACCGGTGCCGCCGCCTGGACGACGGGGCTGACCACCGGAGCGGCCGCCTGGACGACCGGGCCCACCACCGGCTCGACGATCGGCGCCACCACGGACGTGGCGGGAGCCGCAGCCGAGCGCACGGGGGCGACCACCGGCTCCGCCGCCTGCACCGCCGGTTGCAGCACGGGCGCCACCGGGACCGGCGCGGGCAGCGGGACCGGCGTCGGGAGTCCGCCGAGGGCGTAGGCGGGGCCGGCGGTGAGCACGAGCGCCAGGGCACCGAGTCCTGTCACGGCGCCGCGCGCAGCGCGGGTGCAGGGGCGGTGGTGGGTCATCGGTGCCTCCGTGGTCGGCTGTCCCTGGCGGGCGCGGTCGTCCCTCGTCCGACACAACGACGCCAGCGCCTGAGAGTGACTCCTGGTGACGGGTGACCTCCGGCAGGGCAGACTGCCCCCATGTCCGAGGTCCCGGGTGAGAAGACCACCGTCATCCGCCCCTCAGCCGTCCTGGTCGAGCGTGCGGCTCGAGCGGTCGTCGCCGAGCTGGAGTACCGCGACGTCTCCCGCGGCGGGGTCTGGAGCGCCAGCCCGGGCCTGTGGCAGCGGTACGACTGCGCGTGGAACGGACCAGGCGGGATGCGGGGCACGGCCCGCCTCGTCGGGAGCGTCGGCGCCGTCTACGGCACGCCCGGCAAGTACGACATCACGATCTACCGGGTGACGATCACCGAGGCGGGCAGCGAGGCGGGCTGGAGCGTCGACGCGTTGTGCGACGACGCGTTGCAGCATGCCGGACTCACCCTGGCGACGTGCCCACGGACCTCGCTCGCCCCGCCCCCCGTGCCCGATCCTTTCCGGCGCCCCGCCGGCGGCCTGCGCGGCTGACGGCTCCGGCGGCCGAGATCAGCCGGGAGGTGTGCGGCGGCGCTCGGCCGGGGTCTGCCGGAGCTGTCGCGGGGCCTTCGTCCCGGCCCACCAGCGACGGGTCCGCCGCCACGTCCAGCGGCTGACCGACCAGACTGCCAGCAGCAGCGCGACCGCGGCTGCCCCGCCGGCCGGTCCGGACCGGACGAGCGCCACCACCGTCGTCGCGAGCAGCAGGACCGGCCCCGCGAGCGCCAGCACCGCGAAGACCGCCACCTCCCCAGCCTCCCGCAGACCGGTCCACGCGGCATCTCGTGGGCCTCTCGTGGACCCGACGGGCGCCGACGGCGGACGCAGGCAAGGATCGAGCGATGACCGCCACCCACCCCGGCATCGACGACCGCCCCGTCGATGCCCCGCCCGTCGACGCGCTGCTGCTGGTCAGCTTCGGAGGTCCGGAAGGGCCCGACGACGTCCTGCCTTTCCTGGCGAACGTGACCCGCGGCCGCGGCATCCCGGCCGAGCGGCTGGAAGAGGTGGGCCGGCACTACCTGGAGGTGTTCGACGGCGTCTCGCCGATCAACGCGCAGGCGCGTGCGCTGCATGCGGCGCTGGTCGCCGAGCTGAGGCGTCGCGGGCTGGACCTGCCCGTCTACTGGGGCAACCGCAACTGGCACCCCTACCTGGCCGAGGCGGTCGGGGCGATGCGGGACGACGGTCGACGGCACGCCCTGGCGGTCGTCACCAGCGCGTTCCCGTCCTACAGCGGTTGCCGCCAGTACCGCGAGGACTGGTGGCGCGCCTGCGCAGAGGTCCCCGGGGCCCCGCTGGTCAGCAAGCTGCGGCACTACTGGGCCGAGGACGGCTTCCTGGACGTCATGGCTGCGGGCGTGCAGGCCTGCGACCCCGGCGACGGCGCACGGCTGGTGTTCACTGCCCACTCCGTCCCCACCGTGATGAACGAGACCAGCGGGCCGGACGGCGGCGCCTACGTGGCGGCGCTGCGGTCGGCGGCGGGCGCCGTGGCGGCCCGCCTGGGGCAGCGGTGGGAGTGGGACCTGGTGTTCCAGTCGCGCAGCGGACCCCCCCAGGTGCCCTGGCTCGAGCCGGACGTCGGCGACCACCTGCAGGCGCTGCACGACGCGGGGGTGCGCGAGGCGGTGATGGTGCCGATCGGCTTCACCAGCGACCACGTCGAGGTGGTCTACGACCTCGACGTGCAGGCGCGGGAGCGGGTCGCGGGTCTGCCCGGCTTCACGGCCAGGCGGTCAGCGACCGTCGGCACCGCGCCGGCGTTCGTCAGCATGCTCGTCGACCTGGTCCAGGAGCGCCTTGCCGGCGCCGAGCAGGACACGCACGGGGCGCTGGCCACCCACGACCGTTGCCCGGCGCGCTGCTGTCCACCGCCACCGGCGCGCCGCCCGTCCTGATGCCGCGGGCGGGTGGCTGGCTCAGTCGGCGGCGTCGGCGGCGTCGATCTCCTGCCGCGGGATCCCGAGCAGGAACAGCACGGCGTCCAGGAAGGGGACGCTCAGCGCGGCGTCGGCGGCCTCGCGGACGACCGGCTTGGCGTTGAACGCGATGCCGAGCCCGGCGGCGGCCAGCATGTCCAGGTCGTTCGCGCCGTCGCCGATCGCGACCGTCTGCGCCAGCGTGAGTCCCTCCAGCGCCGCGAACTCGCGCAGCGCCGTGGCCTTGCGCGGCCCGATCGACGACCGCGCCGACGACGTTGCCGGTGAGGCGGCCGTCGAGGATCTCCAGCGTGTTGGCGCGGGCATGGTCCAGACCTAGATCGGTCACGAGATCGTCGGTGACACAGGTGAAGCCGCCGCTGACGATGCCGACGGCGTAGCCGAGCCGCTTGAGGGTGCGCACCAGCGTGCGGGCCCCCGGCGTCAGGGTCACCTGGGCCCGTACCTCGTCGACGGCAGCGACCGGCAGACCGGCCAGCAGCGCGACCCGGGCGCGCAGCGAAGCCTCGAAGTCCAGCTCGCCGGCCATCGCCTGGGCCGGTGACGCGGGCGACCTCGTCCTCGCAGCCGGCCTGCGCGGCGAGCATCTCGATCACCTCGCCCTGCACGAGGGTCGAGTCGACGTCCATGACCACCAGGCGACGGGCGCGACGCCAGAGCGTCGAGGCCTCCACGGCGATGTCGACGGACTGCGCGACGGCCTCGGCGGCGAGCTCTCGGCGCAGCCGGGCGGTGTCCCCGCCGGACACGAGCAGGTCGTAGGCCGAGAGCGGGTAGTCCGACAGCCGCAGGACCCGTTCGATGTTCGCGCCGCAGACCTCGAGGCGGCGCGCCACCCCGGCGAAGGCCGCCGGCGTCAGAGGCGAGCCGAGGACGATGACGTGGTGCCGGTCCGGCCGCTCGCTCGGTGCGGCGCCGGGCAGGTCGGTGAACTGGACCTCGACCGCGAGCTGGGCGGCCCGGTCGGTGAGCGCGGCGCGCAGGATCCTGCCGTCGCCCTGGCCGGAGACGACGACCCCGAGCAGCAGCCGTCCGTGCACGACCACCTGCTCGACGTCGCTGACGGTCGCGCCGTGCGCGGTGAGGACGTCGAACAGTGCCGCGGTGACGCCGGGGTGGTCCGGACCGGTGACGGTCAGCAGCAGGCTCATCGCGGACGACTCGGCTTCACGGCTGCAGACCGTAGGCGTTGTAGG
Source organism: uncultured Actinomycetes bacterium (assembly GCA_963784675.1). GTDB lineage: Bacteria > Actinomycetota > Actinomycetes > Mycobacteriales > SCTD01 > SCTD01. The sequence goes on from CAWASE010000019.1 coordinate 661,557, forward strand.
CGGCGAGCCGGGCGCGCCGGACCAGCCGCCCGAGCTCGCGCAGCGCCCGCTCCCGCGCCTGCGCCTCGAATCCGGCCACGGCTGCGCCACCGTCGTCGCCGGCGAGGGTCAGGACCCGGGCCAGCGCGCGCGCCCGGACCAGCAGCTCCCGGGCCCGCTGCGGGTGGCCCCCGGGAAGCTCGCCCTCGTCGAGGCCGGCCCGGGTCTCGCGGCGCAGGTCGGTGAGCGCGCCGGCCACCTCCGGGCGCCAGCGCGCCACGTCCAGCTCCCGCAGGGTCTGCAGTGACTCGACCACGCCGACCCGCAGGTCGTGCTCGGCGTCGTGCAGGAACGGCCCCGGGTCGGGACCGGGGACGCGCACCGCGAAGGCCTGCCAGGTCACGGTCGTGACGGTGCCGTCGTAGGTCGAGCCGTGAGCCGTCACGGTGGGAACAAGGCCTGTCCCCGAGCCGTCGGCGTCCAGGGCCAGGACGCCCTCGCTCGCCTGCAGGGCGGCTGCGGTGAACGGCCCCGGCCCCGGGAGCCCGACGACGTCGCCGGGGACGGGGAGCACCAGCCGCAGGCGTCGGACGCCCGCGGCGCGCAGCCGCGCCACCGTCCGCTCCAGGTCCAGCACGTCCGGGCCCAGGCCGTGGACGCTGTGCGCGTCGTCGTGGGCGCTCACCCGTGCGACCAGGTCCGGGAGCGACGCGTCGCCGGCGAGCCAGGCGCTGCCCCAGGCGGCCAGCAGCGCGCTGCGCGGCGGGGTCTCGGGGGCGGGCGGCACGGGGAACCAGGCTAGTCGCGTCTGCCGGGCCGCCGACCTGCCCGCCCGCAGGCCGTCGCTGGCTGTCGCTGCTCGTCGCCCGTGCCGTGACGCCCTGTGGCCGCGACCGTGTCGCTGCGCCGGGAGCGCCCGCCCCAGCCGTAGCGTCGACGGATGCGCAGCCGCGAGTACGACCCGTCGCTGGTCACCGCCCGGCCGGTCCGCACGGTCGCGCCGGTCGTGCCCGCCGAACCCGGCCTGGTGGTCGAGGAGCCCGGGACCGGCTGGTGCGGAGCCGTCGTCGAGTGCGACAAGGAGCGGGTGAGCCTGGAGGACGCCCGCGGCCGGGTGCGCGTCTTCCCGCTCGACCCGGCCGGATTCCTGCTCGACGGACAGCCGGTGACCCTCGTCCGTCCGGTCCGCGCGGCCCCGCAGGCCGCCGCGCGGACGGCGTCGGGCTCGGTGGCCGTCCAGGGCCTGCAGGCGAAAGTCGCCAGGGGCAGTCGGATCTGGGTCGAGGGCACCCACGACGCCGAGCTGGTCGAGCGGGTCTGGGGGCACGACCTGCGGGTCGAGGGCATCGTCGTCGAGCCGCTGGACGGCGTCGACGACCTCGCCGCCCTCGTGCGCACCTTCGCGCCCGGGCCGGGCCGACGCCTCGGCGTCCTGGTCGACCACCTGGTGCCCGGCAGCAAGGAGAGCCGGATCGTCGCGACGGTGAACCATCCGCACGTCCTCGTCACCGGGCACCCGTACGTCGACGTCTGGCAGGCGGTGAAACCGGCCTCGGTCGGCATCGTCGCCTGGCCGGTGGTACCGCGGGGACAGCCCTGGAAGGAGGGCGTCTGCGCGGCGCTGGGCTGGGGGCAGACCTGGCAGGGCTGGAAGCGGGTGCTGTCCCGGGTCGACAGCTACACCGACCTGGAGGTGCCCCTCCTGCGCTCGGTCGAGATGCTCCTGGACTTCGTCACCGACCCGGGGCGGTGACGGAGCGACCGGCGGCTCAGCAGGCCGTCGGATCGTCGAAGTGGCCGGGCGAGCTCGGATAGGGCTTGCCTGCGTTGCCCTTGTCGCCCGGGTAGACCAGCGCCAGCTCGCGGAAGGCTGAGCTGCCGCCCTGCGCGCTCTGCGCCTGCTGCTGGCCGGCGCCCATTCCGAAGGCGAGCGTCTGGAGGAAGTCCTGCATCGCCGGGCTGTGCTGACGCACGTCGTTGAAGCCGCCGTAAGCCGCGTTGCAGTGGCTCCACAGGTTGAAGGTGCCGTTCCAGTCGATCATCCGGTCGCCCGGATTCGGCCCGTTGGCGGCGAGGTTGCCCTGCATGACGTCGCGGTCGAAACCGCCGTACATCCAGTCGGTGCCGCCGTGGTGCTGATCGTTGGCGGGGTCTGCATCCACCGTCTCGGTCATGCGGAACCAGGCGCACGGGTCGTTCGCGCCGTCCTTGCCGGCTTCGACCGGCCACTGCTGCTCGACGCAGGATGCGAACGAGCCGCGCGGCTTCCAGTCCAGGATGTCGGCGCCGAGGACGGGGTTGCCGGCATCGCCGCCGTAGCCGCCCATGAGGTGGTCGACGAAGCGGTCGTTGCTGCCGCGCTGGGCCAGGTCAGAACCGGAGCAGGGTGTCTCGACGTCGCCGATGCCGCAGCCCTGGCCGCCCCACAGCACGTCGGCACCGTCGTCACCGAACAGCTCGTCGCCGCCGGTGTCGCCGTTGGCGAGGTCGTCGCCGAAGCCGCCGTGGATCTGGTCGTCGCCGGTCCCGCCGCGGATGCGGTCGTTCCCCCCGGCCACGATGCCGCCGAGCGGCATCGTCTTCTGCGTCCCCGTACCGACCCAGGTCTGGCCGTTCGTGTCGTTCTGCAGATCGACCCGCCGGTCGTACAGCCCGTCGCGGACGGCCGTGTAGTCCTCCTTCGGAGGGGAGTTCAGCGACACCGAGACCGATGAGCCGGACGCCAGCCTGTCCTGCACACCGCCGCGGTCGCCCAGCAGGACGTCCTGCCCGCCGTCACCGAACAGCGTGTCGTCCCCCAGCTCGCCGAACACGTCGTCGTCACCTGCGCCGCCGTAGACGGTGTCGTCGCCGTCCTGGGCCCAGAGCCCGTCGTCGCCGGCGTCTCCATAGACGGTGTCGGCTCCGAACGCGCCCGTGACCTCGCAGCGGCCGCTGCTCACTCCGCAGAAGCGGGTGCTCTCGCCGGCGGTGAGCAGCCCCGGCTCGGCGATGCGCTCCACCGTCGGGCGCGAGCGCAGGCTGTAGAGCCGCTCTGCCCCGCCGACCAGCGTCCGGACCAGTGAGCCGTTGTCGGCCAGCACCGCGTCGTCGTCGCCGTTGCCCTCGACCGTGTCGTTGCCGTCGCGGAAGCCGCGGACGTCGCTACCGCCGATGAGGTCGTCCTGACCGTCCGCTGTCGTCGGGCCGTCGTCGTAGGCCGCGGGCGGTCGGGGCCAGGCGCCGACGGTGAACGGCGGCGGCGTGATGCCCGCCCGCACAGCCTCGGGAGAGGAGTCGCCGCGGAGCAGGTCGTTGCCGCCGTTGCCCTGCAGGTAGTCCGGGCCGCCACCGCCGCTGACCACGTCGTCGCCGTCCTGGCCGTAGGCGAGGTCGACCCCGGCGCCACCGGCCAGCCGGTCGCCACCGAAGCGGGTCGCGACGGGCGGCGTCAGTCGGGTGGCGTTCTCCCGGTCGAGCAGCACCAGGTGCCGGCCGGTCAACGGGCCTGCGGACCCCAGCCGTGCAAAGACCCGACTGATCGTGCCCTGACGCAGCAGGTAGGCGTTGTCACCCGCCAGCACGTCGTCATCCGCTCCGCCGCGCAGCACGTCGGCGCCGTCCGGCTGGCCTGCGGCGGTCGCCCCCGGGTTCACCGGGTCGGTGGAGCTCACCAGCGGCGTGTAGCTGCCGCCCACGAGGTCGTCGTCGCCGGCCTGTCCCTGCAGCAGGTCGTTGCCGGGTCCTCCCTCGAGGTAGTCGCTCTCGCTGCCGCCGTCGGCGTGGTCGTCACCGCCCTGCGCGAGGACCACGTCGGTCGCGTTCCCGGTGACGATGTCGTCATCGCCCGAGTTGCGACTGTCCGGGGTGTCACCGAGGTCGTAGACCACGATCGCGCGGGCCGTCGCGCTCCGGTTCACCACGAGCGGGTGCGGCGTACCGACCCGACGCAGCGAGCCGTTGTCGCCGAGCACGACGTCGCCGCTGTCACCGCTGTCGAGGACATCGCCCGTGTCCGGCTGCGGGCCGGCCTCCCCGGACCCGGGAGCCAGCACCGAGGAGCCGCCCACGATGTCGTCCTCGCCGTCGCCGCCGACGACGGTGTCGCGACCGGGGCCGCCTTCGGCGAGGTCAGGGCCGCCCTGACCCAGGACCTGGTCGTCACCGCCTTGACCGAACAGGGCGTCACCCTGTTCGCCGCCGTCGATGCGGTCTGCTCCGGAGCGTCCGGCCGCGGGGGAGTGACCGAGGTCGAGCAGGGTCACCTGGCGCCCGGCAGCGAACCCGCGGCCCTGCAGCTCGATGGTCCCCCCGCCGGGTCCGGTGAGGACCAGGGCGGCGTTGTCACCGGTGACGACGTCGCTGTCGGCGTCGCCGAACAGGACGTCTGCCTCGTCAGGCTGAGTCGCGCCCGCCGGACCGAGCGTGGAGGAGCCGCCGACGACGTCGTCCTGGCCGTCGTCGCCGTGGACGGTGTCGATGCCCGGCCCGCCCTCGAGCAGGTCGCCGTCGTCGCCGCCGTTGAGCGCGTCCGCGCCGGCCTGGCCGAAGGCGGCGTCGGAGCCGCCACCGCCGAAGACCGTGTCGTTGCCCGAGGTGCCGGCCGTGGGCGCCGTGCCGAGGTCGAGCAGGGTGACCTGCTGGCCAGGTAGGCCGCGGCCGACCAGGACGGCTGTCGGTTGCGCACCGGCGCGCTGCAGCAGCGCGTTGTCCCCGGCGAGGACGTCCAGGCCGCCGTCGCCGTACAGCATGTCGCCGGCATCAGGCCAGCCGGTGCCAGCGCTGCGCGCCTGGCTGCTGCCGCCGACGATCTGGTCGTCGCCCTCGCCGCCGCGGATCGTGTCGGAACCGTTGTTGCCCTCCAGATCATCCCTGTCGCCCTCACCGAGGACGAGGTCGTTGCCGAGGCCCCCGTAGGCCTTGTCACGGCCCGGTCCGCCGGAGATCTCGTCGGCGGCACCGGCGTTCGCGGGCACACCGGACAGGTCGACGGGGTAGCTGCCGTCGGCGAGGCTGTTGTCGCCGACCAGGACGTCGTCGCCCAGGTCGCCGTAGAGGTGGTCGCGGCCGGTGTCCGCCACGCCGGTGGCGCGAGTGCCGCCGACGACGATGTCGTCGTCCGGCCCGCCGAACAGGTCGTCGGCGCCGTTGTTGCCCTCGATGACGTCGGCGCCGGCAGCGCCGAAGATGCGGTCGGAGCCGGCGTTGCCGAACAGCCGGTCGGCTCCGTCGTCGCCCTGGACGACGTCGTCGCCGGAACCGGCCCAGACCGTGTCAGCCCCCGTCGCGCCGAAGACCTCGTCGTCGCCGCCCTGACCGCAGACGAGGTCGTCGCCTGCGTAGGCCAGCACCCGGTCGGCCTGACCACCGGCCTTGACCTTGTCGATGCCGCTCCCGCCCAGGATCAGGTCACGGCCGTCCCCGCCGCCGCCGGGCTCGACCGGCTGGGTGGACAGCGGGCTCTGCACCGGGGAGCCGCACGGTGCGGTCTCATACCGGTCGCCGAACAGTCGCGAGTCGCCGTTGCCGCCGACCACGCGGTCGGTGCCGTCGCCGCCGACGAGCAGCTTGCTGCTGCGCGGATCGATGCTGAGCGGGGTCTTGACGTAGCTGCGGAGGACGCCGTAGACGTCCGTGCCGGTGACCTCGCCCACAGCGGCCGGTTCGGCCACCACCCAGTCAGAGTCCGGGCCGCCGAACAGCTCGTCCGGTCCGAGTCCGCCGAGCAGCACGTCCTGACCGCCGCCGCCGCGCAGGTGGTCGGCCTGCGTGGCCAGGGAGCCCCCTGTCACGAGGTCGTCGGCCGTGCTGCCGAAGACGGTGTCGCCGCCGGAGCCGGTATCGACGACGTTGCGGGTGCCCGCCGCCTCCGCCGCCCCCGCGGTGTCGACGCCACCGGAGCCGGTGAGAAGTCCCCGGGTGGCCGTGGTGACCGGACCGGTCCAGACGGTGTCGGGGCCGGTGCCGCCCTTGAACACGTCGTTACCGGTCCCCAGCACGACGCGGTCGCCCTTGGAGGTCAGCAGTCCGGCCGGTAGCGGTGTGAGCAGCGCGCGTGGGTCGTCGGCAGCGACGCCGACGGAGTCGTTGCCGGGGCCGGCGTCGATGTCGTTGCGTCCCAGTCCGACCGTGATCCGGTCATCGCCACCCGTGGCGCTGCTGGTAGGGGCGGCGACGGTGCTCCAGTTCAGCAGCCCGGCCAGGCTCGCGGTCCCGCGCGTGGTCGTCACGGTCCTGGCCGCAGCGAAGCTGGCGACGGGAAGCGCACCGTCGCCGTTCAGGAACCCGTCGGCGTTGCCGACCGTGATGCCGTCCGAACCCTGTCCGCCGGCGATGCGCAGCGTGCGGCCGGCAACCTCGGACGTGGTCAGTGCGTCGTTGCCACCGCCGCCGTCGAGCAGGGCGTTGCCCACACCGGTCTTGATCGTGTCGTCGTTGCTGCCACCGAAGGCCACGACCTCCAGGTCGAACACACCGGTGCGGTTGGCCGCCTTGCCGGTGGCGGCGCTGCCGGTCTGCTCCCCGTCGGACAGGAAGGTCGCCTGGATCTTGCCCCCGTAGCCGCGCCCGTCGAGAACGACCCGCTTCAGGGCCGGATCCTGGAAGTCCTCGCTGATACCCAGCGCTTGTACCCGCAGCCCGGTGAAGGGCGCGGACGGCTGCGCATAGTCGTGCAGGGCCGTCACCTTGAAGACGTCGTTCTTGGGATCGCCGCCGTTCTGGTTCCACCACGTCTGGTCACCACGCGGCTGCTTGCCGAACTCGCCGGCGAACACCACCAGCGTGTCGCCGGTCGTGCCGCCGAGTCGCGGCGGAGGCGGATCGCAGTTCGGGTGTCACGCTGAAGTCGAGCAGGGTGATGTCGGCCAGCGTGAAGTCGAAGCTCACGCAGAAGATGACGACGCCGATGGTGATGTAGACCCGCAGGAACAGGCAACCGGCCGGAGACCTGGAACAGGCAGATGCGGGTTGTTCAGCGCCGCCTGGCCGAACTCGAGCAGGCCGGAACTTGCCGTCGCCGTTCGGGTCGTTCCAGGAGAAGGCGATGGTCAGTCGCAGACGCCGCCTTCGATGCCGACGGTGATGATCACGGCGCTGACGGCGGCACCGGCAGCGATCTCGCCGTACAGCTGGACACCGGCAACGGCTTGCCGTCGTCGTCGGCGGTCTTGAAGTACAGCCCGTCCAGCACCTGCGCGATGCCGCCCAGGGCCGTGCGGTCCGGGTCGTCCTCGAAGGCTTTGCGGATGCCGTAGGTGTCGAAGCCCGGCCTTGATGTGCAGCGGTGACCGAGGCCGAGCCCGACAGCGTGATGAACACCGGCGGCGGCGCGTACACCGGGCCGAAGCTCTGCCGCCAGCTGAAGCCCAGGGTCAGGTCGCCGGAGTCGAAGGTCGACCAGGTCGATGTCCTGGCCCATCAGCAGGTTGAAGATCGAGGCCGGGTTGTCCAGCATCGGGAAAGCGAAGCCAGACTTCGCCGCGACCGAGCCGGCGCCGGCCAGCGACTTTTTGGCGGGGTCGGTCGTGGCGTTGTCCAGCGCAGTCTTCAGCTCGGTGCGGCACACCGGTCTTGGCTCCGATGAGGCTGCCGCCGTTGTCGGGCGTCGTGGCGGTGGCCAGGGCCATGCTGCCGCTGACGGTGAACGAGCCGACGGGGATGACCAGGCTGTCGCTGCCGCTGGGCAGCCTGTTGACGAAGGAGATGACCGCGGCGACCTTGTCGATGAAGTCCAGCTTGGGACCGTCGGCAAGGGTGCTGAAGGCCTTGGCCAGCGTGATGAGGGTGACGTCGCCGCCGCCCGCCAGCTTGGACAGGTCCGACAGCACCGGGATCGGGTGCGTACAGCGTGTCGATCACCGGCTGCAGCGGGCCGGTGACGCTCTTCATCTGCTTGACGATCGGTCCGAGCAGTTGCGAAGAAGCTGCCCGCGCTGATCCCGACGTCCTTGAACGCGATCTGGAGGTCTTGCCCGCCGCGCTTGGACTGGTCGGCCACGGTGCCGCCGACCGGGCTGAACGAGGTGGCCCAGTCGATCGCCAAGGTCGCCTGGACGCCCGGCAGGGCCGAAGCGATGCCCGCCTTGAGGAACCACTCGATGTGGACGGCCAGGTCGAGCCGCAGCCCGACGACGTCGGAGGCGCTGGTCGACGCCTGCAGGTCCGCAAAGCCCAGCCGGGCCTCGGGGTCCGCCACCGTGCAGCCGGTGAAGCACTGGCGCGCGCCCGGGGCGCGCAGGTCCAGCGCGAGACGGCCGGCGAACCCCGGGCGGGCGAGGGACGCGGCGTCACCGGTCTTGTTGACCCCGATCTTCAGGAAGGCGAGCTCGGCCTTGAGAGCCGGCGCCGCCGGTGTGCCGGGCGTGCTCAGGTCGACGGCAGCGCCGATCGCGATCTCGGGGGTCGCCCCCCCGCCACCGTCGACGTCCTCGGTGAGCAGGGAGAAGCCGCGGACGCGGTCGAGCTCGACGGCCAGGTGGATCCGGTAACCGAGCCTGCCGGTGAGCCCGCCCGCCGAGCCGTCGTCGCCGCGGGCGGCCCGCAGCGACAGTCCGGGGATGCCGATGTCCAGCGGCAGCGTGCCGGACAGGCAAGGCTTGTCGCCGCCGGGTGCGGTCAGGGTTGCGCAACCGACGACCTGCCCACCCGACATGGCGTTGGGGTCGCCGGTGCCGAGGTCGGCGCGGATCTGGACGCCCTGCAGGTCGACCATGCTGACGCCGGTGCAGCTGCTGACGGTGGGGCGGCTGCTCGGGATCTGCTGGACCGCGCCGGCAGCATCGGCGGCGACGGCGGCGCTCGTCGAGCCGGCTGGGGCCTTCTTCACCTGTTGCCAGCTGCCACCGCCGTCGGTGCTGCGGACGATGAGGTAGCTGGTGGCCGCGGGCACGCCGTCGAAGCCGATGGTGACGGTGCCGGTGGCGGTGGTCAGGATCGCCATCGTGGCGCCGAGCACCGTCGGCACCTCGTCCGCGCCGGACTGACCCTGCGCCAGCACCCCGTAGGTCTGGTTGACGGCCCCGGCAGCCGAGCTGCTCAGCGAGGTGACGTCGGAGGGAGGCAGCTTGCAGGTGAGCCGTAACGAGAAGTTCTCCGGGTTGGCTCCGGCGGCGGTCAATGCCTGGCGGAACTTGGTGTCCAGGAAGACCTGCACGTCGGCGATGGTGGGCAGCTTCCCGCCGTTGACGGCCTCGATCTGGGCGAACAGGGCGTCAAGCTGGGTTCGCAGGTCGCCGACGAAGTCCGACCCAGCCTGCAGGTCGCCGCCGACCAGCGGGAGCTTGCCCTCCAGGCTCGCGGTCTTGAGCCCGTCGGACACCAGCGCGAGGAAGGCGTCGAGGCCGTCGCCGATGGTGCCGAAGTCGAGCAGCAGCGCGGCGAAGGCGTCGGCGAGCTGGCTCGTGGTGGGAGTGGACAGCCGGGCGCGCGGGTCACCGGCGCTGACGTTTCCGGTCAGACCGAACAGGTCCGATCCGGTCTTGGGCAGCCGCAGGGCGATGTCCGGGACGCCGCTGGGCTTGGTCCAGGTCTCACCGTCGGTGGAGACGTAGAGCGGCAGCCGGGCGCACAGCGCCAACGCGTCCCCGGACTCGCCGGCGCCGCAGTCGACCCCACCGGTGTAGTCGTTGACGACCGGACCGACGGAGGTCAGGAACGTGCCCAGGCCGACGGGTCCACCCGTCGCCGCAGCGCCTTTGGCGAACGCAAGCTTGTAGTGCGCGCGGGCCTGCGCCTTCTGGGCGGCCGGCGCGCCGACGGTCGGGTTGCCGAGGGCGACGCTCAGGGGGCCGATGGTGGCCGAGACGCTGCCGTCGAGCGACGCCGTCGCCTCGATGCTCACTGCGGAGGTGTCCAGCACCTGCAACGCGCTGGGCAGGCTCGTTCCTTCGTCGAGCGGTACGACCAGGTCGACGTCGACGTCTGCGGCGACGGCGACGCTCGCCTGACCCTCGGCACCTGCGCCGGCGAGCTTCTGGCCGGGAACGAGGTCGAGCTTGATGGGTGTGGACGTCGAGTAGGTGCGGTGCCAGTCGACGTCGACCACCAGCGCCGGCGAGCCGCCGACGGGTGCGGTGCGGAAGCGCACCGGGCTGTCGGCGCCGAGCCGGGCGTCGAGCCGTCGCACGAGCTCCTGCAGCGTGTCCGGAGCCTGTGCGGTGAGCAGCGTGAGGGCGTCGGCGAGCTCGCTGCGCAGGAAGTAGGGGGTGGCGGTAGCGGGTTGCGGCGTGACGGCGGTGGTGAAGCGCAGGCCGTTGCCGCCGCCGGTGACGGCCTCCACGACGGCAGCCTGGGTACCCACGAGCACGCTGCGGCCGACGAGATCGGCGGGGAAGGCGCGCGGCCCGGTACGACTGGTGTCGGTGGAGCGTGGTGCGTCCGGCGTCGGTGCCGTAGGCGACGGTGGGCCCGCCGCCGGACTCGTCGGCCCCCAGGAAGTCACGCAGCGACTTGTCCACCAGTGGGATCTTCTGGCCCAGCACGCCGCTGCCGCCACCGGAGGTGAGCTCGGTGTCGAGCAGCTGCAGCACGCGCAGGACGACGCCGAGCAGAGCCTGCGGGTTGCCGGGGGAGACGTCGAAGGCGGTGAGCTCGGACAGGTCGTCGACCTGGAGCGACCGCGTCGCGGGGTTGCTGACGTCCGACCACGTCAGCGTGAAGCCCGCCGACGTCCCGGGCGGCAGGAAGGCGGCGGCGTCAGGCACCGTGACGTTGCCGGCGGCGTAGCCACGCACGTGGGTGACAGCGGTGAACCTCTGCGGGCTGCCGGTGCTGCTCACGATCGTGTCGAAGAACTCCTGGACCGGCACGTAGGCACCGGAGCTCTCACCAGGTGCGGGGGTCAGGCTGACCGCCAGCATCGGCTGCGCGCCGCCGGTGCAGTCGGCGGAGGCGTCGGTGCTGCAGACCTTCACCGTGCCTCCGACGCGGACGCCCAGGAAGCCGGCACGGGCGTTCAGGTCGACCGAGGCGCTGATCGGGAAGCGCGCGCTGAGCAGCGTGCCGGTGTTCTTGAGCAGGAGGCGCTCCACCGGCAACGGTTCAGAGGTGATGACGGTGCTCGAGCCGTCGGGGTTGGGCCGCTGGTAGGGGCACGCAGGGCCACCGTCGCTGGCGCAGGCGGCCATCGTGCGGGGCGCAGACAGGTCCAGTGCCAGATCGATCGCGACCTGGTAGCTGGGCTGCACCGACGCGGTCGGGCGGAGCGCGTTGGCGTCGCCGATCCCCTTGCCGCTGGCCTGGAGCAGGTCGGCCAGGTTGACCGAGCCGGCGTCGATCTGCGGCCCGGACACGGCGTAGGGCGTGCCGTTCGCGGGGGTGCCGCCGGTCCACGGGGCGGTGAGGGTGAGGGTGCTGCCGGCGACGGACAGGACGGTCCCGCCGGAGCCACCAGCGGTGACACGGCGCCCGGCCAGGTCCGCCGGGAACGCCGACGCGCCCACGAGCGTGCTCGGTCCGTAGCTGCCGAGGCCGCTGCTGGCAACGGTCTCCGGCACGACGGGCAGGGCCGCCGGAGCAGTCCGGGCCAGCTCCAGGTGCAACGGCAGGCGCAAGGTGGTCGGGTCGAGGTCACCGAGCGCTGCCACGACGGAGGCGCCGCTCAGCAAGGGCGTCCCGTTCGGCGCCAGCGCGGCGTTCAACCTGGTCAGCAGGTCCTGCAGCGAGGTGAAGAGCGGGGTGCCGGCAGGTATCGGCCCGGGAGCGCCCCCCGGCGCAGGGGCCGGCTGGACCCAGGTGGCGAGGAAGGTCTGCAGGACCTCAGCAGCCTTGACGGCGTCTGCTAGGGTGCCCGACAGGAACGGCAGGGAGAGGTTGCCGCCGTTGTCCCGCTGTCCGGAGCCGATCGCCGAGGCCACCTGGCCCAGCAGGTCCGCGAGGTCGCGCGTGGACAGGTTCAGGAAGGCCGACACCGGATCCAGTCCGGTGGCGAACACCGACGGTGGCCCCACCGACACGTCCGGCCAGGAGATGGCGACGGTGGCGTTGACGGCCGGTAGCGACGGGCCGCCTGCGGTGGCCTTGAGCCCGAGCACAAGGTCGACGCGGCCGGCGCCCTGCGGATTGAAGGTGACAGTGAACAAACCCGCCCCCGCTCCGGCACCGGCGAGCTCACCGGCGGTGCCTGCGGGGGTGGTGACGTAGAGGCGTCCGTCGCCGTCGGGATCGGCCAGGCTGGCGACCAGGTGCAGGGCGACGTCCGGGACCGCATCGGTCGAGGTCTCGGTGAGGTCGACGCCGAGGATGCCGACGGCGGCCGACAGGGTGCTGCCGCCCGGCACGTCGGCGGTGATGTCGACGGCGAGCGTCGGCGCGGCACCGGTGCCGGCGAGCAGGGAGGCGTCGTACAGCCCCGCCGACCGCTGGTCGACCGCCACCTGGAAGCTGAAGCGGGTGCGCGCCGCGACGGTGACGCCGGTGGGGGAGGACAGCGACAGCCGAGGGGTCTCGCTGGCGAACGCGAACGGTTGTCCGGCGAGCGTGCGGGTGACGTCGAGCGCGAACGACACCGTGCGGTGCGTGCTGTCGCCGACGTTGCTGACGACCAGGCTGCCGGTGCGCCCGGACGGGACGTCAGCGAGGTCGTAGCTGCCGGCCAGGTTCCCCCAGCTGGTCGCTGTGGCGATCTTGTCCTTGACGGTCCTGGCCACCAGGTCGTCGATGCCGGCGGCGGCTCCGGCCGTGGTGCCGACGACGGGGATCTGCTCGGCGAAGCGGCCGACCTCGGCAAGGGTCCCCGTCGCGTCGGACAGCGTGCCGACGAGGGTCTTCAGCTCGGCGACCCCCGGGTCGGGCGGATCGGCCAGCGCCGCGGCCGGCAGCGCCGTGCCCACCACGGCCAGGCAGGTGGTGGCAGCAGCGGCCAGAGCGGTGGCCCGCAGCCTGCGTGAGAACGGCACAGCACAGCGATACGTCACGATCGTCCCCCGAACCCGCCGGCACCCCCCGTGCCGGACATGACGGGTGACGCGGGCCGAGGCCAGCGCCCCCCGATGGCCGCAACGTAGCCCTCGCGGGGCCCGACAGCAACAGTCGCCCCGGTAGCAGTCGTAGCAGCAGCGGGGCCGTCCGCGCAAGGGCCCCCTGGGTCCGCTCGCTGCGCGTGTCCGGTCGGTCGGGGTCATGGCCCTCGCCTAGGGTCAAGGGGCAGGCCGTCGCGGCCGCCCTACGTCCGCCGCACGCCTGCCTGAGGAACCTGCCCGAGAGTGTCCGTGCCCTGTCGAGAGCGTTCATGACTGTCGCCGAGCCTGTCCCTGCCCCTGTCGGCCGTCCGCTGCGTGCCTGGCAGGCGCAGGCCCTGCGCGCCTACCGGGACGCAGCACCGAAGGACTTCCTGGTCACCGCCACCCCCGGGGCCGGCAAGACCTCGTTCGCGCTGGCGCTGGCCGCGGAGCTGCTCGCGCTCCGCGAGGTCAACCGGGTCGTCGTGGTCGCTCCGACGGACCATCTGCGCACCCAGTGGGCAGAGGCGGCGCTGGCGGTCGGCATCGTCCTGGACCCCACGTTGCGCAACGACGACCGGCTGCGCCCCGACGTGCTGGGCTACGTCACCACCTACGCCCAGGTGGCGATGCGGCCGGCGGTGCACCGCGGCCGCGTCGAGCACTCGCGTCGCACCCTGGTCATCCTGGACGAGGTGCACCACGCCGGCGACGGCCTGTCCTGGGGCGACGCCGTGGCGGAGGCGTTCGATCCCGCGCGCCGAAGGGTCTGCCTCACCGGCACCCCGTTCCGTACCCGCGCCGACGAGCGCATCCCGTTCGTGCGGTACGAACCGGACGGTGACGGCGCGCTCGCCAGCACCGCCGACTACACCTACGGCTACCGGCAGGCGCTCGCCGACGGCGTCGTGCGTCCGGTCGTGTTCGCGGCGTACACCGGGGTCTCACGGTGGCGCAACAGCGCCGGCGAGGTGATCTCGGCCTCCCTGACGGGGGAATCGACGAAGTCGGTCGAGGCGACGGCCTGGCGCACGGCGCTGGACCCGGGCGGGGAATGGGTGCCCCACGTCATCGCCGCGATGGACGAGCGCCTGACCCACCTGCGCGAAGCCGGCATGCCGGACGCCGCCGGGCTGGTCCTGGCCAGCGACCAGGACACCGCGCGGGCGTACGCCGCCATCGTCAAGCGGGTCACCGGCGAGAAGCCGGTGCTGGTGCTGTCCGACGACCCGAAGGCCAGCAAGCGCATCAGCGCGTTCGCGACAGGCACCGAGCGGTTCGCGGTGTGCGTCCGCATGATCAGCGAGGGCGTCGACGTGCCCCGCGCGGCCTGCCTGGCCTGGATGACCTCCTACCGGACCCCGCTGTTCTTCGCGCAGGCGGTCGGGCGCGTCGTGCGGGCGCGGCGCCCGGGGGAGTCCGCGACGGTGTTCCTGCCGGCGGTGCGCCCGCTGCTCGCGCTCGCGGCCGAGATGGAGTCCGAGCGCAACCACGTGCTGCCGGCTCCTGCGCCCAGCGAGGATCTCTACGACCCGCTGCCGCCGCCCGAGCAGGTCGACGAGGCTCCGGTCGACGCGTGGCAGGCCCTGGGCGCCGAGGCCGAGTTCGCGCACGTGCTGCACGGTGGTCGCGCCGTCGTGGCCAGCGTGCTCACCGGGGCCGACGAGGAGTTCCTCGGACTACCCGGTCTGCTGTCGGCCGAGCAGACGGCCGCCCTGCTCACGCGCCGCGACGCCGACCACCGTCGTCGCGCCGCCGGAACCCGCGTCGAGACGCTGGGAGAGCAGCCGGCGGACGCGGTCGTGGACGCCCAGGCCGACGCGGCGGCGGTGTCCTGGCGGGCCGCCGGCGACCTCCGGCGGGAGATCAACAGCCTGGTCGGTCAGCTTGCAGCCCGTACCGGTGCGCCGCACGGGGTCGTCCACGCCCGGGTGCGCAAGGCCGTCCCTGGGCCGCCGTCGTCGGCCGCGCCGGTCGAGGTGCTCACCGGCCGTCGCGAATGGTTGCTGGAGCAGACCTTCCGGGGGTGAGCCGACGGGCGGCCCGCCTAGGCACTTCGGACGGTTTCGGCCCGCAAGGGGAAAGTTTGTTGCAGTGCGGCCGACAACCTCAGCATGGTGGAAGAGGCCTCAGCGGGCCGGTCGGGCGGTCGGCTGCTGCTCGTCGCGGGCCTGTTCACCCTCGTCAACAACTACCTGCCGGGCGCGGGCCACCTGAACATCGCGGTCCTGAACGCGGTCGCCCTGGCCGCGATGGGCCTCGGCGGCCTCAGCCTGGTGCTGCCCTGGCACCGGCTGCCGCCGCGCGCCACGCTGGTGCTGGCGCTGCTGGCCTTCACGCTGCTCACGCTCGGCGACCTGTTCGGCGACGTCAGCGCCTACAGCTATGCCGTCTACTACGTCGTCGTGTTCGTCTGGGTCGGCATCTCGCAGCCGCCGCGGACGTCGTACTGGTTGGCACCGGCGGCGTCGCTCGCCTACGTCGCTGCCGTTCCTGGTCGACCCGGACACGCCGCCGACGGCCGTGCCGTCGGTGACCGTCGCGGTCCCGTGTGCGTGCTCGTCGGTGAGGTCCTGGCGCGCAGGTGGCCCGGCTCGAGCAGGCCGCCGGCTGCAGACGCCAGCGCGAGCACGAGCGCGCGGTCGTCGACGTCGTCGCCGACGGCGTGCTGGTGCTCGGCCCCGACGGCCGGGTGCGCTCGGGCAACGCCCGCGCCGCCGAGCTGCTCGGGGTGCCGAGCGTTCGGCGCTCGTCGGGCAGCTGCCGGCGCTGGAGGTCGGCCGCCCGGACGGCACGGCGCTGGCCAGCGACGTCGGCCGGCGGCTGGCGTCGAGACCGTCGCCACGAACCTGCCCGACACCGACGAGCGCGTCGTGACCCTGCGCGACGTCAGCCGGCAGCGCTCGCTCGACCAGGCGAAAGACCTGTTCCTGGCCACGACCAGCCACGAGCTGCGGACCCCGCTGACCGCGATCAAGGGCTATCTCCACGTGCTGCAGCGCCGGTGGGACGTCCTGGACGACGACCGCCGGCTGGCGGCGCTGGCCACCGTGGCCGAGCGCACCGACGCCCTCGTGGCGTTGACCGATCACCTGCTGCTCGGCGCGCGAGCCGGGGCCTCCCGCCACTCGACGCAGAGCCACCCCTTCGACCTCGCCGAGGTGCTCGCCGAGGCCGCTGCCGCGTTCCACCGCCTGCCCGGGCCCGGTTCGGTGGCGCACCGGCTCGAGGTGCACCTGCCTACGGTGCCGCTGCAGGCTGTCGGAGAGCCGGCCAGCGTGCGGCAGATCCTGGAGCAGCTGCTGGAGAACGCGGTGAAGTACAGCCCGCGGGGGGGCGTGATCACGTTGACGGCGCGCCGCGACGGCGGATCGGTGCTGATCGAGGTGTCGGACGAGGGGATCGGGCTGCCCGAGGAGGGTGCCGAGAGCCTGTTCGCGCCGTTCTTCCAGGCCGGTGACACCAACACGCGGGTCTTCGGCGGGGTGGGGCTCGGGCTCTACATCGTCCGTGAGCTCGTCGAGGCCCAGAGCGGCACCGTCACCGGGCACAACCGTGCCGGCGCCGGCGCGACGTTCTGCTTCAGCCTGCCGGTGTCGACGCCGCCCGCACCGCGGGGCGGAGCGGACGCCTGAGGGCGCGCAGCAGCTGAAGCGCTAGTGCGTGTCGTCCATGATGCGGCCGGTGAAGCCGAGCACGGTGCCGGCGAGGCCCACGACCACGCCGACGATCGCCAGCGGCAGCGACTGCGCGACCATCGCCACGCCCAGCAGGACGCTGGCCAGCACGAGGAGCCCGACGGTGACCCACGACGTCATCTTGTGCTTGTGGGCGGTGTGGGCCATCGAGGTGTCGCCGAGGTCGGCCATGGGTGGTTCCTCCTGTGCGCGGGGGGCCAGAGCCTAGCGCGAGCGGCTTGGACGGAATCCGCCGCGCCACAGGCGGTTGGGACAGGCATGAGTCTGCTGATGTCACCCCTGACCCTGCGTGGCGCGACCGCGCGCAACCGCATCTGGGTCTCCCCGATGTGCCAGTACAGCGCCGTGGACGGCATGCCGGACGACTGGCACCTGGTCCACCTCGGTGCTCGCGCGGTCGGTGGGGCCGGGGTGGTGCTGACCGAAGCCACGGCGGTCAGTCCGGAGGGGCGGATCAGCCCGCAGGACACCGGCATCTGGACCGACGAGCAGGCACGCTCCTGGGCCCGGATCGTCTCCTTCGTGCAGGCTCAGGGTGCGCTGGCGGGGATCCAGCTCGCGCACGCCGGTCGCAAGGCCAGCGGGCACCGCCCGTGGGGCGGACGCGGCCCGGTCGCGCCCGCCGACGGTGGTTGGGAGCCGGTCGGGCCTGGCGTCGAGCCGTTCCCCGGCCTGGCCGTCCCGGCGGCGCTGGACGACGCAGGCCTGGCGAAGGTGCGGGCAGACTTCGTCGCGGCGACCCGTCGCGCGCTCGCGGCCGGTTTCGACCTGGTCGAGGTCCACGCGGCGCACGGGTACCTGCTGCACTCGTTCCTGTCGCCGCTGTCCAACCCCCGTACCGACGGCTACGGCGGCGACCTCGCCGGCCGGATGCGGTTGACCCTGGAGGTGCTCGAGGACGTCCGCGCCGCCTGGCCGGACGACCGGCCGCTGCTGCTGCGGATCTCCGCCAGCGACTGGGTCGAGGGCGGTTGGACGCCGGAGGACTCGGTGGTCCTGGCGAAGGAGGCGGCCGCGCGCGGCGTCGACCTGATCGACGTCTCCTCCGGCGGGAACGTCGCGGACGCCCCGATCGTCGTCGGGCCGGGCTACCAGGTGCCGTTCGCGGCGACCGTGCGGTCCGGGTCCGGGGTGCTGACGGGTGCGGTCGGCATGATCACCGACCCCGCACAGGCCGAGCAGGTGCTGGCCGACGGCTCCGCCGACGTCGTCCTGCTGGCCCGGGAGCTGCTGCGCGACCCGCACTGGCCGCTGCGTGCCGCCGCCGCCCTCGGCGACGACGTGGCGTGGCCGGACCAGTACGCCCGCGCCCGGCCGGCCCGGTGACGCTGCAGGCCCCGCAGACCGTCGAGGACCCCGCCGACCTGCGCATCGCCGACTTCGTCGGGCTGACCGACGGCGCCCGGCGCATGAAGCACGAGCAGGGCGCCGGGTTCTTCATCGCCGAGGGCGAGAAGGTCATCGCCCGCACGGCCGCGGCCGGCTATCCACCCCGGTCGCTGCTGCTCTCGCCGGCCCGCCTGGCCGACCTGTCCCCGCCCGTCGCGGCGCTGGACTGCCCGGTGTACGTCGCGTCCTACGACGTGCTGCACGAGGCGACGGGTTTCCACGTGCACCGCGGCGCGCTGGCGTCCTTCGGCCGGGTGCCGCTGCGCTCCGCGGCCGAGGTCCTCGCCACCGCGAAGCGGGTGGTGGTGATGGAGGCGGTCACCAACCACACCAACCTCGGCGCGGTGTTCCGCTCGGCCGCAGCGCTGGGCATGGACGCCGTGCTGCTCAGCCCGACCTCCTGCGACCCGCTGTACCGCCGCTGCGTGCGCGTCTCGATGGGGCAGGTGTTCGCCGTCCCGTACGCCTTTTTGGACACCTGGCCGGACGGCATCGACGAGGTGCGCGCGGCCGGCTTCCGGGTGCTGGCGCTCACGCCGCGGTCGGGTGCCACCGACCTGGCCGACATCGTCCTGGCGCCCGACGACCGCGTCGCGCTGGTGTTCGGCGCGGAGGGACCAGGGCTGACCGAAGAGGTCCTGGAACGCTCCGACGAGCAGGTGCGCATCCCGATGGCCGCAGGCGTCGACTCGCTGAACGTCGGGGCCGCCGCCGCCGTCGCCTGCTGGGTGCTGGGGCGACGCCCCTGAGCGGCCGCGGGCACCGTCGCGTCGGGCAGGATGACGCGGTGACCCGTCGCCTGCTGCCCGCCGTCCTGCTCGTCCTGACCGTCAGCGCGTGCGGAGGCGGCGGATCGTCCGCCTCCGACGACGTCAAGGCCGCCTACGTCACGGACGCTTCCACCATCTGCTCAGACGCCAGCGCCGAGGCCGACGCCCTCGGCACCCCGAGCGACGCCGCCGGGCTGGTGGCCGCCGTCGACACGCTGGTGGCGCTGGGCGAGAAGGCGCAGACCGACCTCGCCGCGCTGACGCCCCCGGAGCAGGACGCCGCCGACCTGCAGACGAAGGTGCTGACGCCCTTCAGCGAGCTCGTCACGGCCGGCAAGGCCTTCGCGGCGAAGGTGCAGGCGGCCGGCACCGACTCCGCCGCCCTGCTGCCGCTGCTGTCGCAGCGTCCTACGGGTGAGGGCATCGACGTCGACTACCTGACCGGCTACGGCCTCAAGCCGTGCGCCGACCTCGTGACGCGGCTGCGCGAAGGCTGAGCCGGCCCGCGGGCTCAGTCCGTGCCGGCGGGGGCGTGCTGCTCGGCGATGGCGATGGGTGCGCGCAGCAGCGCGTCGGGGATGCCGAAGCCCTCGACCAGCCCGAGCGCGGCGGGACGCAGCTGACCGCACAGGACGTTCATCTCGGTCTGGACGGCCTTGGAGGTGTCGGCGTCGAAGAAGCCGTGCTCGAGCCACCAGGCGCGGTCGCCCGCGAGGATCGACAGCGCGTACAGGTCGCGCAGGTGGGTCAGCGCGTCGGCCGCGGGACCG
This sequence comes from uncultured Actinomycetes bacterium, assembly GCA_963784675.1. Classification (GTDB taxonomy): domain Bacteria; phylum Actinomycetota; class Actinomycetes; order Mycobacteriales; family SCTD01; genus SCTD01. The sequence goes on from CAWASE010000019.1 coordinate 681,080, forward strand.
TCCTGCGCCGCGGCGACCTTGGCGGCGAAGAGCTCGTGGGCCTGTCGCTCGACGTGGGAGGTGGCGGCGGCCAGGGCGTGGTCCTGTACGTGCGAGAGCGCCCGGGTGGGGTCCAGGCCCTCGTCCTTGACCAGCCGACGCAGCCGGCGGGCGAGCGCATCGACCTGGCGCTCCTCGCGCCAGAGCAGGGCAGCCGCCTGCCACTGCGGGTCGCGGAGCGAGGGCGCGTCACGGGTGAAGCGGGCCAGCGGGCCGTCCTCCAGGAAGCGGCTCACCGACCGCGTCGTCAGGTGCTTGGCCATGCCCACGGTGTCGAGGTCCTCGAACTGCGCTGCGTAGTCCGACAGCAGCGTCTTGGCCACCAGCTGCAGCAGGACGGTGTTGTCGCCCTCGAAGGTGGTGAAGACGTCGGAGTCGTTCATCAGCGCGGCGAAGCGGTTCTCGGCGAGATAGCCCTTGCCGCCGCAGCACTCGCGGGCGTCCTGGAGGGCCTGGCTCATGTGCCAGCTCGCGACGGCCTTGAGCCCGGCGGCGAGCGCCTCGACCTCGCGCTGCTGCGCGCCACCCGGGGTGCCGTCCTCCGACGCAGCCAGCATCGCGACGTAGCCCTCGGTCAGGTGGTCGTGCGCGGCCTGCAGCGCATAGGACGTCGCGATCGCCGGCAGCAGCCGCCGCTGGTGGGTGAGGTAGTCCATCAGCGGGGTGTCCATGTCCAGACCGGTGCCGAACTGGCGACGCCGCTCGCCCCAGCGCACCGCGATCGTCAGCCCGTTGCGGGCCACCGCCAGGGCCGCGCCGGCGATGCTGATGCGCCCCTGTACCAGCGCGCCGATCATCGTGAAGAAGCGCGCACCGGGTGAGGTGATCGCGGAGGTGTACTCGCCGGTCTCCGACACCTGGCCGTAGCGGTCCAGCAGCGCGGTACGCGGGATGCGCACTGCATGGAAGCGCAGCCGACCGTTGTCGATGCCCTGCAGACCCATCTTGTCGCCGCAGTCCTCGATCTCGACGCCGTCCAGGACCTCGCCGGACTCCGAGCGGATCGGGACGAGGAAGGCGTGCACGCCCCGCGCCTCGCCGCCGACGTCGAGCTGCGCGAACACGGCGGCGACCCGGGCGTGGCGGGCGGCGCTGCCGATCCAGTCCTTGCGGGCCGTCTCGTCGGGGGTGTGCAGCACGAACTCGCCGGCCTCGACGTCGTAGCGCGCCTGGGTGCGGATGCTGCGGACGTCGCTGCCGTGACCGCTCTCGCTCATCGCGAAGCAGCCCGGCAGGTCCAGGCTCGCGAGGTCGGCCAGGATCTCGGCGTGGTGCCGCTCGGTGCCCAGGCGGTGCACGGCGCCGCCGAACAGGCCGAACTGCACGCCGACCTTCACCAGCAGCGACAGGTCACCGTGGCCGAGCGTCTGGAAGCCCGCGACGCTGCCACCGGGGTCGTCGTCGCCGCCGTACCGAGCCGGTAGCGAACGGGCGCCGGCGCCGCTCTTGGCCAGCTCGCGGCACCAGACCAGCACCTGGTCGCGGTAGTCCTCGCGCTCCAGCGAGTCGGCGAGGTCGAGGTCGAAGCCGCACAGGATGTCGCGCGAGAGCTGCCGGACGGCGGCGTGCGGGCCGTCGAGCAGCTCCTGCAGTGCCGCCACCGCCTCGGAGGTCAGCGGCTCGAGCGGATCGGGGACGGTCGTCGCGGCCATGGCGAAGGTGTACCGCAGTGGATCACGGCCCAACCGCTCCGGGGTGCCGGCCCGGGCGCTCAGCCGGCGAGCACGACGGCCAGCGCCGGCGGCAGCAGCGGCAGCAGCAGGACCAGGGCGCAGGCACCGACGGCCGCGGCGCGTGCCCCCGGTCCGAGCGGAGGCGGAGGGCGCAGCAGCCGCTGCACCCGGCGCAGCACCTCGCCGTCGGGCGGCGCGGGCGTCGGCTCGGCACCCGAGCCCAGACCGTCCGGCGGCAGCTGGCCGGCGCCGACCTTGCCGAGGGCGCGGGCCAGCGTCGTCCGGGACCGCCCGCGGGCTGCCTGGTCGTCGGCCAGCAGCTCGATCAGCTGGGCGACCTCGGCGCGCGCCGTGCGCACCACCGGCAGGCGCGGGAAGGTGGCGCCGAGCGCGACGAACGGCAGCACCACCAGGTCGTGCCGCTGCGTGAGGTGGGCGCTCTCGTGGGCCAGCACGGCCCGCAGCTCGTCGTCGTGCAGCAGCGCGACGGCGCCCCGCGACAGCACGAGCCGGCTCCGCAGGCCCGGCAGGCAGTAGGCCACCGGCACCGCGTGGTCGACGACGCGTGCGCGCGCCAGCAGCGGGTTCCGCGTCGCGACCAGGTCCAGCAGCTCGCGGTGGCGGCGCCGGCCGCGCAGGGTGCGCAGGGTGGAGGCGACCAGCACCGACAGCAGCCGCAGGAACAGCGCCAGCGTGACCGCGGCGGCCAGCAGCGACCACCACGGGGCGCTGCGCGCCGTGACGACCGCCCGCCCCGCCTGCAGCTCGGTGGCACCGAAGGGCAGCAGGGCCAGCGTCCCGGTGACGGTGAGCGCCAGCAGCCCGCCGGCCAGGCCCAGCCCCTGCCACAGCACGAGCGCGTGCGACGGGGCGCGCGCGGGCCAGCCGGCCCGGGCCAGCCGGCCGGCGGCCACGACGACCGCCGCGAGCAGCGCGGCCGCCAGGGCCGCTGCGCTCAGCACGCCGGGAGCCCGCGCGGACGCGCCACCTGCGGACTAGGCGAGCTCGTCGAGGGCGCGGCGAAGGGCCTCGGCCTCGGCGGGGGTGACGCTGCGGGCGAAGTGCTGCAGCGCGGCCTGCCGGTCGGACGCCTGCCCCAGCGCCTGCTGCATCAGCACCGCGATGTGGTCCTCGCGGGAGGCGACCGCGCGATAGGCGTAGGCGCGGCCGACCTTGCTGCGGGCGAGCAGTCCCTTGCGCTCCAGCCGTCCGAGGACGGTGAGCCAGGTGGTGTAGGCCAGGCCACGGTCTGCCAGGCGGTCGGCGACGTCGCGTGCCGTGGCGGGTCCGCCCTGCCAGATGACCTCCATCGAGGCCCGCTCCAGCTCTCCCAGACGTGTCACGCACGACATACTACGCGGAGTAGAAGTTCTACCGGCTGTCGTAGATACTCGTCTCACCACCCCGCGCGGACCTCGGAGGAACCCGTGCCAGACCTGCTCGGAACCGCCCGCCCCCCGGGTGCCCAGACGTGGCGCTGGGAGTGGCAGCTGTTCGCCCGCTGCCGCGGCCGCGACGACCTGTTCTTCCATCCGCACGGCGAGCGCGAACCCGTGCGCAGCGACCGGGAGTCGGCCGCCAAGCAGGTCTGCGGGGGCTGCCCCGTCCGGCGGGAGTGCCTCGCGCACGCGATCGAGTCGCAGGAGCCCTACGGCGTCTGGGGCGGGCTGTCCGAGACCGAGCGCGAGGCCCTGGTCCACGGCCCCCGGCCGGTCCGCAAGCGCTGAGCCCGGGCGCCCCGTTCACGGCGCGACGGCCTCACATCACCTTCACAGTCCGTCCGCGAGGCTGTCCGGCACAGGTCCAACGATGTCGGCAGGGGAGCAGACGTGGCAGTGAGCGAGCGCGGCAAGGCCGTCCGGGACGCGCAGGTCGACGACGCCGGCGCGCTGCTGGAGCGGGCGCTGTTCGAGGTGAAGAAGGTCGTCGTCGGCCAGGACCGCATGGTCGAGCGGATGATGATCGCGCTGCTCTCGCGCGGGCACTGCCTGCTCGAGGGCGTGCCGGGCGTGGCCAAGAGCCTGGCGGTCGAGACGCTCGCGACGGTCGTCGGCGGGTCGTCAGTGCGCCTGCAGTTCACCCCCGACCTGGTGCCGTCCGACATCGTCGGTACGCGCATCTACCGCCCTTCGCAGGAGGCCTTCGACGTCGAGCTCGGGCCGGTGTTCGCCAACCTGGTGCTGGTCGACGAGATCAACCGCGCGCCGGCGAAGGTGCAGTCGGCGCTGCTGGAGGTGATGGCCGAGCGGCAGGTCTCCATCGGCGGCACCACCTACGCGCTGCCGGCCCCGTTCCTGGTGCTGGCCACCCAGAACCCGATCGAGTCCGAGGGCGTCTATCCGCTGCCCGAGGCCCAGCGCGACCGCTTCCTCATGAAGGTCGAGGTGCACCACCCGGGCATGGCCGACGAGATGGAGATCGTGCGCCGGATGGCCACCTCCGTCCCGAGCGTGTCGGAGGTGCTGACGCTGGACGACCTGGTCGATCTGCAGGAGGCCGTCGACGACGTGTTCGTCCACCACGCCGTCGGCGAGTACGCCGTCCGGCTCGTGATGGCCACCCGCGAGCCGGAGCGCTGGAACCTGCCCGCGCTGCGCCCCCTGCTCGCCCACGGCGCCAGCCCCCGCGGCAGCCTCGGCCTGGTCCGGGCGGCGAAAGCGCTCGCCGTCCTGCGCGGTCGCGACTACGTGCTGCCGGTCGACGTCGGCGACCTCGCCATCGACGTGCTCGCCCACCGCCTGGTGCTCACCTACGAGGCGCTGGCCGACGAGGTCCCGGCCACGCGGCTCGTGCAGCAGGTGCTGGAGACCATCGACCCGCCGCAGGTGACGCCCTCGCAGCACTTCGCCTCCGGCGCCGGAGCCGAGCAGGTGCGGCGGGGGGTCCGCGGCGAGGGCGCTGCGTGAGCCGGCTGACCCTGGCCCGTCCGGGTCGGTCGGGTTCGTTGCCGCCGACGCCGCTCGCGCCGGAGGCCTCGGTGCGCCGGCTGCAGCTGCAGGTGGCGCACCGCCTGGACGGGCTGCTGCAGGGTGACCACCTGGGCTATCTGCCCGGGCCGGGGACCGAGCCGGCCGAGGCGCGCGCCTACGCGCCCGGTGACGACGTGCGGCGCATCGACTGGGCTGTGACCGCCCGCACCGGCGAGGCGCACGTGCGGCAGGCCGTCGCCGAGCGTGAGCTGGAGACGACCATGCTGCTGGACCTGACCGCGTCGATGTCGTTCGGGACGGCCAGGTCGGAGAAGCGCGAGGTCGCGGTGGCGCTGGCCGCCGCCGTCGGTCATCTCGCCTGCGGTCCCGGCGACCGACTGGGCGCCGTCGTGCTCGGGGAACAGGTGCGCCGGCTGCCGGCGCGCCCCGGCAAGACGGCCGCGCTGGCCCTGCTGCAGGTGCTGCGCACCACCCACCCCGGCGACGGCAGCGGGCCGACGCTCGCCGCGGGACTCGCGGCGCTTCTCAACCCGCCGCGCCGTCGCGGCCTCGTGGTCGTCGTCTCGGACCTGCTCGGCGGCACGCCGACCGACACGGGCGCCGGCCCCGGCTGGGGCGGCCGCTGCGCACTCTGGCCCAGCGGCACGACGTCGTCGTGGTCGAGATCATCGACCCGCGCGAGCTCGAGCTGCCGGCCGTCGGCGTGCTGCGGCTGGTCGACCCCGAGACCGGACGCCACCTGGAGGTGCAGACCCGCGACCGCGGGCTGCGCGAGCGCTACGCGGCGGCGGCGGCCGACCAGCGCGCCGGGCACGCCGAGGAGGTGCGCCGGGCCGGCGCCGGCCACCTGGTGCTGCGCACCGACCGCGACTGGTTGCCGGCGCTGGCCGGTTTCCTGGCCGCCCGTCGGCGCCTGCGCGCGGCCGGACGCTCGCCGGGGTCGCGCTAGATGTCGCTGCCCGGCGAGTTCCTCGCCCCTGTGCGGCTGTGGCTGCTGCTGCTCGTCGCGCTGCTCGCGGCCGGCTACGTGCTGGCCCAGCGCCGCCGGCCGACGTACGCGCTCCGGTTCACCCAGCTGGACCTGCTGGCCTCGGTCGTCGGGCGGGGCTCACGCTGGCGCCGGCACGTGCCGGCCGTCCTGCTCCTGCTCGCCCTCACGGCGCTGACCACCGCGTTCGCGCGTCCACAGGCGGACGTGGCGGTGCCGCGCGAGCGCGCGACGGTCGTCGTCGCGCTGGACGTCTCGCTGTCGATGATGGCCGACGACGTCAGCCCCGACCGCATCACCGCGGCGAAGGCCTCCGCGGCTGCGTTCATCGACGGGCTCCCGCCCCGCTTCAACGTCGGTCTGGTGGCGTTCAGCGGCACGGCCGCGGTGGTCGTCCCGCCCACGCAGGACCACCAGACCGTCGCGGCGTCCCTGGACGCGCTGCAGCTCGGACCGAGCACCGCCATCGGCGAGGCCGTGTTCGCCTCCCTGGACGCGGTCCGGTCGGTGCCCGGCGAGGTCGGTCAGGAGACCCCGCCGGCGCGCATCGTGCTGCTGTCGGACGGCACGAACACCGTCGGGCGCACCGTCGGCCAGGCCGCGCAGTCGGCGCTGGACGCCGGCGTCCCCGTGTCGACGATCGCCTACGGCACCGCTCGCGGCACCGTCGACGTCGGCGGGCGGCTGATCGCCGTGCCGGTCGACCGGCCGTCGCTGCGACGGCTGGCCGAGGGCACCGGCGGCTCGGCCTTCACCGCAGAGAGCGGGGAGGAGCTGTCGGCGGTCTACGCCGACATCGGCAGCCAGGTCGGCACCACCACCGAACGACGCGAGGTGACCTCCGCGGTGACCGGGCTCGCGCTGGCGCTCGCGATCGGCGGAGCCGTCGCGTCGCTGGCCTGGAACGCCCGGCTGCCCTGACCTGCACCCGTCCGGCGCCGGCTGCTGACAGGATCGGTACCGTGAGCGATCCCGGATACCCGCGCGAGTGGGAGGCCGACGTCGTCCTCACCGACGGTGGCACCGCCCACCTGCGGCCGATGCGCGCCGACGACGCCGACCGGCTGCGCGAGTTCCACGCGCGGCTGTCCAAGGAGACGGTCTACAACCGCTTCTTCGCCTACCGTCCGCGGCTCTCGGACGCCGACGTCGCGCGCTTCACCCAGGTCGACCACGTCGACCGCGTGGCGCTGGTGGCCGTGCTGCACGGCGAGATCATCGGCGTCGTGCGCTACGACCGTCCCGAAGGCTCGACCCAGGGCGAGGTCGCGTTCGTCGTCGAGGACGCGCACCAGGGCCGTGGGCTGGGTCCGGTGCTGCTCGAGCACCTCGCTGCGGCGGGCCGCGAGCGCGGGGTGACCAGCTTTCGCGCCGACACCCTGCCGAGCAACCGCGCGATGCTCGGCGTCTTCCGCACCGCCGGCTTCGAGGTCCATCGCGAGCTGGCCGACGGCTACGTCGAGCTCGCGTTCCCCATCGCGCAGACGGGGACCGCGCTGGCGGTGATGCGCGCCCGCGAGCACCGCGCCGAGGCCCGTTCGGTGGCCCGGCTGCTCTCACCCCGCACCGTCGCCGTCATCGGGGCGTCGCGGACGCCCGGCAGCCCCGGCCACGAGCTGCTGCGCTCGCTGCTGTCCAACGGCTTCGAAGGACCTGTCTTCCCGGTCAACCCGGCCACCACGCACGTCTCCGCGGTCCGGGCCTACCCCGACGTCCGGGACGTTCCGGACGACGTCGACCTCGCGGTGGTCGCCGTCCCCGCGGCCGAGGTCGCCGACGTCGTGCGGGCGTGCGCGGACAAGCGGGTGCGGGGTCTGGTGGTGGTGTCTGGCGGTTTCGCCGACGCCGGCGAGCAGGGCCGGGCCCGCCTCGACGAGGTCGTCCGAGCGGCGCGGGCAGGGGGCATGCGCCTGATCGGGCCGAACGCCATGGGTCTGGTCAACACCGATCCGGCCGTGCGGCTGCACGCGACCTTTGCCGAGGTGTCGCCCCCGGTCGGTCGGGTCGGCGTGTTCTCGCAGTCGGGGGCGCTGGCCGGCACGTTCCTGGAGCAGGCGCGGCACCGGGCGCTGGGGCTGTCGACGTTCGTGTCGATCGGCGACCGTGCCGACGTCTCCGGCAACGACCTGCTGCAGTTCTGGCTCGACGACCCGCGCACCGACGTCGTGGTGCTGCACCTGCAGGGCTTCGGCAACCCGCGCAAGTTCGCCCGGATCGCGCGGGAGGTAGGACGTCTCAAGCCGGTCGTGGCGCTCAAGAGCGGGCACGGTCGGTCCGAGGACGCCGTCGAGGCCCTGTTCCGGTCCGCCGGCGTGATCCGCGTGGAGGACGCTGGCGCAGCTGTTCGAGACGGCTCAGCTGCTGGCCCTGCAACCGCTGCCGGCCGGCGACCGGGTCGCGGTCGTCGGCAACTCGAGCGCGCTGGCCGCGATGGCCGCGGACGCGTGCCGCGCGGCCGGGCTGCAGGTGCCCGAGCTGTCCGCCTCCGCGCAGGAGCGGCTGCGGGCACTGACCGGCACGACGCAGAGCGCGAACCCGGTCGACCTCGGACCGTTCGCCGACGCCGAGCAGCTGTGCGCCGGGCTCCGCGTGCTGCTCGACGGGGAGCCGGAGGTCGACGCGGTGCTGGCCGTCGTCGTCCCGCCGCCCCGGAGCCGCGACACCGGGGCACGCGACGCGCTCGGCGCCGCGCTGCGCGAGGCCGGTGACGGCGCGCTCCCGGTCCTGGCCAGCTATCTGGGGGCTGACGGGGTGCCGCCGGCCCTGGCGCGCCGCGGAGCCGACGGCGATCCGGTGCGCGGCTCGGTCCCGTCCTACGCCTCGCCCGAGTCTGCGGTGCTCGCCCTGTCGCGAGCGGTCACCTATGCCCGCTGGCGGGAGGAACCGCTCGGGGTCGTGCCGGACCTGCCGGGCATCGACGAGCCCGCGGCCCGCGCCGTCGTCGACGGGCTCGCCCTGGACGGGACGTGGATCGACCCGGCGGCCGCCGGACGGCTGCTGGCGTGCGTCGGCATCCACGTCTGGCCCGCGGCGCTGGTCCACTCCGAGTCCGAGGCGCTGGCCGCAGCGCAGACGCTCGGCTACCCGGTGGCGGTCAAGGCCGCCCAGGAGAAGTGGCGGCACCGGCTCGACGTCGGCGCGGTGCGGTTGGACGTCGCGGACCCCCGCGAGCTCGTCGCGGCCTACGCCGCGGTGCAGACCGCCGTGGGCGGCGACGCCGTCTATGTGCAGCCGATGGCGGGGCCGGGCGTGTCGACCGTCGTGCGGCTGGTGCACGACCGGTCCGCCGGGCCCTTGCTGTCGCTGCGGCTCGGCGGCCTGGCGGTCGACCTGCTCGTCGACCCTGTCGTGCGCACCCTGCCCGTGACCGACCTGGACGCGCGGCGGCTCGTGCAGGCCATGCGGGGCGTGGCGCTGCTGACCGGGGAGGTCGGCGGGGTCGGCTCCGACGTCGTGGCGCTGGAGTCGCTCCTGCTGCGCCTGGGACGGCTGGCCGTGCTCGCCCCCGAGATCGCCGAGCTGGTCCTGGACCCGGTGCTGGTGCAGCAGCACGACGCCGTCCCCCTGCACGCCGGCGTCCGGCTGCTCGCGGTGGGTGACGACCCGGAGCGGGGAGCCCGCAGGCTCGGCGGCTCCTACGCGGTGCTGTGAGCAGGTGGCTGCTGTGCGCAAAGGCCCCCGGGATCGGCTGCAGCCCGCTACGGTGGGTCACCGCCGAGGCCCGGCGGCGGGGGACGAGGCACGGTCGGGCGCGCGGCGTTCACGGGGAGCCGCGGGACGACCACGCGCCGACAGTGACGCGGGAGGGGGCGGCCTGAGTACCACGACGCCGCCCCGCTTCCCGCAGTGCCTGCGGGCCACCTCGGTCGAGGCGGCGTGCGAGGGCCTCGTGGAAGACCTCCTCGGCGAGGGGGTCGAGCTGCCCAGCGTCTACCTCACGGCGGGCGGCCGGCTGCGGTGCCTGGCCGCTCGCGGCTATTACCAGGTGGTCGACGGGTTCTTGCTCGGCGTCGGCGTCATCGGCGGCGTCGTGGCGTCCGGACGCAGCGCGGTCGTCCACGACGTCGCGGACCGTCCCGACTTCATCACCGCCGTCCCCGGGGTGAGGGCCGAGGTCTGCATCCCCCTGCGCGTGCAAGGCCTGGTGGTCGGTGCCGTGAACGCGGAGTGGCGCACCGCACTGCCGGACTCCGCGGTGACGACGCTCGAGGCGGCCGCCGAGCTGCTGTCCGCACGCATCGACGCCCTCGGTGGACCACCGACTCCGTCGCTGAGCCAGCGTCTGGCGCACGCCTGTCTGGAGCTGGCCACCGCAGCGACGCCGGAGGAGCTGGAGCGGCGCCTGGTCGCCGCCACCCTGGAGCTCGGCGGCATGCCCACCGCCGCCGTCATCGCGCTGCGGGCGGGACGCGGTGAGCTGCGTGCCGTGAGCGGGCCGCTGGCCCAGCGGCTGCGGTCCTGGGATCAGCAGGACTTCGCCGTGCTGCACGACATGGTCGACGCCGGGACGTCCTCGCACTTTCCGGGCGGGCCCGTCCTGCGCGCGGAGCATCCTTTCCTCCGCGCTGCGGACGTGCGGGCGCTGAGCGTGCACGCGCTCCGGGTCGGCGTCGAGACCGTGGGCCTGCTCGTGCTGGCCAGCGCGCAGCCCGCCGCCTACTCGCCCGCGGTCGTGCAGTGCCTGGAGCTGCTGGCAGCCCAGGCGGCCGCCCTCGGCGCGGTGCAGTCAGCGCTGCGCGAGGTCTCCCGGCGTGCCGATCGCGACGAGCTGACCGGCCTCGCCAACCGGTCGCAGTTCGCCGCTGCCGTCGACGGGGTCGTGGGGCGCGCCGACGGCAACGGCGGGATCGCCGTGCTGCTGCTCGACCTCGACGACTTCAAGCACGTCAACGACAGCCTCGGCCACGAGATGGGCGACCGGTTGCTCTGCGAGGTCGCCGCCCGGCTGGTGGGGACGCTGCGCGAAGGCGACACCGGCTGTCGGCTCGGCGGTGACGAGTTCGCCATGGTCCTGCCCGACAGCGACGCAGCCTCGGCGCAGCGGGCTGCCGAGCGCATCCTCACCGCCCTCGCGGCGCCGGTGGCGCTCGGCGACGCGGTGCTGGAGGTCAGCGGCAGCATCGGGATCGCGCTCGGGTCTCCTGGCGTCGAGCCGGCCGACCAGCTCCTGCGCGCCGCGGACCTGGCCATGTACCTGGCGAAGCAGCGCGGCAAGGGTCAGGCGGCGCTGTTCGAGCCGGGGATGCAGCGCGCTGCGCTCGACCGGCTCGCGCTCGAGAGCGACCTGCGCCTCGCGGTGCGCAGCGGCACCCTCACCCTGGCCTACCAACCCGTCCTGGACCTGCAGACCGGTGCGGTCGGTGGCGTCGAGGCTCTGGTGCGCTGGCAGCACCCCGTGCGGGGCCAGGTGCCTCCGGCGGAGTTCGTCCCGGTGGCGGAGCAGTGCGGTCTCGTCGGAGAGCTCGGCAGCTGGGTGCTGCGCACCGCCTGCCGACAGCTGTGCGACTGGGACCGGCTCGACCTGGCGCCCGGTCTGACGCTGTCGGTGAACGTCTCCCCGCGGCAGCTCGAGCGGCCGGGGCTGGTCGCGGTCCTCGACGAGCAGATCGCGCTCGGCCTCGATCCGTCACGGCTGCTGCTCGGAGTCACGGAGACGGCGCTGAGCGTCGACGACCCAGCAGTGCTCGCCACGCTCACCGCGTTGCGCAGCCGCGGGGTCCAGCTGGTGGTCGACGACTTCGGGACCGGCTACTCCTCGTTGAACCGGCTCCGGGCGGCACCGGTGCGCGGCTTGAAGCTCGACCGCAGCTTCACCGCCGAGATCGACGCCTGCGTCGGTCCTGTGCCGATCGTCGACGCGGTGCTCGCGCTGGGTCGTGGCCTCGGCCTCGGAGTCACGGCCGGGGGGGTCGAGACCCGCGCTCAGCTGGACTACCTGCGGGCCGGCGGCTGTCCTTCTGCGCAGGGTTTCCTGCTGGCCGCCCCCGTCCCTGCCGACGAGCTGCCCCGGCTGGTGCTCGACAGGCCCTGGCGCGCCCTGCTGGACTGACCCGCCGGCGTCACACCCAGCCGTGACCCGCCCGCAACGCCGCAGCGACGCCGTCGAACCGGCGCCGGTCCAGGACCGCCCCCTCTCGACGGATGCCGTCCTCGACGACCTCCAGCACGCGGTCCAGGCGGAGCCAGCTCGGCCTGCCCTCGCGGTCCCAGGGCCCGGAGCCCAGCGCCAGCCAGCCGGGTTGGCCTCGCGTGCCGCCTGGCTCGACAGCATGAGGCCGAACAGCCTCGTTCCGTCCCGGCCGACGACGAGCACCGGGCGGTCCTTGCCCTGCGACGGGTCGTCCTCGTACGGCACCCAGGTCCAGACGATCTCGCCCGGGTCGGCGCGGCCGTCCGGCTCGGGCGCGTACTCCAGGTGCCGTCCGGCGGGCGGGGTCTGCCAGACCTTCGGAGCGGGTCCGCTCGGGCGGACCGCCCCAGGGGCGCGCCGGGGCGCGTTCCCCCGGGACGCCACGGCCTTGCGCAGCAGGCCGGGACCCTGCCGCACCGCGGCCCGTCCGACCACCCGGGCGAGCTGCTGCCACGCGGTCATCAGGTCGGGCCGAGGAGAAGGTCGAGTCATCTGCGCACGCTCTCACGGGCAGTCGACCCCCGGTGTGAGGTAGTCCACACCCGCTCCGGGCGTCGGATCTGGTGACATGGCGGCATGAGCGCCTTCGACGACGAGCTGCTGGCCAACTCCACCTACGCCGCCCACTACGTCGACGCAGGACGGGCCGGCATCGCCGCGCGCGGCCTCGCCGTCGTCACGTGCATGGACTCGCGCATCGAGCCGCTGCAGATGCTGGGGCTGGACAACGGCGACGCCAAGATCCTGCGCAACGCAGGCGCGCGCGTCACCGACGACGTGCTGCGCACGCTCGTGCTGGCCGTGCACCTGCTGGGGGTCGACCGGGTGATGGTGGTCGCGCACACGAACTGCCGGATGTCGTCGGTGAGCGACGAGGACGTGCATCGCACGATCGGCGAGCAGTCCGGGATCGACACCCGCAGCCTGGAGTTCCGCACCATCCCCGACCAGCGGGCGACGCTCGAGGCGGACGTGCAGAAGATCCGCAGCTCGCCCTACCTTCCCGCCGGCTTCCCCGTCCTGGGGTGCGTGTACGACGTGAGCACCGGACTGCTGGAGACCGCCGTCCCGGAGTAGCTCGGCTGCTGACGTACTGCCTCCCGTCGGACAGGATGGGGCCATGACTGCTCCGGCGCGACGACGTGTGCCTCTGCCCGACATCAGCTCGCGCGCCTGGGAGCACCCCGCGGACCGCGGTGCGCTCGTGGCGCTGCGCAAGCTGCGCGGCTACGACACGCTGCTCAAGCGCCTGTCGGGCCTGTTCAACGAGCGGGCCGTGCGCCTGATCTACCTCGGCTCGGCCGTGCGGGTCGACGAGCGCCAGTTCGGCCGGCTGCACGGTCTGCTGGCGGAGGTCTGCGGGACGCTCGATGCCGAGGCCGTCCCCGAGCTCTACGTCGCGCTGGACCCGCAGCCGCGAGCCACGACCCTGGGCATCGACAAGCCGTTCATCGTCGTGACCTCCGGACTGGTCGCGCTGCTGGACGAGGACGAGCTGCGCTTCGTGCTGGGGCACGAGCTGGGGCACGTCCTGTCCGGGCACGCGGTGTACCAGACGCTGCTGCAGCGGCTGCTGCAGCTGTCCAGCCTCTTCAACGCCATCCCCATCGGCGGGCTGGGCATCCGGGCGATCACGGCGGCGCTGATGGAGTGGTCGCGCAAGGCCGAGCTGTCGGCCGACCGGGCCGGCCTGCTGGCCACGCAGGAGCCCGCCGTGGCCTTCCGCGTGCACATGAAGCTGGCCTGCGGCGGCGACCCGGCCGAGCTGGACCTGACGTCGTTCTTCGCGCAGGGGGCCGAGTACGACAGCACGGGCGACCTGCGCGACTCGCTGTTGAAGCTGATGCTCGTGGAAGCGCGCAGCCACCCGTTCGCCGTGGTCCGGGCGACCGAGCTGCGACGCTGGGTCGACGGTGGTGAGTACAACGGCATGCTCGCCGGCGCCTATCCGCGTCGTTCCGAGGATGGCGGGGCCACCGTCAGCGACGCCGCGGCACAGGCCGCCCAGAGCTACGCGGAGTCCTTCCGACAGTCGGGCGACGCCGCCACCAAGCTCGTCCGCGACGCCGGTGGCGTGTTCGCCTCGGTCCGCGACTGGGTCGGCGGCACGTTCGGCGGGCGGCCGCCGGGCGACGACACGCCGCCGCCGGCGCCCGACGCCTGAGCGGGGCCGTCCGCTACTTCTTCTGCCGCCGACTGCCGCCGTGCCAGTCCTCCTGCACGCCGGCCTCGTCGGCGCCGACCCCGAGGGCCGCCAGCTGCGGCAGCTCACGCAGGCTCCGCTTGAGCTCGGCGAAGCCCGGGAACGAGGCGAGCCCCACCACGTGGTCCCACAGCTGGACGGCCTCCGCGGGTTCGGGCAGGCGGCTGATGACCGGTCCGAAGAAGGCGACCCCTGCCGGAGGCTGGAAGTGCAGGATCGGGGTGCCGACGTCCTTGCCGGTCAGCGTGAGCGCAGCGTCGGTCTCGGCCTGCAGGGCAGCGTCGTGCGTGCTGTCCTCCAGCGCGTCGACCAGGCTCGCCGGCAGTCCCGCCTCGGCGAGCAGCGGGTCGAGCAGCGCGTGCGGGTCGGTGTCGAGCAGACCGGCCACGTCGGTCGGTGCGGTGTCCCAGATGCGCCTGCCCAGCGCTGGTAGAGCGGCCCCACGACCTGTCGGCCGTGGTCGGACTCCGCCTGCGCGCACAGGCGCAGCAGTCGTAGCCCGGCGGTGTGACCGGCCTCGTACTCCGGCGGGAAGTGGCTGTCGTAGTCCACGTGGGCGTTGAGCAGCCGCAGCGAGATGAACCGCCACCGCACCTCGTAGTCACGCTGCTCGGCCACCATCCGCACCCAGCGGCTGGTCATCCAGGCGAACGGGCAGACGGGGTCGAACCAGAAGTCGAGGTCGCTCATACGCGGACGGTACGTCGCAGGCGTGCGGCGGCCGCAGCGGGGGCAGCAAGACCTCATGCTGCTTCCCCGTACCGCCGCCCCTGACCTGACCGTCCCGCTCGCCTCCGGCGGCACCTGGACGCTCGCCGACCAGCGCCCGACGGCCTTCACCCTGATCGTGTTCTATCGCGGACTGCACTGCCCCAAGTGCCACGACCAGCTCGTCGAGCTGGACGAGCTGCTGCCTGAGCTCGCCGAGGTCGGCGTCGATGCCGTGCTCGCCGTGTCCGGCGACGGTGCCGAGCGGGCCGCGAGTGCCGTCCAGCAGTGGGGCCTGTCACGGCTGCAGGTCGGGTACGACCTGTCCGAGGAGCAGATGCGCACGTGGGGTCTGTTCCTCTCGCACGGCATCAAGGAGGGGGAGCCGGCGCTGTTCAACGAGCCTGCGCTGGCCCTGATCGACGCGCAGGGCCAGATCTACTCGGTGCACGTGCAGTCGACGCCGTTCGCCCGCCCGCACCTTCGCAACCTCATCGCCGCGATCGGCTGGATCCGCGAGGAGCAGTACCCGGCACGCGGTGAGGTGCGCTGAGCCGGGTCAGCCGACAGGCAGCGTCTCGCACAGCGGCACCCACGTCTGCGGGTCCGCAGAGCGACCGACACCCCACAGCACGCGGGTCAGGTCGTAGGCCAGCACCTCGGCGATGACGTGCTCCACGCACGCTGGGTCCCACTGCGAGCCGGCGTGCTCGCGCAGGATCGCGATCGCCCGTTCGGGACCCATCCCCTCGCGATAGTGCCGCGTGTGCGCCATGGCGTCGAAGGAGTCGCAGACGCTGATGATGGCGGCCTCGACCGGCAGCTGGTCGCCGCGCAGCCCGTCGGGATAGCCGGCGCCGTCGAACCGTTCGTGATGACCGCGCACGAGCGGTGCGGCGGGCGCGAGCTCTGGGTGGGCCGCCAGCAGGTCGCCGCCGGCCGCCGCGTGCAGCCGCATGACGACGGTCTCCTGGTCGGTGAGTCGTCCCGGCTTGGTGAGGATCTCGTCCGGGGTCTGCAGCTTGCCGACGTCGTGGAGCAGAGCGGCCAGGCCGAGCCAGCGCAGCCGTACCGGGGCGAGCCCGGCCCGCTCACCGGAGCGCACCGCCAGCTCGGCCACGCGGACGACGTGGTCGCGCGTGATGACGTCCTCGGTCTCCAGGTCGCGCACGAACTGGACGACGACCGGTGACAGGCCCAGCCGCAGCGCCATCAGCGGTTCCCGCGAGAGCACCGGCGCCAGGACCTTGCCGACGCCGGGGGACTGCTGATGACCCACTGCCACGGCGACGGCGATCGCGAGGACGCCCGTCAGATCGAGCAGCTGAGCCAGCCACCAGCCGATCGTCCCGACCGGCCCGACGACCTGGACCAGCCCGGCCAGGCCCAGCCACAGCGTCCCCAGGGAAGCGATCAGCGAGGCGGTGCGGCGTCCGATCCGGTACAGCTCCAGCAGGCGCCACGACAGCACCAGGGCGAGGCCCAGGCACAGCACCCCGACGACCATGCGCGTGGGGCGCCCGGCGACCGGGGCGGGTCCGAATCCGGGGAAGGCCAGCAGCAGCGCGGTTCCTGCGACGGCGGCGGCGAGCGCGCAGCTGGCCCACGTCTGCCAGTGGCGCCCGACCGCTCGGGCGGAGCAGCTCTCCGGAGCCAGCAGCGGGAAAGCCACCGCGAGCGCGAGCGGGAGAGCCAGGAATGCGGCGAACGCGGAGGCGGTGTTCGCGCCGTAGAGGACGCCCGGTGCGGTCATCCCGTGGACGAGACCGAAGCCGGACTGCACCGCCAACGCCGCCCCGAGCAGGCACACCTCGGCCGACCTGCGGCGCCGTCCGACGGCCCAGGTCCACAGCGCCGCGACCAGGCCCGCCGACGCACCGACCGTGACCAGCCAGAACAGCGCGGTCGAGGACCCGTGGTCCCGGGACGTGCGCAGGGTCGGCAGCAGCGCCGTGCCGGTGCCGAGCAGGCACAGCGACCAGACCAGCAGGCCAGGTCGGGAGCGGACGCCTCGTGCAGTCATGCGTGCTGCTTCGACCGTCGGCAGGCAACCCTTGACCCGTCGGCTCGGGCAGCGTCAGGCCTGCTCGCGCCGGTCCAGGAAGGCCTCGACCACCGGCGCCAGGGTCTGGGCGTCGGTGAGCAGCCCGAGGTGACCGCCGCGGTACAGGTGCAGCCGCCCCCGCGGGATCAGCCGCGACATCACCTTCGGGTTCATGACGGGGATCAGCGGGTCGTCGTCCCCGGCGATGACCAGCGTGCGCTGGCGGATCAGCGGTAGCCACGCCAGACTGCTCCAGCCCGACGCCGCGAGCAGCTGGTAGTAGTAGCCGCGCCTGCTGCGACGCGACGGGCCGGGGTCCAGCAGCTGGTGGGCCCGCTCCGGGTGGTCGCGCAGCGACCCGCCGTAGAGCTCGGCCGCGACCTGCATCGCGTACTCGGGGTCGCGGTGGCGCCTGCCGGTGACCATGTGGCGCAGCACGGCGGGGGAGCCCGGCACGCTCAGTACGCCCGGGCCGGTGGCCGCGAGCACCAGGTTGCGCACGCGCCGACGGTGCTGCAGCGCGACGTGCTGCGCGAGGGCCCCGCCCCAGGAGAAGCCCATCAGGTCGACGCGGTCGTGACCGAGCCGGTCCAGCACGCGAGCCACCGAGACGCTCAGCGTGCCCATCGAGTACGGCACGACCGGACGGGGGGACCCGCCGATGCCGGGCACATCGAGGCGGATGACCTCCCGCGCCGGGTTCAGCGCGTCGACGAAGGGCTGCAGCAGCTCCAGCGGCGCGCCGATCCCGTTGAGCAGCAGCAGCGGCACGAGCGACCCGTCGCCCTCGCGGACGTCGACGTGGAGCTGGCGCAACCCCACCTGCAGGAGGTCTCTACTTGTCATAGATGTAGGTGCCGGGAGCAGGAGCCAGCTCGCCGTCCGCGCCCCCCAGCGTGGTGGGAGCTGCGAGGTCCTCGCCCGAGCGGGTCGACAGCCAGGCGGCGAAGTCCGGCCACCAGGAGCCCTTGTTCGTCTCCGCCTGCGCGAGCCACTCGTCGGCGTCGGCCGGGTTCTGCGCGGCGGTGCGCCACGTCGCCTTGGGATTGCCGGGAGGGTTGATGAGGGAGGCGATGTGACCGCTCGTGGAGAGGATGAAACGGCTCTCCCCGCCGAGCAGCTGGGTCGTGCGGTAGCACGACTGCCACTGGCACAGGTGGTCGGCGATCCCGGCGAGGACGTAGCTGTCGGCCGTGATGGAGGACAGGTTCACCAGGCTGCCGAGCATGGTGCTGGACCCCGGCTTGGTGAGCGAGTTCGCCAGGCTCAGGGTGACGAAGTCTTCGTGCAGGGCCGCCGGCATCCGGGTCGTGTCGGCGTTCCAGGCCAGGATGTCGAAGGCCGCCGGCGCCTTGCCCTGCAGGTAGTTGTTGACCCAGTAGCTCCAGATGAGGTCGTTGGGCCGCAGCCAGGCAAAGACCTCGGCCAGCATCGCGCCATCGAGGTAGCCCTTGCGCCGGGAGGCTTTGATGGCCTGGTCGGCGCTGCCCTGGTCCATGAGTGCGCTCGTCGTCCCGGCTCGTTCGTGGTCTAGCACGGTGACGGCGAACGACGCCGCGGCGATGCGGTCGCCGTCCCCCGTCGCGAACAGGTGGGCCAGCACCATCGAGGTGATGATGCCACCGGAGCAGAACGCCATCGTCGAGGTCTTCTCGGTGTTGGCGATGCGCTCCACCGCGGCCAGCGCGTCGACGACGGCCTGGCCGTAGGTGTCGATGTCCCAGTCGGCCTGCTCGGCCCGCGGGTTGCGCCACGACATCATGAAGACCTGCTGACCGCTCTCGACCAGCGACTGGACGATGCTGCGTCCCGGCGCGAGGTCGGCGACGTAGTACTTGTTGATCGTCGGCGGGATCATCAGCAGGGGGAAGGCCCGCACCGTGGGGGTCGTGGGCGCGTACTGGATGAGCTCGAACACCGGGGTGCGGAAGACGACGGCGCCGGGGGAGACGGCCAGGTCCTGGCCGACCTTGAAGGCGCGCGGTGACACCATCGACGGCACCCGCGGGGCGTGCCGCATGTCCGACACGAGGTTGCGGGTGCCGCGCAGCGCGCTGCGCCCGCCGGTGTCGATCAGCGCCTTCCAGGTGAGCGGGTTCAGGATCGGGTTGTTGCTCGGCGCCAGCGCGTCGGACAGGTTCGAGACGATGAAGCGCGCCCGCTCGTCGTCCGCCCAGTCCAGGTCGGCGTCCGCGACCAGCTGCTGCGCGGTGGCCACCGTCGCGAGGTACCCCTGCATCGTCGTGCGCAGCACGCGGTTGCCGGTCCACGCCGGCTCGGTGAAGCGCTTGTCGCCCTTGCCCGGCGCGAGCTCCGACCGGCCCAGGCCGGCCTTGGCGAGCTCGCCGAGCCAGCTGCTGCCGCGGCCGGCGAGCCGACGGGGCCGGCGGGCCAGCGCGGTGCCGCAACGCAGCGCCAGACCGGCGGAGGGAACCATCCGCCGGGTCGGTCCGAGGGCCGCGTCGGTGAGCAGCATGTCCAGCCCCGAGACGTTGTCCAGGACGGCGGGGCGGGTGCGGGGAGCCGATGGGCTGGTCAAGACGTCCCTCTCTGGAGGCCGGCGCGTACGCTCGTACGTATGCGCAGGAGGCGAGCGTCGCCCGACGGCGCTCCGTGGTCAAGGGACTGTGACCAATGTCGTCCTGCGCGCGAGAGGCGACGCCTCGCAACGGTGCGCGGGTGACCGCCCCGACGCATGCGGGGGCGACGTCGCTGCTGCCGCCGACGTCGGGGCTGAGCGAGGCGCGCCGTCGGGTCTTCGAGGCCGGCGTCGCGCTGTTCGGTCGGCGGGGCTACCACGGCGTGTCCGTGCGCGATCTCGCCGCGCACCTGGGTCTGAAGCCGATGGCGCTGTACGCGCACGTGCCGTCCAAGCAGCAGCTGCTGTTCGAGCTCAAGCTGATCGGTTACCAGGGGCACCGCGACCGGCTCCTGTCCGCGCTGCTGGATGCCGGCCCAGAGCCGGCGGGCCAGATCCGGGCGCTGTGCCGGGCTCACGTGCAGGTGCACCTGGACCATCCGGCCCTCGCGCGCGTCACCCATCGCGACACCGCGGCCCTTTCTGCGGAGCAGGTCGAGACCGTCCTGCGCGTACGGGGCGAGGCCGCGAAGGTGTTCACCGAGGTCGTCGAGCGCGGGCAGCGGCTCGGCGCGTTCCGGCCGGACAATCCGTTGCTCGTGGTGCAGGCGGTCACGGGTATGGGCATCCGCGCGGCGGAGTGGTGGTCACCCGATGCCGGGGTCGATGCCCGCGAGGTCGTCGAGACCTTCGCCGACTTCGCCGTGCGGCTGCTGGAGACGCCGGACGGCGCGGCGGTCGGAGGCTGACGGTGGTCGCCCCGGGGCGTCCAGGTGAGGGGTCGTCGAGCGCGGACGCGCCTGTCGGCCGGGATACCGTGGCCCGATGAAGCGCTCAGCCTGCGAGCCGGTCACCCTCGCCTTCCTGGACTCCGCCCCGGTCCGGCTGGTCAACAGCCTCACGATCGCCGCGACGCCCGAGCAGGTGTGGGCGGCGTTGGAGGACGCGTCGGCCTGGCCCCGGTGGGCGAGCGTCATCACCAAGGTCGAGTGGACCTCGCCGCGCCCGTTCGGCGTAGGGACGACCCGAACGGTGTCGATGGTCGCCGGGATGACCGGCTACGAGGAGTTCCTCGCCTGGCAGCCGCACCAGCAGATGGCCTTCCGCTTCAACGAGGCCACGCTGCAGGGGGTCAGTGCCTTCGCCGAGGGCTACACGCTGGAGGCGGTCACGCCGTCGTCGACGCGCGTGACCTGGGTGATGGCGATGCGGCCGACCGGCATCAGCACGTTCATCCTCGGCGTCACCAGCCCGGTCATGCGCTTGGTGCTCGGCCGCTTCCTGGGAAAGCTCCGCCGGCTGGTCGAGGCGGAGTACGTCACCGCCCCCCGCTGAACGCCTGTGGGCGGATCGGGTTCGCCGGACCGCCGTCCCCTCGGTTCTCGGGGCGGGTAGCTCCTCGGCCCGTCGTGCAGCAACAGGGTCCGACCGTCGGGGCCGTCCGCGCGGCAGGTGGTCCCACGGCTGACGCGGACGTCGTGGAGGACGTCTCAGTGCCGGGGCGGGCTTCCGTCGGCGGCACCGACCTGAGGTGGCCTGCCTCGCACGCCGGGACGCGAGATCGTCAATCGGCCGCTGGCGTCCGGCCGTAGGTCACCGCGTCGACCACCTCGGTCGGGGCCAGCCTCAGCAGCTCGGCATCTGGCCGCGCGCCCAACGCATCATTGACCGTCGAGAAGGCGAGGCGGAGCGCGACGAAGGTGGTGATCGAGAAGATCTGACTGTCGGAAAAGCCTGCGTCACGAAGCCTCTGCACGTCCGCTGCGGTCGTGCTGTTGGGCTCGCGCACGACAGCGCGGGCCCAGGTCACCATCGCCTGCTCCGGGGCGGTGAGGTCCGTGTCGTCGCCTCGAAGGATTGCTGCGGCTGCAGGTCCGGAGCCCTTGCTGGCCAGCTTGTGCCCCCAGGCCAGAGCGCAGTAGGAATCCCCGATCGTCGACGCGGCCGCCGTCACCAGGAGCGCGCGGTCCCGAAACGTCAGACCGCTGGCCTGGAACGCCGTAGACATGAGGTCGAAAAGGAGGTCGGACGTCGCAGGTTGATACGCCCAGAGCCGCGAGGCGTTCATCACGAAGCCCATGTCCGCCATGTCCTCGTCGAACATCGCCTGCACCGGGCCCGTCCGCTCGGGCTCGGGCAGAAAGCTCGACTCACTCATGCTGCCCGCCCGTCATCCAGAGCGTTGCGAGAGATAGCCGACCACCAGGATCTCTGCGCGCAGGGGCAGGCCATCGCGGGCACGCCCGGCGGCCAGCTCGAGAGCTGTGCGATGGAACTCTTCTTCACCGACGTTCTGGATCGCCTCGTACGCCGGGCCGGTGGACGCCAACGCCCGCGCATACATCTCCGCGTCGGCGAACTCCCACGCGAACGGCACCTCCACCCGGCGCACGTCGCGGAATCCGCTGTCCGTGAGCACCCGCTCGCCCACCCCCGGCCGACCGAGCGCCACCATGGCAGCCTGGTTCTCCACCTTGGGTTGCGCGGCCAGCCGGAAGGGCGCCAGAGCCCAGGCGCCTGGCGAGGCTTTGAGGTGGCCCCACACGGTGATACCCAAGCGGCCCCCGGGTCGCAGCACACGAGCGGCTTCGGAGATCGCCGTGGGTGTCGTGCCCCAGATCCCCCGGAAGCTCGTGACGACGTCAAAGGTCTCGTCGGGCCACGGCAGCTTGTTCATGTCGCCGACGCGCACATCCGACCCGGCGTTGCGGTCACGCGCCACGGCCACGAGCCGCTCCGCCGCGTCGATGCCCGCGCAGTCCGCCCCGCGCGCTCGTGCCAGCTCGATGGCTAGGCCGGAGCCGCAGGCCATGTCCAGCACGCGGTCGCCTGCGCCGATGTCCAGATGCTGGTGCATGGCAACGTATTCGCGGCAGTTGCCCGGTTCGCTCAGGGTGGCGAAGTCGACCGCCTCGCGGCCCCACCCCTCATCGACCGCAGCCCAGCGCTCGGTGACCATGGGCGAACTGTACGCTCGCCCGCCGGGGCCTCCGTCGCTCGGGAATCGCGTCAGGCGGCTGTCTTCTGATGCTGCGGTGATGGAGATCCGTGACCGCACGGCGAGAGCCGCTCGGTCGCCCACCGACCCGACGGCTGTCTCCTGGCAGGCACGATGCAAGCTCGTTCCCCGGGGGTCGGGGAAGCTGCCGACGGTTACGGAGTCCTGATCATGGCGACGAAACGGCTGCCGCAGTCGGCCCCCGACGGTACGCGCCGAGTATCGGCGGCAGGCGCCGGTTACCAGATGCACGGCCACGGGCCGGTCGTGATACTCGTCCACAGCTCAGTCAGCGGCAGCGGGCAGTGGCGCGCGCTGACGCAGCAGCTCTCAGACCGCTTCTGCATCGTCGCCATCGATCTCCTCGGCTACGGCAGCACCCCTGCGTGGGCAGCTTCACGACCGCAGCGACTCGACGACCAGGCCGACCTCCTGCACAGCGTCGCCGCGGAGGTCGGACCGCCGTTGGTGCTCGTCGGGCACTCGTTCGGCGGCTCCGTCGCACTGTGCGCGGCAGCCCAGCTCGGTAGCCGGCTGCCGGGGCTGATCCTGCTCGAACCCAACCCGTTCTCCCTGCTCAGGGAGACCTCAGCGGACTCCTACGGGGAAGTCGTGGCGCTGAAGGACGCCATCAAGGCCGCCGGTGCCAGCGGTGACTGGACGGCTGCCGCACAGACGTTCGCCGACTACTGGAACGGCGCCGGAGCCTGGGCCGCGATGGCTCCGGAACGTCGGACCGCCTTTGCTCGGGCGCTGGCTCCCAACTTCCACGAGTGGGACGCGGTGCTGTCGGCTCCCGCCGCCGGCTGGGTGACGTCCGTGAGAGCCGCGACGCAGGTCGTGACCGCCGCTGACACCGTGCTGCCCATCACGCAGATCGCGCGCATCCTCGCCGACCGGCGCCCCGACTGGCGGTTCGACGAGATCCCGGGCGGTGGCCACATGGCGCCGCTCACCAGGCCGGGACTCGTCAACCCGCTGGTGATCGCGACGGTCGACGCGCTCGCAGCTGCGTCCCGCACCTGAGCCAGGCTGAGGCGCAGCCGCGTCCACATCTCCTGCCGTTCCCGTCCGGGGGCGCCGGAAGGCCTTCCGCCGACGGGTCTCTCGTTCCGAAGCGCCCCGAAGGGCGCTTGCGAGTACGTGTCCGAGGGGGGAGTTGAACCCCCACGTCCTTTCGGACACAGCGACCTCAACGCTGCGCGTCTGCCATTCCGCCACTCGGACGAGTGAGCCCGGCGACCTGCGCCGTGCCGTCGGTGAGTGTAGCCGTGGACGAGGTTGGCCTCGCGGGGGTTAGCGTCGGCCTGGCCCGCCCCCGTCGGACAGGAGAGCCGCATGGCTGACACGCCGGTCGACCCGCAGCAGGAGGTCGTCGACATCTGCCGCGACCTGATCCGCTTCGCCAGCGTCAACGACGGCACCGGCCGCGGCAAGGGGGAGCGCGAGGCCGCCGAGCACGTGGCCGGCCTGCTGTCCGAGGTCGGGCTGGAGCCGCAGGTCTTCGAGTCGGCAACCAACCGTTCCAGCGTCGTGGCCCGGATGCAGGGCGAGGATCCCAGCCGTCCGGCGCTGCTCATCCACGGCCACCTCGACGTCGTCCCGGCCGAGCCGAAGGTGTGGACCTACGACCCCTTCGCCGGTGAGATCGCGGACGGCATGCTGTGGGGCCGCGGCGCCGTCGACATGCTCGACATGGACGCCATGACGCTGGCCGTCGTCCGCGACCGCATGCGCACCGGGCGCAAGCCGCCGCGCGACGTCGTGATCGCGATGGTCGCCGACGAGGAGGCCGGCGGGACCTTCGGGGCCCAGTGGCTGGTCCAGAACCACGCGGACCTGTTCGAGGGCTGCACCGAGGCCATCAGCGAGGTCGGCGGCTTCAGCATCAGCGTCAACGACGACCTGCGGCTGTACTGCGTCGAGACCGCGCAGAAGGGCATGGCGTGGATGCGCCTGACCGCGAGCGGCACCGCCGGTCACGGCTCGTTCGTCTCCGACGACAACGCCGTCACCACCCTGTGCGAGGCGGTCGGGCGGCTCGGTCGGCACGAGTTCCCGCTGCACGCCACCAAGACCGTCCGCGCCTTCCTGGAGCAGGTCAGCGACGCGTTCGGCGTCGAGCTCGACCCCGACGACCTGCCGGCCACCGTCGCCCGGCTCGGCCCGATGGCGCGCATCGTCGGCGCGACGCTGCGCAACACCGCCAACCCGACCATGCTCGACGCCGGCTACAAGCACAACGTCATCCCCGGCACCGCCCACGCGATGGTCGACGGGCGTTTTCTGCCCGGCTACGCCGACGAGTGGGAGCGCGAGCTCGACGCCGTCCTGGGGCCGCAGATCACCCGCGAGTACACCTACTACGACCAGGCGCTGGAGACCGAGTTCGAGGGCGCGCTGGTCGAGGCGATGGCCGCGTCGCTCACGGCCGAGGACCCCGGGGCGCGCACCGTGCCGTACATGCTCTCGGGCGGTACCGACGCCAAGCACTTCAGCCGGTTGGGCATCCGCTGCTTCGGCTTCGCGCCGCTGCGTCTGCCCGCCGACCTGGACTTCTCAGCCATGTTCCACGGCGTCGACGAGCGGGTGCCGCTGGACTCCCTCGCCTTCGGGGTCCGGGTGCTGGACAGGTTCCTCGACCAGGTCTGAGACTTCCCGTGGACGACCGGCCCGAGCCGGTTGCGACCGAGAGGATGCCGTCATGACGACCGTGTTCCTGGGCGAGCGCCCACCCGAGCTGGAGGCGCTGATCGAGCGCCGTCGCGCGCTCGGCCTCGACGGTCACGACGAGGTCTGGGACGGGGTCTACCGCGTGGTACCGCACGCGCACAGCAACCACGGCATCGTCGAGAGCGAGGTGGGGCTGGCCGCCGGACCGCGCGCCAAGCGGGCGGGCTCATCCCCGGATCGGCGTTCAACGTGGGCTCCCCGAGCAACTTCCGCGTGCCAGACCTGGGCTACCACCGCACCAGGCCCGGGACGCTGTACGTCGAGACGGCCGCGCTGCTCGTCGAGGTGCTCTCACCCGATGACCAGACGTTCGCGAAGTTCGGCTTCTACGCCGAGCACCGCGTCGACGAGCTGCTGGTCGCCGACGGCGGCACGCGGACCGTCCGGTGCTGGCACCTGACCGACGGACGGTATGTCGAGCAGCCCCGCAGCGCGCTGCTGGACCTGGGGATGACGACGCTGGTGGCGGAGATCGACTGGCCCTGAGCGTGCCGGGCGTGACCCGGACCCTCAGGTGGGCAGCGGCGGGAGGGACTCGCTGGTCACCCGGCGCCGGACGGTGACCTCGCGGCGACCGTCGGCCCAGATGCGGTGCAGGGTCAGCTCCCAGCCGCCGTACTCGGCATGGATCTGCAGGATGTCCTTGGCCTGCCGCCGGTCCGTCCCCGGCGGGATGCGGACGGCGCGGTACTCGTACGCCATGCCGGCCATCGTGCCAGGCACGATGTCAGTCCTCGCAGGTCCTCGGACGTCCAGCCGCCCAGCGGCTGCTCCGGGTACCCGACGTGCGGCGCCGAGACGTCGTCGAGCGCCGCCGCGGATCTCCGGCGGCAGCTCGACGTCCTCGGCCGCCAGCGACGCCTGCAGCTGCGCGGCGGTCCGGGCCCCGACGATCGGCGCGACGACGCCCGGGCCGGTCGCGCACCCAGGCCAGCGCGACGGCCACCGGCGAGACGCCGAGGCCGTCGGCGGCGGTGAGCACCGCGTCGACGACCGAGCGCGACTCCTCGTCGAGGTAGGGCTCGACGAAGGCCGTCGAAGTGCGCGGACGCGCCGCGGCTGTCGGCGGGCGCGCCGTTGCGGTACTTGCCGGTCAGCACGCCGCGGCCCAGCGGCGACCACGGCAGCAGCCCGACCCCGAGCGCGCTGCGCCGCCGGGACGACCTCGCGCTCGACGCCGCGCTGCAGCAGCGAGTACTCGACCTGGTTGCGCGACGAGCGGGGCGCGGCCGCGGCCAGGCCCGCTGCCAGGTCGCGGTGGCGGCCAGCTGCCAGCCGCAGTAGTTCGACACGCCGGCGTAGCGCGACCCGGCCGCAGGAGACCGCCGTGTCGACGGCGGCCAGCGCCTCCTCCCACGGGGTGACGGGGTCCCAGGCGTGCAGCTGCCAGAGGTCGACGTGGTCGAGGCCGCAGCCGCGCGCAGCGAGGCGTCCAGGGCCGCCAGCAGGTGGCCGCGCGAGCGTGCCGCGCCCCATCGGGCCGGGGCCGGTGACGCCGTAGGCCTTCGTCGCGACCAGGACCTCCTCGCGCGGCGACGACGTCGGCGAGCAGCCGGCCGAGCACCCGCTCGCTCTCGCCCCCGCCGTAGACGTCGGCGGTGTCGACGAGCGTGCCGCCGGCCTCGCGGAAGGCCAGCAGCTGGGCGGCGGCGTCGTCCTCGTCGGTGTCGCGGCCCCAGGTCATGGTGCCGAGCGCGAGCCGGGACACGACCAGCCCGCTCCGGCCCAGGTGCCGCTGCTTCACCGACCCATGCCGACGGCTGCTGCCGGGCAGGTAGTCCAGGCGCCCGGATACCCTGCGCGGGCACGTCCTGCCGCCTGTGAAGGAGCGCCGCGTGAAGCTCGGTCTGAACCTCGGCTACTGGGGCGGCGGCAACGACGCCGACAACCTCGCGCTCGCCCAGGAGGCCGACGAGCTCGGCTACGCCGTGGCCTGGGTCGCCGAGGCCTACGGCTCCGACGCCGCGACGGTGCTGGCCTGGGTCGGCGCGCAGACCAACGCGGATCGACATCGGCTCCGCCATCTTCCAGATCCCCGGCCGCACGCCCGCGAACTGCGCGATGACGGCAGCCACGCTGGACACGCTGTCCGGCGGCCGGTTCCGGCTCGGGCCTCGGCGTCTCCGGCCCGCAGGTGTCCGAGGGCTGGCACGGCGTGCGCTTCGACAAGCCGCTCGGCCGCGACCCGCGAGTACTCCGACATCGTCAAGATGGCGCTGCGCCGCGAGAAGGTCCGCTACGACGGGCAAGCACTACGTCCTGCCGCTGCCCGACGGCCCCGGCAAGGCGCTGCAGCTCACCGTCCACCCGGTGCGCGAGCACATCCCGATGTACCTGGCGGCGGTCGGCCCCAAGAACCTCGAGCTGGCCGGCGAGCTGTTCGACGGCTGGCTGGCGATCTTCTTCTCGCCCGAGTTCGCGAAGGAGCAGCTCGGCCAGCATCGAGGCCGGCCGGGCGAAGGTCGGCAAGACGCTGGACGGGCTTCGACGTCGTGCCGACCATGCCGATCGTCGTCGGCGACGACCCGCGGGCCTGCGCCGACCCGATCCGCTGGTACGCCGCGCTCTACGTCGGCGGCATGGGCAGCCGGGAGAAGAACTTCTACAACCAGCTCGCCTGCCGGATGGGCTTCGACGAGGCCGCCGCCAGAGGTCCAGGACCTGTACCTGGCCCGCAAGTACGACGAGGCCGCCGCCGCGGTGCCCGTACGAGTTCATCGACGCAGACCTCGCTGCTCGGCCCGAAGGAGCGCATCGCCGAGCGGATGCAGGTGCTCGCGCCGGCGGGCGTCACGACGCTGACCCTCTCGCCGTTCGCCGGCACGCCTGGACGAGCGCAAGGCCACCTGCGCACCGCGGTCGAGGCGCTCGAGCTGTCCGGCGTCGGCGGCTGACGCGGCTGCGCGCGCCGGCCTCGTGCTCGGCGCCGTCCAGGGGGTGGCCGAGGTCGTGCCCGTCTCCTCCTCGGCCCAGCTGGCCCTGCTGCCGTGGCTGCTGCGGCTGGCCGACCCGCGCCGGCCGGACCGCACGGCCTCGCCGGCGGCGCTGCACGCCGGGTCGTGCGTCGGCTCGCCGTGGCGCTGCGCGCGCGATCTGCGGGCCGGCGCCGCCGGAGCCGGCGGCGCTCGCCGTCGGCAGCGTGCCGGCCGCCGCCGCCGGGCTGCTGGCGGGCCGACGCCGGTCGAGCGGCGGCTCGGGCGGCCCGCGCAGCTCGCCGCCGCTGCTGGCCGGCGCCGGCGCGCTGCTGTGGGGTCGATCGGCGCGCCGCCGAGCGGCACGCGCCCGGCGACCGTCGCGCGACGCGCGCCCTCGCCGGCGCTGGCACAGGCCGCGGCGCTCGTGCCCGGGCGTCTCCCGGGCCGGCGCGACGCTGACCGCGCTGCGGGCGGCCGGCGGTCGCGGCGGGCGCGACGCGCTGCGGCTCTCGATGCTGCTGTCGCCTGCCGGTCACCGCCGGGGCGGCCGGGCTCACGCTGGCCGCGGGCGGACCGCCGGCGGCGCCGCGCCGCCGCTCGCCGACCGGCCGCGCGCGGTGGCCGCCGTGCGCGGCGGTCGCGGCCGCCGCTCACGCGTGCGCCGGCGCGCCGGCGCGACGCGCGTGCCGCGCGGGCCGGCCGTCTACCGTCTGGCTGCTCGCCGCCTGGTCGTGAGCCGGCTGACGCTCGCGAAGGAGACGCGCGGTGAGCCTGGGCCTGCTCGATGCGCGTCGTGCTCGGCGTCGTGGAGGGGCTCACCGAGTTCCTGCCCGTCTCCAGCACCGGGCACCTCACCATCACCGAGGGCCTGCTGGGCCTCGACGTCGACGACCCGTCGGTGACCGCGTTCACCGCGGTCATCCAGACCGGAGCGATCGCCGCGGTGCTGCTGTTCTTCGCCGGGACATCGCCCGCTTCGTCGCGCGGCTTCGTCGGCGGCGTCCGTCCGCGCAGGGCCGGCAGACCGACGACTGGCGCTTCACGCTGGCCGTCGTCGCTCGGTTCGCTGCCGATCGGCGTCGTCGGCCTGCCGCTCAAGGACGTCATCACCGGGCCCGGTGCTGCGCTCGCTGGTCACCGTCGGCATCGCCCTGATCGCTGTGGAGCGCGCGTCGATGGTGCTGGCCGAGCGGCGGGGCACGCAGACGCGCGGCGAGGCGGACGTCACGCATCCGCGACGGCCTGTTCATCGGCGTCGCCCAGTGCATCGCGCTCGTGCCCGGGGTCTCGCGCTCCGGCGCGACGATCTAGGCCGGGCTGCTGCTCGGGCTGGACCGGGTCACGGCGACCCGGCTGTCGTTCTTCCTCGGCGATCCCTGCGCTCACCGCCGCCGGCGCTCTCGAGCTCAAGGACGCGCTGGGGGGCGACGTCGGCCTCGGCGCCGGTGCTGGTCGCGACGGCGGTCGCCTTCGTGGTCGCGTACGCCTCCATCGCCTTCCTGCTGCGCTTCGTGGCGCGGCACTCGATCGTCGCGTTCGTGCCCTACCGCGTCGCGCTCGGCGTCGTGGTGCTCGGCGTCCTCGCCGTCGGCTAGCCGCGGTCCCGCCGTGTACCGAGGTGCCGCGCCACTCCGACCGGGTCGCGCCTGCCTCGCCGTCAGCCCGACCACCTGCCAGGCGCACACGCGGCGTCTACCGGGACGGCGTGCTGGTCGGCGCGGCTTCGCGGTCGGCGAGGTCAGCGAGCACCTGGCCGTCGAGGGCAACGTGCTGTGGCTGGACCTGCTGGAGCCGACCGCGCAGGACATGGCCGTGCTCGTCGACGAGCTCGGCCTGCACGCCCTGGCGATCGAGGACGCCCTGCACGCCCACCAGCGGCCCAAGCTGGACCGCTACAGCGACCACGCGTTCCTCGCCGCCTACGCGGTGCACGCCGGGCCGGGAGGGCGAGCTGCTGCAGGTGGGCGAGGTGGCTGCCTTCGTCACACCGCGCGCGCTGGTGACGGTGCGCAAGAGCGACGTCGTACGGCTGGAAGGGATGCTGGACCGCTGGGACGACACCGCCGAGCTCGCCCCCTCGGGCGTCGGTCACCTCGTGTACGGCCTGCTCGACGTCCTGGTGGACGGCCACGCCGCGGCGGCTGCCGCCCTGGACGACGAGGGCGAGCTGATCGAGGACCTGCTGTTCGACGCCGACAACAGCGAGCACGGCGACGAGCTGCAGCGCCGTTCGTTCGCGCTGCGCAAGGCCCTGACCCGGTTGCGTCGCGCCGTCGTCCCGATGCGGGAGGTGCTGGCGACGGTGGCCCGCCCGGAGCTGGGCATCGTCGACGCGCACCTGGCGCCCTACCTGCGCGACGTCGACGACCACGTCCAGCGGGCGACCGAGCAGCTGGACGGGCTGCGCGAGCTGCTGGGCACCGTCCTGGACATCAACCTCACGCTGGCCAGCAACCGGCTGAACCAGACGATCTTCCGGCTGACGGCGTACGCGGCCGTGCTGGCGGTGACGACGGCCATCACCGGCTACTTCGGGCAGAACGTGCCCTTCCCCGGCTTCGGCACGCCGGTGGGGCTGGTGTCGAGCACCGGCCTGCTGCTGGCGTCCGTGCTAGGGGTGTTCCTGCTGTTCAGGCGCAAGGGTTGGCTGTAGGTCGCAGGACGCCGGACCCGGGCTCCGGTGGAAGGGGCGGCGGGTGCGACGTACGGTCCCGTCATGACCACCGTCGTGCTCGTCCGTCATGGCCTGACCGCGCTGACCGGTCCGGTGCTGGCCGGGTGGACCCCGGGCCTGCACCTGGACGACCGCGGGACGGCGCAGGCCGCAGCGGTGGCCGAACGGCTGCGCCCGGTGCCCTTCGACGCCGTCGTCAGCAGCCCGTTGGACCGCTGCCTGGACACCGCGGGGGCGGTGCTGGCCGGTCGGGAGCCGCTGGAGCTGCAGGTCGACGCACGGCTCGGTGAGTGCCGCTACGGCGACTGGACCGGTCGGCCGATCAAGGAGCTGGCCAAGGACCCGCTGTGGAAGGTGGTGCAGGCGCACCCTTCAGCCGTCGTCTTCCCCGGGCCGGAAGGCGAGGCGCTGCGCGACACGCAGGCCCGCGCCGTCACCGCCGTGCGCGACTGGAACGACCGGTTGGGGCCCGACGCCACCTGGTTGGCCTGCTCGCACGGCGACGTCATCAAAGCCATCGTCGCTGACGCCATGGGCCTGCACCTGGACCAGTTCCAACGGATCGTCATCGACCCGTGCTCGGTGACGGTGCTGCGCTACACCGAGCTCCGTCCCTTCGTCGTCCGCGTGAACGACACCGGCGGCGGGGTGGCCGACCTGCTGCCGCCCAAGAAGCGCGGCCGCCGACGTGCCGCGGGATCCGACGCCACCGTCGGCGGGGGAGCGGGCTCGGGCAGCATCTGAGCGTTCCCTGGGGGCGTCCCGCCGATGATCTTCCGCAGCGGGTCACCGACACGCCGTGCGGCCCGACCATCGGGCGACCCTCGCGGGCCAGGGCGGCGACCTCGGCGCCGCGCGGGCGCGTCGCTTAGGGTCAGGCGGTGCCCCGTCAGGTGTTTGCCTTCGACCCCCCCGACCGGTTCGTGGCGGGCACCGTCGGCCAGCCGGGCGACCGCACCTTCTACCTGCAGGCCACCGGCGGCGGCCGCACCGTCTCGGTGGCGCTGGAGAAGGTGCAGGTCCAGCTGCTGGCGGACCGGCTGGAGGAGCTGCTGGAGCAGGTGCGTCGGCGCGGCGCCGGCGACGCCGCGTCGCCGCCCCCCGGGGCATGGACGACACCGCGCCGTTGGACGCCCCCGTCGAGGAGGAGTTCCGGGTTGGCGCCATGGGGCTGGCGTGGGACGGCGACGACGAGGTCGTGGTCGTGGAGGCTCTCGCGCCCGCGGAGGGGGACGTCGAGGTCGAGCCGCTGGCCGACGCCGACGAGGGCCCCGACGCGCTCCGGGTCCGGCTTCCGCCGGACATGGCGCGCGCGTTCGTGCGGCGGGCGCAGCGCGTCGTCGCGGCCGGACGTCCGCCCTGCCCGCTGTGCGCCCTGCCGCTGGACCCGGAGGGGCACGTGTGTCCCCGGCAGAACGGGCACCGTCGCTAGCTCGCATTACACAGCGTTGCCATGGACGGGGGTTTGGTGGCACCATGTGACGATCTCGGGGTCGTGGCTGGCGGCCTACGGCGCAGGAAGGCAATGTGCCTTGGTCACACAACCGCTAGAGGCCCCCGACACCGAGATCGGTGAAGCGAGCCTGTCCCGTCGGCGACTGCTTCGGGGCGCCGTCGCTGCAGGCGGCCTGGCCTACGCCGCACCGGTGATCTCAGTGCTCACCCTGTCGGTGGGCAGGGCGGAGGCGGCCAGTGGGCCGAGTTCCCCTCCGGCCCCGCCGAGCGTGACGACGACGTCTGCGGGCCCGCCCGAGTCCGTCGCCCCGCCGCCGGAGGCTTTGCCGCCGTCTCAGCCCACGGCCTCGCCGATCGCCGGTAGCCTGGACAACCCTGCACGGCTCCGACCCGGGTCAGTCGGCGCCCCCTGCGCGGCCAGCGTCACCGAGCCCGGTCGTTCCGCCGTCCTCACTACCGTCGACCCTGCCGTCGCCCATCACCGGCGTCCCGACCTTTCCGGTGGTGGTGCCGTCGGCGACGACGTCCCCGACCGAACCTGCCACGGTCCATGCTCGCCCGACCACGTCACGTCAGCTCCCGCGCACGGGCATGAACGTCACCGCCGTGGTCTATGCGGCGGCTTCAGCGCTCGCGGTGGGTTCCGGAATGGTGGCGGCTTCTCATCTGCCTGCCGCGGCCGTACGAGACCAGGCAGCAGATCCGCCGTTGGGCTCGTCAGACGACGAGGGCGCGCAAGACTGAAGCTGCGGCGATCGGATCGTCGTAATCCAGTCGTCGGCATGCCGCCCCGCGGAGGAGCAGGCTGACAACGCGCACGCTCTGTACGGGATTGCGGTAGTGGTTGAAGCTGCGCGTGAGCAAAACCTCTGCTGCCTTGGCTCCTCGAGATGTGGGACAGGCTCGGTGCGGCGCAGGGTGGCACGGGATCAGACGTGCGTCAAGGTGGCAGCCGTGGGTGAGGATGGGGTGGTGGCGGCGCCGAGGGATGTGACCGACGACGTTGGCGCTCGTGGCGCAGGGCGAGCTCAGCGTCGAAGGGCCGGCTCGTCGATGCCAGCAACGCGACGCTCTACTGCACGGCGACCCTGGACGGGCGCAGCGCGGCCGTCGTGTACAAGCCGGTCCGGGGGGAGCGGCCGCTGTGGGACTTCCCGGACGGGACCCTCGCGGGGCGCGAGCTGGCGGCCTACCTGGTGTCGGAGGCCACGGGCTGGGACCTCGTCCCGCCGACCGTGCTGCGGGACGGCCCCTTCGGTCCCGGGATGTGCCAGCTGTGGGTCGAGGTGGACGACAGCGTCGACCTGGTGGCCCTGTCGCGCAGCCGTCATGACGATCTGCGCCGCATGGCCGTCCTGGACAGCGTGATCAACAACGCCGACCGCAAGGGCGGGCACCTGCTGCCCCGACCCGACGGGCGTGTGCAAGGGGTCGACCACGGCATCTGCTTCGCCGTCGAGGACAAGCTGCGCACGCTGCTGTGGCAGTGGCGCGGCCGCCGGCTGGACGACGAGGCGCTCGAGGTCCTGACGCGGCTGCGCCTCGCGCTGGACGGACCGCTTGTCGGCTCAGCTGAACGAGCACCTGACGCAGCACGAGGTGCTGGCCACGGTCGCGCGGGTGGACCGCCTGCTTGCGGTCCGGCGGTTCCCCCAACCGCCCCGCGACGGCCCCGCCATCCCGTGGCCACCCTTCTAGTGCCACGCTGTCGTCCCGCTGCCGGTCGCCGACGAGAAGAGCTGAGATGACGAGCACCGCGTCCGACCACGAGGTCGCCCGTGACCTGGCCACGGCTGCGGGGCGGCTGCTGCTCGAGCTGCGCGCGACCGGTCTGGAAGGCGCAGACCTCAAGGCCGAAGGCGACCGGCTGGCCCACGCCTATCTGATGGAGCAGCTGGCGACGCTGCGCCCGCAGGACGGCGTGCTCTCGGAAGAGGGCGAGGCCGAGTCGGCGGTGCAGGCCGACCGGCTGAGCAAGAGCCGCGTGTGGGTCATCGATCCGCTGGACGGCACGAGGGAGTACTCCGAGCCGCCCCGAGAGGACTGGGCGGTGCACGTCGCCCTGTGCCTCGACGGCGTCGCCACCATCGGCGCCGTCGCGCTGCCCTCGCTGGACGTGACCCTCTCGACCGGCTCGCCGCTGCCGAGCCTGGCGCCGCGGGCCGGCGGACCGCGCATCGCCGTCAGCCGTACCCGCCCGTCCGAGCACAGCGAACGCCTGGCCGTCGCGCTGTCCGGGGAGCTCGTCGCCATGGGCTCGGCCGGGGCCAAGGCGATGGCGGTCGTCCGCGGGGAGGTCGAGATCTACGCGCACTCGGGCGGACAGTACGAGTGGGACAGCGCGGCGCCGGTCGCGGTCGCCGCCGCCGCCGGCCTGCACACCAGCCGGCTGGACGGGTCCCCGCTGGTCTACAACCGCAGCGACCCCTACCTGCCGGACCTGCTGGTGTGCCGTCCGGAGTTCGCCGCGCAGGCGATCGAGATCTGCAACGCCTGACCGCACCTGCTCAGATCGTGATGCAGCCGGCGCCGGCGCCGAGGCGGGTGAGGCCGGCTTTGTCGCCGTTCTGGAGGGTGCCGGTGGTGCGGGGTAGGACGGCGGCCATGAGCTGGGTGGTGTCGGTGGCGTGGCCGAGGCCGATGGCGTGGCTGAGCTCGTGGAGGGCGACGGCGGTCCAGCTGAGGGGGCCGGTGGTGGGCAGGGTGTCGGTGGCGTCCAGGGCGATGACGGCGGAGCGGGTGGCGGCGATCTTGGTGCCGTCGGGGTGCTGGACGCCGAACCAGGCGGTGCGGGTCATGGCCAGGACGCCGGTGGGTTGGCCGGCGAGCAGGTCGCTGTGGGTGGCGTCGGTCCAGCCGATGAGGACGGGGGGGTAGGCGTTGGGGGTGGTGGCGGGGTTGGTGGGGAGGTGGTTGCCGGTGGGGGTGGTGGTGGTGGGGCCGAGGTAGCGCCAGGTGGTGCCGGTGCGGGTGGCGATCTCGTTGACGGCGTTGGTGAGGAGCTGGAGGCCGTTGGTGGGGGCGTGGGTGAGGTTGGCGGTCCAGCGGATGTCGGTGCAGGGGTCCCAGCGGACGGGGTTGCCGTCGAGCTGGGCGGCGAAGCTGTAGCTGCCGGGGGCGACGGCGGGGGCGGGGGCGGTCGGCGCGGTGGCGACGGGGGCCGGCGCGGCGGCGGGGCCGGTGGTGGGGCTGGTGGTGGTGGGGGTGGTTTGTTGGCCGGTGGGGCCGTTCTTGCCGGTGGTGGTGGTGGCGAAGGCGTTGCGGACGGGGCGGCGGACGGGGCGGCCCTTCCAGACGGCGGCGGGGGCGGGCTGGCCCTGCAGGGCGATGTCGGTCCGGGGCCGTTCGACCGGGTGCTGCCGTCCGGGTGCTGTCGGGCTGGACGGTGAGGGCGTCGGTGTCGTAGCCGCCGATCGCGGTGCCGGTCGGGGTGCTGCTCGCGTGGTCGTAGGCGCTCGCGGGGGTGGCGGCGAGGCCGCTGAGGGCGGTCAGGCCCAGGGCGAGGGACGCGGCGACGGTGCGGCGGGCGGTAGCGGTGCGTGACATGCCTACTACTTCGGTCACCGTCAGTAGTCACTTTGAGCGACCATTCGGGTGACGGCGAGCGGCCCGACACGTCAGGCCGGGTCGGTAGGGTGACCTGATGCAGTCATGGCCGGCCACGGCGGTCCCCTCGCTCCCGCTCGGCGTCGACCCTCGGCAGGTGAGCCTGCGGGACTCCTCCGACGGGGGGCTCCGGTCGGTGCTCCCCCCGGGAGACCAGGCAGGGCTCTACGTCTGCGGCATCACCCCCTACGACGCCACGCACCTGGGCCATGCGGCGACCTATCTGGCCTTCGACACGCTGGTCCGGCTGTGGCGCGACTGCGGGCTGACGGTCAACTACGTCCAGAACGTCACGGACATCGACGACCCGCTGCTGGAGCGGGCGCTGCGCGACGGCGAGGACTGGACCGTCGTCGCCGAACGCGAGACCGACCTCTTCCGCGCCGACATGACGTGGCTACGCGTGCTGCCGCCGGACCACTACGTGGGCGCGGTCGAGGCCATGGACGAGATCGCACGCTTCGTCGTGGCGTTGGAAGAAGCCGGCAGCGCCTACCGGCTGCCGGCGGCGGACGGTGACGACGTCTACTTCTCGCTCGGCGCCGCTCCGCACTTCGGGCAGGTGTCCGGCTATGACGCGGCGACCATGCTGGCGCTGTCGGCCGAGCGTGGCGGCGACCCGGAACGCGCCGGCAAGAAGAACCCGCTGGATCCGCTGCTGTGGATGTCGGCACGGGCCGGCGAGCCGAGCTGGGACTCACCGCTCGGGGCCGGCCGCCCGGGCTGGCACGTCGAGTGCGCGGCCATCGCGCTGAACCGTCTCGGCCGCCCGTTCGACGTCCAGGGCGGTGGCTCGGACCTGGTCTTCCCCCACCACGAGATGTCCGCGGCGCACGCCGAAGCGGCCACCGGTTCGTGGCCGTTCGCCCGCGCGAACGTGCACGCCGGCATGATCGGCCTGGACGGTGAGAAGATGAGCAAGTCGCGCGGCAACCTGGTCTTCGTCTCCCGGCTGCGCGAGCAGGACGCCGACCCGGCGGCGGTGCGCCTGGCCCTGCTCGCCGGCCACTACCGCACCGATCGCGAGTGGACCGACGCCGACCTGCCTGCGGCCGTGGCGCGGCTGGCGCGCTGGCGCACCGCCGTCGAGCGGCCCCACGGTCCGGACGGAACGGCGCTGCTGCGCGCGCTGCGGGCCGCCCTGGGCGACGACCTGGACACACCCACCGCGCTGGCCGCTGTCGACGCGTGGGGTGCGGGCGAGGGCGACGACCCGGCGGCCCCCGGTCTGGTCCGCGACGCCGTCGATGCCCTGCTGGGAGTCGTGATCGGCTGACGGCGTCCGGCTCCGGTCAGGAGTCCGGCTCGTCGCCGCCTCGCTTGAGGTAGCGCTCGAACTCCATGGCGATGGCCTCGCCCGAGGCCTCCGGCAGGTCGAGCTCCGGTTCGCGCTGCTCCAGCGTCGCGATGTACTCGGCCACCTCGCTGTCGCCCGCGGCCACGTCGTCGACCTGACGTTCCCACGCGCGCGGGCCTGCTCCGGCAGGTCCCCGAGCGGCAGGGGCAGGTCCAGCAGGTCCTCCACCCGCCGCAGCAGGGCCAGGGTCGCCTTCGGGCAGGCCGGGTTGGCGACGTAGTGCGGGACCGCAGCCCAGAACGAGGCCGTCTCCAGCCCGGCCCGGGTCGCGCGGTCGTTGAGCACGCCGACGATGCCGGTCGGCCCCTCGTAGCGCGAGCCGGTGAGGCCGAGCCGGGTCATGGCGGCCGGGTCGGAGGCCGAGCCGGAGACCGGCACGGGGCGGGTGTGCGGGCTGTCGGCGAGCAGCGCGCCGAGAGTGACGACGAGCTCCACCTGCAACGACTCCGCCGCCGCCAGCAGCTCGTCGCAGAAGCCCCGCCACCGCATGTTGGGCTCCAGGCCGCGCAGCAGCACGACGTCCCTGTCGGCCCCGGGCGGGCTGCAGATCGACAGGCGCGTCGTCGGCCAGGAGATCCGACGGGTGACGCCGTCGACCAACGAGACCATCGGACGGGTCACCTGGAAGTCGTAGTAGTCCTCGGGGTCGAGCGCGAACACCTTGCGGGCGTCCCAGGCCAGCTCGAGGTGCTCGACGGCCCCCGTCGCCGCGCTGCCGGCGTCGTTCCAGCCTTCGAAGGCGGCCAGCAGCACCGGCCGTCGCAGCGGTGGCAGGTCGGTCGGCAGCGCGAGCGGGGGCTCCGCGGACCCGGTCATCGGGCACCGCCCACTGCGGCCGCTGTCGCTTCCGCCGCTCTCGCTTCCGCGCTGCCGCTTCCGCTGCGGTCGTCTCCGCTGCCGCAGCTGGCACCTCCGCTGCCGCAGCGGTCGTCTCCGCCGCCGCAGCGAGGACCAGTCCCGCGACCAGCGCCGGCCACTGCAGCGGCACGTCGTGCAGCGCACCGGTCCAGCGCTGCAGCCGCGGTCGGGCCAGGCGGTCGCCGGCGGCCGTGAGCGCCGCGGCCTTGGCTCGTCCCCAGGCGTCGTCGGCACCGGACTCGCAGGACACCAGCCACGCCGGGCAGGTGATGTCGGCCAGGTCGATGCCCTCGTCGTCCAGCAGGTCGTCGACGATGGCCATGTGGGCGGCGAAGGGCAGCCGCGCCCGGGCCAGCCCGTCGGTGCCGATCTCGAACAGGGGCAGCAACGCCGCTGCCAGCTGCGGGGACCACCACGGCGCCAACGGACCCCGACGGAGCAGGTCGACGAGCTGCTCCGGGGGAAGGGCGGTCCGAGGTGGGGTGAGGCGCTCGCGGGCCTGCTCCCGGTCGGCACCGGCCGAGCGCGCCGAACCGAGCCCGCCGTCGACCGCCACCACCGACAGCACCCGTTCGCCGTGCCGGGCGGCCAGGCGCAGCGCCGTGGACGCACCCCAGGAGTGGCCGACGACGACGGCGCGCGAGATGCCGACCGCGTCCAGCGCCGAGAGCGCGTCCGCGACGACGGTGGCGCTGCCGTACGGGCCGTCGGGGCGGTCGCTGTCGCCGTGCCCGCGCTGGTCGAGCGCGACCACGCTGTGCCCGGCACCCACCAGGGCAGGGACGACGAGGTCCCAGAAGCGACGGCTGGACGCCAACCCGTGCAGCAGCAGCACCGGCGCGCCGGCGCCGGGCCAGCGGGTGGCCCGCAGCCGGACGCCGCTGCCCGGGCAGGTCGACATCGATGCCGCCGGCCACCGGCGGGGTGGCTACCAGGGGCTGGGTCACCGGCACCGGATCAACGCTTGGCGCGCCCGGTCGTCGAGACGATGAGCACGTCGCAGCTGGCCCGATGGCTGATGTTGGCCGGCACCGAACCGAGCAGGCGGCCGGCGAGACTGTTCAGGCCCCGGTTGCCGACGACGACGAGATCGGCCTTGCGGTCCTTCACGATGCGGATCAGCTCGTCGACCGGGTCGCCCTCGACCGCCAGGGTCGTGACGTCCTCGACGCCGGCGCTGCGCGCCCGGTCGGCCGCGTCGCGCAGCACGTCCTCGGCCGGCGTGGAACCGGAGACCTTGTAGGCCTCGCCCCCCAGCGCCTGCTCGGCGTCCTGCACCTCGCGCGCGGACATCGGCCGGTAGGCGCAGGCGAGCAGCAGCGTGGCGCCGGCGTCGCGAGCGACCTCCGCAGCGCGATCGACGGCCCGGTAGGAGGACTCCGACCCGTCCGTGCCGACCAGGACCGTGGTGTAACCGCTCACAAGTGCCTCCTCGTGCGTCCAGGACTGCTCGCTCGGGCAGTGCTGGAAACCTACCGCCCGCGGCCGCGTCGGCTGCCGGTCCTGCGCTCGGTTGCCGTCGCCGTCGGTAGGATGCGGAGGTGTCTGACATCGCCGACGAGGCCGTTCCCGCCCTGCTCGCCGCGCTGCGTGAACGCGTCGTCGTCGCCGACGGCGCCATGGGCACGATGCTCCAGGCGCACGACCTCGACGTCGAAGCCGACTTCCAGGGCCACGAGGGCTGCAACGAGATCCTCAACGTCACCCGGCCCGACGTCGTGCGCAGCGTGCACGACGCCTACTTCGCCGCCGGCTGCGACGCCGTCGAGACCAACACGTTCGGCTCCAACTACTCCGGCCTGAACGAGTACGGCATCGTCGAGCGCATCCGGGAGACGGCCTTCGCCGGGGCCCGCATCGCCCGCGAGTCGGCCGACCACTGGGCCACGCCTGACCGGCCCCGTTTCGTCATCGGCTCGGTCGGACCCGGCACCAAGCTGCCGACGCTGGGCCATCTGCCCTACGCCACGCTCCGGGACGCCTACCAGGAGCAGTGCGAGGCGATGATCGAGGGCGGCGTCGACGGCATCCTCGTCGAGACCGCGCAGGACCTGCTGCAGGTGAAGTCGGCCGTCGTCGGCGCCCGACGCGCCATGGAGGTCACCGGCACGCGGGTGGCGCTGATCGCCCAGGTCACCGTCGAGCTCACCGGCACCATGCTGCTCGGCTCGGAGATCGGCGCGGCCCTGGCCGCGCTCGAGCCGCTCGGCATCGACGTGATCGGCATGAACTGCGCCACCGGCCCGGCCGAGATGAGCGAGCACCTGCGCTTCCTGTCCCAGCACGCCACGGTGCCGATCTCGGTCATGCCGAACGCCGGTCTGCCCGTACTGGGCAAGAACGGCGCGGAGTACCCGCTGCAGCCCCGTGAGCTCGCCGACGCGATCGAGGAGTTCACCCGCACCTACGGCGTCGGGCTGGTCGGCGGCTGCTGCGGCACCACGCCCGAGCACCTGCGCGAGGTCGTCGACCGCGTCCGCGGCCAGGCCGTCGTCGCGCGCACGCCCGAGATCGAGCCCAGTGCGGCGTCGCTCTACGCCGCCGTCCCGTTCCGGCAGGACGCCGGCGTGCTGATGGTGGGGGAGCGGACCAACACCAACGGGTCCAAGGCCTTCCGCGAGGCGATGCTGGCCGGCGACTGGGAGAAGGTCGTCGACATCGGCAAGGACGCCGTGCGCGAGGGCGCCCACATGATCGACCTGTGCGTCGACTACGTCGGTCGCGACGGCGCGATCGACATGCACGACGCGGCGTTCCGGCTCGCCACCACCTCGACCCTGCCGATCATGCTCGACTCGACCGAGCCGCCCGTGATCGAAGCCGGACTGGAGTGCCTCGGCGGCCGCGCCGTGATCAACAGCGTCAACTTCGAGGACGGTGAGGGCCCGGAGTCCCGCTTCGCCAGGATCATGCCGATCGTGCGCGAGCACGGCGCAGCGGTCGTGGCCCTGTGCATCGACGAGGAAGGGCAGGCGCGCACCCCGGAGTGGAAGGTGGCCGTCGCCGAGCGGCTCATCGACACGCTGGTGCAGAAGTGGGGCCTGCGCGAGAGCGACATCCTCATCGACACCCTCACCTTCACCCTGGGTACCGGGCAGGAGGAGTCGCGCAAGGACGGCCTGGCCACGATCGAGGCCATCCGCACGCTGGCCCAGACGCATCCGCTCGTCGGCACCACGCTGGGCCTGTCCAACATCTCCTTCGGACTGAAGCCGGCCGTGCGCGTCGTGCTCAACTCGGTCTTCCTGCACGAGTGCCAGCAGGCCGGGCTGACCAGCGCCATCGTGCACGCGTCCAAGATCGTCCCGATGAACCGGATCCCCGACGAGCAGCGCGAGTGCGCGCTCGACCTCATCTACGACCGGCGGCGCGAGGAAGGGCACCCGGACGGCGCCTACGACCCGCTCACCGCGCTGCTGGACATGTTCGAGGGCGTCGAGGCCGACACCGGCGGCAAGACCCGGGCCGAGCTGCTGATGGAGCTGCCGCTGGACGAGCGGCTGGGCCGACGCATCATCGACGGCGAGCGGGCCGGGCTCGAGGCCGACCTCGACGAGGCCATGGCCTCCGGGCAGAAGCCGCTGCAGATCGTCAACGACACGTTGCTGGGCGGCATGAAGATCGTCGGCGAGCTGTTCGGTTCCGGGCAGATGCAGCTGCCGTTCGTGCTGCAGTCGGCCGAGGTCATGAAGACCGCCGTGGCCCACCTCGAGCCGCACATGGAGAAGGTCGAGGGCCAGGAGGGCAAGGGCAAGATCGTGCTGGCCACCGTCAAGGGCGACGTCCACGACATCGGCAAGAACCTCGTCGACATCATCCTCACCAACAACGGCTACACGGTCGTCAACCTCGGCATCAAGCAGCCGGTCACGGCGATCCTGGACGCCGCGACCGAGCACCGCGCCGACGTCATCGGTATGAGCGGGCTGCTCGTCAAGTCGACGGTGGTGATGAAGGAGAACCTGCTGGAGATGAACACCCGCGGGATCGCCGCCGACTACCCGGTCATCCTGGGCGGGGCCG
Source organism: uncultured Actinomycetes bacterium (assembly GCA_963784675.1). Lineage (GTDB taxonomy): Bacteria > Actinomycetota > Actinomycetes > Mycobacteriales > SCTD01 > SCTD01. The sequence goes on from CAWASE010000019.1 coordinate 722,992, forward strand.
CGCTGACCCGCGCCTACGTCGAGCAGGATCTCGACGAGATCTTCGACGGCGAGGTCAAGTACGCCCGCGACGCCTTCGAGGGGCTGCGGCTGATGGACGAGCTGATGGCGGTCAAGCGCGGCGAGGTCCCGGCCGAGCAGCTGGCCGCCGACAAGGCCAAGGACGACGAGCGCAAGGCCAGGCACCGCCGCTCGAAGGAGATCGCCGAGGCCCGCCGCGCGGACGAGACCGAGCCGGAGCCGGTCGGGCGCTCCGACGTCGCCACCGACAACGCCGTCCCGGTCCCGCCGTTCTGGGGCTCGCGCCTGTCCAAGGGCATCGCCCTGGCCGACTACGCCTCCTGGCTCGACGAGAGGGCGCTGTTCCGCGGCCAGTGGGGGCTGCAGGGTTCACGGACCGGAGACGGTCCCAGCTACGAGGAGCTCGTCGAGACCGAGGGTCGGCCGCGGCTGCGGGCGCTGCTGGCCCAGGTGCAGAGCGAGGGCATCATGCAGGCGGCCGTCGTGCACGGCTACTACCCAGCGGTGTCCAAGGGCGAAGACCTCATCGTGCTCGACCCCGACTCCGGCGACGAGCGCTGCCGCTTCACCTTCCCGCGCCAGCGCCGCGAGCGGCGGCTGTGCCTGGCCGACTTCTTCCGCTCCAGCGAGTCGGGCGAGACCGACGTCGTGGCGTTCACCGCCGTCACGATGGGCAGCCACGTCTCCGACGTCGCGAACGAGCTGTTCGCCAAGAACGCCTACCGCGACTACCTCGAGCTGCACGGGCTCAGCGTGCAGCTGACCGAGGCGCTCGCCGAGATGTGGCACGCGCGCGTGCGCGCCGAGCTGGGGTTCGGCGCCGAGGACTCGACCGACCTGCAGAAGATGCTGTCCAAGCAGGCCTATCGCGGCTCGCGCTACTCCTTCGGCTACCCCGCCTGCCCCAACATCGAGGACCAGGACAAGCTCGAGGTCCTGCTCGACTGGAAGCGCATCGGCATCGAGCTCTCCGAGGAGCACCAGCTCACCCCTGAGCAGAGCACCAGCGCGATCGTCCTGCACCACCCCGAGGCGAAGTACTTCGCGGCGCGGTGACCTCGCGCGGGCCGCTCTCCAGCGGGCTACGGCAGTGAGACAACTGCCCGCTGCCGTGCTGTGGGACATGGACGGTCTGCTCGTCGACAGCGAGCCGCTGTGGACGGTGGCTGAGCGCGAGCTCGCCGTCACCCTCGGCGGGGTGTGGGGGGACGAGGTGAAGGCCGCCGTCGTCGGCACCCGGCTCGACGTGGCCGTCCCGACGATCCTCACCTGGTTCGGCGCGGCCGCGACTCCGGCGGACGTCGCAGCGACCTCCGCCTGGCTGCTGCAGCGGATGGGTCAGCTCTACGCCGGTCCGGTCCCGGTGCAGCCCGGCGCCACCGCGCTGCTGCGCGCGGTGCACGAGGCCGGCATCCCGCAGGCGCTGGTCTCCTCGTCCTACCGCGCGCTGGTGGACGCGGTGGTGTCGGGTCCCGCGGCCGGGACTGGCCCCCGTTCGCGGTGACGATCGCCGGGGACGAGGTCAGCCGGGCAAGCCCGACCCGGAGCCGTACCGGTCGGCCGCCGCGCGCCTGGGCGCGCCCGCGGACCGGTGCGTGGTGCTGGAGGACTCACCCTCCGGAGTCACCAGCGGCGAGCAGGCCGGCTGCGCGGTCGTGGCCGTCCCGAGCGTGGCCGGCGTCCGCTTCCTGCCGGCGGCTCGGCGTCGGGTGGCGACGTCGCTCGTCGACGTGACGCTCGCCGACCTGTGCGCCGTCGTCGACGGCTGATCGGGCCGGCCACCGCGGCGGGACGAGGTCAGTCGAAGATGTCCGGGTTGTCCTTGCTGATGCGCTCCCAGATCGGCTGGAACTGGAACCAGCCGGCCAGCTCGAACCCGACCTGGCCCTTGGTGGCCTCGGCCTCTTCCGCCACGATCTGTCGCGGCTTGGTGCCGTGGCCGGCCGCGGCCGAGTAGCTCATCAGCTGCGACTGCGCGGTGCGCTCGAGGGTCAGGAACCACCAGGCAGCGCTGTCGACGGTCTCCCCGACGGTGAGCATGCCGTGGTTGCGCAGGATGACCGCCTTGTGCGGGCCGAGGGCTGCACCGATGCGGTCGCCCTCCTCCGAGCTCAGCACGACGCCGCGGTAGTCGTCGTAGATCCCGAAGTCGTCGTAGAACGCGCAGGAGTCCTGGGTGAGCGGCTCGATGCCCATCTCGAGCGTCGACAGCGTCTTGCCGTAGGGGCCGTGGGCGTGCGCGGCGGCCAGCACGTCCGGCCGCGCCTTGTGCACGGCACAGTGGATCGCGACGGCTGCACCGTTGACGGCCCGGCTGCCCTCGACGACGTTGCCCTCGTGGTCGACGCGGACCAGGTCCGAGCTCTTGATCATGCTGAAGTGCATGCCGAACGGGTTGACCCAGTAGGAGTCCGGGAACTCCGGGTCGCGCACGGTGACGTGCCCGGCGACGCCCTCGTCCAGGCCGGCCTTGCTGAACATGCGGAACGCCGCCGCCAGCTTGGCCTTGCGGTGGGCGCGCTCCTCCGCGACGTCGTCGAAGGTCTGCGGCAGCGGCAGGTAGAGGTCCTGGCCGGCGGCCGGCAACGACCCCGGCTCGGCGGGAGCCTGCGTCACGGCGGCGGTGACGAGCTCGTCGGCATGGGCGGTGGCGGTCTGCTCGGCGATGCTCACGGGAGCTCCTGACGGCGGCGCGGGTGGGTACGGGCAACGTCCATGATGCACCGGCGGGGCCGTGGGGTCGCGGTGGTCAGGTCGTCGAGAGGGCGGTCAGGACGTCCAGCCGCGCCGCCCGGCGCGCCGGGAGCACCGCAGCCAGGACGCCCGCGAGGGCGGCCACGACCACGAACAGGGCCAGCCGGGCCAGCGGGAACCGCAGCTCGGTGATGCCCTGGTCGGCCAGCGCACGCTGCAGGGCCACGCCCAGCACCGAGCCGACGGCGATGCCGAGCAGAGCACCGAACACTGCGACGATGACGGCCTCGACGCGCACCATCCGCCGGGTCTGACGTCGGGCCAACCCGACGGCGCGCAGCAGGCCGAGCTCGCGGGTGCGCTCCAGCACGGCCAGGGCCAGGGTGTTGACGATGCCGAGCACCGCGATGAGCACCGACAGCAGCAGCAGCACCGTGACGATGGACAGCACGACGTCGACCTGCGAGCTCGTGTCGTCGATGAAGCCGGCTCGGCTCAGGACCTGCACGGTCGGGTACTGCGCGGTGACGTCCTGCAGGCGGATCAGCAGCTCGGCGGTGTCGACGCCGGCGTCGGCGCTGACCAGCAGCGAGAAGTCGGTGGGCAGGGCGAAGTCCTCGGCGTCCGCCAGGCTCAGCAGCGTGCCGCCGACGAGCTGGTTGTCGCGGTAGACGCCTGCGACGACGAACTGCCGCTGCGGTCCCTTGGCGAAGCTGGACGGGCACCCGGTCGCCCACCGCCAGACCCCGGTCCGCAGCCTCGGTCTCACCGAGCAGGAGCCGCCCGCGGCCGAGGGCGGACAGCTGGCCGTCGACGCGGGTCAGCCGCAGCGAGCGACCGAGGGCGTCGGTGCTGACGGCTGACAGGAAGCTCGCGCGACCGGCGACCCGGGCCTGGTCCTGGCGGAGCCGGTCGACCGCCGCCACCCCGGGCGTGTCCGCGACGGCCGTGGCGACGGCGGCCGGGAACCCCTGGAAGCTGTCGGACTGCACCACGACGTCGGCGGTGATCGCGTCCGTGACGACGGAGGCCAGCGAGGCCTTGACCGAGGCGCCCAGGATGCCGACGGCGGTGACCAGGGCCAGCCCGATCATCAGCGCGGCCGCCGTCGAGGCGGTGCGCCGGGGGTTGCGCATGGCGTTCAACCGGCCCAGCCGTCCGGGGACGCCCCGCGCGAGCGGCCCGCCCACCACCCGGGCGACCGGGCGGGCGAGCAGCGGCGACAGGCCGGCGACGCCCAGGAAGGTCAGCAGGGCCCCCACCCCCACCAGCACGATCTGACCGCGCAGCCCGATCCCCAGCAGCGCGGCACCGAGGGCGAGCAGCACGCTGCCCACGAGGGTGCCGCGGATGTGCGACCGCTCGGCCGTGACGGCGTCGCGCATGGCGGCCACCGGCGGCACGGCGGCCGCCCGACGCGCAGGCAGCAGCGCAGCCAGGACGGTGACGACCAGCCCGACGACCAGGCTGACCGCGACCGTGCGCGGCTGCACCACCACGGAGGTCGACGGGAGAGAGCCGCCGAAGGAGTTGATGATCGCCTGCAGGACGCGGGCCACCCCGATACCGGCTCCCAGGCCCAGGACGGAGGCGAGCAGCCCGACGACGACGGCTTCGACCACGACGCTGCGTGTCACCTGCCCGCGGCTGGCGCCCAGCGCCCGCAGCAGCGCGAGCTCGCGCTGCCGCTGCGCGACCAGGATCGTGAACGTGTTGAAGATCAGGAAGGCTCCGACGAACAGCGCGATGCCGGCGAACACGAGCAGGAAGGTGCGGAAGAACCCGAAAAACCCTTTGATCTCGTCGGCCTGCTCCTGTGCGCTGTCCACCCCGGTCAGCGCCTGGGCGTCGGCCGGCAGCACCGCCGCCACGCGCTCGCGCAGGGTCTCGGCGTCGATGCCGTCGCGGCCGGCGACCCGGATGGAGAAGAGCAGGCCGTCGGGGGCGAACAGGCGCTCGGCCTCGGCCTGCGCGAACGCGCTGATGCTGGCGCCGCCGACGTTGTCGTTGGTGCCGAACCCGAACACGCCGGACAGGGTGAAGTCGCGCCTTCCCTGCGCGAGCAGGATCGGGACGGAGTCGCCCACCTGGTAGCCGGTCTGGTCGGCGGTGCGAGCGTCCAGGGCGACCTCGGCGGGAGCCGTCGGGGCTCGCCCGGTCCGCAGCGAGTACGGCGAGAGGGCCGGCTCGGCGTCGTAGTTCTGGCCGAGCGTCGGCGGACCGTTGGGGGAGTAGGCCTTGCCGTCCTTGCCGACGACCTGGGCATAGCCGCCGACGTCGGCGGTGGCGGCGACGACCCCGTCGACCCCGCGGACGGTGCCGAGCAGCGTGGCGCGCAGGGGGCTGCGGGTGGTCCCGGCGTCGCCCTCGAACAGCGGAGTGCCCCGGACCTCGACGTCGGTCTTCTGGTTCACGCTGACGAACAGGTCGTCGAAGACCCTGCCGAGGGTGTCGGTGAGCACGAGCGCTCCCGAGACGAACGAGACGCCGAGCACGACGGCGAGCGCGGACAGCAGCAGCCGCAGCTTGCGCGCCAGCAGCGAGCGGAACGTTGCGCGCAGCACGGCTCAGGTTCCCGTCTCGAGCGACTTGATCCGGTCCAGCACCTTCTCCGCGGTGGGATCGCGCAGCTCGCCGACGAGCCGGCCGTCCGCGAGGAACACGACGCGGTCGGCGTAGGACGCGGCCACGGGGTCGTGGGTGACCATGACCACCGTCTGGCCGAGCTCGCGGACCGAGCGCTGCAGGAACGCCAGCACCTCGGCTCCGGCGCGCGAGTCCAGGTTCCCGGTGGGTTCGTCGGCGAAGATCACCGCCGGTCGCGACGCCAGGGCTCGCGCGCACGCGACCCGTTGCTGCTGACCCCCGGACAGCTCGCTCGGGCGGTGTCCGAGGCGGTCCTGCAGCCCGACGGCGGCGACGACCTGCGCCAGCCACTCCGGATCGGGCCGGCGGCCGGCGATGTCCAGCGGCAGGGTGATGTTCTCCCCGGCGGTGAGCGTGGGCAGCAGGTTGAACTGCTGGAAGACGAAGCCGACCTGCTCCCGGCGCAGGGCCGTCAGCGCCTTGTCCTTGAGCCCCGCCAGCGCGGTCGTGCCGACCCACACCTGGCCCTCGGTCACGCTGTCGAGCCCGGCCAGGGTGTGCATCAGGGTCGACTTGCCTGACCCGGACGGACCCATGATGGCCGTGAACTCCGCCGCAGCAAAGCTGACGGAGACGTCGTCGAGGGCGACCACGCGGGTCTGGCCGACGCCGTAGACCTTGGTGAGGTGCTCCGCCCGGGCCGCGGCGGCCTCGGGCGCTCCCGCCTCCGGGCGGGCCGGCTCGGGACCAGCGGCCTGCGGGGCGCGGGGCGGGTGGGAGACGGCGTCGCGTCGGCGCAGGGCCACGGTTGCTCCTGGGGAGGTGCGGGGAGGTGGGGACGGCCGGGGTCAGCTGCGGTCCGGCCCAGCCTGCCTCATGCCGGCGCCCGGACGATCATCGACGCGAGCGCGTGCCTGCGGTCACGGGGGACCCCGTCCCTGAGCCCGACGCCACGACCGACCCGGCGGCGATCGCCGCCTGCAGGGCCTCCTGCTGGTGCGGCAGCGGCGCGTCGGGAGCAGGCAGCGTCGCCGGGAACGCCGGCGGCGTCCCGCCGAAGGCGGGGCACAGCGCCTGGTGGTCGCACCAGCCGCAGAGCCGGCTGGGACGGGGCAGGAACTCGCGCTCGGCCGTCGCGCGCTCGATCGCCGCCCACAGCGCCAGGAGCTTGCGTTCGGTGGCGAGCAGGTCGGCCTCGTCCGGGCTGTAGCGCAGCACCTCACGATCGCCGAGGTACAGCAGCTGCAGCAGCCGGGGGACGACGCCCCGGGTGCGCCACAGCACCAGGGCGTAGAACCGCATCTGGAACAGGGCCTTGCTCTCGTACTGCTCGCCGGGCGCCCGCCCGGTCTTGTAGTCGACGACGCGCAGCTCGCCCGCCGCCGACCGGTCGACGCGGTCGACGACCCCCCGCAGCCGCAGGCCGCCGGGCAGCACGACCTCGACGAGCTGCTCCCGGGCCGCCGGCTCCAGCCTGGTGGGGTCTTCCAGGGCGAAATAGCTCACCAGCAGCTCCTGCGCGCCCGCGAGCCAGGCCGCGACCTCCTCCTCGTCGCCGAAGAGCTCGTCGACCAGCGGCTCGGCCGCCCGCAGGTGCTGCCAGGACGGCTGCACGAGCCCGACCGCGGCCTGCAGCGTCCGCTCGCTGGCCGGCAGGTCGTAGAGCCGTTCCAGCACGCCGTGCACCACCGTGCCGCGCGAGGCCGCCGCGGACGGCCGGGACGGCAGCCGGTCGATGGTCCGGAAGCGGTAGAGCAGCGGGCAGGTCAGGAAGTCGGCAGCCCGCGACGGCGACAGCGACCCGACGACCACCGGCGGGTCGTGCGGGCCCGGCTCGTCGGGCTCGGTGCTGTCCGTGCTGCTCATGCCGACGACGCTACGACGCGCCCCTGACAGGACCCGGGCCCGCCGCCGCCGGTCGTGTCGGACGGCGCTAGCCGACGGCTTCGTCGACGGGCACGTCGGACGGGCTCACCGACACCGCGCCGTGCAGCCGGTGCAGCTGGGTCGCGAGATCGACGCCGAGCACGTCGGCGAGCCGGAGCAGATCGGCGCAGGCGTCCACGACCAGCTCGTGCACCTGCAGGTCGCGGCGCAGCACGCGGTCGTCCTCCGCAGAGGTCCAGGCGTAGCGCACCGCCAGCTCGCTCACCCCGGCCGTCAGCGCCATGACGAGGTTCTTGGGCCGCGCCAGCTCCTGCTCGCCGCGGCGAGCGGCCGCCAGGCGCAGCGCATGCTGCAGCTCGCCCAGGCGGTCGTCCGCCGAGCCGGTGTACTGCTGCAGGTCGCGCGCGGGCAGCCGGGCGGGGGTCGTCCCGAGGGGGACGGGCGCCGCCGAGCGCCGGGCCATTGCGTGAGAACCCGGGGGCGGCGGCGACCGCAGGTCGATCACCAGGGACGTGGCGGCCTTCGCGTCCGCGGCGGTCGGCGCGGGCGCGCTGCGGCCGGTCGTCGACGGCGCGTGGCCGACGGTCGTCGGCGTCCCGACCGCGGCGGCCGCGGGCACCGAAGCCGCGACGTCGCGGATCACCGTCACGGTGCCGGGCGTGGACGCGGGCGGCGTCGTTCCGCCGACGTCGGGCGACACCGCGAACGTCGGCAGCACGAGCTCGACGACCGGGGGCCGCAGCGCGGACCGGATCCGCTCCAACCGTGCGCCGAGCTCGCCGGGACCGCCGACCTCCCCGGCTGCGAGAATCTCGATCATCCGCCGTGCACCTTCGGGACCATGCGGACATTCTGGCCTGAACATGCTTGGCTCGTGCGGCCGACGGGGCAAGATCACCCGATTGGCCCGGTTCGTGCTGGCCGTGCGCTCCGCGGCGGTCGCCCCGGGCCCCGCGCGCGACCCGGGAGGACGCTGTGGACGACGCCGTGCTCGCCGCCGTGCTGGCCGCGCTCGCGGGACCCCGCCGGGGTGATCGCGTCGCCTGTCTCGGCGCCGGGGCCCTGGTGGAACGCGCGCTGCTCGCCGCGTCGGGGACCAGCGCGCTGGTCGAGTCCGAGGCGAGGGTGGTCGTGGCGGGGGCGGCCGTCGAGGTGCCGACCGCGCTGCGGGTGCTGGCCGGCTCCGGCCGGTTGGTGGCGGTGGCCGCCGATGCCGGCGCCGCCCGCCGCACGGCTGCGGGCAGCGGGCTGGAGCTGCGTCACGTCGAGCAGGTCGGGCGCCGGGTCGCCTGGTCGGCGATGCGGGTCGCGCCCGTCGCGACCGTGGAGACCCTGGAGGCCTCGGACAGCGCCGGCCGGGCCCAGCGACCACCGGGCGAGACCCGCACCGACACGTAGGTTCATAGGGATGACGACCCCTGGGCCCGGGCCCGACCAGACCGCCCGGGTCGCTCCACCCACGGGGATCCGGATAGGTCGCGTGCTCGGCGTCCCGGTGCTCGTGTCGCCGTCCTGGTTGCTGTTCGCCGGCTTCGTGCTCGTCAGCTTCGGACCGGACCTGGCGGACCGCTTCGGGTCGACCCGCGGGTACGGGGCTGCGGTCGCGTTCGCCCTGCTGCTGCTGCTCAGCGTGCTGCTGCACGAGATCGGGCACTGCGTCGTCGCCCGGATGCTGGGGCTTCCGGTGCGCAGCATCACGATCACCTTCCTCGCCGGCCTGACGGAGATCACCGAGCCGCCGCAGACCCCGGCTCGGGAGTACGCGGTCGCCGTGGTGGGGCCGCTGGTGTCGCTGCTGCTCGCCGGCGTCGGCTACGCGGCGCGCGACCTGTTCGCCGCCGACGGCCTGCCGTACCTGCTCGCGACCGTGATGGCGCTGTCGAACGGCCTGGTGGCCGCCTTCAACCTGCTGCCAGGACTGCCGCTGGACGGCGGCCGGGTGCTGCGCGCCGCCGTCTGGCGGCTGACCGGTGACCCCGACCGGTCGACGGTCGTCGCCGCGTGGTCGGGGCGGGTCGTGGCGGTCGTGGTCGTGCCCGGGGTGCTGCTGGGACTGTTGCCGCTGCTCGGCCTCAGCGACCTCACGGTGGGATCGGCGCTGCTGGCGGGGCTGGTCGCCGCGTTCATCTACGTCGGGGCGAGCGCGTCGCTGCGCCGCCAGAAGATGCTGCAGCGCTTGCCGGCGGCGAGCGTCGCGCGGCTGGCCCGTCCGGCGCTGGGCGTGGCCAGCACCCTCCCGCTGGCCGAGGCGGTGCGTCGGGCGCAGCTGGCAGGGGTGCACGCGGTGGTCGTGGTCGACCCGACCGGCCTGCCGGTCGGGGTCGTCAGCGAAGCAGCGGTCCTGGCGGTGCCCGAGACCCGCCGGCCCTGGGTCGACGTCGCGACGGTGGCGCGCACGCTGCTGCCGGGGATGCTGCTGGACGCCGACCTGGTCGGGCAGGACCTGCTCGAGGCGATGCGCCGCGTGCCCGCGTCGGAGTACGTCATCCACGACCAGGACGCAGGGGTCGTGCGGGTGCTGGTGACGGCTGACGTCGCGGCGGCCATCACACCCTGAGCGGGCGCCGCTGCTCCTGGCCGGCCGGCGCGACTAGCCTTGCTCCCTCGTGACCCTCGGAGCGGCCAGACGCCGCGGACCCCTCGTGCCCGGCGACCAGGTGCAGCTCACCGACCCCAAGGGGCGGATGCACACGATCACGCTGACGGCGGGCAAGCAGTTCCACACCCACAAGGGCATCCTGGAGCACGACGCGCTGATCGGCGGACCCGAGGCCGTCGTCGTCACCATCGGCACGACCGACTACCTCGCGCTGCGTCCGCTGCTGAGCGACTACGTGCTGTCGATGCCGCGCGGGGCGCAGGTGGTGTACCCGAAGGACGCCGGGCAGATCGTCCAGATGGCCGACATCTTCCCCGGCGCGCACGTGGTCGAGGCCGGCGTCGGCTCCGGGGCGCTGTCGTTGTCGCTGCTGCGGGCGGTCGGCGAGTCGGGACGCCTGTCCTCCTACGAGCGTCGCGCCGACTTCGCCGAGATCGCCCAGGCGAACGTCGAGCGCTTCCTGGGTGGTCCGCACCCGGCCTGGACGGTGACGGTCGGCGACCTGGCGCAGGCGCTGCCCGCCAGCGGCGAGCGGGACGTCGACCGGGTGGTGCTGGACATGCTGGCGCCCTGGGAGGTGCTGCCGGCGGTCGCGGACGCGCTGCGTCCCGGCGGCCTGGTCTGCTGCTACGTCGCCACGACGACGCAGCTGTCGGTGACGGTCGAGGCGATGCGCGAGTCGGGCCGCTTCACCGAGCCGCAGAGCTGGGAGTCGATGGTCCGCGGCTGGCACGTCGAGGGCCTCGCGGTGCGGCCCGAGCACCGGATGATCGGGCACACCGGCTTCCTGTGCACCGCCCGGCGGATGGCGGACGGCGTCCTGCCCCCGGTGCGACGGCGGCGGCCCAGCAAGGGCATGACGGCCACCGAGGCGGACGACGCCCCCGAGCAGACCCCGGAGCAGCGGGTGGCCGAGCGCGGCCCGCTGCCGTAGCGCCGGCACGCGTGCACACAACCTGATCGACGTCGGGGCCCGGACCGACCTGCGGGGGCCTGCCCTGGCGTCGGGCGGGTCCCGAGGCGGCCGTCCCTCGCGCGGGAACGAACCTGCCGTACATAGGATGCCGTGAAGGCACGACAGTCCCCTCGAGACGGGTGGTGAGTCACGTGGCAGGAGCGCGCGCCGGCGGCCCGGGCGACGACGCCCGGGCCAGAGCAGGCAAGGACGGACCCGAGGTCACCGAGCTCTTCGCGCAGGTGAGCTACCTGGAGCAGGAGGTGTCGGTCCTGCGGCGCAAGCTGTCGGACTCGCCCCGCCAGGTGCGGGCGCTGGAGGAGCGGCTGGCGCAGGCGCAGGCGTCGCTGGCCGGTGCGTCCGGGCAGAACGACCGGCTCGTCGGCACCCTGCGCGAGGCCCGCGACCAGATCGTGGCGCTGAAGGAAGAGGTCGAGCGGCTGGCGCAGCCGCCGTCCGGCTTCGGCGTGTTCCTGGCCCACCGCGAGGACGACGCCGTCGACATCTTCACCGGCGGTCGCAAGCTGCGGGTCAGCGTCAGCCCGGGGGTCGCGCACGACGACCTCGTCCGCGGCAAGGAGGTGCTGCTCAACGAGGCGATGAACGTGGTGAAGGTGCTGGACTTCGAGCGCCAGGGCGACGTCGTGATGCTCAAGGAGCTGCTCGAGAACGAGGACGGTGTGCCCGACCGCGCGCTCGTCGTCGGCCACACCGACGACGAGAAGGTCGTCATGCTGGCCGACTCGTTGCTGGACGTGCCGATCAAGGCCGGCGACTCGCTGCTGGTCGAGTCGCGCAGCGGCTGGGCCTACGAGCGCATCCCCAAGAGCGAGGTCGAGGAGCTCGTGCTGGAGGAGGTGCCCGACATCGACTACTCCGACATCGGGGGCCTGGCCGGCCAGATCGAGGCCATCCGCGACGCCGTCGAGCTGCCCTTCCTGCACAAGGAGCTGTTCAAGGAGCACCAGCTGCGCCCGCCCAAGGGAGTGCTGCTCTACGGCCCCCCCGGCTGCGGAAAGACGCTGATCGCCAAGGCGGTGGCCAACAGCCTGGCCAAGAAGGTCGCCGAGGTGACCGGCAAGCCCGACGGGCGCGCGTACTTCCTGAACATCAAGGGCCCGGAGCTGCTGAACAAGTACGTCGGCGAGACCGAGCGCCACATCCGGTTGATCTTCCAGCGGGCGCGCGAGAAGGCCTCCGAGGGCACTCCGGTCATCGTCTTCTTCGACGAGATGGACTCCATCTTCCGCACCCGCGGCTCCGGCGTGTCCTCCGACGTCGAGACGACCATCGTCCCGCAGCTGCTGAGCGAGATCGACGGCGTCGAGACGCTGGAGAACGTCGTGGTGATCGGTGCCTCCAACCGCGAGGACATGATCGACCCCGCGATCCTGCGGCCGGGCCGGCTGGACGTCAAGATCAAGATCGAGCGCCCGGACGCCGAGGCGGCCAAGGACATCTTCGGCAAGTACATCCGCACCGACCTGCCGCTGCACGAGGAGGACCTGGCCGAGAACGGCGGCGACCGCGAGGCCACCGTCGCGGCCATGATCCAGCGCACCGTCGAGCGGATCTACACCGAGGCCGACGACAACCGCTTCATCGAGGTCACCTACGCCAACGGGGACAAGGAGGTCCTGTACTTCAAGGACTTCAACTCCGGCGCGATGATCGAGAACATCGTCGCCCGAGCCAAGAAGATGGCGATCAAGGACTTCCTCGACGGCGGCGGCAAGGGCCTGCGCCTGCAGCACCTGATGAGCGCCTGCATCGACGAGTTCAAGGAGAACGAGGACCTCCCGAACACGACCAACCCCGACGACTGGGCCCGCATCTCGGGCAAGAAGGGCGAGCGCATCGTGTACCTGCGCACGCTGGTCACCAGCGCCAAGGGTTCGGAGACCGGCCGGTCCATCGACACCGTCGCCAACACCGGTCAGTACCTGTAGGCCCGGCAGCGACGTCGAGGCGACCGTCCTACGCTGAGCCCATGACGACGCAGCGGGTCATGGGCATCGAGACCGAGTACGGGGTCTCGATCCAGGGCCAGCCGGCGAGCGGCGCCATGGTCGCCTCGGGACAGGTCGTCAACGGCTACGCCAGCGGCATGGCGCCGGGCCCGGCGCGGTCCCGCCGGCCCCGCTGGGACTTCGAGGAGGAGAACCCGCTCCGCGACGCGCGCGGCTTCGAGGTGTCGGCGGGGGGCTCGGACCATCTGGCGGGCGAACCCGAGGACGACCTCGGGCTGGCCAACGTCATCCTGACCAACGGCGCCCGTCTCTACGTCGACCACGCCCATCCGGAGTACAGCTCGCCGGAGGTGACGAACCCGCGGGACGCCGTGCTCTGGGACAAGGCCGGCGAGCGTGTGATGGCCATCGCCGCCCAGCGCGCCCTGGCGGTGCCGGGGACCCCCCAGATCCTGCTGTACAAGAACAACACCGACGGCAAGGGCGCCTCGTACGGCACCCACGAGAACTATCTGATGGCCCGGCGGACCCCGTTCGCCGACATCGTCCGGCACCTGACGCCCTTCTTCGTCTCGCGACAGGTGGTCACCGGTGCCGGTCGCGTCGGGCGGGGGCAGGACGGCCGAGGCGAGGGCTACCAGCTCAGCCAGCGCGCCGACTTCTTCGAGGTCGAGGTCGGGCTGGAGACCACGCTCAAGCGGCCGATCATCAACACCCGCGACGAGCCGCACGCCGACCCGGAGAAGTACCGCCGGCTGCACGTCATCCTCGGCGACGCCAACCTCTCGGAGATCTCCACCTACCTCAAGGTCGGCACCACCGCGCTGGTGCTCGCGATGATCGAGGACCGTTGGCTGACCGACAACGGCATCGACCTCACCGTCGACGGACCGGTCGCGGCGCTGCGGGCCGTCTCGCACGACCCGTCGCTGCGCCACCTGGTGACGCTGCGCGACGGCCGGCGGATGACCGCCGTCGAGCTGCAGATGGCCTACCTGGAGCAGGCCCGCAAGCACGTCGAGGACCGGCTGGGTGCCGACGCCGACCCGCAGACGGTGGACGTGCTCGTGCGCTGGGAGTCGGTGCTGGACCGGCTCGCCGAGGACCCCCGACAGCTGGCCGGCGAGCTGGACTGGGTGGCCAAGCTGTCGCTGCTGGACGGGTTCCGCGAGCGCGAGTCCCTCGGCTGGGACGCCGCGAAGCTGCACCTGGTCGACCTGCAGTACAGCGACGTGCGCCCGGAGAAGGGCCTCTACCACCGGCTGGTCGCCCGCGGAGCGATGCAGACGCTGCTCGACCCGCAGCAGGTCGAGCAGGCCGTCGACCGTCCGCCGCAGGACACGCGCGCCTACTTCCGCGGCGAGTGCCTGGCCCGCTATCCCGGCCAGGTCGCGGCAGCCTCGTGGGACTCGGTCATCTTCGACGTCGGGCGCGACTCGCTGCAGCGGGTGCCGACGCTGGAGCCGCTCCGCGGTACCCGGGCCCACGTCGGCGCGCTGCTGGACAGCAGCGCCACCGCCGTCGACCTGGTGGCGAGCCTGACGGCGGGCCGCTGACCGGTCCGCGCGCTCAGGAGCAGCCGGGGACGGTCACGCCGGGTGCGCTCAGGGCGGTGAGCTGGCAGAACGTCATGGCGCTGACCTTCCAGGCGCCGTCCTCCAGCACGGCCTTGCCCTGGGCGCCGGGCAGCACGACGGTGCCGGCCGAGGACAGGTCGTAGGTCACCGACGCCTCGGTCGCGCTGGTGAACTGGACGCTCTGCACCTTGGCGCTGGTCATGGCCGCGTTCGGGTCCTTGCCCGCGAGGGCGAGGGCCGGCGCGAGGTCGGCGGCGCGCTCGATGAAGGCCGCGCGGTCCGCCGCCGGGGCAGCGCCGTCGAAGAAGCCCTCCCACGCCGTGCGGACCTCTGCCTCGGCGGCGGCCTTGTCGCCGGGGCCGGCGCCGGTGTCGGCGGACGCCTCGACGGAGGCTGCCGCGGAGGCCGAGACGGTGCCGCCGTCGTCACCCCCGCAGCCGGTGAGCACGAGCAGGCACAGGGCCGGGACGACGACGGGGGCGAGCAGGGAGCGGCGCATCTGAACCTCCGGAAGGGTCCCACCACGGTGTGGGTGGTGCTGTCCTACCGCACGACCGGCGGCCCGGACGAACAGGCGCGTCGGGCCGGGACCGACGGCGGCGTCCCGCTGTCCGGGTTCGCCCGACGTTGTCCAGGGGTCACTGCCGGCGCAGGCCGTCCAGCCTCGCGCGGGTCTGCTCGGCGTGGCGCTGCGCCCGCTCGACCGCGCTCTCTGCCGCGGCTGCCGCGCGCCCGGCGCTGCGGACCGCAGTCTGCGCCGCGTCTGCTGCCTGCGTGGCCGTGTCCAGCGCGACCTGCAACCGCTGCCGCTCCGAGTCGGCGGCCTGCTGCTGGTCGAGCGCACGAGCGTGCTCCCGCTGCCGCTCGGTGCAGACCAGCACGGCGTCGTCGAGCCCGCCGGCGGCGGTCAAGGCGTCCTGCTCGGCGGCCCGCAACGCTGCCGCTCGCTCGTCGGCCCGTGATGCTGCCGCTCGCTCGCCGGTGCGTGCGAGCCCGCTGCCGCGGCCCGGTCGCGGGACGTGCCTCCGGCGTCCCGACGGCAGCGGCGACCGCTCCGTCCAGGTCGACGGGGCCGAAGCCGGCATAGCTGAGCGCGCGGACGAGCAGTCCGCTGCGCACGGCGTCGGCGGACGCCGGCTCGGCGAGGGCCGCCAGCAGGGTCGACACCACCTGCTCGCGGGTGGCCGCCGAGACGGCCTGCTCCTGGGCGGCTGCGTCGGCCACGGCCTCCACGAGGGTGCGGCGGCGGGCAGCCAGCCGGCGCAGCTCGCCCGCGTCGCCGGTGGTCTGCGCCTGGGCCAACGCCGGTCCCAGGGCCAGCAGCTGTGCGAGCAGCTCCGACCGGCCCGTGGCGAGGCTGTTCACCAGCCAGGCGGCGACCGACGGCCGTCGCAGCGCGGCGAGCGCCGCCGCGCGCTCGCGGTCGCCGTCGGCCCGGGCGGCCTTCACCGCGGCGTCGCGTGCCGCGGTGAACTCCGCGGGCGGCAACACGTACAGAGCTGCGGCGTCCACGCTGGATGCTCCCTCCCGCGCCACCCGGGCAGTCTCGCGCGTCCAGGCACGGTTGCACCCGGTCTCGACGTTAGGGTCGGAGCAGGACGGGGGCAGCAGCGGCGGCCCGGCAGGCGACGGAGGACTCTGGACATGGCGACACGCGACAGCGGCGGGCAGGACCGGGCGAGCAAGCGGACCGAGGAGGTCGAGCAGGTCCAGGCCGAGACCGGCTCCGACGTCCAGGACCGCGTCGGCAAGCTCAGCGACGACGTCGACGCCCTGCTCGACGACATCGACGACGTCCTGGAGGAGAACGCTGAAGAGTTCGTGCGGGGCTACGTGCAGAAGGGCGGGCAGTGATGCTCCACGGGCGGCTCCCGGCGCACTTCACCGCGCCCGGCAGCTCCTCGTTCAGCGACTTCCTCAGCCTTGCCGCCCCGGACCTGCTGCCCGCGCGACGTGAGCTGCCGACGGGCATGATCGAAGCCCCGCACGGCACCACCATCGTCGCCGTGGTGCACGCCGGCGGCGTCGTCATGGCGGGCGACCGGCGCGCCACGATGGGCAACGTCATCGCCCAGCGCGACATCGAGAAGGTCTTCCCGGCCGACGACTTCAGCGTCGTGGGCATCGCCGGCACCGCCGGGCTGGCCATCGAGATGGTGCGGCTGTTCCAGGTCGAGCTCGAGCACTACGAAAAGCTCGAGGGGCACGTGCTGAGCCTGGACGGCAAGGCCAACCGTCTCTCGGCCATGATCCGCGGCAACCTCGGCATGGCCATGCAGGGCCTGGCGGTCGTCCCGCTGTTCGCGGGCTACGACCTCGAGGGCACGGTGGGCCGGATCTTCTCCTACGACGTCACCGGCGGCCGCTACGAGGAGCACAGCTTCCACTCCGTCGGCTCCGGCAGCACCTTCGCCCGCAGCGCGCTGAAGAAGAAGTACCGCGACGGCGTCGACGAGGCCGGCGCCGTCCGGCTCGCCGTCGATGCGCTGTACGACGCGGCCGACGACGACTCGGCGACAGGGGGTCCCGACCTCACCCGACGCATCTGGCCGGTGTGCATGAGCGTCACCGACTCCGGTGCGCGCCGGCTGCCCGACGACGAGGTCGCTGCTGTGGTGCAGGCCGTGGTCGAGGACCGGATGGTGCACCCCGGCGGCTGAGCCGCCCGCCCAGACCGGACCGCTGGATCCGCGCGCCAGCCACGACCGCACGTGCCTGCACGACCGCCCCGAGGAGAACCCCGCCGTGAGCACGCCGTTCTACGTCTCGCCCGAGCAGCTGATGAAGGACAAGAGCGACTACGCCCGCAAGGGCATCGCTCGCGGCCGCTCGGTGCTGACGCTCGCCTACGCCGACGGGATCGTGTTCGTCGGCGAGAACCCCAGCAACGCGCTGCACAAGATCAGCGAGATCTACGACCGGATCGCGTTCGCGGCCGTCGGGAAGTACAACGAGTTCGAGAACCTGCGGCTGGCCGGGGTGCGCTACGCCGACCTGCGCGGTTACCAGTACGACCGCCGGGACGTCACCAGCCGCGGCCTGGCCAACGCCTACGCCCAGACCCTCGGCACCATCTTCACCGAGTCGGGCAAGCCGTACGAGGTCGAGCTGGTCGTCGCCGAGGTGGGCGAGCGCGCGGCCGACGACCAGCTCTACCGCCTCACCTACGACGGGTCGGTGGCCGAGGAGCACGGCTTCGTCGTGATGGGCGGCAACAGCGAGCCCATCAGCAGCTACGTCGCCGAGCGCCACGACCCGACCGCGAGCCTGGAGGTCGCCCTGCAGCTCGGGGTGGCGGCGCTGTCGCACTCACCCGACGGCACGGCGCGCGCGGTCTCCGCCGACGACCTGGAGGCCGCCGTGCTGGACCGCACCCGTCCGCGCCGAGCCTTCCAGCGCCTGGTCGGCCCGCGGCTTGAGAGGCTGCTCGGACAGGACGCGACTGCCGGCTGAGGTTGCCGACGCGGGACGGCGCGACGGACGACGTCGCAGGACGTGGCCGGCCGGACCTGGTGGCGCCGGGCGCCGCCGACGGGTACGACTGCGGCATGCAGCTGACCCGTCGCACCCTGCTCCGCACCGCCGCCGGCGCAGCCGCCCTGTCCGCTGTCGGCCCCTCGTGGCTGCGGACCTGGGTCGGGCAGGCGCGGGCCGCGGCAGCAGCGGCGCTCCCGGCCGGGCACTGGGCGGCCGGCGATGCGCACGTGCACACCGACCACTCCTCCGACGGCAGCCTGCCGCGCCAGGGCCTGGACCGCGGCGGCCCCGGTGACACGCCCGTGGGCAGCCAGCTGGCGATCGGCGCAGCGGGTGGGCTGGCCTGGCTGGCCATCACCGACCACCGCACCTACACCCAGCACTGGGACCCCCAGTGGACCTCCGACCGGCTGCTGCTGCTGCCCGGGGAAGAGGCGAACGGCAAGCCCCACGCGACGGTGGTCGGCGCCGTCGACACCCTCGTCGACGGCGCCGAGCCGGTGGGCTCACCGGGGTTCCGGCACCTGCAGCAGTCGGTCTGGGACGTCCACGCGCAGGACGCGGTCTGGGGCACGGCGCACCCGCAGGACGGCGAGTACGAGGCCACCGGTCCCGGGCGGGGCACGGTGAACGCCAACGCGAGCACGGTCGGCATCGACACCGTCGAGGCCGGGAACCGCGTCGTGGACCCCGACCCCGACCTCGACTACTGCGAGAACCGCTGGAACGCAGGCTTCCGCTTCGGGATCACCACCAGCTCCGACAGCCACTTCACCGAGATCACCCCGATCCAGGGACCGGGCACCTCGCGCACGCTGGTGCTGCGGACCGACGACAGCGAGCGCGCCACCCTGGACGCGTTGCGCGAGGGACGCACTACCACCGCGAACGGGGCGGGCGCGCCCGTCCTGACCCTGCACGGGCAGGTGGGCGAGGTCGTCGCCGTGGCCGGCGCCGAGCTGCGGGCCGGGAGAGGGGCGGAGCTGACCTTGCGGGTCCGCGTCGAGCGCGGGGTGGGCACCACCGTCCTGCTGTTCGCCGCGCCCGGGCGATCGGCGGGTCCGATCGCCACCTACCGCCCGGCGCTGCCCGACGAGAGCTACGAGCTCGTCGTGCGGGTGGCTGCCGCGCACGGCTGGTACCGCGCCGAGGCGCGCGGCGTCAGCGTCAACGCCGGGGCTCCCGGCGACCCGGACGGCCCGGTGTCGGTGCAGGCAGCGACATCGGCGCTGTTCGTCGACACGGGCGCACCGGCGCGGCCCCGGCCCGAGATCGCCGTCCCGCCGCAGGTCCGGCGCGCGGACGGGGCCGCGCTCGTGCTCGGCGGCCAGGGTCGGTTCGCGGGCTTCGCCGACGTCGCCCGCGACGGCGACGTGACGCACGTGGTCGCCGAGCGGCACGACGACGCCGCCACCCGCGTGGTCTACCGGCGCCTGCCAGGCGGCGTGGAGGTCGACCTGGCGCCGGGCTCGCGCACCGCGCGGCTGCCGCGGGTCGCGGCCCGCGAGAGCACCGTCGTCGTCGTGTGGCAGGACGAGCGTGCCGGCCAGGTGCCGCACCGGCCGCAGGTATACCAGCGCACGAGCCTGGACGGCGGGCGCACCTGGCAGCCCGAGCGGCAGGTGTCCGCCGGGACGGTGCGCGACGAACGGCCCGCCGTCGCCCTGCTGGGCACGCGGCCGGTGGTGGCGTGGCAGAGCAACGACCCGCGATGGTCCGGCGGCGCGTTCGAGGTCGTCGTGCGGGTCGGCGACGACGCGCCCGTCGCGGTCTCGGCCCCCGGCAAGGTCGTCCACCCCGGCGACGGCGTCGACGCCCGGTCGGCGCGCTATCCGGCGTCGCTGTTCCCCCGGCTGGCGGTCACCCCCGCGGGCGCGGTGGTCGTCGTGTGGCAGGACGACCGCAACGATCCCGATCCGCTGTTCACCGGGCACCTGTCGGTGCTGGAAGGAGAGGCGCCGGACGGCACCGACCCCGACGCCTGGCAGATCCTGGCGTCGCTGCGGTCGCCGGCGGGCGGTTGGTCGGCTGCTGTCGAGGTCAGCGACGACCCGCAGGCCGCCCACGAGCACCCGGACGTGGCCGTCGACCGCGACGGGACGCTCCACGCCGTCTGGGACGCCCGGCCGCTGAAGAGCTCCGGGGTGAACCCCTCGATCCGGGCGTCCCGTTCGACCGGTGCGACGACGTGGTCGGCGGCCGCCCGGGTCGGGGCGGCTCCGGCGGCCATGAGCCACCGTCCCAGGGTGTCGGTGGATCCCGACGGCACCGTCCGTGCGCTCTGGTACGACAGCCGCGCCGCCGACTGGCGCTGGCGGCTGGCCACAGCCACCCACTCGTCCGCCGGTTGGGGGCCGGCGCGGCTGCTCACCGACGCCGGCAGCAGCACCTGGCCGGCGCTGTCGGCGGGCACGGCCGTGTTCACCAGCGACCGAGGGGCCCAGCGCGTGCAGCGCGACCGCACCAGCGAGATCTACCTGCTGGAGCTCGCCGGCGGCCGCCCGTCCGGCACGGGCGCGCCGGCCCCCGGATCCGCCACCGGCCGGCTGCCGGCGACCGGCGCCACCGGCACGGCGACGACGGGCGTCGCCGCCACCGTGGTCGCCCTGGCGCTGCGGCTGCTGCGCAGGTCCGGAGCAGGACAGGCGCCGCCCACCACCACCGACCGCTGACTGCTGACCGCCGACTGCTGACCTGAGCCACGGCACGACCTCCCGCGAACACGCGCCGGAGCGAGTAGAAACACACGAGCAACTCCGTCCCCCGGGAGCCCTCGTGCATCGCCGCTCGTCCGTGCTCCTGCTCGGCCTCGTCCTGCTCGCCGGGGTGCTCGTCCCGCTGACCGGCGCCTCCGGTCTCGCCCGGGCCGCGACGCCAGGGCTGCGGGCCGGGGTCGCCTCGGTCGACATGACGTGGCACGTCGGCGCCGCCGGCCGGCCAGTACGCCAGCACCAACGGTCGACGCAGACGGCGACGCGATCCAGGCCGGAGTGGGACCCGAACCTGCAGCACGTCGCCAAGGCTGTCGTCGGAGGGGGTCGCGTCCCGGCTCTCGACCCGCGCGCTGGTGCTGCAGGGCGGCGACGGCACCCGGGTCGCCCTGGTCAAGGTCGACAACTACCTGGCGCAGGACTACCTGACCCGCCGCGTCGCGCAGCTGCTGCGAGGGCGGCGCCAGCGGCGTGACCTACGACCACATCCTGCTGTCGGCGACCCACGACCACTCCTCGCCCTACTACTCGACGCCGGCGGCCGGGGTGTTCGCTCTTCCAGGACGTCTTCGACCTGCGCGCGTTCGAGTACCAGGCGCGAGCGATCGCGCGCGCGATCGAGCAGGCGGCGGCCGCCCTGCGTCCGGTCCGGATGGGCGCCACGACCGTGCGCCATCGACGCGCTGCTGGAGAACATCGTCGGCCCGGCGGTGGCCGACGACGGCAGCCCGGCCGGCTACCCGCGCAGCTTCAACGACGACGGCCTGGTCGTCGCTGCGCTTCGACGACGTCACCGACCCTGCGCACCCCGCGGCCGTACGCCACCTGGATGAACTTCGGCGAGCACCCCGAGTCCCTGGACGGCTACAACCTGATCAGCGCCGACTACCTCGCGCCGCTGCAGCGCTTCGTCGACCGGGACACCGGCTCGACGCTGGTGTTCACCCAGGGCGCGGTCGGGTCGCAGGAGGGCCCGTACGAGCCATTCGGCAAGGCAGGCCCACCGGTCCTGCCCGACGGCACGGTGCAGGCGTTCGCCCACGCGGGCTACGCGCAGGCCGAGCGCGGCGCGCGGCTGCTGGCCGACGCGGTGCTGCGGCCTGGCGGGCCATCGGCGCCGGCAAGGGGCAGGTGCCGTTCGCGACCGACGCGCCGCTGCGGATGCTCAGCACCTTCGTGCCGCGGGCCGGTGTCGCACCCCTACCCGTCGTGGGCAACTGCCGCACCGCAGCCGACCGCCGACGGCGATCCCGGCGTGCCGGCGCGTGGCTGCCCGACTGCGAGCGCGCCGGCACCGGCGTCCACGTCGCCGCTGTACGAGAACCTGCGCCGCCGCGGGGCTGACCGCTGCCCGACGGATTACGCGCGTCAGTGCGTTCAGCGCGGTCGAGGAGAACATCCGGCTCAAGCTGCAGGCGGTCCGGCTCGGTGAGGTGCTGCTGGCTTCCTGCTCGTGCGAGCCGCAGGTCGACCTGGTGCTGAACCTGGAGAGCCGCACCGACACCGTCGCAGGGCAACATCTGTCGACGGCTACGACTACAGCCCCGACGTGCACGGCGCGCCGGCGACGACTGGTCCTGCGCCGGACCCGCGCGATCCGGCGAAGCGCGCTCGACCGTCACGCGCCGCGGCGTACGACCGGATGCGTCGCCCAGGTGCACAACGACGCCGCCGGCTGGGACGACCCCGCCTACGTCGCTGCAGGCCGGCAGCGAGCCGGGCGACCCTGCGCTGATCAAGGGCAACTTCACCAAGAGCGAGCTGCCGCCGTCGCTCGGCTACGCGCTGCCGGTCGGGCTGGGCCACACCGGCGACTACAACGGCTACACGGTCTCCTACCGCGAGTACCAGAGCCGCGACTCCTACCGCAAGGCGCTGACCGCCTACGGCCCGCACACCGCCGACTACATGGTCACCCGGCTGGTGGCGATGGCCGGCGCTGCTCAAGGGCGGCCCGCCGCTGCCGCCCGAGCCGCAACGACGCGCAGGCGGCAGGCCGACGAGGTGCGTCAGGAGGCGCAGGCGGCGCGCGCTCGGCGCAGCTGTCGGCGGCTGCGCTCGACGGCTGGGACGCCCAGCTGCCCGACGACGTCGGCCCGGCCGCGGTGCTCGGCGCAGCCGGAGCCGGCCCAGCGGTTCGCCGCGGCGACGCTCGCCTGGCGCGGCGGCGGCAACGACGTCGACAACCCGACGGTACGGGTGGAGCGCCTGGTCGGACGGCGCGTGGCAGCCCGTACGCCGACCAGACCGGCGAGATCGTCACCAGCTCGACCTCCCGCCGGGCGGCGTCGACCTCGCCAGCCAGCGCGCCGGCACGCCAGGAGTGGGTCTGGGTGGCCACCTTCGAGGCCTTCGACGCGTTCCCCCGCCACGACGTGCCGGCGGCCAGGTGCCCGAGCGGCACCTACCGCTTCTCGTGGACGGGCGGATCCACACCGGCGGGGCGGCGCAGCCCTACGCGCTGGCGTCCGAGCCGTTCGTGGTGCGCCGTGGGAGGGGATCATCGCCGGGGACCCGCGGCTGGAGCCCGGCGGTGCGGTGTCGTTCCCGGTCGACCCGGTCCGCTACCCGCGGCCGCTACGCCTCGACGCTGCGCTCTGATCGACGCCGGCACCGGCGCGGGTCGATCTGCCGACGTGCACGTTCCGGCCGTGGGCGACGGACCGGCGACGGTCGACCGCGCGCACGGTGACGGTGCTGCGCGACGGGTCGTCCGGTGCGCAGCGTCCCGGCGAGCGCTGCGGGCCGGGCGCTGGTACGCCGCCGACCGCGCTCGTCGCCGGGGAGCGGGCGTACGTCGCCCGGGCCGGGGTGCGCGACACCTACGGTGAGCTCAACGGTCGCCCGACCCGGGCGGTCGGACCGGACGGGATGCTCAGCGCCGTGCCCGCGGGGGCGGCGGGGGTCCCTACCGCCGAGCTCCCCCGGCGGGACGCCTGCCCGCCACCGGCAGCGGCGCGACGCCGCCGTTGGCCGCGCTGACCCTGCTGGCCGTCCTGGCCGGCGCTGCCCTACGACGAAGGACCACCCATGCCTGACCGCCCGCCGACCCTGCTCCCGGGCGGTCGCGTGCTCGCTGCCCTGACGGTCGCGGGCGGTCTGGTGCTGCTGGGCACGGCCGTCCCCGCCGTCGCCGCGTGCACGACGCTGCCGCAGGGACGTGGCACCCTGGCCGCCACCGGTGCCGACGCGGTGCTGCCCCTGCTGGCCCTGGCGCTCGTGACCGCCGCGCTGCTCGCCCGCCGCTCGCGCCGGGCAGCGACGTCCGTGCTGCTGCTGCTCGCCCTGGGTCTGGGAGCGGCCGCCGTCGCGGCGCCACCACGCCCGGCCCTGGCCCAGGAGTGCCCCGATACGCCACAGCCGTCGCCGGCGACGTCCCCCGGGGCCGTCCGCCGGCCGCGGCGACCTACCTCGTCGGGGCCGCCGTCGAGTCGATCAACCCCACCGCAGCGATGATCGCCGGCGGCGAGTTCTACCTCGGCGGCTACGGCCTGTCCAACGGCACCATCGCCGGCGAGGTGTCCTACATGGAGGGACGCAAGGCCACCGGCATCCTGCGCGACGGCGTGCACAGCCGCGCGCTGGCCGTCAGCGACGGCACCCGCGCGCTGGTCACCGCGCAGATCGAGGCGCAGGGCGTCTACGCGGCGTACAAGACCGGCCCGTTCGGCATCGAGGACATCCGCCGCGACGCCGCCGCGGCCGCGACCGCCGCCCGGCCGGGCGGTCCCACGCTCGGCGCCGGGCAGATCGTCGTCGACTCCAACCACACCCACGCGGGCCCCGACACCGCCGGCGTCTGGGGCGGGGTCCCGCAGGAGTACCTGCAGCTCGTGCACGACCGGACGGTGGCGGCGATCGTGCGGGCCTACACCGCGATGGTGCCCGCGACGCTGAGCTTCGGCACCGCCAAGGGCGGCGTGGGCGGCATCGACGCCGACGCCCTGATCAACAACCAGTTCAGCAACGACCCGGCGAACCAGGCCGTCGACGACGAGCTGCGGGTGCTGCGGGCCGTCGACCGCCGCGGGAAGGTGATCGTCACCTATCTCAACTTCTCCGCCCACCCGACCGTGCTCGGGGGCAGCAACACCCTCGTCAGCGGCGACTACACCGGACCGCTGTCGACGTTGCTCGCCGGAGCCGGCGGGGTGGGCTTCGCGCAGGTCGGGACGCTGGGCCGCACCCAGCCGGCCCGCGGCGGCTGTCCCGACAAGGCGCTCAAGGACGCCGCGGCCAGCGCCTGCGCCCTGGACGAGTACGCCGGCCGGGTGTTCGCCCGGGCCGAAGCGGGCCGTCGCGGCAGCCACGCCGCTGACCGGGCGCGCGGTGGTGGACCTGCACAGCTATCTCATCCAGGACCTCACCACCAACGCGCCGATCTTCGCGCTGTCCAACGGCGGGTTCGCCGTCGGGCGCCCCGATCCTGCGCCAGACGACCCCGCCGTGGTTCACCGGCGCCGTGGTCGGCACCACGACCTTCTCCGGCCGCATCGGCGACCTGCTGCTGTCCGGCTCGCCGCGGGGAGCCCTACCCGCAGATCCCGCTGGCGGTGCGCGACGCCACCCCGTCGATGCGTGGGCCACCTCTCGCTCGGCACCGCCGGAGACTTCCTGGGCTACCTCATCGCGCCGGTGCCCGAGGCCTACCCCGAGCCGATCCGACGCTCCGTGCTGTCCGGCGAGCCGCCGCCCACGGGGGACGGACTGCCAGGGTGTGCCGTCGCCGATCGGCTGCCCGAGCCCCATCGACAACGACACCTACTTCTTCAACGCGTCCATGACGATCGGCGAGCGGATCATCTGCTCGCTGCTGCGTGGCGCCGGCGAGCACGCTCGACGACGGCGGCGGCCGCCGCGCCGGCCGCGGCGTCGTGCGCGGCGTTCGCCAACG
This sequence comes from uncultured Actinomycetes bacterium, assembly GCA_963784675.1. Taxonomy (GTDB): domain Bacteria; phylum Actinomycetota; class Actinomycetes; order Mycobacteriales; family SCTD01; genus SCTD01. The sequence goes on from CAWASE010000019.1 coordinate 748,362, forward strand.
ACCTGCTGATGGCTCCCGACGCCGACACGACCTTCGACACCGGCCCCTACCGGTCCGTCGGCTGAGCCGGGCGGGACGTGCGGGCACCTATCCTCAGAGCACCCCGTCCCGGCCCGAAACTGGAGATTCCCCCGTGCGCAGCCTCGTCCGTCGTCCCGTGCCGATCCGGCTGGCAGCGCTGCTGGCCACCGGCGCCCTCGCGCTGACGGCGTGCACCAGCGGCTCCTCCGACGGCGCGAGCTCCGCGTCCTGCCCGGGTGCCGCGACGACCGTCCCGGCGCCGGCCGGGGCCACCACAGACCTGGGCACCAAGCCGGTCATCACGGTGCCGGCCGCGCCCGCCCCGACCACCCTGCAGGTCGCCGACGTCGTCACCGGCAAGGGCGCGACGGCCTGCGCCGGGGACCAGCTCACGGTCAAGTACGTCGGCGTCACCTACGCCGACGGCACCCAGTTCGACGCCTCGTGGGACAACGGCCAGGACTTCCCGTTCCCGCTGGGCGCCGGGCAGGTCATCACCGGCTGGGACCAGGGCCTGCAGGGCATGCGGGTCGGCGGCCGCCGCCAGCTGACCATCCCGTCGGACCTGGCCTACGGGTCGGCCGGGCAGGGGCCGATCCCGCCCGGTGCCGCGCTCGTGTTCGTCGTCGACCTCGTCGAGGTCAGCAAGGCCGCGTAGACGGCTTGACCCGCCCTCGTCGGGGCACGCTGCGGCCATGGCCAAGACCACGCGGAAGGGCGCCGCCAAGACCGACGCGCTGCCCGAGACGCTGCAGCGCTCGCCCGCCAAGGCGCAGCGCACGTTCGCGAAGGTGCTCGACGCCGCCGCGGAGCAGTACGGCGAGGGCCGACGGGCCCACCAGACGGCGTTCGCTGCGGTCAAGCACTCCTTCGAGAAGGTGGGCGACCACTGGGAGCCCAAGGACGCACCAGGGCCCAGCGAGCCGACCGACCTGGCGCGAGAGGGTGGTGCGCCGCCGGGCGACCGCACCACGCACGGCGGGGTCGACGCCACCGCGACCCGCGCCCACCTGTACGCGCTGGCGCGGCGGCTGGACGTTCCCGGGCGCTCGTCGATGACCAAGGCCGAGCTGGTCGAGGCGTTGCAGCGGGCCAACGACCTGGAGAGCGCCCGGTCCCGACAGAGCTGACGCCCGGGGCCCTTCACGCTGTGTGATGGATCGCTGACAACTAGTCCGTCTGGGCCATGGGCAAACGTCCGGCAAGGCCCCAGGATGGGGCAATCCGGAGCATGCACGCAGCGGCAGAGGGACGGTCATGGCAGCGGCGCCAGCGGAGCAGGCGGCACCGACGACGTCCGCGTGCGCCGACGGACCCGCCCCGACCCCTGCCCCGGGACCCGGTCGCGGGGTCCTGCTGCTGGTCGAGGACGACCCCGACCACGCGTTCCTGGTGCGCCGACAGCTGGCTGCCTCGTGGGCGCTGGAGCTGGACGTGGAGCAGCTGACCACCGCCGGCGACGCCGAGCGACGGCTGGCACAGGGCGGCGTCGCCTGCGTCGTGGCCGACCTGTCGCTGCCCGACGCGACGGGCCTGGACGTGCTGCTGCGGCTGCAGGCCGTCAGCCCGGAGGTTCCGGTCGTCGTGCTCACCGGTCTGGACAGCGACGAGGTGGGCCTGGCCGCTCTGCAGGCCGGTGCCCAGGACTACCTCGTGAAGGGCCGGCACGACGCCGCAGCGCTGGGGCGGGCGGTGCTGTTCGCGCTCGAGCGCGCCCAGCGCCAGCGCGCCGAGCACCGGCAGGACGAGCTGGCCCAGCAGCTGCACCTGCTGCTGGAGGCGTCCGCCGAGGGCATCTGCTGGCTGGACCCGGACGGCGTGTGCACGTTCGTCAACCGCGCCGCCGCCGAGCTCTTCGGCTGGGACGCCGCGGCGCTGACCGGTCAGCAGCTGCACGACAGCGTGCACCTGTGCAGCGAGCAGCCGTGCGTCCTGGCGTCCGCGCTGCGCGGGACCGTGCGCGTCGACGCCGGGGAGCAGCGGTTCCGCCGCAAGGACTCCAGCGAGCTGCTGGCCGAGGTCCGGGTCCGGCCGGTGGCCGGTGGGCCGGGCCAGGGCCTGGTCGTCAACGTCACCGACATCACCGCCCGCAGGCAGGCGCAGACCAGCCTGGCCGAGCGCGAGGCCCAGCTCGTCCAGGCCCAGCGGCTGGCCCGGCTCGGCAGCTGGGAGTGGGACACCTTCGGCGACGAGGTGCGCTGGTCCCAGGAGCTGCACCGGATCACGGGCCTGTCCGCCGCCGAGCTGCCCAGCGACCGGCGGGCCTTCGACCACTACCTGGCGCTGGTTCCTGAGCCCTACCGAGCGGCCGCCGCGGCGCTGTTCTGCACCGACGCCGACGGAGCCCCCCGGACGCAGATGCTGCGGCACCCGTTGGTCCGCGCCGACGGCGGCGTGCGCTGGGTCGCCTGCCACGTCAGCAGCCAGACGCCGTCCGGGGTCGGTCTGCGCCTGATCGGCTCGGTGCAGGACGTCACCGAGCAGAAGACGGCCGAGGACGCCCTGGAGCACCTGGCGCTGCACGACCCGCTGACCGGCCTGCCCAACCGGGCGCTCCTGCTCGACCGCCTGCGGCACGCCCTGGACGGCGCCCTCCGCACCGACGGACGGGTGGGGATCGTCTTCCTGGACCTGGACCGCTTCAAGTGGGTCAACGACAGCCTCAGCCACGCCGCCGGCGACCGGCTGCTCGTCTCGGTGGCCGAGCGCCTCAGCACGGTGCTGCGGCCGAGCGACACGCTGGCCAGGCTGGGCGGCGACGAGTTCGTCATCGTCTGCGACCGGGTCGACAGCGAGCAGGCCGTCCTGCAGCTCGTGCAACGGATCACCGGGGCGCTGCAACCCGCCTTCGACCTGGACGGCAGCCCCACCCACGTCAGCGCCAGCATGGGCGTGGCCGTCAGCAGCCGGCGGAACCGCAGCGACGCCGAAGCGCTGCTGCGCGACGCCGACACCGCGATGTACCGGGCCAAGGAGCGCGGCCGTGCCCGCTACGAGTTCTTCGACGAGCCCATGCGCCGTCGGGCCTCGCAGCGGCTGGAGACCCAGAACGACCTGCACAGCGCGGTCGCCAACGGCGAGATCGTCGTGCTCTACCAACCGGTCGTCGACCTGGCGTCGGGGGCCGTCGTGGGCACCGAGGCGCTGGCCCGCTGGCAGCACCCGACCCGCGGGCTGCTGCTGCCGGACGCCTTCATCCCGCACGCGGAGGAGTCCGGGCTCATCGTCGCGCTGGGGGCGGCGGTGCTGCGCGAGGCGTGCGCACAGACGGCGCGGTGGAACGCGCGCCGCGGCGAGGACGCCGACCTGGAGGTGGCGGTCAACCTGTCGGCGCGCCAGCTGTCCGCCCCTGGGCTGGTCGACGAGGTCCGACGTGCGCTGGACGACGCCTGCCTGCCCGCGTCGCTGCTGTGCCTGGAGATCACCGAGAGCGTCGTGATGCAGGACGTCGCGACCAGCGGCGCCGTCCTCGGCAGGTTGCGCGCGCTCGGGGTGCGCATCGCCGTCGACGACTTCGGCACCGGCTACTCCTCGCTGTCCTACCTGCGGACGCTGCCGGTGGACCTGCTCAAGGTCGACCGGTCCTTCGTCAGCGCGCTGGGCGACACCGGCCCCGGTACGGCGATCGTGGGGGCGGTCTCGGCGCTGGCCAGCGCGCTGCACCTGCGGGTCGTCGCCGAGGGGGTCGAGACCTTCGGCCAGCTCGCCGAGCTCGTCCCGCTGGGCGTCCAGTACGCGCAGGGGTACCTCTACGGGCGTCCGGTCCGGGCCGACGAGGCGTCGTGGGCGGCCGCCCACCAGCAGCTGCGGCCGGGAGCCAACGGCGCTCCCGTGCCGCGCGCGAGGTCGGCGGCGCTCCCGTGCGGCGGGCAGCCGGAGCCCGCCGGCGGACCGTCGGACCGCCGCCTGTGAGCGCGCACCTGACGCTGCTGCTCATCCGCGTCGTCGAGCTCGTCGCCTTGACGGCGGTGTGCCTGGTGCTGGCGCGTCGGATCCGCCGCCTGCCCTCGCGCCCGGCGGCGTGGGCCGCCACCCTGTTCGGCGTCCTGACCGTCCTGACCGCGCTCGGCTTCCTGCCCGAGCCGGAGGGCCCCGGGTCCACGGCGGCGATCCTGCTGAGCAAGGTGTTCATCGGCGTCCTGCTCACGGTGCCGTACCTGCTTGTCGGGCTCGCCCGGGCCCTGGGCGCGACCGGACGTGCGGCGACGATCGCCGGCGCGCTGCTGGCAGGCGAGCTGCTGGTGACCGCCGTGGTGCCCCCGCTGCCGCCGCCCGACGTCCCCCGGCCGACCTGGGTGCTGGCCTACACCGCCTTCGTGCTGCTCGCCTGGTCGGTGCAGTCGGTGCTCGCCGCGCGCGACTTCTGGTCCGCCGGCCGCGGCCGGTCCGCGGTCCTGCGGCACCGGCTGCACGCGCTGGCCTACGGCTCCATCCTGCTGGCCGTCGACCTGCTGATCGCCGGCGCCGTCGGCGGTGACGCCGACCGTGAGGGCATGGATGTACTGATCGGGCTGGCGGGGCTGGGCGCCGTCCTGCTGCTCGCGCTGGCGTTCCTGGTCCCGGCACCGCTGCGACTGCTGTGGCGCCAGCAGGACGAGGCCGAGCTCGCCGTCGCCGAGCGGACCCTGATGACCGCGACGTCGCCGCACGCCGTCGCCGAAGCGATCGTGCCCGCCCTGGCGGGGGTGCTGGGCGGCGACGGCGCCGCGCTGCTGAACCCGGACGGTGTCGTCCTGGCGGTGCAGGGCCTGTCCGCGCAGCAGCTGTCCGCGGCGCAGTCGGGCGCCCACCCGTCGGTGCCGGAGCTGTTCTGCCTGGAGCTGTCCGGCGGCCGCCTGATCGTGGGTTCCGGTCCCGCCGCGCCGCTGTTCGGCAGCGAGGAGGAGGCCCTGCTCCGGCGTGTCGGCAACCTCGTCGACCTGGCGCTGGAACGGATCGCGCTGTTCACCGCCGAACGCGCCAGTCGCGAGCAGGCGCAGCGCGCCGGGGCCGAGCTCCAGACCCTGCTCTACAGCGTCTCGCACGACCTGCGCAGCCCGCTCATCTCGGTGCTGGGCTACCTGGACTACCTGATCCAGGACCACGGCGACGCCCTCCCGACCGAGGGCCTGCACTTCCTGGACCGGATCCGGGTCAACGCCCACTACATGCAGGACCTCATCAACGACCTGCTCGAGCTGTCCCGCATCGGGCGGGTCGACCCGCCGGCGACCGACGTCGACCTCGTGGCCGTCGGCCTGGCCGTCGCCGACGGCATCGCGCTCATCGCGCCGACGGTGACGGTCGTGGTCGATCCGGCGCTGCCGCGACTGCACGCCAACGAGACCAGGGTGCGCCAGCTGCTGACCAACCTCGTCGAGAATGCCGTGCGGCACGGCGGTCGCGACGACCTGGTCGTCCGGCTGGACGGGCAGCGCACCGCCGACGGTGACCTCGAGCTCGACATCTCCGACGACGGGCGCGGGGTCCCCGAGGCCTACCGCGAGCGCGTGTTCGAGGTGTTCGAACGGCTCGACGCCGCACCCCGCGGTACGGCCGGGACAGGTATGGGCCTGACCATCTGCCGCCGGATCGTCGAGACGCTCGGAGGCACGGTGTGCGTCCAGGGGGCGCGGCAGACGCCGACGGGGACCACGGTGCGGATGGTCCTGCCCGCGGCCCTGGTGCGCGCACCGACGGTCCCCCCGGTCCACGCGGTCGCGCCGCACCTGCCGTCGCAGCCGGAGCGGACGACGAGGCCGGCCCCGCCGTCACCGGGAGCGGCCCCGCCGCCAGCGGGGACGGCACCGTCGCCACCGGGGACGGGCTCGACGACCCCGACCACCGCACCGACCGAAGGAGTGCTCCGATGACCCGTGTGCTGCTGGCCGAGGACGACGACGACCACCTGTTCTTCAGCGTGCGCGCGATCCAGGAGGAGCACGGGGCAGACGTCCAGGTGGCCACCGTCCGCGACGGTGAGGAGGCCCTGGACTACCTGCACCGCCGCGGCAGCTACCACGACGCCGTGCGCCCGGACCTGGTGGTGCTCGACCTGAAGATGCCGCGGCGCAACGGTCTGGAGGTGCTCAGCGAGGTCAAGGCGACGGCGGCGCTGCGCTCGATCCCGGTCGTCGTGTTCAGCTCCTCCGACCGGCCCGAGGACGTACGCCGCAGCTACGACTACGGCGCCAACTCCTACGTCACGAAGTCGGCGAGCCTGACGGGGCTGCGCGAGGGCGTCCGGGCGCTGTCGCGCTACTGGCTGGACACCAACCAGCGCCCGCCGGGCTGACCGGCCGACCGCTCGTCCGCCTGGAGCGGCGGGCCCTCTGGGCGCGGGGCCGGGCGGGCGCCCGCGGGACCAGGCACACTCCGGGCATGCGTGCACCGGAGCCGTCCCGCCTGCCCGAGCGTCCCGCGGCGTCGGGGCAGGTCGGCGCGCAGCGGTCCGCCTCCGCCGCGCGACGCGGCCGCACGGCTGCCGCCGTGGTGATCGTCGTGCTGTCCGCCTGTTCCGGGACGGGGGAGCCCCCCGCCGCCCTCACGGCGTCCGCGCCGCCGCCCCCGGTGGTCCCGTCGACGGCGCCGAGCGCTGCCGCAGCACCGTCGGCGGCATCGACCGGAGCGAGCGAGGGAGGCGTGGTCCTCGGCGGCGTCGACCTGGGCGTGACCCGGCTGGGGAGGCCGTTCCGCGACGCCGTGGCGGCGGTCAGCACCGTGCTGGGGACGCCCACCGCGGACCCGGCAGACGACGTCACCTGCGTGCTGTCGGCGTCGGAGGTCGCCTGGGAGGGCTTCCGGCTCGCCGAGTCGACCGAGGGCGGCACCCTGGCCGGCTGGGTCTCCACCTCGCAGACGCTCTTCACCCCGTCGGGGGTGTCCGTCGGCACCGACCTCGCCACCCTGCGGCAGGTGTACGGCGCCGCCCTGCGGTTGTTCCCGAGCAACCCCGACGGGCCGTCCGGCTTCGAGCTCACGACCGCGGACGTCGGCGGGGACCTGTCCGACGAGACCGCCGTCGCCACGGTGACGTCCGTCTTCAACGGGTTCTGCTCCGGACCCTGACCGTCGCGCAGGTCTGGCGCGGGACGTCGTGACAGGCTGGACCCATGGAGCGCCGGATCATGGGCATCGAGAACGAGTACGGCGTCACCTGCACGTTCCGCGGCCAGCGTCGGCTTTCTCCCGACGAGGTCGCGCGGTACCTGTTCCGCCGGGTCGTGTCCTGGGGGCGCAGCAGCAACGTCTTCCTGCGCAACGGGGCCCGGCTCTACCTCGACGTCGGGAGCCACCCCGAGTACGCGACGCCCGAGTGCGACAGCGCCGTCGACCTGGTCACCCACGACAAGGCGGGGGAGCGGCTGCTGGAGGGCCTGCTCGTCGACGCCGAGCGGCGCCTGCGCGAGGAAGGCATCGCGGGCGACATCTACCTGTTCAAGAACAACACCGACAGCGCCGGCAACTCCTACGGCTGCCACGAGAACTACCTCGTCGGCCGACAGGGCGAGTTCTCCCGGCTGGCCGACGTGCTCATCCCGTTCCTGGTGAGCCGGCAGCTCGTCGTCGGCGCCGGCAAGGTGCTGCAGACCCCGCGCGGAGCGGTCTACTGCGTCAGCCAGCGGGCCGAGCACATCTGGGAGGGCGTGTCGTCGGCGACCACCCGCAGCCGCCCGATCATCAACACCCGCGACGAGCCGCACGCCGACGCCGAGCGCTTCCGTCGGCTGCACGTCATCGTCGGCGACAGCAACATGAGCGAGACCACGACGCTGCTCAAGGTCGGCGCCACCGACCTGGTGCTGCGCATGATCGAGGCCGGCGTCGTGCTGCGAGACCTGACGCTGGAGAACCCGATCCGCGCGATCCGCGAGATCAGCCACGACCTCACCGGTCGCCGCAAGGTCAAGCTGGCCAACGGCAAGGAGGCCAGCGCGCTGGAGATCCAGCGCGAGTACCACTCCAAGGCCGTCGACTTCATCGAACGACGCGGCGGCGACGCCCACGTCAAGCGGGTCCTGGACCTGTGGGGGCGGACGCTGCAGGCGGTCGACACCGGGGACCTCGGGCTCGTCGAGCGCGAGATCGACTGGGTGACCAAGTACCAGCTCATCGAGCGCTACCGGGCCAAGCACGACCTGGCGCTGTCCAGCCCGCGGGTCGCGCAGCTGGACCTCGCCTACCACGACGTCAACCGCCGCCGCGGCCTGTACTACCTGCTGGAGAACAAGGGCCTGGTCGCCCGGGCCACCACCGACCTGGCCATCTTCGAGGCCAAGTCGGTTCCGCCGCAGACCACCCGCGCGAAGCTGCGCGGCGAGTTCATCAAGCAGGCGCAGGACAAGCGCCGCGACTTCACCGTCGACTGGGTGCACCTCAAGCTCAACGACCAGGCGCAGCGCACCGTCCTGTGCAAGGACCCGTTCCGCTCGGTCGACGAGCGAGTCGACAAGCTCATCGCCAGCATGTAGCCGGGGCGGTGGGAGCAGCGCCTAGGGTGGTCGCCATGCCTGAGAAGCCGAGTGTCGAGATCCCCGACGGACCTGCCCCCACTGAGCTCGTGCTCGACGACCTGACGGTCGGAGACGGCGCGGAGGCGGTCGCCGGCAAGACCTGCACCATGCAGTACGTCGGGGTCGCGTGGTCCAGCAAGCAGCAGTTCGACGCGTCCTGGGACCGTGGCCAGCCGTTCACCTTCGGCCTCGGCCAGGGTCAGGTCATCGCGGGCTGGGACCAGGGCGTGGCCGGCATGAAGGTCGGTGGCCGTCGTCGGCTGACGATCCCGTCCGAGCTGGGCTACGGCAAGCGCGGTGCCGGTGGGGCCATCGGCCCGGACGAGACGTTGGTGTTCGTGGTCGACCTGCTCGGGGTGCGCTGACCCGACCCGACAGCGTGGCGTCACGGCACCGGGCTCACGCTGCCGGCGGCGGCAGCAGGGACGCGGCGTGCCGGCCGGCGGCGGCGGCGGCCAGGAACGGCAGCGGGTCCTGCGCGAGGGTCCGCCCCATCGTGCGCAGCAGCGGAGCCCAGGGCTGCAGGACGGCGCCCAGATCGTCGTCCGGCACGACGACCAGACGATGGCGCGACAGCAGCGGCCGCACCTGCTCGACGTGCGCGACCGCCGAGGCCGGTACCGCCAGGTCGGCGGGGACCAGCGCCACCCGGCCGTAGGCGGTCGTGCTGTGGTGGCTGACGCCCCGGTGCCGGGGCCGCGGGTCGCCCTCGCTCATCCGGAGCACCCCGACCGGCCGGCCCCCGACCGCAGCGGCGGCGTTGACCGCCTCGCCGACCGCCACCCCGGAGAAGCCCCACGTCGTCCCGGTGCCGAGGTTGCCGGGGCCCTGCGTCACCACGACGACCTCGGCGGTCAGCACGCGCGCCGCGGCGAGCAGCCCGGAGTGCAGGGTGACCGCTTCCAGGTCGCCGCCGAAGGCCTGACCGACGGTGACCGTGCCGCAGAGCCGGTCGGCCAGTGCCGCCACCGTGCGCGACAACCACAGCGGCAGCGCCGCGCCGTCGGTCATCACGTAGGCCACCCGGGTACCGGGTCGGTCGGCCAGCACGCCCGCGAGCACGGCGGGCAGGCTGGAGTGCAGGTCGGCGAGCACCACCGGGGTCCCGGGCAGGGGCGCGTCGTCGGCCAGCAGCGCATGGGTCGGCGCGTCCTGCTCGTCGGCGCCCTGCACGACGGCCTGCAGCGGCGTGTAGCGGGCCTTCACCAGGTGCCCCGGCCCGTCGACGTCGGGCGGCAGCCGGTCGGGCAGGGCGACCACCAAGGCATACCCACCGGTCCCCAGGCCCAGGTCCAGCGCCCCGACGTTGAGCAGCACGACGTCTCCGGGCTGCGGGTCGCCCACCAGCGGCGGGTGGGCCAGCGCCCGCACCTGGCGACCGTCCGCGAGCGTGACGTCGAGCTCGACGGAGCCCCGCCACTCGCGCCGGCGGGCCGTGACGACGCCGCGTCGCCACCGGACCACGCTGCCTCCGTCCCGGTGGGAGCACGACGCGCCACCGTCCGCAGGCTAACGTCGCGACCGTGTCGGCCAAGAAGACGGAACGGCTCCTCAACCTGGTCATCTGCCTGCTCGCGACCCGTCGCTACCTCGGCGTGCACGAGATCCGCGGCGCGGTACCCGGCTACGAGCAGGGCACCGACGAGGCCTTCCGGCGCATGTTCGAGCGCGACAAGGAAGAGCTGCGCGACCTCGGCATCCCGCTCGAGACCGGCACCCACAGCGCAGCGCACGACGACGAACCGGGCTATCGCATCGCGCGGCGCGACTACGAGCTGCCCGACATCTCGCTGGAGCCGGACGAGGCCGCGGCGCTCGGGCTGGCGGCCCGGTTGTGGCAGTCGGCGCCGTTGGCCGGCGCCACGGGCACCGCGTTGCTGAAGCTGCAGGCGGCGGGGGTGTCGGCCCCGGCCGCGCCGGCGGCGCTGGAACCGCGGGTCGGCGCCAGCGAGCCGGCTTTCGAGCGGTGCCTGCAAGCGGTCCGCGACGCCACCGCCGTCAGCTTCCGCTACCGCACCGGAACGGCCGCACCGCAGGACCGGGCCGTCGAGCCGTGGGGCGTGGTGTCGTGGCGCGGCCGCTGGTACCTCGTGGGCTTCGACGCGGCGCGCGACGCCGCGCGGGTGTTCCGCATGTCCCGCATCCAGGGCGAGGTCCGGCTGGTCGGCGAGCCGGGGGCCGTCGTGACGCCCGAGGGGGTGGACCTGCGCGCCATGGCCGGCCGGATGGCGGCCGACGAGCCGCGCGAGACGGCCCGCGTCAGCCTGCGCCCCGGGACCGGCTGGGACCTCCGCCGTGGAGCCGCGACCCCGGAGCCCGATGCCGAGCGGGAGGGCTGGACCATCGTCGACCTCGGCTTCTCCGACCCCGAGCGGCTCGCGGACCGGATCGCCGGCTACGGCGCCGACGCCGTCGTGCTGAGCCCGGTGTCGGCCCGCGACGCCGTGGTCCGGCGGTTGCAGGGGCTGGCCTCGTGAGCGGCTCGACCGACCAGCTGCCGCGGCTGCTGGCCCTGGTGCCGTACCTGCTGGCCCGTCCCGGGGTGCGGCTGACCGACGTCGCCGCGACCTTCGGCATCACCGAGGACCGGCTGCGCAAGGACCTCAACCTGCTCTGGGTCTGCGGCCTGCCCGGCCACGGCCCCGGCGACCTGATCGACGTCGAGTTCGAGGGCGACACCGTCACGCTCACCGAGCCGGCCGGGGTCACCCGGCCGCTGCGGCTGACCGTCGACGAAGCCCTCGCGCTGGTGGTCGCCCTGCGCGCGCTGGCCGAGACGCGCGGACTGTCCGAGCACGACGCCGTCGACCGCGCGCTGGCCAAGATCGAGCAGGCCGCCGGCGCCGCCGCCGGCCCGGCCGGGCGGGTCCAGGTCGCCGTCGAGGGAGAGGACCGCGTGCTGCCGGTCGTCCAGCGCGCGCTGGAGGACGGTCGGCTGCTGCACCTGAGCTACTGGGTGCCCGGCCGCGACGAGAGCACCGAGCGTGACGTCGACCCGCTGCGGCTGCTGCTCGTCGACGGGCACAGCTACCTGGAGGGCTGGTGCCGCCGGGCCGAGGGGCTGCGGCTGTTCCGTCTGGACCGGGTGCACGAGGTGACGGTCCTGGACGAGCCCAGCGCCCCGCCGCGTGACGTCCCGCAGCGCGACCTGTCGCGCGGGCTGTTCCGTCCCGGCCCGGACGACCTGCTGGTGACGTTGGCGCTGCGCCCCGGAGCGGCCTGGGTGGCGGACTACCACCCGTGCGAGTCGGTCGTCGAGTCGCCGGACGGTGGGGTGGTCGTGCGGCTGCGCTGCCGCGACACCGCCTGGGTGCGCCGGCTGGCGCTGCGCCTGGGCGCGCAGGCACAGGTGCTGGCCCCGGCCGACGTCGCGGACGCCGTGCGGGCCGACGCGCGGCGAGCGCTGGCCGCCTACGGGCTCTGAGCGGACCACCCGGCTGGGCCGTTCGGGGGAACCCTCGCTGGGCCGACCGGAGGATCCTGGCGGTCCGCCGTGATCAGACCCGGTCGAGGCGGTCAAGCCCGGCGCCCGGCCTGCCGAAGCCGGAGAGGTCGCACAGTGGTGCGGCACGACAGAGGAGACGCCGGGCCATGACCACGATCAAGGCATCCTGCCCCACCTGCGGCGAGGTCGAGCTCACGCCCGCCGACGTCTCGCTGATGGTGTGCAGCCACGCTCCGCTGTCGTACTACGCCTTCCACTGCCCGACCTGCACCGACCAGGTGCGCAAGCCGGCCGACGACCACGTCGTGTCGCTGCTGGTCTCCGGCGGCGTCCCCGCGACCGTCTGGGACGTGCCGGGCGAGGCGCTGGAGGCCAAGGTCGGCCCGCGGCTGGACTACGACGACCTGCTCGACTTCGCCCTGCAGCTCGGAAGCACCGACCTGCTCGCCGGCCTCGCGTCGGCGCCGGTCCGCGGCTGACCCCCACCGGCACCGGCACGGGCTAGCCTGCGCGGGTGTGGTGGATCCTGAGCGTGCTGGTCGTGGTGCTGTCGCTCGTCCCGCTCGGGCTGGTGCTGTTCCGGCTCTACCAGGTCGTCCGTCGGCTGATGGGCGCCGTCGCGGCCACCGGTGAGGTGGTCGGCCGCGAGACCGAGAAGCTGAGCCTGCTGCTCGCGGACGGCCCGCTGGGGGCGCGCGGCGCGCCGGCCGCTGCTCAGGCCGCGAACAGGTAGCTCTGGGCCGTTGCGGCGTAACCTCTGGAGGTACCCGACACAGAGGAGCGCGTGCCATGAACCTGCCCGGCGGCTGGGAGCTCGTGCTCATCGTCCTCGTGATCATGGTTCTGTTCGGCGCCAAGCGGCTGCCGGACGCCTCTCGTTCGCTGGGCCGGTCGCTGCGCATCTTCAAGGCCGAGACGCAGGGCCTGCGCGAGGACGGGTCCGACCACGACCTGGAGGAGCGGCGCAAGGCGGCGCAGGCCGCGTACGACCGGGCGATGGCCACCCCGCCGCCCGCCCAGGCCCCGGCGCCCGCGCCGCTGCCGCCGGCCGCCCAGGCTCCGACGACCCCGCTGCCGTCCTCGCCGGCCGTGCCCGGTGTCGCCCCGGCCCCCGGTTCGGTGCCGTCGCTCGACCAGCAGTAGGTGTCCGCGCCGACGGTGCGCCGGGGCGAGGGCGCCGAGCGCACCCCGGACGGCCGGATGGCCCTGATCGACCACCTGCGCGAGCTGCGCAACCGGCTCGGCTGGTCGCTGCTGGCGATCGCCGTGGGCGTCGTGGTCGCGATCGTGTTCCGCGCGCGCGTGTTCGACTTCCTGTCTGCGCCCTACTGCAAGACCGACGCCGCCAAGGCCAGCGCCATCGGCGATGCCTGCCAGCTGTACGCCTTCGGCCCGTTCGAGCAGTTCACCGTGGTGCTGCGCGTCTCCTTCATCGCCGGCGTGGTCGGCTCGTCTCCGGTCTGGCTCTACCAGCTCGGCGCCTTCATCACCCCGGCGCTGCACCGCAAGGAGAAGCGCTACGCCGCAGCCTTCCTCGGCGCGGCGCTGATCCTGTTCTGCACCGGCGTGGTCTTCGCCTACCTCACCATCAGCCGCGGGTTGGAGTTCCTGCTGTCGGTGGGCGGCGACGGCATCGTGACGCTGCCCTCGATCCAGAGCTACCTGTCGTTCGTGACGCTGACCCTGCTGGCGTTCGGGGTCGCCTTCCTGTTCCCGGTCATCGTCATGTTCCTGAACTTCGTCGGCATCTTCCCGTCACGCGTGATGCGGTCCTGGCGGCGGGGCATGATCGTCGGGATCGCGGTCGCGGCGGCCGTGCTGACGCCCTCGCAGGACCCGTTCACCTTCATGGCGATGGGGCTGCCGCTCTACGGCCTCTACGAGGTGTGCATCCTGCTGGCCCGGTTGCGGGACCGCGCCACGCGCAAGCGCAGGGCGCTGGAGCCCGACGGCGTCGCGCTCGCGAACCTGCGCGACGACGAGGCGTCGCCGGTAGGGGACCGTCCGTCACCGCTCTGACGCGGTCCGCCACCGCCGTCCCGACCGCCGTCCCGACCGCCGCGGAACGCCCTGCGGACGTAGCCTGACGGCGTGAGCGCGCGGGCAGGGCACGAGCCGGGCGCGAGCCCTGCCGAGCGGTACGCGGGCTTCCGCCGCAACCAGTCCGGTCCGGCGCTGGCCGAGTTCGAGGTGGGCTACCCCTTCGGCCTCGACGCCTTCCAGCGCACCGCCTGCGCCGCGCTGGAGGCCGGCCGGGGGGTGCTGGTGGCCGCGCCGACCGGTGCGGGCAAGACCGTCGTCGGGGAGTTCGCCGTGCACCTGGCCCTGCGCCAGGGGAACAAGTGCTTCTACACCACGCCGATCAAGGCGCTGTCGAACCAGAAGTACGCCGACCTGGTCGCGCGCTACGGGCCGGAGCGCGTCGGGCTGCTGACCGGGGACAACGCCCTCAACGGCGACGCCGACGTCGTGGTCATGACCACCGAGGTGCTGCGCAACATGCTGTACTCGGCCGGCAGCGACGGCCGGTCCCGGCCCGGCCACGACCGCCTGGAACGCCTCGCGCACGTGGTGATGGACGAGGTCCACTACCTCGCGGACCGCAGCCGCGGCGCCGTCTGGGAAGAGGTCATCATCCACCTGCCGCCGCAGGTGCAGGTCACATCGTTGTCGGCCACGGTGAGCAACGCCGAGGAGTTCGGCGAGTGGCTCGGCACGGTGCGCGGCGACACCGAGGTGGTCGTCGAGGAGCACCGCCCGGTGCCGCTGTTCCAGCACGTCATGGTCGGCACGCGGCTCTACGACCTGTTCGTGGACCAGCACGTGGTCAACCCGCAGCTGGAGCGGCTGGCCCGCGACGAGGGGCGCTTCCCGGCCCGCGGCCGCGGTGGCCGGCCCGTCGACCGCGGCCGCCCGCGCGTGCACCGGGCCGACGTGCTGGCCCGGCTGGACAGCCAGGCGCTGCTGCCCGCGATCACCTTCCTGTTCAGCCGGGCCGGCTGCGCGGCGGCGGTGCAGCAGTGCGTGCAGGCGGGCGTGCGGCTCAACACCGAGGCCGAGGCCGAGCAGGTGCGGCGGCTGGTCGAGAAGCGCACCGCCGAGCTCCCGCGCGAGGACCTCGCGGTGCTCGGCTACTGGGAGTGGCTCGACGGCCTGCAGCGCGGGGTCGCGGCGCACCACGCCGGCATGCTGCCGACCTTCAAGGAGGTCGTCGAGCAGCTGTTCCTCGACGGCCTCGTCAAGGCGGTGTTCGCCACCGAGACGCTCGCGCTGGGCATCAACATGCCGGCCCGGTCGGTGGTGCTGGAGAAGCTCGTCAAGTGGAACGGCGAGACGCACGCCGACGTCACCGCGGGGGAGTACACCCAGCTCACCGGCCGGGCCGGACGACGCGGCATCGACGTCGAGGGCCACGCGGTCGTGCTGTGGCAGCCGGGGATGTCGCCCGAGCACGTCGCCGGGCTGGCCTCGACGCGCACGTACCCGCTGCGGTCCAGCTTCCGGCCGTCTTACAACATGGCCGTCAACCTGGTCGGCAACCTCGGACGCGACGCCGCCCGGACCCTGCTGGAGAGCTCGTTCGCGCAGTTCCAGGCCGACGCCTCCGTCGTCGGGCTGGCGCGGCAGGTGACCCGCAACCACGAGGCGCTGGACGGCTACCAGGCGTCGATGACCTGCCACCTGGGCGACGTCGTCGAGTACGGCCGGCTGCGCGCGCAGATCGCCGGACGGGAGAAGGACCTCGCCCGCCAGGGCGCCGGTCAGCGGCGGGCGGCCGCAGCGGCCTCGCTCGAGCAGCTCAAGACCGGCGACGTCGTCCGCGTGCCCTCCGGACGCCGGTCCGGGCTCGCCGTCGTGCTGGACCCCGGGCTCGCCCCGATGGGGGAGGCGCACCCGCTCGTGCTCACCGAGGACCGCTGGGCCGGTCGGCTGTCGGCTGCCGACTTCCCGACCGCCGTCGAGGCGCTGGCCACCCTGCGGGTGCCGCGGCACTTCGACCACCGCTCGCCGCAGGCGCGCCGCGACCTCGCGTCCTCGTTGCGCCAGCTGCCCGTCAGTGGTCCGGCGCGCGGCCGACGTCGCTCGACCGCGGCGGACGACGAGCAGCTGAGCGCGCTGCGCGCGGCGCTGCGCCGGCACCCGGTGCACGGCTGCGACGAGCGCGAGCAGCACCTGCGCTGGTCCGAACGGCGCGCGCGGCTGCAGGGCGAGACGGTGTCGCTCGAGCGCAAGGTCGCCGGCAAGACCAGCTCGATCGCACGCACCTTCGACCGCATCTGCGCCGTGCTCGACACGCTGGGCCACCTGTCCGGCGACGAGGTCACCGCCTCGGGGCTGGCGCTGGCGCGCGTCTACAGCGAGACCGACCTGCTCGCGGTCGAGGCGATGCGCGCGGGGCTGTGGGACGGGCTCACCGTGGCCGAGCTGGCTGCGGTCGTCTCGACGCTGGTCTACAGCGCCCGACGGGCGGACGAGTCGAACCCGGTCGTGCCGGGCGGGGGCGTGCAGACCGCGCTGGCCGAGATGGACCGGCTGTGGGCGCGGCTGGCCGACGTCGAGCGCGAGGCCGGGGTCGACACCCTGCCGCACCCGGACGCGGGCTTCTCCTGGGCGGCGTGGCGCTGGGCCGGCGGGGCGACGCTGGAGCAGGTGCTGCGCGACGACCCGGACCTGACGGCCGGCGACTTCGTGCGCTGGTGCAAGCAGCTGGTCGACCTGCTCGGTCAGATCGCCCTGGTGGCCGAGCAGCTCTCGCCGGACGGGGTCACCCTGCGACGGACGGTGCGCCAGACCGTCGATGCCGTCCGGCGCGGGGTGGTGGCCTACAGCAGCGTGGGTTGAGCGGGCGTCGCCGGTACCGTGGACCGGCGTGACGACGTCCCGCCCGCTCGTGCTGGCCAGCGCCTCCCCGGCGCGGCTCGCGCTGCTGCGCGCCGCGGGGCTGGACCCGCAGGTGGTCGTCAGCGGCGTCGACGAGGACGTCGTGGGTGCGACCGAGCCGCGCGAGGTGGTGCAGGAGCTCGCCCGCCGCAAGGCGGAGGCCGTCCAGGACCAGCTGCCCGCCGACGCGCTGGTGATCGGCTGCGACTCGATGCTGCTGCTGGACGGTGAGCTGAGGGGCAAGCCCGCCGACGTCGACACGGCGGTCGCCCGCTGGCGGCAGATGCGCGGCCGCACCGGCGAGCTGCTGACCGGGGTCTGCGTGCTCGCCGGAGCCGAGTCCGCCTCCGAGACGGCGAGCACCACCGTCCGCTTCGGTGACCCGACGGACGCCGAGATCGAGGCGCTGGTGGCCACCGGCGAGCCGCTGCGGGTGGCCGGCGGCTTCACCCTGGACGGCTTCTGCGCGCCCTTCATGGCCGGCATCGACGGCGACCACGGCAACGTCGTCGGGCTGTCGCTGCCGCTCCTGCGCACCCTGCTGGGGCGGCTCGGGGTGTCGATCACCGACCTCTGGGTGCCGCGCGGGACTGCTGACGGCGGACCGACCCGAGGCGTCGCGTGACCACGGTCGCCGCCCCCGGGCTGCGGATCGGGCCGCTGCAGGTCGGGCTCCCGGTGGTGCTGGCGCCGATGGCAGGAGTCACCAACGCCGCCTACCGCTCGCTGTGCCGGTCCTACGGCGCCGGTCTTTACGTCTCGGAGATGGTGTCGGCGCGGGCCCTGCTCGAGGTCAACGAGACCACCTCCCGGCGCGCCTCTTTCGGCCCCGACGAGACCGTCCGCTCGATCCAGCTCTACGCGACGAATCCGGCGGTCGTCGCCGCCGCGGTGCGCCGGCTCGTCGACGACGACGGCGTCGACCATGTCGACCTCAACGTCGGCTGTCCGTCGCCGAAGGTCACCCGACGCGGCGGCGGGTCGGCGCTGCCCGCGCACCCGGTGCTGTTCGGCAACCTCGTGCAGGCGGCCGTGCGGGCCGCCGGCGACGTCCCGGTCACCGTCAAGATGCGCAAGGGCGTCGACGACCAGAACCTCACGTACCTGGAAGCCGGTCGGCGGGCCGCCGACGCCGGCGTGGCGGCCATCGCGCTGCACGCCCGCACGGCCGAGCAGTTCTACAGCGGTCGCGCCGACTGGTCGGCGATCGCGACGCTGAAGCAGGCCGTCGACGGCATCCCGGTGCTGGGCAACGGCGACATCTGGGCGGCCTCGGACGCGCTGCGGATGATGGCCGAGACGGGCTGCGACGGAGTCGTCGTCGGCCGCGGCTGCCTGGGCAAGCCGTGGCTGTTCCGCGACCTGGCCGACGCTTTCGCCGGGCGGCCGCGTGCAGGCGCCGCCGACCGTCGGCGAGGTCGCGACGGTGATGAAGCAGCACGCCCGGATGCTGGTCGAGACGCGCGGCAGCGAGGGCTTCGCCGTCCGCGACTTCCGCCGGCACACCGGCTGGTACCTGACCGGTTACCCGGTGGGCGGTGCGGCGCGCAAGAAGCTGGCGATGGCGTCGTCGCTGGCCGAGCTCGACGAGCTGCTCGACGCGCTGGACCCGTCGGCGGAGCTGCCGGCCGGATCAGAGCTGCTGCCGCGCGGCCACGTCCAGGGGCCGCGCCACGTCGTGCTGCCCGAGCACTGGCTCCGCGACCGGCTCGACCCGACCCCGCCGGACGACGCCGGAGCCTTCCACCAGGGGGGTTAGGAGCGGCCACCACGACCGGGCGGCAGGTCAGCCGACGGCGTCCAGGACCTCGTCGGCCGGGACGCCGGACAGGCCGAGCACCCCGCGCTCGCGGCGCACGGCCTCGGTGTAGGCGAGGACCTGGGCTGCGGCCCACGCCTGGTCCCGACCGGTCTCGGCGGCCAGCAGCGAGGCGGCCAGCGGCGCCGTCGGCAGCGCGGCGTCGCGGGCCCGCAGCGACAACCTCATGCGACGGCTGTAGACGTCGTCCAGGGTCGTGGCGCCCTCGGCCCGGGCCGCATGGACCACCTCGGCGGCGATGTGCGGTGCGGCAGGGGACAGGACCTGGGCCAGCGACGGGTCGGCCGCGACGAGCGACAGCACGTCGTGCGCCTGCTCGCCGGTCTGGCGCAGCAGCAGGGTCGCGGTCTGCGGGGACAGCCCAAGCCCGGCCGCGGCCCCCTGCACCTCGGCGTCGAGCAGGTCCAGCGGCCTGGTGCCGCCGAGCGGGATCTCCTCGGTGCGGCAGCGGGCCTTGCGACCGTCGCGCGCGACGATGCGGTCGACGACGTCCTTGGCCATCCGGCGGTAGGTCGTGAGCTTGCCGCCGGTAATGGTGAGCACCCCGGCGGGGCCCTCGACCAGGGTGTGCCGTCGGCTGAGGTCGCTCATCGTGGTGGTGCCCGCACCGGTGCCTTCGTCGGCGCCCGCCGCACGGATCAGCGGCCGGACGCCGGCCCAGGCGCCGAGCACGTCGTCCGCGGTCAGGTCGCGCCCGAAGACGTCGTTGCCGGCGGCGAGCACGTACTCCAGGTCGCGGCCGGTCAGCGACAGGTCCGCCAGCTCGCCGTCGTAGGGCGTGTCGGTGGTGCCCAGGATCGTCTGCGCGCCCCACGGGATAGCGAACATCGAGCGGCCGTCGCCCTGCCGGCTCGGCAGCAGCACGGCGGCCTCCAGCAGCGGCAGCCGCTCGTGCGGCACGACGACGTGCACGCCTTTGGAGGGCTGGACGACCGGCGCCCGGCCGGGTTGTTCCAGCGCCTGCAGGCGGTCGACCCAGACGCCCGTGGCGTTGACGACGTGACGCGCGCGCACCTCGACGTGGTCGCCGCCGAGGTGGTCGAGCAGCCGCGCCCCGCTGACCTTGCCGTCGTCGCCGGTGAGCAGGCCGTCCACCTCGGCGTAGGGCACCGCGAGCGCGCCGAACGAGCGCGCGGCCTGGACCACGGCCAGCACGAGCCGGGCGTCGTCGGTGCCGCAGTCGCCGTAGCGGTAGGAGTGCGTGAGGCCGGTGCCGGCCAGCGCCGGTGCCAGCTCCGCCGCCTGCTCGGCACTGATCTTGCTGTGGCGCCGTACCCCGGACCCGCCGACCATCGCCAGGGCGAACACGTCGTAGGTGGTCAGCCCCAGCCCCAGCAGGCGCCGGCGGGCGGTGTCGGGCCAGACGGGGTAGAGGAAGTCCATCGGACGGACCAGGTGCGGGGCGAGCCGCATCAGCAGCTGCCGCTCGGTGACGCCCTCGCGCACCAGCCCGAACTCGTAGTTCTCCAGGTAGCGCAGGCCGCCGTGCACCAGCTTGCTGCTCTTGCTGGACGTACCGCTGGCGACGTCGCCCTTGTCCACCACGGCGACGGTGAGGCCGCGGCTGGCGGCGTCGAGAGCCACGCCGGCTCCGGTCGCGCCCATGCCGACGACGAGCACGTCGAGCTCGACGGTGCTCGCCTGGGTGAGCTCCGCGGCGCGGGTAAGGACCGAGAACGGCTGTCTACTCATCAGTAACAGGGTGCCACGACGGGCAGACGGCGGCCCGGCGCCGGTGCGGGACGGGTCAGCGGGCTCAGCCGGCGTGCGAGATCTCCAGGGCGGCCAGCATCCGCTCCATCGGGCTGTCCAGGCCCCAGCGGTCGACCAGCGCGAGGAGCGCCTCCGGGTCGCGCGGCACCCGGGGCAGGGCATCGTCCAGCACCGGGATCGGCAGGTCCAGGACGGTCCGGGTGACCGCCGGCGCCACCTCGAGGTAGGCGCGGGCCGCTTCGAGCTTGGCGCGCGATCCGGCCGGGAAGCCGTCGTCGCCGCCGGCGTCCAGCGCCGCGACGATCCCCTCGACGGTGCCGAACCGGTTCACCAGCGCCGCGGCGGTCTTGTCGCCGACGCCCTTGACCCCCGGCAGACCGTCGCTGGGATCGCCTCGTAGCACGGCGTACTCGGCGTAGCGGGTGCCGGGGATGCCGTACTTTGCGGCCACCTCGGCCTCGCCGTAGGGCTTGAGCTTCTCGACGGCGTACAGCACGCGGACGGGTCCGTCGTCGCGGACCAGCTGGAACATGTCGCGGTCGCCGGACACGACGTCGACGGCTCCGGTCTCGCGCGCCGACAGGGTGCCGAGCACGTCGTCGGCCTCGTGACCCTCGGCGCCGACCACGCAGATCCCCACGGCGGCCAGCACGTCCAGCAGGACGGCCACCTGCGGCGCGAGCGACGGCGGCTCGGCTTCGGCGCCGTTCTCGGTCAGCCGGTGGGCCTTGTAGGACGGCACCGCGGCGACCCGGAAGGCGGGCCGCCAGTCCAGGTCGAGGCAGGCCACCAACCGGGCCGGGCGGGTGTCGCGCACGATCCGCGAGATCAGGTCCAGCGTGCCGCGGACGGCGTTGACCGGCGAGCCGTCCGGGGCCGTGACCGACTCCGGGACACCGTGGAACGCGCGGTACCAGAGCGACGGAGCATCGAGCAGGGTCAGCTGACCGGTCATGGGGTCAGCCAACCACCGCGCTGCCGGGCCGCACGGACAGGGCCGGCCGCAGCGGCGACGTCCGGCGGCGCGAGCGGGCCGCCGCCGTAAACTCGCGCCGTGTCGACCCCCGCAGCAGCCCCCGACGCCGTCGACCGGCAGCTGCTGGCGGCGCTGGCCCAGGACGGTCGACGCAGCTATGCCGATCTGGCCCGCGACACCGGGCTGTCGACCAGCGCCGTGCACCAGCGCGTGCGACGGCTCGAGCAGCGCGGCGCCGTGCTCGGGTACACCGCCCGCATCGACCCGACGGTGGCGGGGCTGCCGCTGTCGGCGTTCATCTCCATCGTCCCGATCGACCCTGCGGCGCCCGACGACGCTCCCGAGCGACTGGCGCACCTGCCGGCCATCGAGGCCTGCCACAGCGTCGCGGGCGTCGAGAGCTACATCCTGCAGGTCCGGGTGGCCGGCCCGGCCGAGCTCGAGGTGCTGCTGCAGGAGATCCGGTCCGCGGCGGGGGTGTCGACGCGCACGACCGTCGTCCTGAGCACGCCGTGGGAGGGTCGGCCGGCGCCGCCGCACGAGCCGGCGGAACCGCTGGACTGAGCCGGTTCAGCCGCGGCCGAGCACCCGGTCCACCGCGATCTCCAGGACCACGCGCTGCGGGTTCTCGGCGGGCTGGCGGTAGCGCAGCGCATAGCGGCGCACGGCCTCGGCGACCCGCGCGCCCTCGTCGGAGACGGTCGGCACGCCCTCCAGGCTCAGCCAGCGGGCCCCGTCGACCTGCGCGACGACGGCACGCGCCGAACCCGCCCGGACGTGCGCGACCTTGCGCGAGGAGACGTTCGTGATGACCCGGACCACCGACGCGTCGGCGTCGTAGGTGAACCCGACGGCGACGACGTGCGGCGAGCCGTCCGGACGCAGCGTGGTGAGCGTCGCGAGGTGCCGCTCGGTGAGGAACGCGAGCACGTCGGCGGGCAGGTCACGAGGGTCCAGGGCCACCCGCCCAGGCTAGTGAGCGTGTCGACGTCGGCGCCCGGGCGCGCGGTGGAAGGCTGGACGCCGGAGCCGGCGTCCGTCCGGACAGGAGGGTGGAGGCATCGTGCCGACCGGCGGCGAGGCGCTCGTGCAGGCGCTGCAGGACCTGGACGTCGAGGTGGCCTTCGGCCTGCCCGGCGTGCACAACCTGGCTGCGTGGAAGGCGTTCCCGGCCAGCGCGCTGCGGCTGGTGGGCGTCCGTCACGAGCAGACCGCGGGCTACGCCGCCGACGGCTGGGCCCGCGCCACCGGGCGGCTGGGCGTCGCGCTCACCACCACCGGCCCGGGCGCGGCGAACGTCGTGGCGGCGACGGGGGAGGCCTGGGCCTGCCACTCGCCGCTGCTGGTGATCGCCACCGACATCCCGTCGACGGCGCGGCGTGCGGGTCAGTACCGCGGCGTGCTGCACGAGACCATCGACCAGGCAGGCTTTTTCCGCCCGGTCACCAAGGCCGTCGTGGAGGTCCGGCGCGCCGAGGACCTCCACGGCGACGTCGTCCGCGCCGGCCGGCTGGCCATGCAGCACCCGCGGCGACCGGTGTACGTGCAGGTCCCGACCGACCTGCTCGCCGCGGCCGTGCCGACCCCCGAGCCTGAGCCGGACCTGGCGCTCGCCGTGCACACCACCCCCGACGTCGCCGACCTCGTCCGGGCGCTGGACGGTGCGCAGCGGCCGCTGATCTGGGCCGGCGGGGGTGCCACCGCCGACGACGCCGGACCGCTGGTCGCCACCCTTGCCGAGCGGCTCGGCGCACCGGTGCTGACCTCCTACGGCGCGCGCGGGCTGCTGCCGCCGGAGCACCCGCACCTGGTGCCGCTGCCGCCGCACTGCGAGCCCGCCGGCGCCCTGTGGGATGCCGCCGACGTCGTGCTGGTGCTCGGCAGCGACCTCGACGCCATGAACACGCAGGCCTTCCGGCAGCCGCAGCCGCCGACGCTGCTGGCCGTCGGCCTCGTCGAGCCGGTGACCTACGCCCCGGACGTGTTCGTCGGCGTGCGGGTGGCCGAGGGGGTGACGGCGTTGCTCGAACGGCTGGCGGACCCCCGTCGGTCCTGGTTCGAGCGGCCGCCCGGCCGGGAGTCGCTGACGTCGCAAGGGGTGGCGGAGGGGCCGGCGGAAGGAACGGCTTTCCTGGACGCGCTGGAGTCCGGGCTGCCCCCTGACGCGGTGGTCGTGGCCGACATGTGCGTCGCGGGCTACTGGTACGGCGGCTTCGGGCGGGTCGCGCAGCCCCGCGGCCTGGCCTATCCGGTCGGCTGGGGCACGCTCGGCTTCGGCTTCCCGGCGGCGCTCGGCGCAGCGCTGTCGGGCCGTCCGACCGTCGCGCTGGTCGGTGACGGTGGGTTCCTGTTCGCCTGCGGTGATCTGGCCACCGCCGCGCAGGAGCGGCTGCCGGTCACCGTCGTGCTCGTGGACGACGGCGGCTACGGGATGCTGCGCTACGACTTCACCAAGGACGGCGAGCAGCCGGTCGGCACCGAGCTGGCCCCGCCGGACTTCGTCACGCTCGCGCAGGCCTTCCGGGTGCCGGCGCGGGCAGTGACGCTGGACCAGCTGGGAGAGGCGGTCGCCGCGGGGATCGCCAGCGGCGGGCCGAACCTCGTCGTGCTCTCCGCCACGTTGCCGCCACCGCCGAACACCTCGCCGAACTGGTACCGCAAGCCTGCTCAGGACTGAGCGAGCTGCTCAGCCTCCCGCTCAGGGCTGAGCCCGGTGGCCAGCGCCGGCGCGCCGCGCTCGCGGTCCCAGGCCAGCACGTCGGCGGCCGTCTGCTCCAGCGGCGTCGACGGCAGCCCCACCGACCGGGCCAGGGCGGCGCTGCGGCGGAACATGACGTCCCAGCTCCGGTCGGGCAGCACCAGCGGGAAGCCGGGAGCCTGCTCGGCCACCGGGACGACCTCGACCTGCGTGCCGGCTGCCCGGGCGCAGGCCTCGATCAGCTGCTGCAGCGTGACGGTCTCGGCTGGTCCGACGGCGTTGTAGGTGCCGGGGCGGTCGTCGTGCAGCAGCCGGCCCACCAGGGTGGCGAGGTCGCGGGAGTCGACGACCTGAGCCGGCTGGTCCGGCCGTCCCGGCAGGGCGACGCGGCCGCCACGGGCGGCGCGGCGCACCCACCAGGTGAACCGGTCCGTGGTGTCGTGCGGTCCGGCGACGATGCCCGGCCGCACAGTGGTGGCGCGGTCGCCGAGGCGCGCGGTCAGGACGTCCTCGCACGCCACCTTGAGCGGTCCGTAGGTGTCGCCGTCGACGGTCTCGGTGGCGGTCTCCGGCGGCAGCCGCGGGCAGTCCTCGGTCATGCCGTCGCGGCCGCGGCTGCGGTCGTAGACCGAACCGGTGGAGATGAACAGGTAGCGGCCGGTGCCGTCGCCGAGGGTGTCGAGCACCTGGGTGACGTGGCGGGGGACGTAGGCGCTGACGTCGACGACGCCGTCCCAGGTGGTCCCGGCCAACGCCGACAGGTCGCCGCTGTCGCGGTCACCCGTCAGCCGCGGGACGCCGGGGAACAGGTCTGCGCCGGTGCGGCCGCGACTGAACAGGGTGGGCTCGTCACCGCGGGCGAGCAGGTCGTCGACGATCGCGCGGCCCACGAAGGAGCCGCCGCCGAGCACGAGGAGGCGCATGCCGCCACGCTAGGCGGCGGCACGGACGACCGGTGCGGCAGGATGGAGCCGTGGCCACGTTCCTCGTCCTGCTCGGGGTCCTGGTGCTGCTCGTCGCGGGCGGCATCGGTATCGCGGTCGTGCTCGAGCGGGGTCGCCTCACGCCCGACCGCAGCGAGCAGCCGCCGCTGGGCGGGCCGTTCCGGCCGGACCCCTCGGACGGGCCGCCTTCAGACGGCGCGTAGCGCTGCCCCTGCCTCCGGCGACGGTTGCACGCCGATCGCGTCGCCCGGCCGCACGACGCCTCCGGTCACCACGACCGACATCACCCCGGCCAGGCGCAGCAGCCCCCCTTCGGCGTCCCGGTCTAGCATCGCGGCCATCAGGCCGTCCGCGAAGCGGTCCAGCTGGACGCACGGGTTGCGCAGCCCGGTGAGCTCGACGACGGCGTCCGGGCCCAGGTGCAGGCGCGTGCCGGTGACCAGCCCGAGCAGGTCCACCTCGCGGGTCAGGACATTCTCGCCGAGCTGACCGGCGGAAACGGCGAAACCACGGGCCCGCAGGGCATCGAGCTGCTCGTCGTGGAGCAGGTGCACCTGGCGCAGGTTCGGCAGCTCGGGCCGCCAACGCTTGCGCGAGCGGTGCTGGACCGTGGCTCCCGCGTGCGCGTCGCCCTCGACCCCCAGTCCGGCAACCAG
Organism: uncultured Actinomycetes bacterium; assembly: GCA_963784675.1. GTDB lineage: Bacteria > Actinomycetota > Actinomycetes > Mycobacteriales > SCTD01 > SCTD01. The sequence goes on from CAWASE010000019.1 coordinate 774,007, forward strand.
CGTGACGTGCTCGACCGGTTGCTTGCTGAACCGGTGCTTGCCGTCGCGGCTGACGGCGAGCACCCGAGCGGCCGTCATGTCCTCACGGCCGTTCTGCACCTCATGCCGAGAGCTGGTTCAGCCCCAGCGCGAGGACCAGCCCCAGAGCGACCGCGATCCCCACCTGATAGCTGTCCTGCTGGAAAGCCTTGGGGAAGACCTCGATGGCCAGCGAGGCCACCACCGCACCGGCGGCGAAGCTGCGCGCCACGGCCAGCAGCACGTCCGGGACACCGGCCAGCGCCACGTTCCCGACGATCGCGGCACCCGACAGCAGCAGGGCAGTGGCCGCCCACAGCGCCAGCACCTTGCCCTTGGACCGGCCGCCCTCGGTCATGGCGCGGGCGCCGCCGGCGGCCTCGGGCAGGTTCGAGAGCAGGATGGAGCCGGACAGTGCGGCGACGCCCAGGGGCCCGGTGCCGATCAGGGCGACGCCCAGCGCGAGGTTCTCCGGGATCCCGTCCAGGGTGATGGCGACCAGCAGGCCGGCGTCGCCGCTCCCGGATCGAGCCTTGACGAGCCGGTCCAGCCCGGAGAAGACGGCGGCGCCGATCAGCAGCGACAGGCCCACGATCCAGAACGACGTCGTCTCGGTCGCGGGGACGGTGAGCTCAAGCACAGCCGAGATGATCAGCGCTCCCCCCGCCAGCGCCACCAAGAAGCCTTCGACCCGCGTCGGCAGGACCCTCGAGACCCCTAGGGCCGCGCCCAGGACGAGCGCGCCGGACACCACGACGATCACCAGTACGGTCAGCATCGTGCTCTGATGCCCCGACCACGCCGGGGCACGCGTGGTGGCGCGCTACAGGCGGAAGTCCGCGTCGTAGCTGCTGACCTCGGTGTCCATCTGCGCCTTCTGCAGCTTGCCGGCGTAGTCCCAGTTCATCGACTGCCAGCGGGTGAACTGGTCCAGCACCCAGACGCCCGACTGCCGCGAGCCGTTGCCGCTCTTGCCGTTGCCACCGAACGGCAGGTGGGCCTCGGCGCCGGAGGTCGAGTTGTTCACGCTCAGCATCCCGGCGCTGACCCGTTCGCGGAAGCGGAAGGCGCTCTGCGCGTCGCGGGTGTAGATGGCGGCGGACAGGCCGTAGCCGTGGCCGTTCGCGAGCTCGATCGCCTGGTCGAAGGTGCTGAAGCGCATCACCGACACCAGCGGGCCGAAGGTCTCGTTGCGGTACAGCGCGTCGTCGGGGCGCACGCCAGAGACCACGCTCGGGTGGGCGAACACGCCGGCGTCGGGGTCGCCGACGAAGCCCTGCCGCGGATTCTCGGCCGTGATCTGGCCGCTGGCGCCGTGCAGGGTGTGGTGCGGCTGCACCTCGCCGAGCCACTTGGTGAACCCGTCGAGGAAGCGTCGGCCCCAGCATCGGCCCGTAGAGCACGGACGGATCGGTCGGGTCGCCGACCTTCGCGTCGGCCAGCCGTGCCAGCAGCGCGCCCAGGAACGCGTCGTAGACGTCGTCGTGCACGATCGCGACGCCGAGCGAGGTGCAGCGCTGACCGGCGGTGCCGAAGCCGGAGAACAGCGCGCCCTCGGCCGCGAGCTCCAGGTCGGCGTCGGGCATGACCACCAGCGGGTTCTTGCCGCCGAGCTCCAGGCACGGGCTCTGCAGGTGGCGGCCGCACAGCTCGCCGATGCGGGCGCCGACCTCGGAGGAGCCGGTGAAGCCGACCTTGTTCACCAGCCCGGCTTCCAACGCCTGCGACAGCCCGTCGAAGGTGGTCGGGCCGTCGGCGTGCACGGTGTTGAGCACGCCCTCGGGCAGGCCCCCGGCGACGAAGATCCGGGTCAGCGCGTCGCCCAGGGCGGCGGCGTACTCGGCCGGCTTCCACACCACGGCGTTGCCGCACAGCAGCGCCGGCACCAGGTACCACGACGGCACGGCGACGGGGAAGTTGCCCGCGGTGACGATGCCTGCCACGCCCACCGGCACGCGGAAGGTGAACAGCTGCTTGTCGCGCATCTCGCTCGGGATCGTCTGGCCGTACAGGCGTCGTCCCTCGCCGAGGAAGAAGTCGCAGGTGTCGACGATCTCCTGCACCTCGCCGCGAGCCTCGCCGATCGGCTTGCCCACCTCGCGCACGACCAGCCGGGCCAGCGCCTCGAAGTTCGCCTCGACCAGCCGGCCGATCTTGGCGATCACCTGGCCGCGCACCGGCGCGGGCGTCGCGGCCCAGGCCGGTTGCGCCGCCTTGGCCGCACGGAACGCCTCGACGACCTGTTCCGCGCTGGCCAGCGTGACGGTCGCGACGGTGTCGCTCAGCTGCGACGGGTTGACCGAGTCGACGGTGCCGGCCGTGCCGGTGACGGACCGGCCGCCGATGTGGGACGTGACGGTGCTGCTGGGCGTGCTCGGGGACATGGCGGCGGCGCTCGCTTCTCAACTGGACGGGGCAGGTCGGTCGGTCAGGTTCGGGTCCGGCTCCAGGACCCGGATCGGGCGGGGAGCGTCAGGCGGAGCTCGTGAGGCGGGTCAGGACGCGGTCCAGCGCTGCGACGCCGGCGGCGAGGTCGGCCTCGGCCACCGTCAGCGCCGGTCGGAACCGCACGCTACGGCTGCCGCAGCCCAGCAGCAGCACGTGCTCGTCGGTGCGCAGGGCGGTCAGCACGGCGTCGCGGAGCGGCCCGTCCGGCAGCGAGAAGGCGCGCATCAGGCCGCGTCCGCGGACGTCGGTGACGACCGGGTGGCGGCCGGCGAGCTCGCGCAGCATGGCGTCGAGCACGGGACCCAGCGCGGCTGCCCGCTCGATGAGGCCGTCGGACTCGACGACCTCCAGGATGCGCCGGGCCCGCACCATGTCGACCAGTGAGCCGCCCCAGGTGGAGTTGATGCGCGAGGAGACGGCGAAGACGTTGTCGGGGACCTCGTCGACGCGGCCGCCGGCCATGATCCCGCAGACCTGCGTCTTCTTGCCGAACGCGACGACGTCGGGCTGCACGCCGAGCTGCTGGAAGGCCCAGGCGGTCCCGGTCAGGCCGGCGCCGGTCTGCACCTCGTCGAGCACGAACAGGGCGTCGTGCTCGTGGCACAGCGCCTGCATGGCCTGCAGGAACTGGGGGCGGAAGTGGTGGTCGCCGCCCTCGCCCTGGATCGGCTCCATGAGGAAGCAGGCGATGTCGTGCGGGTGCTGCTCGAAAGCGGCGCGAGCCGCGGCCAGCGCCTGCGCCTCACGACGCTCGACGTCGACGCCCTCGCTGAGGTACGGCGCCGGGATGCGCGGCCAGCCGAACTGCGGGAAGCGGGCGACCTTCACCGGGTCGGTGTTGGTCAGGCTCATCGTGTAGCCGCTGCGGCCGTGGAAGGCGTCGCGCAGGTGCAGCACCTTGGTGCCCAGGGCCGGGTCGAGCCCGTGCGCCTCGTTCCAGCGCGACTTCCAGTCGAAGGCGACCTTCAGCGCGTTCTCGACGGCCAGCGCGCCGCCCTCGACGAAGAACAGGTGCGGCAGGCCGGGGTCGCCCAGCACCCGCGCGAACGTCTGGACGAAGCGGGCCATCGGCGGCGCTGTAGATGTCGGAGTTGCTCGGCTTGTTCAGCGCGGCGACCAGCAGCTCCTCGCGGAAGACCGGGTCGTGCGCGAGCGCCGGGTGGTTCATGCCGAGCGCGCTGGAGGCGAAGAAGGTGAACAGGTCCAGGTAGGAGGTGCCGTCGCGGGCGTCGACCAGCGGGAGCCCTGGCTGGCCTCGAGGTCCAGGACGAGGTCGAAGCCGTCGACGAGCAGGTGTCGGCCGAGCACGTCGTGGACGTCGGCAGCGGACACCTCAGGGCGCAGGATCGTGGTCATGGCGTCACGGTAGAGGGCGATCGTCCCGTTGGAAAGCACTGGACGGGCGATCCGTCCGGTTGCGAGCCAGCGTGCCTAGGCTCGCCGCGGCGTGACGACCACGCTGTACCGCCGCGGCCGGGTCCGCAGCCCGGTCGACCCTTTCGCCACCGCGCTGCTCGTCGACGGCGCCACCGTCGCGTGGGTCGGCAGCGAGGGCGCGGCCGAGGCGATGAGCGCCGACGTCACCGTCGACCTGGCGGACGCCTGGGTCGCGCCCGCGTTCGTCGACGCCCACGTGCACGCCACCTCGACCGGCCTGGCGCTGACCGGGCTGGACCTCACCGACTGCCCGTCGCTGGCGGTGGCGCTGGACCGGGTCGCGCAGGCCGCGCGCAGGGGCCGCGGGGGAGCGGTGCTGGGTACCGGCTGGGACGAGACCGCTGGCCCGAGCAGCGGCCGCCGACCGCCGCCGAGCTCGACCGCGCCTCCTACGGCGGCGTGGTCTACCTGGCCCGCACCGACGTGCACTCCGCCGTGGCCTCCAGCGCGCTGCTGGCTGCCGCCCCGCAGCCCGGACCGTGCCCGGGTTCGTCGGCGGACGGACTGGTGCGCCAGGGCGCGCACCACGTCGTGCGGCGAGCCGCCTACGAGGCCGTCACCCCTTCCAGCGCCGCGCCGCGCAGACGGCGACCCTGGACCGGGCGGCGGCCCTGGGCATCGCGCTGCGTGCACGAGTGCGGCGGCCCGGACATCGGTGGCGAGCAGGACTTCCTGGACCTGCTCGCGCTGGAGCACCCGGTCGACGCGTATCGGCTACTGGGGCGAGCTCGACGGCGTCGAGCGGGCTCGAGAGCTGGGCGCGGTCGGGGCCGGCGGCGACCTGTTCGCCGACGGCGCCCTGGGCAGCCACACCGCCTGCCTGAGCCGGCCCTACGCCGACGTCGGAGGTCCGGGCGCGCCTACCTGGACGCCGCGCAGGTGGGCCGGCACGTCGCGGCGTGCACCCGTGCCGGGCTGCAGGCGGGCTTCCACGCCATCGGCGACGCCGCGCTGCAGGCCGTGGCCGACGGGCTGGCCCTGGCCGCCGGCGAGGTCGGGCTCCACGCGGTCCGCGCCGCCCGGCACCGGATCGAGCACGCCGAGATGCTCACCCCTGCGCCGTCGGCGCCCTGGCCGCCCACGGCGTCGTCGCCAGCGTCCAGCCGGCCTTCGACGCCCGCTGGGGCGGCGCGGACGGCATGTACGTCGCCCGGCTCGGTGCCGAGCGGGCCGCGACGATGAACCCCTTCGCCGCGCTGGCGGCCGCCGGGGTGCCGCTCGCGCTCGGCTCCGACGCCCCGGTGACGCCGCTGGACCCGTGGGGCACGGTGCGCGCCGCCGTCCGGCACCGCACCCCGGGCAGCGGCCTGTCGGCGCGGGCCGCGTTCTCCGCGCACACCCGCGGCGGCTGGCGCGCCGCTCGGGTCGAGGACGCCGGCGAGCTCGCCCCCGGAGCCCCGGCGACCTTCGCCGTCTGGCGGCTGCCGGGGGAGCTCGTCGTGCAGACGCCGGACAGCCGCGTCTCGGCGTGGTCGACCGATCCGCGCTCCGGCGTCGCCGGCCTGCCCGACCTGGACGCGCCGGACCCTGTCTGCACGCTGACGGTCGTCGGCGGCCGTCAGGTGTCACCCACCTGAACGGTGAAAGGTCAAGGGCAGAACGGGGGCTGTTGACAGCACCCCGTCTGACCTGCGGGAACAGCACATAACCGCAGGTCAGAGGCGGCTTGACAGCCCTCCGGGACCCCCCGCTAACCTGCCCCCGGTCCACCCCGGCCGGGTGTGGAGAAGCTCAGTAGACAACGGCATCACGATCGCCTCCAGCGATCCTGGCGTCGGTCCGAAGGGTCTCTCCCGCCCGGCCCGGTGGCGCCCGCGCACGGGCGCGGACTGGCAGGATGAGCACGTGACGAGCCCCGCCGTGATGCCAACGGTGGCCGTCGCGTCGCCCACTGCCGGTCCGCGCCCGCGGAGCGGCCGTCACCGTGCTGTGGCTCCAGCTGCTCGGCGCCGGCGCGTCGGGGCTGCTGGCCTACCTCGCCTTCCCGCCGGCGGGGCTCTGGCCGCTCGCAGCGCCTGCCGTGGCGCTGCTGGCGCTGAGCTGTCGCAGAGCGGGTCTGCGCCGGGCGGCGCTGCTGGGCCTGGTGCACGGGCTCGCGCTGTTCCTGCCGCTGGTGGAGTGGACGGCCGCCAACGCCGGTCCTGGCGCTCTCGTGGCGCTGGCGCTGCTGGAGGCGTCGTTCTTCGCCCTGCTCGGACCGGCGCTGGCGCTCGCGACCCGGCACCGCGGCTGGCCGGTGGTCGTCGCGCTGCTCTGGGTGCTCCAGGAGGCGCTGCGGTCGCGGCTGCCCTTCGGCGGCTTCCCGTGGGGCCGGCTGGCCTTCAGCCAGGCCGACGGCGTGCTGCTGCCGCTGGCTGCGCTCGGCGGCGCGCCGCTGGTGTCGTTCGTCGTGGCGCTGCTCGGCGGGGTGCTCGCCTGGGCGGTGCTGGCGGGGCGTGCACGCCCGGGACGGGTCGTCGTCGTGCTGGTGGGCAGCGTCGTCGCCACGGTCGCGGCCTCGCTGGCCGTTCCGGTGCCGACGGGCGGGACGCCGGTGCGCGTCGCGCTCGTGCAGGGCAACGTGCCGCGGCTGGGGCTGGAGTTCAACGCCCAGCGCGCCGCGGTGCTCAACAACCACGTCACCGCCACGCGTGAGCTCGCCGCCGACGTGCGCGCCGGTCGCGTCCCCCGACCGGACCTGGTGATCTGGCCGGAGAACGCCTCCGACCTGGACCCGTTCACCGACCCTGACGCATACGCCCTGATCGACGCGTGCGGTCCGCGAGCTCGGCATCCCGGTGCTGGTCGGGGCGGTGCTGGACGGTCCCGGCGACCAGGTCAGCAACAGCGGCATCGTCTGGGACCCGGTCAGCGGACCGGGCGAGCGCTACGTCAAACGGCACCCGGTGCCGTTCGGGGAGTACATCCCCTACCGCTCGCTGGTACGACGGATCACGACCAAGGTCGACCTCGTCCCGCGGGACTTCGCCGCCGGTGACGAGCCCGGCGTGCTCACGGTCGGCCCGGTCACGCTCGGTGACGTCATCTGCTTCGAGGTGGCCTACGACGACCTCGTGCGGGACGTCGTGACCGGAGGGGGCAGGCTGCTGGTCGTGCAGACCAACAATGCGACGTTCGGCCGCAGCGCCGAGACCACCCAGCAGCTGGCCATGGGGCGCCTGCGCGCCGTCGAGCACGGCCGCGCCGTGCTCGTCAGCGCCACCAGCGGAGTGAGCGCCGTGCTGGCGCCGGACGGCCGCGTCGTCGACTCCGCGCCGGTGTTCACCCGGGAGGTGCTGATGGCGCAGGTCCCCGTGCGCGACCGGCTCACGCTCGCCACCCGGCTGGGCGCCCTGCCCGAGGCGGCGCTGTGCCTGTTGGCGGCGCTCGGTCTGCTGGCTCCGGCCGGGCGCCGGCGGCGCACCGCGGTGCCGGCGTGAGGCCGCCGCTGGGGCGGGTCCTGGTCGTCGTCCCGACCTACAACGAGCGCGAGAACGTCGAGCTGATCGCCGGCCGGCTGCACGTCGCCGTCCCCGAGGCGCACCTGCTGGTCGTCGACGACGACAGCCCCGACGGCACCGGCGGCCTCGCCGACGCGATGGCCGCCGCGGACGCTCGCGTGCAGGTGCTGCACCGCACCGGCAAGAACGGGCTCGGCGCTGCCTACATCGCCGGCTTCGCCTGGGCGCGCGAGCACGGCTACGACGTCGTCGTCGAGATGGACGCCGACGGCTCGCACTCGCCCGAGCAGCTGCCCCGGCTGCTGGCGGCGCTGGAGCACGCCGACCTGGTGCTGGGCAGCCGGTGGGTCGAGGGCGGCACCGTCGTCAACTGGCCGAAGTCGCGCGAGCTGCTCAGCCGCGGCGGCAACGCCTACACCCGGATGATGCTGCGCCTGCCGCTCAAGGACGCCACCGGCGGCTACCGCGCCTACCGTCGCACGGTGCTCGACGCGCTGCCGCTGGCCGGGGTCGCCTCGCAGGGCTACTGCTTCCAGGTCGACCTCGCGTGGCAGGCCTGGAAGGCGGGCTTCACCGTCGTGGAGGTGCCGATCACCTTCGTCGAACGTGAGCGCGGTGAGTCCAAGATGAGCCGCTCCATCGTCGTCGAGGCGCTGTGGCGGGTCACCTGGTGGGGCCTGACCTCCGGACGCTCGCGGCCGCGCAGGGCAGGCTAGGCGTGCCGCTGCTGCTGGTGGGCGCGCTCGTCGTCGTCCCGATCCTGGAGCTGTACCTGATCATCCAGGTCGGGCAGGCGCTCGGAGTCCTCCCGACGCTGCTGCTGCTGGTGGTGATGTCGCTGCTCGGCGGCTACCTGCTGCGACGCGAGGGCACCAAGACCTGGCGGGCGTTCCGGCAGGCGCTGCAGGCCGGCCGGGTACCGGCGGCAGAGGTGGCGGACGGCGCCCTGGTGCTGCTCGGCGGGGCGCTGCTGCTCACCCCGGGCTTCTTCACCGACGCGGTCGGGCTGGCGTGCGTGCTGCCGCCCTCGCGGGCGGTGCTGCGCCGGCTGCTGACCGGCGTGGTCGCGGGACGGCTCGGCGGCGGCCTGCTCGGCGGTGCGGTCGGTCCTACCGGGCGGGGGCCCGGCGGAGTCGGTCGCGGCGGCCCGGTGATCGACGGGGACGTCGTCGACGAGACGGACGGTCCGAGCGGCTGACCAGCACGGGATGGTCGACACCCGTCCGGGAAGACCCGGCGGGACGCTCGAGGCCGCGCGAGCCCGGACAGCACGACGGCCGCCCCGGAGGACGGCCGACGTGGAGGATCTACGGGCTCAGGCGCTCTTGCGCTCTTTCGCCCGCTCGCTCTTCAGCGCGGCCTTGACGGCGCCCTGGTGCTCGTGGAGCACGGCGAGCCGCTCCGCCAGCACCTCTTCGAGCTCGTCGGTGGAGCGACGCTCGAGCAGCATGTCCCAGTGCGTGCGCGCCGGCTTGCCCTTCTTGGCCTCGGGCTGCTCACCGTCGCGCAGCAGGCCGACGGCGCCGCAGACCCGGCACTCCCAGGTCGGCGGGATGTCGGCTTCGGCGGCGAAGGGGACCGTGGTCTCGTGGCCGTTGGAGCAGTCGTAGGATGTGCGCAGCCGGGGGGCGAACTCAGTGTGTCGGTCGCTCTCGTAGCTCACGGCACCGAGGCGGGTGCCTCGAAGGACGCGGTCACTCATGGGTGCCTCCCGGGGTCAGGTCTTCTGGTGTGTCAACGTGCAACTACAGAGCAGGATTCCCTGCCGTCGGGTGACGAACCCGACTGCCGCCCGTCGTCCTGACGGTCTGCCCGCCATCCGCCCGACTGTCCCGATTTCAAGGAGAGCTTGTGTCGCTGCTGACCCGTACGGACCGCACCACCCCCTCGCGCGGCAGCGGAGCAGGGCTGGTCCCGCGCGCCTTGGCCGCGGTGGGGCCGGGGCAGCTGGCGCTGGCGCGCACCGGCGCCGGCGTGGTCATGGTCGCCCGCCCCACAGCCCTGACGCAGGGCCTCGGCGTCGACTCGGCCGCCAGCGCTCGCACCGCGTGGGCCGTCCAGATGCTCGGGGCGCGCGAGATCGCGTTGGGGGTCGGCACCGTCCTGGCGCTGCGCGCCGACCGCCGGGCCGGGACGAGCACCGCCCGCGCGTGGGTGAGCGCCGGAGCGTTCAGCGACGCGCTGGACGTGCTGGCCGTCGGGGGAGCCGTCGCCAAGGGCCGGATCGGCAAGCCTGCCGGGGGAGCGGTCGTGCTGAGCGCGCTCGCCGCGGCGGTCGTCGGTGTCCGCGGCCGCTAGCGTCTGCGCCTGTGCATGCCTTCCTGCTCGCCCTGGTCGTGGTGTTCGCGGCCGAGTTCGGTGACAAGAGCCAGCTGCTCGCGCTGAGCCTGGCCGCACGTCGTCCCGTCGTCCCGGTCCTGGCCGGGGTGGCCCTGGCGGCCGTGACGCTGCAGGGGCTCTCGGTGGCGGTCGGCGCGGCGGTCGGGGCGGCGGTCCCCGCGTCGCTGCTCGCGGTGGTCTCCGGCGCCGGCTTCCTGCTGGCGGCGCTGCTCACCCTGCGGGGCGACGACGACGAGCAGGTCGACCTCCCGGCCCGGTCCGCCGGCTCGACGGTGCTGCTGGCCTTCGGTGCGATGTTCCTCGCCGAGCTCGGCGACAAGACGATGCTGGCCGGTGCAGCACTGGCGACCCGCGACGCCGCCGTCCCCACCTGGCTGGGCGGCAGCCTGGGCTTCTTCGCTGCCGACGCGCTCGCCGTGCTGCTCGGGATGCGCCTGTTCCGGCGGCTCCGGCCCCGCACCGTGCGGCTCTCGACGGCCGCGCTGCTGGCCGTCCTCGGCGTCGTGCTGCTGCTCGGGGCGCTCTGAGACCCCTCTCGCTGTCCGGCGCCACGGCCCGGCCGTGTCGTTGACGCGAGCCGCTGCCGCCGGCCGGTCCGCCGTACGGACCGACCTACGACCGCGTGGAGGTTGCTGCCGCCCTGAACGCCCGGACCGCGTCGTGGACGTGACCCAGGGTGGCCGCATGCGGCCCGGCCGGGTCGGTGATGCTGCAGCTCGGGCAGGACCGGTCGCGCAGCGGGTGCCCGCCGGACAGGTGCTCGGCGAGCAGGGCGCACGGCGCGGCCAGGCCGGGCAGGCCGCGGTTGGCGAGCCAGCCGCTCACGGCCGCCGTCAGGGCCGCGGCCTCGTCACTCAGCGACCTCACCGGCGGCGTGCTCACCGACGGCATCCCTGCACGGAGCGACGCGGCCCGGCGTGGCGGCCAGCCGCCGGCGCGGGCAGCGTCGAGTCGGAGGCGGTCGTCAGCCGAGCCCCCTGAGCAGGAGCAGCAGCACCGCGGTCACCACGATCGACAGGACGATGCTGGGCAGGCAACCCAGGCGGTTGGAGAAGAAGAAGAACACGTCGGGCCGCCGGCTCAGCGGGCACTGGTCGAGCCGGGCACGGCACCTGCGGACGGCTGCCGCGACTGCTTCTCCTGCTCGCTGAGCCGGGCGAGCTCGTCGGCGTCGGCCTGCCGGCCGGCGGCCGCCTCGACGTCCTTGCGGGCATCGGACAGCTGTGCCGCGGGGGCCGCGGTCCGGACTGCCGTCTCCTTGTCGATGCGCGTCTGCTCGGCCGCGGCGAGCCTGCGCTCGGCCTCGATGAGCTTCTGCGCCTCGTCGGCAGCGGTGTTCCGACCAGCCTGCGCGCGTTCGGTGGCCGTACGGCTCGCCTGGACCTGCGCGCGCTTCTTGGCCTGCTCGGCCTGCTGGACCTCGCGCTGCCGGGTCTGCTCGGCCTGCGCACGCTGCTCCTGAGCCTGGGCGGTGTCGCTCTGCAGCTGCTGGTCGGCGGCGTCCTTGCGCTGTTCGGCCTTCGCCTCGAGCTCAACCGCCTTCTCGATCACGTCGGCGCGTCGCGACAGGGCCCGGCCGCGCTCGATCAGGCGCTCATCGGCCACCAGGGCGCCGGCCTTGCCGTCCAGGGCTGCGAGCAGGCGCTCGTAGCCGAGCCGTAGACCGGAGTCCTGCGACAGGCGGGTGGCGACCACCTTGGTCTCGAGCAGCTGGAAGGGGTAGCGCAGCGCCTTGTACTCCAGCGCCAGGACCGAGCGGGGGATGGTGAGGACGTTCATGGAAGCGGACTCCTTGGAAGGTGGTGGGGGGAGTTCAGGACGGGAGGTCTGCCTGGGCAGCGAGGCGGTCGGCCTCGGCCCGGGCGCGGCTGGCAGCGTCCTCGGCAGCCGCCGCGCTGTCGTAGGCCGCCTCGTGCTCAGCAACGGCCCGCTGCTGCTGGACGGTGGCCTGCGTCTGGTCGTGCGCCGCCTCGCGGGCTGCGTCCAGCTTCTCGTCCTGCGCGCGCTGCTCAGCCTGGGCCAGGTCACGGGCGCGCTGCTGCTCCGCGGCAACCTCGGCCTGCCGGATCGAGAGGGCGGCCTGCTCACGCGCCTGCTGCTCGCGAACGGCGGCGGCCTGCTCGACGTCGCTCTTCTGGGCCTGCGCCGCAGCGTGCTCGTCGGCCAGCACCTGCGCCGCCTCGTCGGCTCGGACCGTGGCGACGGCCTCGGTGGCGCTGGCCTCCTTGCGTGCGGTGGCCTCGGCCTGCTGGAGCTGGCCCTCGGCGGCGAGCGAGTCGTTGCCGAGCACGGCACCGGCGACCTCCTTGGCCTTTCCGGTGATGCTGCTCAGCAGGCCCTTGCGGGCCTGGTCTGCGGGGCCGTCGCTCATGTGTTCTCCTTGGGCTCGACGTGCGTTCTGTCCGGGGGGTGGCGAACGTGGGTGCTCCGAGCCGCCGACCTCACGGCCACGCGGCGACATGGACGGTGCTGTACGGACTCGGACGCGCCGACGTCCTCATGCCTGGGCGGCGGTCAGCCAGCCAGTGCCCGCATCGGTGCGACTCACCTGTGCGAGGGCGTTGCGTCCGTGGTGGCGTTGGTCACTTGCCGCGCAGAGCCCTGGTGCTCGTCGACGGATCAGAGGTCGGGCACGTGTTGGGCCGTGCCGTGCGCACGTGGTGCAGGTCACCCCTGTCGAGCGCCGAGGGATCTGTCGGTACGGGAGAATGACGGGTGGGCCGTCGCGGTCCTTCGTCGAGCTGAGGAGACCCGGTGAGCGTCGAGCAGGCCCAGGTGGGGACCGACGACCGTCCGCTGCGCGTCGCGATCGTCGGCGCCGGGCCGGCGGGCATCTACGCCGCCGACGTCTTGATGAAGTCCGACACGCCGGTGTCGATCGACCTGTTCGAGCGCCAACCGGCGCCGTTCGGGCTGATCCGCTACGGCGTCGCCCCGGACCACCCGCGCATCAAGGGCATCGTCAAGGCGCTGCGACAGGTGATGAGCAAGCCGCAGCTGCGGCTGCTGGGCAACGTCGAGTACGGCGTCGACCTCCAGCTCGACGACCTGCGCCGCCACTACGACGCCGTGGTGTTCACCACCGGCGCCGAGAAGGACCGCGACCTGGACGTGCCCGGTATCGACAAGCAGGGCAGCTTCGGCGGCGCCGACTTCGTCTCCTGGTTCGACGGCCACCCCGACGTACCGCGCGAGTGGCCGCTGGAGGCCGAGTCCATCGCGGTGATCGGTGCCGGCAACGTCGGGCTGGACGTCGCCCGGATGCTGTCCAAGACCGCCGACGAGCTGCTCGTCACCGAGATCCCGGACAACGTCTTCGCAGGCCTGGCGGCGAGCCCGGTGCGCGAGGTCCACGTGTTCGCCCGCCGCGGTCCGGCGCAGGCGAAGTTCACCCCGCTGGAGCTCCGCGAGCTGGACCACTCGCCCAACGTCGAGGTGCTGGTCAACCCCGAGGACATCGAGTACGACGACGGCAGCGTCGCGGCGATCAACTCCGACAACCAGACCAAGCTGGTGGTGCGCGAGCTGGAGAAGTACGCGATGCGTACCGCCGACAAGGGGGAGGGTGAGCGGCCGCGCAAGCTGTGGCTGCACTTCTTCGAGTCCCCGGTCGAGGTGACCGGCGGCGAGCGCGTCGAGGGCTTCCGCACCGAGCGCACCGAGCTCACCGGCGACGGCAACGTCCGCGGCACCGGCGTCTTCCACGACTGGCCGGTGCAGGCGGTCTACCGCTGCGTCGGGTATCGCTCCAGCGCGCTGCCGGGCCTTCCCTGGGACAGTCGCGAGCACGTCGTCCCGCACGCCGCTGGACGGGTGCTCGACGCGGACGGCACGCCGCTGCCCGGCCTGTACGTCAACGGCTGGGTCAAGCGCGGACCGGTCGGCCTGATCGGCCACACCAAGGGCGACGCGATCGAGACGGTCGGCTCGATGCTGGCCGACCTGCCGACGATGCCGGCCGCCGTCGCGCCGGAGCCGGACGCGGTGCTCGAGCTGCTCGACGCGCGCGGCGTCGCTTACACGACCTGGGAAGGCTGGGAGCAGCTCGACGCCCACGAGCTGGCGCTCGGCGCGGCCTACGGCAAGGTGGGCGACGCCGACCGCGAACGCGTCAAGGTGGTCGAGCGCGACGTCATGATCGAGGTGTCGCGGGCGGTGGCGGCCGTCGACGCCGGTGAGCCGGGTGCCGAGGAGCGGCTGGACGACGCGCTGGAGCAGGCGCAGGCCTGACCGGTGCGGCGGATGCTGCCGCCGTCCTGTCGACTGCTGCCGCTCGTCCGCTGCCTGTTCGCGCAATCCCCAGGACCCCGCTGCTGGGGATTGGCCGAACATCTGTATGCATCGGGCCATCGCCGATAAGTGACATTATGTCAGGTGGCAGCTGACGGCCCCTGCCCTGGTCGCAGCGATGTGCTTCAGCGGGTGAGGAATACCTGGACGCCATAGACCCGGCCGTCGCTGCGGGTCTGTGACCCCACGCCGACCGCGGTGTAGGTGGCGTTGAGGATGTTGGCGCGATGGCCTGGTGAGGCCATCCACATCGAGACCATCTGCTCAGGCGTGACGTTGCCGTAGCCGACGTTCTCGCCGACGCTGCTGGCGGCGCAGCCGGCCAGGATCGGGCTCAGCGGCTGGTGGGCCAGGCTGTCCGTCGTGGCCAGCGTGCCGGCCCAGGAGTCGGCATAGCCACCGGCACAGGTGGATCCCGCCAGCGCCCGGAGCCCGCGAGCGGTCCGCTCGGCGTTGGTGAGCGCCAGGACCCGCTGGTCGAAGGTGGACGGCGCCGGGACGGGTCCGATCTTGGGTGCCACGGCGACGGGCACCGGTCCGGGCAACCGCTTGCTGAACGCGGACTTGAACGGTGATCCCGCCGGCCCGACCGGTCCGGTGGCCGACGCGGCAGACGCCCCGAACGGGACGAGGACGAGCGCAGCCAGGACGGCGGAGCACAGGGAACGACGATGCACGGGGACCTCGATGAGAGCGGGATGCGGATACGACGTCATCGACGGCGCAGAACGCCGTCTTGAGATCCGTCGGGGGTGGTTTGCACCCATTGTCCCTCAGGGCGTCCGGCCGGCCCGCCGTGCCACGCCGGAGAGCGTCGACGCCCTAGCCTGAACGGGTGAGCTCTGACGTGGCGCGCGAGGACCCGACGGTACTGAGCGGGCGGGGACGCAGCGTACGGCTGGCGGCGACCGGCCTGGTGGGGTTGCTGCTGCTCGCCGGAACAGCGTTCGGTCAGGACGACGACTTCCCCTTCGGACCGTTCCGGATGTACTCCACGCGCGACGACCCGGACGGCACCGTGGTGTCGACCCGGGTCGAGGCCGTCGACGCCGCGGGCGCGCTGCGCATCGTCGACGAACGCTCGACCGGGCTGAAGCGGGCTGAGATCGAGGGCCAGGTCGGCCGGTTCCGTGCCGATCCCGCGCTGCTCGGCGCGCTGGCCCGGGCGCACGACCGGCTGCGCCCGGCGACGTCGGCGTTCGTGGAGATCCGGGTCGTCGAGCGCCGCTACCAGCTGCGCGACAGCCGGCCGACCGGTGCACAGGTCGACCGCGTCGTGGCCCGGTGGAGGGCGTCGTGACCGTCACCCAGCACCGGCTGCTGCCCGTGCGGGCCGCGGCACGGGGTCGCCGCCTGCGGGGGTGGCTGCTGCATCCCGCTCCCCTGGCCCGCGTCGGCGTGCTGCGGGTGATCGTGTTCCTGTTCGTGCCGGTCGACGTGCTGCTGACGACCACGTTCGTGCGGGGTCACGGGGCGGTGCCCGGCGAGCTGTACGTGCCGCTGCGCCTCGGACGGCTGCTTCCCCTGCCCACCCCGGCCGGGTGGGTGGCGGTGCTGCAGGTGGTGCTGGTCGTGGCCGCGCTGCTCGCTGCAGGCGCGGCGCTGCGCGACCGCTGGCCCCGCCTGCTCGGCTGGCTGGTGGCCGTGCTGTACCTGCAGTGGATGGTCGTGGCGATGAGCTACGGCAAGGTCGACCACGACCGCTTCGCCTTCCTGGTGCTGCTGTTCGTCCTGCCGAGCGTGGGCTCGGCTCCCCTGCGCAGCCGCGACCGGAGCGAGGCTGCGGGCTGGGCGCTGTCGATGATCGCGCTCGCCGTCGCCGCCACCTACGTGCTGGCAGCGGTCGCCAAGCTGCGGTTCGGCGGGCTGGACTGGGCCGGCGGCGCCACCCTGACCCGCGCGGTGCTGCGGCGTGGGACCCCGCTGGCCACTCCCCTGCTCGACGTGCCGGGCCTGCTGCACGCCGCCCAGTACGGCATGCTCGTCCTGGAGCTCGCGGTCGCGCCGCTGCTGCTGGTGCGCTGGCGCGACCCACGGCGCACCTGGACGCTCGCGGCCGGCTTCCTCGGCTTCCACCTGATGACCTTCGCGATGATCACGATCATCTTCCTGCCGCACTGCGTGGCCCTGCTGTCGCTGCTGCCGCTGGAGCGGCTGGCCCGTCGGTCTGCCGCCGCGTGAGGCCGCTCGCGGTCTTCGACGTCGACGGGGTGCTCGCCGACGTGCGGCACCGGCTCGAGCACGTCGAGGGGCGACGCAAGGACTGGGAGCGTTCTTCGCCGCAGCCGTCCACGACCCGCCGCTGCCGACCGGCATCGCGTTGGTGCTGGAGAGCGCCAAGGAGTGCGAGGTGGTCTACCTGACCGGACGTCCCGAGCACTGCCGCGCCGACACCCTCGCCTGGTTCGCCCGCCACGGCCTGCCCGACGGGCGACGCTGGTGATGCGCGGCAGTCGTGACCGTCGACCGGCGCGCACCGCCAAGCCGCAGCTGCTGCGCAGGTTGGCCCGCGGACCGGGTGGTCGCCGTCGTCGTGGACGACGACCTGACGGTCTGCGACGCCTACGAGGCGGCCGGCTACCCGGTGCTGCGCGCCACCTGGATGACGGCGAGCCCGGCGCTGCAGCAGGCGCAGGAGGAGGACGGGCGCACCTGAGAGCGACCGGCCAGCGCGGCGAGCAGCGGCCCCGCCTTGGCGTGCGCCTCGGCGACCTCGCGCCGCCGGGTCGCTGCCCCAGGTGATGCCGCCGCCGGCCCACAGGTGGATCCGCTCCGCATCCGCCGCGACCGTCCTGATCGTCAGGCCGAGGTCCAGACCGCCTGGCCACAGCAGTCCGAAGGCCCCCATCGACGGGCCGCGGCCGACCGGTTCCAGCCCGGCCAGCAGGGCGCACGCCGCGGTCTTGGGGGCCCCGGTCACCGATCCGCCGGGCAGCAGGGCCGCGAGCACGTCGAGCGCGCCGAGCCCGGCAGCCAGCCGCGCCGCCACGGTGCGAGCCGGCGTGCCACAGCCCGGACCAGTCCGTGAGCGCGTAGAGCTGCTCGACCTCGACGCTGCCGGTCGGGCCACGCGGGCCAGGTCGTTGCGCTCCAGATCGACGATCATGACGTGCTCGGCGCGGTCCTTGGCGCTGGCGCGCAGCACCGCTCCGGCCGGGGGTCACCGGCGGGTGCCCTTGACCGGCACGGTGGTCACGCGGTCGCCGACCACGCGCACGAGCTGCTCCGGCGACGCGCAGCCGACGGCCCACCCCGTCCCCGGCCAGCATCCCGCCGTAGCGGCTCCGGGCAGCGTCGCGACCGCGCGCGACCAGCGCTGCGGGTCGCCGCGGTGCGGCGCGCTGCGGTGCCCGACCACGTTGGCCTGGTAGACGTCGCCGCGCCCGATCGCCTCCTGCACGCGCGCGACAGCGGCGGCGTGCTCGGCGTCGGTCCAGCTGGCAGCGCCACCGGCCCACCGACGACGCGCCGGCACGCGAGCCGACCGGCGCCGGGCTCGGGCCGTCGCCGGCCGGACCGCGACCGCGACCAGCTCCGGCACGGCCGGCACGGGCGTCGGCGCGCCGTCAGGCACGCCCGGCCAGGGCCGCGCACGCCGCCGGCGCCGGCCAGCAGCACGACCGCCGGTGCCGCCCGTCTGCGTCCCCGGCTCGCCGTCCAGCCCGTGGGCGGCCAGGAACGCCTCCAGGCCGGCCCGCGGGTCGGTGGCGTCCTGCGGCGCCACTGCCACCGCTCGAGCTCGCGCAGCGGCCGACCTGCCATGGGAGCGGGGCTCCGGGAGCCCCGACGTGGTGCAGCCGGACGACGCTGATCCCATCTGTCCCCCGGTCAGTGGTTCAGGACTCACGCGGACCCGTCCGACAGTCACACTGTCACGAACGCCACACAGCACCTGCATCACGAGCCGAGCCGACCATCGCTCGACCCTGGAGCACGACCATGTGCATGCACACGCCCCACCTGCCCCGCCGCCACCGACGCCCGACCACGACGCGGCACGCGTCGTCTCGCGCCACCCCGAGCAGGGCTGGGCCTGCTGTGCAACGGCGTCGTGGTGTTCGACGACACCGGCGAGCTGCTGCCCGACGGCCGCGTCGTCGCGCCGCACCGCCCGGCGTGCCGCGTCGTGGACCCGCGCTCGTCGCCGCCTGAACCGCGACTAGCTCGTAGGCCTCGGGCGACGGGCACGAGCAGACCAGGTTGCGGTCGCCGTAGGCGCCGTCGATCCGCCGCACCGGCGGCCAGTACTTCGTCGCCGCGCGACACCCCGGCCGGGAACGCCGCCAGCTCGCGCGGTGTAGGCGCGGTCCCACTCCCCGGTCGACGCTCGGACGCCGTGTGCGGCGCGTTGCGCAGCGGGTTGTCCTGCGCCGGCCAGGTGCCGGCCGCGACCTCGTCGATCTCGCGCGCGGATGGCGATCATCGCCTCGCAGAAGCGGTCGAGCTCGGCGAGGTCCTCGCTCTCGGTCGGCTCGATCATCAGCGTGCCGGCGACCGGGAAGCTCATCGTCGGGGCGTGGAAGCCGTAGTCGATCAGCCGCTTGGCGACGTCGTCGACCGTCACGCCGGTCGCCTTGGTCAGCGGCCGCAGGTCCACGATGCACTCGTGCGCGACGAGGCCGCCGCGGCCGGTGTAGAGCACCGGGAAGTGCGGCTGCAGCCGCGTGGCGACGTAGTTGGCGCTGCAGCACCGCCACCTGGGTGGCGCGGGTCAGCCCCTCGCCGCCCATCAGCCGCACGTAGGCCCAGGTGATCGGCAGGATGCCCGCGCTGCCGTACGGCGCGGCGCTGACCGGACCGGGACCGGTGGCCGGGTCCGCACTCGGCGTCGAGCGGGTGGTTGGGCAGGTAGGGCGCCAGGTGCGGCGCGCACCGCCGACCGGGCCGACGCCCGGGCCGCCGCCGCCGTGCGGGATGCAGAACGTCTTGTGCAGGTTGAGGTGGCTGACGTCGGCGCCGAAGCGGCCCGGGCGGGCCAGCCCGACCAGCGCGTTGAGGTTGGCGCCGTCGACGTAGACCTGACCGCCGGCGTCGTGCACCGACGCGCAGATGTCGGTGATGGCGTCCTCGAAGACGCCGTGCGTGCTGGGGTAGGTGACCATCAGCGCCGCGAGCCGGTCGCCGTGCTGCGGCGATCTTGGCGCGCAGGTCGTCGACGTCGACGTCGCCGGTCGGGGTGGTCGCCGACGACGACGACCCGCATGCCGGCCATGACGGCGCTGGCGGCGTTGGTGCCGTGCGCGCTGGCCGGGATCAGGCAGACGTCGCGGTCGGTCGTGCGCCGCTGCGCGCGGTGGTAGCCCCGGATCGCGAGCAGGCCCGGCGAGCTCGCCCTGGGAGCCGGCGTTGGGCTGCAGGCTGACGGCGTCGTAGCCGGTGATCTCGCACAGCCAGCGCTCGAGGTCGTCGATCAGCTGCCGGTAGCCGCGGGCGTTGGCCGCCGGGCGCGAACGGGTGCAGCGCGCCGAACTCCGGCCAGGTGACCGGCTCCATCTCGGTCGTGGCGTTGAGCTTCATCGTGCAGGAGCCGAGCGGGATCATCGTGCGGTCGAGCGCGAGGTCCTTGTCGGCCAGGCGGCGCAGGTAGCGCAGCATCGCCGTCTCGCTGCGGTGCTGGCGGAAGACCGCGTGGGTGAGGAACGGTGCTGGTGCGGCAGCAGGTCCGTCGGGCAGCGCGTCGTCGGTGCGCGGCGTCGAGCGCGTCCCAGTCCTGCGGCTCGTGACGCCGAAGGCCGCGACGACCGCGTCCAGGTGCGCGCGGGTGGTGGTCTCGTCGCGTGCTGATGCCGACACGGTGTCGGCGTCGACCAGCCGCAGGTCGACGCCGGCTCGCGCGGCCGCGGCGACGACGGCGTCGGCCCGGCCGGGCACCGCGACGGTGACGCGTGTCGAAGAACGCGCGGCGCGCTCGCCGCCGAGCGCCGCGGCGAGCAGCGCGGCGTAGCGGTGGGTGCGGCGGGCGATGTCGCGCAGCCCCTCCGGGCCGTGGTAGACGGCGTACATGCCGGCCATGACCGCGAGCAGCACCTGCGCGGTGCAGATGTTGCTGGTCGCCTTCTCCCGGCGGATGTGCTGCTCGCGGGTCTGCAGCGCCAGCCGGTAGGCCGGCGCGCCGTCGGCGTCGACGCTCACCCCGACCAGGCGGCCGGGCAGCGTGCGCTCCAGGCCCTTGCGGACGGCCATGTACCCGGCGTGCGGGCCGCCGAAGCCGAGCGGGACGCCGAAGCGCTGGGTGGTGCCCGACCGCGACGTCGGCGCCGAGCTCGCCGGGGCTGGTCGAGCAGCGTCAGGGCGAGCAGGTCGGCGGCGACGCACGACCAGCGCGCCGCGCTGCGTGGGCCTGCGGCGAGCACGGCGCGTCGGGTCGCGCACCGCGCCCGCGGCGCCCGGGTACTGCACGCAGGACCCCGAAGACGTCGCCGTCGGGCAGCCCTGTCGACAGGTCGGCGACGACCGACCTCGAGGCCGAGCGGCATCGGCCCGGGTCTGCACGACGGCGATCGTCTGCGGGTGGCAGTCGGCGTCGACGACGAACGACGCGCGTCCGGCGGGGGCCTTGCTGCTGCGGCGGGCCAAGCGTCATCGCCTCGGCCGCGGCGGTCGCCTCGTCGAGCAGGGAGGCGCCGGCGACGTCGAGCCCGGTGAGGTCGGCGACGACCGTCTGGAAGTTCAGCAGCGCCTCCAGCCGGCCCTGGCTGATCTCGGGCTGGTAGGGCGTGTAGGCGGTGTACCAGGCCGGGTTCTCCAGCACGTTGCGCAGGACCACGGGCGGCGTGTGGGTGCCGTCGTAGCCCAGCCCGATCATCGGGACGGTGACGCGTGTTGCGGCGGCGAGCGCGCGCAGCTCGGCGAGCACCTCCGGCTCGGACGCGCCGGCGGGCAGGTCCAGCCGCTCGGTGGCGCGGATCGCGTCCGGGACGGCGGCCGCGGCGAGCTCGTCCAGCGAGCCGTGCGCCGACGACGGCCAGCATCTTGGCCAGCTCGTCCTCGCTGGGGCCGATGTGGCGGCCGGCGAACGGCGCGGCGCTGCTCGAGCGTCGGGCAGCGTGGGACGGTCGGACGGGTCGGTTCGGGTCGGGCGGCGGCAGGCACGAGGCGCGCCGGCGGCGGGCCCGCGCCCTCTGTGCACGGCGACCGGGGCCCTCCCCGCTCTGTCATGGGACCTGAGAGCTTGCGCCGCGGGCGACGCGCGGCTTGCACCGTCGGTGGGGCCGCCGCGGCGCCCGCTTTCCAGAGTTGCCTGACCCGCGCGGTCCGGTGGCCTGAGAGGTTGGATCGGGGAGGATTGCTCCTTCGGCGCCCCGGGCTGGCTGCCCGGGGACTCTCCCGCGCGGGGTCGTCGGCAGCGCCGAGCCTAGCCGGCCGCCGGTCCGGCGCCGTGGCACGCGGTCGTGGCGTCGGCGCCGCTCAGGCGGCTGGTGCGGCGCCGGCGGCGGCTGGCAGCTCGTCGCCGGCGGCGCGCTCGCCGACGGCGGCGGCGGCCTCGCTGCGCCGCTCGCCGGCAGCTGCGCCAGCGTGCCCTCGACGTCGCGGACCTGGCGGCCGACGGCGATGGCGAACACGGCCTGACCGCCCTGCAGCAGGTCGACCATCTCGTCGGTGCTGGTGCACTCGTAGACCGTGGTGCCGTCGCTGATCAGGGTGATCTCGGCCAGGTCGTCGACCCCGCGGTCGCGCAGGGTGGCGATGGCGGTCCGGATGTTCGGCAGCGAGACGCCGGCGTCGAGCAGCTTCTTCACGACCTTGCAGGACCAGGATGTCGCGGAAGCCGTACAGCCGCTGGGTGCCCGAGCCGGAGGCCTCGCGGACGGTGGGCTCGACCAGACCGGTGCGCGCCCAGTAGTCGAGCTGGCGGTAGGTGATGCCGGCGACGTTGCAGGCGGTGGGGCCGCGGTAGCCGACGTCCTGCGGTGTGCCGCCCGGCCGCTCGGCCTCGGGCAGGTCGTCGAACAGCGTCCCTTGCAGGCGACGAGCGGCGCTGCCGTCGGCTCGTCTTCCACGGTGGTGCTCCTCGTCCTGACGTCCGGGTCCGGTGGGCGGGCCGGTCACTGTCCTGGCGGAGCCGAGTGCAGCGGCTGACGTCAGGCCGGGCGGACGTTAGGCAGTGCTCGGGCCCAGGTCAACGATGCTGATCGGCGCGTCGCAGACCTCTACCTCTGGTCGAGGTTCAGCGAAGAACGCGTGCAGCTAGCCCTGAGACTCGGTCCGAAGTCTTCCGGCGTGATGGTGTCGAGGAACTCGCGGAACTTCTCCACCTCGTCCTCCTGCTCGTCGGGGATGGCGATGCCGGCCTCGCCGAGCACCGCTTCCTCGCCCCGGATCGTGGCGCCGCTGCGCAGCGCCAGCGCGATGGCGTCCGACGGTCGCGCGCTGACGGTGACGCCGCCCTCGAAGCCGAGCTCGGCGTAGAAGATGCCTTCGCGCAGCTCGGTGATGGTGACCGTGAGCAGCGGCTGCTCAAAGCGCCCAGCAGGTCGCGCATGAGGTCGTGCGTCATCGGTCGGGCCGTGACGACGCCCTGCTGCGCGAAGGCGATCGCGGTGGCCTCCACGGCACCGATCCAGATCGGCAGGTAGCGGTCACCGCCGACCTCCTTCAGCAGGACGATGGGCTGCTGGCTCGGCAGCTCGACGCGCACGCCCACGACGCTCAGCTCCGACAGCGAGCTGTCCTGATCGGGCTCGTTCACGTTTCCTCCTCCTCCTGCCGGCAGTGGTCCGTCGACGGCCCGTGGGGCGGTCTGGACCCTACCGTCGGTCAGCGCCGCAGCCCCGGTCCGAGGCCGGCCCGCACCAGGGTGGCGTGCAGCTTCACCGACAGCGCCGCCAGCTCGCGGGTGACCTCCTGCGCGCGCGCCCGCGCCTCCGGGTTGCGCTGGCGCACCAGGGGGGTCACCACCTGCTCGACCAGCCCGATCTCGCGCTCGGCGGCCGCCTTGAACGGGCGCAGGTGCCGGGCCTCGATGCCGAAGCGAGCCATCTCCGCGACGGTCTTGGCCACCACCAGGGCGTCGCCGTCGTAGTGGCTGCCGCCCGGGCGGGTGGCCAGCAGGCCGTACTGCTCGAGCTGGTCGAGCTGCTCGGGCTCGAGCCCGGCGGCGTCGCACAGCTCACCCCGGGACAGGCGGATCTCGCTCAGCTCGGGCAGGAACGCGTCGGGACCGGGCAGGCCCTCCGCAGCCACGAGGGCGCGGGGCACGCGCGGTCCGGAGGTGCCGAGCGACGGCGGCTCCAGGCCGCGGTCCAGGGCGTCCAGGTGCTCCTTGATGACGCGCAGCGGGAGGTAGTGGTCGCGCTGCGCCGTCAGCACGTAGCGCAGCCGCGCGAGGTCCTCGCGGCTGAACTTGCGGTAGCCCGACGCCGTGCGCTCGGGCTCGACGAGCCCCTCGGACTCCAGGAAGCGGATCTTGCTGATGGTGATGTCCGGGAAGTCGCCCCGCAGCTGGCCGAGCACCTCGCCGATGCTCATGAAGGAGCGCACCCCGACCGACCCGGCCGCGCTCAGCGCCGCGCTCACGCCTCGGTGCCCCGCGGGCCGACCAGGAACACCAGCCGGTACTTGCCGATCTGGACCTCGTCGCCGCCGGCCAGGCCGGCGGCGTCGATGCGCTCGCGGTTGAGGTAGGTGCCGTTGAGGCTGCCGACGTCGCGGACCACGAAGCCGCCGCCCTCGCGCGCGAACTCGGCATGGCGGCGCGAGACGGTGACGTCGTCGAGGAAGATGTCGGACTCGGGGTGCCGGCCGGCGGTGGTCACCTCGGCGTCGAGCAGGAAGCGGCTGCCGGCATTGGGGCCGCGCTTGACGACCAGCAGCGCGCTGCCGGCGGGCAGCCCCTCCAGGGCGCCGGCGTCGGCGGGGTCGCTGGGCGCCGCGTCACCGGCGGCCGTGGCGGCCTCCGAGCCGTCGATCGCTCCCTCCAGCGCCGCGAGGGAGATCGTCGAGGTCGCCTCCACCGAACGGGAGTCGGCGGGGGTCTGGGTGCGCGACAGGGCGGTGCCGCAGCTGGCGCAGAAGCGGCTGCCCTCGGCGTTCTGATGGCCGCAGGAGGTGCAGAACACGATGGTGGCCCTTCCGGTGATCGGACGCTGGGTGCGGACTGCAGTGGGCGTGCGCTGGTGGGTGGGTCAAGGGCCGGCGCGGGGCTCGGACGTCCGGCGAACCTAGCCGCCGGACATTCCGCAGGTCAATCTGGGATCGAGAGTTCTGGAGTCTCGACCTGCACTGCAGGGTGAGCGTGTTGATGCCTCAGGACGCGGTCAGCGCGTCGTACCCCGCAGCGTCGAGCAGACCGGTGCCGGACATCGCCGCGGCCAACCCGTCGGTCGGACGGATCTCCACCATCCAGCCCTCGCCCGTGGGGTCGCTGTTGACGAGCTCGGGCTGGGTGTCCAGGGCCTCGTTGCGGCTGGTGACGGTGCCCGCGACGGGGGCGTACACGTCGGACACGCTCTTGGTGCTCTCGACCTCGCCCATCGCCTGGCCGGCGGTGACCTCGGTGCCGACCTCGGGCAGGGTGACGAACACGATGTCGCCGAGGGCCTCCTGCGCATAGGGGGTGATGCCCAGCCGCACCACGGCGTCGTCGCCGGAGCCGACCCCCTGCAACCACTCGTGCTCGGCGGTGTACTTCAGGTCCTCGGACACGCGGGGGCCCTTCTGATGATGGGGTCTGCTCAGGACCCGGGGGGAGGTGCGCGATCGGCCCCTACGGGGTCGGCCGAGCGTAACGAGGGGTCGTCAGCACCCGCAAGGCGCCCACCAGCACCTGTTCGGACTTCTCGATCGTCGCCCGGCCACCGGCCTGCTCCACGGCGTCGACGACCCCGCCCGGGATGGCCAGCGCCGCCGCGAGCGTGGGGGCGTCGCCGATGACGTCGAAGCGGTACGGAGGGCGCAGCAGGGTGCCGTCGACGCGGACCCCGCCGACGGCGCCGCCGTCCGCGGACGCCTCGGTGAACGAGGTCGAGGCCACCACCCGGACGACCGTGCCGGCGGCGGCGCCTTCGGTGTCGACCGTGGTGGCGGCCGGCCCTTCGATCTGGACGGCTTCGGCGCCGGCGGCGCGCAGCTCCTCCAGGGCGTCCAGCAACCGCTCCGGCCCGATCTTGCCCTCCGGGTCGGTGATGGTCAGGCGGACGCCCGGCCCGGCGGCGGGCACCGTGCCGGCCAGCACCCCAAGCAGCTGGGCGCGTCGTCGGGCCTCGGTGAGGGCGGCCGCGGCCGTGTCGGTGCCGGAGGTGAGCTCGCGGCGGGTCGCCTCCAGCGCCGCGACCTCCGCCCGCAGGCGGTCGTCGCGGTTGCTCAGGTCGTCGAGGATCTGGACGAGGTCCTCCTGCCGCGCGTTGGCCAGCGGGCCCTCGTCCTGGGTGGAGCGCACCTGCACGACGGCGGCGAAACCGAGCACGCCCAGCAGCAGCGCCACGGTGAGGTCGACCCGGCGCGCCCGCGGACGCAGCACCCGGCGCCAGCGGGTCATGCCCGGAACAGCCGTCGGCGGATCGCTGCGGCGTTGCTGAAGATGCGGATCCCGAGCACGACGACCACGCCGGTCGAGAGCTGGCCACCGACGCCGAGCTGGTCGCCGAGGAACACGACCAGCGCCGCGACCAGCACGTTGCTGACGAAGGACACGACGAACACGCGGTCCTCGAAGATGCCTTCGAGCTGCGCCCGGACGGCGCCGAACACCGCGTCCAGCGCGGCCACGACCGCGATCGGGAGGTAGGGCTGCAGGCCTGCCGGCACGCTCGGTTCGAAGACCAGCCCCAGCACGACGCCGACGACCAGCGCCAGCGCGGGGATCATCGCGACCCCGCCGGTGCGGGCGAGGCCGCCCGCAGGTCGGGGTCGCTGCGCCGGGAAGGCTGAGGGAGTCCGACCGCTTCACGTCCACGACGATGCCGTACACGCCGGCGAGCGTCTGCAGGCGCCTGCCGGCGGGGCCGTCGACGAGGTCGACCTGCAGGCTGCCGGTGTCGCCCACCGCCTGCACCGAGTAGGGCGGCGACAGCAGGGTGAAGTCGACGAGGACCGTCTCGCCGGCGCTGCGGATCGCGGTCAGCGCCGTCAGCCGCTTGCCGTTGACGGCGACGGCTTCGGCGCCGGCTGCCCACAGGGCGTTGACGACGTCCTGCAGGTCGCGGTCCTGGACGCGACCGGACGGCAGCGAACCGGGGCGCAGCGGATCGGCGCCCGGCGCGTCTCCGGTCGGGGCGTCGTCCAGCGTCACCGTGACGCCTGGCCCGCGCACCGCGCTGGTGGCAGCGGCCATCCCCAGCCGGGCCAGCCGTTCCCCGGTGGTGCGACCGGCGGAGTCTGCGCCCAGAGCCGCGCTCCGTACCTGCTCGACGTCGGTGCGCAGCTGGTCGGCGCTGGACTCGAGCCGGTCGGTGGCCGCGGCCCGTTCCCGCACCTCGGCGCGCAGCTGGTCGCGCAGGCCGGCGGTGGCGTCCTCACGGTCGCGCACGCTCGCCACCGCCGTCCCCGCGAGCAGCCCCAGCAGCACGAGCACCGCCACCCCGACGGGCCCGGTGCGGCGCGGCGGGCCGCTCCGGTCGCGGTAGGCGCCGTCCAGGGAGTCGGCCATCAGATCGTTGAGCAGCGCCATCGACCCGTCGACGCGTCTTGCCGGCACGGCAGCCGCGGGAGGCGTGGCCGGCCCGGTCGACGAGGTGGGGGTCATCGCACCAGTGTCTCCCAGCACGGGCCTGGCAGAGACGGCGCCGGTCACGGCCCTACGTCGCCCACGACGGTCACCCAGTGCTCGGCGAGCGCCGCGGCGCGGGCGCTGTCGGCCCCTTCGGCCCACACGTGCATCACGGCTTCGGACGGATCGGGCAGCACGAGCGCCCAGGCGCGGTCCGGCTCGACGATGCGGACGCCGTCGGTGAGATCGATCTCCAGGTCGGGAGCGGCGTCGAGCGCAGCGCGCATGACGGCGCCACGCACCGCCCACGCCGACGGCACGACGTGGTGCACCAGGTGTGCGCGCGGGATCCGGTCGTCGATCTCGGACAGGGTCAGGCGGGTGCGGGCGACCAGGCCCAGCAGTCGGACGAAGGCGGCGACCCCGTCCAGCGCCGAGGAGAACTCCGGCAGCACGAAGCCGCCCTGGCCGTCGCCGGCGAACACGACGCCGCCCGACCGCGCCGCGCGCGTCAGGTCTTCCGGGTCGGTGGTCGTCCAGCGGACGGCGGTGCCGTGGAACTCGGTGACCTGCTCGGCGATGCGGGTGGTGGTGACGGGCAGCGCGATCTCGCCCCCTCTGCGCTCGGCGGCGACGAGGTCCAGCAGCACCAGCAGGGCTCGGTCGTCCTCGATCAACCGGCCCCGCTCGTCGACGATGGCCAGCCGCTCCCCCACGGCGTCGAAGCGCACGCCGAAGGCGGCGCCCGAGGACGCCACCAGCTCGCCGAGCCGGGCGAGGTCGCGCGTGTGGGCCGAGCCCGACTGGCTCGTGGCGGTCTCGTCCAGCCGGGCGTTGATGGTGAGCACCTCGACGCCGAGCCGACCGAGCAGCATCGGCAGCACCAGCGAGACGGCGCCTCCTGCCGTGTCGACGACGATCTTCAACCCGGCCTCGGCGAGGCCGCTGACGTCGACGGTGCGGAGCAGGTCCTGGGTGTAGGTCTCGACGGTGCGCGAGGGAAAGGTGAGCTCGGCGATCTCGCCGGGGAAGGCCCGGCGGAACTCCTGACGGCTGAGCACCCGTTCCAGGGCGCGCCGGCGTGCGGGCGGCAGGTCGCCGCCGTCGGCGTCCAGCAGCAGGATGTCGACGGCCTGCGGGTCCGACGGGCTGGTCCGCAGCACGATCGCGCCGGCGGCGTCGCCGCGCGCCGTGGTGAACCGCGTCATGGGCAGGGGCGCGACCTCCAGGTCACGGACGTCGATGGCGCTGGCGGTGAGCGCAGCGATGACGGCGCGCTTGAGCGCGCGGGCGGCCCGGGAGGCGTCGCGGGAGGTGACGACCGCCGAGCCCTTGCGCAGCGTGGTCGCGAAGGCCGACGCCAGCCGGACGACGAACTCCGGGGTCATCTCGACGTTGACCAGCCCGGACACCCCGCGCGGGCCGAACACCGACGCGGTCCCGCGGCTCTCCCAGATGACGCTGGAGCGCACCACCGAGCCGGCCTCGATGGTCTTGTGCGGGTAGACCCGGACGCCGTCGGTGACGTACGCCTCCTGGTCGATGAGGCAGGCGTCGCCCACGACGGCCCCCTCCTCGACCCGGGCGGCGCGCATGACGTCGGTGCCCTTGCCGATCACGCAGCCGCGCAGGCCGACCGCCCGGCCGACGAACGCGTTGTCGTGCACGATGGCCCGCTCCAGCACCGCGCCGTCGCGGACGACGACGTTCTTGCCGAGCACCGTCAGCGCCCGCAGCACGGCGCCCGCCCTCGACCTTCGCGTGGTCGCCGATCACCACCGGGGCCGTGAGCTGAGCGTCGGCATCGACCTCGGCGCCCTCGCCGACCCAGATGCCGGGAGCGACCTGGAACCCGTCGATGTCGACCGCGACGCGCCCGTGCAGGACGTCGGCGTGCACCTTGGCGTAGGACTCCAGGCTGCCGACGTCCTCCCAGTACCCCTCGGCGACGTGGCCGTAGAGCGGCGCACCGCGCGCGAGCAGACCGGGGAAGACGTCGGCGGCCCAGTCGACGGCGCCGTCGTCAGGCAGCTCGGCGAAGACCTCCGGCTCCATGACGTAGATCCCGGTGTTGACGGTGTCGGTGAAGACCTGGCCCCAGGTCGGCTTCTCCAGCAGCCGTTCGATGCGGCCGTCCTCGGCCAGCCCGACGACCCCGAACTCGAGCGGGTTGGGGACCCGCGTCAGGCAGGCGGTGACGAGCGCCCCGGTGCGACGGTGGGCGGCCACCAGCGCACCGAGGTCGATGTCGGTGAGAGCGTCGCCGCTCATGACCAGGAAGGCGTCGTCCTGCAGCGCCAGGCGGGCGTTGCGGACCGAGCCGGCGGTGCCCAGCGGACTCTGCTCGGTGGCATAGCTCAGGTGCATGCCGAGCTCGTCACCGTCGCCGAAGTAGTCGCGCACGAGGTTCGCCAGGTACTGGACGGTGACGATCGTGTCGTCGAAGCCGTGCCGCTTGAGCAGCCGCAGCACGTGCTCCATGACCGGCCTGTTGACGACCGGCAGCAGCGGCTTGGGGGCGTTGGCGGTGAGCGGGCGCAGCCGGGTGCCCTCTCCACCGGCCATGACGACCGCCTTCACCGCTCACCACCCCCTGTCCGGATGATCGTCATCACCGTTGAGGCTCCCGCACGTGGATGAACCACCCACGTCAGCCCCGTGTCAGCCGCCGCACCTGCACGAGGTACAGCACGCCGGCCCAGAGGTACAGCACGCTCCCCCAGGTGGCGAAGGCCCAGCCGAGCGGCCGGAAGACGTCGGCGAGCAGACCGTCGTTGGACGGT
Organism: uncultured Actinomycetes bacterium; assembly: GCA_963784675.1. GTDB lineage: Bacteria > Actinomycetota > Actinomycetes > Mycobacteriales > SCTD01 > SCTD01. The sequence goes on from CAWASE010000019.1 coordinate 803,409, forward strand.
AGCGCCGCGAGCAGCATGGGGAAGGCGTAGAGCAGGTTGAAGGTGGCCGCCTTGCCGAGGAAGTGCACCGGCAGCGGCCCGTACCCGTGCTTGCGCAGGGCCGGGTAGGTCGCTGCCAGGAGGACGTCGCGGCCGATGAGCGTGAGCGCCCACCACAGCGGCAGCCCGTCACGGGCGACCAGGGCCAGCAGCGTCGCCAGGATGTAGAGCCGGTCGGCGGCGGGGTCGAGCAGCTGGCCGAGCCGGCTGCTGCTGTTGAAGCGGCGGGCGACGACGCCGTCGAAGTAGTCGGTGGCTCCGGCGGCCATCAGCAGCAGGATCGCCCGGCCGTCGTGCTCGGCCACCAGCGCCCAGTACAGGAACAGCGGGACGCCCGCCAGGCGCAGCATCGACAGCGCGTTCGGGATCGTCCAGACGCGGTCGGACACCTCCGCGACCTGCTGCGCCACCGCTGCCTCCATTGCGTCGTGGTGACCCTAGCGGGAGGGCGGTGCGGCCAGCACCGGGCGCGCGGCTCGGCGGGTGCTCGCCCGGGGTCGTGTCGCCTTCGACCACGTGGCCCGGGTCCGGAGACGGTCAGAGGCCGTCCCGACGATCCGGGACGGCCTCTGACCGGTTACTTCTCTGTCGGGCTGACAGGATTTGAACCTGCGACCCCTTGACCCCCAGTCAAGTGCGCTACCAAGCTGCGCTACAGCCCGCCGAACGTGCAGACCCTAGCGCAGGCGGACCGCGGTGCGAGAGCGCGCGGGCACTGCGGTGACCTGCCGTTTCTGTCGGTGGTCGGTCCTAGCGTGTTCGTCATGGGAGCACAGGAGCGCCGGCTGGACGTCGCCGCGCTCGACGCTGCCGTCACGATCCTGGAGTCCTGCGATCTCGAGCGTCAGGTGCTGCACGCCCGGATGCTGCGCGGGGTCCTGGAGCTGCACCGGGTGCACGTCGAGGCCGGCTGGGAGCTGGCGACGTCGGCGGAGCTGGCGCTGGTGCGCAAGGTGTCGGAGAACGTCGCGGCCGAGCTGCTCGGCCAGGCGCTGCTGCTCGACAGCCTGGAGCACGGGTTGGGGTCCGTCGAGTCAGGTCTGCTGACGATCGAGCAGGCGGGGGCGCTGTCGCGGGCGATGGCCGGGCTGACCCCTGACGTGCACGCGGCGGTGTGGGCGGTCCTGCGGGCGCGGCTGACTGCGGCCCGGGCGTCCGGTGAGGTGCTGTCTCCGGCGCGGCTGACGTCGTTGCTCGCCGGGTGGATCCTGCAGGCCGATCCGGTGCAGGCGCAGGAACGTCGCCGGCGGGCCGAGCAGAACGCCGAGGTGTCCTGCCGCCGTCGGCCGGACGGTCTGGTGGACCTGTTCGCCCTGGGGATCGGGGCGGTGAACGCCCGGGCGCTGCTGAGCCGGATCCGCGAACGGTCGCAGCCGTGGGGGTCCGGGGACGACCGACCGGCGGGCAAGCGCCGGCTGGAGGCGTTCGTCGACCTGCTCCTGGGGCGCGACCAGCTGAGCGTGGACTCCGACGACCCGGTTGCCACCGGCTGCTGCCCGTGCCGCCGTGCGGACCGCAGCCGGCAGGCGGCGCCGTGCGGGTGCGTGCCGGGTCAGCCGTCGCCGTGCGGGGTGCAGGTCACCGTCCTGGTCCCGATCGGCGCCGCCCTGGGCACCACCGACGAGCTCGCGACGCTGTCCGGTCACGGCCCGCTCGACCGTGGGCAGCTGACCGACGTCCTGGCAGCCGCTCCCACGCTGACGGCCGTGTGGATCGACGACGACGGCACACCGGTCGCCGAAGGCGGCCAGCAGCGTCCCGGGCGCGGCGACCCTGCCCGGCTGCGGGCGGCCCTGCTGAGGCTGCGTGACGCTCCTCCACCGGGGCGCTCGGAGCCACGACACCGGCTGGACCACCCGCCCCCGCCAGCCCCTCCCCGCCCGGGCAGAACGCCTGCGGCGCATCCCCCCGGCGCACCGGGGGCCTACCGACCTGGTGCTGGGCTGTCACGGTTGCTGCGTGCGCGGGCGCCGCGGTGCGAGTGGCCGGCGTGCGGCGCCGCGGCCGCCCGCTGCGATCTCGACCATGACCTGGCCTGGCCGCTCGGCCCGACGTGCGGCTGCAACCTGGGGCCGCTGTGCCGACGTCATCACCGGCTCAAGCACCTGGTGTGCCAGGACATCCCGCTGGTGCGCAAGCAGCGCCTGCCCGGCAACCAGACGCGCTGGACCGACCCGACCGGCCGCGTCCGACTCAGCCCCAGCCAGCACGAGCCCCCGGCCGCGGCCCGACGACCCCTGCCTGCCTTGGCGGTCCCGGCACCGGCCGACTGCACGCTGAGCCCCGACGACGGCAACATGTCGGACGACGACGACCCGGCCAACGACGGGCCCTGGACCCCCGCTCCCGACCCGCTGGACCAGCCCGCCGCCGATGACGACGAGCTCGCTGCGCGACTGCTGCTCGATCAGCGTTGGGGCTACGAGCTCGACAACCCCTACCTCTGGCTCGGCGTCGACCTCAACGCCTGACCCCGCGGTCCCGGCGGCTTTGACCGTAGGGCCGACGCGGCAGAGGTGCTCCCTCCGCAGTCCGCCGGCCATGCGCGGCCAGACGTGGGTGCGCACCCGGTGGCGGGTGTGATCTCGGCCGGCGTCAGGCAGCGGAGGCACGACGAGGCTCAGCCTCAGCGCCGGCCCTTCTCCCGCACCTTGACGCTGACCTCGATCGGGCTGCCGGCGAAGCCGAAGTCCTCACGCAGCCGGCGCTCCAGGAACCGGCGATAACCCGCCTCCAGGAACCCGCTGGTGAACAGCACGAACCGCGGCGGCCGGGTACCGGCCTGGGTGGCGAACAGGATCTTGGGCTGCTTGCCGCTGCGCACCGGCGGCGGGGTCGCGGCGATGATCTCGCCCACCCAGCTGTTGAGCTTGGCGGTCGGGATGCGCGTCTCCCAGCCCTCCAGCGCGGTGTGCAGGGCGACCGAGAGCTTGTCGACCGAGCGGCCGGTGGTCGCGCTGATGTTCAGCCGCGGGGCCCACTGCACCCGGGCCAGCTCGCGGTCGATCTCCTTCTTCAGCTCCGGCCGCCGGTCCTCGTCGACCAGGTCCCACTTGTTGAACGCGATCACCAGCGCGCGTCCGGCGTCGACGGCCATGCCGATGACGCGCTGGTCCTGCTCGCTGATCGGCTCGGAGGCGTCCAGCAGCACGACGGCGACCTCGGCGGCGTCGATCGCGGCCTGGGTGCGCAACGAGGAGTAGTACTCCGCGCCGGAGGCGTGGTTGACGCGGCGGCGCAGCCCGGCGGTGTCGACGAACCGCCACATCTCGCCGCCGACCTCGACGAGGCTGTCGACCGGGTCGCGGGTGGTGCCGGCGACGCTGTCGACGACGACCCGCTCCTCGCCCGAGAGCCGGTTGAGCAGGCTGGACTTCCCGACGTTCGGGCGGCCGACCAGCGCGACCCGGCGCGGTCCGGCCTCGCCGTCCCAGCGCTCGGCAGGGGTGTCGGGCAGCGCGTCCAGGATCACGTCGAGCAGGTCGCCGCTGCCTCGACCGTGCAGGGCCGACACGACGTGCGGCTCGCCCAGGCCGAGCGACCAGAGCATCGTGGCGTCGGCCTCGGCGCGCTCGTCGTCGACCTTGTTCGCCACCAGCACGACCGGCTTGCCGGCCCGCCGCAGCACCTTCACCACCTGCTCGTCGCTGTCGGTGGCGCCGACGGTCGCATCGACGACGAACAGCACCGCGTCGGCGGCCGCGACGGCCACCTCGGCCTGCGCGGCGACGGCCTTCTGCAGCCCGACGGCGTCGGGGTCCCAGCCGCCGGTGTCGACGATGCTGAACCGGCGGCCCCGCCACTGCGCGTCGTAGGTGACACGGTCGCGGGTGACGCCGGGGATGTCCTCCACGACGGCCTCGCGGCGGCCCAGGATGCGGTTGACGAGGGTCGACTTGCCGACGTTCGGGCGGCCGACGACGGCCAGGATCGGCTGGTCGGCCCGGCTGTCGGACCCGTCGTAGGCGCTCGCGTCGTCGAGATCGGTGGGGTCGGTCATGAGCGGGGCTCCAGGGACGTGCGCTGCAGATGGTCCACGAGCGCGAGCCGCAGCGTCTCGGCCGCGGAGCGGACGGTGCTGCGCGCCCGCGGATCGCGGCCGGAGGTGAGGGTGTCGAGGGTGACGGGGGGTCCGAACACCACGCGCACCGGCGCGCGCAGGCGTGGGACGACACGGCCCTTGGGCAGCGCGGCCCCGGTGCCGTGGACGGCGATGGGTACGACGCACGCGCCGCTGCGCAGGGCCAGGTAGGCCAGCCCGTCAGCGACGGAGTCCAGCGTGCCGGTGCCGCGGGTGCCCTCGGGGAAGACCCCGAGCGCTCCCCCGGCGGCCAGGTGGGCCAGGCCCTGCTTCAGCGCCGCACGGTCGGGCGCGCCGCGGTGCACCGGGATCAGCCCGAGCCAGCCGCAGGCGCGCGCCCAGAACCCGACGAACACCTCGGACTTGGTCAGCAGCGACGCCGGTCGGGGGCTGACGAAGAACACCAGCGGCCCGTCCAGGATGCCGCTGTGGTTGGCCGCGAAGAGCACCGGGCCGCTGGACGGGACGTGCTCGCGGCCTTCGACGCGCAGCGACAGCACCGCATGCGCCAGCCCCTGACCGGCCAGTCGCACGCCGGCGATCACCAGCGGTCGCCGGCTGCCGGTGGCGTGCCGGCGCGGGAGCGGCGTGACGGTCGCCGCCACCGCGGGCGCGGTCATGCCAGGCCTGCTCGACGAGCCAGGTCCAGCACGGCGGCGACGACCTGCTCGGCGTCCAGGCTGCTGCTGTCCAGGTGCACGGCGTCGGTGGCCGCCTGCAGCGGGCTGGTCGCCCGGCTGCTGTCCAGGTGGTCGCGGCGGGCGAGGTCGGCAGCGACCGCAGCGACGCCGCCCCCGGCCACCCCGGCGTGCGTGTCTCCGGCGCGGCGCGCGGCGCGGACCTCGGCGGAGGCGTCCAGGAACACCTTCACGGCGGCGTCGGGGAAGACGGCGGTGCCGATGTCGCGTCCCTCCAGCACGGCTCCGTCGACGCCGGCGAGCTCACGCTGCAGGGCGACGAGCCGGGTGCGCACGGCGGGGACGGCGCTGACCGCGCTCACGGCGGACGTCACCTCCGGGCCGCGGACCTGCCCGCTCACGTCGTCGCCGTCGAGCTCGACGGTGGAGGTCGACGGATCGGTCGACAGGCCGATACGGGCCTGCGCGACGGTCCGTCCGACGGCTTCGGCGTCGGCGAGGTCGACGCCGGCCCGCAGCGCGGCCAGCGTGGCGGCGCGGTAGCTGGCTCCGGTGTCGACGTAGCGCCACCCGAGCGCCCGCGCGACGCCGCGGGCCACCGTGCTCTTGCCGGAGCCCGACGGTCCGTCCAGGGCGATCACGCGGACGGTAGGCACGGTCGGCGAGCCTAGTCGGGCGTCAGTGCTGCCAGGGCGCGACCAGGCGTGACATCTGCACGTGCGGTCCGGTGTCCGGGTCGTCCCAGCCCTCGCCGTGCGGGACGAAGCCGGCGCGCGCGTAGAAGCCCAGCGCGGGCACCCGTGCGTTGCACCACAGCAGGCCGCCCCCGCCGCGGGCGACGTGCTCGACGACCCGCGCGAGCACCAGCGCGCCGACGCCGCGCCCGCGCCACTGCTCGTCGGTGGCCATGCCCCGCAGCCGCCACGGACGTCCGTCGGAGGCGTCGTCCCAGGGCGGCGCCTCCGGTCGTACGGAGGCGGTGCCCACCACGCGGCCGGCCCAGTCGTAGGCGGCGAAGTGACCGGCCTCCCGGTCCTCGTCACCGGGCAGTGCGGTCTCGCCGATCGACTGGTGCGGGCGCAGCGCCCGCTGCCGCAGCGCCCAGGTCACCGGGGCCACGACCTGCTCGACGACGACGTCGCTGTCCGACACGACCGTGCAGCCTAGGTCAGGACGTCCCAGCCGGCCCGGGTCAGCAGCGTCCGGGCCCGCGGTCGCTCCGCCGCCGTCACCAGCAGCTCGACGACGCCGCTCGGCCGTCCGGACAGGTGCTCGACCCGGACGTCCTCGACGTCGATGCCCGCGTCGGCGGCGGCCAGCAGCACCCCGGCGAGCTGTCCGCGCCGGTCGGCCACCCGGACGCCGACGATGGCGAAGTCGCTGTCGGTGCCCCCGCGCTTGACCGGCACCAGGGCGCGGCCGGCGTTGCCCCGCTCCAGCAGCTCGCGGAGCCCGTCGCCCGCGTCCAGGGCGTCGGCGGCGGCGGTCAGCTCCTCGGCGAGCGCGCGCACCAGCGGGGCGACGGCGGCGGCGTTCTCGCCGAGGATCTGCTCCCACAGCCCGGGGTCGCTGGCGGCGATGCGGGTGGTGTCCTGCAGCCCAGGCCCGGCGAGCCGCAGCAGCTCGGACCGGCCTACGAGCAGGACGGCGGCCACAGCCGACGCGGCCACCTGCGGCAGGTGGCTCACCAGGGCGACGGCGGCGTCGTGCTCCAGCCCCGTCACCTCGCTCGGCACCGCCCCGCAGCGCAGCGCCAGCGTCCGCGCTGCGTCCAGCGCCGCCGTTGCCGTCCCGGGCGACGGGCACAGGGCCCACGGCCGGCCGACGAACAGCTCGCCGGTGGCCGCGTCGGGCCCGGCCGTCTCCTTCCCGGCCATCGGATGGGTGCCGCAGACCGCTCCGAACCCGGCAGCGTCCAGCGCGTGCGCCAGCGGTACCTGCACCGACGCCACGTGCGACCACGTCGCCGCTGCCCCCGCCAGCTCGGCCAGCACCCCCGGGACGGCCCGAGGCGGGACGCACAGCACGCCGTGCGCGGCGGTCACCGTCCCGTCCCAGGCGGTCCCCGCGCCGCGGGCGACGGCGGTGCCGAGCGAACCTGCGTGCCGGTCGTGCAGCAGGACGCCGGCACCCTCCAGCGCGAGCCCGATCGACGTGCCGATCAGGCCGGTGCCGACGACGAGCAGGTCGGCGCTCACCGGCTCAGGCGGGCAGGTCGCGGCGCAGCGCAGCCGCCCCGCGCAGGAACACGTGGTGGATCTGCGCCCGCGAGAGCTCGGTGTCGACGTGCATCATCAGCCGCAGCACCCGCGGCATCGACCCGGCCACGGCGATCTCGCTGGCACACAGCAGCGGCACGTCGACCAGCCCCATCTGCCGGGCGGCGTAGGCCGGGAACTCCGACACCAGGTCGGGCGTGGCGGTGAAGACGATGCTGATCAGGTCGTCCTGCGAGAGGCCGTTGCGCGACAGCACCGCCTCGACGAGCTCGGTGGTCGCGTCGAGCAGCTGCTGCCGGTCGTCGGCGTCGACCTGGGTGGCTCCGCGGACCGCTCTGACTGGCATGCCGGCCAGCCTAGGGTCACATCCCGGTGAGCTTGAACAACCCGCCGAGCTCGTCGCGGGTCAGCGTGCGGATCTTGCCCGCCTTCTGTCCGCCGAGCTGCACCCCGCCGACCGAGGTGCGGACCAGGCGCTGCACCGGGTGGCCGACGTGGGCCAGCGCCCGCCGCACGATGTGCTTGCGCCCCTCGTGCAGCACGACCTCCAGCAGCACCCGGTTGGAGGTCGAGTCGATCAGCTTGAAGGAGTCGACGCGCACGACGCCGTCGTCGAGCTCGACACCCTCGCGCAGGCGCTTGCCGACGTCGCGGGCGACCGGGCCGAGCACCTCCACCAGGTAGGTCTTCGGGACGTTGTACGACGGGTGGGTGAGCCGGTTGGCCAGCTCGCCGTCATTGGTGAGCAGCAGCAGGCCCTCGGTGTCGGCGTCCAGCCGTCCGACGTGGAACAGCCGCTCGACCCGGTCGGCCACCAGGTCGCCGACCGTCGGACGGCCCTCCGGGTCGGTCATCGCCGTGACATAGCCACGCGGCTTGTTCATGGCCAGGTAGACCATGCCGGCGGCCGTGCTGATGCGCATCGTGTCGACGGCGATGACGTCCTCGTCGGGCTTGACGCGGCGGCCCTGCTCGGTGACGGTCTGGCCGTTGACGGAGACCCTGCCGGCCTCGATCATCGCCTCGCACGCTCGCCGCGAGCCGATGCCGGCGGCGGCCATCACCTTCTGCAGGCGGATGCCTTCGGTCGCGGGATCGGTCGGGTGGGTCATGTCGGCTCCTCGAGCTCGTCCAGATCGGGCAGCAGCGGCGCCAGGTCGGGCAGCTCCTCCAGCGATCGCAGTCCCAGCTTCTCCAGCAGGAGCGGGGTGGTGCGGTACAGGGTTCCGGCGGTGTCGACGTCCTGCCCGGCCTCGGTGACCAGCCCGCGGGCCAGCAGCGTGCGGACGACACCGTCGACGTTCACGCCGCGCACACCGCTGACGCGGGCCCGGGTCACCGGCTGGCGGTAGGCGATGACGGCCAGCGTCTCCAGGGCGGCCTGGCTCAGCCGCGCCGCCTGGCCGTCGAGCACGAAGCGTTCGACCCATGGCGCGCAGACGGTGCGTGAGAACAACCGCCAGCCGCCGGCCACCTCGCGCAGCTCGATGCCGCGCTGCTGCTCGTCCCACTCGGCCTGCAGCGCCCGCAGGGCGGCGTCGACGTCGGGGACGGGGGCCTGTGCCACCTGCGCGAGCAGCGTGCTGCCGACGGCCTCGTCGGAGACCAGCAGCACGGCCTCCAGCACGGTGCGCAGGGGCGGCCGCTGCAGCGCGACGACGTCGGGTCCGGGCTCGGTCACCGCTCCCCCGTCCAGCGCACCTGCAGGTCGCCCAGCGCCTCGACCTGCTCGAAGACGAGCACGCCCTCGCGGTAGAGGTCCAGCAGCGCCAGGAAACGGGCGACGACCTCCAGCGTGCTCACGCAGTCGGCCGTGAGGCTGCGGAACGAGCCGGAGCCGGTCCGCTGCAGCCGCTCGCGCAGGATCGCCGTCTGCTCGGGGACGCTGACGGTGCCACCGTGCACGTGGTCGACGACGACGACCGGTTCGGGACGCGGGGCGAGGACGCGTGCGGCCAGTGCGGCGAACTCCTGCGGCCCCAGCCCCAGCAGCACCTCGGGCAGCAGGCCGGCGAAGTGCGGCTCCAGCGACGCCGTGCGCGGCACGCGCAGCGCCTCCGACGGCCAGCATCTCCGCGAAGGCGCCGGCGACCTGCTTGTAGGCGCGGTACTGCATGAGCCGCGCGAACAGCAGGTCGCGGGCCTCCAGCAGCGCGAGGTCCTCTTCGTCCTCGACCGGCGCGGACGGCAGCAGCCGCGCGGCCTTGAGGTCCAGCAGGGTCGCCGCGACGACGAGGAAGTCGGTGGCCTGGCCGAGGTCCCACTCGCGGCCCAGGCCCCGGATGTGGGCCAGGAAGTCGTCGGTGACCTGCGACAGCGCCAGGGACGTCAGGTCCAGCTGGTGCTTGGAGATCAGCTGCAGGAGCAGGTCGAAGGGTCCCTCGAACTGCTCCAGCCGCACCGAGAACGCGCCGGAGGGCGGCGCTTCCAGGGTGGCTGCCTCAGCCACCGGTGACCAGCCGGACGAGGGGCCCGGCGACGGTGTCGAGCACGACCGGCAGCAGCGGCTGCGGACCGCCGAGCGGGATGATCACCAGACCGAGCATGATCGCGACGCCGATGTTGCGCTCGTCGAGCTGGTAGCCGGCCTTGCTTCCAGCCCGGCGTCTTGGGCGCCAGCGCGAACAACAGCCGGCCGCCGTCCATGGGCGGGACCGGTACCAGCGACATCGCCCCGACGAACACGTTCGACAGGCCGAACAGCAGCAGCGCCCGCAGCCCGAGGTCGCTGCCGCCGATGCCGTACTGCAGCTGCAGGGTGCCGGCCCCGAAGGCCGTCCCGCCGGCCAGCGCGAAGCCCAGCAGGGCCCCGAAACCGACCACCAGGTTGGTGATCGCGCCGCTGAGCAGCACCGTGACGAGCGTGCCCCGGGAGGTGCGGTGGTCCAGCGGACCGATCGTCTTGGCCCAGCCGATGCCACCGATCGCAGCCGCGACCGCGCCGAAAGGATCCAGGTGTGCGCGAGGGTCCAGCCGGGTGCGACCCTCCGCCTCGGCGGAACGGTCGCCGGCCCGCGCCGCGAGGCGTCCCTGCACGAAGCCGTGCAGCACCACCGCCACCACGAAGGAGACGAGCAGCAGCACGAACGACACCGGGTCGCGGAGGGCGTAGAGCACCTGCTGTCCGCGGAGCGGCGAGCGGGGCTGTCCGCGGAGCGGCGGGCGAGCATCTCGCGCGCGAGGTCGCGGTAGGCGGTCGCTCCCCCGCTGGTGGTCGCGTACGTCGTGATCGGCTCGCCGGCGACCGTGGTCTCCGGGAAGCGGATGGTGCGGTTGATGACCGTGTGGAAGACCCGGTCGCCGAAGGCGTCGACGACGCGCGCGAGCACCTCGCGCCCGTGCAGCGTGCGGGCGTCGTACATCGTCGCCAGGATGCCCTCGACCTCCAGCGACGGGTTGAGCCGCTCGCGCACCTTCTCGATCGTCTGGATGAGCAGCGCGACCCCGCGCAGCGCGAAGAACTCGCACTCCAGCGGGATGATCACGCCGTGCGCGGCGGTGAGCGCGTTGACGGTCAGCAGCCCCAGCGAGGGCTGACAGTCGATGAGGACGATGTCGTAGTCGCCGACGACCGGGGCCAGCACCCGGTCGAGCGTCTGCTCGCGGGCTACCTCGTTGACCAGCTGCACCTCGGCCGCGGACAGGTCGATGTTGGCGGGCAGCAGGTCCAGCCCCGGCACGCCGGTGGGCAGCACGATGTCCGCGACGGTGACGTCGGGCTCCATCAGCAGGTTGTAGACGGTGCGCTCGAGCTGCATCGGGTTGATGCCCAGTCCTACCGACAGGGCGCCCTGCGGGTCGAAGTCGACGAGCAGCACCTTGCGACCGGCCTCGGCCAGGGCCGCGCCGAGGTTGATCGAGCTGGTGGTCTTGCCGACGCCGCCCTTCTGGTTGCACATGGCCAGGACGCGGGCGGGTCCGTGCGACGTGAGCACCGACGGCTCCGGGAAGTCGGGCTTGACCCGCCCGGTGGGTCCGACGCCGTCCGCGGCGGCCTGGGCGACCGACCACGGGATCGATCCGCTCGGACGGCCGCTGGCCGTCAGGGCGACGTCGTCCGCCGCCCGCGTCGGGGTCTCGCTCGCGGCGGCGGTCGAGGGGCTGGGGGACGCAGCGACGGCGTCGGCGGGCGCCGGCCCGGTGGCCGGTGACGGCTCGGTCGTGCAGGCGGGTGCGGTGTCAGGTGCGGCGGCGGGTGCGGCTGCGGCGTCCGAGGCGACGTCGACCGGCTGGAGGGATTCGTTCGCCTGCCCGCGGCGAGCCCGCGGGGTCCGGTCGTCTGCGGCCGTCGTGGCGGTCGTCCGGGTGGCAGCCTTCTCGGCCGGGGTCGGCCTCGCGGCCGCCTTCTTGGTGGGCACCTTCTTCGCGGGCGCCTTCTTCGAGCGGCCGGCCTTGGCCGTGGTCTCGCTCGCCTCGCCAGGTGCTGCCGGCGCCGCCTGCCTCGCCGGCGCCCGCTTGGCCGGCGCCCGCTCGGCCGGCTCTCGCGTGGCAGGCGCCTTCTTCGCCGGTGCCGGCGGGGCGGCCTTGCCGGCGGACGCCTTCTTCGCCGGGGTGCTCCGCGACGCCGTGCGCGACGGGGCGGGAGCGGTCACCGGACGCGCGGCCGCCGGACGCGCCGCGACCGAGGCGCCGGGCGCACGCACGACGCGCTTGGCCTGCGGGGCCGGCGCCTGCGGGGTCCGGTCGCGCCCGGAGGAGCGTCCGGGTGCTGCCTTCGCCATGCAGCGCCTGCCCTCCCTGGAACGGCCGCGCGACGGCGGCATGTCGCACGGGACTCTAGAGGTTTCCGTGCGTCGGTCACAACGACCGTGGACCGCTCTCAGACGAGCTGGTCGACAGCGATCGCGAGGAACAGCAGGGCCAGGTAGGTGATCGACCAGTGGAACAGCCGCATCGGTGAGGCGTTCGCGTCGGCCGCGACGCGGGACCGCAGCAGGTACGCCTCGCGCAGGAACAGCGCGCCGAGCACGACCGCCGCGACGCCGTACACCGGCCCGGACGGGCCGAGCAGCAGCGCCAGCGAGACGGCCACCATCGCCCAGGAGTAGGCGAGGATCCGCGAGGCGACCACCGACGCCGGAGCGACGACCGGCAGCATCGGCACCCCGACGCTCGCGTAGTCCTCGCGGTAGCGCATCGCGAGCGGCCAGTAGTGCGGCGGCGTCCAGAGGAAGATGACGGCGAACAGCACCCAGGGCACCCAGCTGAGCGAACCGGTCACGGCCGCCCAGCCGATGAGCACCGGCATGCAGCCCGCGGCGCCCCCCCAGACGATGTTCTGCGACGTCCGGCGCTTGAGCAGCATCGTGTAGACGAGGACGTAGAAGCTGATGGCGGCCACGCCCAGGGCCGCGGCCAGCGCGTTGGTCGTCACGGCCAGCTCGACGGTGGCCAGCACCCCCAGCACCAGACCGAAGACCAGGGCGTTGCGGGGGGCGACGCTGTGCCGCGCCAACGGGCGCGCGGCGGTCCGTCGCATGACGGCGTCGATGTCGCGGTCCCACCAGCAGTTGAGCGCGTTGGCACTGCCCGCCGCCAGTGAGCCGCCGACCAGCGTGGCCAGCACGAGTCCGCCGCTGGGCAGCCCCCGAGCGGCCAGCACCATCGTCGGCACGGTCGTGACGAGCAGCAGCTCGATGATGCGCGGCTTCGTCAGCGCGACATAGGCCAGGACGCTGGCCAGCGCACGGCCGCGCCGGCTCGGCGACGCCGGTCCGGCGCCGCCCGGACCCGGCCCGGTTCCCTCGGACGTGACCGGCGGCACGGGGGTCGTCACCCCGGTCTGGTCGGCAAGGGTGCTCACGACGACGACTCTACCGACGAGCCCGTCGACCGGCCTGCCGACCCGCGCCCGGAGGTCGTCCCGGTCCCGCTCCGGGCACGTTCTGGAGCGCAGGGGCCGGGCACTCGCGGGCAGGGCCCGGGCAGGTCTAGGGTCGGGGTCGCCGCGCGACCACCCGGACCAGGACCGCGTCCGGCACCCGCCGCACCGAACCTGCGGCAGGGCGCCCCGCGCAGCAGCCCACCGACAGCAGGAAGGGCGAACACCCCGCATGAGCAGCAGCCGCACCACCTCCGAGAAGCTGGGCACCACTTCCGAGAAGCTGGTCTGGGACGACCTGGACCGCCGCACCGTCGACGTCTGCCGGGCGCTGGCCATGGACAGCGTCGAGAAGGCCGGTTCCGGGCACCCGGGCACGGCCATGAGCCTCGCGCCGGCCGCGCACCTGCTGTTCTCCCGGCTGCTGCGCCACGACCCCACGCAGCCGCGCTGGACCGGGCGCGACCGCTTCGTGCTGTCGTGCGGGCACTCGTCCATCACGCTCTACACCCAGCTGTTCCTGTGCGGCTACGGCCTGACGCTGGACGACCTGGCCCACCTGCGCCAGTGGGGCTCGCTCACCCCCGCGCACCCGGAGGTCGACCACACGCCGGGCGTCGAGACCACGACCGGGCCGCTCGGCCAGGGCGTCGGCAACGCGGTCGGCATGGCGATGGCCGCGCGGCGCGAGCGCGGGCTGCTCGACCCCGACGCCGCGGCCGGCACCAGCCCCTTCGACCACACCATCTGGTGCTTCGCCTCCGACGGCGACCTAGAGGAAGGCGTCAGCGCCGAGGCGTCCAGCCTGGCCGGCACGCAGAACCTGGGCAACCTGGTCCTGCTCTGGGACGACAACCACATCTCCATCGAGGACGACACCGCGATCGCCTTCGGCGAGGACACCTGCGCCCGTTACGAGGCCTATGGCTGGCACGTGCAGCGCGTCGACTGGCTCAGCGAGGACGGCACGTACACCGAGGACGTCCAGGCGCTGCACGCGGCGATGGTCGCCGCCCGCGAGGTCACCGACCGGCCGTCGTTCATCGCGCTGCGCACGATCATCGGCTGGCCCGCCCCGACCAAGCAGAACACCGGCAAGGCCCACGGCAGCGCGCTGGGCGCGGAAGAGGTCGCCGCGACCAAGACGGCGATGGGCCAGGACCCGGACGCCACGTTCGCGGTGCCGGACGACGTGCTGGCGCACACGCGCGCCGTCGTCGACCGTGGCCGCGAGGCGCACGCGCAGTGGCAGCAGGGCTACGACGCCTGGGCCGGCACGAACCCCGACGGCAAGGCGCTGCACGACCGGCTGTCCGAGCGCCGGCTGCCGGCCGGCTGGCAGGACGTCCTGCCGAGCTTCCCCGCCAGCGAGAAGGGCGTCGCCACCCGCAAGGCCAGCGGGGAGGTGCTGGCCTCGCTCGCGCCGGTGCTGCCCGAGCTCTGGGGTGGCTCCGCCGACCTGGCCGAGAGCAACAACACCACGATGGAGGGCGAGCCGTCGTTCCTGCCCGAGTCGCGGCAGACCAAGAACTGGTCCGGCAACCCGTACGGCCGCACGCTGCACTTCGGCATCCGCGAGCACGCCATGGGCTCGACGATGAACGGCATCGCGCTGCACGGCGGCACCCGCGTGTACGGCGGCACCTTCCTGGTGTTCAGCGACTACATGCGCCCGGCCGTACGGCTGGCGGCGCTGATGAAGCTGCCCGTCACCTACGTCTGGACGCACGACTCGATCGGCCTCGGCGAGGACGGACCCACCCACCAGCCCGTCGAGCACCTCTCGGCGCTGCGCGCCATCCCGGGCCTGGACGTCGTGCGGCCCGCCGACGCGAACGAGACCGCGGTCTGCTGGCGCACCGTCCTGGAGAACACCGACCGGCCGGCCGGGCTGTGCCTGACCCGTCAGAACGTCCCCGTCTTCGACCGCACCGTCCTGGCGCCGGCCGAGGGCGCTGCGCGCGGCGGCTACGTGCTCCGCGACAGCCGCACCGGCACCCCGGAGGTGCTGCTGCTGGCCACCGGCTCCGAGGTGCACCTGGCCCTCGCCGCCCAGGACCTGCTCGAGGACGCCGGCACCCCCACCCGCGTGGTCTCGCTGCCCTGCATCGAGTGGTTCCGCGAGCAGGAGGAGTCCTACCGCCGCACCGTCCTGCCCCCCGAGGTGAAGGCCCGCGTCTCGGTCGAGGCAGGCATCTCGCAGTGCTGGTTCGAGTGGATCGGCGACGCGGGCCGCACCGTCGCGCTGGACCACTACGGCGCGAGCGCCCCCTACGGCGTGCTCTACGAGCAGTTCGGTCTCACCCCGGAGCGGATCGTCGCCGCCGCCCGGGCCTCGCAGTCCGCCCTCGGTCTCACGTCCGGTTCCACGACGGGCAACTAGCCCCGTCCCACCACGATCTCGGGAGCACGCCGTGTCCGCAGCCCTGTCCGACCTGTCCGCCGCCGGTGTCGCTGTCTGGCTGGACGACCTCTCGCGCGAGCGCCTGCGCTCGGGCAACCTCGCCGAGCTCGTCCGGACCCACGACGTCGTCGGCGTCACGACCAACCCGTCGATCTTCCAGCAGGCGCTGTCGGACGGCGCCGCCTACGACGCCCAGGTGCGCGACCTGGCCCTGCGCGGGACCGACGTCGGCGAGGCCGTCCGCGCGCTGACGACCTACGACGTCCGGTGGGCGTGCGACGTGCTGCGGCCCGTCTACGACGGCAGCGAGGGCGTCGACGGCCGGGTCTCGATCGAGGTCGACCCGCGCATCGCCCACGACACCGACCGCACCGTCGCCGAGGCCAAGGCGCTGTGGTGGCTGGTCGACCGGCCGAACCTGTTCATCAAGATCCCCGCGACGAAGGCCGGGCTGCCGGCCATCACCGCAACCCTCGCGGAGGGCATCAGCGTCAACGTGACGCTGATCTTCTCCCTCACGCGGTACGACGCCGTCATGGACGCCTACCTGGCCGGCATGGAGCAGGCCCGGGCCAACGGCCACGACCTGTCCCGGCTGACCTCCGTCGCGTCGTTCTTCGTCTCGCGGGTCGACAGCGAGATCGACGGCCGGCTCGCCGCCGACAGCCCGCTGCGGGGCAAGGCGGCCATCGCCAACGCCCGGCTCGCCTACCAGCACTACGAGCAGGTCTTCGGCAGCGACCGGTGGACGGCGCTCGCCGAGGCCGGCGCCACCCCGCAGCGGCCGCTGTGGGCCTCCACCGGCGTCAAGGACCCCGCCTACGACGACACGCAGTACGTCGTCGACCTCGTCGCCCCCGGCACGGTCAACACCATGCCGGAGAAGACGATGATGGCGGTCGCGGACCACGGCACCGTCCGCGGCGACACCGTCACCGGCGAGTACGCCGCGGCGCAGCAGGTGCTCGACGACCTCGCGGCCGCCGGCATCGACTACGACGACGTCGTCCAGCAGCTCGAGGACGAGGGCGTCGACAAGTTCGAGCAGGCCTGGAACGGGCTGATCGAGTCGGTCACCGACCAGCTGGAGAAGGCCGGCGCCGACATCTCCCCCGCGGGCAGCACGAAGCCGGCCGGCGACGGCCCCGCGGCCGCCTCGCGCGAGGAGTCCTCGCGGTGACCGGTCCGCTCGTCGATCCCGACGCGGAGCAGCGAGCCAGCGGCGGCGGCGTCGAGGTCCGCGTGAGCGGCGCCGGGCTCACCGAGCCGGCCAGCACCACGGTGACCGACCTGAGCGCGGCGCCGGCGGCGCTGGTCGCCCGGGACGCCACGCTGTGGGGCACCGAGGCCGAGGCCGAGGCGGCCGTGCGGCTGGGCTGGCTGGACGCCGTGGCGACCGGCCGAGCGCTCGTGCCGGAGATCGACGCCCTGCGCGAGGCGCTGCACGCCGAGGGGGTCGACCGGGTCGTGCTGTGCGGCATGGGGGGCAGCTCGCTGGCCCCCGAGGTGCTGTGCGGCACCGCCGGCGTCGAGCTGGTCGTGGTCGACACCACCGATCCCGGCCAGATCCGCGCCGCCTTCGTCGAGCTCGACCGGACCGTGGTGGTGGTGTCGTCCAAGTCCGGCGGCACGCTGGAGACCGACAGCCACCGGCGCGCCGCCCGCGCCGCCTTCGAGCAGGCGGGCCTGGACCCCGCGCAGCGCGTCGTCGTGGTCACCGACCCCGGGTCGCCGTTCGAGCAGGCTGCCCGCGAGGAGGGCACGCGCGCCATCTTCCTGGCCGACCCCGACGTCGGCGGGCGCTACTCCGCCCTGACGGCCTTCGGGCTGGTGCCGGGCGGGCTGGCCGGCGCCGACCTCACGCGCCTGCTGGACGACGCCGAAGCCGCGCAGGCCACCCTGGCCGACCCGGACGGACCTGCCTTCTTGCTCGGCGCCGCCCTGGGCGGCGGCGCGGCCGCCGGCCGCGACCAGCTGGTCCTGGTCCCGGCGACGGGCCTGGTGGGCTTCGGCGACTGGGCCGAGCAGCTCGTCGCGGAGTCCACGGGCAAGCAGGGCACCGGCCTGCTGCCCGTCGTCGTCGAGGCGGTCGACAGCCCCGGTACCGGCCCGACGCCGCAGACGCACCTGGTCCTGGCTGGGACCGTCGTCGAGGTCACGCCGCACGGCCCGCACAGCACGGTCACCGGGCCGCTCGGGGCGCAGTTCCTCGTCTGGGAGTTCGCCACGGCCGTCGCCGGGGCGGCGCTGCGCATCAATCCCTTCGACCAGCCCAACGTGCAGGAGAGCAAGGACAACACCGGAGCGATCCTGGACGGCGATCCGGCCGCACCGACCACGCCGGCCTTCTCGGGGGGTGGCGTCGAGGTCTACGGCGCCGACGACCTGCTGGCCGGTGCCACCGACCTGGCCGGCGCCCTGCAAGGGCTGCTCGACGCCGTCCCGGAACGTGGCTACCTGGCCGTGATGGCCTACCTCGACCGGCAGGTCGACGTCGACGCGCACCGGCTGCGGGCGCTGCTGGCGGCCCGGCTGTCCCACCCCGTGACGTTCGGGTGGGCGCCGCGGTTCCTGCACTCCACCGGCCAGTTCCACAAGGGCGGGCCGCAGACCGGGGCGTTCCTGCAGATCACCGGGGTCGTGGTGCAGGATCTGGAGATCCCCGGCCGACCGTTCTCCTTCGGACGGCTGCAGGAGGCCCAGGCGCAGGGTGACCTGCGGGCGCTCGCGCAGCGCGACCGTCCGGTGCTGCGGCTGCACCTGACCGACCGGGCGCAGGGGCTGCGCACGCTGCTGACGGCGGCCGGCCGATGACCACCAACCCGTTGCGCTCGGCGGGCGACCGGCGGCTGCCCCGGGTGCCCGACCCTTGCGCGCTGGTCGTGTTCGGGGTCACCGGCGACCTGGCCCGCAAGAAGCTCATCCCGGCCGTCTACGACCTGGCGAACCGCGGCCTGCTGCCGCCCGGGTTCGTGCTCCTGGGTTTTGCCCGGCGCGACTGGGGTGACGGTGACTTCGAGGAGCTGGCCAAGGAGGCGGCCAAGAAGGGTGCGCGCACCGAGTTCCGCGAGTCCACCTGGGACCGGCTCTCCGACGCCATCAAGTTCCTGCCCGGCTCCTTCGACGACGACGCCGCCTTCGACAACCTGGCGCAGACGCTGCACGACCTGGACGCCTCGCACGGGACCCAGGGCAACGCCGCGTTCTACCTCTCGATCCCGCCGGCGGCGTTCCCCACCGTGCTGCGCCAGATGCACCGCACCGGGATGGCCGACAACGACCGCGCCGGCGCGTGGCGCCGGGTCGTGGTGGAGAAGCCGTTCGGCCACGACCTGCCGTCCTCGCGCGAGCTCAACACCCTCGTCGACGACGTGTTCACCGCCCGCGACGTGTTCCGCATCGACCACTACCTGGGCAAGGAGACGGTCCAGAACCTGCTGGCGCTGCGCTTCGCGAACGCGCTGTTCGAGCCGATCTGGAACTCCAACCACGTCGACTCGGTGCAGATCACGATGGCCGAGGACGTCGGCATCGGCGGCCGCGCCGGCTTCTACGAGGAGACGGGAGCGGGCCGCGACGTCCTGCAGAACCACCTGCTGCAGCTGCTGGCCCTGACCGCGATGGAGGAGCCGGTGGGCTTCGACGCCGAGAGCCTGCGCACCGAGAAGCGCAAGGTGCTCGGCGCCCTCAAGCCGCCCACGGACCTGGTCAAGCACGCGGTCCGCGGTCAGTACGACCAGGGCTGGTTGGCCGGCGAGCGGGTCAAGGGCTACCGGGCCGAGGACGACGTCGCGCCCGACAGCCGCACCGAGACGTTCGCGGCGGTGCGCCTGGAGATCGAGACACGCCGCTGGGCGAACGTGCCGTTCTACCTGCGCACCGGCAAGCGGCTCCCCCGCCGGGTCACCGAGATCGCCGTCGATCTTCAAGAAGGCGCCGCACCTGCCCTTCGCCAAGACGGCCACCGAAGAGCTCGGCGCGAACCAGCTCGTCGTGCGGGTGCAGCCCGACGAGGGCGTGACCTTGCGGTTCGGGTCCAAGGTGCCCGGCAACACGATGGAGGTCCGCGACGTCGCGATGGACTTCCAGTACGGCGAGGCCTTCACCGAGGCCTCCCCCGAGGCCTACGAGCGGCTGCTGCTCGACGTGCTGCTGGGCGACGCCTCGCTGTTCCCCCGCAACGAGGAGGTGGAGCAGAGCTGGCGGGTCATCGACCCGATCGAGGCCTTCTGGGCCGAGCAGAACGAGGCAGGGCACGGGCCCGAGCTCTACCGAGCCGGCGAATGGGGCCCCAAGGGCGCCGACGAGATGCTGGCCCGCGAGGGCCGCGCCTGGAGGAGACCATGACCGACAGCCGACGACGCCAGGAGGGTCGGCCATGACCACGCTGTGGGACACCACCGGCACCCAGGTGGTCAAGGCGCTCGCCGCCGAGCGCCGGTCGCACGGCGCCGTCGCCAGCGGGCTGGCGCTGACGCTGGTGTGCGTGGTGGAGGAGAGCAAGGTCCAGGAGGCCGAGCGGGCCGCCACCCGGGCCGCGGCCGAGCACCCCTGCCGGCTGATCATCGTCGTGCGCCGCAAGCCCGACGCCGATTCCCGGCTCGACGCCGAGGTGCTCATCGGCGGCCGGCTCGGACCCGGCGAAGCCGTCGTGCTGCGCATGTACGGCCGGCTGGCCCTGCACGCCGAGTCCGTCGTGCTGCCGCTGCTGGCGCCGGACGCTCCCGTCGTCACGTGGTGGTACGGCGCGCCGCCGGTCCTGATCGCCCACGACCCGCTGGGCGTGCTGGCCGACCGCAGGGTCACCGACTGCGGGCTCACCGAGGACGCCGTCGCCACGCTGCAGCAGCGCGCCGGCGACTACGCACCGGGCGACACCGACCTGGCCTGGACGCGGACCACCGCGTGGCGTGCGCTGCTGGCCTCGGCCTTCGACTCCGTCGAGAGCGCCGCCGCCTCGGCCGTCGTCACCGGCCTGGCCGGCGATCCCGGCCGCGAGCTGCTCGCCGGATGGTTGCGCGCGTGCCTGCAGGTTCCGGTCGAGCTCGTCGACGAAGGATCGGCGGCCATCGCGAAGGTGGCGGTGACCCTGGCCGAGGGGACTGTCGAGATCGAGCGAGGTGCCGGCGGGACGGCGGTGCTCACCCGCACCGACGGTCCGGAGCGGACGATGCCCTTGGAGGCGCGCGAGCTCGGTGATCTCCTGGCGGAGGAGCTGCGCCGGCTGGACGCCGACGAGACCTACGCCCGGTCCTTGGAGGCGGCGTTCGAGCTGGCCGGCCTGTCGGACCGGGCTGCGAACCGCACGCACGTCTGGCACGACCCGGAGGAGCCGAACGGAACCGCCCCGGGGACCGCGTGAGCGGGGCGCCCGTCGTCGTGGTCGTGCGTGACGCCGAGCTGCTCGCCGAGGCGGTGGCGGCGCGGCTGATCACCCGGCTCGCGGACGCCCAGGCCGTGCGGGGCAGCGCCTCGGTGGTGCTCACCGGCGGCGGCGTCGGCATCGCCCTGCTGGCCGCGGTGGGCCGGTCGGCTGCCCGCGGGGCGGTCGACTGGAGCAGGGTCGACGTGTGGTGGGGCGACGAGCGGTTCGTCGCCGCCGACGACCCCCAGCGCAACGAGCGGCAGGCGCGCGAGGCACTGCTGGACAGCCTGCCGCTGGACCCGGCGCGGGTGCACCCGATGGGCGCCCTCGGCGGCCGGGACGGTGACGACGTCGACGCTGCGGCCGAGCGCTGCGTCCGCGAGCTCGCCGCCGCGACGCCGGCCGACGAACCCGCACCGGTGTTCGACGTGCTGCTGCTCGGCATGGGGCCGGAGGGTCACACGGCGTCGATCTTCCCCGAGTCACCGGCAGCCGACGACCTCCGGGTCGCCTTCGCCGTCCGCGGCTGCCCGAAGCCGCCGCCGACCCGCATCTCGCTGGGCTTCACGGCGCTCAACAACGCCCGCGAGGTCTGGATGGTCGTCGCGGGGGCCGAGAAGGCGCCCATGGTCGCGACGGCGCTGTCCGGCGCCGGACGCGTGCAGGTGCCGGCTGCCGGTGCCCGCGGTCGGCTCCAGACCCTGTGGTTGCTGGACGAGGCCGCCGCCGGTCACCTGCCCGCCAACCTGCGGCGGCGTTGAGCGCTAGTTCCGACTGCTCCGCAGCTTGGCCAGGGCGTCGGCCAGGATCGCCTCGCCGTCCTCGGCGTTGCGGCGCTCGCGGACGTAGGCCAGGTGAGTCTTGTAGGGCTCGACCTTGGTCTGCGCCGGCGGGTTGTCCTTGTCCTGCCCGGCCGGGAAGCCGCAGCGCGGGCAGTCCCAGGTCTCCGGCACGGCGGCGTCGTCGGCGAACGACGGCCGCGTCTCGTGCGCGTTGGCGCAGTAGAACGGGATGCGGCGACGAGGGGCCGCCTCACCGCGCTCGGCCTCGCCCATCGGGCCTGCCCCTACCCGGCTCCCACGGATCGCGTTTCCGCCTGCCACTGATGACTCCTCGAACGTCGCTGGAACAGGCGCAGGGGCGGGGCGCCGGACGGGATCGTGCGTGCGTGCGGGGTGGGACGCCGACCGGGCCGGTGCAGGGGCCGCAGGTCAGCCGGGCAGGACGGCGCCGCTGGTGTCCTTGAGCAGCAGGCCGAGCGCCACGATGCACACGGCCCAGACCAGCCCACAGATGATGGTGAACCGGTCGAGGTTCTTCTCCACGACCGCGCTGCCGCCGAGCGAGGACGACACGCCACCGCCGAACAGGTTCGACAGACCGCCGCCCTTGCCGCGGTGCAGCAGCACGAGCACGATCATGCCGAAGCTGGTGAGCATCAGGAGCAGGGACAGGAACAGGACCACGGGTCGGACTCCGATCGGTTCGCGGGCGAGACTGCCCGCCGGGCATGAGGATAGCCGTCACGCGGCGGGTCCGGGACGCTCTCGCGGCCCCGTCCCGCTGGTGTCCCGGACCCTCGGGGGCTCAGCGGGTGGTGCGGCCGGCCCGGGTGGTGCCGGCCGCGGAACGCTCGGCGTCGGCCTTGGCGGCCGCAGAGGCCCGCTGCTGCTGCTCGGCAGGGGTCGCGTGGACGATCTCGACGGTCTCGGCGAAGTGGCAGGCCACCGGGTGCCCCTGACCCCGGTCGACCAGCGCCGGCGGCTCGTGGGCGCAGATGTCCTGCGCCTTCCAGCAGCGGGTCCGGAACCGGCAGCCCGACGGCGGGTTGGCCGGGCTCGGCACGTCACCGGTGAGCATGATGCGCTTCTTGCTGGCCCGCGCGGTGGGGTCGAGCACCGGCACGGCGGACAGCAGCGCCTGCGTGTACGGGTGCGCCGTCTTCTCGTAGATGTCGTCCTCGGTGCCGATCTCGACGATGTTGCCGAGGTACATGACGGCCACGCGGTCGCTGATGTGCCGCACGACGGACAGGTCGTGGGCGATGAAGATGTACGCCAGACCGAACTCGTCCTGCAGCTCCTCGAGCAGGTTGACCACCTGCGCCTGCACCGAGACGTCCAGGGCTGAGACCGGCTCGTCGCAGATGATGATCTCGGGCTGCAGCGCGAGCGCGCGGGCGATGCCGATGCGCTGACGCTGACCCCCGGAGAACTGGTGCGGGTACCGGTTCACGAAGTCCGGGTTGAGGCCCACCCGGGCCAGCAGCTCGCGGACGCGTCCGGACCGGTCCTTGGGGGCCACGATGTCGCTGTGGATCGCCCAGGGCTCGGAGACGATGTCGCCGACCGTCATGCGCGGGTTCAACGAGGAGTACGGGTCCTGGAAGATGATCTGGACGTTGCGACGCAGCTTGCGCAGGTCCTTGCCCTGCAGGTCGGTGACGTCCTGGCCCTTGTAGAACACGCGTCCGGCGGTGGGCTTCTCCAACGCCATGAGCAGCTTGCTGACGGTCGACTTGCCGCAGCCGGACTCACCGACCAGGCCTAGCGTCTCCCCCGCCTGCAGCGTGAAGCTGACGCCGTCGACGGCGCGTACCTGCCCGACGGTCTTCTTGAAGACGATCCCCTGGGTGAGGGGGAAGTGCTTGACCAGACCCTCGACCCGCAGCAGGGCGTCCTCGCGCAGCGGGGCGTGCGGGGCCTCGTTGCTCAGCGTGGTGTCAGACACCGAGCACCTCCTCGGCGTAGTGGCAGGCGCTGCTGCGCCCGGGGACGATCTCGCGCAGGACGGGTCGTTCGTCGACGCAGAGCTGGGTGACGCGCGAGCAGCGCGGCGCGAACTCGCAGCCGGGCGGCAGCTCGGCCAGGTTCGGCGGGGCGCCGGTGATCGGGTTCAGCTTCTGCCCCTTCTGGTCCACCCGGGCGATGGAGGACATCAGGCCCTCGGTGTAGGGCATCGCCGGCGAGGTGAACACGGCGTCGGTGGCTCCGGTCTCGACGATCCGGCCGGCGTACATGACGGCGATGCGGTCGGCGATCTCGCCCACCACGCCGAGGTCGTGGGTGATGAGGATGAGCCCCATCCCCTTCTCGCGCTGGAGCTCGGCCAGCAGGTCCATCACCTGCGCCTGCACCGTCACGTCCAGCGCGGTGGTGGGCTCGTCGGCGATGAGGATGTCGGGGTCCAGGGCGATCGCCATGGCGATCATCACGCGCTGGCGCATCCCGCCGGAGAACTGGTGCGGGTAGTCGCCGACCCGTTCCTTGGCCGACGGGATGCGCACCCGGTCCATCAGCTCGATGGCGAACTTCTTCGCGTCGGCCTTGGAGCTGCCGCGGTGGCGCCGGAACATCTCGCCGATCTGCGAGCCGACCGAGAAGACGGGGTTGAGCGACGAGAGCGCGTCCTGGAAGACGATCGAGATCTCCTCGCCCCGGATGTCGCGCTGCTCCTTGGCCGGCATGGTCAGCAGGTCGCGGCCCTTGTAGCGGATCTCGCCCCCGGTGACGAAGCCGGGCGGGGTGTCCAGGATGCCCATGATCGTCTGGGCGCTGACGGACTTGCCGCAGCCGGACTCGCCCAGGATCGCGAGCGTCTCGCCCGCGGCCAGGGTGTAGGAGATGCCGTTGACGGCATGGACGGTGCCGTAGTCGGTGCGGAACTCGACGAACAGGTCGTCGACCTCCAGCAGGGGCGCGCCGCCGCTGACGGCGGGCACGGGCGTGGGCAGGGTGGCGGTCATCAGCGCAGCTTCGGGTCGAGGGCGTCGCGCAGGGCGTCGCCGAGCAGGATGAACGAGAGCACCGTCATCGACAGGAACAGGCTCGGGAACAGGATGAGGTGCGGAGCCGTCCTGATGAACTTCTGGCCCAGGCCGATCTGCAGGCCCCAGGAGATGGCCGGCAGCTGCAGGCCGATGCCCAGGAACGAGAGGGTGGCCTCGGCTGCGATGATGCCGCCGACAGCGATGGTCGAGTAGACGAGCACCGGCGCGAGGGCGTTCGGCACGATGTGCTTGAGCAGGATGCGCCCGTTCGAGGCGCCCAGAGCCCGCGCCGCCGAGACGTAGTCGGTGCCCTTGATGGAGATGACGCTCGCGCGGAACAGGCGCAGGATCGTCATCCAGCCGAGGGCGATCAGGGCCAGGCTCACCTGCGGCAGACCGCGGCTGGGGAAGGCGTTGAGGATGAGGATGGCCCCGAGCAGCAGCGGCAGGCCGAACATGATGTCGGTGAAGCGGCTCATCAGCGTGTCGAACCAGCCGCCGAAGTAGCCAGCCAGCGCGCCGAGGGTGACGCCGATGATCAGCGATCCGCCCACCACCACGACGCCGATGATCATCGACACACGAGCGCCGTAGATCACGGTGCTGTAGTAGTCGCACCCGAAGAGGTCGTAGCCGAACCACGCGCCGTTGGTGCCCGGCGAGCCCTTGGAGTTGGCCAGGTTGCAGGCGCCCCGGGCCCTGGGGTCGATGCTGGTGAACAGCGACGGGAACGCCGACATGATCGTCAGCATCGTGAGCAGCGACCCGGAGAGCAAGAACAGCTTGCTCTTGCGCAGCTGGCGCCAGGCGTCGGACCACAGGCTCGCCGAGCGCTGCTCGACGGTCTCGGTCTCGGCCACCGGCAGCAGCGGGGGCTTGGCAGGGGCGCCGCGCTGCGGCTCCTCCAGCAGCAGACCGACCTCGTTGGACCCGGGGCGCAGGGCGCCGCCTCGGTCCTGCTTGTCCTCGGGGCTGTCACTCAAAGCGGATCCTCGGGTCCAGGGCGGCGTACAGGACGTCGACGAGCAGGTTGAAGAAGATGAAGACGAACACCAGCAGGGTGACGATGCCGACCACGACCGCGCCCTCCTGGCGTTGGATCGCCTGGAACACCGCCCGGCCGAGGCCGGGGATGTTGAAGATGCCCTCGGTGACGACGGCGCCGCCGAGCAGCGCCCCGAAGTCTGCGCCCAGGAAGGTCACCACCGGGATCAGGCTGTTGCGCAGCGTGTGCTTGCCCACCACGCTCGCCGGCGAGAGCCCCTTGGCCCTGGCCGTCCGCACGTAGTCGTTGCGCAGGTTCTCCACCAGGGAGGTGCGGGTCAGCCGGGCCACGTAGGCCAACGAGAGCGCTGCCAGCACGAACCCCGGCAGCAGATAGCCCTGGAAGCCGGACTGGATGCCCGCGATCGGGAACAGTCCCAGCTTCAGACCCAGGAAGTACTGGCCCAGGAAGCCCAGCACGAACACGGGGATGCTCACGATCAGGGTCGTCGTGACCAGGACCAGGTTGTCGAAGAACGACTTCTTGCGGATGCCGGCCAGCACCCCGGCCAGCAGGCCGAAGACCGCCTCGAAGATGAGCGCGACCGTGGCGAGCTTCGCCGTGACCGGGACGGTGTCGCGCAGGATCTCGGTGACCGGACGACCGGCGAAGTTCGTCCCGAGGTCACCGGTGAGCAGGCCGCCCATGTACTTCAGGTACTGGACGATGAGGTTGTCGTCGAGGTTGTAGTCCGAGCGAAGCTGCGCCAGCACCGCGGGCGAGATCGGCTTGTCGCCGACCAGCGCCCGGATGGGGTCACCGGGGAGGGCGAAGACCGCCGCGAAGATCAAGGCGGAGGCACCGAACAGGACCGGTATGGCGAGCAAGAGCCGGCGCGCGATGTAGCGGGCCATGACCCTCCTTCGGACTGGTCCCGGCGGGGGGACGCGGGTCGGATCGTGCAGGGACGGGCGGGGTGGACGACGAGCCGGAGGCAGCGGGCGGAGCAGGATCGGGTCGGGCGGCGACGGGCTCGGCACGGGCACCGTTCCAGCACCGCCGGTGATCTCGCACACTAGGTCACCGGGGCCACGCGCGAGGGACACACCGCCGCACCGGCGACGGAAGTTCGGCCCACGCATCTCTGGCGGCCGACGGGGCGGGCAGGTGGACGGGTCGGCGCCGAAACGACCGACGGCGTGCCGCCGGTGCCGAAGCACGGGCAGGCACGCCGCCGGTCTGCCGTCCGGCAGGCCACAGGGCCTACCGGACGGTCAGGTGGAGCGACTTGACGGTGACGTCCGCCAGGCGCACGCGGGTGAACGCGTCGATCTTGACGTTGTCGACCTTGTCGGAGTGCGCACCCTGCACGAGGCCGAAGAACATCGGCATGATGGGCATGTCCTCCAGGAGGACGTCCTCAGCAGCCTGGTACTTCTTGATGGCGTCGTCGTTGTTGTCGGCCTTGTTGCCGTCGGTCACGAGGTTGTCGAACTCCGGGTTGCTGTAGAACGCGTTGTTCGAGCCGTTCGGCGGCAGCGACGACGTGCTGTACAGCGGCTCGAGGTAGTTCTGCGGGCTCGGGTAGTCCATCGCCCAGCCGAGCCGGAACGGACCGGTGAAGCCCTTGCTCGACGCCTTGGGCAGGTACTCGGCGAACTGCAGGCTGCCCTGCAGCTTGTAGGTGATGCCCAGGTTGTCGCGCAGGTTGTTGCCGACGGCCTGGACCCACTCGTCGTGGCCGGCGCCCGCGTTGAACCACAGGTCGACCGGCTTGCTGACGTCGAAGTCGGTCTCGGCGAGCAGCTTCTTGGCCGCGTCCGGGTCGTACTTGCAGTACTTGCAGGCGTCGGCGCGGGAGCCGTCGACGACCGGCGAGATGGCCGAGAAGGCCGGCGCGCGGGTGCCGTTGAAGATGGCTTCGGTGATGGCCTTGCGGTCGACCGCGAGGGAGAACGCCTGGCGGACCTTCTTGTCCTTGAAGCGGGCGTCGTAGGTCGGGAAGCCCATGTAGGTGAAGCTGGAGCTGGGCCGCTCGATGTAGGCGTCCCCGAACTCGTCGGCGACGGTGGCGATGGCGTCGGTCGGGACGTTGTCGATGACGTCGAGGTTGCCGCCCTGCAGGTCGGTGTAGGCGACGTTGACGTCGGTGTAGACGCGCAGCTCGACCTTGTCGGCCTTGGCCTTGTCCGGGCCGGCGTAGGCCTCGAAGCGCGAGAGCGTGATGCCCTTGCCCTTGACGAGCTCGGTGTCGGCCTTGAAGGGGCCGTTGCCGATCGGCTTCTTGCCGTAGGCCTCCTGGGCGGCCTTGTCGCCGGCCAGGAAGACCTCGGGCAGCGGGTAGAAGGCCGCATAGCCCAGCGTGATCGGGTACTGCCGGAAGGCGGAGGTCAGCTTGACCGTGAAGCTCTTGTCGTCGACCTTCTTCAGGCCGGTCATCTCGGTGGCCTTCGGCGCGGCGCCGTCGGCACCCTGCAGGTCCTTGTAGCCCTCGACGTTGGCGAAGAAGTAGCTGTTGCCCTGCGCGTTGGCGGAGTTCGCGGCGAAGTTCCACGCCTTGACGAAGCTGTCGGACGTCACCGGGGTGCCGTCGTGGAAGGTCCAGCCGTCGTTCAGCGTGATCGTCCAGTTGATGGAGTCCTCGGACTCGACGGACTTCGCGACGCCGTCCATCTTGAGCGCGGAGGAGTCGGCGTCGTAGGTGACGAGGCCGGTCCAGAGCGCGTCGACCACCTGCCCGCCCTCGGTCTCGCTGGTGTTGCTGGGGATCAGCGGGTTCTCGGGGTCACCGATGTACGTCGAGAACGTGCCACCGGTCTTGCCGGTGTCCTTCCCGGCGCTGCCGGTGTCGTCGCTGCCGCCGCCGCACGCGGCGGCACCCATCGCGAGCGCGAGCAGCGCCGCGCTGAGTCGGATCTTGCCCTTGTTGACCTGCACGAGGCGTTTCCTCCTTCTCCCGACACGCGGGAGTACGGACCTGGGCCGGGGGCACGTGTCGGCGCCCCGGCGGGAATGGCTCGATGCAACCATCCGGTCCGGCGTTGCGGGCGCGCCTGTGCGACGTGGCGCCGAATCGTGATGGGGCTGTGACGGTCCGACGGTCGGCCGCAGCCGGGCCGACCTCCGCGGCGGCCGGGCACGCTGGTTCGGGAGGGTTCGTCCGGGTCTGCCGACGGCTGCGCGGCGCCGGGAGGTGCGAGCCTCAGCGCCCCACGCGGCAGAGCGACGCGAACTCCGTGGCGTCCAGGCTGGCCCCGCCCACGAGGGCTCCGTCGACGTCGGGCTGCTCCATCAGGGCGGCCACGTTGGCGGCCTTGACCGATCCGCCGTAGAGCACGCGCACGCCGTCGGCCAGCTCGCCGGGGTACAGCTCACCCAGCCGGCCGCGCACCGCCGCGCAGACCTCCTGCGCGTCCTGCGGGGTGGCCACCTCGCCGGTGCCGATCGCCCAGACCGGCTCGTAGGCGATGACGAGACTGCGCGCCTGGTCGCTGCTGACCCCGGTCAGAGCCGCGCCGACCTGCGCGACCACGTGCTCGACCTGCCCGCCGGCCTGCCGGACCTCCAGGCCCTCGCCCACGCAGAGCAGCGGCACCAGGCCGTGGCGCAGCGCGGCCTGGACCTTCGCCGCGACGACGTCGTCGCCCTCGGCGTGGTACTGCCGACGCTCGCTGTGGCCCACCAGCACGTAGGTGCAGCCCAGCTTGGCGAGCATCGCCCCGCTGACCTCGCCGGTGTAGGCCCCGGCGTCGTGGGCCGAGAGGTCCTGCGCGCCGTAGCCCAACCGCAGCTTGTCGCCGTCGACCATGGTCTGCACGCTGCGCAGGTCGACGAACGGGGGGAGCACCACGCACTCGATGGCGTCGTGGTCCTTGCCGTCGAGGCTGAACGCGAGCTTCTGCACCAGTGCGATGGCCTCGAGGTGGTTGAGGTTCATCTTCCAGTTGCCGGCCATCAGCGGTCGGCGGCTCACGCGGAGCCGCCGGCCAGGACCACGAGACCGGGGAGCGTCTTGCCCTCCAGGTACTCAAGGCTCGCCCCTCCCCCGGTGCTGATGTGCGTGAACCGGGCCTCGGCGATGCCCAGCGCGCGGACCGCCGCGGCGCTGTCGCCACCACCCACGACGGTCAGCGCGTCGCCTCCGCCGGAGGACAGTGCCGCGACGGCCTCGGCCACCCCCCGCGTCCCCTCGGCGTACGGCGCCAGCTCGAACACGCCCATCGGGCCGTTCCAGAACACGGTGCGGGCACCCTGCAGCGCCGCGGCGAAGGCTCGGACGGAGTCCGGACCGATGTCCAGTCCCATCCGGTCCGACGGGATCGCGTCGGCCGGTACCACGTCGTGCGGCGCGTCGGCGGAGAAGGCGGTGGCGGCCACGACGTCGGTCGGCAGAACGATCTTTCCGGTCGCCAGGAAGGCGCGGCAGGTGTCCAGCTGGTCGGCCTCCAGCAGGCTGGACCCGACGTCGTGCCCCTGCGCCGCCAGGAAGGTGAAGCACATGCCACCGCCGACGAGCAGCGTGTCGACCTTAGGCAGCAGCGCCTCGATCACCTTCAGCTTGTCGCTGACCTTGGAGCCGCCGAGCACCACGGCGTAGGGGCGCTGGGGGTTCTCGGTGAGGCGCTGCAGGACGGCCGTCTCGGCTATCACCAGTGGGCCCGCCGCGTGCGGCAGGCGCTCGGCGACGTCGGCGACGCTGGCGTGGCGCCGGTGCACCGCGCCGAAGGCGTCGTCGACGTAGAGCTCGGCGAACGCGGCGAGCTCGTCGGCGAACTCCCCCCGCTCGGTGTCGTCCTTGGACGTCTCGCGCGGGTCGAAGCGCAGGTTCTCCAACAGCACGACGCGTCCCGCCTCGGCGCCCTGGACGCACGCGCGTGCCGACTCACCGACGACGTCGTCGGCCAGCTGGACCCGCGCGCCGAGCACCTCCTGCAGCCGCACGCCCACCGGCGCCAGGCTCAGCGCCGGGTCAGGACCGTTCTTCGGCCGTCCCAGGTGCGCCACCACGACCGGTCGCGCCCCACGGTCCAGCAGGTCCCGCAGCAGCGGGACGCTGGCCCGGATGCGGCCGTCGTCGGTGATCGTTCGGGTGCCTCCGGGGCCGTCCTCCAACGGGACGTTGAGGTCGCAGCGGACCAGGACCCGCTTCCCGGCGACGTCGAGGTCGGCAGCCTGACGCACCTAGAGGCTCTTCCCGACCAGGGTGATCAGGTCGACGAGCCGGTTGGAGTAGCCCCACTCGTTGTCGTACCAGCCGACGACCTTGGCCTGCCTGCCCAGCACCTTCGTGAGCGGCGCGTCGAAGATGCAGGAGGCCGGGTCGGTGACGATGTCGGAGGACACGATCGGGTCGGTGCTGTAGCGCAGGAACCCCTTCATCGGTCCGTCGGCAGCGGCCTTGACGACGGCGTTGACCTCCTCGGCGGTGGCCTCCCGGCCCAGCTCGACGGTGAGGTCGGTGGCCGAGCCGGTCGGGATCGGCACCCGCACGGCGTAGCCGTCGAGCTTGCCCTTGAGCTCGGGCAGCACCAGCCCGATGGCCTTGGCCGCCCCGGTGCTGGTGGGCACCAGGTTCAGCGCGGCCGCCCGCGCGCGCCGCAGGTCCGAGTGCGGGGCGTCCTGCAGGTTCTGGTCCTGGGTGTAGGCGTGGATCGTCGTCATCAGGCCCGTGACGATGCCGAACTCGTCGTGGATCGCCTTGGCCATCGGGCCGAGGCAGTTGGTCGTGCAGGAGGCGTTGGAGATGACGGTGTGCGCGGCCGGGTCGTAGGCCTCGTGGTTGACGCCCATGACGATCGTGACGTCCTCGTTGGACGCCGGGGCCGAGATGATGACCTTCTTCGCACCGCCCGCCACATGGGCCTTGGCCTTGGTCGCGTCGGTGAAGAACCCGGTGGACTCCACGACGACGTCGACGCCGAGGTCGCCCCACGGCAGGTCGGCGGGGTCCTTCTGCGCCAGGATCTTCAGCGTCGCGTCGCCGACCCGGATGCCGTCGTCGACGACGGTGACGTCGGCCGGGAAGCGTCCCAGGATCGAGTCGTACTTCAGCAGGTGGGCCATGGTCTTCAGGTCGCCGAGGTCGTTGGCGGCGACGATCTCGATGTCGGCGCCACTGGCCTGCACGGCGCGGAAGAAGTTGCGGCCGATGCGGCCGAAGCCGTTGATCCCCACGCGGACGGTCACGGGTGCTCCTGTTGGTTGCGGAGTGTCGTCGTTCTCAGGTCACGGTGCCTGGCCGAACCTAGCCGACCCCGGACGGCCCCGACCGACGGGGACCCGGCTCACGCGACGGGCACCAGGACCTCGCGCCGGGCGGAGTGCCGCAGCGCCTCCAGGACCCGGGCGCAGGCCAGCAGGTCACCCAGACCAGCCGGCCACGCGTCGGCCACCTGGCCGGGCAGCGTCTGGAGCAGCACCTGCGGCTGGTCGGGCAGGTCGGCCCCGCCGACGGCGGCCGCCAGGGTCGCCGCCGCTGCCAGCGCCGCTCGCTGCTCGAGGGGGTGCGCGGTCAGGGCGTCGGGCCAGGACGGCACCGGGAGGCGGTCACCGTCGACCCAGCGGACGAGCAGGCCGGGCCGCGCCTCCAGCCGCGCCGCCGCGAAGGACAGCCGCACCACCTGGTCGCCCTCGTGCGCGACCAGGACCGTGGCCCCGGAAGAGGTGAGCAGCGCCCACGACACCGGCTCGCCGCCCGCCAGCGCCGCGGCGGGGAGCACCGCGGGCGCGGCGACCGCGGCCACGACCTCCCCGCACCAGGCCGAGACCAGGTCGACGAGGTCGGCCGCGTGCGCCACGCCGCGCGGCCAGCCGCTGACCGTGACCTGCACCGGCGGGCCGGCCATCGGCTGCGCCGCGGCGACGGTGCGCGCCCACGGCTCCCAGCGGCGCAGCAGGCCCACGACCGCCGGTCCCCCGTCGGCGGCCACCGCCTCCTGCAGCAGGCTCACCTCCAGCGGAGCCGGCGTCGGCAGGAGCAGGAGCAGCCCGTCGGCGCGCAGGGCGGGCAGCAGGCCGGCCACGTCGGGGTCGGCGCCGTCCAGGGCCACCCCGTCGAGCCGGGGGTCGTCCAGCAGAGCAGCGGTCGAGGTGTAGGTGGCCGCGCCGAGCGGGTCGTCGTAGGGCAGCGGCGACAGCACGCCACGCAGGCTCCAGCCGGCAGCCCGCAGGACCGCTACGTCGACGCCTCCCCCGGCGACCGCCAGGGTGGGCGGCACCGCGCGGGGCCGGTTCAGCCGGGCCCGGTGCGCCGCCTCGGACATCGACCTGCCGCCTAGGGGGTCTCGTCGAGCATCTCCGGGGTGACGCTGGCCTCGGTGTCAGGGATGCCGAGATCGGCCGCGCGCTTGTCCGCCATCGCGAGCAGGCGGCGGATCCGACCGGCGACGGCGTCCTTGGTCATCACCGGCTCGGCCAGCGCACCGAGCTCTTCCAGGGAGGCGTTCGCGTGCTCGCGGCGCAGCCGTCCGGCGACCAGCAGGTGCTCCGGGGCGTCGTCGCCCAAGATGACCAGCGCCCGTTCGACGCGCGCTCCGGCCGCGACCGCCGCCCGGGCCGAGCGGCGCAGGTTGGCGTCGTCGAAGTTGGCCAGCCGGTTGGCCGTGGCGCGCACCTCGCGCCGCATCCGGCGGTCCTCCCAGGCCAGGACGGCGTCGTGCGCGCCGAGCCGGGTGAGCAGGACGCCGATCGCGTCACCGTCGCGCACCACCACGCGGTCGACGCCCCGGACCTCGCGGGCCTTGGCCGCCACCCCGAGCCTGCGGGCGGACCCGACCAGGGCCAGCGCGGCCTCCGGACCGGGGCAGGTGATCTCCATCGAGCAGGACCGGCCCGGCTCGGTCAGCGAGCCGTGCGCGAGGAACGCACCGCGCCAGGCCGCCGCCGCGTCGCAGGTGCCGCCGGACACGACCTGCGGGGGCAGACCGCGCACGGGGCGCCCGTGGTTGTCGACCAGCCCGGACTGCCTGGCCAGACCCTCGCCGTCCTTGGACACGCGGACGACGTAGCGGTTGCCCTTGCGCAGCCCGCCGGCCGCGACGACGTGCACGTCGCTGGCGTGGCCGTAGACCTCGGCGAGCTCCTTGCGCAGCCGGCGCGCCGTGGCGCCGGCGTCGACCTCGGCCTCGACGACGATCCGGCTCGGACCGGGACGGCCGTCCGCGGGCCCCACCAGGTGCAGACCGCCGGCGAAGCGCAGCAGCGCCGAGATCTCCGCCTTGCGGCAGCAGGGTCGGGTGACCGAGAGCCGAGCGAGCTCGTCCTTGACGGCCGCGGTCATGGCCATGGGTGTTCCTCCGGGTCGTCTGTGCTGCCCGCCTCCGGGGTGCCGGGTGCGGACGTTACGGGAGGCAGCGGCCGGGTCGGGTCGGCGCCCCGCAGGATCTGCTCGAACGCCGCGGCGAGCCTGGTCGGGTCGTGCCGCGGGGTGCCGTCGCCGCGGGCGACGGGCGCGAGCACCAGGCGTCCGCCGCCGTCCTCGACGGCAGCGCGCAGCGCCTGCTCGTCGGGGACCGCGTCGACGTCGGCCAGCACGACGTCGAGCCGCAGGTCGCTGGCGTGCGCGTCCAGCACCTGCAGGTGCTCCTGCGGGGTGAACCCGGAGGTCTCCCCCGCCTGCTCGGCGAGGTTCAGGCAGACGATCCGACGGGCGGGCGTGCCCACGAGAGCGCTGCGCAGGTCGGGCACGAGCAGGTGCGGCAGGACGCTGGTGAACCAGGACCCGGGACCCAGCACCACCCAGTCCGCAGCCCGTACCGCGGCCACCGCCTCCGGGCAGGCTGACGGGTGCTCGGGGTGCAGGTGGACGGCGGCGACGTGTCCCGTGGTGCTGGCGACCGCCACCTGGCCGACCACCTCGTGGCGGGCCAGCGGGTCGGCGGGATCGAGCCCCAGAACCTCGGCGACGATGGCCAACGGCTCCAGGCTCATCGGCAGCACCCGGCCCACCGCACCCACCAGGCGGGCCACCAGGTCCAGCGCTGCGACGGCGTCCCCGGTGCTACCCGTCAGGCCGGCGAGCAGCAGGTTGCCGACGGCGTGGGCGCCGAGCGGGCCGTCGCCGGGGAACCGGTGCTGCAGCAGGGTCGACCAGGTCCGGCCCCACTCGTCGTCCCCGGCCAGCGCCGACAGGGCCATCCGCAGGTCGCCCGGCGGGAGGATTCCCAGCTCCTCGCGCAGCCGCCCGCTGGAGCCGCCGTCGTCGGCGACGGTGACGACGGCGGTCAGGGCCGGCGTCACGCGGCGCAGCGCCAGCAGCGAGGCCGCCAGGCCGTGGCCGCCGCCCAAGGCGACGACGCGGGGCGCCGCGCTCATTCGCGTCCCAGGTCGCGGTGCACGACGCGGACGTCGACGTCGTCGGTACCCAGCCGGGCCGCCAGGTTCTCGGCCATGGCGACGCTGCGGTGCTTGCCGCCCGTGCAGCCGACCGCCACCAGCGCGTAGTGCTTGCCCTCGGTGGCGTAACCGCCGAACACCAGCCGCAGCAGCCCCTCGTAACGGTCCAGGAAGTCGCCGGCCCGGGGTTGGGCGAGCACGAACTCGCGCACGGCGGCGTCGCGCCCGGTGTACGGGCGCAGCTCGGGCACCCAGTGCGGGTTGGGCAGGAAGCGCACGTCGGCGACCAGGTCGGCGTCCACCGGCAGCCCGTACTTGAAGCCGAACGACAGCACCGTGACGGCCAGGCGCCGCTCGGCGCCCTCCTCGCCGAAGGCTGCGGCGACGGCCGTGCGCAGCTCGTGCACGTTCAGGACGGACGTGTCGAGCACCAGGTCGGCGCCACCCCGCATCTCGCGCAGCAGCTCGCGCTCGCGGCGGATCCCGTCGACCAGCCGGCCGTCGCCCTGCAGGGGGTGCGGACGGCGGACCCCTTCGAAGCGTCGCACCAGGATGTCCTCGGCCGCCTCCAGGAAGAGCACGCGGGGGTGGCTGCCGAGGCGGCCGAGCTGGTCCAGCGCGGTGCGCAGGTCGGAGGTGAAGGCCCGCGAGCGCACGTCGACGACGACGGCGATGCGCCCGACCGCCCCTTGGGAGCGCGAGCCGAGGTCGACCATCGTCGGCAGCAACGACGGTGGCAGGTTGTCGACGACGAACCAGCCGAGGTCCTCCAGGCACTTGGCCGCTGTCGAGCGGCCGGCGCCCGACAGCCCGGTGACCACGACGATCTGCAGCGGCGTGCTCATGACGGGACGACCTCTCCGGTGGACGGGTCGAACGCGGGGATCGCGGCCGGGTCGTGGACCCGGTCCGGCGCGACGGCGGCGAGCACGGCCTCGGCGGTGCGCCGGCCGATGCCCGGCACCTGCATGACCTCGTCGACGTCGGCGTCCTTCAGCCGCTTCAGCGAGCCGAAGTGCTTGAGCAGCGCCTTGCGCCGCGTCTCGCCGAGGCCGGCGACCCCGTCCAGCGCCGACGTGGTCATCGCCTTGGAACGCTGCTGGCGGTGGTAGGTGATGGCGAAGCGGTGGGCCTCGTCGCGCACCCGCTGCAGCAGGTACAGACCCTCGCTGGTGCGCGGCAGGATGACGGGGTCGTCCTGACCGGGCACCCACACCTCCTCCAGCCGCTTCGCCAGCCCCACCAGGGCGACGTCGACGATGCCGAGCTCGTCCAGGGCCGCCTGCGCGGCCGCCACCTGCGGCGCCCCGCCGTCGACGACCACCAGCTGGGGTGGATAGGCGAACTTGCGCGGGCGTCCGGTGGCGGCGTCGATCGGCGTGCCCGGCTGCTCGTCGAGCGGTCGGCCGGACCGGTCCAGCACAGTGACGTGCTCGCCGACGGGGTCGTCGACGGCGGTCTCCTGGAGGCCCGTCTCGCTGCGCTCGGCGAGGTAGCGGGCGAAGCGACGACGGACCACCTCGCGCATCGACGCGGTGTCGTCGACGCCGTCGTGGCCCCGCACGGCGAAGCGCCGGTACTCGCTCTTGCGCGCCAGGCCGTCCTCGAACACGACCATGCTCGCGACGACGTTCGTGCCCTGCACGTGGCTGACGTCGAAGCACTCGATCCGCAGCGGCGCCTGGTCGAGCTCGAGGGCCTCCTGCAGCTCGGCCAGCGCCAGCGACCGGGCGGTGAGGTCGCTGGCCCGCTTGGTCTTGTGCAGCGCGAAGGCGTGCGCAGCGTTGCGCTCGACGGTCTCCAGCAGGGTGCGCTTGTCGCCGCGCTGCGGCACCCGGATGCTGACGTTGGTGCCGCGCAGGTCGCACAGCCAACCCTGCAGCACGGCGACGTCGGGCGGCAGCGCCGGGACGATGACCTCGCGGGGCACGTCGTCGGCGGTGCGCAGCGTCACCCCGGCGCCGGGGGTCATCCGGCGCTGGTCGGTGCCGGCCGCGCCGGGGTCCGGGGAGGCGTCGTCGTCCCAGCCGGGTGCGGCGTCGTCGCCGTAGGACTGCGCCAGGAACTGTCCGACGAGCTCGCCCGTGGTGAGGTCCTCGACCTTGTCCACCACGTAGCCGCGCTGGCCGCGGACCCGGCCCCCGCGCACGTGGAACACCTGGACCGCTGCCTCGAGCTGGTCCTGGGCGATGCCGATGACGTCGGCGTCGGTGGCGTCGGCCAGCACCACGGCCTGCTTCTCGGTGGCGCGCGTCAGGGCGCCGATGTCGTCCCGCAGCCGCGCGGCGCGCTCGTAGTCCTGCTGCTCGGCGGCCTCGGCCATCTCGCGCTCCAGGCGCTTGAGGAACCTGGCGGAGTTGCCGGCCATGAAGTCGCAGAAGTCGTCGACGATCTCGCGGTGGGTCTGCTGGTCGACCTTGCCGACGCACGGCGCCGAGCACTTGTCGATGTAGCCCAGCAGGCACGGCCGGCCGACCTGCCCGGCGCGCACGAACACTCCCTTGGAGCAGGTGCGGGCCGGGAAGACCCGCAGCAGCAGGTCGAGCGTCTCGCGGATGGCCCAGGCGTGGCTGTAGGGGCCGAAGTAGCGCACCCCCTTCTTCTTCGGCCCGCGCATGACCTGCAGCCGCGGAAAGTCCTCGTGCAGGGTGACGGCCAGGCTCGGATAGCTCTTGTCGTCGCGGTACTTGACGTTGAAGCGGGGGTCGTACTGCTTGATCCAGGTGTACTCCAGCTGCAGCGCCTCGACCTCGGTCTGCACGACCGTCCAGTCGACGGACGCTGCCGTCGTGACCATCTGGCGGGTGCGCGGGTGCAGCGCCGTGACGTCCTGGAAGTAGCTGTTCAGCCGGCTGCGCAGGCTCTTGGCCTTGCCCACGTAGATGACCCGACCGGTGCCGTCGCGGAAGGTGTAGACGCCCGCGGCCGTCGGGATCGTCCCCACCGCCGGACGGTAGGACGACGGGTCTGCCACGGGGTCCAGCCTACGTCCGGGGCCCGACAGACCCCGGCGGCGTAGGCCCGGGCGACCCCGCCGGCAGGGGTCGCCGCAGGCCTGCGTCAGCGGCCGACGAGGTAGCCCACCACGTCGACGACGACGTGCGCGGCCGGCCCGTTCGCCCCGCCGACGACCACCCGGACGTCACGCTGGGCACCCAGGCCGGTCAGCACCTCGTTCGCCTGCGTCAGCGACGCCGGGAAGTTGACGTTGCTCGTGCCCGGCGCCGGCTGCCCGTTCGGGTAGACGGTGACGAAGCCGGCCCGGTCGCCGTTGGTCGCGGTGACGTTCAGGAACACCGCGCGGGCGTTGCTGGGGACGACGTCGTTCAGCGAGAGCACGGCCGCGCCTCGCAGCCGGCCCTTCGGCAGGCCCTGACCGGTGCGGGTGTCCGCCACCCGTACGGGCTGCGGCAGGGGGGCGAACAGGGCGCCGGACGGCGCCACCACGCCCACGAGGTCAGCGATCACCACGGCGCTGGTGCTGTCGACGAACAGCGACACCTTGTTCCCGGCGCCGACCCGGACGAGCACCTCGTTGGCCTGCGTCTGACCGGCCTCGACGTTGACGTTGCTCGTACCCGGCCGGGTCGTGCCGGTGGGGTACGCCACGACGAAGCCCCGTGCCGACGGGCGGGTCACGGTGACGTTCAGCGCGACCGAGGAGGCCCCCTCGGCGGCGGTGCCGGTCAGGTCCAGCACCGTCTCGCCGCGCCGCTGCGGGGTCGAGGTGTTCCGGCTGTCGAGCAGCCGGGTCGGCGTGACGGGGTCCAGCCCGACGCCGCCCTGGTCGGCCGCTCCGAAGAAGCCGACGAGGTCGGCCACGAGGTCTGCGGTGGTGGAGTCCACCGTGAGCGTCACCGTCCGCGCGGTGGACACCCGCGCCACGACCTCGTTCGCCTGGGTGTTCGCGCGCACGCCCGGCACGGAGGCCTCGACGTTGACGTTGCTCGTCGGCGGCTGGCTGCTGCCGCCGGGATGGACGACGACGAAGCCGCGCGCCGAG
This sequence comes from uncultured Actinomycetes bacterium, assembly GCA_963784675.1. Classification (GTDB taxonomy): domain Bacteria; phylum Actinomycetota; class Actinomycetes; order Mycobacteriales; family SCTD01; genus SCTD01. Next base: position 842,066 of record CAWASE010000019.1, read on the forward strand.
GCGTTGAGCACCGTGACGTTCAGCGCCACGGCGCGGGCGCCGCTGGGCAGGATCCCCGACAGGTCCAGGGTGACCGCCCCGCGCTTGCGGCCCTTCGCCGTGCCGACCCCGGTGCGGGAGTCGAGCACCCGCTGCGGGGAGGTCAGGGCGGTGTAGGAGAGCTGCTCCGACGCCGCCGGCAGTCCGCTCGGCGTGGCGCTCGGCGACCCGGTCGGCGTCGCGCCGGGCGACGCGGTGGCACCGGGTGAGGGTGTCGACGTCGCGGGCGGCCCCGCCGGCGACTGCGTGCTCGAGGGAGCCGGGCTCGGAGCCGTCTGCGCCTTGCTGACCGTGTTCGACCGGTCGGCGCAGTCCGGCGAGTTGGGCGTGCGGCTCTGCGTCGCCCCGGTCTGCGGGTCGGGGTAGTGCAGACAGTCCAGCTGAGCCCGGTAGTCGGTGCTGACGGTGGCCTGGGTGGAGTTCTCCCAGACCGGACCCGGCCCGTCCGGGTCGGTGACCGTGGCACCGAGGCTGGTGAGGAAGTCGGCGATCTGCTGCTGGCCCTGGTTGCGGCCGGCGACGGTCGGGTCGAGCAGGAACCCGTGCGGGTTGCTGTTCACCGTCGGCGTGCGGTCGTTGCGGTAGACCCAGACCTTGTCGTACAGGTTGCCGGCGCGGTACAGGACGCCGGCGGTCGGGTTGGGGACGGTGCCGTCGGTGTAGGCCGTCTGATACAGCGCCTTCTTGCTGCCGGCGGCGATCGCGGCCGCGATCGGGGCGGCGAACGTCTCCGGGCTGCCGGGGCGCTCCAGCCAGTTGCCGCGGGCGGCGTACTCGCGGATGGCGGCCGAGCCGGGCACCGGATCGGTCACGCGCGGGTCGCGGCGCAGCGGCAGGGACTCGGTGAACCCGTTCAGGCCGGGGCCGGCGTTGCGCAGGTCGGGCTTGTTGGCGCGGAGCTGGTCGGCGATGCGGCTGCGGAAGGCCGACTCGCGGGCGATGTCGACGATCGGGCCGCCCGGCACGTTGAGGGCCGCGGTGCGGACCCGGGGCTCGGCCCCGGTGAGCATGGTCCCGTAGATGCCGCCGAAGCTCTGTCCGTAGTAGGCCACCGTGCCCGGGCCGACGCAGGTGTCGATGCTCCCGTTGTTGTCGACGTCGACGCCCTTCTCCAGGGCGCCGGACGAGGGTCATGTTGTCGATGACGGTCTGGATCAGGCCGTCGCGCAGGCCGACGATCGCCTGCGGCGAGGGCTGGTCGGGCACCAGCGTCGTGCCGTCACGACGGAAGCGGAAGGTCGGCCCGACGCCCTCGTCGGCGTCGATGAGGTCGTCCCCGTTGAGGTCCTTGCCGCGGCCGAAGCCCGAGCCGGTCACCGTGACGGCGGCCGGACCCGCGCCCATGCTGACGCTCACCTGCGAGCCGGGGCCGTAGCTGTGGCCCAGCGGGTCGGTGGCGAACACCGCCGTGCCCCGCGCAGCCAGTGCGTCACCGGACAGGAAGAGGTCGTACTTGCTGCGGGTGAAGCCCGGTCCGAAGATGATCGGCTGCAGGCAGGATGCCGGGTTGGGCGTGCCGGCCATCATGGTGACGCCGATCCGCGCCCTCGTCGGGGTGATCAGCGGCAGCCCGGTCGGCGTCGCGGCGATCACGCCCTGACCGTCCACGTACTGCGGGCTCAGCAGCGACCCGAACCCGACCTCCGCGGCGGTCGTGGTGTTCAGCACGGTGGCCGAGCGCAGCGTGGTGGTCGAGGTCGCCGACACCTGGTCCAGCCGCGTGATGGTGGTGGCCTGCGCGGCGGTGAAGCGGCCGTCGCGGCCGGGGAAGGTCGCGCCGAAGTCGACGCCCTGGCCCGGGGCGATGCCGCTGGCGGCATAGGCGGTGCCGTCCTCCAACGCCTGCCGGGCCCGCTCCAGGGTGTTGCTGCCGGTCATGGTCGTGAACGTCGTCCGGCTCTCGCTGCCGCTGCCGACCGAGACCGGCTGTCCGCTGGTGTCCAGCAGGCCGGTGGTCACGACCAGCGTGAAGGTGCTGGCCGGGGCGAGGAAGGCGTCGAGCGTGCCCGACACGATGTTGGTCGTCGGGTCCAGCACCAGCTGCGTCAGCCCGGCTCGGGCCACGCCGGGCCCGGTCACGTACACGGTGGCGGGCGTGACGCTGAGCAGGTTGACGGGTCCGTCGAACGGCAGCGTCACCCGCGGCTGCAGGTCGAAGCCGTCGAGCGCGTTCAGGAGCGTCAGGTCGTCGCAGAGCGAGCGGCCCCGAGCGTCGCAGCCGGCCGTGGGCAGGTTCACCCGCAGCCCGGTCCGCTGGTTGGCGTCCGGGACGGTGAACAGGTTGTCCGGGAAGGGCCGCGTCTCGGGGGTCGGCCCCGCGAGCAGGCTCACCCCTGCCGCTCCCGCGGTCGCGGGCAGCCCGACGAGAACCCCCCCGGCGAGCGCAGCGGACAGGACGACGATCCAGAGACGGCGCACGCAGGACTCCAAGGTGAGGTGTCACGGCCGGCGGGGGCAGGCGCACGGTGACGACACGAGTGTGCCTCGGCAGCAGCGCAGATGTGCCGCTTCGCGGCGCACGGCTCTTGCGTGCTCAGCCCTGCACGTCCGCCTTCGCCCGGGCGGGCTTGCGCGCCGGAGCCCGCCGCGCACGCGGCGGGGGCGGCTCGCCGGCCGGAGCCGCGCCGTGGCCTCGTCCGGCCAGGATCTCCTTGAGGAAGCGGCCGGTGTGCGACGCCTCGACGGTGGCGATCTTCTCCGGCGTGCCCTCGGCCACGACCGCGCCGCCGCCCGACCCACCCTCGGGGCCCATGTCGATCACCCAGTCGGCCGTCTTGATCACGTCGAGGTTGTGCTCGATGACCACCACGCTGTTGCCCTGGTCGACGAGCCGTCCCAGCACGCCCAGCAGCTTGCGGATGTCTTCGAAGTGCAGCCCGGTCGTCGGCTCGTCCAGCACGTAGATGGTGCGGCCGGTCTGCCGCTTCTGCAGCTCGGCGGCGAGCTTGACGCGCTGCGCCTCGCCGCCGGACAGGGTCGGCGCCGGCTGGCCCAGCCGGACGTAGCCCAGCCCCACCTCGACCAGCGTGGTCAGGTGGCGCCGGATGGTCGGCACGGCCTCGAAGAACTCGGCCGCCTGCTCGATCGGCAGGTCGAGGATCTCGGCGATGCTCTTGCCCTTGAAGTGCACCTCGAGCGTCTCGCGGTTGTAGCGCGCGCCCTCGCAGACCTCGCACGGCACGTAGACGTCGGGCAGGAAGTTCATCTCGATCTTGATGGTGCCGTCGCCCGAGCACGCCTCGCAGCGGCCGCCCTTGACGTTGAAGCTGAACCGGCCGGGCAGGTAGCCGCGGACCTTGGCCTCGGTGGTCTCGGCGAAGAGCTTGCGCATGTGGTCGAAGACGCCGGTGTAGGTGGCCGGGTTGGAGCGGGGGGTGCGCCCGATCGGCGACTGGTCGACGCGGACGACCTTGTCCAGGTGGTCCAGGCCGGTGACCCGGGTGTGCCGCCCGGGCACCTCGCGGTTGCCGTTGAGCTGCTTGACCAGCACGGCGGCCAGGATGTCGTTGACGAGCGTCGACTTGCCCGAGCCCGACACGCCGGTGACGGCGACCAGCAGCCCCAGCGGGAAGCTGACGGAGATGTTCTGCAGGTTGTGCTCGCGCGCGCCGACGACCGTCAGCTCGCGCCCCTTGGTGCGCGGGCGGCGCACGCTCGGCAGCTCGATCGAGCGTCGACCCGACAGGTACTGGCCGGTGATCGACCGCTCGGACGCCAGCAGCTCGGAGACGGGACCGGAGACGACCACCTCTCCCCCGTGCTCGCCCGCGCCGGGGCCGATGTCGACGACCCAGTCGGCCACGCCGATGGTGTCCTCGTCGTGCTCGACGACGATCAGCGTGTTGCCCAGGTTCCGCAGCCGCAGCAGCGTGTCGATCAGGCGCCGGTTGTCGCGCTGGTGCAGCCCGATGCTGGGCTCGTCCAGGACGTAGAGGACGCCCACCAGCCCGGAGCCGATCTGGGTGGCGAGCCGGATCCGCTGCGCCTCGCCGCCGGCAAGGGTCCCGGCGGCCCGGTCGAGCGAGAGGTAGTCCAGGCCGACGTCGAGCAGGAAGCCCAGCCGCGCGTTGACCTCCTTGACGACGCGCTCGGCGATGGTCTTCTGCCGTGCGGTGAGCTCGAGGTCGCGCAGGAACACCGCGCAGTCGCCGATCGACATGGCCGCGACCTCGGCGATCGACCTGTCGCCCAGCGTGACTGCCAACACCTCGGGCTTGAGCCGGGCACCCTGGCAGACCGGGCAGGGCACCTCGCGCATGTAGCCCTCGAAGCGGTCGCGGCTCTGCTCGGACTCGGCCTCGCCGTGGCGCCGCTCCAGGAACGGCACGACGCCCTCGAAGGCGGTGTAGTAGCTGCGCTCGCGGCCGTAGCGGTTGCGGTAGCGGACGTGCACCTCGGTCGGGTGGCCGTACAGCACGGCCTTCTGCTGCGACGCCGTGAGCTTCTTCCACGGCGTCTTCAGGGTGAAGCCGAGGGCGTCGCCGAGGGCCTGCACGAGGCGGCCGAAGTACTCGATGTTGTGGCCGGAGGACCACGGCGCGATGACGCCCTGCTCGAAGCTGGCGTCGACGTCGGTGATGACGAGCTCGGGGTCGACCTCCTTGCGCACGCCGAGGCCGTGGCACTCGGGGCAGGCGCCGAACGGGCTGTTGAAGGAGAACGAACGGGGCTCCAGCTCTTCGAAGCTGAGGTCGTCGTACAGGCAGGCCAGGTGCTCGGAGAAGGTGCGCTCGCGGTCGGGATCGTCTTCGGCCTTGTCGACGAACTCCAGCACGACGAGCCCGCCGCCCAGCCCCAGCGCCGTCTCGACCGAGTCGGTGAGGCGACGCTTGGCCGACTCCTTGACGGTCAGGCGGTCGATGACCACCTCGATCGTGTGCTTCTCCTGCTTCTTGAGCCTCGGCGGCTCGGCGAGGCTGTGGACGACGCCGTCGACCCGGGCGCGGCTGTAGCCCTTGGTCTGCAGCTCGGCGAACAGGTCGACGTATTCGCCCTTGCGGGCCCGCACCACCGGCGCCAGCACCTGGAAGCGGGTGCCCTCGTCGAACGCCAGGATCTGGTCGACGATCTGGCTCGGCTGCTGCCGGGCGATGACGCGGCCGCACTGGGGGCAGTGCGGCGTGCCGGCCCGGGCGTAGAGCAGCCGCAGGTAGTCGTAGACCTCGGTGATGGTGCCGACGGTCGAGCGGGGGTTGCGGCTGGTCGACTTCTGGTCGATCGAGACGGCCGGCGAGAGCCCTTCGATGAAGTCGACGTCGGGCTTGTCCATCTGCCCCAGGAACTGCCGGGCGTAGGCGCTCAACGACTCGACGTAGCGGCGCTGCCCCTCGGCGAAGATGGTGTCGAAGGCCAGGCTCGACTTGCCTGAGCCGGACAGCCCCGTGAACACGATGAGGGCGTCGCGCGGCAGGTCGAGCGAGACGTCCTTGAGGTTGTGCTCGCGCGCCCCGCGGACGACGAGGCGGTTGCCGGCCCCCTGGACGAGGGCGTCGGGGCGCGTGGAACGGGAGGGCATCGGGTCCTTCGGGCAGCAGGTCCGGCACCTCGCGGAGGGGAGGAAGGCGCCGTCTCCAGGCTAACGTCGGCCTCGGACAGAACGCTTCCCAGAACGGGAGTGATGCTGACCGCGCGCCGACCGGCTCCGGGCGATGAGTCCAGGCCGCGGCCGAGGTCTGTCAGGGTGGCCGTTCAGGCACCCGACCTGCCCAGGAGGCACAGTGAGCACCGCCCGGATGAGCCCCTACCTGTCCTTCACCGACCAGTCCGCCGCTGCCATGGAGCTGTACCGCTCCGTGTTCGGCGGCACCGTCACGAGCCAGACCTTCGGCGAGTTCGGCATGGTGGAGGACCCGGCCGACACCGACCTGGTGATGCACTCCCAGCTCGACGCCGACAGCTTCGTGCTGATGCTGGCCGACACGCCGACGAGCATGCGCGCCGCGTCGGAGGGCGCGACCCACCGCCCGGTCTGCCTGTGGGGCGACGACGAGCCGCGCCTGCGCGGCTGGTGGGACGGCCTGCTCGAGGGGGGCGAGGTCCACGTCCCGCTGGAGAAGGCACCGTGGGGCGACGCCTTCGGCCAGCTGCAGGACCGCTTCGGCGTGACCTGGATGTTCAACATCAGCCCGGGAGCCGCTGCCTAGGGGCGGGGCCGACCGGCTGACCCGGTCGAGCGGTACGCCCTCAGGCCGCGTCGAGGACGTCGATGCGGTTGTCCGCTTGGCGGTTCAGCTTGCGGTCGGGGCAGCCCACGATCATCGGGCTGTGCACCAGGATCGGTCGGTAGAGGGGCACGACCGTCGTCCGGGCCTGCCCGAGCACCGACCAGGCGAGCTCGACGGTGCGGTAGAGCGACACCTCGCGCTCGTGGTAGTACCGGCAGTTGCCCAGCACCGCCGTGGCCCGCACCCGCCCCGAGCCGCCCGGGCCCAGCCGCAGCGGCAGACCGGTGACCGACTGCACCTCCAGCAGCGGCGCGACGTCGCGGGTCAGCGTCAGGGCCCGCACCGTCAGCGGCAGCGGGCCGGTGTTGTGCAGCGTCAGCGTGAGCTCGCTGGTGGCGCCGTCGTCGTACCCGACCACGTCCATGCCGTGCGGTCCGCCGTAGGTGTCCAGCGTCGCTGCCTGGGCCGGTCCCGCCAGGGCGACGGCGACGGGAGCGAGCCGGACGGTGCTCGGCGCGGCCCGCACGCCCGCTGTCGCCAGCAGCAGCACCGCGACCAGCAGCAGCCCGACGGACAGCCGGGACCGTCGCCGTCGCGCGACCTGCGGCACCAGGACCGGCGCGTCGGCCAGGTCAGCGGTCACGGGTTGCTCGCGAGCCGTCGCCGCCGGACGAGGTACGCCGCGGCCGCCAGCGCCAGTCCGAGCACCGCCGGCAGCATCGAGGCCCCGGTCGCGGGCAGCGGCCGGTTGCCGCCCGCCGTGGCAGGCGGGGCGGTGCCGCCGGTACCGGCGTCGGCCGAGGCGTCGTCGCTGCCTGCCGGCGCCGCCTCGGTCTCGTCGGCGGCCGCCTGGCGACCCGCCGGCATCGGCGGGCTGTCGAACCAGTCGCAGCCGCTGGGGTCGTTGTTGTCCTCCCGGTTGTAGGTGGCGCAGGGCGCGTTGCGGGCGCTGACGGTCACGTTCCCGACGGGTGACACCGAGCCCCCGGAGTCGCAGTCGGGAAGGCCGACGACGGCCGTGTCGTCGGTGACGGCGCCGCTCGCCGGGATGTTGCCCTGCCAGCAGTTGCCGACCCCCTGCTCGTCCCAGGAGAAGTCGACGCCGTTGGGCTGCAGCACGCCGCTGGGATGACGGCCGAGCCTGTTCGCCGTGTAGTGGTTGCCGTTGGAGGTGTCGAGCTGCGCCTGCGGCATGAACTCGCCACGGATCGCTCCCGGCACGTAGAACAGCATCGCCCCGGCCCGCCAGTTGTCATAGATCTGGTTGGCGTGCACGAAGTTGCGGTTCCCGCCCGCCATCAGCACGCCGGTACCGACCGGCACGGGGAAGGCCGGGCAGACGGTGCCCTTGCCGTACCCACGGGAGGCCGGCGGTCCGGAGCACGTGCCGGTGTGGACGAACTGCTTGTAGTAGTTGTTGTTGTTGCCGTGGATCGTGTTGTTCTCCAGCCACGCGTGGTCCTGCGGCATGCCCGGGTGGCCGCCGACGAAGGAGTCGGTGACATAGCCGGCGCCGTTGGCGAACACGTCGTTGTCGTGGAAGTAGACCGAGTTGCCGGCCGTGCCGGAGAAGCCCAGCGCGTTGTGGTGGCTCCGGCAGCCGAAGATCTCCACGGCGAAGCGGGACAGCGGCCCGGTCGCCGGGTTGTCCTGGTTGACGTCCGCCGCCGAGCCCGGATAGATGCCTGAGTCGCCGTTGTAGGAGGCGTCGCAGTCGCGGACGACGCCGTGGTCGGAGGTGAAGGTGAGGATGCCGTAGAGGTCGTTGTCGCGGGCGTTGACCCGATCGATGCCGTAGCCGTCGACCTCGTGCACGTAGAGGCCGTTCTCGCGGGCCAGCTCGAAGGTCATGTTGCGCACGTAGAAGCCATAGGCCCGGTCAGCCTTCATGCCGTTGTGACGTCGCCAGTCCCCTTCGGAGGTGAAGCCGCCCTGCAGGACGACGTCCTCCATGCGCTGTCCCGTGCCTTCGATCTGCAGGTCGCAGAGCTGGTTGCAGTCGACCTCGTCGGTGTCGGGTGTGCTGTCCCCGGCGATCGTGACGAGGTTGATGACCTCGCCGCAGCTCAGGATCAGCGGGTAGTCGACGATGCCGCCGTCGTAGTCCTGGGCGCAGGGTGCATCGACGGACGGTTGTTCGCGGTACGTGCCCGGCAGGACGTAGAGGTTCGTCCCGCGGGTGGTCACTGCGTCGACCCCCGCTTGGATGTCGGCGAAGCGGCACTCGCCCAGCAGCCGTTGGTTCAGCTTCCTGAGCGCCGGATCAGTGAGCGCGGCGATCGCCGCGGCGCTCTCGGGCTTGCAGACCACCACCCGCGGACGTGCCTCGTCGAAGGGGCGGTAGCTCGGCGTCGTGCCGGTTCCTGGTGGGAACACCGACTCGCGTTCTTCGTGCGCCCATGCGGCTGGTGCGCCGCCGAGCGTGAGCAGGGCGGTGGCGGTGAGCAGGGCGAGCAGACGCCCCGGTGCATGACCCATGGCAGACCCCTTGCGACGCAGCAGCATGACGAGCCCGCGGGGTCAGGATGAGCGTCCTCTCACCGTAGAGGTTCTGGCCGGGTTCCGTGGCCCCCTGCGGCGCGTGGTGGGCGGACGCGGCACAGTGAGAGCTCGTGGCCGCGCCGGCTGCAGCTGAGGAGGTTCCGTGCCCTACACCGGAGACGTCACCGTCGGCGGTCCCGCTGACGTCCGTGAGACGCCTGGGCTGACGATCACCAAGGTCGCCACGCCGCCGTTCGAGAACAACTGCTACCTGCTGCGCTGCACCGCGACCGGCGACACCCTGCTGGTCGACGCCGCCGGCGACGCCCCGCTGCTGGTCTCACTGATCGGCGACGGCCGGCTGGTCGGTGTCGTCGAGACGCACGGGCACTGGGACCACGTGCAGGCGTTGGCCGAGGTCGTCGCGGCCACCGGCGCGCCGGTGCTCGTACACCCCGGCGACGCCGGTGACCTGCCCGTGCCGGCGGACCGGCTGCTGCACGACGGCGACGTCGTCACGGTGGGTGAGGCCACCCTGACGGTGCTGCACCTGGAAGGACACACCCCGGGCAGCGTCGCGCTGCTGTACGAGGGTGACAGCGAGCGTGCGCACCTGTGGAGCGGCGACAGCCTGTTCCCGGGCGGGCCCGGCAACACGGAGAAGGACCCCGTCCGGTTCGGGCAGCTGATGGACGATCTGGAGCGCAAGGTCTTCGGCCCGCTGCCAGACGCGACGTGGGTCTATCCGGGCCACGGCCTGGACACGACGGTGGGCGACGAGCGGGCCGGCGTACCGGAGTGGCGCGAACGGGGCTGGTAGAGCGGGCTCTTGCCGGACCGGTACCTGGATCCTCTGGTTGCTCGACGTGTCCGGTCTTGGATCCCAGGACGTCCGTACGTCGCGGAGCCAGGCTCGACGCACGCGACACACCGGCAGCCGTGACGGCCGAATCCCGCGGACCGGGTCGCTTGCGCCGGCCACCCTCGCGGGTGTAGTACCGGTGAGCCATCGAATCCTGGGGGGGAATCATGCGCATCACCCGTCGCCGGACCGCACTCGCGGCCGCCGCACTGCTCGCCGTCACGGGGGCCGCTGCCGTTCAGCAAGCGGCCGTCGCCGACGAGGACACCTCGAGGGGGACCTACCAGGTCGTCATCACCAACCTGACGAACGGCCAGCCCATGTCCGGGCCGGTGGTCGCCACCCACCGCGGCAAGGGCGCCGTGTTCGAGCTGGGCGCGCCGGCCAGCTACGGCGTGGTCCAGATCGCCGAGAACGGCAACAACGAGCCGCTGTGGAAGCAGCTGAACTACCTCAAGGCCCAAGGGCAGATCATCGACGTAGCCGACTACCGGATCACCAGGCGGCCGCCCAGCTACCCCGGTCCGGTGCCGCTGTCGGCTCGCGGCCTTCCGTCCGCAGGCGCCTTCCCGGCCGCGACCCAGCCGATGAGCCTGGTCGCCGACCGAGGATCGCGGCTGTCATGGGTGTCCATGCTCGTGTGCACCAACGACGGCTTCACCGGCGGCGACAGTCTCAAGCTGCCGGGGGCCGTCGGCGAGACCGTCATCTACAGCGCCTACGCCTATGAGACCAGCACCGAGACCGACAACCAGCTGCTGGCGAACATCATGGTGCCCTGCCAGCGCCTCAGCGGACGCAGTCCCGCCGATGGCGCTCCCGGGCAGAACGTCAGCACGACTGCTGCCTTCCCCGGTCCTGGCACGTTCCCCGACCCGGGAACGGGCGCGGCGGCCGCGCAGTACCCCGGCACCGTCGAGGGTGGCGTGATCGTGCGGCACCCGGGCATCCGGGCCGGCCTGGGCGACCTCGGTGCTCCGACCGGAAGCCCGAGCAACGACAACCTGTTCCGCTGGGACACCAACGCCCCTGTCGCCTCGATCTCGATCAAGCGGACGAGCTGACCTCGCGACGGTGCCCGCCAGGTGCACGAGACGCTGACGGCGCTGCTGCACTCTCTCGGGACCTCGGCCGTCCAGGGTCGCGCGGCGTTCCCGCAGGCCTGAGCCGCCGCGCGTCTGCTGAGCGACCGGGCGCACGTGCGACCGCTCCGACGGGTCTGGGAGGCTTCGCAGATGTCCTTGCAGGTGGATGTCGTCAGCTCGGACGATCCCGACGCGGCCAGGTTGGTGCGCGCTCAGATGCGTGAGCTGATGGAGACCTGGCAGCACCGTGTCGTGCACGAGGACGAGGTCACCGTCGAGCTCGGTCCTGAGCCGACGGCCGGACTGGCGCTCCTCGCGGTGGCCAGACGAGACCGCGAGCCGGTCGGGTGCGGAGGCCTACGGGTCGTCGGCGACGTCGGAGAGCTCACCAAGATGTTCGTGGTGCCCCTCGCGCGCGGGACCGGCGTCGGAGAGGCGCTCGTCGGGACCCTCGAGCAGCAAGCTCGCGAAAGGGGACTGCGGCAGATGCGGCTGGATACCCGTGCCGACCTGCCACATCCGGCTCGGCTGTACCGCAGGCTGGGCTACCAGGAGGTCGAACCGTGGCACGACGGCCCCTACGCCGACCACTTCTTCTGCAAGGTTCTCTGAGGCCCTGCGTCGTTCAACGTGACGAAGGCGCGCGCTCTGCACCAGCGCCGGCGAGAGATGCGCCCGCCGTCAGTCCCGCGGCGGAGAGGACCGCAAGGCCGCCGAGGACCAGGCCGAGAACTCCGCTGCTGTTGCCGGCCGCCATCACCGCGACAGACGTCGCGACGTTGGCCACGCCCACGCCGAGCACCACCGACGGGGCTCGGTCGACGCGCGTGAGCAGGACGACGAAAGCGACCAGCCCGAGGACGCCCAGAACCGTGGCCGGCCACTGCAGCCAGGGCGGGACGTCGTCGTCCGAGGCGGCGAAGGCCGACGGGAGGTTTGCCAGCGCCATCAGCAGAGTGCTGACCAGCGCGGTGACGCGGAGGCCGCGCTTCATGCCTGGTGCTCCAGCTCACGCCGCGCCGCGGTGCCGACGGCGTCCTCGACGACAAGCACGTCCCCGGGGCTGGGGTCGGTGTGGTGCGCCAGCGTGTAGAAGCGGACCTCGTGCCCGTCAGGGTCGTGCAGCATGGGAAGGACCCAACCGTTGGTCGCGAAGTGGACCCCGGCGTGCGCTTCACCGAGGTCGGACAGGCGCTCCGCGAGGGCGTCCATCGCTTCCTTGTCGGGGACGCCGAGGGAGAAGTAGTCGAAGCCGGCCGCGGCCTTCGCCCGCTCCGGCTCGAGACGGAGGGCGAAAGACGGACCACCGTCGGGGTGCTCCATGACCAGGCCCATCAACCGCCCCTCCTCCCGGAACTCCTGCACCAACCGGTAACCCAGGCGCGAGCCGTACCAGGCGAGCGAACGTTCGAGATCGGTGACCGGGAGCTTGAGGTGGTGGACGCCGGCGAGGCGGGGTGCCGTCGGGCTGGTGGTCATGACTCTCCTCCGATGCAGTCGCACTGCAATTGCGTTTATGCAGTTAGACTGCAACTCGTGGCCGGGCCTGTCAAGAGCAGTAGGGAAACGCGGGCCGAGCGCACGGAAGGCCGCATCGTCGCGGCAGCCGCCGGGCTGTTCGTGAGCCGCGGCTACCGCAGCACCACGCTGACCGATGTCGCAGCCGCCGCCGGCGTCTCGGACCGCACCATCTACGTGCGCTTCGCCAGCAAGCCCGACCTGCTCAAGCGCGTCATGGACGTCGCTGTCGTCGGAGACACGCGTCCGGTCCCGCTGGCCGACCGCGACTGGGTCGCGGTCTCGACCACCGCGCCCGGGCTCGATGCGCGCATCGCCGCGGATGCGGCGGGCACGACCGCCCTGTTCGTCCGGCTGGCACCGCTGCTCGCCGTCGCCCTCACCGTCGAACCGGACGAACCGGTCATCGCCGAGTCCGCCCGCGCGGGTCGCGCCAGCGTCCGCGCAGCGACGCAGCGCTTCTGGTCCGCCGTGCGCCGGGACGGCCTGGCCCATCCCGACGTCGACGTCGAGTGGGTGATCGCCACGTGCAGCGTGCTGGGCACGCCGGAGACCTACCTGCAGCTGAGCAGGAGCACGGACTGGACCCCGGCCGACTACGAGCGGTGGCGCTGCCGCACATGGCGGCACTTCGCGACGACACCGTCGCAAGCATGACGACGTCCCGGCCTGGTGCGCTGGACGGAGGGCGGCCGCGCTGAGGACCGCCGGCCCTGTCAGGCGACCCACCGGCACTCGCGCACCAGTCCTGGACCCGGACCCTCATCGACCTGGTGCGCCCCCGGCCGCCCAGAACGATGACGAACGGCCGGGTCCTGCGTCAGCTCGCGACCGCTAGCCTCGAACCGCCTGTCCGCGCACGTCGCTTGGCTGCGTACATGGCCTCGTCTGCCTCCACGAGGGCACCGGGGATGCCCGCGGGCAGGGTGGCGGCCGCCCAACCGAAGGAGCCGGCGACACCGACCGCCCGCAACGCTCGAGACAGCGCCGCCACGCGGGCGACAGCATGGTGCTCCTCGCAGTTCGGCAGCAAGATGCCGAACTCGTCGCCGCCGAGACGCGCCAGCACGTCGGTGCTCCGGACCGAGGCGCGAAGCGCTCGGGCCGCGCGGCGGAGGTACTCGTCGCCGGCCGCGTGACCCTGGCCGTCGTTGATCTTCTTCAGGTTGTCCAGATCGGCCATCACCACCACCATCGGGTCGCCCAGCAGGGCGAAGCGTTCGGCATGGGCCGTCAGGCTCCGGTCCCAGGCCCGGCGGTTGGCCAGTCCGGTGAGGACGTCGGTCTCCGCCGCGGTACGACAATCGAGGGCCTCCACAGAGGCCAACGACCTCGCCCGCTCGGCCGAAGGACCATCGTCAACAGCTGCCCGAGCAGCTGCAGCAGCGGGCCGGCTGCCAGGAGCCGCGGGTCGTCGGACCGGATCTGCGGATCGATCCCGCAGACGGCACCGAACAGCCGGCCGTCCGGTTCCATGATCGTCGTTCCCGCGTACGACCCGATCTCGACCAGCTCGTTGACGCCCGCAGCGGCGTAGACCGGAACGCGCATGGCGTCCGGAGCCACAGGCGGCGCAGTTCCCGCAGCCATGTGGATGCAGAAGCTCTCCGCCCAAGGGTGGGATCCCCCCTGCTCGGCGCCGTAGACGTTGTCTTCGAGGTACAGGTAGGTCTGCCTGCCGTTCTCGACTCGGGTGACCGCCCAGAACCCCATCGGGACGTTGTCCCGAAGGTGCAGCAGCACTGCTCTGGCTGCGGCGTCGAAGGTCATGGCCGGCGTGAACAGCGGGATGCTCATGATCGTCGTTCCAGGGTGCAACTCATGATGTCGTGTCGACACCGCACCAAACCGCCTGAACGTTCTGCCCGAACATGCCGCAGGAACGGCTCGATATGACCAGAGGACTGGTCGGTCCGGTGGGTCTGTCAGGGGGCCAGATGCCTCGCGACGGTGATAGCCGTCCATCGCGTGCCCCGGGCGGTCTGCATGCCGTTGGCGTTCAGCGCTGCGGCGATCGTGTGGAGAGAGGCGCCGGCTTGCTGCAGCTCGACCATCCGGTCGCGGACGGTGGCGTCGACAACCGTGCGAGCCCGGTGCTGCGTCGCTCGCGGGACCGCCGCGGGACGCGGCACCTGTCGGCACCTGTCGATGGCCTCGGCGATCGAGCCCAGCGGCACCGCCGGGGACCACAGGTACCCCTGCCCCAGGCGACAACCCATGCCGCGCAGCGCAGCGTACTGCTCGGCCGTCTCGATCCCCTCGGCCACGGACGTCGCGTGCACGGCATCCGCGAGCGCAACGACGCTGGCGCAGATCGCGTGATCGGCGCTGTTGTCCGGCAGCGGGGCCACGAAGGCTCGATCGATCTTGATCGCCCCGATGGGGTAGCGGCGCAGGTACAGCAGAGAGCTGAACCCGGTGCCGAAGTCGTCGATCGCGAGCTGCACACCGAGTCCATGCAGCTCCGCGAGCACCACTGCGGCGACGTCCTCATCCTGCATGATCGCCGACTCCGTGACCTCCAGCACCAGCAGGCGCGGGTCCAGCCCGCTGGAGCCCAGGGCGTGCCTCACGTGCGCCACGACGCCGTGATCGGTGAGCTGCCGCGTGGACAGGTTGACCGCCACGTGCATCCCTGCGGTCGGGCCCTGCATCGCCGCGATCTCGGTACACGCCTGCGTCAGGGTCCACTCCCCCAGCGGGACGATGAGACCGCTGCTCTCAGCGACAGGGATGAACTGGTCGGGCGAGAGGAGTCCCCTGACCGGATGGTTCCAGCGCACCAGGGCCTCCAGCCCCACCACGCTGCCGCTGGCGAGGTCGATGACGGGCTGATAGTGCAGCACCAGCTGCTCCGCCTCGATCGCGTTCCGCAGCTCAGACTCGACGCCGAGTCGCTCGAGCTCGGCGCGGTCAGGGTCGCGCGCGTAGTCCTCGATCCGGTCTCGTCCGCGCTGCTTCGCCTGGTGCATCGCGGTATCCGCCGCCTGGATCAGCTGCTCACCGGTCTGGACGTCCCGACTCGTGGCCACACCGACGCTCGCGGTGAGGAAGATGGGCGTGTCCTCCACGACGAACGGTGCGCTCAGCGTCGTCGTCAAGCGCTCGGCGAGCTCTCGCGCCTGGATCTGCTCGTCCAGGTCGCGCCAGACGACCACGAACTCGTCGCCGCCGAACTTCGCCAGAGTGTCTCCTGCGCGCAGCGAGCTCGACAGCCGCCAGCCAACCTGCATGAGTACCGCGTCACCCGCTCGATGCCCCAGGCTGGTGTTGACACGCTTGAAGAAGTCCAGGTCGACGAAACCTACGCCGACGGCTGTGCCTCGACGTCGAGCATCGAGCAGAGCCTGCCGCAGACGGTCCCTGAGCAGGGTTCGGTTCGGCAGTCCCGTCAGGTCGTCGTGCAGCACCTCATGGCTGAGGGCGGCCTGAGCCTGGTGCATCGCTGTCACGTCGACATGGGTGAGGACGGCTCCCCCGGCAGCCCGATCCGCCCAGGGAGTGATCCGCACGCTGAACCAGCGCTCCTCGCTCTGGCTGTGGCACGGGTACTCGTACTCGAAACGCTCGCTCTCGCCGCCCAGCACCTCACGCAGGCCGGCCGCCACCAGCCGGGCGTCCAACCGGTCCCGCGTGGACGTTCCTGCGTCGCTCTGCCCAACGTTGTCGCACAGCTGCAGGTAGTTCACCGGTCTCGACTCGCGCAGCCCTCCGTCGTTGGCTACGGCGAACTCGTGCCAGGCTCGGTTGCGGAAGACGATCAATCCCTGGGCGTCGACGGCACAGGTCGACGCCTCGAGCGCGTCCAGGATTCCGCGTGCCGACGACGACGACGGTCCGGTCGGGCTCGTAGGCAGATGCTGGAGCAGCTTCCGGAGCGCTTGGGCGAGCTCGGTCTCGCCGTCCGCTCGGTCTGCCCCGATCGCCTCGCGGTGCACCAGCTGCCACAGCTGGCTGCTCCCGTCCTGGGCGACTCCCAACGCTAGGAGCGGCTGCTGCAGGTACTCGTCGCTCAGTCGGGGTGAGCCGACGAGCAGCGGCGGACCCACGACGACTTCGAGGAGCGCCTCGTAGCGGCCGCTGCGCAGCTCCTCCAGCGCCTGACCGGCATCGGACAGCTCCTTGACGTCGACGTCAGGAAGACCCTGTGCCAGCCGACGGGACAGGTCTGCCGCGTCGGCCCCGCCTGAAGCCAAGACGAGGATCCGGGACCGACGTGTTCTCTGCGCGCGCGCGGGAGAGGGCCTCGGATCGGCTCGGACCATCGCGTCGCGCATGCTCGCCTCCTCAGCCGCAGAAGCCTCCAGCACGGCACGGTGCCCAGAGCAGTACGGGCAGAGGCGGCCGGGTCAAGGACTTGTGGTGGGGCAGTCGATGCAGAAGCCCTGCCCCGGCCGCCTGTCGACAAACAACGGCTGGGGATCCATGATCATCCGGGGTAGGGTGCACCAGGCCGTGCAGCCGTAGGGCCGCGTAGAGCGAGGAACGCTCGGATGCAACCTCACGACACGACCGAAGGTCTGGGTCCCGACCACGCTCCCAGCGTCCCTGTCGACCTGGCGGCGGCGAGCGGTCCCGCCGCCCGGGGTGCACGATGCTGACCGCACCGGCGCTGCGCGGAACGCTCAGCCTGGAGGCGGACGTGGCGTCATTGGTCCTGGACGGCTGCATCACGGTCGAGACGCGCGAGGTTCTCCAGGACCTGCTTCGACAGGTCCTGGCGCGGCCGGCACAGCAGCTCCAGATCGATCTCACCGCAGTGCGATCCTGCGACGCGCAGGGAGTGGTGGCCCTCGGCGTCGCTGCGGACACCGCCGCCTCGCAGAGTCGTCGGTTGAGCCTGCGGACGGCAACCGCCGAGCTCGTGCAGACGTTCGAGCTGGCCGGACTCGGACCCCTGTTCGCGGACTCCTTGCGCCACCCCCAGACGGCATTGATCGAAGGACTGCAGCTGTCCTCCGACTTCAAGTCACGGGACCGGCTCGACAGCGCGCTGACGTCCGTCGTGGTGCTCGCCCACGCCATCATCCAGACTGCCGACGGGATCAGCGTCACGATGCCCCGCAGCGGCACCTTCGTCACCGTCGCGGCGAGCAATGATGTCGTCCTGGAGATGGACCATGACCAGTACGACACCGGGCAGGGTCCGTGCCTGGACGCCGCGAAGCAGGGACGCAGCTTCCAGGTGCATGCCATCGATGACGAGGTGCGCTGGCCGGCCTTCATCCCTCGGGCTCGCGAACGCGGCATCAGAAGCGTCCTGTCCACTCCGCTGCTGTATGCCGACCGGCCGGTCGGCGCGCTCAACATGTACTCCCGGAGCTCCGCGTCCTTCGGCGTGCCCCAACAACGGTGGGCGACCCTGTTCGCGGATCACGCGAGCGCCCTGTCGGTGCAGTCTCGCGGCATGTCCCGTTCTGCGTCCCTGTCCCGGCACATCACGGCAGCGCTCGAGTCGCGCGAGGCCGTGGCGCTGGCGCAGGGCATGCTGATGCAGCGCGACGGCCTGTCGGCGGAGCAGGCGCACCGACAGCTCCGGGAGCTGAGCCGGGCCAGCCGTCGCCCGCTGCACGACGTGTGCGTCGATCTCCTCGGCGCGCACGCCACCGTCACGGCGACCGCCTCGGCCGCCGAGCACGCGGGCGGGAGCCAGCATGGATCGACCGGCTGCTGACCGCTGGAACCGCGCCCGCCGCAGAGCCGCACTCACACCCGAACAGCTGTGGCTGCGCTATTTCGCCCTCGGCGGCACAGCGTCGGCGAGCGAGCTGGAGGCGATCTGTGCGGGGGAAGTGTGGGCGAGTGCGGACACCCACGACCGGATTGCTCACGCTCTGAACGAGCGATTCCTCGAGCTCGGGAGCGACTTCCCGCTGCCGTACTCCTCTGACCCAGAACCGTCGTGAGCCGCGGAACGACGCGCCGGCGCGAGCCGGCCTCTGCGTCGTCGCCGTCGGGCCGTGGAGCAGGGCCGGGCTTTTGAGCCCGAGCATGTCGATCGCCTCTCGCGACCGACCGGGCTGGTGCGAGGCGCCGCTGCTGCTTTCGTCGCGGCGCCCCGGACCGCCCGCCTCGGGAAGGTCAGCCCCGCTCGGGTCCTGACGCCACCTGCTCGCCGGCTTCGGTCCAGGCGGAGGTCCCGCCCGCGACGGAGCGGACGTCGTAGCCCTGCGAGGCGAGCAGGTCGGCTGCCTTCATGCTGCGACCTCCTCCTTGGCACACCAGGTACAGGGTCTCGCCCTGCGGTAGCTCGCCCATCCGCGCGGACAGGTCGCCGAGCGGGAGCGACTGCGCGCCCGGCACGTGCCCTCCGGCGTACTCGTCGGGTTCGCGGACGTCGACAACGGTCGCGCCGGAGTTCTGGGCCTGCTTGAGCTGCTCGATCGTGACTTCTTCGGCCATGGTCGTCCTCCTGGGATCGGGTGGTGCCGGGAACAGCGCCGGGGTCCGGACGGGTGTCAGACCTCGGTCGTCGGAAAGGCCAGGGTGACCCAGTCGTGCAGGCCGCCCCGGTAGTACGCGAGAGCCGACGCGGGGAAGCCGTCGGCCAGCAGGCTGCGCAGGGCATCCGGCGACTGCGGACACTGCGGGCCGTTGCAGAACAGCACCGACACGCCCTCGCGGTCCAGCTCGTCCTGCCGGGCAACCGTCTCGTCGTGCGGGAGGTGCACCGCCCCGGGCAGCGTCCGGCCGCCGAAGGAGCCCTCGGTGCGACTGTCGACCAGCACCGCGCCTTGCGCGAGCAGCTCGAGCAGCTCGAGCTCGCCGACGGTGCGCACCCCGGGTGCGGCCTGCAGCGGCTGCAGCTCGCCCCAGGTGGTGTCGACGGCCACGACGTCGACCTCGCCGTCCAGCGTCCACGGCACGCTGCGTGGATCGTGCGTCGTCGAGCGTGCCGCTCGCTCGGTCACTGCGCGCGCCGGTAGGCCCGGAACGCCTCGCCGCGCAACGGCCCGTGCACGAGCGGCCCCAGCAGGCAGACGTCGGCGGCCCCGGCGGCCAAGGGCACGAGCCCGGCGGCGGCCAGCACCCGCCCACGCGTGTCGCCTGCGCGCAACCCTGCGGTGATGGCGCCCGCTCCGGCCACCACGCGCAGCAGTCGTCCGGGCTGGCTCCCGATGAGGTCGATCGGCTTCATGGTCAGTTCCTGTCGTCGACGGGCGCTTGGCTGCTCTGACGACGGGCCCCTACCCAGTGCGCGCCGCTTGTATACCCCCGGGGGTATCCGTGTACTGTCCCTGTCGACCGCCGGAGGACGAGCCCCCGGCGGGTGCGCACCCTCGACGATGCAGGAGCAGCCATGGCAGTCAGCACGATCACCGACACCCCGGGTCGGGTGACCCCCCCGCGGGTCGCTCGGGGCCCCTTGGGCCGGCTCGGGCTCTGGACGGCCGGACACTTCCGGCTGCTGCTCGTCGTCTGGGCGGTCGTGGCCGTCGGGTTGGGGGCCTTCGCGCCGCGCGTCGAGGGAGCCCTGGCCGGCGCCGGTTGGGAAGCCTCCGGCTCGGAGTCGGTGCAGGCGCGCGACCTCGTCCAGCAGCAGTTCGGCGGCCTGTCCAGCGCAGCCCTGCAGGTGGTCGTGCGCGCCGACGGCGGCCTCGCCACCGGGCGTGGCGCCGACGTGGTCCGGGAGGCGACGGCGCTGCTGCGTGCCGACGACCGGCTGTCCACGGTCGTGCCGCCCACCGCCGGGCTGTCGATCTCGGAGGACGGGCGGACCGGCGTGCTGCAGGCGGGCGCCGCGAGCACCAACATGAACGAGATGGTCCGGGCTGCGGACGATCTGAAGCAGCCGCTGAGGGCGCTGTCGGGCGAGGGCGTCACCGTGGCGCTCACCGGCTCGTCCGCCTTGTGGAGCGACTTCAACGAGGCGAACCTGAACGCCATGCTCAAGAGCGAGCTGTTCAGCTGGCCGGTCACCCTGCTCATCATGGTGCTGGCCTTCGGCTCGCTGGTCGCCGCGGGCCTGCCGCTCATGCTGACCATCCTCGGCCTGGTCTCGGCCGCCGGCACGCTCTTCGTCGCCGCGCAGTTCGCCGACGTCAGCATCTGGGCCCTCAACTTCGCTCTGATGTTCGCGCTCGCTCTCGGTATCGACTACGCGCTGTTCCTGGTGGTCCGCTTCCGGGCGGCCCGGGCCGGCGGGCTCAGCTCGCCCGAAGCAGCCGCCCTCACCATGGACACCGCCGGCAAGGCTGTGCTGTTCTCCGGCGTGACGGTGCTCATCTCGCTGTCGGCCGTGCTGCTCGTGCCCTCGCCGGCCTTCCGGTCGATGGCCCTGGGCATCATGATCGCGGTGGTCTTCATCCTGGCCGCCACGCTGACGCTGCTGCCCGCCGTCCTGGCCCGGCTCGGCGACCGCGTCAACGGCCTGTCGATCCCGGGCATCTCCCCCGGCGAGCACCGCTCGGCCCGCTTCGCGGCGTGGGGTGAGCGGTTGTGGCGCCGGCCGTTGCTGTTCGGCAGCATCGCCCTCGTCGCCCTGCTCGGCCTGGCGCTGCCGGTGCTCGGCCTGCAGACCGGGATGCCCAGCATCAAGGTCGTCCCGAGCCAGGACAGCAGCCGCGTCGGCTACGACCTCGTGCAGGAGGCCTTCGGCGCAGGCGCGCCCGGCACCCTGCAGGTGGTCACCACGACGGCCCAGGCCGCTGCCGTCGCTCGCACCGCGCAAGCCGATCCCGGCGTCGCGCAGGTGTTCCCGGCCATGCCCGGCGCGGACGGAGCGACGTCGCTCGTGCAGGTCGTCCCGGCCAGCGACCCGTCGGCCACGGCTACCGGCGACACCATCGACCGGCTGCGGCGCGACCTTCCCGCAGGCACCCTGGTCGGCGGCACCGCCGCGGAGAACCACGACCTCGAGAACGTCCTGAAGGACAAGACGCCGCTCGTCGTCGGCATCGTCCTGCTGCTCGGCTTCCTGCTGCTGCTCGTCGCCCTGCAGGCGCCGTTGCTGGCCGCGATGGGCGTCCTGACCAACCTGCTCGCCACCGGAGCCGCGTTCGGCGCCGCCAAGCTCGTGTTCCAGGACGGCATCGGCTCGGGCCTGTTCGGCTTCGAGTCCCAAGGGTTCCTCGACGCCTGGGCACCCGTGTTCTTCTTCGCCATGATCTTCGCGATCGGGATGGACTACACCGTGTTCCTGCTCGCCAGCGCGAAGGAGCACTGGGAGACCACCGGAGATGCCAAGGAGGCGATGATCGGCGGGATCGCGCACTCCGGCCGGGTCATCTTCGCGGCGGCAGGAGTCATGGTGGCGGTGTTCTTCACCTTCGCCCTGTCGGGGCCGCTGCCGCCGAAGGAGATGGGCGTCGTGCTCGGGATCGCGGTGCTGCTGGACGCCGCGTTGATCCGGCTGCTGCTCCTGCCGGTGCTCATGCGGCTCACCGGACGTACGGCGTGGGCCTGCCCACGCTGGCTGCGCGCGGTGCTGCCGACCATCCGCTTCAGCCACTGACGGACCCGTTCCGTCAGGGACCACGCAACCAGGAGGAGAATCACGATGTGCAGACCGGCAACGTGCAAGGCGTGCGGGAAGGCGAGCTGGGCGGGGTGCGGGAAGCACGTGGACAGCGTCCTGGCCGGCGTTCCTGTGTCGCAGCGGTGCGCGTGCGGACCGACGACCGGTGACCCAGCAGGTGCCCAGCGACGCTGGTCGTTCCTTCGCCGCCCGCCCCGGCAACCGAGCGCGTAGCCGTCGCTCGGCGCCTCCGGTCGAGGGACCTCGGCCGCGAGGCGGCGCCGGCGGTGACAGCGTCCGGCGCGTCCCCGCCGGTGCCTGAGCGGTCCGGCGTCTCCTGCCCTACGGCTCCTCGGCCTGCACGACGTCGTCGGTCGGGAGGTGGTGAGCGCCGGCCGCGCTCGCGGTCTTGCGCAGGGATGCCACCGTCGTCACCGCCAGGACGACGACGATCACCCCGAGCGACGTGAAGATGCCGATCTCCGGGACGTCGGTGCTGATGTTCTTGTGCGCCGCCTCCAGGATGAGCTTCACGCCGATGAAGCCGAGGATCACCGCGAGCCCGATCGAGAGGTAGACCAGCCGGTCGAGCAGCCCGTCGAGCAGGAAGTAGAGCTGTCGGAGCCCCATCAGCGCAAAGGCGTTGGCGGTGAAGACCAGATACGGCTCCGACGTCAGGCCGAAGATCGCGGGGATCGAGTCGAGCGCGAAGAGCACGTCGGTGGTGCCGATGGCCACCATCACCAGCAGCAGCGGCGTGACGACCCGCTTGCCGTCGACGCGGGTGAGCACCTTGGTGCCGTCGTAGCGGTCGGTGGTGGGCAGCACCCGCTCGACCAGGCGCATCAGCGGGTTCTCGCCGACGTCGGGCTCGGCGTCCCGGTCCTTGGCGAGCTTGACGGCGGTGTAGATGAGGAAGGCCCCGAACAGGAAGAAGACGCCGGAGAAGGCGTCGATCACCGCAGCGCCGACGGCGATGAAGGCCCCGCGCAGCACCAGGGCCAGCGCGACGCCGAACAGCAGCACCTTGTACTGGAACTCCTCGGGCACCTTGAACGACGCCAGGATGATGACGAAGACGAACAGGTTGTCGACCGAGAGCGAATACTCGGTCAGGTAGCCGGCGAAGAACTGGGTGCCGAACTCGTGGCCGGCGACGACGAAGACGCCGATGCCGAACGCGACGGCCAGCGCGATGTAGAGACAGACCGCCTTGGTGGCCTCCGGGACGGACACCCGGTGCGGTCCCTTGCGGGCGGCCAGGGCCAGGTCGACACCCAGCACCAGCACCAGGGCGGCGATGGTCAGGAGCCAGACGTAGGGATGGACATCGAGCACGCAGAACCTCCGGTGGGCAGACGGGGACCACCGGAGGTCTCTCCCGCCCAACCGGCGGACCGAACGCGCCGGGCCCGCGACACCCGGCAGGACCGGGCACCGAAGCCGTGCTGACGACGCGGACGCGCGGGGATACTCCCCTCCGTACCGCTCACCCTACCTGCGCGCCATCCTCCGTCTACGCGCTCTCGCCGGACGCCCCATGTCGCCGTCGCGGTCCCGCCGGGCGCGACGCCGTACGTGAGCCGTCGGTCCGCTCCGCGATACTGGTCGGATGCCTCTGACTGATGATCTCGCCGCCGTCGCCGCAGCCACCAAGGGGTTCCTTCCGGACGACGAGGCCGCCGCGCTGCACGCCGCCGCGTGCTCGGCGCCGTCGGGCACGTGGCTGGAGGTCGGTACCTACTGCGGCAGGTCCACGGTGCACGTCGGCGCTGCCGCGCGCACGACCGGGGCGCAACTGGTGACGCTGGACCACCACCGGGGCTCGGAGGAGAACCAGCCCGGCTGGGAGTGGCACGACGCCTCGCTGGTCGACCCGCACACCGGCCGGCTCGAGACGCTCCCCTCGCTGCGCCACACCCTCTGGGACGCCGGGCTGGACGACGTCGTGAGCGTCCTGGCCGCCACGACTCAGCAGGTCGCGGCCTGGTGGACCTCGCCGCTGACCTTCCTGTTCCTGGACGGCAACCACACCGAGCAGGTGGCCCAGCACGACTACGAGGCCTTCGCGCCGCACGTGGCGAGCGGCGGGGTGCTGTGCATCCACGACGTGTTCGAGGACCCGGCTGACGGCGGCAGGCCGCCGTGGAACGTGTTCTGCCGGGCCCGCGACTCCGGCGACTGGGAGCCCGTGTCGCAGACCGGGTCGTTGCGGGTCCTTCGCCGCCGCTGAGCCCCTTCGCCCTCCGCTCAGCCTGAGGAGCGGGGCCCCGTCGAGGCGCGGCGGTCCGGGGTCAGCGCGTCCAGGCAGCGCGCAGGTCGGCCGGGATCTCGACCGGACGGTCGTCCGCACCCAGGTGCACGTAGGTCGTGCGTACGGTGCAGCACAACCGGTCCCCCACCCGGATCGCGAAGATCAGCACCAGGCTGCTACGACCGACGGCGCCGACGCCGCCGTCGACCTGCACGACGTCGCCCCAGCGCGCCGAGCTCTTCCAGGCCAGCTCGGTGCCGACGACGACCTGCCGCAGGCCGTGCTGCTCCAACGTCGCGTACGGGGTGCCGTAGGCCGCGAGCGTCGGCACGACGGACTCGTCGGCCCAGACCAGGTAGTGGGCGTTGAACACGATGCCCTGCTGGTCGCACTCGACGAAGCGGACGGGCGCGGACCAGACCGACCGGTGGGCGGCCTGGTTCAGGACTTCTCCGCCGCAGGCGCGGGCGAGGGCAACGACGACGACGCGCACGGGGCGCCGGGCGCGGTGCAGGCATCGGCCGGCAGGAGCACCCCGGTCGGCAGGTCGTCGCCCCTGAACAGGGCGAGGCTGCCGCCGCCGGCGAGCGCGTCGGCCGCCAGCACCATCGCCGCCGACGTCCAGGACGACCGCTCCCCCGGCCAGCGGACGTTCTCGTCGTAGACCAGTCCGGTCCAGTACGACCCGTCGGTCTCGCGCAGGTGCTGCACCTCGGCGAGCATCCGGTAGGCGCGGTCGCGCTCACCGATCGAGACCAGGGCCAGGCTCAGCTCGGCGGTCTCCGCGCCGGTGACCCAGGGCCGGTCCGACACGCAGCGGATGCCGAGCCCGTCGACGTAGAACTCGTCCCAACGCTCCGCCAGCCGGTCGGCGGCCGCCTGGCCCCGCACCGGACCTGCCAGCACCGGGTAGTACCAGTCCATCGAGAAGCGGGTCTTGTCCAGGAACACCTCGGGGTGCTCGGCCACCGCGTGCTGCAGCTGGCCGGCGGACAGCTCCCAGTCCGGCTGCGGTTCGTCCATCAGCTCAGCGAGCGCGAGGCCGCAGCGCAGCGACTGGTACATGGAGGCCGAACCGGTGACCAGCGCCTCGCGCTCGACGCGGCCGTCGGCACGCTTCATCCAGGCGATCTCGCCGCCGGGCAGCTGCATCGACTGGATGTAGTCCAGGGCGCGGCGCACCACCGGCCACATCCGCTCGACGAGCGTGCGGTCGCCGGTCACCTGCCACCACTGCCAGACCCCGACGGCGACGTAGGCGCACTGGTTGGTGTCGACGTCGGGATCCAGGACGTCCTCGCCGTCCCACTTGGTGACCCAGCTGCCGTCGGCCGCCTGGGTCCGCACGAGCCATTCGTAGCCGCGTCGGGCATCGTCGAGCCGACCGCCCAGGGTGAGGGCCATCGCGCACTCGACGTGGTCCCAGGCGTCGGTGTGCCCGTCCGGCCAGGGCAGCGCGCCGCTCGGGTGCTGCACGGCGGCGATCGAGTCGACGGTCTTCTTCAGGTCGGCGGCGCTCAGCACGCCGGGCAGGTCACGCAGCCACACGGGCCGGCTCCGGCTTGCGCAGGTACAGGACCAGGCTCTTGCCGACGAACGGGTCCAGCGCCCGCTCCATCGTGCGGCTCAGCAAGGGCTTCTTCATCATGTCCCACACCAGGAAGCGGTGATAGGCCTTGACGAGCGGGTGCTCGGCGTTGTCGACGCCGACCGCGCACTTGAGCCACCAGTACGGGGCGTGCAGACCGTGGGTGTGACCCTTGCCTACCGGCTCGAGGCCGGCGTCGGTGAGCCGCCGACCGAGCTCGTCGCCGCGGTAGATGCGCACGTGGCCACCCTCGACCTCGTGATAGGCGTTGGACAGCGCCCAGCAGACCAGCTCAGGTCCCCAGCGCGGCACCGTCACAGCGATCTCGCCGCCCGGCTTCAGCACCCGGACGAGCTCGGCCATCGCCGTGCGGTCCTGGGGCAGGTGCTCCAGGACCTCGGCGGCGATGATGCGGTCGAAGCTGTCGTCGGCGAAGGGCAGGACGTACGCGCTGCCGCGCACCGCGGTGGCGCTGGCGCTCGCCGGCACCTCTCCTGCCCCTCGCATGGCGGTGAACATCGCCGAGACGTCCTTGAGCTCGGCGGCGTCGAGGTCCATGGCCACGACGTCGGCGCCGCGCCGGTACAGGGCGAACGCGTGGCGTCCGGCCCCGCAGCCCATGTCCAGGACGCGGTCGCCCGGGCCGACCGGGAAGCGCTCGAAGTCGACGGTCAGCACGGGGCGTTCTCCTCGCGGGTGGGGTCGCTGGGCCGGCCCAGGGCGGGTCCGGCAGCGGAGCGCGCGACGGGCGGCTCGTCCATGGCACGGCCCGCGTCGGTGAGCGCCTGGCGGTACCAGGTCACGGTCTTCTCGGCGACGGCGCGCCAGGTGTAGAGCTCGACGACGCGCGCGCGGCCGGCGGCGCCGAGACGCGCGGCCAGCTCGGGGTCGTCCAGCACGCGTCCGATGGCAAGAGCCAGCGCCTCGGGGTCGCCGGGCGGGACGTGCAGCGCGCTGACGCCGTCGGGGCCGACGACCTCGGGCAGCGCGCCCGCCGTCGTGGCGACGAGCGGGGTGCCGCAGGCCAGCGTCTCGATCGCCGGCAGGCTGAAACCCTCGTACAGGCTCGGCACGACGGCCACCGTCGCCGAGCCGAACAGGTCGACCAGCTCGGTCTCGCTGACCCCGGACACGAAACGGACGCAGTCGGCGATGCCCAGCCGGTCGATGGCCGCGGCGGCGGTGCCGCCCGGCTTCGGCCGCCCCACGACGACGAGCTCGACGTCGCGCTCGGTGCGCAGCTTCGCGACGGCCTCCAGCAGCGGCACGAGCCCCTTGAGGGGCACGTCGGCGCTGGCGGTCGCCACGATCCGGCCGGCCACGCGGGGGGCGGTCGGGGGCCGGAACACGTCGATCTCGACGCCGACCGGCACCACCGTCAGCCGCTCTGCCGGAACCTCGAAGTCGCGGATGATGTCGACGTAGGAGTTCTGCGACACCGTCATGACCGACGGCATCCGCTGGACGACCCGCTTCTGCATCGACAGGAACGAGTACCAGCGGTGCGTCGAGACCGTCTTGCGCAGGGCCTTGACGCCCCACCAGCCCGGCACCTCGCGGGCGGCCTTCAGATCGTGGCGACGGTCCTCGGTGATCGGGTGGTGCACGTTGGCCAGCACGAAGGCGCCGCGCCGCTGCATGAGCAGCATCCCGTAGCCGAGGGTCTGGTTGTCGTGCACGACGTCGAACTCGTGCTCGCGACCGCGCAGCAACCTGGCCGCCCGCAGGCTGAAGGTGAGCGGCTCGGGGAAGGACGCGGTGCCCATCATGGCGAACTCGAGGACGTCGATCAGGCTCCGGAACTCCCGCAGGCGCGGGACGCGGAACGGGTCGGGCTCGCGGTAGAGGTCCAGGCTCGGGACGGTGGTCAGGCTCGGCCCGTCGGCGCCGGGGACCGTGTCGAGCTCGGGGTAGGGCGGTCCGGAGATCACCTCGACGTGATGGCCCAGGGCCACGAGCTCGCGCGACAGCGCCCGGACGTAGACGCCCTGCCCACCGCAGTGCGGCTTGCTGCGGTAGCTCAGGAGGGCGATGCGCAGCGGCCGACGGCCGTCTGCTGCGAGATCGTGCGGCACGCTGCTCCTCGAGGTCCTGGAACGCACAGGCTACCTATCCGCCGCCACGGACGGTGCCTGCGTCCGACGCCGAACCGATGCCCTCGGCAGATGAGGACGCCCTCACCGGGCTCGAGTCCGCCGGGACCTGCTCGTCACCGGCCGCGCCAGGGCCGTCGTGCTGCCGGGCGTCCGCCGGCGCAGCGCCTCGCCCGGCTCGTCGGCGCCCTCGGCCTTGCGCCGACCGGTGGCGCCCCCGCCCGCACCTTCGCCGCCGAGCAGCGTGCCTCGACGCCCAGTGGGTGGGCAGCAACCGGGTGGACGCACGGTCGAACCGGATGCGAGCCTGCGGTGTGACCGAGCCCAGCGGAGCCGACCCTTCCGACGGCGGACCGCCGGCCGTTCCGCCGGCCGAGGTCGAGCAGGCGCGTGCGTTCGCGGTCGCGTTCCAGAGCTTCCTGGAATGGGTGCAGTCGGCCGGACCCACGCAGCAGCGTTCTCCGGTGTCGGCGCTGCTGGCCGACCACCTCGGCGACCGGGTCGAGTCCTCGGTCCTGACCCGGCTGCTGCCGCCCTTCGAGCAAGTCAACCTGCAGGTGGCGCTGGACGCGTGGTCGGTCGAGGCGGGGCGGCGCGTCGACATCTCGGGTCTGGCCCGTCCCCCGCACAGCGGCCCGCTCGGGCTGGGCGAGCTGCTGCACGGCCAGTTCCTGCACGGCGTGCGGCTGTGCGCGCCTGACCTGGTCGACCTGCCGGCCGGTCCGTACCGGTCTCTGGCGGTGCTGACGCTCGCCCTGCTCCGGGTCACCGACGCCCGCGGCGCCTACGTCCTGCTGGTGCGCGGCCCGCAGCCGCACGAAGATCCTCGGCTGGTCGTCGAGGTCGCCGGACTGGCTGCCGCCGACGCGCAGGCGGTGCTGCGCGAGCTCGCCGACCTGCGTCGCCAGCACAACGTGTACCGCGGTCAGCTGCTCGAGCTCGTCGCCGGCGACGGCGGGGTCAGCGTCGGCTTCCCCGTGCTGGCGCCGACCCGTCGTGAGGACGTCGTGCTGCCGGAGCAGGTCTTGCGCCGCATCGAGCGGCACACCCTGGACATGGCCGCCCGGCGGGCGGACCTGCAGGCTGCCGGCCAGCACCTCAAGCGGGGGCTGCTGCTGCACGGTCCGCCGGGTACCGGTAAGACGCACACGGTGCGCTACCTGGTGCAGCACCTGGCGGGCAGCACGGTGCTGCTGCTGTCGGGACGCTCGCTGCACCTGGTCGGTGAGGTCACGGCGCTCGCCCGCGAGCTGCAGCCGGCGGTCGTCGTGCTGGAGGACGTCGACCTGGTCGCCGAGGACCGCTCCTACGGCCCCGGGCCCTCCCCCGTGCTGTTCGAGCTGCTCGACGCCATGGACGGCTCGGCCGCCGACGCCGATCTGCTGTTCCTGCTGACGACCAACCGCGCGGACCTGCTCGAGCCGGCGCTGGCGGCCCGCCCCGGTCGGGTCGACGTCGCCGTCGAGATCGGCCTGCCGGATGCAGACGGCCGCCGCCGGCTGCTCGAGCTCTACGCCGCCGGGGTCCCCCACAGCTGGACCGACGCTGACCTCGGGCGGACGGTCGAGCGCACCGCCGGAGTCACGGCGTCGTTCGTCAAGGAGCTGTTGCGCCGCGCCGTGCTCGAAGCCCTGGCCGAGACCCCCGGACCGCTGCAGCACGTCGACGGACCAGCGCTCGATCGCGCCCTGGACGATCTGCTGGACAGCACGTCGGCGGTCACCCGGGCCCTGCTCGGCGTGCCCGGGGACCAGAGCGGCCCGCCGTCCGAGGGCGGGGCGGCGCACCCGGGCGTGGCGAGGGAGTACGCCCGCCGAGGCGGTCACGACGGTGTCGGCTGGTTCGCTCCGGGTGCAGCTCCAACCCCGTACGGTTCTTCGCTGGAGATCACCTTCGACGAGCAGTGAGCCGGGTCGGCGTCGCAGGGCGCGAGGGTGCGGTCTCGGGGTGCGTCCGCCGGCGACGGCGACGGGCAGCAGCTACCGCACCCCGGCGGCGTCCATGCCGCGCAGCTCCTTCTTCAGCTCGTTGACCTCGTCGCGCAGCCGGGCGGCGAGCTCGAAGGACAGGTCACGGGCGGCGTCGTGCATCTGGTCCGACAGCTGCTGGATGAGCTGCGCGAGCTCGGCCCGCGGCATGCCGGCGAGCTGCTTGGCGTGCCGGCCGACCGCCGGGCTCTTGGAGCTCATGCCCGGCACCGGCGCCTTGCCCCGCGACTGCTGGCGACCTCCTCCACCGACCATGCCCTCGGGGTCCTCGCGGACGATGTCGTCGAGGATGTCGGCGATCTTCTTGCGCAGCGGCTGCGGGTCCAGACCGCGCTCGGTGTTGTAGGCGACCTGCTTGGCCCGACGGCGGGTCGTCTCGTCGATCGCCTTGGCCATGCTCGGGGTGATGCTGTCGGCGTACATGTGCACCTGTCCGGAGACGTTGCGGGCCGCGCGGCCGATCGTCTGGATGAGGCTGGTGCCCGAGCGCAGGAACCCTTCCTTGTCGGCGTCCAGGATGGCCACCAGCGACACCTCCGGCAGGTCGAGCCCCTCGCGCAGCAGGTTGATGCCCACCAGCACGTCGTAGTGGCCCTGCCGCAGCTCCTTCAGCAGCTCGATGCGCCGGATCGTGTCGACCTCGGAGTGCAGGTAGCGCACCCGGATGCCGAGCTCGAGCAGGTAGTCGGTGAGGTCTTCGCTCATCTTCTTGGTCAGCGTGGTGACCAGCACCCGCTCGTCCTTCTCGGCGCGCAGGCGGATCTCGTGCACCAGGTCGTCGATCTGGCCCTTCGTCGGCTTGACGACGATCTCGGGGTCGACCAGCCCGGTCGGCCGGATGACCTGCTCGACGACGTCGTCGCGTACCCGCGACATCTCGTAGACCCCAGGGGTGGCGGACAGGTAGACGGTCTGCCCGACCCGCTGCAGGAACTCCTCCCACTTCAGCGGTCGGTTGTCCATGGCGCTCGGCAGCCGGAAGCCGTGGTCGACCAGGGTCGACTTGCGGGAGCGGTCGCCCTCGTACATGGCCCCGATCTGCGGCACCGTGACGTGCGACTCGTCGAGCACGAGCAGGAAGTCGTCGGGGAAGTAGTCGAGCAGGGTGTGCGGCGCGGTGCCCGGCGGCCTGCCGTCGATGTGCATCGAGTAGTTCTCGATGCCGTTGCAGAAACCGACCTGTCGCATCATCTCCAGGTCGTAGGTGGTGCGCATGCGCAGCCGCTGCGCCTCCAGCAGCTTGCCCTGCGCCTCCATCCGGGCCAGCGAGTCGGCGAGCTCGAGCTCGATGCCCCTGGTGGCGCGCTCCATCCGCTCGGGCCCGGCCACGTAGTGCGTCGCCGGGAAGACGAAGACCTCCTCGTGCTCCTCGACGATCTCACCGGTGAGCGGGTGCAGCGTCATGACCCGCTCGATCTCGTCGCCGAACATCTCGACCCGGACCGCGAGCTCCTCGTAGACGGGGAACACCTCGACGGTGTCTCCGCGCACCCGGAACGTGCCGCGCGTGAACGCGAGGTCGTTGCGGGTGTACTGGACGTCGACGAGCCGGCGCAGCAGCGCGTCGCGCTCGATCGTGTCGCCGACGCGCAGCCGGACCATGCGGTCGACGTACTCCTGCGGGGTGCCGAGGCCGTAGATGCACGAGACCGACGCCACGACGATCACGTCGCGACGGGTCAGCAGGCTCATCGTCGCGCTGTGTCGCAGCCGCTCGACCTCCTCGTTCACCGAGGAGTCCTTCTCGATGTAGGTGTCGGTCTGCGGGACGTAGGCCTCCGGCTGGTAGTAGTCGTAGTAGGAGACGAAGTACTCGACCGCGTTGTGCGGCAGGAGCTCGCGGAACTCGTTCGCCAGCTGCGCGGCGAGCGTCTTGTTCGGCGCCATCACCAGCGTCGGACGTTGCAGCTTCTCGACCAGCCAGGCGGTGGTGGCGCTCTTGCCGGTACCCGTGGCGCCGAGCAGGACGGTGTCGGGGGCGTCGGCCTCGATCCGCCGCTGCAGCTCGGCGATGGCCGCCGGCTGGTCGCCCGCCGGCTGGTAGTCGCTGACGACCTCGAAGCGCCGGGTCGAGCGACGCAGGTCGGTCGCGAGCCGGGGGACGGACGGCCGCGCACCGTGCGGGAGGGGCTCGGTCGCGCGCTGTTCGGAACGGGTCCTGGTCACCGGCTCACGGTACGTCCGGGCTCTGACAGGACGCGCGGCGAGCACGCCGTTCCACCTGTCGCAGCTGCGTGACGCAGCTCAGCGCCGCAGATCAGCGCCGCATCGCCGACCTCGCGCTGACGGCGCCGACCCCACGCTCACGGCGACGGCGACGGCGGGGCCGACGGCGCCCGGTGCGACCGGCGGCCCGGGGCGAGCGTCCGACCCTGACCGGGCACCACGGGGGCGACCGAGGGCACGGCGGCGGGCGACGCCGTCGTCGCGGCGACCGCCACCGGGCCGAAGAAGCGGCTCGCCTCGGTCAGCACCTGCCACTGCAGGTCGCCGGTGGTCTGCCACGACCACAGGCTGATGGACCGGGCACCGCGGGCGCGCGCGGCGAAGCTGAACGCCTCGACGCTCTTGTCCGGCGCCGGGTCCGCCGCCAGGTAGGGCGCGTCCAGCCGGCCGTCGTAGCCCTGCCCGACCGGCATGACGGGCTTGCCGAACCGGGCCAGGTAGTCCATCGAGGTCATGGTCACGGTCGTCGGCGACCGGTTGTACCAGTAGGCCATCGGCACGAAGGCGTCGGCGAACGGCGCCGTCTCGGCGTAGGGGTACTTCCCGACGCGCTTCTCGCTCGGCCACGGCACCGTGGCCAGGATGGCAGTGCGCGCGGGCAGCGCGGCCCGCAGCGCGGTGTAGTAGCGGCGGACCCGCTCGGCGTCGATCCGGGTGCCCTCGGCCGCCGTCTCGATGTCCGGCGCGACCGCGGTGACCATGGCGGCGCCCGAGCGGTTCCACCAGGCGGCCCGGGCGAGCCGCCGGGCGTCGGCCTCAGGATCGTCCAGCTTCGGAAAGTCCCAGGCGATGACGTCCAGGCCGCTGCCGGCGACCACCGGCATGAGCTGGGAGAGCACCGTCTGCCCGATCCAGCCCTTCTTGCTGCTGCCCGTCTGGACGTAGAGATGGGTCAGGCCGGCGCGCTGCGCCCGGGCGACGACCTCCAGGGCGTGTCCGTTCTCGCTGGCCGTCCAGTCGTGCAGCCACATGCCCGTACCGGACGGGAGCCAGCGCTCGACGGGCTCGGCCGCGACGACGGCAGGAGGCGTAGGCAGCGGTACCGGGGCGGCCTCGGCCGGCAGCCTGCCCCGGGCGACACGGTCGGCGCTGTCGATCTGCTCGGCAGCGGTCGTCGGCGGCGGTTTGGCCCCTGACGTCAGGGCCACCGTACGCGGCACACGACCCGGACCCTCAGCCGGTTGCATCCCCGTACCGGCGACCACGAGCCCGACCAGCAGGACCGCGAACAGACTGACCACGAGCTCCGGCAGACGCCGCTCCGCGCGTTGCTCCAGGTCGCGATGCACGCACGGACCGTAACTGATACCCAGCTGATCCCGTGGCGAAACTCACCCGCGCCCTCGCTCCGGTCTCAGGCTGGGTGCGTCGTGGCGAGCACGAAGGCCGTCTTGCCCTCGGCATAGGCGTCGATCTCGTCGGGGTGCGCCGCCGCCAACCGCGCCTTCAGCCGGGCGTAGTCGTCGCGTCGTCCTTCGTCCTCGCGCAGGCGGTCGCGGAACTCGAGGGCCAGCCGGGCGCCGGCGCTGCCGGCCACCCGCACGTGCACGTTCGCCGGCCGGCCCGGGTCGGCGCTGCGGAGCAGCCGCTTGCGCCACTGCGCCGGGTCAGCGTCCACCTCGGGTCGGGGCGGGTCGCCGTCGATGTCCGACCGGCACGGGAACCCGGCGTCCGCGAGCCTGCCCGCGACCGCTTCGACGTCCTCCCAGCAGGCCAGCTCGAGCTGCAGGTCGACCACGTCCTTGGCCAGCAGCCCGGGCACCGAGGTCGATCCGAGATGGTCCACCCGCACCGCCTCGGGGACGAGGTGGCGCAGCCGCGCTGCCAGGCGCCTGCCCTGCTCCGCCCAGGACGGGTCCGCGGCGACGAGCCGCAGCGGGCCGCGCTCGGGGACGGTGCCATGGACCAGGTGGTCGGCGAAGGGCAGGAGGCGGTCCGACCAGAGCGCCCGGACGGCGCTCTCGAGCTGGGCGCGGGTGCCGCCGTTGTCGAGCAGCACGTCCGCCGCAGCCTCGCGCGCACGGTGATCGGCCTGGGCCGCCATCCGCTGCTGGGCCTGCGCGCGAGGCAGCCCGCGCGCCTCGAGCCGTTCCAGCCGCACCGGTACGGGGGCGTCGACGACGACGACCAGGTGGTAGGCGGGTCCGAGACCGGCCTCCACCAGCAGCGGCACGTCGTGCACCAGCACCGGGGCCGGACCGAGCTCGGCAGCTGCCATCAGCTCGACGGTGCGCTGTCCGATGAGCGGATGGACGATGCTGTTCAGCGTGCTGCGGGCAGCGTCGTCCGCGAAGATCCGCTCCCCGAGCCGCGGCCGGTCCAGCGCCCCGTCCGGGCCCAGCACGTCCGCGCCGAACGCCTCCACCACGGCGGTCAGTCCCGGCGTGCCCAGGGCGACGACCTCACGGGCGACGAGGTCGGCATCGACGACCGCGGCGCCCAGCGTCCCGAGCAGCTCCGACACCGCCGACTTCCCGGAACCGATCCCGCCGGTGAGGCCCAGTGTCAGCACCCGCGCACCGTAGCCGTCGGTCGACGCGGACGCTCAGGCCGCACGGCCGACGCTGTGCAGGTCGCCCGGTTCGGCGCCACCGAGCGCCTCGCGCGCCCAGGACGCGACGGGCCCGAGCAGGCCGCAGCCCCCGTCCCAGGAGCAGGACGGGGGCTGCGGAACGTGCTCGGTGCCTAGGCGCCGCCGCCGGAGAGCTTCTCGCGCAGAGCCTGCAGCGCCTCGTCGCTGGCGAGCGTGCCGCCGCTGCTCGGAGCCGGGGCCGGACGCGGGGCCGACGAGCTCGAGTCGCCCTCCTCGCCCTCTTCGCCGCCCTCGCTGGTGGCGTCCGAGGTGTACGAGGTGGGCAGAGCAGCCTCGCGGTCGGCCTCGGCCATCCGCTTGATCTGCTCCTGGTGGGCCTCGAAGCGCTTCTGGGCGTCGGCGTACTGCTTCTCCCAGAGGTCGCGTGCCTCCTCGTGGCCGGGCAGCCACTCGCCGGTGGCCGGGTCGAAACCGTCGGGGTAGACGTACTCGCCCGCAGCGTCGTAGGTGGCCGCCATGCCGTACTGGGCCGGGTCGAAGACGGCCTCGCCGCTGACGCCGGTCTCGTTCGCCTGCTTCAGCGAGAGCGAGATGCGGCGACGCTCGAGGTCGATGTCGATGACCTTGACCAGCAGGTCGTCACCGACGTTCACGACCTGCTCCGGGATCTCGACGTGGCGCTCGGCCAGCTCGGAGATGTGCACCAGGCCCTCGATGCCCTCGTCGACGCGCACGAACGCACCGAACGGGACGAGCTTGGTGACCTTGCCCGGCACGACCTGCGCGATGGCGTGGGTGCGGGCGAACTGCTGCCACGGGTCTTCCTGCGTCGCCTTGAGCGACAGCGAGACGCGCTCGCGGTCCAGGTCGACGTCGAGCACCTCGACGGTGACCTCCTGGCCGACCTCGACGACCTCGGACGGGTGGTCGATGTGCTTCCAGGACAGCTCGGAGACGTGCACGAGACCGTCGACCCCGCCGAGGTCGACGAAGGCGCCGAAGTTGACGATGGAGGACACGACGCCGGACCGGACCTGGCTCTTCTGCAGGGTGGCCAGGAACGTCGAGCGCACCTCGCTCTGGGTCTGCTCGAGCCACTGGCGACGGGACAGGACCACGTTGTTGCGGTTCTTGTCCAGCTCGATGATCTTCGCCTCGAGCTCCTTGCCGACGTACGGCTGCAGGTCGCGGACGCGGCGCATCTCGACCAGCGAGGCGGGCAGGAAGCCGCGCAGGCCGATGTCGAGGATCAGGCCGCCCTTGACGACCTCGATCACCGTGCCGGTGACGATGCCGTCCTCCTCCTTGATCTTCTCGATCGTGCCCCAGGCGCGCTCGTACTGTGCGCGCTTCTTGGACAGGATGAGACGACCCTCCTTGTCCTCCTTCTGGAGGACGAGGGCCTCGACGACGTCGCCGACCTTGACGACCTCGTTCGGGTCGACGTCGTGCTTGATGCTCAGCTCGCGGGAGGGGATGACCCCCTCGGTCTTGTAGCCGATGTCGAGCAGGACCTCGTCGCGGTCGACCTTGACGATGGTTCCTTCGACGATGTCGCCGTCGTTGAAGTACTTGATCGTCTCGTCGATGGCGGCGAGGAAGTCCTCCATGCTGCCGATGTCGTTGACGGCCACCTGGGGCGTCGTCGGTGCAGGAGTGTCGAGGGTGCTGGTCAAGAGAAGGGCTCCGGAGGGATAGGAATTCGTGGCGCCCCCCTGCTGGGGGCGTCGCTGGGACGGTGCTCGGGCACGGCGAAGCGTGCGCGGACTCCGCGCCTCACGAGTCTAGGCGTGGCCCGAGCGCAGAGCAAAGCGGGCCCGAGCGCAGAGCAATGCGGGCCCGAGCGGTGGCAGGCACGCCGAGCGGACGGACCCGAGCAGCCGCGGACCGGCCCGGCCGGCTCCAGGGCCCTGCACGGCGTCGTCGTCGGTGCGGCTCGCCACCTGCAACCATGCCGCATGAGCGACGACGCGTCCCCGCCGCCCGCCGACGTCGTGCACCGGCAGGCCGACGCCGACGAGAGCGCGCGCGCCAACCGCGCCTGGTGGGACGCCGAGGCGGCCGGGTATCAGGACGAGCACGGCGAGTTCCTGGGCGACGTCGATCTGCTCTGGTGCCCGGAGGGGCTGCGGGAGGCGCAGGCGCGCCTGCTCGGCGAGGTGTCCGGTCGGGACGTGCTGGAGATCGGCTGCGGGGCGGCGCAGGGCGCTCGGTGGCTCGTCGCGCAGGGCGCCCGGGTGACGGCCTTCGACGTGTCGCTCGGTCAGCTGCAGCAGGCGCGGGTGCTCGATGAGCGCAGCCGCGTGCGGGTGCCGCGGCTGGTGCAGGCCGACGCGCAGCGGCTGCCGTTCGCCGACGCCGCCTTCGACCTCGCGGTCAGCGCGTTCGGGGCGCTGCCGTTCGTGGCCGACAGCGCCGGGACGATGCGCGAGATCGCGCGGGTGCTGCGCCCGGGCGGCCGGCTGGTCTTCTCGACCACGCACCCGGTGCGCTGGGCGTTCCCGGACGATCCCGGCCCGCTCGGGCTGACCCTGGCGCAGTCGTACTTCGACCGCACCCCCTACGTCGAGGTCGACGGACGGGGCGACGCGTCTTACGTCGAGCACCACCGCACCCTCGGCGACCGGGTGCGCGAGCTGCGTGCCGCCGGCTTCGTCCTGGAGGACCTGCTGGAGCCGGCCTGGCCGCCGGGCCACGAACGGGTGTGGGGACAGTGGAGCCCGTTGCGGGGGGCGCTGCTCCCGGGCACCGCGATCTACCTGGCGTCGCGTCCCGGCTGACGCAGCGGCGGGCACCCGGACGTCGGATGCGCGAGACTGGTCGCTGGTCCGTGACGCGGCTCACGGCCCCGCGCCCGCCCCGAGGAGAACCGCAGTGAGACAAGCCCACCTGGACCGCCTGACGAGCATCGACGCCGGCTTCCTGCACCAGGAGGACGGTGGGGCGCACATGCACATCGGCGGCCTGGGCGTGTTCTCGGGCGAGCCGCCGAGCGGGGACGCCTTCCGCGAGCACATCGCCTCCCGGCTGCCGCTGGTCCCCCGCTACCGGCAGAAGCTCGTGGAGATGCCGATGGGCACCGGCCGACCGGTCTGGGCCGAGGATCAGGGCTTCCGCATCGGCTACCACGTGCGGCACTCGGCGTTGCCCTCCCCCGGCACGGACGAGCAGCTGCTCACGCTCGCCTCGCGGAT
Source organism: uncultured Actinomycetes bacterium (assembly GCA_963784675.1). Classification (GTDB taxonomy): domain Bacteria; phylum Actinomycetota; class Actinomycetes; order Mycobacteriales; family SCTD01; genus SCTD01. Next base: position 879,548 of record CAWASE010000019.1, read on the forward strand.
CATGTCGCAGCGGCTGGACCGCACGAAGCCGCTGTGGGAGATGTGGCTCGTCGAGGGGCTGACCGGCGGTCGGTTCGCGATCATCGCGAAGACCCACCACGCGATGATCGACGGGGTCGGCGGGGTCGACCTGCTGACCGCCCTGTTCGACCTCACCCCGGACGCCACCCCGACTCCCGTCGCGCCCTGGCAGCCGCGGCCGGCTCCCGGCACCGTCGGCATGCTGACGCACGGCGTCCGCGGCGCGGTCCGCAACCTGGTCGCCCTCGGCACCCGCGGCGTGAGCCTGGCGCTGCGTCCCCAGCAGGCGGTGCGCGAGACCGCGCGCAGCGCCGCCGCCCTGGCGGAGGCCGCACGCCCCTTCGTGAACGCCGCGCCGTCGACGCCGCTGAACGGCACCCCCGGTCCGCACCGCCGCGTCGAGCTCGTGCGCACGCCGCTGTCGGACTACAAGGTGGTCAAGCGCGCCTTCGGCGCCACCGTGAACGACGTCGTGCTGACGGCTGTCGCCGGGGCGCTGGGTCAGTTCCTGGACGGACGGGGGGTCGAGGTCGACGGGCTGAAGCTGCGCGCCTGCGTCCCGGTCTCGGTGCGCAGCGAGGCCAAGGCAGGCTCCGCGGGCAACGAGATCACCATCATGACGGCACCGCTGCCGGTCGGGATCGTGGACCCGGTGGCCCGGCTGGCCGAGGTGCGCCGTTCGATGGAGCACCTGAAGACCAGCCGGCAGGCTGAGGGCGCCAAGATGCTCACGTCGATCGAGAACGCCCTCCCGCCGGCCGTGCTGGCGCGGGCGTCCCGGCTCGGCTTCAGCAGCCGGATGTACAACCTGCTCGTCACCAACGTCCCCGGACCGCAGGTGCCGATCTACATGCTCGGCCGCGAGCTGGTCGAGCTGGCCCCGCTGGCCTTCCTGGCGCCGGAGCACCTGCTCGCCATCGCCATCGTCAGCTACCAGGGCCAGGTCACCTACGGCCTGCTCGCCGACGCCGACGCCCTGCCGGACCTGAAGGACCTCGCCCGCTACCTCGAGCAGAGCCTGGCCGAGCTGGTGGCGGCTGCCGGCAGCCGTTCGGAGCTGGTCGCCGGCTGAGCCGGCAGTGGGTGACAGCCGGCTGAGCCGGCAGTGGGTGACAGCCGGCTGCGTCTCAGTGGCCGGCGTCGTCCCAGGTGCGTCCGACGCCGACGCTGACGTCGAGCGGGACCGACAGCGGATAGGCCCCGCCCATCTGCGCCCGCACCAGCGCCTCGACCACGTCGCGTTCGCCGTCGGCCACCTCGAGCACCAGCTCGTCGTGCACCTGCAGCAGCAGCCGTGACCGCAGACCCTGCTCGTGCAGGCCGCGGTGGACACCCAGCATGGCCAGCTTGATGATGTCGGCGGCGCTGCCCTGGATGGGGGCGTTGAGCGCCATCCGCTCGGCCATGGACCGGCGCTGACCGTTGTCGCTGGTCAGGTCGGGCAGGTAGCGGCGACGGTCCAGCAGGGTGGAGGTGTAGCCGTCCATGCGGGCCTGCGCCACGACGTCCCGCAGGTAGTCGCGGATGCCGCCGAAGCGTTCGAAGTAGGCCGCCATCTGCTCCTTCGCCTCGTCGACGGGGATGCGGAGCTGGGCGGCGAGACCGAAGGCCGACAGGCCGTAGGCCAGCCCGTAGCTCATCGCCTTGACGCGGCGGCGCAGCTCGGGGTCGACGGCCTCGACCGGCACGCCGAAGGCGCGGGAGGCGACGAAGGTGTGCAGGTCCTCCCCTGTCGAGAACGCCTCCTTCAGGCCGGCGTCGTCGGACAGGTGCGCCATGATGCGCATCTCGATCTGGCTGTAGTCGGCCGTCAGCAGGCTCTCGAAGCCGGGTCCGGCGACGAAGCCCTGCCGGATCTCGCGGCCCTGCTGGGTGCGGATCGGCACGTTCTGCAGGTTCGGGTTGTCGCTGGACAGCCGGCCGGTGGCCGCCACCATCTGCTTGAACGTGGTGTGGATGCGGCCGTCGTCCGCGACCGTGGGAAGCAGCTGCTTCTCGACGACCATCAGCAGCCGGGTCATCTCGCGGTGCAGCAGCAGCGCCTCGATGACCGGGTGCGTACCGATGAGGTTCTGCAGCGCGTCGGCGTCGGTGGTCCAGCCGGTCTTGATCTTCTTGGTCTTCGGCAGGCCGAGCTCGTCGAACAGCAGCGCCTGCAGCTGCTTGGGCGAACCGAGGTGGAACTCGTGGCCGACCGTGTCGTAGGCCGCCTCGGCCGCCTCCCGCACCTGGTCGCGGAGCCGGTCCTGCAGCGCCTCCAGGTGCTCGACGTCGGCGGCGATGCCGGTGCGCTCGCACGCGGCCAGCACCTCGACCAGGGGCAGCTCCAGGTCGCGCAGCAGCGCCGTGCCGCCGCGTCGCTCGAGGTCGGCGTCCAGCGCGACGGCGAGGTCGGCGACGGCCCGGGCCCGGACGGCTGCGTCCGCAGCGCCCTCGTCGGGCGCCGGCTCGCCCTCGACGAGCTCGGCGTCGAAGGACAGCTGCCCCTCGTCGGCGACCTCGCCCCGCAGCTCCAGCCGCAGGAAGCGCAGCGCCAGGTCGGCCAGGTCGAAGACGCCCTGACCGGGCAGAGCCAGGTAGGCGGCCAGCGCCGTGTCGCTGGTGAGGCCGGCCACGGTCCAGCCTCGTTCGTGCAGGGCCAGCAGCGGACCCTTCGCGTCGTGGATCGCCTTCTCCACGCCGGGGTCGGCCAGCCACGCCGACAGGGCGGCGTCGTCGTCCTCGTCGAGCTGGGTGAGGTCCAGGAACGCGGCGTCGTCACGGCCGGTGGCCGCTCCGGGCTCGGTGCCCTCGGGAGAGGCAGCGGCCAGGCCGAGCCCGTTCGCGTCGCCGGTACCGCGCCCCCAGAACGCCGCGCACGTGCAGCCCCACCCGCACACCTGCCGGCAGCCCGGCCAGGAACGCCCGCACCTGTCCCGGCGCGAGCACCCGGGAGGGGCACGTCGAAGCCGGTGTCGGCCTCTGGCTCGACGGCGGACAGCGTGGCGTAGAGCCGCTCGCGGAGCACGCGGAACTGCAGCGCGTCGAAGACCTTGTGCACCTCGTCGCGGTCCCACTGGCCCAGCCGCAGCTCGGCGGGTCCGACCGCGAGGGGCACGTCCCGCACCAGCTCGGTCAGCTGGCGGTTGCGCACCACCGACGACAGCCCGGCCCGCAGGTTGTCGCCGACCTTGCCCTTGACCTCGTCGACGTGGTCGACCAGCGACCCGATGTCGCCGTACTGCTGCACGAGCTTGGTGGCGGTCTTCTCCCCGAGGCCGGGGATGCCGGGCAGGTTGTCGCTGGGGTCGCCGCGCAGCGCCGCGAACTCGGGGTACTGCGCCGGGGACAGCCCGTACTTCTCCTGGACCGCGTCGGGGGTCATGCGGCGCATGTCCGAGACGCCGCGGGCGTTGTAGAGCACGGTCACCCGGTCGGTGACGAGCTGGAAGGCGTCTCGGTCGCCGGTGACGATCAGCACGTCCATGTCCAGCGCCTCGGCCTGGGTGGCCAGCGTGGCGATGACGTCGTCGGCCTCGAACCCCTCGGCGGTCACGATCGGCACGCGCAGCGCGTCGAGCACCTCGCGCACCAGCGACACCTGGCCCTTGAAGTCGGTCGGCGTCTCGGCCCGGCCGGCCTTGTAGTCGGCGTAGGCCTCGGTGCGGAAGGTGGAGCGGGAGACGTCGAAGGTGACGGCGACGTGCGTCGGCGCCTCGTCGCGCAGGACGTTGATGAGCATCGCCGTGAAGCCGTAGACGGCGTTCGTCGGCTGCCCGGTCGTGGTGGAGAAGTTCTCGACCGGCAGCGCGAAGAACGCGCGGTAGGCCAGCGAGTGCCCGTCCAGCAGCAGGAGCCTGGACCTCGCCGGCTCGGGCTCCGCGCCCTTGCTCGCGGACCCCGTCGCGGGGGCGTCCTTCGTCGCAGCGGCCATGGCGCCGAGTCTAGGGAAGGGGCACGACAGGTCCGAGCGTCCGTCAGACCTCGGTCGTGTCCGCCCGGCCCAGCGGCAGCGACGGCACGTGCGGCAGCCGGCGGGTACGGCGTGGTCGCAGCCGCACCGTCTCGTCGCGCGGTGCCTCGCCCTGCGCGAGGCGGCGTCGGACGACGGCGACCGGGGCCACCCGGCGGACGGCCAGCGGGGCGAAGCCCAGCCGGGCGAAGAAGCGGTTGGCGTCGCGGGAGCCCGGATGCACCGACACGACCAGCTGCTCCAGACCGTGCTGGTCGGCGAAGGCGGTCGCCGCCGCGACCAGGGCCTTCCCGGCACCGCGGCGCTTGTGCCGGTCGGCGACGACGGCGTGGCTCATGTGGACCGCCGGCAGGTCGAGCAGCGCGTTCGCCGTCGCGATCGTCAGCAGGGCCATGCCGAGCGGCTCGTCGTCGGCGCCCACGCACACGACCAGATGACGCTCCGGGTCGGCCAGCGCCTCCCGGTAGCGCTGCTCGAGGAAGGCGCGGGCGACGGTCGGCGTACCGCGCTGCCGCAGTCCGCCGTCGGCCATCGGGGTGAGCTGGTCGCGGAGCTCGTCGCCGAAGGCCAGCAGGGCCGGCAGGTCGGCGACGGTGGCGGGCCGAACCCGCACGCTCGACCGGGCCACGGCGACCTCCTGCTGGCGGCGCGCCTGGGCGCGGACGGGCCGCCCGCAGGGACGCGGACGGGGGGACGGCAGTCGCTCCGACCTACCCTGAGCGCGGGTCCGGCGACAGTCCGGCGACAGTAGCGCGCGTGCAGCACGGGCGGACCGGCGAGCAGACACGAGGTGGACGACGGTGGTGCGCGGAGCCGGCACCGTCCTGAACATGGCCACGGTGCTCGTCGGCTCGGGGCTGGGCGTCGCCCTGGGCGCGCGGCTGCCCGAGCGCACCCGGGCCACCGTCACCGACGCCCTGGGGCTGGTCACGCTCGTGATCGGCGGCCTGAACCTGGCGGCCCTGTCCGACCGGGACTTCACCGCCGCCGTCAGCTCGTCGGGGACGGTGCTGGTCGTGCTCGGCGCCGTCGTCCTCGGCGGCGTCACCGGGTCGCTGCTGCGCCTGGAGCAGCGGCTGGAGAGCACCGGATCCTGGCTGCAGCGCCGGTTGACCCGCGGCACCCCGGGCGCCGGTCGGGCCCGGTTCGTCGAGGGCTACGTCACCGCGTCCCTGGTGTTCGTCGTCGGGCCGCTGGCGGTGCTGGGCTCGCTGTCGGACGGGCTGGGCCGGGGCATCGACCAGCTGGCGCTCAAGAGCACCCTGGACGGCTTCGCCTCACTGGCCTTCGCGGCGTCCTTCGGCTGGGGCGTCGCCGCCGCGGCGCTCTCCGTCGGTGTCGTGCAGGGGCTGCTGACCGTCGCCGGAGCGGTCCTGGGCGGGTTCCTGCCCGCCGCCGGGCTCGCTGCCCTCACGGCCACCGGAGGCGTGCTGCTGCTCGGGGTGGGGCTGCGGCTGCTGGCGGTCAAGGCCGTCGCCGTCGGCGACCTGCTGCCCGCGCTGGTCGTCGCTCCCCTGCTCACGCTGCTCGTCGACGTCCTGCGCTGAGGACGGGTCGGTCCGGACCGGCGAGGGCGTCGCGCCCAGGTAGGCAGCATCGACCGCCGGATCGGCCGCGAGCTCGGCAGCGGTACCCCGCGCGACGACGCGCCCGGCCTCCAGGACCACCCCGCGGGCGCTCGCCGACGGCACGGCGGCCAGGTCCGGGGGCACGAGCAGCACAGCCGTACCCTCCGCCGCCAGCGTCGCGACCAGGTCCAGCACCTGCTCGACGAGCTGCGGCGCCAGGCCCGTGGTCGGTTCGTCCAGCAGCAGGACGCGAGGGCGGCTCATCAGGGCCCGCCCCAGCGCCAGCAGCTGCTGCTCGCCGCCGGACAGCGTCCCGGCCTGCTGCGCCAGCCGCGACGCCAGCACGGGCAGCCGGGCCAGGACCTGGTCCAGCGGACCCGGGCCAGCCACGGTGAGGGCGCCCGTGCGGAGGTTCTCCAGCACGGTCAGCCGCGCGAAGACCCGCCGGCCCTGCGGCACGTGCGCCACCCCCAGCCGGACGATCTGGTGCGCCTGACGCGGCAGCGCGACCCCGTCCAGCTCGACCGATCCCGCCGTCGGACGGAGCAGACCCGACACCACGCGCAGCAGCGTCGTCCGTCCCGAGCCGTTGCCGCCCAGCAGGGTCACCAGCTCGCCCGAGCGCACGTCCAGGTCGACCCCCTGCAGGGCCGGCACCCCGCCGTAGCCGGCCTGCAGGTCGCGGACCACCAGGTGTGCACCGGTTCGTCCCGGTAGCGCCCCACCTCGACGGTGCTGCTCTGTCACGTGAGGATCACATCGTCGGGTCGGGTCCATGTCCTGTGCCGCTTCCCCTGCCGGTGCGTGGTTAGGTGGCGCGGCCACGGAAGGACCGTACCCGCGGCAATCCCGTCGACCGACCGCCCGTCCGAGCGACAAGGAGTCCGAGTGGGCACCCGCCCCGTCCCCTACGCCCGACCGCGCCGCACCGCGGTCGCTGCTCTCTGGAGCCTGCTGCTCGGCCTGGCCTGCGTGCTGTTCCTCGCCGGCCCGGCGCAGGCCCAGACCCCCAGCCCCAGCCCCAGCGCATCGGATGCCGGCGCCGCCGACCCGACCGAGTTCGTCGTCGGCACGCTCAAGAACGCCGCTGACCCCATCGAGGGCGCCACCGTCTCGGTGGAGCAGGACGGCGAGGAGATCGCCACGCTGGACACCGACGAGCGCGGGCGCTTCCGCATCCCGCTGCCGGCTCCCGGCGACTACACCGTCGTGCTGGACACCGGTTCGCTGCCCGACGGGGTCGAGCTGCGCCGCGACGGCGGCGACCGCGTCGAGGTGACGGTGGGGCCCCGACGGTCGGCGCCGGTGCTGTTCCTGCTCGGCGAGAACACCCGCACCAGCGGCAGCCGCATGGACCGGGCGCCGCAGCTGTTCGTCGGTGGACTGCAGTTCGGGCTCGTGCTGGCGATGGGCTCGATCGGCCTCTCGCTCATCTTCGGCACGACGGGCCTGACGAACTTCGCCCACGGCGAGCTCATCACCGGTGGCGCCCTGCTGGCCTACGTCCTCAACGTCGGCCTCGGGCTGAACCTCATCCCGGCCGCGATCATCGCCGTCGGCCTGGGCGGCCTGGCCGGGGCGGCGCTGGACCGAGGGCTGTGGCGGCCGCTGCGCAAGCGCGGCACCGGGCTCATCGCGATGCTGGTGGTGAGCATCGGGCTGGCGTTCGTGCTGCGCTACCTCTACCTCATCTACTACGGCGGCAGCGCCCGCTCCTACGCGCAGTACTCCACCCAGTCGCCGATCAAGATCGGTCCGGTCGGCATCCTGCCCCGCGACATGGTGATCATGGTCGTCACGGTCGCCGTCCTGGTGCTGGTGGGTCTGGGCCTGCAGCGCACCCGGTTCGGCAAGGCCACCCGGGCCGTGGCCGACAACCCCTCGCTCGCGTCCTCGTCCGGGATCGACGTCGAGCGCGTCATCAACATCGTCTGGATCGTCGGCTCCGGGCTGGCGGTGCTCGGCGGCGTGTTCCTCGCGCTGAGCCAGCAGGTGGGCTATCAGCTCGGCCAGAACATCCTGCTGCTGCTGTTCGCCAGCGTCACCCTCGGCGGGCTCGGGACCGCGTACGGCGCCCTCGTCGGGGCGCTGGTGATCGGCCTGTTCACCCAGCTGTCGACGCTGTTCATCCCCGCCGAGCTGCAGGTCGTCGGCGCGCTCGTCGTGCTCATCCTGGTGCTCATCGTCCGCCCGCAGGGCATCCTGGGCACCGCGGAGCGCGTCGGATGAGCGACCGGACCAGCCAGCCCAGACCGACCCGTCGATCCGCGAGGAGGTGCCCGTGGACGTCGGTGTGATCCTGTCGAACACTTTCGGAGCGCTGTTCAACGCCGAGGCGCTGATCCTGGCCCTCGCCGCGATCGGCCTCAACGTCCATTTCGGCTACACCGGCCTGCTCAACTTCGGTCAGGTGGGCTTTGCCGCGATGGGGGCCTACGGCATCGCCAGCGGCGTCGTGTACCTCGACCTGCCGTTCGGGCTGGCCCTGCTGCTCGGGATAGTCCTGGCGATCCTGCTCGCCCTGGCGCTGGGCATCCCGACGCTGCGGCTGCGCGCCGACTATCTGGCCATCGTCACGATCGCCTCCTCGGAGGTCATCAGGCTGACGGCGCGATCGGCCAGCCTGCGGGAGGTCACCGGCGGCTCGTCCGGGCTGAACGGCTTCTCCCGGGGCTTCTACGACCTCAACCCCTTCGGTCCGGGAAGCTACGGCGTCGGCTACTTCACCTACAGCTCGAGCCGCTTCTTCCTGCTGGTGGTGGGCTGGACGATCGTCGCGCTCAGCTCGGTCCTGGTCTTCGCCCTCATGCGCAGCCCCTGGGGCCGCGTGCTGCGAGGGATCCGTGAGGACGAGGACGCCGTACGCAGCCTCGGCAAGAACGTCGTGGGCTACAAGATGCAGTCGTTGGTGCTCGGAGGCCTGTTCGGGGCGCTGGCCGGCTTCGCCTTCGCGCTGGCCAACTCTTCGGTGCAGCCCGACAACTACGGCACGCAGTTCACCTTCTTGGCGTTCACCGCGATGATCCTGGGCGGGGCGGGCCGGGTCATCGGCCCGGTGGTCGGCGCCATCCTGTTCCAGACCAGCCTGGTGTTCATCGAGAACACGCTCATCCAGTCCAAGAAGGCCGGCTTCATCCCCGACGCGATCCTGTCCAGCACCGACATCGGCGCGGTGCGCTTCGTCATCGTCGGGCTCGCCCTGATGGCCTTGATGATCTTCCGGCCGCAAGGGCTGTTCGGCGACAAGAAGGAGCTGGCTCTCGATGGCCGCTGAGACCACCACCGACAGCGCCGCCGCCGCGCAGGCGCTGCAGGGCCTGGAGGCCCGCCCGGGCGTGCCCAAGCCGGACCCGATCCTGGTCGCCGACAACGTCGTACGCCGCTTCGGTGGTCTCACGGCGGTCGAGGTCGACCACCTGGAGATCCAGCGCGGCGTCATCACCGCGCTCATCGGTCCGAACGGGGCCGGCAAGACGACGTTCTTCAACCTGCTGACCGGCTTCGACAAGCCCAACGAGGGCACCTGGGCCTTCGAGGGCAAGGACCTCGCCGGGGTGCCCGCCTACCGGGTCGCCCGGCGCGGCATGGTGCGCACCTTCCAGCTGACGAAGGCGCTCTCGCGCATGACGGTGCTGGACAACATGCGGCTCGGCGCCACCGGCCAGCGCGGCGAGAACTTCTTCCGGGCGATCGTGCCGAGCCTGTGGTCCGGGCAGCAGAAGGGGATCGACGAGCGGGCTCACGACCTGCTGGCCCGCTTCAAGCTCGACACCAAGGCCGGCGACTTCGCCGGCAGCCTGTCCGGCGGACAGCGCAAGCTGCTGGAGATGGCGCGCGCCCTCATGGTCGAACCGACCCTGGTCATGCTGGACGAGCCCATGGCCGGCGTGAACCCGGCCCTCACGCAGTCGCTGCTGGGGCACGTGAAGGACCTGCGGGAGCAGGGGATGACCGTGCTGTTCGTCGAGCACGACATGGACATGGTCCGCGACATCAGCGACTGGGTCGTCGTCATGGCGCAGGGACGGGTCGTGGCCGAGGGTCCGCCGGACGTCGTGATGGCCGACCCTGCCGTGATCGACGCCTATCTCGGCGCGCACCACGACGCGCCGCTGACGAACGAGCAGGAGCAGGAGCAGATCGAGGCCGGCGAAGCGGCCCTGGACGCCGAGCACGAGGAGCAGTCGTGACCACGCCCCTGAGCCGCGCCAAGCTCGAGGCCGAGCAGGCGACCGCCGACGCCGCCGAGGCCAGTCGCGCCGCGCACCAGGAGGCCTCCCTCGGCGCACTGGTGCGGGTGGAGAACCTCGTCGCCGGCTACGTGCCGGGCGTCGACATCCTCAACGGCTGCGACCTGTACTGCCAGGAGGCGGAGCTGGTCGGCATCATCGGTCCGAACGGTGCCGGCAAGAGCACGTTGCTGAAGTCGCTGTTCGGGCTCGTGACCGTGCGCTCGGGCAGCGTCACGCTGCGCGAGGAGAACATCACCGGCAAGCAGGCGCACGAGCTCGTCGGCATGGGGGTCGGCTTCGTCCCGCAGACCAACAACGTGTTCCCTCGGCTCTCGATCGAGGAGAACCTGCAGATGGGGTTGTTCAACGAACCCAAGCGGTTCTCCGAACGCTTCGAGTACGTCGCCGAGCTGTTCCCCGCGCTGGCCAAGCGCCGCAAGCAGCGCGCCGGTTCGCTGTCGGGTGGCGAGCGGCAGATGGTCGCCATGGGTCGCGCGCTGATGCCGGGCCCGTCGGTGCTGCTGCTCGACGAGCCCTCGGCCGGCCTGTCCCCCGCTCTGCAGGACGAGGTGTTCATCCGCTGCCGTCAGATCAACGCCACCGGCGTCTCCATCATCATGGTGGAGCAGAACGCGCGCCGTTGCCTGCAGATCTGCGACCGGGGCTACGTCCTGGACCAGGGACGCAACGCCTACACCGCCTCGGGCAAGGACCTCATGAACGACCCCAAGGTCATCGAGCTCTATCTCGGGACGCTCGCGAAAGCCTGAGATGAGCTCGACGGCGCCCACCCGGCCGGTCGCCGTCCTGGCGGCCGGCGCGCTGCTGGTCACGCTCGGCGCCTGCTCCCCCGGCAGCGCCCGTCCCACCGGCCGCGGCGCCACCGCGAGCGCCGAACCTCCCGGGACGACCGCACTGCTGCGGCAGTTCCGCTCCGACCGGGTCCGCCGCGGCGTCCAGGTCACCGTCGCCGCGCGGCAGCCCCTGCACGTCACGTCCGTCACGCTGCTGGCCGACGGTTTCGTCAGCGCCGGTCCCACTGCCGTCGACGCCGACCTGCCGGCCGGCAGCCGGGTCGACCTGCCGACCGTCTACGGCGCGGCGGTGTGCACGGCGGCGACGGGTCCGGCCCGGGCGGTGCTCGGGCTGGCGGACGGCGCCGACCTGACGCTGCCGCTCACCGACGACGGGCTGCTGGCCCGGCTGCACGGAGCAGAGTGCGCCGAGCGGGCGATCCTCGCGCAGGTCGACCTCACCGTCGGCGACACCTGGAGCGAGAGCACGCACCGCGGGCGGCCGAGCCTTCGAGGGACGGTGCGGATCACCCGGCGCGTCGCCGGCGGCGCACGGTTCGTCCTCGACAGCTACGGCGCGAACATCATCTTCCAGGTGCTGCCCGAGCCGACGGACGTGCCGGTGCTGGTGCTCGAACCCGGTCAGGCCAGCGGCGAAGCGCTGCTGGAGCTGGTGCCGACCCGTTGCGATGCCCACGCTCTCACCGAGAGCAAGCGCACCAGCCTGGTCAACGTGTACGCCGCCCTGGGTCAGGACGCCCCGCACCTGCTCACGATCACGCCGTCCGCCGCCACCCGACGACGGCTGGAGGCCTTCGCCGTCTCCGGCTGCCGAGCTGGTTAGCGCCGGTTAGCGCCGGTGAGCGCAGCCAGGTCGCGCGCACGACGAAGGGCCCGGCGCAGCGCGCCGGACCCTTCGTGTCGTGCTGGTGGAGCTACTTCAGGCTGCCCTCGACGTAGTCGACCTCGGCCGAGATCTTGTTGTCGGACCCGAAGGTGTAGATGCCGATGGTGGCCTCCGTCGGGTCGCCGACGTCGGAGAACTCGATCGGACCGCTGACGCCGTCGTAGTCGATGTCCTTGCCCTCACCGAGCAGCTTGCTGCAGTCGGCGAAGGTGGTGCACTTCTCGCCCCCGCGGGTGACGTCCGGCAGCGCAGCCGCGATCTTGTCACCGGCGTCGCTCTTGGCCGCGATGGCCGCCAGCGCCGAGGTGATGACCGCGTCGTAGGACTCGCCCGAGTAGTTGAAGTCCACGAGCTTGGGGTCGATGGTCTTCAGCTGGGTGCGGAAGTCTGCAGCGGCTTCCGCGCCGGGGGTGCTGCCCTTGGTGCCCTCGAGCAGTCCGGCGGGCAGGTCGGCGCCGAGGGAGTTGCTGAGGTTCCCGTCGACGAGGTACAGCGGGACGTCCTTCGGGCCGATGCCCTGGGCGACCATCGCCTGGATGATCTTGGCCGACTCCTCGAAGCCGATCAGGACCACGGCGTCGGGGTCGGCAGCCTTGACCTCGCCGACCTGGGCGTCGAAGTTCGGCGCCGCCGGGTCGTAGAAGATGGTGTCGACGGGCACGTTGCTGCCGCCCTTGCAGATCGCCAGGCCGGCGTTCTGCGCCAGGCCCTGGCCGTAGGGGTCCTGCAGCGCGAGGATCGCGACGTTCTGCTTGCCGTCGGCGACGATCGTCTCGCCGAGCACGCGGCCCTGCAGGACGTCCGACGGGGCGGTGCGGAAGTACAGGCCCTTGTCGTTGATGGTGGTGAAGTCAGGGCTGGTGTTCGCCGGGCTGAAGACCACCATGCCGGCCGAGGTGGCCTTGTCCAGGAAGGTCTTGGTGACACCGGAGGACGCCGCGCCGATGGTGACGTCGACGCCGGCCTTGATCTCGCGGTCGATCGTGGGGTTGGCGACGTCCTGCTGGGCGTCGCCGGAGTCACCCTGGACGTAGACGACGGGCTTGCCGAGCACGCCGCCCCCCGCGTTGATGTCCTTGATGGCGAGGTTGACGCCGGCGAACTCCGGCGGGCCGAGGAAGGCCAGGTTGCCGGTCTGCGGCAGGATGCTGCCGATCGTCAGCACACCGTCGCTCTTGCTGACGCCGGCGGGCGGCGTGATGGGCGTGCCGGCCTCCGCCGGCGGCGCCGAGGTGAACGTGTCGCAGGCGCTCGCGGGCTTGCTCCCCGAGCTGCCGTCGGCGGTGGTGCTGTCGTTCGAGTCGCCGCAGGCAGCGAGAACGAGCGAACCAGCGGCCGCGAGCGCGAGGTAGCGCGCGGAGCGGGTGGTGAGGCGCATCCAGTCTCCTTGGTCATCGAAGACGCCGCGCGACGCGGCGCCGATGGGGGGAACCTAGCGCCGCCGGGCCGGTTCGCCCGGACGCCGGGCCTGTCGTTGTGAGGTCGTGACCACACCGTGTCTCAGCAGCCGCGCCGGGCCAGGTCCGGTGCCGTCCGCAACGGCCCGCCGTCGCACGGGTCAGGCGTCGTCCCTGGTCGCGACGGGCTCCGGCACGACCGCGCCGTCGACGACGTCCTGCGCCACCGCGCGCATCGAACGGCGGCGGTCCATCGAGTGCCGCTGGATCCAGCGGAACGCCTCGGGCTCGCTCATGGCGTGCTCGCCCTGCAGCACGCCCTTGGCCCGGTCGATGATCTTGCGGGCCTCCAGCCGACCGGTGAGGTCGCCCACCTCGCGCTCCAGCGCGATCAGCTCGCTGAAGCGCGACACCGCCATCTCGATGGCGGGCAGCAGGTCCTTCTTCTGGAAGGGCTTCACCAGGTAGGCCATCACCCCCGCCTCGCGAGCCCGCTCGACCAGGTCGCGCTGACTGAACGCCGTGAGGATCACGACGGGGGCGATCCGGGCGCCGACGACCTGCTCGGCGGCGGACAACCCGTCCAGGACCGGCATCTTCACGTCGAGGATCACCAGGTCCGGTCGCAGCTCGGTGGCGAGCCGCACCGCAGCGGCCCCGTCCGCCGCCTGACCGACGACGACGTAGCCCTCCTCCTCGAGCATCTCGACGAGGTCGAGCCGGATGAGCGCCTCGTCCTCGGCCACCAGCACCCGCAGAGCCGGTCGCGACGCTGGCTTGCCGCTCGTCGACGCGGGCACGGTGCCTGCTCTCGGTCGGGCCGCGAGGCCGCAGACGGGGACGCGGACTCCGGTCCGCGCGGACACGGTACCGGCGCTCGTGCAGGTCGGACGTCGTACCGGGGACGGGAGTCGAACCCGCATGCCCTCGCGAGCGGACGATTTTGAGTCGTCTGTGTATGCCGTTCCACCACCCCGGCGGAGTGCGTCCGAGCCTAGCGCGGCCCGGTCCGTGGCCCCGGTCCGTGGCCCGGTGCCCGCAGGCGGCCGCTCGGCTCAGGCGGGAGCGGCGTCCTCGGCCGTCGGCGGGGGCCACTCCGGCACGTTGGTGCCCACCTGATGGACGCGCATGGCGTTGGTCGATCCGCTCGTCGCCGGCGGCGAGCCGGCCACGATCGTGACGAACTCCCCCGGCTGCATGCGGCCGAGCTCGAGCATCGTGCCGTCGACCATCCGCACCATCTCGTCGGTGTGGGCGACCGACGGCACCAGGAACGTCTCGACCCCCCACACCAGCGTCATCTGGTTGCGGACCTCGGCGACGGGGGTGAAGGCGAGCAGCGAGATCGGGGAGCGGTGGCCGGCGAGCAGCCGCGCGGTGGTGCCGCTCTGGGTGAACGCGACGAGCGCGCTCGCCCCGACGGCGTTGCCGACGTTGGCCGCCGACCGGGCGATCGCGGCGCTGATGGTGGTGGGCTCGGTCCGGATCTGCGGGACCGCGGACAGGTCCTCCTCGGCGGCGACGATGATGCGCGCCATCGTCGCGACGGACTCCACCGGATAGGAGCCGACGCTCGTCTCGCCGGACAGCATCAGGGCGTCGGCGCCGTCGAGCACGGCGTTGGCCACGTCGCTCGCCTCCGCGCGGGTGGGTCGGGACGCGCCGACCATCGAGTCCAGCATCTGCGTCGCGACGATGACCGGCTTGAACTTCTCCCGGGCAGCCTGGATGGCGCGCTTCTGCACCAGCGGCACCCGCTCCAGCGGCATCTCGACGCCGAGGTCGCCGCGGGCCACCATCAGGCCGTCGAAGGCGTCGATGATCTCGTCGAGGTTGTCGACCCCCTGCGGCTTCTCGATCTTGGCGAGCACGGGGCGGTGGACCCCCTCCTCGGCCATGATCTCGTGGACGCGACGGATGTCGTCGGCCGTCCGCACGAACGACAGCGCGACCAGGTCCACCCGCAGCTGCAGGCCGAAGCGCAGGTCGGCCTCGTCCTTGTCCGACAGCGCCGGGACGCTCACGCCGATGCCCGGCAGCGAGAGCCCTTTGCTGTTGCTGACCGGCCCGCCTTCGGTGACCAGGAGCTGGACGTCGTTGCCGGTGACGCCCGTGACGCGCAGGCCGACCTTGCCGTCGTCGACGAGCAGGCGGTCGCCGACGCTGACGTCGGCGGCCAGGCCCTCGTAGGTCGTGGAGACCCGGTCGTGGCTGCCCTCGCACGCGTCGGTGGTGATCGTGACGGTCTCGCCGGTCGCCCACACGACCGGGCCGCCGACGAAGGTGCCGAGGCGGATCTTGGGCCCCTGCAGGTCCATGAGCACGCCGACGCCGCGACCGGACTCGTCCGAGGCCCGACGCACCCACGAGTACGCCTCGGCGTGCTGCTCGTGCGCCCCGTGGCTGAAGTTCAGCCGGGCGACGTCCATACCGGCATAGACCAGGCCACGGATGCCCTCGTAGGAGTGCGTGGCCGGGCCCAGGGTGCAGACGATCTTCGCGCGACGCTTCACGTGATCAGCCTAGTGCGGGAGGCGCCCACCGGGCCTAGCGCGAGGTCGGGGTGACGGGCGAGGGCAGGGTGGTCTCCCCCATCAGCGCGCGGTCGACGGCGGCGGCAGCCGAGCGCCCCTCTGCGATCGCCCAGACGATGAGCGACTGACCGCGTCCCATGTCGCCGGCGACCCAGACGCCGGGGACGCTGGTGGCCCAGCCGGCGTCGCGGACGACATTGCCGCGGCCGTCGATCTCGACGCCGAGCCGCTCCAGCAGGCCGCTGCGCTGCGGACCGGTGAAACCCATGGCCAGCAGGACCAGCTGCGCGGGCAGCACCCGCTCGCTGCCCTCGACCGGTTCGAAGCGACCGTCCTTGAGCTCGACGTCGACCAGCTCGAGCCCGGCCACGGTGTCCTCACCGGTGAAGCGCTGGGTGTTGACGCTGAACATGCGCTCCCCGCCCTCCTCGTGGGCGCTGGAGGTGCGGTAGATCAGCGGCCAGGTGGGCCAGGGGGTGGCGTCGGGCCGCTCCTGCGGTGGCCGCGGCATGATCTCCAGCTGGGTGAGCGAGCGGGCCCCCTGCCGGATGGCGGTGCCCAGGCAGTCGGCGCCGGTGTCGCCGCCGCCGATGATGACGACGTCCTTGCCCTCGGCGTTGATCGGCGCCCGCTCCATGTCGCCCTGCTGCACCCGGTTGGAGGGCACCAGGTACTCCATCGCCAGGTGGATGCCCGCCAGCTCGCGACCGGGCACCGGGAGGTCGCGGCCCAGCGTCGCTCCGCCGGTGAGCAGCACGGCGTCGAAGTCTGCCCGCAGCTGCTCGATCGTCAGGTCGACCCCGACGTCGACGTTGGTCCGGAACTGCGTGCCCTCGGCGGCCATCTGCTCCAGCCGGCGGTCCAGGACCCGCTTCTCCATCTTGAACTCGGGGATGCCGTAGCGCAGCAGGCCGCCGAGGCGGTCCGCCCGTTCGAACAGGGTGACGTCGTGGCCTGCCCGGGTGAGCTGCTGGGCGGCAGCCAACCCGGCCGGGCCGGAGCCGACCACGGCCACCGAGCGCCCGGTGCTCGTCGCCGCCGGCTGCGGGGTGACCCAGCCCTCGGCGAACGCCCGGTCGGAGATCTCGACCTCGACCTGCTTGATCGTCACCGGCAGGTCGCCGATGCCGAGCACGCACGCGGCCTCGCACGGGGCCGGGCAGAGCCGACCGGTGAACTCCGGGAAGTTGTTGGTCGCGTGCAGCCGCTCGATCGCCTCGTCCCAGTCGTCGCGGAAGACGAGGTCGTTCCACTCCGGGATCAGGTTGCCGAGCGGGCAGCCGTTGTGGCAGAACGGGATGCCGCAGTCCATGCAGCGAGCCGCCTGGTCGCGCAGGTCCTGGTCCTGGAAGTCCTCGTAGACCTCTTTCCAGTCGCGGATGCGGACGTCGACCGGGCGCCGCGTCGGCAGCGCGCGCTCGTGCTTGAGAAACCCTCGGGGGTCGGCCATCTGTGCTTCTCCTACCGGCTCGCGGCGGCCATGACCGCCTCGTCGACATCGGTGCCGTCGGCCTGGGCCTGCTCGATCGCAGCCAGCACCTTCTTGTAGTCGCGCGGCATGATCTTGGTGAACCGGCTCCAGCCGCCGCCGTCGAGCAGCCCCTGGGCCACCGGCGAGGCGGTCTCGGCGGCATGCTCGACGAGCATCTGGCGCAACGTCTCCAGGTCGCCGTCGGCGAGCGGCTCGAGGTCCACCAGCTCGGGGTTGACCTTGCGCGCGTCCAGGTCGAGCACGTAGGCGACGCCGCCGCTCATGCCGGCCGCGACGTTGCGGCCGGTCGGTCCGAGGATGGCGACGCGGCCACCGGTCATGTACTCGCAGGCGTGGTCGCCCACCCCTTCGACGACGGCCGTCGCGCCGGAGTTGCGCACGCAGAAGCGCTCGCCGACGATGCCGCGCACGAACAGCGACCCGGAGGTCGCGCCGTAGAGCAGCGTGTTGCCGGCGATGACGTTGTCCTCGGCGGCGAAGGCGGCCTTCTCGTCCGGGCGCACGCTGATGCGGCCTCCGGACAGGCCCTTGCCGACGTAGTCGTTGGCGTCGCCCAGCAGCCGTAGCGTCACGCCGCGCGGCAGGAAGGCCCCGAAGGACTGCCCGGCCGAGCCGGACAGGGTGATCTCGATGGTGTCGTCCGGCAGGCCCTCGGCGCCGTAGCGGCGGGTGACCTCGGCGCCGAGCATCGTGCCGACGGTGCGGTTGATGTTTCGCACCGGCCCGTCGATCTCGACGTGCTCGCCGTCGTCCAGCGCCTTGACCGACAGCTGGATCAGGCGGTTGTCCAGGGCCCGGTACAGGCCGTGGTCCTGCAGCGAGGTGCACGACAGCGAGGTGCCCTCGGGCAGCTCGGGACGGTGCAGGATCGGCGACAGGTCCAGGCCGGCCGCCTTCCAGTGCTCGATCGCCTTGCGGGTGTCCAGGAACTCGCTGTGCCCGATAGCGTCCTGCAGGGTGCGGAAGCCGAGCGAGGCCAAGATCTCGCGGACCTCCTCGGCGATGTACTCGAAGAAGGTCACGACGTGCTCGGCCTGGCCGGTGTAGCGCTTGCGCAGGTCGGCGTTCTGCGTCGCGATGCCGACCGGGCACGTGTCCAGATGGCAGACGCGCATCATGATGCAGCCGCTCACGACCAGCGGGGCGGTGGCGAAGCCGTACTCCTCCGCGCCGAGCAGCGCGCCGATGACGACGTCGCGGCCGGTCTTGAGCTGGCCGTCGACCTGCACGACGATGCGGTCGCGCAGCCCGTTGAGCAGCAGCGTCTGCTGGGTCTCGGCCAGGCCGAGCTCCCACGGCGAGCCGGCGTGCTTGAGGCTGGTCAGCGGCGACGCGCCGGTGCCGCCGTCGTGGCCGGAGATGAGCACGACGTCCGCGTGCGCCTTGGACACGCCCGCGGCGACCGTGCCGACGCCGACCTCGGCGACGAGCTTGACGTGGATGCGCGCCGCCCGGTTGGCGTTCTTCAGGTCGTGGATGAGCTGCGCGAGGTCTTCGATGCTGTAGATGTCGTGGTGCGGCGGCGGGCTGATGAGGCCGACGCCGGGGGTGCTGTGCCGCGTCTTGGCGATGAACGGGTTCACCTTCGGACCGGGTAGCTGGCCGCCCTCGCCGGGCTTGGCGCCCTGCGCCATCTTGATCTGGATGTCGTCGGCGTTGACGAGGTAGTCGCTGGTGACGCCGAAGCGGCCGGACGCCACCTGCTTGACGGCGCTGCGCCGTCGCGGGTCGTAGAGCCGTTCCTCGCTCTCGCCGCCCTCGCCGGTGTTGCTGCGACCGCCGAGCTGGTTCATGGCGATGGCGAGCGTCTCGTGCGCCTCGGGGCTGATCGATCCCAGGCTCATGGCGCCGGTGTTGAAGCGCTTGACGATCTCGCTGACGGGTTCGACCTCCGCGAGCGGCACCGCTGGGCGCAGCCCCTCCTGCAGCGTGAACAGCCCGCGCAGGGTGCCTGCCTTCGCCGACAGGCCGTCGACCGTCGAGGTGTACTCGCGGAAGACGTCGTACTTCTTGGCGCGCGTGGAGTGCTGCAGCGCGAAGACCGTCTGCGGGTTGAACAGGTGCACCTCGCCCTCGCGACGCCACTGGTACTCGCCGCCGACCTCCAGCCGCCGGTGGGCCCGCTCGGTGGCGTTCTCCGGATAGGCGGCGCGGTGCCGGCTGGCGACCTCCTCGGCCACGACCTCCAGCCCGATCCCGCCGAGCCGGCTCGTCGTGCCGGTGAAGTACTCGTCGACGAGCTCCTGGCTCAGGCCCAGCGCCTCGAAGACCTGGGCGCCGGTGTAGGAGGCGATGGTCGAGATGCCCATCTTGCTCATCACCTTCAGCACGCCCTTGCCGGCGGCCTTGATGTACTTCGCGACGGCGTCGACCGGTTCGACCCCGGTGAGCGTGCCGGTGCTGATGAGGTCCTCGATGGTCTCGAAGGCCAGGTACGGGTTGACGGCCGCCGCGCCGTAGCCGATCAGCAGCGCGATGTGGTGCACCTCGCGCGCGTCGCCGGTCTCGACGACCAGGCCTACCCGGGTCCGGGTCTTCTCGCGGATCAGGTGGTGGTGCACGGCGCTGGTCAGCAGCAGCGACGGGATCGGCGCCATGTGGGCGGTCGAGTCCCGGTCGGACAGCACGATGATGCGCGCGCCGGCGGCGATCGCGGTCGACACCTCGCGGCGCACCCGGTCCAGCGCGTCGCGCAGGGCCTCGCCGCCGCCGTTGACCGGGTAGAGCCCGTGCACGGTGACGGTGGACAGGCCCGGCAGGTCGCCGTCCTCGTTCACGTGCATGATCCGCGCGAGATCGTCGTTGGACAGTACCGGGAACGGCAGCACGATCTGCCGGCAGGACGCGGTCGAGGGCTCGAGCAGGTTCTGCTCCGGGCCGATCGAGCCGGACAGGCTGGTGACCAGCTCCTCGCGGATCGCGTCCAGCGGCGGGTTGGTCACCTGCGCGAAGAGCTGGCTGAAGTAGTCGAACAGCAGCCGCGGCCGCTCCGACAGCACGGCCACGGGGGTGTCGGTGCCCATGGAGCCGATCGCCTCCAGGCCCAGCCGGGCCATCGGCGTCAGCAGGATGCGCAGCTCCTCCTCGGTGTAGCCGAACACCTGCTGACGGCGCAGCACCGACTCGTGGGAGTAGACGACGTGCTCGCGCTCGGGAAGCTTGTCGACGGTGAGCTGGCCGGCGTGCAGCCAGTCGGCGTAGGGGTGCTCGGCGGCGAGGGCGTCCTTGATCTCGTCGTCCTCGATGATGCGACCCTGCGCGGTGTCGACGAGGAACATGCGGCCCGGCTGCAACCGGCCCTTGCGCACGATCTGGTCGACGGGGACGTCCATGACGCCGACCTCGGACGCCAGCACGACCCGCCCGTCGGCCGTCTGCCACCAGCGGCCGGGGCGCAGCCCGTTGCGGTCCAGCACGGCGCCGATCTGGGTGCCGTCGGTGAAGGTGACGCAGGCCGGACCGTCCCAGGGCTCCATCAGCGAGGCGTGGAAGGCGTAGAACGCCCGACGGGCGGGGTCCATGTCCGGCGCGTTCTCCCACGCCTCGGGGACCATCATGAGCACGGCGTGCGGCAGCGAGCGTCCACCCATGTGCAGCAGCTCGAGGACCTCGTCGAAGCTGGCGCTGTCGGAGGCGCCCGGCGTGCAGATGGGGAACAGCCGGCTGAGGTCGTCCGGCAGCTCGTCGGGGCCGCGCAGCAGCGCCTCGCGGGCGCGCATCCAGTTGCGGTTGCCCCGGACGGTGTTGATCTCACCGTTGTGCGCGATGTAGCGGTACGGGTGCGCCAGCGGCCACGACGGGAAGGTGTTGGTCGAGAAGCGGCTGTGCACCAGGGCCAGGGCGCTGGCATAGCGCTCGTCGTCCAGGTCCAGGAAGAACGACTGCAGCTGGATGGTGGTCAGCATGCCCTTGTAGACGATGGTGCGGCACGATAGCGACGGGAAGTAGGTGCCCGTCTCGTGCTCGGCGCGCTTGCGGACCACGTAGGCCCGCCGCTCCAGGGCGTAGGGGGTCAGCTCGGGAAGGTCCTGCGCGCCGGCCAGGAACACCTGCCCGAAGGTCGGCATGACCGAGCGCGCGCTCTGGCCGATCCCTGCTCCGTCGGGGTCGACCGGCAGGTCACGCCACGCGAGCGTCTGCAGGCCCTCCTCCGCGGCGATCGCGTCGATCGCCTCGCGGGCCGCCGCGGCCTCCGCCGGGTCCTGGGGCAGGAAGAGCGTTGCCCACCGCATAGGTGCCGGGAGCGGGCAGCCTCACGCCCTCGTCGGCGAGGACGGCGGTGAGGAGGTCGTGCGGGATCTGGGTCAGGATGCCGGCGCCGTCGCCCGTCTCGGTCTCGCTGCCCGAGGCACCACGGTGCTCGAGGTTGCGCAGAGCCGTCAGACCGATCTCGACGGTGCCGTGCGTGACCCGGCCGGCGATGTCAGCGACGAAGGCCACGCCGCAGGCGTCGTGCTCGTTGGCCGGGTCGTAGAGGCCCTGCGGGGCCGGGTAGGACGAGGGGGCAGGCCGGAACGTCATGGAGCGGACCTCTCACCGGGTGACGGGAAAACCGAACTTCTGGCTGCGCACCCGGGACGCCCTTGGCCCTGCCGCAGATGTCATTCAGGTTACACGCGGTCCCGCCGCGGCCTCGGTGGCAACGCCTCCCGTACCGCCCTCACCACGCGTCGCGCGCCAGCTGCACGGCGACCACGAGGCTGATCGCGGCGATGCCGAGGCGGAGGGGCCCCGGCGGCAGCCGTCGTGCGAGCACCGCCCCGACCGGGCCCCCGGAGGCGCTGCCGACGGCGAGCAGTCCGACCGCCGCCCAGCTCACCGGAGCGACGACGACGTAGATCAGTCCGGCCACGCCGTTGCCGACCACCGCGAGGACGTTCTTGGTGGCGTTCGTCCGGCGCAGGGTGCTGGGACGGAGCAACCCGAGCACGCCGATCAGCAGGACGCCTTGGGCGGCCCCGAAGTAGCCGGAGTAGATGCCGACGACCCCCACGCCCGGCCCGGCGCGATCGCTCTCGGCAGCCGGCCGCGCACGGATCCGACGCACGACCAACGGCTGCGCGAGCACCAGCAGCCCGGCGACTCCGACCAGCACCGGCACGACGCGGTCGAAGGCCGAGCTGGGCAGGGCGAGCAGCAGCGCCGCCCCGAGCGCCGAACCCGCGCCGACCCACAGGCCGAGGCGGACCAGCTCGGTGCGGCGCCCGCGCAGCTCGGCGCGCATGCCGTAGGCGCCGGTGAACCCACCCGGGACCATGCCGATGCCGTTGCTGACGTTGGCCGTCAGCGGTGGCAGCCCGGTCGCCAGCAGCACGGGGAAGGTGAGCAGCGACCCGGCCCCGGCGATGGTGTTGACGATGCCCGCGACGAACCCGGCCGCGGCGACGAGCACGGCCTGGCCGGGCGTCACCGGCCCCCCGACAGGTCAGACTCCGGCGCCGACGGCGCTGCCGACCGCAAAGGTGAGGCCCGCCGCGGCGGCGCCGAGCAGCAGCTGGCGCAGGCCGCTGAACACGGCGCTGCGGTTGGTGAAGCGGCTGACCAGGGCGCCGGCGCCGAACAGGCCGAACAGGGCGAGCAGGATCGGCAGCAGCAGGCTCGTGCCGCCGAACAGGTAGGGCAGCAGCGGCAGCAGCGCTCCGAGGACGAAGGCGCCGAACGACGACGACGCCGCCGTCCACGGCGACGGCAGGTCGTCCGGGTCGATGCCGAGCTCTTCGCGGGCGTGCACCCGCCAGGCCTGCTCGGGGTCCAGGGACAGCTGCCGGGCAACCTCTCGGGAGGTGGCGTCATCGACCCCGCGACCGCGGTAGATCGCGGCCAGCTCGGCCTCCTCAGCCTCGGGCACCCGCCTGATCTCGGCCTTCTCCACCTCGATCTCGGCGCGGGTGAGCTCAGCCTGGCTGGAGACCGACACCCACTCACCGGTGGCCATCGAGAAGGCACCGGCGGCCAGCCCGGCGAAACCGGCGAGCAGGACGGTGCGCGAGGACGCGCCGCCTCCGGCCACGCCCGCGAGCAGCGCGGTGTTGCTGACCAGGCCGTCCATCACGCCGAAGACGGCCGGGCGCAGCCATCCGCCGGTGACGTCGCGGTGGTCGTGGTGGCGTTCGGGGGGTACGCGCTCGCGCGGCGGCACACCGGCGACCGGGGCGCCGCGGTCCTGCGTCACGTCCGTCATGGGGAGACCTCCTGCGACGAGGGGGGATCGGGAGCGCCGGTCGGCGGGCCCGCGTCCGAGCCGGGCACGGCCACCGCCCCCGGCGCGCGCTCGTGCGCGGGAGCGCCGGGCTGACCGTGCGCCTGGGGGCTGACGAGGTCCGCCCCTGCCTGGGGAAGCAGCAGGCCGTCGACACGCTGCTCGCGGCCGGCGTGCCGTCGCAGCCACAGGTAGGCCACGGCGCCGAGCAGGACGACGACCATGACGTACTCGTTCAACCGCAGGCCGTAGAAGGTGCTTGCGTCGTCGATCCGGAACGCCTCGATCCAGAGCCGCCCGGTCGCGTAGGCCGCGAGGTAGAGCGCGAAGGCCCGCCCGCCGCCGAGCTTGAAGCGCCGGTCGGCCCACAGCACCAGCCCCGCGACGCCGAGGTCCCAGATCAGCTCGTACAGGAACGTCGGGTGGTAGGCCTCCGCGCCGGCGACCGCGTCGCGGTTGTCCGGATCGATCGTCAGGCCCCACGGCAGCGTCGTCGGGCGCCCGAACAGCTCCTGGTTGAAGTAGTTGCCGAGCCGTCCGACGGCCTGTGCGATCGCGACGCCGGGCGCGATCGAGTCGGCGAACGCGCCCGGCGAGACCCCGCGACGGCGGCAGACGACATAGCCCGCGAGAAAGCCTCCGAGCACCCCGCCGGGGATGCCCAGCCCGCCCTTCCACACGTACAGCGCGCTGACGGGGTCGTCCAGGTAGGCGGCCGGGCTCGTCACGACGTGGTAGATCCGGGCGCCGAGGATCCCGAACGGGACGGCAATGGTGGCGATGTCGGTGACGACGCCGGGAGTGCCGCCGCGCGCCACCCAGCGCCGCTCCCCCAGGACGACCGCGATCACGACGCCGGTGAGGATCGCGAACGCGTACGCCCGCAGCGGCAGCGGCCCGAGGTGCCACACGCCGGTCGACGGGCTCGGCAGGTACGCCAGCACGGCGTCCTGGGCTCCGGTCATGCTGCCAGGGTAGGCGGGCCGGACCCGGTCGCACCGTCGTCCGGCGGTGACCCCGGACGCATCCCTCGCGGCCGCCTAGCGCGATCGCGCCACCCTGACCGCGTGCAGACCCGCGCCGGACAGCTGCTGCGCCAGGCTCGCACGCAGGCCCGGCTCACCCAGCGCGAGCTCGCCCGGCTCGGCGGCATCGCGCCGACGCTCGTGAGCGCCTACGAGAACGGGCGCAGGCAGCCCGCCGCCGACACCCTGCTGCGCCTGCTCGAGGCCGCCGGATCCCGGCTGCAGGTGCGTTCGACCGTCGCGGACAGTCGCCCGGCGGCCCGTGAGCTCGAGCAGGTCTGCGCGCTGGCCATGGCGCTGCCGCGTCGCGATCCGGGACCGTTGCGCTTTCCGGCCTTCCGCTCGCTGACCGCCGTCTGACATGCCCGCCAGTCCGCTCATCGTCCTGGAGCGGGCCGTGCTCGTGCACCGGCTGCTCGACGCGGCGGGGGTGGGGCACGCGATCGGCGGCGCACTGGCGCTCGGCTACCACGTCGCGCAGGCCAGGGCGACCAGTGCCATCGACCTCAACGTCAGCGCCGACCCCGACGACCCCGCCGCGCTGTTCGGGCTGCTGCCGTCCGACGTGCCCTGGGACGACCGCGACGTCGCCGCGGTACGTGACACGGGACAGGTGCGGCTGCGCTGGCCGCACCCCGACGGCGGTGCACCCATCCCCTTAGACCTGTTCTTCCCCCAGCACCCCTTCCACGACGTCGTGGCGTCGCGGACCGAGCTGGTGTCGATGCTCGACACCGCCGTGCCGATCCTGTCGGCGACCGACCTGCTGGTGTTCAAGGCGCTGTCCGACCGGCGTAGGGACTGGGCCGACATCGAAGAGCTGTTGCGGTACGGCAAGGTCGACGTCGCAGAGGCCGTGCGGTGGATCACCGCCGTCGTCGGGGCGGGCGACCACCGGCTGGACCTGCTGCGCGAGGTCGTCCAGGAGGTCGTGGGCGCCTGAGCGACCACCCCGCCGGTGGCGCGTGGGCTCAGGCCCGTACGCCCTCCGCGAGCTCTGCCGACAACCGGCGCACCGCGTCCACGCCGCCGTCGACCAGCGCCTTGACCAGCGCCGAACCGACGACGACGCCGTCGGCGAAGCTCGCGACCTCGGTGGCCTGGGCGCCGGTGCTGACCCCGATCCCCACCGCGACGGGCAGGTCGGTCTGGGCGCGCACCCGCTCGACGAGCGCGCGAGCGCCGGCGCCGACCTCGGTGCGGGCGCCGGTGACGCCCATGACCGCCGCGGCGTAGACGAAGCCGCGGTTGGTGTCGCCGACGACCTTGATGCGCGCGTCGGTGCTGGACGGGGCGACGAGGAAGATCGGGTCCAGCGCGAGGTCGCGGCAGGCCTCGAGCCACTCGGACGCCTCCTCCGGGATGAGGTCGGGGGTGATGGCCCCGGCTCCCCCGGCGTCCTTGAGCGCCTGCGCCCAGCGGCGGAAGCCGTAGCGGTGCACCGGGTTCCAGTAGCCCATCACCACCGTCGGCGCGCCGGTCGCAGCCACCGCCTCGACGGTGCGCAGCACGTCGGCCTGCCTGGTCCCGGCGTCGAGCGCTGCCTGGTGGGCGGCCTGGATGACCGGTCCCTCCATCAACGGGTCGGTGTACGGCATGCCGACCTCGACCGCGTCGACGCCCGCCTCGACCATCGCCACCATCGCCTCGGTGGCCAGCGGAACGGACGGGAAGCCCGCCGGCAGGTAGCCGACCAGCGCCGCGCGACCCTCGGAGCGGCAGCGTGCGAACAGCTCGTCCAGCCCGCTCACGGCTGCTCGCCCTCGTGGGCCCGGACCAGGTCGGACTCCGCCACCTCTTCCCCGGTCACCAGACCGAACCAGCGCGCGGCGGTGTCGACGTCCTTGTCGCCTCGGCCGGAGGTGTTGACGACGATCACGAGGTCGGACGGGTCGCTGCCCTGCGCCCGGCCCCAGTCGCAGGCGCCGGCGAAGGCGTGCGCGGTCTCGATGGCGACCAGGATGCCCTCGGCCTTCGCGACCTTCTCCAGGCACTGCATGGCCCAGGCGTCGCTGATGCCGGTGTAGGTGGCCCGGCCGCTGTCGCGCAGCATGGCGTGCTCGGGGCCGACGCCGGGGTAGTCGAGGCCGGCGCTGATGCTGGTGGTGTCCAGCGTCTGGCCGTCCTCGTCCTGCATCACGTAGCTGCGGGCGCCGTGCAGGACGCCGGGCTGCCCTGCGGTCAGCGGCGCAGCGTGCCGCCCGGTCTCGACGCCGTCGCCGCCGGCCTCGGCACCGACCAGCGCGACGGACGCGTCGTCCAGGAACGGGTAGAACAGGCCCATCGCGTTGCTGCCGCCGCCGACGCAGGCGACGACGGCGTCCGGCAGCCGTCCGACCAGGTCCAGGCACTGCTGGCGCGCCTCGACGCCGATGATGCGCTGGAAGTCGCGCACCATCATCGGGAACGGGTGCGGGCCGACGACCGAGCCGATGATGTAGTGCGTGGTCTCGACGTTGGTGATCCAGTCGCGCATCGCCTCGTTGGTGGCGTCCTTGAGCGTCTTGGTCCCGGACGACACGGGCACCACCTCCGCGCCGAGCAGCCGCATGCGGGAGACGTTGAGCGCCTGGCGACGGATGTCCTCCTCGCCCATGTAGACCGTGCAGTCGAAGCCGAACAGCGCGCAGGCGGTGGCGGTGGCGACGCCGTGCTGACCCGCGCCGGTCTCGGCGATGACGCGCTGCTTGCCCATCTGCTGGGTCAGCAGCGCCTGGCCGAGCACGTTGTTGATCTTGTGGCGCCGGTGTGGGCGAGGTCCTCGCGCTTGAGCAGGATCCGGGCTCCCCCGGCGTGCTCGGCGAGCCGGCGCGCGTCGGTGAGCGGCGTCGGCCTGCCGGCGTAGGTCGTGAGCAGCCGGTCGAGCTCGGCCAGGAACACCCGATCGGTGCGCGAGGCCAGGTGCGCGGCGGTGAGCTCGTCCAGCGCTGCGACGAGCGCCTCGGGGACGAAGCGCCCGCCGTAGGCGCCGAAGTGGCCGCTCGCGTCGGGATGGATCTGGTCAGGGACTGCTGTGGTCATGACGGTGCTCTCGGGAGGCGTTGGAGCGGGACAGGACGGGTCGGGGGTGGTCCGCGCCCCGCCATCGCCGTGCCGGTGCGTGGCGCCCGGTGCTCATTCCTGGGCCCGTGCGGACGGGTGGTTGCCCGCGGTGACGAGCTCGGCCACCGCCTGCCGCGGGTTGCCGCCGACGACGACCCCTTCACCGACGAGCACCGCGTCGGCGCCGTCCGCGGCGTAGGCCAGCAGGTCGTGCGGTCCGCGGACCCCGGACTCGGCGATCTTCACGACCCCGTCCGGGATCGCCGGCGCCAGGCGTCCGAAGACGCTGCGGTCGACCTCCAGCGTGCGCAGGTCGCGGGCGTTGACACCGACGACGCGCGCGCCGGCATCCAGCGCCCGGTCCAGCTCGGGGCGGTCGTGCACCTCGACCAGCGCGGTCATGCCCAGCGAGGCGGTGCGCTCGACCAGACTGACCAGCGCCTCCTGCTCCAGGGCGGCGACGATCAGCAGCACCAGGTCGGCGCCGTGGGCACGGGCCTCCCACAGCTGGTAGGCGGACACGACGAAGTCCTTGCGCAGCAGCGGGACGTCGACCCGCAGGCGTACCGCGTCCAGGTCGGCGAGGCTGCCTCCGAAGCGGCGCTCCTCGGTCAGCACGCTGATGACGCTGGCGCCGCCGGCCTCGTACTCGACCGCGAGGCCGCGGGGTCCGCGATCGCCGCGAGGGCCCCCTTGGACGGGCTGCGGCGCTTGACCTCGGCGATGACCGCCACACCGTCCTGCCGCAGCACCGCGGCGCCGTCGAGGGCTGCGGGGCGGGCCGCGGCGCGCTCCTTCAGCAGGTCGAGCGAGGTCACCGCCTGCCGCTGGGCGAGGTCTTCCCGGACGCCGACGAGGATGTCGTCCAGCACGCTCATGCCGCGGTCCTCCTCGCCAGGCCGACAGCCCACGCCGCCGGGCCGGCGAGCGGGTGCCGCAGGCACTGTCGCGAGGGTAACGGGGCCCGTCGGGCTGGTCCGCCGGGGGGTCTCACCGGCTGCCGGCCGTCGGGTCCTCACCGCGATCGAGGGCCTCCCACAGCGCCCGCTCGGCCGGGGGACTCCCGACGTCCGGGTCCGCGGTCGCCGCCGGGGTGGCTGCGCGCGTGGCCGCACCCGGTGCCTCGTACCGGGCATCCAGCGAGCGCCAGCGCGGGCCGCGGACCAGCACCAGCCCGCCGGCCGCGAGCACCAGCAGGCCCCCGAACAGGCACACCGCCGGCCAGGCCGTCAGCGCGACGTCCCCCGTCGCGGGCAGCCCTGTCGCGGGCAGCCCCGTCTCGAGGGACGACGTCGTCCGGGCCCGCTGACCGAGGTCCGGCGTGCCCAGCAGCAGCCGCAGGACGACCGCGAGCACCCCCACGCCGGTGAGGGCCAGCACCGCGCCGACGGCCACGCGACCGCCTCGGCGGGTGGCCGCCAGCGCCGCCACCCCGGCCAGCCCGACGAAGGCGAGGCCCGCACCCCGGGTGCCAGCACCGAACCGCTGACGCCCAGCACCTGGTCACGGACGACGGCGTTCCCCGGTACCGCCACCTGGGCCCAGGCGCGGCCGGTGGCGACGAGCACCAGGCGGCCCCCAGCAGGCAGCCGTCACCGCGACGGTGAGCCACGCCGAGCCGGTGGCCACGCGACCGGACGGCCAGCTGCCGCAGTCCCCACCGGCGCCAGCGTGGCCGCTGCCGCGGTCCCCACCGGCGCCAGCGTGGCCGCTCGCCGCAGTCCGCCGATCCAGGCGCCAGCGTGGCCGCGGCCGCGACGGCCCGGAGCACGGCGGCCGCCTTGTTCTCGCACTCGGCCTGCTCGGTGGCGGGATCGCTGTCGGCGACGATGCCCGCGCCGGCCTGCACGTAGGCGGTGCCCGTCGCGCAGCACCGCCGTCCGGATGGCGATGGCCATGTCCAGGTCGCCGCCGGCGTCGAAGTAGCCGACCGCCCCGCCGTAGAGGCCGCGGCGCGACCGGCTCGAGCTCTTCGATGATCTCCATCGCGCGCGGCTTCGGGGCGCCGGACAGCGTGCCCGCCGGGAAGCGACGCCGGTGAGCACGTCGAAGGCGCGTGCGCTCGGCAGCAGCCTGCCCGACGACCGTCGAGACGATGTGCATGACGTGGCTGTACCGCTCGACCGCGCATGAAGCTCGACGACCTCGACGGTGCCCGGCGTGCAGACCCGACCGAGGTCGTTGCGGCCGAGGTCGACGAGCATCACGTGCTCGGCCCGCTCCTTGGGGTCGGCCGAGCAGCTCCTCGGCCAGCGCCGCGTCCTCCTCCGGCGTCGCGCCGCGCGGCCGGGTGCCGGCGATGCGGGTGCAGCGACGGCCCGCCGTCGGTGACGGTCACCAGCGCCTCGGGCGACGAGCCGACGACGTCGAGCCGCGGCCGTCGAAGCGCAGCAGGTACATGTACGGGCTGGGGTTCGTGGCCCGCAGCACGCGGTAGACGTCGAGCGGCGCGCCGCGGTCGGCAGGCTCGAACCGCTGCGACAGCACGATCTGGAAGGCCTCGCCGGCCCGGATCTCCTCGCGCGCCGGCGTCGACGGCGGCCTGGTAGTCGGCGCGGCTGGTGCGCGCTGGCGACCGCGGGTCGACGCGGCGTCCGGTCGAGCGACGGTGGCCGGCGGCCGGCGTGGGCCAGGTCGCGCGGCCATCGGCGTCGAGGCGGGCGACGGCGTCGGCGTACGCCGCCATCGCTCGTCCGCGTCCCAGTCGACGTTGGCGATCAGCAGGACCGTGCCGTCGCTGTGGTCGAGCACGGCGAGGTCGGTGGCGAGCAGCAACGCGAGCTCGGGCAGGCCGAGGTCGTCCACGGCCTGGTCGGGCAGCCGCTCGAGGCGCCGGACCGCGTCGTAGCCGAGGAGCCCGACCAGGCCGCCGGTGAGCGGCGGCAGCCCGGGTCGGCGCGGCGATATGCAGCAGCGCGACGGCCTCGCGCAGCGCGTCGAGCGGGTCGCCGCCGTCGTGGCCAGACCGTCGCCGAGCCAGCAGCGCCTGCCCGTCGCGCTCGGTCAGCATCGCCGGCGCAGCGCACCCCGACGAAGGAGTAGCGCGACCACGGACCGGCCGTGCTCGGCCGACTCGAGCAGGAAGGTGCCCGCGCCGGTCGCCGGCCAGCTTGCGGTAGACGCCGACCGGCGTCTCGCCGTCGGCCAGCAGCCGACGGGTCACCGGGATGACCGGCTGGTTCGCGGCCAGCGCGCGGAAGGCGGCGCGGTCCGGGCGGTGACGCCAGCGTCATGTCGGTCGCTCGCCGGTGACCGCCGCGAGCGGGTCGGCGTCGAAGCAGGTGCGGTCGCCGGTGTGGCAGGCGCCGCCGACCTGGTCGACCCGGACGAGCAGGGTGTCGCCGTCGCAGTCCAGCGCGACGCGACTTGACCCACTGCTGGTGGCCGGAGGTCTCGCCCTTGACCCAGTACTCCTGGCGGCTGCGGATCCAGTAGGTGCAGCGGCCGGTGGTGAGGGTGCGGTGCAGCGCCTCGTCGTCCATCCAGCCGACCATCAGCACCTCGCCGGTGTCGTGCTGCTGCGCGACCGCGACGACGAGTCCGTCACGGTCGCGCTTGAGGCGGGCGGCGATGGCCGGGTCGAGCTCGGTCGGACGGACGGCTGCGCTGGTCATGGGCAGCAGTCTGCCAGCGGCGGGCCTCGTCCAGCGGGCGACCGGCAGCGTCAGACGCGACGGCGCAGCAGCGCGAGGTGCATGGCGTCGGTGCCGTGCAGGTGCGGCCAGAGCTGCACGGCCGGACCGGCGCCGAGCTCGGGCACCCCCGGCAGCAGCGGTCGTGCGTCGAGCTGCTCGAGCTCGGGACGGCGACGGAGCACGTCGAGCACCGGGACGATCGTCTCGGCCAGGTGCGGCGAGCAGGTGACGTAGGCGAGCACGCCGCCCGGGCGCAGCAGGTCCGCGGCCGCATCGAGCAGCTCGCCCTGCAGCCGGGTCAGTCCGGGCAGGTCGGCCGGCTGCCGCCGCCAGCGCGCCTCGGGTCGTCGCCGCAGGGCGCCGAGCCCGGAGCACGGGGCATCCAGCA
This sequence comes from uncultured Actinomycetes bacterium, assembly GCA_963784675.1. GTDB lineage: Bacteria > Actinomycetota > Actinomycetes > Mycobacteriales > SCTD01 > SCTD01. The sequence goes on from CAWASE010000019.1 coordinate 910,734, forward strand.
GCACCCGGTCGGCAGAACCGGCGGCCAGCGGCGGCATCCGCGAGTCGGCCGTCGCCACGAGCCGCGGCCCGCTGCGCCGGACCAGCCGGGCGCGGTGGTGCTGCGCCTCCAGCGCCAGCAGCCGGGCACCACGTTCGGTGGCGAGCACGTCGAGCAGCGCTGCCTTGCCCCCGGGCCGGCGCACAGGTCGACCCACAACGCGTCCTGCCCCTCCAGGGGCGCGGCGGCGAGCGCGAGGGCCATCAGCTGGCTGCCCTCGTCCTGCACCCCGGCCCGGCCGTGCCGGACGGCGTCGAGCGCACCGGGGTCGCCCTCGGCCAGACGGACGGCGTGCGCCGACCACGGACCGGGGTCCCGCCGCTCGCGGACACCAGCTCCTCGCGAGGGAGCCGGCGGGCCACCAGGTGCACCTCCGGGCGGGCGTCGTCGGCGGCGAGCGCGGCGCCGGTCTGCCACAGGTCGCCGCCCAGCGCGTCGCGGAAGGCCCGCGCGATCCACACCGGGTGGCTGTGCTCCAGCGCCAGCGCCGCGAGCCGGTCGTCGGCGGGCGCCAGCTCGGCGACCCACGCGGGCAGGTCCTTCGCGGCGACCTTGCGCAGCACCGCGTTGACGAAGGCGACCGGCCCGGCGCTGACGACCCGTCGGGCCAGGTCGACGGTGGCCGAGACGGCGGCGTGCGGGGGGATGCGGGTGCGCAGCAGCTGGTGCGTGCCGAGCCGCAGCACGTCCAGCACCGGCGGGTCGACCCGGACGAGCGGCCGGTCGACGCAGGCCTGCAGGACAGTGTCGTAGAGCCCCTGGCCGCGCAGGGCGCCGTAGGCCAGCTCGGTGGCCAGCGCCGCGTCGCGACCGCTCGAGACCGCGCTCGCGCAGCAGTCCGGGCAGGACGAGGTTGGCGTAGGCGTCTTTCTCGCGCACCGCCGCCAGGACGTCGAACGCGACGCGACGCGGCTTGTCGTCGGCCGGCGGCGCGTAGGGCCGGGCCGCACGCCGCTGCCGGGCCGGCGGGGCTCCCGCGGCAGGCCTGCTTGGTCGGCCCTTGGCCGGCCGCGACGCACCGGCGGCCCCGGGCTGCTCGCTCACGCGAAAGCCTCGCCCGGCTCGAGCCGCAGGCCGCGCAGCCAGTCGGCACCTGCCATCGCGCCCTTGCCCTCGGGGCGGACCTCACCCAGCCGGACGGCAGTCGTCGCAGTGCCCACCAGCCCGTCGCGCACCTGCCCGGGCGCGAGCGTCTGCTCGGTCGGCGTGACCGGACCGAGCTTCACGCGGAGCCCGCGCACCGTCGTCCACGCGCCCGGTGCCGGCGTGCACGCGCGGATGCGTCGATCGACGGCCTGCGCGGGATGCGTCCAGTCGACCCTGGCGTCGTCCACGGTGATCTTCGGGGCCAGGCTCACGCCGTCGCGCGGCTGCGCGACCGCGACCAGCGCGCCGTCGGCCAGACCGTCGAGCGTCGCGACCAGCAGCCCGCTGCCGGCCACCGCGAGCCGGCCCAGCAGGTCGCCGCTGGTGTCGGTCGCGGCGATGGGTTCGGTGGTGACCCCGAGGACCGGACCGGTGTCCAGGCCCGCCTCGAGCAGGAAGGTCGTCGCCCCGGTGACCTCGTCCCCCGCGAGCACGGCGTGCTGCACCGGAGCGGCGCCCCGCCAGGCCGGGAGCAGCGAGAAGTGCAGGTTGACCCAGCCGAGCGGCGGCACGTCCAGCACGTCCTGCGGCAGCAGCGCACCGTAGGCGACCACGGGGCAGCAGTCGGGCCGCAGCTCGGCCAGCGTGGCCACGAAGCCCGGCTCGCGCGGCGAGGCCGGGGTGAGCACCGGGATCCCGGCGGCGTCGGCCCGCTCGCGCACCGGGCTCGGACGAAGGAGCCGCCCTCGACCGGCCCGGGCGTCCGGTCGGGTCAGCACCGCGACAACCTCGTGCCGGCTCGCGAGCACCGCCTCCAACGACGGCACCGCCGCGTCGGGGGTCCCGGCGAAGACGACCCTCAGCGGGCCCGCCCGAACAGCGGGTGCGGAGAGGCCTTGACGACCGGCACGGGTTCGTTCGCCCAGGCGGCCTCGCGGATCTCCTTCATCGCAGCCTTCTTCGTCTCCGGGTCGAGCCGGTCGATGAACAGCACGCCGTCCAGATGGTCGGTCTCGTGCTGCACGCAACGCGCGAGCAGGTCGCTGCCCTGCACCGTGATCGGGTCGCCGTAGACGTTCTGCCCGTGCGCGACGACGTGCTGCTTGCGCACGCAGTCGAAGGTCAGGTCGGGCAGGGACAGGCAGCCCTCCGGCCCGTCCTGCTCCTCGTCGCTCGGGAAGTGCAGCACGGGGTTGATGAGGTGGCCGAGCGCGTCGTCGACGTCGAAGACGAACACGCGGAGCCCGACGCCGATCTGCGGCGCCGCCAGGCCGACGCCGGGTGCTTCGATCATGGTGTCGGACAGGTCCTTGACCAGCGTCCGCAGCTCCTTGTCGAAGGTCGTGACGACGGCGGCAGGCGTGCGCAGGACGGGGTCGCCGAGCAGGCGGATGCTTCGGGTGGCCACGACGGCAGTCTAGGGCGCCGACGGGGCGTCCCGGTCGTGGCGGACCCGGGCCGGTGACCGTCGCGGACGGCCGGCCTAGGCCAGCAGCCGTGGGTCGAGCTCGATGCGGACCGGTTCGCTCTTGCGGGCGCTGCGCACGGCCGCGGCGGCCTTCAGTCGGGCCGCGAGCGCGTTGCCGGAGCTGCGGGGGGCCCGCAGCAGCACGCGCTCCTCGTCGCCGTCGGCAGGGACGGGTCCGAGCACGTCGGCGCCGGGAGGCAGGCCGGCGAGCACCTCGCGCAGCGCCGCCGGCGAGCCGGTGAGGCTGGCCATCCGCACGGCCGGCGGGAAGCCGAGCTCCTGTCGCTCGGCGAGCTCGCGGGCGGCTGCTCCGGCCGGGTCCCAGCGGACCAGCGCCTGTACCGCCGGCAGCGCCCGATCGGCCACGACGACGACGCGTCCGTCGGCACGAGCCAGCGCGGCCGCCCCGAACCAGCGCCGCAGCGCCTCCTCGCCGGCGCGCAGGTCGGCGCGCCCGAGCGCGGCCCAGCCGTCCAGCAGCAGCACCGCGCCGTAGCCGTGCGGGGCCACCGGTTCGGCGCCTGGCGTGCTGACGACGATCGACGGTCCGTCGGGCACGTCCGCCAGCACGCCGTCCCGACCCGACGTGCGGACGACCGACCCGGGAAAGGCCCGGCCCAGCTCCTCGGCGGTGCGCCCGGCGCCGACGGCGACGGCGCGCAGCCGGCGTCCGTCGCAGGCCGGGCAGCTCCAGTCCCCCGCGAGGCGACCGCACCAGCGGCAGGCCGGCACGGCGTGCCCGGAGCTGGCGGCGAGGGGCCCGGCGCAGGCGCTGCAGCGCGCCGGGGTGCGGTCGAGCTGGCAGGCCAGGCTGGGCAGATAGCCACGGCGCGGTACCTGCACCAGCACCGGCTGGTCGGCGGCCAGCGCGGTGCGGGCCGCGTCGAAGGCCGTGGCGGGCAGCCGGGCCGCCTGCGCCTGCGGGTCGCGCGCCAGCTGTTCCTCACCGGTGCCGTCGACCGTCGGCGCGTGCGCGCGCACGACCGCACGCTCGGCGGCGAGCGGGTGCGCCCAGCCGCTGTCGAGCAGCAGCTGCGCCTCCGCCGTGCGGGCGTGCCCCCCGGCCAAGAAGGCCGCGCCGGCCAGGTGCGCGCGCAGCGCGAGCACCTCCCGGGTGTGCGGATAGGGCGCTCGCGGCTCGGCGTGCAGGTCGTCGCCGTCGTCCCAGACGACGAGCAGGCCGAGGTCGCGCACCGGCGCGAACGCGGTGGCGCGGGTGCCGACGGCGACCAGGACCTCGCCGCGCAGCACCGACAGCCAGCGGCGGTAGCGCCGCGTCGGGCCGAGGTCGGCGGACAGGGCGGCCGCCGTCACCCCGCACGCCGTCAGCGCCGCCACGACCCGGTCGAGGTCGCGGGCGTCGGGCACGACGACGACCGCGCCGCGTCCGCTGCTCGCGCAGGCCTGCACGGCGAGGGCGATCTCCTGCGGCCAGGACGGGCCGGGGAGCGCCGACCAGACCGCGCGCGGGCTGCCCCCGCCGGCCAGCGCCGACAGGAAGGCCGGCCCGGTGCGGTAGCGGCTCCACGGGCCTGGCTCCGGCGCCGTCGGCACAGGCGCTGCCTGCCCAGGCGGCTCGGCCTCGACGCGGGCATGGCGCGGCGGCAGCGCCAGGCGCAGCACGTCCGGCAGCGTGCCGGCGCCGCGGTCGGCGACCGCCCGGGCCAGCGCCGCGACGTGCGGGGTCAGCACCTGCTCCGCGCTGACCACCTTGGCCAGCTCGGTGAGGCGACCGGCGTGCTCGCTCGCCGGCACGCGTTCCAGCACCCAGCCGTCGACCAGCCGGCCGGCGAAGCGGACCCGGACCCGGACGCCGGGCCGGGCGGCCGTGTCCAGCGACGCCGGCACGAGGTAGTCGAAGGCCCGGTCCAGGTGGGTCAGGCCGGAGTCGACCGCCACCCGCGCCACGGGCAGCGGTGCGGGGTCGGTCACCCGCTCAGGCTAGGAGCGGGCACCGACACCCCGCGCCGAGCGCGTGCGAGCGCAGGCGGCTGGCCGGACTACTGCCCGGCAGCCTTCTTCAGCAGCTCGGCGCGGTCGGTCGACTCCCAGGTGAAGTCGGCACCGTCGCGGCCGAAGTGGCCGTAGGCCGAGGTCTGCCCGTAGATGGGGCGCAGCAGGTCCAGGTCGCGGATGATGGCGGCCGGGCGCAGGTCGAACACCTCGGTGATCGCCGCCTGCAGGGCCTCGTCCTCGATGACGCCGGTGCCGAAGGTGTCGACGAACAGACCGACCGGCTCGGCCTTGCCGATCGCGTACGCGACCTGCACCTCGCAGCGCGACGCCAGCCCGGCGGCGACGACGTTCTTGGCCACCCAGCGCATGGCGTAGGCCGCGGAGCGGTCGACCTTGGACGGGTCCTTGCCGGAGAACGCCCCGCCGCCGTGCCGGGCGTAGCCACCGTAGGTGTCGACGATGATCTTGCGTCCGGTGAGCCCGGCGTCGCCCATCGGTCCACCGATGACGAACTTGCCGGTGGGGTTGACCAGCAGGCGGTAGCCCTCGGTCTCGATGCCCAGGTCGGCGATCTCCGGAGCGACGACGTGCTCGGCGATGTCGGGGGTGAGCAGGCTGTCCAGATCGATGTCGTCGGCGTGCTGGGAGGACACGACGACCGTGTCCAGCCGGGCCGGCCGGCCGTCGACGTACTCGATGGTGACCTGCGTCTTGCCGTCCGGACGCAGGTACGGGACGGTGCCGTCCTTGCGCACCTGGGTGAGGCGGCGGGCCAGTCGGTGCGCCAGCGCGATCGGCAGCGGCATCAGCTCGGGGGTCTCGTCGCAGGCGAAGCCGAACATCAGGCCCTGGTCGCCGGCGCCCTGCTGGTCGAGCTCGTCCTGGTCGCCCTCGACGCGCGCCTCGTAGGCGGTGTCGACGCCCTGGGCGATGTCGCTGCTCTGCGAGCCGATGGAGACCGAGACGCCGCAGCTCTCGCCGTCGAAGCCCTTCTTGCTGCTGTCGTAGCCGATGTCCAGGATCGTCTTGCGGACGATCTCGGCGATGTTGGCGTAGCCCTCGGTGGTCACCTCACCGGCGATGTGCACCTGGCCGGTGGTGATCATCGTCTCGACGGCGACGCGGCTCTTGGGGTCCTGCGTGAGCAGCGCATCCAGGATCGCGTCGCTGATGGCGTCAGCGATCTTGTCGGGGTGGCCCTCGGTGACCGACTCGGACGTGAACAGGCGACGGGACACTGGGCTCCTCAGGGCTGGGCTCGCGCGGATGCGCACAGGCTCTCGCGGGCGAGCCTACCGGCGCGCGGACCAGGTCAGGGTGCGGGCGTGAGACGCGTCACGACGAGATCCCAGACCGCGGAGGCGAGTGCCTGCTTGGAGCCGTAGGGGATGTCGACCTGCGCGCCGTCGCTGGCCAGCACGGTGGCGGCGTTGTGCTCGCCCTCGAACCCGGTGGCGTGGCCCGGCGCCCCGACCTCGTTGACCACGAGCAGGTCGCAGCCCTTGCGGCGCAGCTTGGCCCGGCCGTGCTCCAGCACCGTCGCGTCGGCGTCCCCGGTCTCGGCGGCGAACCCGACGAGCACCTGGCCGGGGGCACGGCGCGCCACCAGCTCCGCCAGCACGTCGGGGTTCTGCACCAGCTCGACGGTCAGCGACGCTGTCTTCTTGCGCTTGGTGGTCAGCTGTTCGGCCGGTCGGTAGTCGGCGACGGCCGCCGCCATGACGACCGCGTCGGCCCCGGCCGACGCAGCCAGCACGGCGTCGCGGAGCTCGAGCGCACTACCGACGTGCTGCACGGTGACGCCGGCCGGGTCCGGCAGCGCCGCGGCGCTGACCAGGATCACCTCGGCGCCGCGCGCGGCCGCGACCCTGGCCAGTGCGTAGCCCTGCTTGCCGGACGAGCGGTTCCCGAGGAAGCGCACGGCGTCCAGGTGCTCGCGGGTGCCGCCCGCGGACACCACGACGAGGCGGCCGGCGAGGTCCTGGCTGGTGCCGGCGAGCAGGCCGCGGCACCGGTCGGCCAGCTCGCCCGGGTCCGGCAGCCGGCCCTTGCCGGAGTCGGCACCGGTCAGCCGCCCGACGGCGGGCTCGACGACCACGACGCCGCGCGCGCGCAGGGTCGCGACGTTGGCGCGGGTGGCGGGGTGCTCCCACATCTCGGTGTGCATCGCCGGCGCGAGCAGCACCGGGCAGCGCGCGGTGAGCAGCGTGCTGGTCAGGAGGTCGTCGGCGAGCCCGTGGGCGGCCCTGGCCAGGAGGTCGGCGGTGGCGGGCGCGACGACGACGAGGTCGGCGCTCTGTCCGATCCGCACGTGCGGCACCTCGTGCACGTCGGTCCACACGTCGTCGGCCACGGGTCGACCGGACAGGGCGGCCCAGGTCGGGGCGCCGACGAAGGCCAGCGCAGCCCTCGTCGGCACCACGGTCACGTCGTGCCCGGACTCGGTGAGCAGGCGCAGCAGCTCGACGGCCTTGTACGCGGCGATGCCCCCCGCCACCCCGAGGACGACGTGCGGCCGGCCGGTCACGGGCTGAGCGGGGCTCGGACTACGCGATCGGGTCGGCGACCTGCTCGTGGGTGAGCAGCCCGCCGTTGATCTCGCGCAGCGCGATCGACAGCGGCTTCTCCTGCACGCCGGTCTCGACCAGCGGTCCGACGTACTCCAGCAGGCCTTCGCCGAGCTGGGAGTAGTAGGCGTTGATCTGGCGCGCGCGCTTGGCCGCGTAGATGACCAGGCTGTACTTGGAGTCGGTGTTGCTCAGCAGCTCGTCGATCGGGGGGTTGGTGATGCCGATCGGGTTGGCGACGGTGCCGGCCACGCGGTGCTCCTTGCGGATCGGGGTGCTGCGGCGCCTGCGCGGGCCGGTCAGGGCTGCGGGCTCGTCGCCCTCGGAGGGCTGACGACAGGCGGGATCTGCATCAACGCTACCAGCCGGTCCGCCGCCTGCTCGAGATCGTCGTTGACGATCGTGGCGTCGAACTCGGCCTCGGCGGCCAGCTCCATCCGGGCCCGGTCCAGGCGGACGCGGACCTTGGCCGGGTCCTCGGTGCCGCGCCCGGCGAGGCGGCGGGCGAGCTCGTCGAAGCTCGGGGGCGCGAGGAACACCAGCAGCGCCGACGGGTCGCTGGCCCGCACCTGGCGGGCACCGTGCAGATCGATCTCCAGCAGCACCGGCACCCCGTCGGCCAGGTGCTGCACCACCGGCCGGCGCGGCGTCCCGTAGCTGGCTCCCAGGTGGGTGTCGTGCTCGAGCAGCTCGCCGCCGTCGCGCAGCGCCTGGAACTCCTGCTCGGTGACGAAGCGGTACTCGACCCCGTCGCGCTCCCCCGGCCTGGGTGGGCGCGTCGTGACGCTGACCGACAGCCAGACCTGCGGGTGTCGGGCCCGCAACCGGGCGACCAGGCTGCCCTTCCCGACCCCGGACGGGCCGGCGAGCACCGTCAGGCGAGCGGGGACGGGCGCAGCGGTCACCGGCCGTCGAACTCGGTGACCAGCGCTCGACGCTGCCGGACGCCAAGCCCGCGCACGCGTCGGGAGGGGGAGATCTCCAGCCGCGCCATGATCTGCTGCGCCCGGACCTTGCCGACCCCCGGCATCGACTCCAGCAGCGCGACCACCTTCATCTTGCCGATGACGTCGTCGCCGTCGCTGTCGGCCAGCAGCGTCGTGAGGCTCGTGCCGCTGGACTTCAGGCGGACCTTCAGCTCGGCGCGGGCCTTGCGGGACTCGGCCGCCTTGGCGAGCGCGGCAGCACGCTGCTCGGGCGTCAGGGGCGGCAGCGGCACGCGGGTCACCTCAGGTCGTCGGGCGTACCGGCGGGAGCCGGTCGCAGGGAACCTAGCGGCGTGCCCGCGGCGGGGCAACGACGCCCGACCGCGGTCGTCCTGCTGGCGGCGCTCAGCGCAGCGTCAGCCCGTCCGCCAGCGCCTCGGCCGCGGCGGCGGGATCGGCGGCTGCGGTGATGGGGCGGCCCACCACGAGCAGGTCCGCCCCGTCGGCGAGCGCCTGCTGCGGCGTCGCGACCCGCGCCTGGTCCTGGACGTCACCGCCGAGCGGGCGCACCCCGGGGGTGATCAGCACGATCCGCGGCCCCACCTCGGCACGCACCGCGGCGACCTCCTGCGGTGAGCACACCAGCGCTCCCGCCCCGGCGCCGACGGCGAGGGACGCGAGCCTGCGCACGGCGTCCAGCGCCGGACCGGCGAGTCCGACGTCGTGGAGGTCCTCCTCGGACAGGCTCGTCAGCACCGTGACGGCCGCGATGGTCACCTCCGGCGCCGCCTCGACGGCCGCGCGCACCATCGCTGCGCCCCCGCCGGCGTGGACGGTCAGGAAGCGCGGCCGCAGGCCGGCCACCGCCCGCGCCGCCCCGGCCACGGTGTTCGGGATGTCGTGCAGCTTCAGGTCCAGGAAGACCTCCGCGCCCGACGCCGTGCGCACCTGCTCGACGATGCCCGGACCGGTGCGGCAGAACAGCTCCAGGCCGACCTTGACCACCTGGACGTACGGCCCCGCTGCCGCCGCCCAGGCCACCGCCGTCGTCGCGTCAGGGGCGTCGAGTGCGACGGCGACCGGGGCTCGGCGGGTGCTGACGGTCATGGTTCCTCCGAGGGAGCGGGACGGGACAGGTGGTCGGTGGACACGTGTCAGTGGTCGGTCGCGCCGACCGGCTCGGGGCCCTGCGGGACCGCCGGCGCCGGGGGTCGGTGCGCCAGCCCGACGAGGTCGGTGACGCGGTCGATGCCGCGGTCGACCAGGGCCTGCTGCAGCTCGGCCAGGATCCGGACCGGCGCGCACGGGTCGCCGAAGACGGCCGTCCCCACGCTGACGGCGCTGGCGCCGGCGAGCAGGAACTCCAGCGCGTCGAGCCCGGTGCGGATGCCGCCCATGCCCAGGATCGGGACGTCCGGCAGGGCCGCGTGCACCTGCCAGACGCACCGAACGGCCACCGGCCGGATCGCCGGGCCGGACAGCCCGCCCGTGACCCCGGCCAGCGCCGGGCGCATCGTGTCCGTGTCGATGACCATGCCCAGCAGCGTGTTGATGACGGACAGGCCGTCGGCCCCGGCGTCGACGCACGCGCGGGCGATGGCGGTGATGTCGGTGACGTCGGGCGACAGCTTGGCGAACACAGGGATGCCCGGCTCGGTCTCGCGCCGCACGGCCGCGACGACCGCCGACGCGGCCGCCGGGTCGCAGGCGAAGACCTGCCCGCGGTCTTCGACGTTGGGGCAGCTGATGTTCACCTCGACCATGGTCAGGCCGGCGCGGCCCCGGAGCCGCTTTGCCAGGGCCGCGTAGTCGGCGGCGCTGCCGCCGGCGATGCTGACCACGGCCCGGGCGCCCCGCTCGGCGAGCCACGTCAGGTCGACGTCCAGGAAGGCGTCGATGCCCGGACCCTGCAGCCCGATGCTGTTCAGCATCCCGCTGGGCGTCTCGGCCATCCGCGGGGTCGCCCGCCCGCTGCGCGCGGCGAGCATGATCGACTTCGTGACGACGCCCCCGATCGAGGCGACGTCGAAGAACTGGTCGAGCTCACGGCCCGCGGCGGCGCAGCCGGAGGCGGTGAAGACCGGATTGGGGAAGGTGACCCCGGCCATCGTGGTGCGCAGGTCGGGGGTGGTCATCGCGGCGCGCCGACGGTGTCGGCCGGCACCGTGCCGACGGCGTCCCAGCGCACGCGGTCCCCGGCGAACACCGGCCCCTCGACGCACGAGCGGACCATGCGGGTGAGCCCGTCGCTCCCGACGACCGGCAGCACGCAGGTCATGCACACCCCGATGCCGCAGGCCATGGACTCCTCCACGGCGACCTGGCACGGGACCCCTGCGCCGGCGGCGGCGTCGGACACCGCCCGCAGCATCGCCATCGGACCGCAGGCGTAGACCACCCCGGCCTCGGCGAGCAGGTCGGGCAGGACGTCGCTGACCCTGCCGCGGGTGCCGGCCGAACCGTCGTCGGTCGTCACCCGGACCTCGTCTGCGAGCCGGTGCGCGGCGTCGACGCCGAACAGCCGGCCGGCGTCGCCCGCTCCGAGCACGGCGCTGACCCGGCTGCCCTGCGCGCGCAGCGCGACCGCCAGCGGCAGCAGCGGCGCGCTGCCGTAGCCGCCGCCGACGACCACCGCCGGCACGCCCGGCTCGGGCAGGACGAAAGGCCGGCCGAGCGGCCCGACGACGTCGAGCACCAGGCCCGGCCGCTGCTCGGCGAGCCAGGCCGTCCCGGTGCCGTGCACGGCGAAGACGAACTGCACGTGGTCGCCTGAGACGTCGCAGATGGCGAAGGCGCGACGCAGCAGCAGGCTGGAGGCCGCTCCCCCGACCTGCACGGCCAGGAAGTGCCCGGGCAGGGTGCCGGCGGCGATCTCCGGAGCGTGCAGGGTGACGGTGCGGTAGGCGCCGGTCGGTTCGATCGACAGGACCTCGGCCCGGACCTGGACCGCACTCACCCCAGTCCGCCGGCGGCCGTCGGGCGCAGCAGCAGGTGGTGCTCCTGCAGCGAGCGCACCCCGATGTCACCGCGCACCAGCGCCTCGACCCCCTGCACGCAGGCGGCGGCGGCCTGGATGGTGGTGATGCAGGGGACGCCCTGCTGCACGGCGGCGGTGCGGATCTCGTAGCCGTCCAGGCGGGCGCCGACCCCGCGGGGGGTGTTGATGATGAGGTCGATCTCGCCGGCCAGGATCCGCGGCACGACGTCGTCGCCCTTGCCGTCGGAGTGCTTGCCGACGACGGTGACGGCGACACCGCTGCGCCGCAGCACGTCCGCGGTCCCCTCGGTGGCGACGACCTCGAAGCCCAGGTCGGCCAGCCGCTTCACCGGGAACAGCATCGCGCGCTTGTCGCGGTTGGCGACGCTCACGAACACGCGCCCCTTGGTGGGCAGCTCGCCGTAGGCCGCCGCCTGGCTCTTGGCGAACGCCGCGCCGAAGACGCCGTCGATGCCCATGACCTCGCCGGTCGACTTCATCTCCGGACCGAGCACGGTGTCGACGCCCTCGCCTGCCACGGTCCGGAAGCGGCCGAACGGGAGCACCGCCTCCTTCACCGAGATGGGCGCATCGAACGGCAGGTCGGCGCCGTCCCCGCTGGCAGGCAGCAGGCCCTCGACGCGAAGCTCGGCGACGGTGGCGCCGAGCATGATCCGCGCTGCCGCCTTGGCCACCTGCACGGCCGTCGCCTTGCTCACGAACGGCACCGTGCGGCTGGCCCGTGGGTTCGCCTCCAGCACGTACAGCACGTCGTCCTTGAGCGCGTACTGGACGTTGAGCAGCCCGCGCACCCCGACGCCGGCGGCGATGCCGCGCGTGCTGACCCGGATCCGTTCCAGGTCGGTGCGGCCCAGGGTGATCGGGGGCAGCGCGCAGGCGGAGTCGCCCGAGTGGATGCCCGCCTCCTCGATGTGCTCCATGATGCCGGCCAGATACAGGTCCTCGCCGTCGAACAGCGCGTCGACGTCGATCTCGACCGCGTCTTCGAGGAACCGGTCGACGAGCACCGGGTGGTCCGGCCCGATCAGGGTCGAGCGACGCACGTAGTCGACGAGCATGTCGTCGTTGTAGACGATCTCCATGCCGCGACCGCCGAGCACGTAGGACGGCCGGACCAGTACGGGGTAGCCGACGCCCTCGGCGATCTCGCGGGCCTGGTCGTAGGAGGTCGCCATGCCGAACTTGGGCGCGGGCAGGCCGGCGTCGACCAGGACCTGGCCGAACGCGCCGCGGTCCTCGGCGAGGTGGATCGCCTCCGGCGTCGTCCCGACGATCGGCACGCCGCAGTCCTTGAGCTCTTGCGCGAGGCGCAGCGGCGTCTGGCCACCGAGCTGCACGATCACGCCGACGAGCTCTCCACCGCCCTGGCGGGCCGACTCGGTCTCGGCGGCGACGACCTCCAGGACGTCCTCGACGGTCAGGGGCTCGAAGTACAGCCGGTCGGAGGTGTCGTAGTCGGTGCTGACGGTCTCGGGGTTGCAGTTGACCATCACCGTCTCGAAACCGGCGGCGGACAGCGCGAACGAGGCGTGCACGCAGGCGTAGTCGAACTCGATGCCCTGGCCGATGCGGTTGGGTCCGCTGCCCAGGATGAGCACCTTGCGGCGGTCGCTCGGTGCGACCTCGGTCTCCTCGTCGTAGGACGAGTAGTGGTAGGGCGTCTCGGCGGCGAACTCCGCCGCGCACGTGTCGACCGTCTTGTAGACCGGACGCACGCCCAGCGTGTGCCGCAGCTCGCGGACCTGCTTCTCCTCGACGCCGCGCAGCGCGGCGAGTCTGACGGTCGCTGCAGCCCATCCGCTTGGCGCGCCGCAGCAGCGGCTCGGTCAGCTCGGAGGCGTCGACGATCTCCCGCCGCAGCTCGACGAGCTGCAGCAGCTGGTCGACGAACCACGGGTCGATGCCGGTGGTGTCGTGCACCTGCTGGGCGGTGGCCCCGAGGCGCAGCGCCCGCTCGACCGTGAGCAGCCGGCCGTCGTGCGGCACCCGCGCCAGCTCCAGCGCCTGTTCCGCGGTGCCCGCCGGATCGTCGCCGACCCAGAACTCGCTCGGGCTCTGCTCCAGCGAGCGCATCGCCTTCTGCAGCGCCTCGACGAACGAGCGGCCGATCGCCATCGCCTCCCCGACGCTCTTCATCGTCGTGGTCAGCTCGCGGTCCGCGCCGGGGAACTTCTCGAAGGCGAAGCGCGGGATCTTCACCACGACGTAGTCCAGGCTCGGCTCGAAGCTCGCCGGCGTCTCGCGCGTGATGTCGTTGGGGATCTCGTCCAGCGTGTAACCGATCGCGAGCCGGGCGGCGATCTTGGCGATCGGGAACCCGGTGGCCTTGGACGCCAGCGCCGACGAGCGCGAGACCCGCGGGTTCATCTCGATCACCACGATGCGTCCGGTCTGCGGGTGCACCGCGAACTGGATGTTGCAGCCGCCGGTGTCGACACCGACCGCCCGTATGACGTCGATGGCGATGTCGCGCATCCGCTGGTACTCGCGGTCGGTGAGCGTCATCGCGGGCGCGACGGTGACGCTGTCGCCGGTGTGCACGCCCATCGGGTCGAGGTTCTCGATCGAGCAGATGACCACGACGTTGTCGTTGCGGTCGCGCATCAGCTCGAGCTCGTACTCCTTCCAGCCCAGGATCGACTCCTCGAGCAGCACCTCGGTGGTGGGACTGGCCTGCAGCCCGCCGCCGGCGATGCGGTGCAGCTGCTGCTCGTCGTGCGCGATGCCCGAGCCGCTGCCGCCCATCGTGAAGGACGGCCGCACCACCACCGGATAGCCGAGCTCGGCGGTCGCTGCGAGCACCTCGTCCATGGTGTGGCAGACGGCGCTGCGCGCGCTCTCGGCGCCGATCCCGGCGACGATCTTCTTGAACTCCTGCCGGTCCTCGCCGCGCCGGATCGCATCGACGTCGGCCCCGATCAGCTCGACGCCGTACTCGGCGAGGACACCCGCCTCGTGCAGCGCGATCGCGGCGTTCAGTGCTGTCTGCCCTCCGAGGGTGGCCAGCAGCGCATCCGGGCGTTCCTTCTGGATCACCTTGGTGACGTACTCGGGCGTGATCGGCTCGATGTAGGTGGCGTCGGCGAACTCCGGGTCGGTCATGATCGTCGCCGGGTTGGAGTTGATCAGGGTGACGCGCAGGCCCTCCGCGCGCAGCACGCGGCAGGCCTGCGTGCCGGAGTAGTCGAACTCTGCGGCCTGACCGATGAGGATGGGGCCGGAGCCGATGACCAGGACGTGGCGCAGGTCGTCGCGCTTGGGCATCGGTCAGGCCTCCATGAGGGCGGCGAAGGTGTCGAACAGGCCGGTGGCGTCGTGCGGTCCGGGTGCGGCCTCCGGGTGGTACTGGACGGAGAAGGCGCGCGCGTCCAGGCAGCGCAGCCCTTCCACGACGCCGTCGTTCAGGTCGACGTGGCTCACCTCGGCGCGGCCGTACGGCGTGTCGAACGGCGCTCCGACGGGGGCGTCGACGGCGAAGCCGTGGTTGTGGCTGGTGATGTGCACCCGGCCGGTCGCGGTGTCCTGCACAGGCTGGTTCACGCCGCGGTGGCCGTAGCGGAGCTTGAAGGTGCCAAGCCCGAGGGCGCGTCCCAGGATCTGGTTGCCGAAGCAGATGCCGAACAGCGGCACGCCCGCCTCCAGCACCGCCCGGGTCGCCGCGACGGGGCCGTCGGTGGTGGCGGGGTCACCGGGCCCGTTGGACAGGAACACCCCGTCCGGAGCCAGCGCGAGCAGCTGCTCGCCGGTGGTCGTCGCCGGGACGACGTGCACCTCGCAGCCGCGCTGAGCCAGGTAGCGCGGCGTCGCTGCCTTGATACCCAGGTCCAGGGCCACGACGGTGAAGCGCTTCTGTCCCACCGCCGGGACGACGTAGGGCTGCTCGGTGGTGACCTCGTGCGCGAGGTCGGCGCCCTCCATCGGCGGGCTCGCGAGCACGCGCGCGGCGAGGGTGTCGGCGTCGGCCAGGGCGTCGCCGCTGAAGATGCCCACGCGCATGGCCCCCCGCTCGCGCAGGTGCCGGGTCAGGGCGCGCGTGTCGAGGTCGCTGATCCCGACGACGCCCTGCGCCACGAGCTCCTCGGACAGGCTGCGGGTGCTGCGCCAGCTGCTCGCCAACCGCGCCGGGTCGCGGACGACATAGCCGCTCACCCAGATGCGGCTGGACTCCGGGTCCTCGTCGTTGACGCCGGTGTTGCCGATCTGCGGCGCGGTCATCACCACCACCTGGCGGTGGTAGCTGGGGTCGGTGAGGGTCTCCTGGTAGCCGGTCATCCCGGTGTTGAAGACGGCCTCGCCGAAGGTCTCGCCGACGGCGCCGTAGGCCTGGCCGCGGAAGCTGCGGCCGTCCTCGAGCACGAGCACTGCGGGGGTCACGGGGTCACCTTTCGGCCGGCGTCGGACAGGGCCGCGTTGACGGCGTCGGCGACCCGCTGATGGGTGCTGTGGTCGTCGGCCCGGAAGCCGCTGGTCAGGAGCCTGCCGCCGAGCCGCCAGTCGAGCAGCAGCAGGCCGTCGCGGCCGATGACCTTGCCGGCGAGCGCCTGGCCGACCTCCGCGCGGTCGAGCAGGTCGTGGCTGAGCCACAGGTCGGGCTGCCCCTCGCGCTCGAGGCGCACGCCCTGCGTGGTGAGGGTGAGCCAACCCGCGGCGCGGTGCGCCAGGCCGTGCACCGCCACGCGGTCCAACCAGTCGTCGGCGAACGTCGTCCCGACGAACAGCCCGGGCAGGGCTCCGAGGACCACGTCGGGCAGCACGTCCGGGACCGGCGGGGGGGCGGGCAGGTCGCCCTGTCGGCGGACCCGTCCGCGCCAGCCCTTGAGCATCAGGGCGTAGAGCACGGCGACGGCGCCGAGCGTGCCCAGGGTCAGGGCCAGCCGGTCGGCACTCACGCCGGCCGACCCTGCAGCACGGTCGGACGACCGCGCAGGAACGTCGCGACGACCCGCACCGGCAGCTCGCGCCCGGCGAAGGGGGTGTTGCGGCTGCGGCTGGCGGACTGCCTCGGGTCGACCGTCCACGGCGTGGCGGTGTCGACCAGGCACAGGTTGGCCGGCTCGCCGACGGCGATCGGACGGCCCTGCGGGGTGTCACCGGAGTCCAGACGACCGATGTGGGCCGGGGTCGACGACATCCGCTCGGCGACCTGGCGCCAGCTGAGCAGGCCCGGCTCGACCATGGTCAGCGCGACGACCCCGAGCGCGGTCTCCAGGCCGGTCATGCCCATGGCCGCCGCGCCCCACTCGGCTTCCTTGTCCTCGAGCGGGTGCGGGGCGTGGTCGGTCGCGACGCAGTCGATGGTGCCGTCGGCGAGCCCGGCGCGCAGCGCGTCGATGTCGTGCTGCGTGCGCAGCGGCGGGTTCACCTTGAAGATCGGGTCGTAGCCGTGCACGCACTCGTCCGTGAGCAGCAGGTGGTGCGGCGTCACCTCGGCCGTGACGTCCCAGCCCTTGCCCTTGGCCCACCGGATCAGCTCGACGCTGCCGGCGGTGCTGACGTGGCAGACGTGCAACCGGCTCCCGACGTGCGCGGCGAGCAGGCAGTCGCGGGCGATGATCGCCTCTTCCGCCACCGCGGGCCAGCCGGTGAGGCCGAGCAGGCCCGAGACGACCCCCTCGTTCATCTGTGCGCCGACGGTCAGCCGCGGCTCCTGGGCGTGCTGGGCGATCACGCCGTCGAAAGCCTTGACGTACTCCAGCGCCCGGCGCATCAGGCTCGCGTCGCTGACGCACCTGCCGTCGTCGGAGAACACCCGCACGCGCGCGGCGCTGTCGGCCATGGTGCCGAGCTCGGCCATCTGCTCGCCGCGCAGGCCCACGGTGACGGCACCGACCGGGGCCACGTCGCAGTGGCCGGCCTCGCGACCGAGGCGCCAGACCTGCTCGACGACGCCGGCCGTGTCGGCGACCGGGTCGGTGTTGGCCATGGCGTGCACCGCGGTGAAGCCACCCAGCGCCGCGGCCAGCGTGCCCGTCTCGACCGTCTCGGCGTCCTCGCGGCCCGGCTCGCGCAGGTGGGTGTGCAGGTCGACCAGGCCGGGCAGCAGGACGGCGCCGTCGCCGGCGTGCTCCCGGCTGTCACCGGCGCTCAGGCCGGTGCCGATCTCGGCGACCCGACCGTCGACCAGGCGGACGTCGACGACGTCCTCGCCGTAGGGGCGCACCCCGGTGAGCAGCCAGGACGTCACGTGTCGTCTCCCGTTCCGGTATCGCTGCCGAACGCCGGGGTGGCGCCCCCCAGCAGCAGGTACAGCACAGCCATCCGCACGCTGACGCCGTTGGCGACCTGTTCCACGATGGTCGACCGCAGGCCGTCGGCGACCTCCGGGGCGATCTCCATGCCCCGGACCATCGGACCGGGGTGCATGACGATGGCGTCGTCGCCGAGGTGCCCGGCGCGCCGTACGTCCAGGCCGTAGCGGCGGGCGTACTCGCGGTGGCTCGGGAAGTAGGCGCTGGCAGCCTCGCCCGCCGGTCCCATCCGCTCTCGCTGGACGCGCAGCATCATCACGACGTCGCTCTTGGGCAGCACCGCGTCCAGGTCGTAGGACACCTGCGCCGGCCAGGCGTCGACGCCGACGGGCAGCAGCGTCGGAGGGGCGACCAGCGTGACGTCGGCGCCCAGCGTCGCCAGCAGCAGCACGTTGGACCGGGCCACCCGCGAGTGCAGGATGTCGCCGACGATCGTGACGCGGAGCCCCTCGACACGGCCGAGGCGGCGGCGCATCGTGAAGGCGTCGAGCAGGGCCTGGGTGGGGTGCTCGTGCGTGCCGTCGCCGGCGTTGACGACGCTGCCCCGCACCCACCGGGACAGGTTGTGCGGCGCTCCCGACCAGGAGTGCCGACAGACGACGGCGTCGGCGCCCATCGCCTCGAGCGTCAGGGCCGTGTCCTTCAGGGTCTCGCCCTTGGACACGCTGGAGCCCTTGGCGGAGAAGTTGATGACGTCGGCCGACAGGCGCTTCGCGGCGAGCTCGAAGGAGGTCCGGGTGCGGGTGGAGTCCTCGAAGAACAGGTTCACCACCGTGCGCCCGCGCAGCGTCGGCAGCTTCTTGACGGTGCGCTCGGAGACCTGCGCGAGCTCTTCCGCGGTGTCCAGGACCAGGGTCGCGTCAGCCAGCGTCAGGTCGCTGGCAGAG
This sequence comes from uncultured Actinomycetes bacterium, assembly GCA_963784675.1. Lineage (GTDB taxonomy): Bacteria > Actinomycetota > Actinomycetes > Mycobacteriales > SCTD01 > SCTD01. The sequence continues at coordinate 928,909 of CAWASE010000019.1, forward strand.
AGCAGATGCCGCTTCACCGCGACGCCACCTCTTCTCGCTGCAGGTCGGCCGGGCCGACGAGCACGGCGTCCTCGCCGTCGTCCTGCTCGAGCCGGACGTGGACGGTCTCGCGCATCGACGTCGGGATGTTCTTGCCGACGTAGTCGGCGCGGATCGGCAGCTCGCGGTGGCCGCGGTCGACCAGGACGGCCAGCTGCACGGCCCGCGGGCGGCCGAGGTCGGCCAGCGCGTCCAGCGCCGCGCGGACCGATCGGCCGGAGAAGAGCACGTCGTCGACGAGCACGACCAGCTTGCCGTCGACGCCGTCGCCGGGCACCTCGGTGGCCTCCAGCGCACGGGGGCTCTTCAGCCGCAGGTCGTCGCGGTAGAGGGTGATGTCCAGCGAGCCGGTCGGCACCTGCACGCCCTCGAACACCTGCATCCGGGCCGCCAGCCGGCGCGCCAGCGTGATGCCGCGCGTGGGGATGCCCAGCAGCACGACGTCAGCGCCGCCGCCGGTCTTCTCCAGCAGCTCGTGCGCCATCCGGTCCACGACGCGCGCGACGGCGGCGGCGGACAGCACGGGCCGGGCGGCCTCGGGATCGCCGGTGACCGGTCGCGAGGAGGGGAACGGGACGTCCGGGGCAGCAGGCATGACGACCTCCTTCCCCGCCTCACAGGACGGGCTCGGTGGAGGGACTTGTGACTGGTCGCGACGCTACACCGAGCCTCGGTTGACTCCCCCGTACGCCCGCGCGGCGTCTCTTGACCGCAACGAACCTCGTCCGTATCGTGACTGTCTGTAATCACATTTCGGTGTGACCAGGGCACAGCGGGACAAGAACATGCGCGGCGCACCAGACCGGCAGTGAGCACGACAGGCAGTGAGCACGACAGACGAGCAGTGGGTACGAGACAGCAGTGGGTACGAGACAGCAGTGAGTACGACGTGGCGAGGCTTCGACGTCGGGGGTGCAACGGTCACCTCGTCCGGTTCCCACCGGACGGACCCCCGACCGAGCCAGTGGTGAGACCGGCGCCCGGATCGTTCGACGTGGTCCCCACCTCCGGGGCACGCCAGACCGACGGGAAGCCAGACCGATGACCGAGTACGCCAAGTCTCTGGGTGCGCGCCTGCGCGCCATCCGCACGCAGCAGGGGCTGTCGCTGCACGGCGTGGAGGAGAAGAGCCAGGGCCGCTGGAAAGCGGTCGTGGTCGGTTCCTACGAGCGCGGCGACCGCGCCGTCACCGTCCAGCGGTTGTCCGAGCTGGCCGACTTCTACGGCGTGCCGGTCAGCGAGCTGCTGCCCGAGGGGCACGTCTCGTCGGCCATCGAGCCGACCTCGCGCATCGTCATCGACCTGGAGCAGCTCTCGAGCGTGCCGCCGGAGAAGGCTGCGCCGCTGGCCCGCTACGCCGCCACGATCCAGAGCCAGCGCGGCGACTACAACGGCCGGGTACTCTCGATCCGGCAGGAAGACATGCGCTCGCTCGCGGTCATCTACGACGCCTCCCCCGGCGCACTGACCGAGCAGCTCATCGGCTGGGGTGTGCTGTCCGCCGACGCCCGGCGGGCCATCGAGGCGTAGCGCCGACCGGGGCTCGCGGAGCTCAGTCCCGCGCGAGCGTCAGACCGCCAGGCTGGGCTTGAGCTGGAGCAGGCGCGCGAGCAGGCCGTTGACGAAGCCCGCGCTCTCGTCCGTGGACAGGCTGGCCACCAGCGCCACCGCCTCGCTGACGGCGACGGCGTCGGGGACGTCGTCGCACCAGAGCAGCTCGAAGGCGCCGATGCGCAGCGCCGCCAGGTCGACCGGCGGCATGCGGCTCAGGGTCCACTGCTCGGCATAGGTGGCGAGCAGCTCGTCGATGCGGTCGCGGTGGGTGTCGACGCCCTCGACCAGGACGGTCGCGTACTCGGGCACGGGCGGGTCGCTCTGCGCCAGCCTCTCGCGCAGGGTCGCCATCACGTCGGCGTCGCGCTGGTGGGCTTCGTAGAGCACGTCGAGCGCCCGCTTGCGGGCCTTGCTGCGAGCACCCATCAGGAGGTGTGGATCACTTGTCGTTGACGCGGCCGAGATAGCGCCCGTCGCGGGTGTCGACCTTGATCTTCTCGCCGGTGGTGAGGAACAGGGGCACCTGGATCTCGGCGCCGGTCTCCAGCGTGGCCGGCTTCGTGCCGCCGGTGGAGCGGTCGCCCTGCAGACCCGGGTCGGTGTGCTGCACGATCAGCTCGACGCTGGCCGGCAGCTCGACGTAGAGCGCCGCCTCCTCGTGCATGGCGACGGTCGCCTCCATGTTCTCCAGCAGGTAGTCCTTGACCGTGCCGAGCGTCTCCAGCGGCACGTACAGCTGCTCGAAGGTGTCCTGGTCCATGAAGACGTAGTCGGTGCCCTCGGCGTAGAGGTAGGTCATCGTGCGCTTGTCGACGATGGCGACCTCGACCTTGGTCCCGGCGTTGAAGGTCTTGTCGACCACCTTGCCCGTGAGCACGTTCTTCAGCGTCGTGCGCACGAACGCCCCGCCCTTGCCCGGCTTGACGTGCTGGAACTCGTTCACCGCCCACAGGCCGTTGTCGAGGTTGAGCACCATGCCGTTCTTCAGGTCGTTCGTGGTCGCCACGCGTCCGCCATCTCCTCAGGGTCGCCGTGCTCCGGCGACCTTCGTCGAGGCCCAGCCTAGTCACCATCGAGGTGGCGAGCCCCGAGCTGGAGGCGGTGGCGCAACGAGCACAACAACCCGGGAGGACGTCGACGACAGCGACGACAAGCACATCGCGCAGAACAGGTGACGCTCAGGCCTCGGCGCGCGGGACCGCCCAGCCGGCCAGGGCGACGGCGATGTCGGGCACGTCCAGCCGGCCTTCGGCGACGCCGATGACCAGGTCGTAGGCGTCGTCGTCGGGCGCCTCGATCCAGATGCCGTTCAGGTCGCAGAACACCAGGGTGGCGGTCCAGCCGAGCCGCTTGTTGCCGTCGACGAGGGCATGGTTGCCCAGCAGCGAGTGCATCAGGGCGCCCGCCTTGTCGAACAAGGTCGGGTAGGCCTCGTAGTCACCAAAACCGGCTTGGGGCCGAGCCGCCGCCGAGGAGAGCAGCCCCGCATCGCGGACCAGGGCCCGCCCGCCGACGGCGAGGTCAGCCAACGCGATGAGCGCCTCGAGGTCGAGGTAGATCACTGCGAGAGACGGTCAAGAAGTGCCGCGTAGCGCGTCACCACCCGGCTGCCGGACTCCTGGACGGCACCGCCGGTGCCGACCCGATCCGCCAGCTCGGCAATGGCCCGTCGGACGACCTCGTGCTGCGAGACGCCTTGAGCCTCGGCGAGCCTACGCAGCTGCTCGGACTCGGCCTCGGTCAACCGCAGGGTCATCGCCATGGCGGTGATGGTATCAAGGTGATACCACGCCGGCCACGAAGATCTCTAGTCCGCTGTCTTTGCGGACCGCCTTGCACGTCGCAACCAGCGGCGCCGGGCCCGAGTCGTCCAGGATGCGGGGTCGGAGGGCGTCGAGCACAACGAAGCGCACCCGGCTGCCGCGGCTGCTCGTCACCGCGCATCGTCGCGGTCAGCGCCGTGAGGTCGTCACCGCGTCGGCAAACTCATCGTGATCGGCTAGCCGCTCACTTTCCTCATACAGCGGCGTTGGTCCACCCATAGGTCGTCGGTCAAGTACCGGGTTTGATGGAGACCATCAAGCCACGGAGGACGTCGTATGGCGGCACCACGGAAGTACCCGGACGAGCTCCGGGAGCGGGCGATCCGGATGACGGTCGAGGCCCGTCAGGACCCGGCGTCGCGGCAGAGCGCGTGTAAGCGCATTGGGGAGCAGCTCGGCATCAATCCGGAGACGCTACGCGGATGGGTGACCCAGACCGAGGTCGATGAGGGCCGCCTTCCGGGAATGACCAGCGTCGAGGCGCAGAAGATTGCTGACCTCGAGCGGGAGAATCGTGAGTTGCGTCGCGCCAATTCGATCTTGAGATCGGCTTCGGCTTTTTTCGCGGCGGAGCTCGACCGCCCGTCCCGCTGATCTGCAGCTACATCGATCAGCACAAGAAGACGTTCGGGGTCGAGCCGATCTGCGAGGTGCTCAAGGGCGCCGACGTGAAGATCGCCCCGAGCACCTACTACGCCGCGAGCAAGCGGGCGCCGTCCTCGCGTGCGGTGCACGACGAGAAGTTGAAGGTCGACATCACGCGCGTCCACGCCGACAACTACGGCGTGTATGGCCAGCGCAAGGTCCACGCCCAGCTCGTCCGCGAGGGCATCTGCGGCCAGGCCGGCCGGTCGATCGCGCGCTGCACCACTCAGCGGCTGATGCGAACACTGGGGCTACGCGGCGTCAGCCGGGCGAAGGGCCCGCGCACGACCGTGCCCGGCACCGGCCCTGACAGCCGCGAGGACCTCGTGCAGCGGGACTTCACCGCGTCGGCGCCGAACACGCTGTGGGTTGCTGACATCACCTACATCAAGACGCATTCGGGGTGGGTCTACGCCGCCTTCGTGCTGGACGTGTTCAGCCGCCTGATCGTCGGCTGGCAGCTGTCGACGTCCCTGCGGACCGACCTGGCGCTCGACGCACTGAACATGGGCCTGTACTTGCGTCAGCGAAGCGGCCACGACCTCACCAAGCTCGTGCATCATTCCGACCGCGGCGTTCAATATCTCGCCATTCGATACACAGAAGAAATCGACCGGGTCGGCGCCGTAGCTTCCGTCGGAAGCAAAGGTGATTCGTATGATAATGCGATGGCTGAAGCTTTCAATAGCCTGTTCAAGGCCGAACTGATCCGCAACCGCGGACCCTGGAAGGGCATTGACGACCTGGAGATCGCGGTGGCCGAGTACATCGACTGGTTCAACAACAAGCGCCTCCATGGCCAGCTCGGGCTCATCCCACCCGCCGAGTACGAGGCCACCCACAGCGCCACCCCTACCCAGACCAACCCGCCCGAGCAGCCTGCTCAGCGGGAGTTGCAGGTCTCCATCAAACCCGGTACTTGACACCTTGCCGGACGGGTGCTGGGTCCGCTGCTCTTGTTGCTGGGGACCCTCCCACTCGTCTGAGCAGCATCGGACCCAGCACGCACACGCAGGCTGTCGTCACGATGGTGCCGGCCAGCGTCTTCGAACTGTCGGTCCACAACCACACAGCAAGCGTTGTGGTGAGGACGGCGGGTAGACATGCCCGCTGATGGACGGCCCATGCCGCAAGAACGATCGCCAGCAGTGCCGGTGCAAGGTAGTAGTACGGGTAACGGAGTGGGTCGAAGGTCAGCCGTAAGGTCAGAATTGCCATGGGAACCAGCCACGCACCATACGGCGATCCTCGAGTCAGCAAAGCCACGGCGCCCGCGCCCACCAGCACGATGCTCGCCTGCAAGAGCCGTAGCGTCCACGGAAAGGACGTCATCTCCGGGAAGACTCGACCCACCAGGGAGGTCGAGGAGACAGGCCAGGCAAAGTCGAACATCGCAAAGTGGCCGCTAGCGACGAACGGCCCGTACAGGAGTCCTGTGGTGGTGGCCCCGGCAACGGCCGTCCGGTAGATCCCGCGAAGCTGTCCGGCCCCGCCGAAGCACAGAACTACCGGTGCCCCAAGCATCCCCCAAGGTTCGAAGCCCACCGACAGCCCCAGCAGAACCCCGGCCCAGGTCCATTGGCCTGCGCGAGCACGGATAGCAGCAAGCAACCACAAGAGGGGAATCGCAGCCTGCGCGGTGTGCCCGACCTCGAAGGTCATGGGCAGGGCCCCGCCAAGGCAGGCCGCCGTCGCCGCACAAAGGTGCAGCCAACGCCCAGCATGCCCTCTGCCACCTTGATCGCGGAAGGAAGACGTGCCGAAGGCAGCCCACAGAAACAACAGCAACAGCAGAGCGGTGCTGACCGTGTAGAGGCCGACCCACGCGAGCTGTGTCCTTGGGTGTAGTAGGTAAGTCACTCCGTACGGAATGAGCTCCAGGGGTCCACCTTGGATCACCGGATCAGCAAAGACGCGGCCGAGATGGCCCGTGAGCATGGCGGCTCCAGTCGGACCGAACAGGCCCATCTCCGCCGGACCGCTGACGTCGCCCGTCCATACCCGTGAATAGCTGATGATCACCAGGACGGGCACGAGCATCATTGTGGCTAAGGCAGCATGCCGCAGCGGTGTCAGGTCTGCTCGGCTAGTGTCGCGCGTCGTTAGTTCCTTTACATCGGGCGTAGGACGCGAGATGATCAGTCATGTCGCTGTCTACTGCACTGGTGCACGTTCCCAACCAGGACCGCGAGACGTTGCTGAGCTGGACGCGGTCGTCCTCGATCAAGGCGGGACTGGCGTTGCGGGCGCGGATCGTGCTGGCCGCGGCTGACGGCGAGCGGACCTCGTCGATCTGCCACCGGCTGGAGGTGACGCGGCCGACGGTGAGTCAGTGGAAGAAGCGCTACGTCAGCCATGGCGTCGAGGGTCTGGACGACGCGCCGCGGTCGGGCCGTCCGAAGACGATCGACGACGCGCAGATCATCGCCGCGACGCTCGATCCGCCGCCGGAGCGGCTGGGGGTGACGCACTGGTCCAGCCGGCTTCTGGCCGGTCATCTGGGCATCGGGGATGCGACCGTGGCGCGGGCCTGGCGCAAGTACGGAGTGCAGCCGTGGCGGCGGGAGACGTTCAAGTTCTCCACCGATCCGCAGCTGGAGGCCAAGGTCCGCGACGTCGTCGGGCTCTACCTCAATCCGCCTGAGAAGGCGGTGGTTCTGTGCGTGGACGAGAAGAGTCAGATCCAGGCGCTGGATCGCACCGCCCCGATCCTGCCGCTACGTCCGGGGCTGCCGGAGAAGGCGACCCACGACTACAAGCGCAACGGCACGACGACGTTGTTCGCAGCGCTGGAGGTGGCGACCGGCAAGGTCACCGACGCCTGCTACGACCGGCACGGCAAGGCCGAGTTCCTGGACTTCATGAAGAAGGTCGCCCGCGCCTATCCGCGCCGTGAGCTACACGTCGTGGTCGACAACTACCACACCCACAAGCACGCCGAGATCAACGCATGGCTGGAGAAGAACCCGCGGATCACGCTGCACTTCACCCCGACCTCAGGCTCCTGGCTGAACCTGGTCGAGGTCTTCTTCGGGATCATCACCCGGCAAGCGATCCGCCGCGGGACCTTCGCCAGCGTCAAAGAACTCGTCACCGCAATCAGCCGCTTCATCGACGGCTGGAACGACCGCTGCCAGCCATTCACCTGGACCAAGACCGCCGACCAGATCCTGCCGCACGCAATGCGGCAAGCGAACTTCAGACGCGGGACACTAGAACCGAGAGCGCGAGTCATGGCTGCGACATCGGCCGGCGAGTGCGCGTCCTTGAACGTGTGTTCCGGCTACAGGAAGATCTCCGGCCCACGGTCCCGGCGGACCTCCTCATACGCCGCCACCAGCAGCCCCGGGTCCGGGTCGTCCAGGATGCGCGGGGCGGCGAGGGCGTCGAGCACGACGAAGCGCATCCGGCTGCCGCGGCTCTTCTTGTCGCCGCGCATCGCGGCCGCAACCTCGGGCCACGGGCCGTTGTAGGACGTCGGCAGGCCGACGGATTCCAGCACGGCGCGGTGGCGGTCGGCGGTCGCGTCGTCCAGGCGACCGGCGACCCGGCCGAGCTCGGCGGCGAACGCCAGCCCGACGCTGACTGCGGCGCCGTGACGCCAGCGGTACTGCTCCAGCTTCTCGATCGCATGCCCGAGCGTGTGCCCGTAGTTGAGGAACTCGCGTCCGCCCTGTTCGGTGAGGTCGTCGCTGACCACACCCGCCTTGACGGCGATGGCCCGCTCGACGAGCTCGCGCGTGTGCGGACCGGCGGGCGTCTTCGCGGCCTGCGGGTCGACCTCGATGAGCTCCAGGATCCGCGGGTCGTGCGTCAGCCCCACCTTGATGATCTCGGCCAGCCCGGCGACGTAGTCGTGCCGGGGCACCGTCTCCAGCGCCGTCAGGTCGCAGAGCACGCCCGCGGGCGGATGGAAGGACCCGACGAGGTTCTTGCCGGCGCTGGTGTTGATGCCGGTCTTGCCGCCGACGGCGGCGTCGACGACCGCCAGCAGAGTCGTCGGGACGTGCACGACCGCGATGCCGCGCAGCCAGGTGGCGGCGGCGAAGCCGGCCAGGTCGGTCGTGGCTCCCCCACCTACCGCCACGACGGCGTCCGACCGGGTCAGCCCGACCTGCCCGAAGACGTCCCACAGGTACGCCGCGACCTTGAGGTCCTTCTGACCCTCGCCGTCCGGCACCTCGACGGCGTGGGCGCTCAGGCCCTGCTGCTCCAGGTCGGTGCGGATGGTCTCGGCCGTCTCCCGCAGGGCGGACGGGTGCACGATCGCGATCCGCTCGGCCCGACCGAGCAGCCCCGGCAGCTCGCCGAGCAGCCCGTGCCCGACGACGACGTCGTAGGGCGCCGTGCCGGTGACCCGGATGCGGGTGGCGGCGGTCATGACGTCTCCTCCAGCAGGGCCACGACCTCGTCGACCACCGCGCGCACCGGCTTGTTGCTGGTGTCGACGACGGCGGTCGCGACCTCGCGGTACAGGGGCATCCGCTCGGCGAGCAGCTCTTTGAGCACGGCCCGCGGGTTCAGGGCCAGCACCGGCCGGTCGCGGTTCAGGCCGACGCGCGAGGTGGCGCCGGACAGGTCGACGTCGAGCAGCACGACCCGGTGCCCGGCGAGCAGCCGTCGGGTCTCGGCCGCGAGCACGGCTCCGCCACCCAGGCTCAGCACGCCGTCGTGGCCGCTCAGGGCGACCTCGACGGCCCGCGTCTCCAGCGCCCGGAAGTGCTCTTCGCCGTCGTCGACGAAGACGTCCGCGATCCGCTTGCCGGCGACGGCCTCGACGTCGTGGTCGGTGTCGCGAAAAGCAGCACCGAGGCGCTTGGCCACCTGCCGACCGACGGTGGTCTTGCCTGCGCCGGGGGGGCCGACGAGCACCAGGACCGGACTCACCGGACGGTGAGCGTGGCGAGGTAGGAGTCGTGGTTGCGCCTGGTCTCGCTGAGGGAGTCGCCGCCGAACTTCTCCAGCGCAGCCTCGACGAGGACGAGCGCGACCATCGCCTCCGCCACGACGCCGGCCGCCGGGACCGCGCACACGTCGCTGCGCTGGTGGTGTGCGGCGGCCTCGTCGCCCGTGGCGGTGTCGATGGTGCGCAGCGCCCGCGGGATGGTGCTGATCGGCTTCATAGCCGCCCGCACGCGCAGCACCTCGCCGCTGCTCATGCCGCCCTCGGTGCCGCCGAGCCGGCCGGAGGTGCGGGTGAGTCCGTCCTCGCCACGGACGATCTCGTCCATGACCTGGCTGCCGCGCTTGCGGGCGGCGTCGAAGCCGTCGCCGATCTCGACGCCCTTGATGGCCTGGATGCCCATGAGCGCGGCGGCGAGCCGGCTGTCCAGCCGGCGGTCCCAGTGCACATGGCTGCCCAGGCCCGGCGGCAACCCGTAGGCCAGCACCTCGACGATGCCGCCGAGGGTGTCGCCCTCCTGCTTGCCGGCGTCGACCTCGTCGACCATCGCCTGCGCCGACCCGGCGTCGAACGCCCGGACCGGGCTGGCGTCGATGGTGGCGAGATCCTCCGGCATCGGCAACGGTGTGCCCGCCGGGACCGCCACCCCCCCGATGCTCACGACGTGACTGAGCACGCGGATGCCGTAGGCCTGCGCGAGCAGCGCCTTCGCGACCGCACCGAGGGCCACCCGGGCCGCGGTCTCTCGCGCGCTGGCCCGCTCCAGCACCGGGCGGGCGTCGTCGAACGCGTACTTCTGCATGCCGACGAGATCGGCATGGCCCGGTCGCGGTCGGGTCAGCGGGGCGTTGCGGCCCAGCCCCTCGAGCTCGTCGGCCGACACCGGGTCGGCGCTCATGACGACCTGCCACTTGGGCCACTCGGTGTTCCCGATGCGGATCGCGAGCGGCCCGCCCTGGGTGCGTCCGTGCCGGACCCCCCCGAGGAACTCGACCTCGTCGCGCTCGAACTGCATCCGCGCACCGCGGCCGTGGCCCAGGCGGCGGCGGGCGAGCTCGTCGGCAACCTCGGCGGTGGTGATGCCGACCCCGGCGGGCACCCCGTCGACCACACCCATCAGGGCAGGTCCGTGCGACTCCCCTGCCGTCAGCCAGCGCATCATCGGTCCAGTCTCCCAGACCCCCGTGGCGACCCGCGAGGCAGGAACGCCGACGGCCCCGGTCCGTGAGGACCGGGGCCGCTGGCGCGTGCGTGGACTACTGGACGACGACCGTCTGGCGCTCATGCACCTCGAACGGTGAGCCGTCACCGAGCTGCAGGTTGGCGAACCACGAGCCGGTGGCGTCCTGCTGCAGGGAGATGAGCAGCAGCTTGCCGTCCATGACGTCGCCCGGGGAGCCGGTGAGCGTCTTCCCGTCGTAACGGAAGGTGGCGACAGGCGCGGCGCCGTCCTTGCCCGGCGCGACGGCTTTGAGCGCGACCGTGCTCTGGGCGGGGGCGGGCGACGCTGCCGGTGCCGGCGCCGCTGCCGGCGGTGCCGGCGCTGTCGTCCCGCCGGACGTGGGCGTCGTCGAGCCCCCGCCGGACGTCGTCGGCGTGCTGTCGGTGACGACGATGACGGGTGTGGTCGTGGTGGGTTGCACGATCACCGGCGTCGTGGCCGTCGGCGCAGTGACGACGGGTGCGGTCGTGCCGGTCCCGCCTCCGCCGCTGGAGACCACCGGCGCGACGTAGAGCGCCTTGAAGGGGTTGCGTCCGAGGGCCAGGGTCGAGACCACCGGCAGGACCACGGGGCCGGGGCTCGCCGACACGGTCGCCACCGGCCGGCTGCGCGCCGGCACGGCGAACGACTCCTCCGTCGGGTCGCCGCTGCCACCCAGGACGAAGTAGGCGCCGGCAGCCAGTGCCACGGCGCCCACCACACCCAGCACGATCAGGTTGCGGCGGTTGCTGGCGGCGGGCTCCTCGACGGGAGCCTCGTCCAGGGCGGTGCCGAAGGGGAACGGTTCGGTCATGGTCGTCTCCTACTTCGCCGGGGCGGCGGACGGCGCGACCACGGCAGTGGCAACGGGACGGCCGGCGGCCAGGAAGACCTCACCGGTGATGGTCGAGGTCAGGCTGCGACCGTCGTCGGCTGAGGCGCCGGTCGTCTTGCTCGTCGGGCTGCTGCCCGGCGCCAGCGTCAGGTTCGCCACCCGCAGGGAGCGCGGCAGGTCCTCCAGGTTCGCCAGGAACTGCTCGACCTCGAAGTAGTCGCCGACCACGTTGATCGCCAGCGGGATGGTCATGAGCTGCCCGGCCGTGCTGACAGGGGCCGCGGCCACGGCGGCTGCGGCGACGGTGCCGTCCGCGTTGGGCTCCGGCGCGGCCACGACGGCTGCAGGCGCGGCCGCGACGGCGGCGACCGGAGCGCCAGGGGCGACGGAGACGAACTCCACCCCGGCGGAGGTGCTGGCCACCGTCAGTGCGCGGATGAGCGCCGGCAGGCCGGGATTGTCCGGGATCTTGGCAGCCACGGCCGCCAGCTCGGCCTGCTTCTTCGGCAGGTCCTTGGCCTGGGCCTTGAGCACCTGGAGCTGAGTCTCCAGGGCGGCGTTGGCGACGTCCTGCGACTCGGCCTGGGCGCGCAGATCGGCGGCCTCGGACCGCTTGGGCGACACGAGCAGGAACCAGCCCGCCGCCAGGATCGCGATCGCGCCGACGACGGTCAGCGCGACCCACTGCTGCAGCTTGTCCATGTCAGCCTCCGGCCGGGGTGGTGTAGCGACCCGAGAGCGCGTCGTTGGTCAGGGTCACGGTGCTGTCAAAGCTCACCGTCGTGCGGGTGCCGACGAGAGCCTCGGTCGAGTTCGTGAAGTAGGGGTTGGCGTAGCCCTTCTGACCGGCCAGCGACTCCAGCCACACGGCGACGTCGTCGTGCGCGAACCCCGTGCCGCTGAAGGTCACGGTGCCCACGCCGGGGTCGACGCCCGGCGCCGCAGTTCCGGCAACGACCGGCGCCGTCTGGCTGAAGGTGACGTTCTTGACCCAGACGTTCTCGGGGACCGTCAGGCTCAGGTCGTTGAGGAACTGGGAGTAGCGGACCTCCTGGCCCATGGCCTGGGTGAGCATGGCCTGCGCGGCCGCCGCCCTGGCGTAGACCGCCTGGACGTCGGCGTACTTCGCCGACTCGGCCTGCAGAGCGGTCCCCCGGGCGGTGGAGGACTCGACGTCGCTGTTGGCGCTGGCGACGGCGCCGGCCGCGGCCACCACCAGTGCAGCGACGATGCCGGTCGCGACGAGCAGGCCACCGCCGAGGCCGTACTGGATGCGCCGGAAGCGCACCGTCTCGGCGATCTCCGGCGGCAGCAGGTTGACGCGGGGCAACACAGGCAGGCCGGTACCGACCGGCTGCTTGGTCTGCTCGACGTGCTCGGACAGGACGCTCACGACGCCACCCCCAGGGCGAGGCCGACCGGCACGCTGACCATGGGCTCGATGTACTCGAGCTGCTCCGCGGTCAGGCCGGTCTTGCCGATGTTCAGGACGGACATGGGACGAGCCACCTCCACGGGAAGGCGGGTCGCGGCGGAGAGGCGGTCCACCAAGCCGGTGAGGCGCGAACCGCCACCGGAGAGCACGATGCGGCCGATGCGCGCTGCGGTCGGCTGCGACATGTAGTAGTCCAGCGAACCGCGCACCTCCTCGACGAAGGCGCTGCCCGTGGCTTCGATGGCGCGGTTGGCCGGATGGCCTTCGGCGCTGCCCGCCACGGCAGCCAGGCCGGTGGTCTGCTTGACCGACTCTGCCTGGTCGGCGCCGACTCCGAGGCGCTCGGCGACGGCGTCGGTGATGTCCGCGCCGCCCATGAGCAGGATGCGCACGAAGCGCGGGACGCCGCCCTGGTGGACCACGATGTTGGTGACGCTGGCGCCGATGTCGATCAGCGCCTCGCCCTCGGTGGAGAAGCTGGGACCGCCGCTGACCTGGCTGCGCAGCACGGCGAAGGAGGTGAGGTCGACCATCGTCGGGGTGAGCCCGGCGCGGGTGACGGCGTCGACGGCGCTGCCCACCATGTCGCGTGCGGCGGCGACGAGCAGCACGCGGAGCATCCGGCCGCCGGCGTCGTTCGTGAACTCCTCCAGCGGGTGGAAGTCCAGGATCGCATGGTCGACCGGCATCGGGATGAAGTCCTCGACCTGGAAGGCGAGACTTTGCCGCAGCTCCTTGAGCGGCAGCCACGGGAGGTCGACCTGGCGCACGACAACCTTCTGGTTGGCCACGCCGACGACGACCTTCTTGGTGCTGAACTTCGCCTGCGCCCACAGCTGCTTGATGGCCGCTGCCACGGTCTCCGCATCGATCACCTCGCCGTCACGGACGGCGCCCGCGGGCAGGGCGACCTGTCCGAAGCGTTCCAGGGTCGAGGACCCCTTGCCCATGCTGAGCTCGGCGGCGCGTACGCCGGAGGTCCCGATGTCGAGACCCACCACTGGTCGTCCTGCCACGTCTGTTCCCCTCGGGCGACGGCCAACTGGCCGATGAGGTACCGGGGGTCCTCCCGCCGGTGTCAGACAACCCATCGGCGGGTAGACGTAGTGGCTTGAGCACGAGCAGTGCCGGAGTCTGCGCCGTACGGCGCAGTCCCGGGCTCAGACGCCCGTCGCGGACAGATAGGCGTCGAACAACGGCTGCCCGACGATGATGGCGAACAGGGCACCCATCAGCATGAACGGCCCGAACGGAACAGCGGTCTTTCGTCCACCGCGCCTGAACGCGATCAGGGCGATGCCGAAGGCACCGCCGAGCAAGAACCCGGCAAACAGGCCCACCGCCCAGGCGCCCCACCCGATCCAGCCCAGGTAGAGGCCGAGCACTCCGGACAGCTTGACGTCACCGAACCCCATCCCTGCGGGATAGGCGAAGCACAGCGCGAAATACAGGCCGAACAGTGCCGATCCTCCCAGCAGGGCGCGGAGGAAGTCGCCGGAGTCACTGTCGAGCAGGGCCGCCCCGCCGAGCAGGACCACGGCCACCGGATAGCTGGGCAGCGTCAGCGCGTCCGGCAGCCGCTTGCAGTCCAGATCGATGAGCGCGAGCGCCAGCCCGACGGCAGCCAGGTACAGGTAGGCCGGCAGGACCGGATCTGCGCCGAAGCGCAGCGCCATGACGACGAACAGCAGTCCGCAACCGAGCTCCACAAGCGGGTAGCGAGAACTGATCGGCTCGCTGCAGTCGCGGCACCTGCCCTTGAGCAGAAGCCACCCGGCCACCGGGAGGTTGTCCCGCGGCCGGATGGGTGTCTCGCAGCGTGGGCAGGCCGACGGCGGGCTGACGACGGACTCGCCCCTCGGTACGCGCCAGACGACGACGTTGAGGAAGGAGCCGATGGCCAGGCCGAGGAGCCCACACAGCCCCGCGAGCAGAGTCGTCATGTCCGCTGTCTAGCAGGCACGCTCAACCCGCGTACTCCAGCCAGAGGGTGTTGTTGATGACGTCGGTAAACGGCGCCTGAGCGTTGGGATCGTAGTAGATCGACGGATTCTTGATCGAGTTCTGCGACACGGGCGACCCCGTGGCCGGGTTGCACTGACCGACGGCAATGACCACCCCGTAGGCGCCGTTGGAGCTGGTGGACATCTCGATCTGGTCTCCGGCGATGAAGAAGCCACTGACGACGGTGCCACCGCTGGCGCTGCCCGCCTGGTAGTTGGACGTCGTGGTCAAGTCCTGATCCGCCACCAGCCACGTGTTGGCGACACTCGGCGCCAGGACGTCCGTCGACCCCCACTCGATGTTGCCGCCGACCTTGTTGCAGGCCGAGCTCACCGAGCTCGCGAGGACGGTCAGGTTGGGGACCGCGGAGCCGCTGTTGCTGGCTGGGTTGGTGACATTCCCCTGGTGCACGTAGTAGGTACCTGAATAGCCGTTCTGCTTGATCGCACTTCCTCCGGACCAGACGGGCACCGTGCCACTTCCGTTGAAGCTCCAACCTCGGTAGCTGCCACTGGCGGCAACGTTGGCAAGGATGGACCCGACGCAGGGTGAAGCGCCGTTCGCCGTGCGCACGGTTCCGTCCGGGCACAGGTCGTACCAGCCGCCGGGCGGGTTCGTGAGGTGTTGGCTGCCCCAGATCGCGACGGCCCCCTGGAAGGGCACGTTCTGCTTCGCCTGCCCCGAGACGTTCCCACCGGCATTTGCGAAGAACTTGTTGCTGCTCGCCGATGGGCCGGCAGCGCTCTGCGTCACCGGACCGAAGACCTGCGGGTTGCCGCTGCTGACGGTGAGGACGCCGTTGGTGTGCACGGCTGCCAATGCGGGGCTGTTCGGCGGGGCCGAGGTGACGGTCGTGCTGCTGTCCAAGCTCAGATCCCCGCCGGTGAGAATGGCGAACGAGGGCGAGTACGGCGTGAACAGGTACTCAGCCTTGATCAACCGCCGCTTCACCTCGGCGGCGCCGCGTTGCGGTGACCAGCCGAGCGAGTACACCACCTGTCGGCCGGTGGGCTTGAGCATGACGTACTGACCACCGGTCCCGGTTCGCAGGCAGCCCGGGGTGGAGGCCAGCGTCTCCAGCTTTTCGCGAGCCCAGGCGCGCTCCTCGTCCGGCGTCGGCTGGCTTGCGAAGGGCCAGGCGACGGCCGCGCCGACACACGCCTCTCCGGGGTCGGCAGGTGCCGGCACCGTGTAGGAATCGGCCCCGCTCAAGACGTAGCGGCGCTGGGCGCGAGACAGGGTCACATCGATGCCGCCGTCGGCCACCGACAGGGCGCTCTCAAAGTTCACGTGCTGCCGGCTGGACTGCAGAGATCGCAGGGCCGCGGTGGTGGACACGATCATCAGCCCGGTCAGGATGCCGGCCATCCCCAGGACCAGGACCAGCCCCAGCCCGTCGTCGCCCTGTGCGGTCCGGTGCAACCTGCTCTGCATGGTCATCAGCTCACGTTCCTCAGGCGCCCAGTGAAGGCCACGGTCTTGTTGGACGTTCCGGCTTTGGTGTTCGAGTCGTAGGTCATGTTCACGTTCACGAGGCGCGTGTGCGCGACTCCAGGGCCTGGCGCCGTAGAGACGGGCGCCAGGTCGTAGCCGAAGGCGACCTGCACGACGATGGTGCGGGCCTGAACCACTCCCGACGCTGTGCCGACCGTGCGCAGCAGGTCGAACTGATTAGGGCGCGTGCTGGCGACCAGGCTCCAGGTGACGGTCTCGGCCGCTTGCTGCACGTAGTCGGAGTTGTAGTCGATCCAGAGCTGTAGGTGAAAGATGCAGCTGGGGTCCGAGGCTGCCAGCGCGGCTGGGGTACCAGTCGGGTTGCAGACGACCGAGCGCGCCTCTCGGATGTCTCGACCGAGGCGTTCGGCCGCGATGCGGACGTCAGCCAGACCGGTCGTCTGGTCTTCCACGATGCGAACCACCTTGTGGCTGTCGATGACTGCTCTGGTGACCAGGGTGCTGACGACGCCTAGAAGCAGCATGACGATGAGGGTCTCGACGAGGGTCACCCCGGAGTCGGAGCGGCGGCCCTTGGGCCCGCGAAGACAACGCATGTCAGCCCAGTCCGCTCTTGTAGGGGAGATTCAGCTCGCTTGCGTAGGCCGAGGTGCCGTAGCCGAACACCATGGGCACCGCGTTCAACAGGCGGACGGAGACGCGGATCTGCTCATTGGCCAGCACCTTCTGGCCATTGCCACCGATGGTCGGCAGGCTCAGGCTGAACGGACGCATGCCGGTGCAGCCCCAGCCCGCCGATGCTGTGTAGTCCAGAGTCCCGAGCGTCTGCTGCGCGGCGCCGGCGCTGTTCAGCCGTTCGATGACCACGCGGACACTGGGCTTGTCCGTGGTCAGCCCTGAGGCCGGCCGGGCCCAGAGGGTAACGGCACCCTGCCCCTTCAGGACGGAGGTTGCCGGCATGACGTAGGTCCAGCTGAGCAACTGGTTGGCTCCCGGACCGGTCCCGAACTGCAGGTATCTCCCAGCCGCAGAGTGCAGGTCGGTGGAGTAGTTGTAGAGACTGCCGGCCATCAAGGCGGCTCCGGAGTCGCGGGCCACGGGCTGGTTGATCCCGGCGACCGTGTCGCCCGGCTGAAGGTAGTTCTGCAACAGGTAGCGGACCAGCGTGCCACCTGGCGCGCTGGTGGTTGCTGCGCCGGTCAGCGTGGCGCAGGAAGCCGGCGGCTGCGTCGGTGCCGAGGGCGTGGGGCTCGCGCTGGGACTCGGCGCGGTTGACGCGCCCGGCGACGGGCTTGGGGTCGCGGTGCCGCCGCATGGGGTCGCCACGACCGTCGTCGTCACCGTCAGCTCTTGAAAGTAGGAGGGCTGCGCAGCCGACGTTGCTCGGAAAGTACTCGTCACGGTGTATGGCGCAGGCGTGGCCGGCAAGGTCCGAACCGCGAGGAATCGCAGCGCAGAGGTGGGCTCGATGAGGCCGGTCGACGCTGCACCGCCGACAACAGGCAGCGGTTGGTCCTCGCCGGCCACAAAAGCGGCATCGTCGTCTTCGTCGGCGTAGAACGTCCAAGCCGGGGTGACCGACGTTGCAGTCAAGCGCCACGCGTCCCTAGCGCCGTTGTTCTTCAAGTTGAACGCGTAGACCACTTCACTACCTGGATTGCGACACTGCGTCGGCGTGGCGGCGTTGGTGAACTTGAAGTCCGGCAGAGGGAGTCCGCGCTTGGTATCAGCAACCAGCGTGCTGTAGGTACGCGTCCGGGCCTTGCCGAGGCCGTTCCACGACACCACCACCGTGAGCCGCTTGTACGTGGCCCCGGACGCATCCGCAGGCGCCGTGACGTAGCGGCGAACTGTGAAGGTTCCGCCGTTCTGCATGACGGCCGACTGGTGAGGGTTGAGTCCCCCGGTGGCACCGGGCGAAGCGAGCGGCTCCACCCCCGGGCCACTGGTGCTGTCGTTCGTCGGGTTGTAGCAGAGACAGCCGGCCAGCGTCGGCGTCCGCGCGGCCTCTCCAACGTTCAGGTCCGAAGTACGCAAGGTGAGTTGGGAGTAGGTCAAGGCTCGTGCCTCCTCTACAGCTCTATTGAGCACGTCTCCTGCCTGCTGGTTCTGCTGTGACAGCAGCGCCGACTTCGTGCCTCCGATCAAGGCGAAGGCCAGGGCGGTGAAGACGGCCGTCGCAATAGCCAGCGCCACGACGGCCTCGATCAGGCTGAAACCCGCATCGTCGGCCCCAGCGCCTGACCGCGACTTGTGCATATGCATGGTGAACCTCTCGGCATCGACAAGCTCGGTCTTGACAGGCGCGGGAAGACTTCACACATGCAGAAGGGGCGGACCCGATGGGCCCGCCCCTCCCGCCAGCGCGCTGGTTAGGCGACGGAACCAGTGATGGCGATCGCCGAACCCGTGTAGGCCGCACAGTCGCCAGCCGCGGGCTGCAGACCACCCTGGTCGCTCTTGTAGACGTACGCAGCGTCCGCAGCGGTGCGGCTGCCCTTCAGGTTGTAGCCCTGGATGCAGTACGCCGTGCCCGCCGTGTTCTGGGCAGCGGCGAAGACGTTGCCCTTCGTGCCCTTGATGGCCACGGTCGCCGGGTAGGTCTGGGAGTCGGTGAAGGCGGACTCGACCTCGTTGGCGATCTGCTTCAGGTCGCTCTTGACGCCGGCATCGACGCCCTTGGAGCGCTGGTTCAAGAACACCGGGATGGCGATGGCGGCGAGGATGCCGATGATGATGATGACGACGAGGAGCTCAATGAGGGTGAAGCCGCCCTCGTTCTCCTGCTGAGCCTTGCGGATGCGAGCGAGCATGGGATGTCCTCCACGGACGAGAAGGAGTGAGCCGGCTGGTGCTCGGTCCAGGCGGCCCCTCCGTGGAGGTGCCGACCAGGTAGCTGGGCTGACTCCGAGGAGTTCCCTGGCTTTGCGACCCCGCCTCGCGGCGGGTGTGCCCTTGCTGGCCGTGCGGCTCGTTGACGCCTTGTACATCGGACGCGGGGCGCATGGACTTGAGGTCCAGAAGGCTCGCGACAGCGAGAGGGGCGGGCCTGACGGCCCGCCCTCTCGTCGAAGCGTGCGGCTAACGGCGACGGAACCCGTGATAGCGATCGCCGAGCCGGTGTATGCCGCGCACGTGCCGGCAGCGGGCTGAAGACCGCCTTCGTCGCTCTTGTAGACATACGCGGCCGTCGCCAGCGTGCGGCTGCCCTTGCCGGTTGTAGCCCTGGATGCAGTACGCCGTGCAGCCGTGTTCTGGGCAGCGGCGAAGACGTTGCCCTTCGTGCCCTTGATGGCGGCGGTGCGCCGGTGCGGGTAGGTCCTTGTTGTCGGTGACGGAGGACTCCACGCCGTTGGCGACTGCTTCAGGTCGCTCTTGACGCCGGCGTCGCCAGCCCTTCTCGCGCTGGTTCAGGAAGACCGGGATGGCGATCGCGGCGAGGATGCCGATGATGATGATGACGACGAGGAGCTCGATGAGGGTGAAGCCGCCCTTCGTTCTCCTGCTGAGCCTTGCGGATACGAGCGAGCATGGGATGTCCTCCACGGACGAGATGAGGTGAGCCGCGCGTGGGTCGGATCCGCGCGGCCCCTCCGGAGGAGGTGCCGGCCGAGGTAGCTCGGGCTGACCCCGGGGGTCCCCTGGCTTTGCGACCCCGCCTCGCGGCGGGTGTGCCCTTGCTGGCCGTGCGGCTCGATGACAACTACTGCATCGTCGCTCCTGGATCGACACCTTGAGCCATCGGCTGCGTGCGTCGACCGATCGGACAGCGCCGCGGGTCCCCGAATGCCCGAGGGGGCGCCCTCCGTGGAGGGCGCCGCCCTCAGGCGAGTGCGGCGTGACAGCAGAGCCTGCGCCGGACGTGGTGACCGGTTGCAGACCGTCGTGGTACCGGTCGCGCTGTCGAACTTGAGGACTTGGCGGAGCCCGCGACGACTGGTGCTGGGTGCCGCTGACGGTGCAGGACGTGGTCGGCCGTGCCGGCGGTGACGGTGACCAGCACCGCTGGAGGCGTTGAAGCCCTGGTCCTTGATCGGCCGGCGGTCGCGCCGGTACCGGAGACGTAGGTGCCGTTGTTGTCGGTGGCGTAGGACTCCACGGCCGTGGCGACTTCTTCACGTCGCTCTTGACCGCGGCCTCGCCAGCCCTTCTCGCGCTGGTTAAGGAACGTCGGGATGGCGATCGCGGCGAGGATGCCGATGATGATGATGACGACGAGGAGCTCGATGAGGGTGAAGCCGCCCTCGTTCTCCTCCTGGGCCTTGCGGATGCGAGCGAGCATGCGGTGTCCTCCAGGACTGAGATGGAGGTGAGCCGCGCGTGACGTGCTCGGTCCCTGCGCGGCCCTCCTGGGGAGGTGCCGGCCGAGGCAGCTGGGCTGACTCCGGGGAGTCCCCTGGCTTTGCGACCCCGCCTCGCGGCGGGTGTGCCCTTGTCTGGCCGTGCGGCTCGATGACAACCACTGCATCGTGGCATCGGCGCCCGACTTGAGGACACTTTTGCTCCGTTCGGGTGACATCGGCGGAGCCGGGTGCCGTGACCCGGACGCCAGCCGAGAGGCGGCTCCCGGTCAACGGAGGCCGCCCTGAGCTGCGCGGCTGCTGCTACTGGATGAGGTCGAAGACCTTGAAGATCGGCATGTAGAGGGCGACGATCATCGCCGCCGACCATGCCGCCGAGGAAGGCGATCATCAGGGGCTCGATCAGGGCGGTCAGCGCCTCGGTCGTGGCCTCGACCTCCTGGTCGTAGAACTCCGCGATCTTCGAGAGCATGTCGTCGAGGGCGCCGGTGTCCTCACCGACCGCCATCATCTGCACCACCATCGGCGGGAAGACGGCGTGCTCGGTCAGCGGCTTGCGTCAGCGACTCGCCCGTCCGCACAGTCTCCTGAACGTCGCGGGTGGCGCGCTCGAGGACGACGTTGCCGGTCGTCTCCGCCACGATGTCCAGGCTCTGCAGGATCGGCACGCCGGACTGCATCATGGTGCCCAGGTTGCGGGCGAAGCGGGTCAGAGCGATCTTGCGCAGCAGGTCACCGAAGACCGGGAGCTTGAGCTTCAGCGGGTCGACGACGTTGCGGACCTGCGGCTTGCGCTTGACCTTCCCCCACACCTTGACGCCCACGATGATCGAGATGATCACCGGGATGATGGCCACCTTGAGGATGGCGGAGAGGAAGACCAGGACACGGGTCGGCAGCGGCAGGGTCCCGCCGAGGGTGTCGAACAGACCCGCGAACGTCGGGACGATGAACAGCAGCATGCCGACCACAGCCAGCAGGGCGATGCACAGGACAACGACCGGGTAGGTCATCGCCGACTTGACCTTGCCGCGGAGCTTGACCTCGGCCTCGTAGTTGTTGGCGATCTGCAGCAGCACGAGGTCCAAAAAGCCCCCGACCTCACCGGCCCGGCACATGTTCACCATCAGCGGCGGGAAGACGTCGGGGTGCTTGGCCATACCCACCGACAGCGAGCTACCGGTCTCGATGTCGTTCCGGACCTCACCCAGAACCCGCGCCAGTTCCTTGTTCTCGCTCTGCTCGGTGAGGATTGTCAGCGCTCGGAGCAGACTGAGACCGCTGTTGATCATCGTGGCGAACTGTCGCGACATGACGGCGAGGTCCTTGAGCTTGACCTTCTTCGCCCCCATCCCGGGGATCTTCAGCTCCTTGTTCATGCCGGCATTGCTCTGGGTGATGCTCAGAGGCGCATAGCCTAGGCTCTTGAGCTTGGTCGCGACCTGGGCCTGCGACTCGGCGTCCAGCTTGCCGGTCTTGAGCTTGCCGGCGCTGTCGCGGACCTTGTACTCGAAGGTGGCGGTAGGCATGTCAGTCCCTCTCAGCCCCGGCCGGCGAGCCGGTTGAAGTCTTCGACGTGGTGGCACTTCTCGAGCGCAGCGTCATAGGTGATCTTTCCCTGCTTGACCAGCTGGGCCAGGTGGCTGTCCATGGTCTGCATGCCGTGCTTGGCGCCGGCCTGCAGCGCCGAGTAGATCTGATGGGTCTTGCCCTCGCGGATGAGGTTGCGGATGGCGGGCGTCGCGACCATCACCTCGCAGGCCACCACCCGGCCCTTGCCGTCAGCGGTCTTGACGAGCTGCTGGCAGACCACTCCCTGCAGCGCGCCGGACAGCATGACGCGCACCTGCTGCTGCTGGTTGCGGGGGGAAGACGTCGATGACGCGGTCGATGGTCTGCGCGGCGTCCTGGGTGTGCAGGGTCGCCATGACCAGGTGGCCGGTCTCGGCTGCGGTGAGGGCGATCTCGATCGTCTCGAGGTCGCGCATCTCACCGACGAGGATGATGTCGGGGTCCTGGCGCAAGACGTGCTTGAGGGCATTCTTGAACGACCAGGTGTCCTCCCCCACCTCCCGCTGGTTGACCAGGCACTTCTTGTGCTGGTGCAGGAACTCGATCGGGTCCTCGCAGGTCATGATGTGGTCGGCGCGCTGGCGGTTCGCCATGTCGACCACGGCGGCGAGCGTCGTCGACTTGCCGGATCCGGTGGGGCCTGTGACGAGGACGAACCCTCGCGGCAGCATGGCGAAGTTGGAGACCGCCGGAGGGACACCGAGGTCTTCCAGCCGCTTGATCTCGTACGGGATGAGGCGGAACGCGGCACCGACGGCGTCGCGTTGCTTGTACACGTTGACGCGGAAGCGGGCCTTGCCCGGCAGCGAGTAGGCGAAGTCGAGCTCGAGCTCTTCCTCGAACTTCTCCCGCTGCTTCTGGCTCATGATCGCGTACATGGTCTTCTGGATCAGCTGCGGCGTCAGCAGCTGGAAGTCCTCGAGCTGGACGAGGTGCCCGTGCTGGCGGATCGTCGGGTGCGCGCCGACCGTCAGGTGCAGGTCAGAGCTGTTGTGCTCCAGCACGTAGAGCAGCAGATCGGCGAGGAAGGCACTGTCCTCGGAGCTGTCCTCGGCGCCGAGGCGCGCGCCACCTTCTGCGCTCTTCTGCGGACCAGCGCTGTCTGCGGCCTCCTGCGTCGGCAGCACGGTCACGGCAGGCAGCGTCGGGGTCAGACCCGGCGTCGCAGCCGGCAGGACCGACGGGCTCAGGGGCGGCGCCATCACTGGTGCTGGCATGACTGCTGCTGCCACCACGGCCGCAGGCGTGAGAGCGGCGGGGGCGACGAGCGTGCTCATCGCCGGCGCCGCAGCTTCCGCCGCGGCGGCTGGTGCCGCACCGGCAGGAGCCAGGCGCACGGGAGCGGACGGCGCCGCGGGAAGGACGCGCTCCGCTGTGTCCGCCGCGCTCACAGCGGCCAGCTGGGCGACGTCAGGGGGCAGATGTTGGGGAGCGACCGGCGGTGCAGGCTCGGCCGCTGCCGGCAGCAGCAGCTCCGGAACCCTGGTCGGCGTGCCCTGTGCCGGGACGGCGCCAACAGGAGCGACGGCGTCCAGCTGCGGCGGGAGCTCGAAGGTCAGTGTCCGCTCAGCCGAGAACGACATCGGCGCGACTGGCTGCTGCAACGCCGGCGAGGGTGTCCAGCGGGGATCGAGCGGGTCGGCGGGGACGACCGGGCCGAAGTATCCGTCCAGCCCCGACGGGGCAGGCTTCTGCGCATCCACGAGCGGTCCTTCCTCGACTCCGGCGAGCCCGGGGTTCGGCCATGCATCGACCGAACGCCTGCGCTCCTTGAGCGGTGCAGACGAGGGTGCAGGCGGCCGACGAGCCGCCCGGGCCGGACAACCCGTGAATCGTCCGCGGTCCGAGGGACACGTCCGACACGCTGCCACCGCACATGGCTCAGACGACGACGCGCAGGATCTCTTCCATCGACGTGTGCCCGGCGCGTACCTTGGTCAGCCCGTCGTTGCGCAGGGTGATCATCCCCTGTTCGAGCGCCACCTTGGAGATGGTCAGCGCCGACGCGTGCTCGACCGCGAGCTTCTCGATCTCCTCGCTGACGGCCATCACCTCGTGCAGGGCCAGTCGACCCTTGTAGCCGGTCTTGGAGCACGCGCTGCAGCCGATCGGACGGTAGAGCGTCGGGGGTGGCTGGTCGGGATCAAAGGGGAAGCGCATCTCGACCAGCGTCTCCTTGGTCGGGACGTAGGCCTCCTTGCACTTGGGGCACAGGCGCCGGGCCAGGCGTTGGGCGAGCACGCAGTCCAGGGCGGAGCCGACCAGGAACGGTTCGATGCCCATCTCTGTCAGGCGGACGATCGCCGACGGCGCGTCGTTCGTGTGCAGGGTCGACAGCACCAGGTGGCCGGTGAGCGCCGCCTCGATGGCGATGTGCGCCGTCTCCTGGTCGCGGATCTCGCCGAGCAGCACGATGTCGGGGTCCGGGCGCAGGATGCTGCGCAGCGCGGCAGCGAACGTCAGGCCGGCCTTGGGGTTGGCCTGCACCTGGTTGATGCCGGGCAGCCGGTACTCCACCGGGTCCTCGACCGTGATGACGTTGACCTCGGGCTTGTTGACGATGTTCAGCGTCGCGTAGAGCGTCGTCGACTTACCGGAGCCGGTCGGGCCGGTCACCAGGATCATCCCGTACGGCTTGACGAACGACTTGGAGTAGACGACGTAGTTCTCGTCGCCGAAGCCCAGGTCGGAGAGCTTGAGCATGGCGGTGCTGTTGTCCAGGATGCGCATGACGATCTTCTCGCCCCACACCGTGGGCAGCGTCGCGACGCGGAGGTCGATCTTCTTGCCGTTGCTGGTCACCGACAGGCGACCGTCCTGCGGGATGCGTCGTTCGGCGATGTTGATGTCCGCCATGATCTTCAGCCGGCTGGTGACGCCGGCGGTGATCGTCTTCGGCGAGCGCATGATCTCGTGCAGCACCCCGTCGATCCGGAAGCGCACCCGCAGGTCCTTCTCGGCCGGCTCGATGTGGATGTCGGACGCACGGTCCTGGATCGCCTGGGTGATGAGCAGGTTGACGAACTTGACGATCGGCGCGTCCTCGACGACCTCGGTGACCTTGGACAGGTCGTCGTCGCCCTCGTGGCTCGACTCCATGGCCGAGGTGAGCTCGTCCATCTCGTCGTCGCCGCGGTGATAGCGGTTGATGGCCGCGAGGACGTCGGCCTTCGTGGCGACGACGCTCTTGATCTCCATGCCGGTCATCGACCGGATGTCGTCGACGGCGAAGACGTTCGCGGGGTCGGCCATCGCGACGACGAGCTTGCCGTCCTCGTAGCCGATCGGCAGCGCGTTGTGGCGGCGACAGACCGGATCCGGGACGCGCGAGACCGCGGAAACGTCGACGGGGTAGTCCGACAGGTCGACGAACTTCATGCCGATCTGCTCCGCGAGCGCGGCGACGAGCTGACCTTCGGACAGCACCCCCAGCTCGACGAGGACCCGACCCAGGCTGCGGCCCACCCGGCGCTGCTCCTGCACGGCGCCCACCAGCTGGTCGCGGGTGACGTGGCCACCCTCGAGCAGGATGTCGCCGAGCTGCTTCACGCGTGTTCTCCCGGGGGGCAGAGGGTCTGCGTGGTGTGTCGGAAGGACCTGGGCAGACCTTGACCCGGTGGGGCCGGGCGCCTCACGGCCTGCCGGTCAGGGGCGGCGGGTGAGCGCGCTGGCCAACGCCGACAACGCGCGCGCCTGCTCAGACTCAGGGTCGAGCTCGGCAATGCTCCCGTCGCGAAACTGCAGGTGCACGTGGCGTCGAGCGTCGGCCGGCTGCGGGATCGCGACGGGCTCAGGCGACGGGTTGCGGTGCCGGTCGTCCGGAGGGACGGTAGCCACCGGTTCGGGTCCGGCCGGGGCGAGCCGGTCGGGCGCGCTCCTCCGTCCGAGGCCGCGCGCCGACAGCAGCGCCTCGATCGAGCCGGCCAGCGCCTCGGCAGCGCTGCGCGCGTCGTCGACCGCGCTGAGCGGCACCGCAGCGGGTTCGGGAGCAGCGACGGGCGGCGGCGCGGCGTGAGGCGAGGGAGTCGCAACCGGGCCGCTGGCCGCTGACGGCAGCCCCGTCACGGCGGCCCCCAGCCGGTGCCTCGCCCGTCCCCGGAACGGCCACATGATTCAGACCCGAGCAGGTGCCGGCGCGTCGAGCTGGTCCACCACGGAGTAGAGCAGCGCCAGCAGCACAGCCTTGACCGACTCGCGGTCGGTCGCCTCGCACGGCACGACGGGGATGTCCTCGTCCAGGGCCAGCACTGCGCGGACGTGATCCTCCTCGGCCGGATCCAGGCCCGACGAGCGGTTGAGGGCGACGACGAACGGCACCCGGGCCATCTTGCGGAACGCCGCCAGGATGCCGACCGCCTCTTCCAACGAGTCCGGCCGGGAGGAGTCGACGAGCAGGATGTAGCCGAGCATGCCCTCGCCGAGGATCTCCCACATGAAGTCGAAGCGGTCCTGCCCGGGGGTACCGAACAGGTAGAGCACCAGGTCGCGGTCGATCGTGATGCGTCCGAAGTCCATCGCCACGGTCGTCTCGGCCTTGCGCGAGCGGGTCGAGTCGGTGATGTCCTTCTCCGTCGACAGCACGGTGATCTCACTGATGGTGCGGATCAGGGTCGTCTTGCCTGCCGAGAACGGACCGGTCACGACGATCTTGACGGCGGTGCCGCCGTGCTTGCGTCGCTGGCCGCTACGGGTGCTGGACGTTGCCATCTCTACAGACCTCTCACGCCGGCGATGAGCCGAAGCAGCAGGCTCTTGTTCACACTCGGGTCCCGCTCGATCAACGACGACGCGACCGGATCGGGCTGCAGCGCGGTGGCGCCGTCGACCGAACCATGGCCGACGTGCCCGTTGACGTGTGCTGCCTGCGCGCTCGGACCGCCAGAGCTCCGGGCGTAGGACGGCGCCGGCTCGGGGTGGTCCGGTCGGCGCGGGGCGGTGAAGGGCTCCGGGCGCTCAGGGATGACCGGGCCGCTCTGCTGCTGCGGCACGCGCCCGCTCTGGTCCGGGGCGGAGTCCCGTCGCTGGTCGGCAGCCTGGCTGTCGACGGGCCGCGCGTTGCCGGCGGCCACCTCCGACGGCGCTTCCACGCGCCCTTCCAGAGCGGCGAGCAGGCTCTGCCGACGTGCCTGCTGGTCCTCGACCGAGGTACGCACGGTGAGCAGCCCGCGCGTCACCAGGCCCGCCAGCGCGGTGACCACCGCAAACTCGCCGCGACCCGACAGCGTGACGATGTCGCCGACCGAGCGTCGGCCGTCGACCAGCGACAGCAACGACCACTCGTCGCGCCCTGCGACCGGATCCTGCGAGGGTGCGGCGTTCACGGCCAGGACGGAGCTCTGGTCGGGCACCTGCTCCGACAGCTCCGACCACGCCTCCAGGCGTCGTTGCCCTTCCGTGACGACCTGCTCGACCGGAACCGCCGCGCCGAGGTCGTCCGGGTCGGCTTCGTCGACGACGAAGGCGAACTCGCCCTCAGGCCAACGCAGCAGGCTGAAGACGGTGTCGGTGGCCTGCTCAGCCGCAACCGAACGGATCGCCTCGGAGTCCAGCGCCGCCCGCTCAGCCAGCACCTGGGCCAGGCTCAGGGTGTCGTCCCCGGCCACGGCCTCGGCCGCCGAGGCGAGCACCTCGTCGTCGACCAGCCCGGCGCCGAGCAGCCGGCGCGCGAGCTCGTGCCGCGTGACGTCGGAGCGTCCGCCGGTGACGGCGCCCTGCCGCAGGTGGACGGCGCCGTGCTGCAGTCCGCCGGCGACCTCCCGACGCAGGTGCAAGGTCCCGGTCTTCTTGGTGAAGCTCAGCAGCTGGAAGATGTCCGGGAGGCTGAACGCGTCGAGCGTTCCCTCAAGTCTCACAGGTGGTCCCGTCCGGTCTCGGTTGCGCAGGTCTCATCGGGCAGGTGTCGGTGGGTAGGTCGCGATGCCCAGGCAGGTGCGGTCAGGACCACGCGGCCGGCGGCAGGCTGCCCGCGGCCGAGCCGCTATAGGACGGCGGGACGGCGTAGGACGGCGCATGGTCGTGCTCGTCGTGGGGAGCGACGCCGTCGGACTCTGGCCCGTAGGCCGAGCTCCAGACGCGGTCCGTCCCGAGCGGGTCGTGCGCGCTCCAGCCCCCGACCGGCTGCGTCGGCAGCAGCGGGGCCTCCTCCCGCCACTGCTGGACGGGCGCGGGCGGCTCGATCATGACAGCGGGCTCCGGCTCAGGCTCGGCGACCTCGACAGCGGCGACCGGCGCCGCATCGTCGGCCCGCAGCGCTTCGGCCACGGCCGCCGCAGCACGCCGGACCTCGTACAGCATCATGCCCATCTTGGCGCCGCGGGCGGCCACCGCGACCAGCACCGCCTCGTCGTCGCACGAGACCAGGAAGACGGTGCCCTCGTCGCCCTCGATGAAGACCTGCGAGAGCTCGCCCCGACCCAGTCCCTGGGCAGCGCGCTCC
The DNA here is from genome assembly GCA_963784675.1 of uncultured Actinomycetes bacterium. GTDB lineage: Bacteria > Actinomycetota > Actinomycetes > Mycobacteriales > SCTD01 > SCTD01. The sequence goes on from CAWASE010000019.1 coordinate 957,112, forward strand.
CCGAGCGAGAGCAGCGCGGCGCTCATCGCGGCGACCCGGTCCTCGTCCATGGACGGCGGCAGCGCCGACGCCATCGGCAGACCGTCGAAGGAGACGACCGCGGCCGCCTCGAGCTCGCGGGTCTGTGCCAGCAGCTGACGCAGGGCCTGGTCGAGGCGGTCCGAACGGCTCGGCGCGTCGGTGGTGGGAACACGGACGACATCGGTCATGGAGCACTCCTTCGTCGGCGGTCCGTCGCGACCGCCTGTGGGAGTCCATCGGCGGCGACGCCGCAGGCCTTGAGCGCTCTGCAGCAGCGCCCTCAGCGCGCGCGGTGCGCCTGCAGCGCCGCGCGCATAGCCTCCAACGGCGCCGGTCGGCCGGTCATCAGCTGCACCTGTCCGGCGGCCTGGTGCAGCAGCATCTGCGCACCGTCGATCACCGCTGCGGTGCACGCCGCGGCCAGCGCCGTCGGCCAGGGGTCGTAGACGACGTCCAGCAGCACGGCGACCCCCGCGACGGCGCCCGCCCAGGCGTCGGCGGCTCCGCCGGGAAGGGTGCTGACGAGCAGCTCGCAGTCCTGCACGACGGCCGGCGAGTAGGGCACGACGACCGGGCTCACGCCGAGGCGTCGCGCGGCGGCGAGCGTCGCCGTCGGGTCGGACCGGACCACGAGCACCGGTCGCTCGACGCCGATCCTGGCCAGCGCCGCGAGCGCAGACCGGGCGGTGGCGCCACCGCCCAGCACCGTCGCCTCTCGGGCACGGCCGACGCCGGCCTCGGCCAGCGCCTGCACGATGCCGTCGACGTCGGTGTTGTGGCCGTGCCGCGCGCCGTCGCGCAGCAGCACCGTGTTGGCCGCCCCGACGTCGCGCGCCAGGTCGGACACGGTGTCCAGCAGCGGCAGCACGTCGGTCTTGAGCGGCATGGTCAGCGAGAGCCCGGCCCACTCCGGTCCGAGCCCGGCCAGCAGCCCGGCCAAGCCTGCACCGTCGCTGTCGACGGCGTCGTAGGTCCAGTCCAGCCCGAGCGCGGCGTACGCGGCCCGGTGCAGCAGCGGGGACAGCGAGTGCGCGACGGGTCGGCCCAGGACGGCCGCCCGTCTCGGCACCGCTAGTAGACGCCTTCGGACTGGGACTTGGCCTTGGCCCGCAGGAACTCGTCATAGTCGTTGGTGAACAGCGACGTGCCGTCCTTGGCGATCGTGATGAAGAAGACGTAGTTGCCCTCGGCCGGGGCCAGCGCCGCCTGCAGCGCGCGCTCGCCCGGCGAGGAGATCGGCGTCGGCGGCAGGCCCTTGTTCTTGTAGCTGTTGTACGGAGAGTCGACGTCGATGTCCTTGAGCGTCAGCCGCCCCTTGGGCGTGTCGAGCAGGAAGTTCACCGTCGAGTCGAACTGCAACGGCATGCCGCGGTCGAGCCGGTTGTAGACCACGCGGGCGACCTTCGGGAACTCCTCGGCCAGCTTCGCCTCGCGCTCGAGCAGGCTGGCGGTGCGCAGCACGTCGTACGGCGTGCGACCGATGGCTTTGGCGCCCGTCTCCAGGTCGACGGTGCGCGCCGCCTGGGTGTAGCGCGCCACCATCAGCTTCAGCACGCCGGCGGCGTCGGTGCCGGGCTCGATGTCGTAGGTGGCCGGGAACAGGAATCCTTCGACGCTGCCGTTGGCGTACGCGGGCAGGCCCAGCGCTGCGGGGTCCTTCACGGCCGCCTCGAAGTCGGCCAGCGGCAGCTCGGTCGCCGCGGCGAGCACCGGCAGAGTGCGCTGCACGCTGAAGCCCTCGGGGACGGTCACCCGACCGATCAGGCGGGACGTCGGGTCCAGCAGCAGGTCCAGGGCGTCGGCGGCACTCATCTGCAGGCGCAGGCGGTAGAAACCGGGCTGCAGCCCCTTGGAGCGGTCGTCGGCCCGGGCGACCTCGAAGAAGGCCAGCCGGCTCTTCACGACGTCCTTGACCAGCAGCGCGTCGGCGACGTTGCCGGCCGTGTCGCCGGGCATGACCTGGACCACGACCTCGCCGCTGCCCGTACCGTCGTAGTCGGCGGGGGCCGAGCCTCCGAGCACGGCGCGCCCCACCAGCACGGCGCCGACGGCCAGGCCGCCGAGCAGCGCGAGCACGACCACGACCGCCAGCAGCCTCCCCAGCACGCTGCCGCCGCGCCCGCGCCGCCGGGAAGCCCGCGACGGCGGTTCGTCACGCAGCTCCAGCAGGTCAGTCACAGGGCCCACCCTAACGTGAGCCCCTGGGTCGGAGCGCTCACCGCGGGCCCGCGTCGAGCACGCCCTGCAGCAGGGCGACGGCGGCAGCCTGGTCCACGACAGCACGGGACTGCCTGGCCGAGCGTCCCGAGGCCCGCAGCGCCGCGGTCGCGCTGACCGTCGTCAGCCGCTCGTCGACCAGCCGCACCTCGACCGGTGCCACGAGCGGCGCGAACGCCTCGACCCAGGTGCGGGCCATGTCCGCCGACGCGCTCGCCGAGGCACCCGACAGCGACGTCGGCAGCCCGACGACCACCAGCACCGCCTCCCGCTCGGCGACGATCTCGGCCACCCGCGCCTGTCCTGGGGCCGTCACCGTCTCGACCGGGGAGGCCAGGATCCGGTGCGGATCGCTGGCTGCGACCCCGACCCGCACGGTGCCGACGTCCACGGCCACCACCACCCCGGAAGCCCCCCGCATCCCGCCGACCTGTCGGCACCCGCGACCACCCTCACCCACCCGTCGCGACCCGTCCCACCAGGTGCTCGGCGCGCGTCAGCGCCTCGGCGATGCCGGCGACCTTCGTCCCGCCACCCTGGGCGACGTCGTCCTTGCCGCCGCCCTTGCCGTCGACGGCCGGTGCGGCCTCGCGCAGCACAGCGTTGGCCGACAGCCCGCGCGCCCGGCCGGCCTCGTTCACCGCGGCGACGAGCGTGACCCGGTCGCCGCCCGCGGCGACGATGACGACCGCCGGGCGGTCGCTGAGGCGGCCCCGCACGTCCATCGCCAGCTGGCGGACCAGGTCGCCGCTGGTGCCGGCAGGGGCTTCGACGGCGGCGAAGGCGACCCCGTAGACGTCCTTGGCGGCGGCCGCGAACGCCCCGGCCTGCTGCAGGACGGCGCCCGCGCGCACGCCGGCGAGCTCCTTCTCGACCTCGCGCAGCCGGGCGACGGTCGCCGCCACCCGCTCGGGCACCTCGGCGCTCGGCACCTTCAGCGCCGCGGCGAGCTGCGACAGCAGGACGTGCTCGCGGGCCAGGAAGTCGTAGGCGTCGCGGCCGACCAGCCCTTCGACGCGACGCACCCCGGAGCCGATCGAGGCCTCCGACAGCAGCTTCACCATGCCGAGCTGGCCGGACCTCGCCGCGTGCGTGCCTCCGCACAGCTCGCGGGCGTAGTCGCCGACCTCGACCACCCGCACGGCGTCGCCGTACTTCTCACCGAACAGGGCCATCGCGCCGATGCGACGGGCCTCGTCCTGCGTCGTGACGAACGCCCGCACCTCCAGGTCGGCGAGCGCGATCTCGTTGATCTGCGCCTCGACGTCGGCCAGCACCGACACCGGCACCGCTGCGGGCGAGGCGAAGTCGAAGGTGAAGCGGCCTGGGAGGTTGCGCGAACCGGCCTGGGTGGCCTGCTCGCCCAATGCGTCGCGCAGCGCCTTGTGCACCAGGTGGGTGGCTGTGTGGGCGCGTGAGACGGCGCGGCGCCGCTCGACGTCGACCTCGGCCTGCACCGCCGTCCCCACGCGCAGCTCTCCTGAGACGACGGTCGCGCGGTGCACCGTCAGACCGTCGACGACCTTCTGGACGTCGCTGACCTGCAGCTCGGTGCCGTCGGCGAGCACCAGCCGGCCGTGGTCGGCCTGCTGTCCACCGCCCTCGGCGTAGAAGGGCGAACGGTCCAGGACGACGTCGACGCTGCTGCCCTCGCCCGCGGCCTGGGCCGCGGCTCCGTCCAGCAGCAGGCCGCGTACGGTGCCCTCGGACACCACCTCGGTGTAGCCGGTGAACTCGGTGCTGCCCGCGCTGTCCAGCAGCGCGCGGTAGGCCGAGGTGTCGGCGACCGCGACGCCCTTCTTGTCGCGGGCGTCGGCCTTGGCCCGGTTGCGCTGCTCGGCCATCAGGGCGCGGAAGCCCGGCTCGTCGACGGACAGGCCCTGCTCGGCGGCCATCTCCAGGGTCAGGTCGATGGGGAAGCCGTAGGTGTCGTGCAGGGAGAAGGCCGCGGCGCCCGACAGCACGTTCCCGGCCGAGCGGGCGGCCGGCACCGCGGTGTCGAAGACGGTCGCGCCCTTGGTGAGCGTCTCCAGGAACGCGTTCTCCTCGGCGACGGCGACCGTCTGGACCCGCCGCTGACCCTCGACCAGGTCGGGGTACTGGGGACCCATCGCACCGATCGACGCCTCGACGAGCGAGGACACGACCGGCTCCGCCGCCCCCAGCAGGCGCATCGAGCGCACGGTGCGGCGCAGGATGCGGCGCAGGACGTAGCCGCGGCCCTCGTTGGACGGGGTGACCCCGTCGCCGATGAGCATGACGGCGGTGCGCGCGTGGTCGGCCACGACCCGCAGCCGCACGTCGGAAGCCGGGTCGGCGCCGTAGCGCGCGCCGGTGAGCTCGGCGGCGCGGTCCAGGATGGCCCGGGAGGTGTCGATCTCGTACAGGTTGTCGACGCCCTGCAGGACCGTGGCCACCCGCTCCAGGCCCATGCCGGTGTCGATGTTCTGGGCGGGCAGGGGCCCGGCGACGTCGAAGTCGACCTTGGTGCGCACCGCGGAGAGCTGGAACTGCATGAAGACCAGGTTCCAGACCTCCAGATAGCGCTCTTCGTTCGCGACCGGCCCGCCGTCGACGCCGTAGCGGGGACCCCGGTCGAAGTAGATCTCGCTGCACGGCCCACCGGGACCGGGCACGCCCATGTGCCAGTAGTTGTCGGCCTTGTCCCGCCGCTGGATCCGGTCGGCCGGCACCCGCGCCCGCCACAGCTCGTAGGCCTCTTCGTCGTCGAGGTAGACCGTCGGCCACAGCCGCTCCTCGGGCAGCGCGAAGCCGCCGTCGGCCAGGCTCCCGGTCAGCAGCTCCCACGCGAACTCGACGGCCTCGGCCTTGAAGTAGTCGCCGAAGGAGAAGTTGCCGGCCATCTGGAAGAACGAGCCGTGCCGGGTGGTCTTGCCGACCTCCTCGATGTCCAGCGTGCGGACGCACTTCTGGACGCTGGTGACCCGGGGTCCGGGCGGGGTCGCCTCACCGAGGAAGAACGGCTTGAAGGGCACCATGCCGGCGTTGACGAGCAGCAGGGTGGGGTCGTCGGCGATGAGGGAGGCCGACGGTACGACGACGTGCGCACGCCGCTCGAAGTGCGCGAGGAAGCGGGTGCGGATCTCCGCGGAGGACATCCCCGCTCCGGGACCGGGACTGACAGGTTGGCTCATCGGTGCTCACTCGGTGCTGCGTGCGCGGTCAGGTGGAAGGTGGGTCAGGAACCCGACGGTCGCGGTGTCGGCGGCTGGACGTCGGGCACGAGGCCACCGGTGCGGGCCGGCGGCGTGTCGACGACGTCGTGGCTGCCGTCCAGCCCGAGCCCGACGCGCAGCTCTTCCTCGCGCTCGGACATGGCGGCCTTCAGCTCGGCGGTGAAGTCGCGGATCGCGTCGGTCAGGCCGGCGAAGGTACCGGCGACGGAGTCCTGCACCCCTGCCGGGGTGAAGCGCTGGGCCGCCTTGCTCGCCCGGCGCACCACGAGCACGCCGACGGCCGCCCCGAACGCGATGTAGACCAGCCGCCGGCTCATCGGCGGTTCTTCCGCTCACCCTTGAGCTCGGCCCGCACGCGCTTGTTGACGTCCTTCTCGTTGCGCTTGGAGGCGGCGGCGCGCACGCCGTAGGAGAAGGCCGCCACCTTGATGACGGGGCTGCCCAGGGTGGCGGCGAAGACCGACGTCAACGCCGAGACGTTGCCGCTGATCGACTGCACGTTGGCGGTGATCGCATCGACCCGGGTGAGCTCCTGGTTGACGTGCACCACCGAGGTGGTCACCTCACCCAGCAGCGGCAGGGTCTTGTCGGTGATGCCGGCGACCAGCCGCTGGGTCTCCTCGACCGTCTTGGTCAGCTTGAGCACCAGCAGGCACAGCGCGAGCATGAGCAGAGCGAAGAACACCGCGGCGATGAGCGCCGCTACTTGACCGCCGGTGAGCACCTAGGGTCGCTCCTTCTGGGCTGCGAGGGCCTGGAGCTCCTCGTCGGTGGGTGGGACGGGCCTGCACCGGGGGCGGAAGCCGTCCGCGGCGTCCTCGGGCACCACCCCGCGATCACCGCGCAAGACCTCACGCAGTCCCGCGAGCCGCTGCGAGGCGACGCGCTCGACCCCCAGACCGCCAGGCGAGTAGTACTCCCGCCCGACGACCGGGTCGGGCGCGTACTGCTGCGCCACGACCCGTCCCGGGAAGTCGTGAGGGTATCGGTATCCCGCCCTGCCGTCGGCGCCGTGGCTCCCGTGGCCGAGCTGAGCCGCTCCCGGGTAGTGGCTGTCGCGCAGGTGCGCGGGCACGCTGCCGGTGCGGCCGGCCCGGACGTCGGCCAGGGCGGCCTCGATGCCGGCCAGCACCGCGTTGCTCTTGGGCGCCAGCGCGAGGTGGATGGTGGCCTGCGCCAGGTTGAGCCGGGCCTCGGGCATCCCGATGAGCTCGAGCGCCTGCGCGGCGGCCACGGCCACCTGCAGGGCGGACGGGTCGGCCATCCCGATGTCCTCGCTGGCGTGCACGACCAGCCGGCGGGCGATGAAGCGGGGGTCCTCCCCCGCTTCCACCATCCGGGCCAGGTAGTGCAGCGCGGCGTCGACGTCGCTGCCGCGGATCGACTTGATGAAGCCGCTGATGACGTCGTAGTGCTGGTCGCCGTCGCGGTCGTAGCGCACTGCCGCGCGGTCCACAGCCTGCTCCAGGACCGCCAGCGTGACGTGGTCGGCGGCGCCGGCGGCCGCCTCCAGCGCGGTCAGGGCGCGCCGCGCGTCGCCGCCGGCGATCCGCAGCAGGTGCTCCAGCGCGTCGTCGTCGACGGTGACCTCACCGTCCAGGCCGCGCTCCTCGGCCAGCGCCCGAGCCACCAGCGTGCGCAGGTCGTCGTCGGTGAGCGGCTCGAGCGTGAGCAGCAGCGACCGCGACAGCAGCGGGCTGATGACGCTGAAGAACGGGTTCTCGGTCGTGGCGGCCACCAGGGTCACCCAGCGGTTCTCCACGCTCGGCAGCAGCGCGTCCTGCTGGGTCTTGGAGAAGCGGTGCACCTCGTCGACGAACAGCACCGTCTGCGCCCCGGTCTCCCCCAGCGCCCGCTTGGCCTCCTCGACGACCTGGCGCACGTCCTTGACGCCCGCCGTCACCGCCGACAGCTCGCGGAACCGCCGCCGCGTGGAGCGGGCGATGACGGTGGCGAGCGTCGTCTTGCCGGTGCCCGGCGGCCCCCACAGCACCACGCTCAGCGGCGCGTCGCCCTCGACCAGCCGTCGCAGCGGCGCGCCGGGACCCAGCAGGTGCTGCTGGCCGACCACCTCGTCCAGCGTGCGCGGGCGCATCCGGACGGCGAGCGGAGCGACCCGCTCGGCCGCCGCGCGCTCGGCGTCGTCGAACAGCGATTCCACCGGTCCGAGACTAGGTGTCCGGACGCGGCGCGGCTCAGATCCGGGGCGCGGCCAGGTTCAACGAGCCGTTGCCGCCGGACCACTGCGGGGTCTGCGGACCGTGCGGGCTCTGGTTCCTGGTGTAGGTGGTCGCCCGGGGCGCCGCGTACTGGTAGGCCTCGTTGACGCTGACGCCGCCGTCACCGTCCTTGTCGGCCTTCTTGTCGCGCAGGCCCTCGGCGAACAGCATGCCGGACCACACGCTGTAGCCGGTGCCGGTGTCCTCGTAGGACTTCTCGGTGACCTTGGACGAAGCGGTGACCAGGTGCCGGCTGGAGGCGAGGCCCTCGTTGAACCCGTAGGCCTCGCAGCCGCTGAAGGAGGACCAGGACGTGCCCCGGTTGGCCCTCAGCACGCGCGCGACCTCGGTGTCGACCAGGTAGGCGTTGTCGACGGGCCACAGGTACTCGTGGCCGTCCTTCTGCTTCACGTGACCGCTGTAGTGGAAGAACGAGAAGGTCTTGCTGCTGCTGTTGGCCTGCAGCCAGCTGATCCCGTCGGACACCGCCCTGCCGGTGGCGGCGTCGTCGGTGAGCAGCCGGATGCGGTCGTTGCGCCACCCGCTCTTGAGCAGGACGTCGCGCACCAGCCGGGCGTCGTTCGCGCCGCCGACGGTGTCGTGCACGTTGCCGCGGTAGTTCGTGACGCCGACGATCAGGGCCCACCGGTCCTGCGGGGCGGCGACGTCCGCCGGCGCGGCTGCCGGCGCCGGCGCCGCCGTCGGGCTCGCCGCGGGTTTCGGGGTCGGCTTCGGCGACGGGCTCGGGTGCACCACCGGCACGTACGGCACCGGGCCTGGCAGCGGGTCGGCCAGGGCGGGCACGATCGCTGCTCCTGCGATCAACGCTGCTGCGAGGCCGAGTACCGCTCTGCGCACGCCGTCACCCTTTCGTCGTCGCCCGTCCCACCGTGCGCGGGACCTGCGTGACAGCACTCTTCGCCGGACGAGCACCGCCTCCTGCCTGCTCCAACGACGAGGTGCGCGGACCGGTGCGGGCGGGCTGAAACCTGTCTGCAACGGCCTGGTGGGCTCCGCTAGCGTTGCGGAGGTGCGACCCACCGAGCTCACCTCCGCGGCCGAGGTGCTGCTCGCGACCGACCACGACCCGTTCGCGCGCATGTCCATGCGTCGGGCCGGGGTGCGCGGCTGGATGATCGACGGAGCCACCGCGTGGGTCGGGGTCGACGCCTACGAGGACGTGCCGTACCTGTCCGCGCTGGGCGAGCCGGACGCCGTCGGCGCGCTCGTCGGCGAGCTCGTGCCTGAGCTCGCGCACCGGCAGCGGGTGACCCTGCCGAGGGGCAGCGGCGCCCACCTGCCCGCCTGGGTGGGCCTGGACGGCACGACGTGGGACTTCCGCTGGTTGCCCGCACCACCCCCCGAGCAGCCGGGCGAGCACCGGGTGGAGCGGCTGGACGACGACGCTGCCGTGACCGCGCTGCTGACCGTCGCCAGCCCGAGGGCCTCGGTGCTGCCGGGCAGCGACAAGGCCCGGCGCTGGTTCGGGGTGCGCGAGGCGGGTGCGCTGGTGGCCTGCGTCGCCGACACCACCAGCACGACCGGCGTCGGCCATCTGTCCTCGATCGCCGTCGACCCGAGCGTACGCGGCCACGGCTGGGGAGCCGCGGTCACCGCGTCGCTCGCCCGGCTGCTGTTCGCCGACGGCGCCGACCTCGTGGCGCTGGGCATGTACGCCGACAACACCGCCGGTAGGGCGCTCTACGATCACCTGGGCTTCCGCGACGAGCACCGGTTCACCAGCGGCGTGCTGGACGTGCGCAGCCGCTGGTGACTCAGGTGGTGGCTTCGGCGTCGAGCTCGTCGTAGAAGTCGTCGACGACGAGCAGGCCGTACGCGGTGGACACGACGTCACCCGAGCCGTGGGCCTGCCACCGCAGCCCGTCGGGCCCGAGCACCGCGACCTCGATCTGGCGGTAGAGCGGGTCGACCAGCAGGTACTGCTGCAGGCTCGGCAGGGTGCTGTAGGCCATCGCCTTCTCGCGCCGGTCGCGGTCCCGCGTCGACGGCGACAGCACCTCGACGATGAGCGTGGCGTCCACCTCGTGGTGCACGTCCCCGGCCGGCCCGCAGACGACCAGGAAGTCGGGGTAGTAGGCCACGCCACCCGACCTGATCATGCGATCGTTGGAGAAAGCCCGACACCCCTGTGCCCGCGCCCCGGGCCGAAGGCTGAGGAACACCTGCTGGGAGGCGAGGGCGTGACGTTCGCTGCCTCCGGACATCGCGTAGATGCGTCCGCCGACCCATTCGTGCCGGACCTCGGAGCGCTGTTCGGCCTCGAGGTACTGCTCGAACGTGACCGACCTCAGCTCCTCGGCGGCGCTGCTGCTCATGAGCGCAGCCTAGGCCCGGCGAGTCCGTTCACTCTCCCGGCGGAGCCGTCCAGTCGACGCCGGCCTCGGCGCGCTGCTGGTCGGTGATCGGCGTCGGCGCTCCGGTCAGCGGGTCGTAGCCCGCGCCGGTCTTGGGGAAGGCGATGACGTCGCGCAGCGAGTCTGCGCCGGCGAGGAGCATGACGACGCGGTCCCAGCCCAGCGCGATGCCGCCGTGCGGCGGGGCGCCGAACTGGAGCGCGTCGAGCAGGAAGCCGAACTTCTCCTGCGCCTCGTCGGCGCCGATGCCCATCAGCGCCAGCACCCGCTGCTGGACGTCGGCGCGGTGGATCCGGATGCTGCCGCCGCCGAGCTCGTTGCCGTTGCAGACGATGTCGTAGGCGTAGGCCAGCGCCGGCCCGGGGTCGGTGTCGAAGGTGTCCAGGAACTCGGGCTTCGGCGCGGTGAAGGCGTGGTGCACGGCCGTCCAGGCACCGCTGCCGACGGCGACGTCACCGGCAGCGGTGGCCTCGCCCGCGGGCTCGAACATCGGGGCGTCGACGACCCAGACGAACTCCCAGGCGTCGTCGTCGATGAGCCCGCAGCGGCGGCCGATCTCCAGCCGGGCCGCCGCGAGCAGCCCCCGGGCCGAGGTGGCCGCGCCGGCCGCGAAGAAGATGCAGTCGCCGGGCGCCGCGCCCGCGTGCGCGGCGACACCGGCCAGCTCGGTCTCGGACAGGTTCTTGGCGACCGGACCGGTGAGGCTGCCGTCGTCCTGCACCAGGACGTAGGCCAGCCCCCGGTGGCCGCGCTGCTTGGCGAACTCCTGCCAGGCGTCGAGCTGCTTGCGCGGCTGGGACGCCCCGCCGGGCATGACGACGGCCCCGACGTAGGGCGCTTGGAACACCCGGAACGGGGTGTCGGCGAAGAACTCGGTGCACTCGACGAGCTCGCACCCGAAGCGCAGGTCCGGCTTGTCGTTGCCGTAGCGGCGCATCGAGTCGGCGTAGGTGATCCGCGGGATCGGCAGGTTCACCTGGACCCCGATCAGCGCCCACAGCGCCGCGACGATCTTCTCGCCGAGCGCGATGACGTCGTCCTGGGTGACAAAGCTCATCTCGACGTCCAGCTGGGTGAACTCCGGCTGCCGGTCGGCGCGGAAGTCCTCGTCGCGGTAGCAGCGGGCGATCTGGTAGTACCGCTCCAGACCGCCCACCATCAGCAGCTGCTTGAACAGCTGCGGGCTCTGCGGCAGGGCGTACCAGGAGCCCGGCTGCAGCCGCACCGGCACCAGGAAGTCGCGAGCGCCCTCGGGGGTGGAGCGGGTGAGCGTCGGCGTCTCGATCTCCAGGAAGCCCTCGGCGTGCAGCACCTCGCGGGCGGTGCGGTTCACCTCGCTGCGCAGGGCCATCGCGGCGGCCGGGCCGGAACGGCGCAGGTCCAGGTAGCGGTGGCGCAGCCGGGCCTCCTCCCCCACCTCGACATGGTCGTCGATCGGGAAGGGCAGCGGCGCCGACTCGCTCAGCACCTCGACGTCGGTGGCGCTGAGCTCGACCGCGCCGGTGGGCAGCGCGTCGTTCGCGTTGCCCGCCGGACGCAGCCGCACCTGTCCGGTGACCTTCAGGCAGAACTCGTTGCGCAGTCCGGCGGCGACCGTCTCGTCGTGCAGCACGACCTGCGCGACGCCGCTGCGGTCGCGCAGGTCCAGGAACGCGACGCCGCCGTGGTCGCGCCGACGGGCCACCCAACCGGTCAGGGTGACGGTCTGGCCCGCATGCTCCTCGCGGAGCGAGCCGGCCTCGTGGGTGCGCATCACAGCAGGTTCTCCAGGTCGTGGGTCAGGTCGTGGCGCAGGCTGTCGAACAGCTTCTCGAGCGGGACGGGCGTCTGGCTGCCGTCGCGCAGGTCCTTGACCTGGGCGACGCCCTCGGCGAGGTCGCGATCGCCCAGGACGACGGCGTAGGTGGCGCCGGACCGGTCGGCAGCCTTCATGGCGCCCTTCATCCCGCGGTCGCCGTAGGCCAGGTCGGACGCGACGCCGCCGGCGCGGAGCCGGCCGACCAGGCCGACGGCGAAGGCCTTCGCCTCCGCGCCGAGGGGCACCACGAACACGCCGGGCGCGGGCTCGGTGGGCGCCGGCAGTCCCTCGGCGCGCAGGGCGAGCAAGGTGCGCTCGACGCCCAGCGCCCAACCGATGCCCGGCACCGGCGGGCCGCCGATGGCCTCGGCGAGCCCGTCGTAGCGGCCGCCGCCGCCGACGGCCGACTGCGCCCCGAGCCCGTCGTGGACGAGCTCGAAGGTCGTGCGGGTGTAGTAGTCGAGCCCGCGGACCAGCAGCGGGGCGGCCTCGAACGGCACCCGCAGCGCCGTCAGTGCCTCCTGGACCGCGGCCAGGTGCTCACGGCAGCCGTCGCAGAGGTGGTCGGCCATCAGCGGGGCTCCGGCGAGCTGGGCCTGCACCTCCGGGCGCTTGTCGTCGAGGACGCGCAGCGGGTTGAGGCCGGCACGGCGACGGGTGTCGGCGTCCAGGTCGAGGTCCGCGAGAAAGGCCAGGAGCAGGTCGCGGTAGGCCGGTCGGCACGCGGTGTCGCCGAGCGAGGTCAGCAGCAGGCGCACCCGGGTCAGGCCGAGGCCGGCGAAGGCCTGCCAGGCGAGCGCGACCACCTCGGCGTCCAGGGCGGGGTCGTCCAGTCCCAGCGCCTCGATGCCGACCTGCTGGAACTGCCGGTACCTGCCTGCCTGCGGGCGCTCGGCCCGGAACATCGGCCCGGCGTAGCGCAGCTTCACCGGCAGGCGGCCCTTGTGCAGGTTCGCGTCCAGGGCAGCGCGCAGCACGCCGACGGTGCCCTCGGGGCGCAGCGTGAGAGAGCGGTCGGCGCGGTCGGTGAAGGTGAACATCTCCTTCGCGACGACGTCGGTGCTCTCACCGACGCCGCGCGCGAACAGATCCGTCGCCTCGAAGACCGGCGCCTCGCACGGGGCGTAGCCCGCCAGCCGCGCCGGTGCGAGCAGCGCGTCGCGGACGGCGGGCAGGTCGGCGAACTCCGAGCCCGGCAGGACGTCGTACGTGCCCTTCGGGCCGGCCAGCCCGGGGCCGGCCATCACAAGCCTCGGGACGGTGGTGCCGGTGGCAGGTCCTGCAGGAAGGGGTTGGTGCGGCGCTCGCGCTCGATGGTGGTGGCCGGTCCGTGGCCGGGCAGCACGACGGTCTCGTCGGGCAGCGGCAGCACGACGCCTGCCAGCGACGCCTGCATCTGCTCCCAGGAGCCTCCGGGGAGGTCGGTACGGCCAATCGAGCCGGCGAACAGGACGTCGCCCGAGAGCAGGTACGGAGCCGCCGCCTCGTCGCCCTCGGCCTCACCGGGCAGGCGGAACACCACCGAACCGGGCGTGTGCCCGGGCGCAAGGTCGATGCCGATGTGCAGGCCGGCCAGCTCGAGCGGCTCGGCGGGGTCCAGCAGCCGGACGTCGGAGGGCGCCGTGTAGGTCAGCCGTCCGCCGAACAGGTCGCTGGACTGCGCCGACAGGTACTTCACCGGGTCCTCGAGCTGGTCGCGGTCGGCCGGGTGGATCCAGGCCGGGATGCCCCGCGCGCCGCAGACGGGCGTCACGGAGAAGGTGTGGTCCAGGTGGCCGTGCGTCAGCAGCACCGCGACGGGCGAGAGCCGGTGCTCGCGGAGCAGCGCGTCGAGCTGCTGCTCCACGCCGATGCCGGGGTCGACGACGATGCACTGCTCGCCCTCGGCCGGGGCCACGACGTAGCAGTTGGTGTCGAAAGCCTGGGCCGGGAACCCGCGGACGAGCACTGACGTCCTTCCAGAGAGTCGGATCGGTGCAGAACGGTGACCCGCACAGTAGCGGCGTGGCCGAGCGGCCGGGAAGCCGATTACCTAGACTCCGGGCGTCGCGGGTGTGCCGCGCCGGATTCTCAACAGGAGGTCGAAGCGGTGGCGAGCAGCAAGCGCGAGAAGGAGCTCGCCCGGCAGCGGGCAGAGCGACAGGCCGCGCGTCGGTCAGCGGCAGAGTCCAAGCGCAAGCAGCGCAACGCCGTCATCGCCAGCGTGGTCGCGGTGCTGCTGATCGTCGGCGTCGCCGTCGGGACGGCGATCGCGGTGCGTTCGGGCGACGACGGCCAGACCGTCGCGGCGACGCCCACCAGCGGCCCCAGCGAGGCCGCGGCCACGCCGTCGGCGGGCGCCTCCACGGCCCCGTCGACCGCGGCCGCCGACGGCACCACCGGCACCTGCACGTATGAGAAGACCACGGAGGAGGCCTCGCGCAAGGTCGAGCTGCCGCCGTCCAAGGAGGTGGAGACCAAGCAGACCTTCGACGTGACGCTCACGACCACCCAGGGCGACATCGTCTTCACGATGGACAGCGCCAAGGCGCCGTGCACGGCGAACAGCCTCCGGTCGCTGGCCCACTTCGCCTACTTCGACGACACGCCCTGCCACCGCCTGACGACGCAGGGCATCGAGGTGCTGCAGTGCGGTGACCCGTCGGGCACCGGCTCGGGCGGTCCGGGCTACCAGTTCGCCGACGAGAACCTCACCGGCGCCACCTACCCGCGCGGCACCGTGGCCATGGCCAACGCCGGGCCGGGCACGAACGGCAGCCAGTTCTTCCTGGTGTACGGCGACAGCACGCTGCCGCCGCAGTACACGCCGTTCGGCACCATCACCTCCGGTCTGGACGTGATCGACAAGGTGGCGAAGGCCGGTTCTGACGACAGCAACGGCGTCGGCGACGGCAAGCCCAAGCTGCCCATCCAGATCAAGACGCTGCGGGCGACGCTGCAGCAGGGCTAGCGCCCACGACCGCCGCCCCCGTCACCGCGTGGTGACGGGGGCGGCGGCGTCTGCGGGTGGGCCGCCGGTCAGCTGGTGACGCGGTAGGCGTCGTAGACGCCCTCGACGTGCCGCACCTGGGCCAGCAGGTGCCCCAGGTGCGTGGTGTCGGCCATCTCGAAGGTGAACCGGCTGACGGCGACGCGGTCGCGCGTCGTGGTGACCGTCGCCGACAGGATGTTCACGTGCGCGTCGGACAGCATCCGGGTGACGTCGGACAGCAGCCGCGTCCGGTCCAGCGCCTCGCACTGGATCGCCACCAGGAACATCGAGCCGGCGGTGGGCGCCCACTCGACGTCGACCACGCGCTCGGCGTCGGCGAGCAAGGGTCCGGCGTTGACGCAGTCGCCGCGGTGCACGCTCACGCCCCGCCCGCGCGTCACGAAGCCCACGACCTCGTCGCCCGGCACCGGCGTGCAGCAGCGCGCGAGCTTGATCCAGACGTCGCTGACGCCCTTGACGACGATGCCGGGCTCAGAGCTGGGGCGCGGTCGGCGCACCGGACGGGTCGGCACGGCGGTCTCGGCGAGGTCTTCGACGGCTCCCTCCGACCCCCCGAGCGAGGCGACGATGCGCTGCACGACGTGCTGGGCCGAGACGCGCCCCTCACCCACCTCGGCGTAGAGCGCGCTGACGTCGGCCAGCCGCATGTCGGTGGCCAGGTGCGACAGCGACTCGCCACCGAGCAGCCGCTGCAGCGGCAGCCCCTGCTTGCGGACCGCGCGGGCGATCGCGTCCTTGCCCTCCTCGATCGCGTCTTCACGCCGCTCCTTGGCGAACCAGGCCTTGATCTTGTTGCGGGCGCGGGGGCTCTTGGCGAAGCCCAGCCAGTCGCGGCTCGGATGGGCCGTCTCGGCCTTGCTGGTGAAGATCTCGATGACGTCGCCGTTGTCCAGCGGGGACTCCAGCGCCACCAGGCGCCCGTTCACCCGGGCCCCGATGCAGCGGTGGCCGACCTCGGTGTGGACGGCGTAGGCGAAGTCGATCGGCGTCGAGCCGGCCGGCAACGACATGACGTCGCCCTTGGGCGTGAAGACGAACACTTCGGTGCTGTGCAGGTCGAAGCGCAGCGAGTCCATGAACTCGCCCGGGTCCGAGGCCTCCTTCTGCCAATCGAGCAGCTGGCGCAGCCACGCCATGTCGTCGCCCTTGACGGGCGCGGTCTCCCCGCCCTCCTTGCCGCCCTCTTTGTACTTCCAGTGCGCGGCGATGCCGTACTCGGCCCGGCGGTGCATCTCCTCGGTGCGGATCTGCAGCTCGACGGACTTGCCCTGCGGACCGATGACGGCCGTGTGCAACGACTGGTACATGTTGAACTTGGGCATGGCAATGTAGTCCTTGAACCGCCCCGGGACGGGTGACCACAGGGCGTGGACCGTGCCCAGCGTCGCGTAGCAGTCGCGGACGTCGTCGACGAGCACGCGGATGCCGACCAGGTCGTAGATGTCGGCGAAGTCGCGGCCGCGGACGATCATCTTCTGGTAGATCGAGTAGTAGTGCTTGGGGCGGCCGGTGACGGTGGCGCGAATCCTGGCGGTCCGCAGGTCGGCCGTGATGCGCTCGACGACCTCCGCCAGCTGGGTGTCGCGGCTGGGCGCGCGCTCGGCCACCAGGCGGACGATCTCGTCGTAGCGCTTGGGGTAGAGGGTCGCGAAGGCGAGGTCCTCCAGCTCCCACTTGAGGGTGTTCATGCCCAGCCGGTGCGCCAGCGGGGCGAAGATCTCCAGCGTCTGCTTGGCGATCCGCTCCTGCTTCTCCTGCTTCAGCCAGCGCAGCGTGCGCATGTTGTGCAGCCGGTCGGCCAGCTTGATCACCAGCACCCGCGGGTCGCGGGCCATCGCCACGACCATCTTGCGGATCGTCTCGGCCTCTGCGGCCTCGCCGAACTTCACCTTGTCCAGCTTCGTGCAGCCGTCGACCAGGTGCGCGACGTCCTCGCCGAACTCCTTGGTGACGTCGGCCAGCGTGTAGCGCGTGTCCTCGACGGTGTCGTGCAGCAGCGCCGCGACCAGCGTCGTGGTGTCCATGCCCAGCTCGGCCAGGATCGTGGTGACCGCGAGCGGATGGGTGATGTACGGGTCGCCGCTACGGCGCCGCTGTCCTTCGTGGGCCGCCTCGGCGACCTCGTAGGCCCGGATCACCGGACGGAGATCGGCCTTGGGGTGGGTGGCGCGCACGGTGCGCGACAGCGGCTCCAGCACCGGCGGCATGCCGCCGCTCTTGGCCGCGGTGAAGCGGGCGAGCCGGGCTCGGACCCGACGACCGGACGGGGCCCCGGCGCCGTCGGCCGGCTCGACGACGGACCCGCTGACTGCAGCGGGTGCAGGAGTTGCCGCTGCAGCGGGCGACGGCGGCGAAGCGGTCGGCGGTGCGGCCGGCTGGGCGGCCGACCCGGTGGCCGGGAGGCGGGCCGGCACGGGCGGACGGGTTGCGGTGGCGACCGCGACCGGCTCTGCCCCGGCCGATCCGTCGGCTCCGGGAGCCCGCACCGGCTGCCGCACTGCGCTCACGTCGGCGGGCGGGGGCACGTCGCCGCCCACGGGTGCCTCTTTGGCCACGGGCGGCTCCTGCAGACGAGGGTGGAAGGTCAGTGTACGGAGCCGCCGAGGCCCGGGCCCGCCTCCCCGACCGACGCGCCGCGGTCGGACCTCGTCGACGTCTCGGAGCCGCTCAGTACCGCAGCAGGCTGGTCACCGGCAGGTCGGGCAGGGCCTCGCGTCCGGCCAGGAACGTCAGCTCGATGAGCACCGCGACCCCGACGACGTCTCCGCTGCAGGCGCGGACCAGCTCGACGGCCGCCGCCGCCGTGCCGCCGGTGGCCAGGACGTCGTCGACGACGAGCACGCGCGCACCCGGCTGCACGGCGTCGCGGTGGATCTGCAGGACGTTGGTGCCGTACTCCAGCGCATAGGCGCTCTCACGCGTGGGGCCGGGCAGCTTGCCGGGCTTGCGGACGGGCACCAGCGCCGCACCGGCCCGGTAGGCCAGCGGAGCAGCGAACAGGAAGCCCCGCGCCTCGATGCCGACGACGACGTCGCAGCCGCGGGCCGCCGGCACCAGCGCGTCGACGGCCGCGGCGAAGGCGCTGTGGTCGGCCAGCAGCGGTGAGATGTCCTTGAAGACGATGCCCGCCGACGGGAAGTCGGGCACGTCGCGGACCAGCCCCCGCAAGCGGGCGTCCAGCTCGAGCGGTGGCTGGGTCATCACCGGGAGCGTAGGCCGGTCACCCGGCGTCGCCCAGGTCCAGCGGCAGGACGTCCAGCGGCAGGACGTCAAGCGGCAGCAGGTCCAGGGCGGCGTGCGCCTGCAGCACCGGGTGCGGCGGGGTCAGGCCCAGGTGCCGCCAGGCCGCGGGCGTCGCTACGCGGCCGCGGGGGGTGCGGGTGATGAGCCCGGAACGCACCAGGAACGGCTCGGCGACCTCCTCGACCGTCTCCGGCTCCTCGCTGACGGCGACGGCCAGCGTCGACAGGCCCACCGGACCGCCGCCGAACCGGCGCACGAGGGCGGTGAGCACCGCGGTGTCCAGGCGGTCCAGGCCGAGCTCGTCGACGTCGTAGACGACCAGCGCAGCCTGGGCGACCTCGCGGGTCACGGTGCCGTCGCCGCGGACCTCGGCGTAGTCACGGACCCGGCGCAGCAGCCGGTTCGCGATGCGGGGGGTGCCGCGCGAGCGGCCGGCGATCTCGGCGGCGCCGTCGGGGCGCAGGTCGACGCCCAGCAGCCCGGCGCTGCGCACCAGGACCTGCTGCAGCTCGGCGGGGCTGTAGGGCTCCATGTGTGCGGTGAAGCCGAAACGGTCGCGCAGCGGGCCGGTCAGCAGCCCCGAGCGGGTCGTGGCGCCGACGAGGGTGAAGGGGGCGACCTCCAGCGGGATGGCGGTGGAGCCGGGGCCCTTGCCCACCACGACGTCGACCCGGAAGTCCTCCATCGCGACGTACAGCAGCTCTTCGGCGGGCCGGGCGATGCGGTGGATCTCGTCGATGAACAGCACCTCGCCCTCGGTGAGGCTGCTCACGAGGGAGGCGAGGTCGCCCGCGCGCTCCAGCGCCGGCCCCGACGTGACGCGCAGGCCGGTGCCCAGCTCGGCGGCGATGATCATCGCGAGCGACGTCTTGCCCAGCCCGGGAGCCCCGGACAGCAGCACGTGGTCCGGCGGTCGACCCCGGCGGCGGGCGCTCTCCAGCACCAGCGAGATCTGCTCGCGCACGCGCTCCTGACCGACGAACTCGGCCAGCCGCTTCGGGCGCAGGGCCGCCTCGACCTGCTGCTCCGGGTCGTCGGCCACCTCGCGGACCAGGCTCTGCCGCTGCGCGAGCTCGGCAGCCTCCTGCGCGGCGAGCGCGTCGTCGTGGTTCACCCCTGGCCCCTTCCTCGGACCGGACCGGTCGCGCAGCTCACCGCGACCGGCCCAGCACAGCGAGCGCTTCGCGCAGCAGCGTCGGGATGTCGGCCTCGACGGCGTCCGGGTGCGCACCGGCGAGCGCCACCACGACCTCGTCAGCCTGCGGTCCGGTCCACCCGAGCCCGACGAGCGCCGAGGTCAGCGTGTCGCGCCAGCCCCCGGCGGCCACCACGCCGACGCCCGCGCCCGGCAGCAGCTGGGCCTTGTCCTTGAGCTCCAGCACGAGCCGCTGGGCACCCTTGCGTCCGATGCCGGGCACCAGGCACAGCGCGACGAGGTCCTCGCTGGCCAGCGCACGGCGCACGGCGTCGGGCGGATGGACCGTCAGCACCGCCTGCGCGAGCCGCGGGCCGACGCCCGAGGCCGTCTGGAGCAGCTCGAACAGGGCGCGCTCGTCGTCGTCGGCGAAGCCGTACAGGGTCAGGCTGTCCTCGCGCACGACCAGGCTCGTGTGCAGCAGCGCCGCCTCTCCGACGCGCACCCGAGCGCGGGTGCCGGCCGTGGTGTGGACCGCCAGCCCGATCCCGCCGACCCGCACCACCACGCCGTCGGCCGTCAGGGCAGCGACGACCCCCTCGACGCTGGCGATCATCGGCCGGCTCCTGCGCGCACGGAAGCCACCGCGGCCGCCGCGGCCGCCTCGCGGGCCAGCGCCGGCGCCCGCCACAGGTGACAGATGGCCAGCGCCAGGGCGTCGGCGGCGTCGGCCGGCCGCGGCGGGGCGTCCAGCCGGAGCAGGCGGGCCACCATCGCGCCGACCTGCGCCTTGTCCGCCCGGCCGGAACCGGTGACCGCCGCCTTGACCTCCGACGGGGTGTGCAGCGCCACCGGCAGCCCCCGCCGGGCGGCGCACACCAGAGCGACGGCACCTGCCTGCGCCGTGCCCATGACGGTGCGCACGTTCGCCTGCGAGAACACCCGCTCGACGGCGACGGCGTCGGGCCGGTGCAGGTCGAGCCACTGCTCGAACGCCTGCTCCAGCGCGACCAGGCGCAGCCCGAGGTCGTCGCCGGCGGGGGTCGTGACGACCCCGACAGCGACCAGGCTGGCGCCGCCCCGGAGCGCCGTCGACGACGCCGAGCCCGCACCGGGTCAAGCCCGGGTCGACGCCGAGCACCCGCATCACGCCACCCTCCTGGACCGCCACCCGCGGGCGGTCCGAACACCTGTTCCCAGCACCGTAGGCGTCCGCTGCGACAGGGCGCCGCAGGCGCGCCCGCAGACCCGTCGGGGAGTACGCCGGCACCGAGGTGCGCAAGACTCAGCGCGAGGAGGCACCGCATGGTGACGACCCGCGAGGCCCGGCACCGCGATGTCGTGGTGGTCGTGGCGAGCGCGGGCGGCGTCGAGGCCCTCGTCCGCCTGGTGCACGACCTGCCCGCGGACCTGCCCGCCTGCGTCTGCGTGGCGCTGCACCTCGGCGAGGACTCCCCCGGGCTGCTGCCGGACATCCTGGCCAGGACGCGCGAACCACCGTGCGCGCCGCCGAACACGACGACGTCCTGTCGGCGGGCGTCCACGTCGCCGCGCCCGGTCAGCACCTGGTGGTGCTGACGGACCGCCTCGTGCTCGGTCGCGGACCGGTCGCCGGGGCGCACCATCCCTCGCTGGACCTGCTGCTGCTGTCGGCCGCGGTCGCGCACGGGCCGAGGGTGGTGGGCGTCGTGCTCACCGGCATGCTCACCGACGGCGCGGCGGGCCTGGCTGCCGTGGCGCGCCACGGCGGGGTCGCCGTCGTCCAGGACCCGCACAGCGCCGAGTACCCGTCCATGCCGGCCGCCGCGCTGGCCGCCGTGCCCGGCGCGCGCACGCTCCCCCTGGGCTCGCTCGCTGCCGAGATCGTCCGGCTGGTGTCCGGACCGCCCGGTCCGGCCGGACCCGACGCTGCCGCGTGGGCGGCCGACAGCGACACCGTCCGCGCGGCGCTGGAGCCCGGCAACGGGTGGGCGACCGCTGCTCCCTCCGCTCGCGCAGACCCCCTCCGTAGGATCACCGCACCGTGACCCGCCAGCAGCCCCAGCCCAGCAGGAGACCCAGCCCACCAGGAGACCGGTGACCACGGACGCCACCGACCCGCCGGACCCGGACTTCGACGAGCTGCTCGCCTTTTTGCGCGAGCACCGCGGGGTCGACTTCGCCGGCTACAAGCCGACCAGCCTGCGCCGACTGGTCACCCGCCGCATGCGCGACGCCGGCTCACCGGACCTGCGGCACTACCTGGACCGGCTGCAGGTCGACCCGCCGGAGATCACGCGGCTGTTCGACGGACTCCTGATCAACGTCACGTCGTTCTTCCGCGATCCCGGCACCTGGGAGCAGCTGCGGACCCACCTCGTCCCGGAGCTGCTCGCGGCCTTGCCGGACGACGCGCCGCTGCGGCTGTGGAGCGCCGCCTGCGCCACCGGCGAGGAGGCCTACAGCCTGGCCATGCTGATGCACGAGCTGCTCGGCGACGACGCCTACCGCGAGCGGGTCAAGATCTATGCCACCGACGTCGACGAGCCGGCGCTGGCCGTCGCGCGCACCGGGCGCTACGCCGAGGCGGCGCTGGAGGCGCTGACCCCGGAGCAGCGGGAGACCTACTTCCCGCAGCAGACCTTCCGGGCCGATCTGCGCCAGAACATCATCTTCGGCCGGCACGACCTGCTGGCCGACGCGCCCATCTCGCGCGTGTGCCTGCTGGCCTGCCGCAACGCCTTGATGTACTTCACGGCCGAGACCCAGGGGCGCGTGCTGGAGCGCTTCGCCTTCGCGCTGGACGGCCGGGGCCTGCTGCTGCTGGGGCGTGCGGAGATGCTGCTGACCTACAGCGACGTCTTCTTCCCCGTCGACCTGCCGCGGCGGGTGTTCCGGACCTCGCGGCCCGGGAACCGGATGCGGCTGAGCCCGGCGCCCCCACCGCACCGGCCGGAGGCCGAGGTGGTCGCCCGGCTCGGCACCGCGGCGTTCCTGGAGGGCCCGCAGCCGCAGCTCGTGCTCGCCGACGACACCAGCCTGCAGCTGGTGAACGACGAGGCGGTGCGTCGGCTCGGAGTGAGCCGGCAGGACCTCGGACGGCCCTTCGCCGAGCTCGAGCTGTCGCGCCGCCCCGTCGACCTGCTCGCCGTCGTCAGCGAGGTGCTGCACGGCGGCCGCCCCCAGCTGCTGCAGGACGTCAGCTGGTCGGTGCAGGGCGGCAGCGAGCACTGGTGGACCGTCCAGGTGGCGGCGCTCGGGGGTGAAGGCGGCGCGCTGGGCGTGCAGCTCAACTTCCTGGACGTCACGCGCGCCCACGCGTTGTCCGCCGAGCTGCAGACCACGCACACGGCTCTGCAGGGCGCCCACGAGCAGCTGCAGAGCTCCAGTGAAGAGCTGGCGACCATGAACGAGGAGCTCCAGTCGGCCATCGAGGAGCTCGAGACGACGAACGAGGAGCTGCAGAGCACCAACGAAGAGCTCGAGACGATGAACGAAGAGCTGCAGAGCACCAACGAAGAGCTGCAGACGGTCAACGACGAGCTGCGCGAGCGCACGCTGCAGATCAGCGAGGTCAACGGCCTGCTCGAGGGCATCCTGTCCGGGCTGCGCTCGGCGGTGACGGTGGTGGACGTCAACCGGGTCGTGCTGGCCTGGAACGCCCGCTCGGAGCTGTTGTTCGGGCTGCGCTCCTACGAGGCCGAGGGGGTCCCGCTGGGTTCGTTGGAAGGCAGCCTGCCTCTCGCGGCGCTCTCGGCCTGCGCCGACCGGGTGCTGGCCAGCGGCGAGCCCACTGCGCCCCTGGAGATCCGCACCGCCGCCCGGCTCGGCGGCGAGCTCGTCGTCCTGCTCTCGGGCACCCCGCTGCGCGACGGCACCGGCCGGCTACGTGGTGCTGTGCTCACGATGGACGAGTTCGACGCGGCAGGCAGCTGACGCGCTGCCGGCTGCCGGACCGGTGTCAGCCCGCCTGGACGCTCTGCAGGCAGTCGACGAGGTCGTCGGCGATCTGTGCCGCCGGGATACGGCGGGCGAAGACCAGCCGGGCGCCGGCGTGCCTTGCCGCCTCGGTCTCGACGGTGTCCTGCACGTGGACGCCGACCAGGGTCCACGGGGAGTAGCGACGCGCACGACGAACGACCTCGAGCCCGGACAGCGTCGGCAACCGGTCCTCGACGAGCACCAGGTCGGGCTGCTCGGCGATGATGGTTCCGGCGGCGTCCGCGCCGTCCTCGAAAGAGCCGACGACCTCGATGCCGCGCTGCTCCAGCCGCTGGGCCACGCCGTCGCGCAGCCACGTGTTGCGATGGGCCAGCACGGCCCGCGTCGCGCTGGTCGACCTCATGACGTCGCCCGACCGGGCCAGGTGCTCCGCCGCGCGCGCCAGCAGCGCGGCCTGCTCGCGACGTCGCGCGTCCATGCGCCGCGTCAGGTCCAGCCGCATCTCGCGCGTCAGCGAGACGCTCTCACCGACCAGCTCGGCGGACGCCTCGGCGTTCCACGCCTCGATGGCCCGCAGCTGCTCGATGCTCACCGCCAGGCTGCTGCGACGTGGCGGCGGCGCGGACCCCGCCGGGAGTGCCGGACTGACACCCACGCCGCTCTCGGTCTTCACCCTGTCAGCCCCGCCTCCGCGTCCGACTCACCGCCGCACGTGCAACGGCACGCTGACTGCCGGCCGTTCACGACGTGACCGGCAGCGGTGCCGGCGTGATGGTGTCACCGCTGCCCATGATCGGCAACTCAGACCTGCGCCAGGACCTCGTCGCTGACGTCGAAGTTGGCGTACACGTTCTGGACGTCGTCCAGATCCTCCAGCGCATCCACCAGCCGCAGCACACGCAGCGCGACGTCGTCCTCCAGCGGGACCTGCAACGTCGGCAGCCAGGCTATGTCGGCGGACTCGACCTCCAGCCCGGCGTCGGTGCAGGCCAGCCGCACCGCGTGCGTGTCGGTGGCCTCGGCGACCACCTCGAAGGCCTCGTCGAGATCGTTGACCTCCTCGGCGCCGGCGTCGAGCACGGCCAGCAGGACGTCGTCCTCGGTGAGACCGTCGGTCTTGGTGACCAGCACGAGCCCCTTGCGCCCGAACAGGTAGGAGACCGAGCCGGGGTCGGCCGGGGTGCCGCCGTTGCGGGTGATGGCCGTCCGCACCTCGGCGTTGGCCCGGTTGCGGTTGTCGGTGAGGCACTCGACGAGCACGGCCACGCCGCCGGGCGCGTAGGCCTCGTACATGATCTCTTCGTACGCGGCGGCGTCGCCGAGCTCACCGCTGCCCCGCTTGACCGCGCGGTCGATGTTGTCGGCCGGCACCGACTGGCTCTTGGCCTTGGCGATGGCGTCGGCCAGCGTGGGGTTGCCGGAGATGTCGCCACCGCCGGTGCGGGCCGCGACCTCGATCGTCTTGATGAGCTTGGCGAAGAGCTTGCCTCGCTTGGCGTCGATCGCCGCCTTCTTGTGCTTGGTCGTCGCCCACTTGGAATGGCCGCTCATGCGCGCGCCTCCTTCACCTGTGGCACCGCTGCCACCGCTGGCCGGTGACGTGGTCCCGTCACCCCTGGGCGGCAGCGACCATGGTCACGAACAGCGTGTGCACCCGGTGGTCGCCGGTGAGCTCGGGATGGAACGAGGTGGCCAGGACCGGTCCCTGACGCACGGCCACGACCCTACCCGCGGCCTGTCCAGCCGCCCCCGGCCCGTCCGGGACGCGGGCCAGCACCTGCGCGGCGCCGCAGCTCTCGACCCACGGCGCCCTGATGAACACCGCGTGCACGGTGCCCACGCCGGCGAACGCCAGGTCGGTCTCGAAGGAGTCGACCTGACGGCCGAAGGCGTTGCGCCGCACGACGACGTCGAGCCCACCGATCCCCTGCTGGTCGGGCCGGCCGTCGAGCACCTCCCGCGCCAGCAGGATCATGCCGGCGCACGAGCCGTAGACCGGCAGGCCCGCGGCGACGGCGTCCCGCAGCGGCGCGAGGAGCTCGAAGACGGTGAGCAGCCGGCTCATCGTCGTCGACTCGCCGCCGGGCAGCACCAGGCCGTGCAGGCCGGCCAGCTGCTCCGGACGGCGGACCTGCACCGTGTCGGCACCCGCTGCCGTCAGCGCACGCTCGTGCTCGCGCACGTCCCCCTGCAGGGCCAGCACCCCGATGCGGGGGCCACTCATGCCGGTGATCTTCCGCAGGTGGTCACCGACCCGCCGAGGGGGCCGACCAGCTGCGAAAGATCGTCGTCGCGCTGGACGCAGGGGTGCGCGCGGCTACCAACCGCGCGAGGCGAGCAGCTCGCCGGCGCCCAGGCTGTCGACGGCGATGCCGACCATGGCCTCGCCGAGGCCGCGGCTGACCTTGGCGATGCGCTCGGCGTCCTGGAAGTAGGCGGTGGCCTCGACGCAGGCGCGTGCGCGCTGCGCGGGGTCGCCGCTCTTGAAGATGCCGGAGCCGATGAAGACGCCGTCGGTGCCGAGCTGCATCATCATCGCCGCGTCGGCCGGGGTCGCCACGCCGCCGGCGGTGAACATCACCACGGGCAGGCGGCCGAGCCGGGCCGTCTCGCGGACCAGGTCGACCGGGGCGCGCATCAGCTTCGCCGCCTCGAACAGCTCGGTCTCGTCCAGGACCGACAGTCGCTTGATCTCGCCGAGGATGGTCCGCAGGTGGGTCGTGGCCTGACTGACGTCGCCGGTGCCGGCCTCGCCCTTGGTGCGGATCATGGCCGCACCCTCGCTGATGCGCCGCAGGGCCTCGCCCAGGTTCGTCGCGCCGCACACGAAGGGCACGGTGAAGGTGCGCTTGTCGATGTGGTGGGCGTAGTCGGCCGGGGTCAGCACCTCGGACTCGTCGATGTAGTCGACGCCGATCGCCTGCAGGACCTGGGCCTCGACGAAGTGGCCGATCCGGGCCTTGGCCATGACCGGGATGGACACCGCGGCCTGGATGCCGTCGATCATGTCGGGGTCGCTCATGCGGGCGACGCCCCCGTCGCGCCGGATGTCGGCCGGCACGCGCTCCAGGGCCATCACGGCCACGGCCCCGGCGTCCTCGGCGATCCGCGCCTGGTCGGCGTCGACGACGTCCATGATGACGCCGCCCTTGAGCATCTCCGCCATGCCGCGCTTGACGCGGTCGGTGCCCAGGACGGGTTCCGTACCCGGAGCAGGGTCGGTGGACGGGGCGGTGGTCATGGAGCGGCCTTCTTCCTCAGGTGCACGGACGCGGTGCGGCGGCCCGTGCCGGTGGCGCTGGAACACCTCCAGAGTAGTCCTGCCCCGGCTGGTCAGCCCAGCGTGAGCGGCGTGCCGGCGGGCACCAGCAGCACCAGCGTCGTGCCCGGCTTCATCGGCAGGTCGCGTCCCTTGTCGTCCAGCAGCCGGGTGCCGGTGCGGGGCACCAGCCGACGCCAGGTCCCGGACACGCGGCGACCGTCGCGCAGCAGGGCGACGGCGCCCTCACCCACGGTGTCGGTGTACGGCGTCGGGTTGCCGAGCACGTCGACGTACCTGCTGGGCTCGATCGTGACGTGCTGCACGACGACGTTGCTCGGCGCGAAGTCCTTCATCCGGGTGCCGTCCTGGTAGACGGCGTAGCGCCCGCCGGCCGCGTCGTAGACGACCCTGACGTGCGACTGCGGCGAGAAGGCCACGGTGGCCACGGTGGCCGGGAAGCCCGCCCCCGCCGGCAGCGGCCCGAAGCGCAGGCCGATGTCCTTGACCGTCGAGCCGGACGGCAGCGCCTGTGCGAGCTTCTCCGGCGAGGTGAAGAAGTTGAACGCGTCCTTGCGCCGCTCCCCCTTGCGGTAGGGCTCGGGCAGCACGTCGAAGGAGCCGTCGAGCAGCTTGCCCTCCTTCGCCGCCTGCGCGACAGTCGCCAGCACCCCGGTGTTGCCGCCGGACGCGCCGAGGGGGATCTTGCCGAACTGCTGGACGAGCTCGACGTCCCCTTCCCGGACGCTGCGGATCGGGCCGACCTCGTTGCCGGTGGCCGGCGCGAAGATCGCCATGAACCGGGTGGCGCCGCCCTCCATCAGCTCCTGGTAGATCAGCGACGCGTGCTGGAGCCCGCGGGTGTAGGGGCGCGCCAGCGGGGAGTTGTCGATCTTGACGGCGACGACCGAGCCCAGCGGCACCGACGCCCGGCCGGTCAGCGGGTCCGTCGTCGGCGCCGCGGGGGCGGCCGGGGTCGTCGCGTCGCTCGACGGGCTGGCGACCGTCGTCGGCGGCCGGCTGGGGCTCGGGGCCGGCTGCTGGGCGACGGGCTCGTTGCCGCCGGAGCAGGCTGCCAGCAGCCCGGACAGCAGCAGACCGGCGGTCAGCACAGCGGGGCGGGACAGGGGCGTGGCAGTGCGGATCACCGCCACCACGGTACGTGTCCGAGCGGCACGAGCGGCCACCGACGCTCAGCCGGCCAGCCGCGTGTCGTCGATCTCGAAGTACTGCGGCAGCGAGCGGTGGCCGGCCAGGCGGAGCGCCCGCGGCAGCCTGCGCAGCCGCACCGCGCGGGTGTCACGCACGGCGGCGTTGTGGAAGGACCGGGCCAGCCCGACGCGCGTCGCGGCGGTCGCCAGCTCGTCGAGCTCGACCGGCTGCGACCCCTCCGCACCGGGGGCCGGCGCTACGGACAGGGCTGCGGACAGCGCCCGCGACAGGGCGTTCTCGTACGTCTCGCGGCCGCTCTCGTCGGCGTCCAGGGCCGCCCGGGCGGCCGTGTCGAGCTCAGGCGCACCCAGGCGCGCCGCCAGCACCCGCGCCGCCGCGGCCCGTCGCAGCAGCTGCGCGTCCAGCGCCGCCCAGGCGCCGTCGACCCGCGCGTGCAGCCGGTCCAGCCGGTTGGCGGTCCACGTCACGTAGGACGTCAGCAGCACCAGCAGTACGATCGCGACCAGCAGCGTGGTCACGACCGGCGCTCGGCCGCGGCGGCGCGACGGTCGGCCAACCAACCCCGCAGGGTCGTCAGGACGCTGCCGGTGTCCTCGTCGTCGTCCTGCGTCTCGTCCGGCTCCTCGAGCAGGGCAGCCAGGGTCTCCAGCTCGGCGTCGACGCCGACGCTCGGAGGCTGCACGCCGACGACGGTCTCGTAGACCTCGACGATCTGCCGGGTGACCGTTGACCAGTCGTAGGCCAGGACGGCTTCGCGGCCGGCGGCGGCCAGCCGCTGCTGCCGCGCGGGGTCGCTGAGCAGCGCAGCCAGCCCTGCCGCCAGCGCGCCGGCGTCGCGTACGGGGACCAGCACGCCGCACGCGCCGTCGCGCAGCACCCGGCGGAAGGCCTCCAGGTCGGCGGCGACCACCGGGGTCCCCGTCGCCATCGCCTCGACGAGCACGATGCCGAAGGACTCGCCGTGGGTGTTGGGCGCGCAGTAGACGTCGCCGCTGGCGAACACGCTCGGCTTGTCGGCGTCGCTGACCAGGCCGAGCAGCTCGACGCGGTCGCGGAGCCAGCGGGGCACGGCGTCCAGGACGGCCTGCCCGTCACCCGGACCGGCGACCAGCAGCCGGGCGTCAGGGACCAGCCGCACCAGCTCGGGCAGGGCCTCCAGCAGCACGGCCAGGCCCTTGCGGTCCTCGTCCAGGCGGCCCAGGAAGACCACCGTGGGACCCGACGGTCGGTCCGGCAGCGGTCGGGCTCCGGCGAAGCGGCGGACGTCGACGCCGTTGGGCACCAGCACGGCGTCGCCGCCCAGGTGCTCGACCACGACGCGGCGGGCCGCCGGCGAGACGGCGATGCGGCCGATGACCTTCTCCAGCATCGGCTGCAGCGCGGTACCGAACACCTGCAGGG
This sequence comes from uncultured Actinomycetes bacterium, assembly GCA_963784675.1. Classification (GTDB taxonomy): domain Bacteria; phylum Actinomycetota; class Actinomycetes; order Mycobacteriales; family SCTD01; genus SCTD01. The sequence continues at coordinate 986,063 of CAWASE010000019.1, forward strand.
CCCGGGAGCGCGCGGTCGCGGTGTGGAAGGTCGCGACGATGGGCCCGCTGGCGGCGAAGCAGGCCAGCATCGACACGCTGGGCACGGTCGGCTCGTGGACGTGCAGGACGTCGAAGCGCCCCTCGCGCAACCACCGCCGGGTGCGCCGCAGCGACACCGGGCCGAAGACCAGCCGGGCCACCGAGCCGTTGTAGGGCACCGGCACGGCCCGACCGGCCGACACCACGTAGTCGGGCAGGTCGGCCTCGGCGGGATCGTCCACCGGGGTCAGGACCGAGACCTCGTGGCCGAGCGAGAGCAGGCTGTCCGCCAGGTCCCGCACGTGCGCCTGCACGCCCCCGGGCACGTCCCAGGTGTACGGGCAGGCGATGCCCACCCTCATCCGAGGCCCGGGTCCGGGGCGGTCTGCCGGCGAGGGTCGTCGGCCGCGAGGTCGTCCAGCCACAGCCGCTGCAGCATGTGCCAGTCGGTGGGGTGCGCCGCGATCCCGACGCCGAACGCATCCGCCATCGCCTGCGTCATGGTCGCGACGTCGGTGTGCGGCACGGGGTCGTGGAAGTGGATGTGCCAGCCGGGGCCGTCGAAGTTCAGCGTGACGGGGATCAGGGCCGCGCCGGTGCGCAGGGCGAGGGTGGCGGGGCCGGCCGGCATCCGGGTGACGGCGCCGAAGAAGGACACCTGCACGCCGCGGGCGGACAGGTCGCGGTCGGCGAGCAGGCACAGCGTGCGCCCTGCCTGGAGCCGCTCGGTCAGCACCTCGGACGGGGGCCGCTCACCGCCGGTGAGCGCGAGCACCTCCATGCCCAGCGACTCGCGGAACGCGACGAAGCGGTCGTAGAGCGACTCGGGCCGGAGCCGCTCGGCCACCGTGGTGAACGGCACGCCGGTCGCGGTGCACCACGCGCCGGCCATGTCCCAGTTCCCGGTGTGCGGCAGCGCGAGGACGGTCCCGGTCGGACCGGCCACCGACGCGCGGAACGCGGCCTCGCCGGTCGTGGTCGTGCCCGCCACGACGTGCGCGCGGTCCATCGTCGGCAGCCGGAACGCCTCGCGCCAGTAGCGGGCATAGGACCGGACGGCGTCGCGGGTGAGGTCGTCGCCCGCCTCCGCCCCGACGACCCGCGTGAGGTTGCTGCGCAGCCGGTCGATCGCGGGCCCCCCGCGGCGGAAGGCGAGGTCGGCGCCCAGCCGGAAGGCGCGACGGGCCGCGGGTTCGGGCAGCGCGCGGACCAGCCGCCAGCCCCCGGCGTAGCCGAGGTCGGCGAGGCGGCCTGCGTCGGGGCGGCCCCGGACCAGCAGACCGGCGATCCTGGCGGGCAGCGCCGCGACGGCACTCACGACGCGGCGAGCGCCTGCCGACGGACCTCGAGCAGGCGCTGGACGACCGTGACGGCGGTGGCCACCGCCAGCACCCAGAGGGCGATCGGCAGGGCGACGTCCACGCCGAGGCCGGCGAGCAGCGTGCCGAGCAGGACGATGATGAGTCGCTCGGCGCGCTCGGCGAACCCGACGTCGCAGCGCAGGCCCAGCCCCTCGGCGCGGGCCTTGGCGTAGGACACGATGCTGCCGGCGACCAGGCAGAACAGGGCGACGGCGGCGAGCACGTCGCTGTCGCCGTCGCCGGTGAACCACAGCGCGATCCCCACGAAGATGGCCGCGTCGGCCACCCGGTCGCACGTGCTGTCGAGCCACGCGCCGAACGTGCTGGTGGTGCCGAGCCTGCGCGCCATGGCCCCGTCGAGCAGGTCGGTGAGAACGCTGAAGAACACGATGGCGGTGCCGGTGAAGAACATGCCGCGGGGGAAGAAGACCAGCGACCCCAGCACCACGCCGACCGTCCCGGTGGCGGTGACGACGTCCGGGTGCACGCCCAGCCGCAGCAGGCCGCTCGCCGCCGGGTCGACCACCCGGGCCAGGGCTGGGCGCACGCGCAGGTTGAGCATCGTCTTCCGTCCGGTCGCTGGAGGAGCCTCGGGTCGATCCGGGCGACGGCCACCTGCCCCCGGAGCGACACGCTAGTGGCCCCCGGGGTGAGGGCTGGGGCAGCGACGCGGCAGGCTGGGCAGGTCCGGGACGTCCCGGCGGGGAGGACGGGTGGCTCACGCATGGACGCGCGCAACGTCGTGCTGGTCGGACGGAGCGGCGCCGGCAAGACCGCTCTGGTGTCGGCGCTGGCCGGGCGTGCGCCTGCTGCCGACGAGGCGACGACCGGTCTGACGCTGACCGCGGTCGAGCACCGCGGAACCCGGCTGACGCTGCTGGACACCCCCGGGGACCCTGAGCTGCAGGGTGCGCTGCGAGCGGGTCTGCGCGGCGCCGACGCGGTGCTGTTCGTCGTCCCGACCGTCGGCGGGCTGGACCCGTTCACCGCGATGGTGTGGGCCGAGACCGAGCTGCTGGGACGACCGCGGATCGTCGCCCTCACCCAGCTCGACGCGCCCGGCTCCGACGTCGACGAGGCCGTGGCGCTGTGCCAGCGGCTGCTGGACGAGGACGTGCTGCCGCTCGCCCTGCCGATGCACGACGACGACGGGGTCGTCGCCGGGCTGCTCACGCTCCTGGACCTGACCGTCGTCGAAGCGGCCGGGCGTCGGCCGGCCGACCCCGAGCACCGGACCCTGGTCGCCGGCGTGCGGGGCGACCTGGTCGAGGCGATCCTGGCCGACAGCGAGGACGACGCGCTCGTGCAGGACTGGCTGGAGGACCGCGAGCCCGACCCCGGCCGGCTGGAGGCGGCCCTGCACGCCGCGGTGCGGCGGGGAGGCTTCGCACCGGCGGTGGTCGTCGGCGCGCGGTCCGGCGTCGGCGTCCCGGAGCTGCTGGACCTGCTCGTGACCGCCCTCCCCGGTCCGGGCGAGTCCCCCTGCCCCGACGTCGCGCACACCGACGGCTCCCCCGCGGCGCCGCTGGAGGCCGACGCGGCCGGTCCCGCGGTGCTGGAGGTGCTCCGCGGCGGCAACCCGGCGCTGGTGCGCGTGTGGTCCGGGCCCGGGGCCGGCACGGTCCAGGAGCGCGACGAGGACCTGCAGACCGGCCGGGTCCTCGCGGACGGACTGGTCCTCGCGCCCTGGCCGCTGCCCGAGCCCGGGCACGCGGTCGGGGTCGACGGAGACCTCCAGGCGCTGCGGGCCCGGGTGTCGCAGGACCCGACCCTGCGCCTGTCCCCCGACGCCGACACCGGCCAGCTGCTGCTGTGGAGCCTCGGCGCCCGGCATGCGGCGCGGACGCTCCACGGGCTGGCGGTCACCGCGGCACCGGTGGTCCCCGCGCGACGCACCCACGCGGGCGTCCTGCAGGAGCGGTGGGACGACGTGGCCGTGACCGTGCCGACGGCCTACCTGCGCACGGTGGTGAGCGACCTGACCGGACGGGGTGCGCGGGTGGCCCCGGTCGCCGCCCCGGACGAGGAGACCGTGACCGTGCACGGCGCGCTCGCGGCGTCCGCCCTGGTCGACTACCCGGCCGCGCTGGCGGCGCTGACCGGGGGCACCGGCTACCTGGCCCGGCGGCCGGGCGGCTGGGAGCCCGTCGCCTGACGTTCAAGGCGGCCGTCCGGACGTCCGACAAGCAGGACATGCCACAACCCGCGTCCGTCCCGGCCCCCACGGTCCGCCGGGTGTCGCGACAGGCCGCCCCGGCGGTGCAGCGCCGGCGGCTGTGTCCCGCGGCCCTGCCGGCACCGGTCGTGATCCCCCTGCAGCCGGCCCCTCACGAGCGCGAGCGGTTCAGCGCCCCGTCAGCGGCCCGGCCCGGTTCCACCGCCGGAGCAGCCGGTGCTGCAGAGCCACCACCACGGCGGTGAGCCCGAACAGCACGACCGCTAGCGCGGCCGCCTCGCCGAACGCGAGCTCGCGGAACCCGCGCTCGTAGACCAGCACCGGCAGCGTCTTGGTGGCGTCCAGCGGACCCCCGCGGGTCAGCAGCAGGATCGGCACGAGGGTCACCTGCAGGCACACCACCAGGTCGCGGGCGAACAGCAGGCCCAGCACCGGGGTCAGCTGCGGCAGGGTGACCCGCCGGAAGAGCCCGACGCCGCGGGCGCCTTCGAGCCGGGCGACGTCCTCCAGCACCGGCGGCAGCTCGCGCCGCGCGGCCAGCAGCACCAGGAACCCCTCGCCGAGCGCCAGGACCGCCACGACGACCACCGCGGCCCGCGCCCCCGTCGGGTCGAGCAGCACCGGACCGGGCGTGCCGCCGAAGGCCCGCACCACCGGCGCGACGGGCCCGTAGAGCGGGTTGACGAGCCACAGCACGAGCAGCGCCGTCGCGGCGTCGGGCAGGACCGACGGCAGGTAGGCGGCCACCCGACCGACCCCTGCGACCCGGCCGCGGCGGGCCAGCAGCAGGGCGAGCCCCAGGCCCCCGAGCACCCGCAGCGGCACGGCCACCGCCACGACCACCGCCGTCGAGACGAAAGAGCGGCGGACCTCGCCGAGCACGGCCAGCGAGCGCAGGTTGTCCAGCCCGACGAACTCCGGCGCCGACAGGCTGTCGTAGCTGGTGAGGGCGAACCCGGCCGTCACCAGCGCGGGCACGAGCACCAGGGCGGTCGCGCCCAGCAGGAACGGCGCGAGCAGCAACCACAGCCCGCCGCGGTAGCCGACCCGTCTCACGCGGCCCAGCAGCGCACGTGCGCCGGATCGACCGAGACGCCGACCCGGGTGCCGACCGCAGGGGCGGCCCCGACGGTGTGCCGGGCCAGCAGCCGCGACCCGGCCAGGTCCAGGACGAGGTGCTGCTCGTGGCCGTGGTCCTCGACGGCCTGCACGAGGGCGTCGGCGCCGGCGTGCAGCCGCACGTGTTCGGCGCGGACCCCCAGCACGCACTCCCCCGGCACGCCGCCGCCGGCCCGCAGCGGTCCCGCGACCCCGTCGCGTCCTGCCAGCAGGCTCATCGGCGGCGTGCCGACGAACGACGCGACGAACGGCGTCGCGGGCCGGTCGTACACCTCGCGCACCGTGCCGACCTGCTCGAGCCGGCCGGCGCGCAGCACCGCGATGCGGTCGCCGAGCGTCATGGCTTCGGACTGGTCGTGCGTGACCAGCACGGCGCAGCGGCCGTCGGCCCGGAGCAGGCGGGCCAGGTCCCGCCGCGCGTCGGCGCGGAGCACCGGGTCCAGGGAGCTCAGCGGCTCGTCGAGACAGAACACCGCCGGGTCGCGCACCAGCGCCCGGGCCAGGGCCACGCGCTGCCGCTCGCCGCCGGAGAGCTGGTCCGGCAGCCGCGCCAGCAGGTCGCTGAGGCCCACCACCTCGGCCGCCTGCTCGACCCGGCGGTTCCGCTCGTCCCGTCGCACCTTGCGCACGCGGAGGCCGAAGGCGATGTTGTCGGCGACGCTCAGGTGCGGGAACAGCGCGTAGTCCTGGAACACCATGGCGACCGGACGCCGTTCGGGCGGCACGGCCGTCAGGTCCTGACCGTCCAGCAGCACCTGTCCGGTCGTCGGTGGGTCGAGACCGCAGAGCAGGCGCAGCAGCGTCGACTTGCCCGATCCGGACGGTCCCAGCACCGCCAGCACCTCACCGGGGCGCACCGTCAGGTCGATCCCCTGCAGCGCCCAGCCCTGCGGGTGACGCCGCCCGAGGTCGTGGACCTCGAGCCCGCTCAGCTGGCCCGCCCGTACTCCTGCGCGGTCGCCGTCCGCACCTTCTCGACCGTGCTGTCGAGGTCGGCGCGGCCGGCGAAGTACTGCTCCAGCAGCGCGTCGGCCGCCTCTTCGGCGCTGTCCTGCGGCCCGACGTTGGGCAACCGCCGCAGCGTCGGGATGACGTCGAGGAAGACCTGGCTGCTGACCGGCTGCAGGTCCGGGGCCAGGAAGACCGGTGAGGTCGCCAGGCTGGTCAGCGCCGGCACGGTCCGGCCCGAGCGAGCCAGCACCGCGCCCCCTTCCGGGCCGACGGCGTAGGCGGTGAAGTCCGCGGCGAGCGCCGGCACGTCGGAGACCTTGGCGACGCAGTAGGCGTCGGAGGCCAGCAGCGACGCGCTCGGCCGGTCGGCGTCCGCCCGCGGCAGCGGCCGCACGTCGAAGGACAGTCCCTCGGCCCTGCGGAAGGTCGGCACCGAACGGCGGCTGTCGACGAAGACGGCCAGGTCGCCGGCCGCGAACTGCTCGTCGGGCTCGACGGCGGCCCGGCTGGTGGCGTCGACGCCGTACTGCTGCAGCCCGGCGAGATAGCTCAGCGCCCGTCGTCCGGGCGTGCTGTCCAGGGTGACCCGGGTGGGTGCGTCGGTGTCGTCGACGATCTCGCCGCCGGCCGTCCAGACGAACGGGGCGACGGTGCGCAGGCCCGGCGCGAAGCCGACAGCGGCGACGTCCCGCGCCGCCAGCTGCTTCGCGGCAGCCTCCAGGTCCGCCCAGGTCCAGTCGGCGGCCGGCAGCGCGACCCCGGCCTGCTCGAACAGGTCCAGGTTCAGGTAGGCGACGCTGGAGGAGGTGTTCTGCGGCACGCAGGCGAGCGCGCCGTCGTAGGTGAAGGCGTCGATCGACGGCGCGTAGAGCTCGTCCGGGGACAGCGGTCCCAGGTCGGCCGGGGCCAGCACGCCCCGGTCCACGAACGGTCCGAGCCGGCGGTAGTTGAGCAGGAAGACGTCCGGCGGGCTGCCGGCGGCGAAGGCCGTCGAGAGCTTGGCGATGTGGTCGCCCTGGCTCGGGATGCCGGTGAACTGGACGGTCACCCCGGGCCGCGCCGCCTCGTAGGCCGCGACGAGCTCGCGCAGCGCGTCGAGCTCACCCGAGCCCCCCGCCGCCTGCAGGCTCAGCGTGCCGGCGGGTGGTCCCGAGGACGTCTGCTCGCCGGCCCGGGGTCCGGGCTCGCCGCCGCAGGCCGCGAGCAGGGCGAGGAGCGAGGCCGAGGCGGCCAACCGGGAGCGCATGACCCAACCTACGACGCGGACGAGGTCGGTCCCTGCGTGCGCTGGCCCGAGAGCAGCGGCCGCTGCACGAGCAGCAGCGCGAGCACGGCCGGGACGGCCAGCACCACCGCGCCGGCGAGCAGCACCGACTGCTCGCTGCCGTCGGCCGTGGCCAGCTCGCCGAGCCCCAGCGGCAGCGTCCGGGTGCGTTCGGACTGGGTGTACAGCAGGGCGTCGAGGTAGTTGCCCCAGTGGAAGACGAACGCGACGGCGGCGATCGCCGCGGTGCTCGCGCCGACCTGCGGCAGCCCGACGCGCCGCCAGGTGGTCAGCGCCGACGCGCCCTCCAGCCGGGCCGCCTCGAACTGTTCCGGCGGGATGCGCCGGAACGCCCGGTAGGCCAGCAGGACGGTGAACGGGGTCGTGGCAGCCAGCGCCGGAGCCATCAGCGGCAGCAGCGTGTCCAGCACCCCGAGCTGCAGAAAGAGCACGAAGCGCGGCACCCACAGCATCGGCAGCGGCACGAGCAGCAGGCCGAACGTGGCGGCGACCAGCAGCCGCCGCGGGCGCCCGGGCAGCTGGGCCAGCGCGAACCCGGCCCACGAGGCGATCACCGTCGCCACCGGCACCGCCACGGCGACGACGAGCAGGCTGTTGCGCAGCAGGAGCCACAGCGGCGTCGCACCGGTCAGTGCGCGGTAGGACGACAGGCTCGGCTCGGCCGGCAGCAGCTCCAGGCCGGCCGGCGGCGGCAGCCCGACGCGGCGCAGCGACCCGGCCAGCAGCAGCGCCAGCGGCGTGAGGAACAGCACCGTCACGAGCACGACCGCGACGGTGCGCGCGAGGCCCGCGCGTCGGCTCAGACCTCGTCCCACGCCTGCGCGAGGATCCGGCGGGTGTCCGAGAGCAGCTGCGGCAGCACCCGGGTGTGGCCCACGACCGGCATGAAGTTCGTGTCGCCGCCCCAGCGTGGCACCAGGTGCTGGTGCAGGTGCTCGGCGATCCCGGCGCCGCCGACCACGCCGAGGTTCATGCCGATGTTGAAGCCCTGCGCGCCGGTGGCCAGCCGGAGCGCCTTGAGCGCCCGCTGGGTCAGGGTGGCGACCTCCACGGCCTCCTCGGTGCTCAGCTCGTCGTAGCTGGCGACGTGCCGGAACGGCACCAGCATGAGGTGGCCGGCGTTGTAGGGGTACAGGTTCAGGACGGCGTACGCGAGCGTGCCGCGAGCCACCACCAGCCCCTGCTCGTCGGGCAGCTCGGGGATGTCGCAGAACGGACAGCCCTGCTTGCCCTCGCCCTTGATGTACGCCATCCGGTGCGGGGTGTAGAGCCGGGCGAACGCGTCGGCGATCCCGACGCCTTCCTGCGCGGCGTGCTCGACCGGGTCGGGGTCCATGGCGGCACCGCTCATCGGCGCTCCGCGATCGCCTCGACGATGCGCGCGACCGCCTGCTCGACCGGCACCCCGTTGTCCTGGGTGCCGTCGCGGTAGCGGAAGGAGACGGCGTCCTTGCTGACGTCGTCCTCGCCGGCGATGAGCATGAACGGCACCTTCTGCTTCTGTGCGGTGCGGATCTTCTTCTGCATCCGGTCGTCGGAGGTGTCGATCTCGACACGGACGCCTGCCGCGCGCAGCCGCGCGCCCACGGCGGTCAGGTAGTCGTCGTAGTCGCTGTGCACGGGGATGCCGACGACCTGCACCGGAGACAGCCAGGCCGGGAAAGCACCGGCGTAGTGCTCCAGCAGGACGCCGAAGAAGCGCTCGATCGAGCCGAACAGGGCGCGGTGCAGCATCACTGGCCGCTGGCGCGAACCGTCGGCGGCCTGGTACTCCAGGTCGAAGCGCTCCGGCAGGTTCGGGTCGACCTGGATGGTGCTCATCTGCCAGGTGCGGCCGATCGCGTCGCGGGCCTGCACGGAGATCTTCGGACCGTAGAACGCCGCGCCGCCCGGGTCGGGCACGAGCTCGAGCCCGCTGCGGTCGGCGGCCTCGCGCAGCGCAGCGGTGGAGCGCTCCCACATGTCGTCGTCGCCGATGAACTTCGGGGAGTCGTCGCGGGTGCTGAGCTCCAGGAAGAAGTCGGTGAGCCCGAAGTCGCGGAGCAGGCCGAGGATGAAGTCCAGGACGCCGCTGATCTCCTGTCCCATGCTCTCCAGCGTGGTGAAGATGTGCGCGTCGTCCATCGTGAGGCCGCGCACCCGGGTGAGCCCGTGGACGACGCCGGACTTCTCGTAGCGGTACACGCTGCCGAACTCGAACAGGCGCAGCGGCAGCTCGCGGTAGGAGCGGCCCCGGCTCTTGTAGATGAGCACGTGCATCGGGCAGTTCATCGGCTTGAGGTAGTAGTCGGTGCCCTCGAACTGCATGGGCGGGAACATCGTGTCGGCGTAGTACGGCAGGTGCCCGCTGGTCAGGAAGAGGTCTTCCTTGGTGATGTGCGGACTGTTCACGAACGCATAGCCGGCCTCGTCGTGCCGCTGGCGTGAGTAGTCCTCCATCACCCGGCGGACGATGCCGCCCTTGGGATGGAAGACCGCCAGCCCTGAGCCGATCTCGTCCGGAAAGCTGAACAGGTCGAGCTCCGCGCCCAGGCGTCGGTGGTCGCGCTTCTCGGCCTCGGCCAGCATCGCGAGGTGGGCCTTCAACGCGTCGCGGCTCTCCCAGGCGGTGCCGTAGATGCGCTGCAGCTGCGGGTTCTGCTCGCTGCCCCGCCAGTACGCGGACGCTGTGCGCATCAGCGTGAACGCCGGGATGTCGCGGGTGGTGGGCAGGTGCGGACCCCGGCACAGGTCCTTCCAGAGCAGCTCTTCGCCGGCGAGGTTGTCGTAGATCGTCAGCTCGGCGCCGCCGACCTCCACGGAGGTGTCGTCCTCGTCCGCCCCGCCTCCCTTGAGCCCGATGAGCTCGAGCTTGAACGGCTCGTCGGCGAGCTCTTCACGGGCGGCCTGCTCCGACACGACCCGGCGGCTGAACCGCTGCCGCTGCCGGATGATCTGCTCCATCCGCTTCTCGATCGCCGTGACGTCCTCGGGGGTGAAGGGCCGCGCGGGGTCGAAGTCGTAGTAGAAGCCGTCCTTGACCGGCGGGCCGATCCCCAGCCGGGTGCCGGGGAACAGGTCCTGCACCGCCTGGGCGAGCACGTGGGCGGCGCTGTGACGCAGCACCGACCGGCCGTCGGCGCTGCCGTAGGGGACCTGCTCCACGACGTCGCCCGCCGACACGACGTGAGCGAGGTCGCGCAGCTCTCCGGCGATACGGGCGACGGCGGTGTCCTTCACCCCGGCGGCCTTGAGCACCTCACCGGCCGTCGTCCCCGCCTGCTCCGCGGTCACCGTGACGACCACGGGGTCGGTCACAGCGGGGGCGGCAGCGGGCTCGGCGGACATGACGACAGGACTCCAGACGAGGGGGGGACAGGTGCTCTCGACCCTAGTAGCGGGAGCAACAGCGAACGCGACGGGCGGGCCGGCACCTGCGCGGTGACCGGCCCGCCCGTGGTGGGGGTGCGGGGCCGTCAGGCCAGCGAGGCGTCCAGCGTGATGTCGACGCCGGTCAGCGCCTTGCTCACCGGGCAGGTCGCCTTGGCGTCCTGCGCCGCCTTCTCGAAGCCGGCGGCGTCCAGACCCTCGACCTCGCCGACGACCTTCAGCGCGATGCCCGTGAGCCGGAAGCCCCCGGCGGGGTCCTCACCGAGCGAGACGTCAGCGGTGACCTCCAGGCTCTGGGGGGTGCCGCCGGCCTCGGCGATGAGGGCCGACAGCTGCATCGCGAAGCACGAGGTGTGCGCCGCGGCGATGAGCTCCTCAGGGCTCGTGGTGCCGGCAGCGTCGTGGGCAGCGCGCTTGGGGAAGGACACGTCGAACGTGCCGACCTTGCTGCTGCTCAGCTCGACCTGGCCGGAGCCGTCCTGCAGGCCGCCGTTCCAGGCGGTACGGGCGGTGCGTGTGGGCATGGGGTTCTCCTCGTCAGTCGGTTCAGGGACTCCTCACCTGCAACCGACCGCGCGCCGTCGTGTTCCCGCCCCGACCGTGGGTGGACGTAGCAGGACTCGAACCTGCGACCTCACGCGTGTGAAGCGTGCGCTCTAACCAACTGAGCTATACGTCCGGCTGGCCCGCGAGGGGCCGCACCGCGGCGGCGACGATACCGCACCGGTTCCGTGCCAGCGGGCCTGTCCGGCGCCTACAGACCCACGAGCCGGGTGGCCTGGGAGATGAGGTCGAAGCGCCCGACGAGGTAGATGCCGACCCCTAGGGCAAGCAGGCCCCCACCGGTGACGACGGCCGAGCTGACCGGCTTGCGCTTGGCCGTCTCCCAGGCGTCGCGGGCGCTGTCCTTGGCACGGTCCAGCAGTCGGTCGGCCCAGGCGAACTCGGTGGACCAGATGTAGAGCCCCACCAGGATCGGCGGGATGGTCAGCGGACCCGGTGCGACGATCAACGCCAGTCCGAGCAGGATGAAGGCCAGGCCCAGCAGGAAGACGCCGACCTTCAGCGCTGTCGAGCCGCCCGGTGCCTTGCGCACCCGGGCCCGTGCGGCCCGCGCTGCGTCCAGCCGACGTCGTTCGCGAGCGACGGAGGACCCCGCGGACGTGCTGGCGTCGGTGTCGGCCTCTGCCGCGGCCCCTGGTTCGGTGCTCACCGGAACATCTTGCCGCACGGGTGCAAGGTCCGTCAGACCCGACCCGAGGCCAGCACGGGAGAACCGGGCAGCAGCGGCGCCGTGCGGCCGCGCTCGCGCGTGACCATCAGATCGCCCAGCTGCGAGCTGTCGCCGGGCAGGGTCAGGTCGTCGCGGACCTCCAGGCCCTTGCCCGTGGCGTCGAAGACGCCGACGGCGCGCACCTCGATCCCGAGGCGTCCCCACAGCACGTAGGTGGTGTCGGGGCTGTTCGGCGGGAGGCCGTCGACCAGCAGCGACATGTCTCGGCCGTGGAGCAGCGCGACGGCGACGACGCGGCCGTCCTCGGCGCGCAGCGGTACGACCGGGCGCCGATGTTGTCCAGGTCGTGGACCGCGGCGGCGATCCGCTGGTTCCAGGCCTGCTGCTCCGACCGGTCGTCACGCAGGTTCACGTTCCAGGCACCCAGTCCGAGCACGAGCGCCGCAGCAGCAGCCACCCCCACGGTGGCCACGGCCCGCTGACGACGCCGTGCGCGGGCGGCGTCCAGCGAGGCCGGCGCCTCCGGGGTCGTGTCGTCCGGGCCGGTGGTGTCGTCGTCGAGCCAGAGGCCGGGACGGTCCGACGCGGTGATGCCCGCCCGGATGCCGTCGAGCAGCGACGCCGGCGGCTCCACGTCGTCGACCGCATAGGCCAGGTGGGCCAGCGCGTCCTCGTGGCCCCGCAGCTGCGCCTCACACCGTGCACAGCCGGCCAGGTGACGCAGGAACACCTGCTCTTCGTCCGGCTCCAGAGCGAACAGTGCGTGCCCGGCAGCGAGCTCGTCGAAAGCAGCATGCGGGTCGGGACGGTTCATGCGGAAGCACCTCCCTCGGTGCGGGGGGCAGAGGTCAGGTCGACGTCGGCGTTGGACATGCCGTCCAGCGACTCGCGCATCCGTCGCATGCCGGCGAGCATGCGCGTCTTGACGGTGCCGAGCGGGGTGGCGGTGAGGCCGGAGATCTCGCGCTGGGTGTACCCGCCGAAGTAGGCGAGGGTGAGGGCCTCGCGCTGCGCGTCGGGCAGGGTGGCCAGCACCGTGCGGACCCGCTCGCGGCGCAGCAACGACCAGACCGCGTCTTCGACGCGCGGAGCGTCGGTCTCCTTCGTCTCCAGCGCGTCGGCCGTGGTGCGCCGCTTGCGCAGGTTCTCCTCGCGCCGGACGCTGTCGACGGCCTTGTGGTGCGTCATCGACAGCAACCAGGACGAGAAGCCGCCGCGTGAGCTGTCGAAGCGCGCGGCGTCACGCCAGACGGTGAGGAAGACTTTTTGCACAGCGTCCTGGGCGAGGTTCTCGTCGGTGAGGATGCGCCGGGCCAGGCTGTAGCAGGCGCGGCCGTAGCGCCGGTACAGCGCCTCCAGGGCTCGGCCGTCGCCTTCGGTGACCCGAGCCACGAGCGCGCGGTCGTCCAGGCCCTCGTAGCCGTCGACGGCGACGCTCAGGGCAGGCCGCGGCGAGTCGGGGCCGGTGGCCCGGCTCCGCGGCAACGTCATGGCAGTCCTCACGAGCAGGTGTTCGTGCGTCCTCGCGGTTTGGATTGCTCCGCCCCGCTCCGGGCTGTCCGAAGGTACCGCGCCAGGAGCATCCGGGTGAAACTGGAGCCGGGCGGCCCACACGACGATTGGGGGGCGCTACACAAGGGGATCACTGCACCAGTCGTGCGGTCCCTGCTCGGGCAGCTGCCCGGCCTCACCCCTCTAGGAGGCTCGACCGTGACCACGCGCCCGTCCTCGGTCTGCGCCGAGTTCTCGCTCCGCCTGCTGCTGCCTGCCACCGCTCCGGTGACCGTCCGGGCAGGGCTGCGGTACGACGAGAACGACCCGTACGCCGTGGAGGTCTCCTTCCACACGGGCACCGGCGGCGGCAGCGAGGTGGTCCAGTGGACCTTCGCCCGGTCGCTGCTCAGCGACGGCGTGACCGGACCGGCCGGCGAGGGCGACGTCCAGGTGTGGCCCTCGACGCCGGAAGGCCAGAACGTGGTCTGCCTGTCGCTCAGCAGCCCGTCCGGCCGAGCCCTGTTCGAGATGCCGGTCGCCGACCTGGTCGAGTTCCTGGCCCGCACGTACGAGAGCGTCCCGACCGGTGCGGAGAGCTCGATGGTCGACGTCGACGCCGAGCTCGCGCTGCTGCTCTGGGCCGAGCCCGGGGCCTGAGCCTCTGCTAAGGTTCCACCTCGTCGCTCGGCCCGATCGGTCGGCGCACTGCGGACGTGGCTCAGTGGTAGAGCATCACCTTGCCAAGGTGAGGGTCGCGGGTTCGAATCCCGTCGTCCGCTCGGAAAGACGCCCTCGGGCGTGCGCGTCACACCGGCCTTGCCCTGCGGCGAGGGTGGCTGTGGCCGGGTGGCCGAGTGGCTTAGGCAAGGGCCTGCAAAGCCCTGTACGCGGGTTCGATTCCCGCCCCGGCCTCGTTGCGAGGCACAACAGCACGGCATCACAGCACGGGCGATTGGCGCAGTCTGGTAGCGCGCTTCCCTGACACGGAAGAGGTCACAGGTTCAAGTCCTGTATCGCCCACACAATCCGCAGGTCAGACGGGGTGCAGGACCTCCGCCAAGACCGCAAAGTCACTACTGGTAGCCAAAGTGGTAGCCACAGACTTCGCAGAGTCACCGCCGTCCGTGGGGGCGCGTGCGCGGCCCGGGCCTCGAGCCGGGATCATGACGTCCGGCGCTCCGCGCATCGCCATGCTCGGGAAAGTCGGCGGCTACGCCGACCAGCTCGACGACGCGCTCTTGGACCTGGCGCCAACTCGCGTTCCGGGGCGCTCCCCGGCTCCCTGGCCGCCGGCGAAGGACCCGCCGGCTTCGGTCGCCGTCGCGGTTCGCATGAGCATCAGGTCGTCTGATTCCGCGCGTCGAGGTGCGCGGCCGGCGGGGAAGACGAGTCCGCGTGCTGGCACGCCCCGGTACAGGCCCTGCTGCGCCGGCCGACGCACGCGGCGCAACGGTCAACCGCTCGAGGGAGCAGCCGCGAACTGGCGGTAGAGCGGGATCTCGGCATCGATGCGGGTGCTCGGACCGTGCCCCGGATGCACCACGGTCTGCGCGGGCAGCACCAGCAGCCGATCCCGGATCGAGCTGATGATGGTCGGGAAATCACCCCGGGGACGGTCGGTGGCGCCGGGTCCGCCGCGAAACAGGGTGTCGCCGGAGAACAGCAGGTCGTCCTTGGCGAAGCAGACGCTGCCCGGGGAATGACCCGGCGTATGGATCACCGTGAAGGCCTCTCCCCCGGCGGCGACGGTGCCGCCGTCGTGCAGCTCGCCGTCCGGCTCCCGGCCGGGCTGGAACTCGTCCCAGAAGAACCGGTCGTCGGGGTGCAGCAGCACCGGCGCGCCGGTGGCGTCCGCGAGCGTGTCGGCGACGTTCAGGTGGTCCGGATGGCCGTGCGTGATGGCGATCGAGGTCACTCGACGCCCGGCGATCGCGGCCAGGATGGGCGCGGTGTCGTGCGAGGCGTCGACGACGAACACCTCCTCGTCGTCGCCCACGACCCAGACGTTGTTGATCACGTCGACGTGCTGGCCGTACAGGACGAAGAAGCCCGGGATCTCGACCCGGTCGATGCGGATGAGCGACATCAGGTCCGCCTCCCCCCGGTAGGCCTGTGCGGACAGTATCGGAATCGGGGGCAATACTCGAGTGCGCCCGTCACGACCGGAGGAGGACGCTGTGCGCCTGTTGATGCTGGGTCCGCCCGGGGCGGGCAAGGGCACCCACGGTCTGCGGCTGGCCGAGGAGCACGGCGTCCTGCACGTCTCGTCCGGCGACCTGCTGCGTGCCGAGATCGCAGCCGGGACGTCGCTCGGCCAGAGCCTGCAGCAGTACACGGCCCGTGGCGAGCTCGTCCCGGACGAGGTGCTGTTCGCGCTGATGGTGCCGGTCATCGACCGGGCTGCCCTGGAGACCGGCGGCTACATCGGCGACGGGTTCCCGCGCACGCTGGCCCAGGCGCAGCAGGCCCACCAGCTGATCGGCCTGGACCGCGACCTGCCGCTCGAGGGCGTCGTCAACCTCGAGGTGGACGAGGACGCGCTGGTGCAGCGCATCCTCGACCGGGCCCGGCAGCAGGGACGCGTCGACGACACGGTCGAGGTCGTCCGCCGCCGCCTGGAGGTGTTCCGCGAGCACACACTGCCTCTGCTCGACTACTACGACGGTCGCGGACTGCTGCTGACCATCGATGGCAACCAGACCCCCGACGCGGTCTACGCGGACATCGGCTCCGCTCTCGTCGAGCGCGGCATCGGGACGAGCGACCACCGCCGCTGACCCCCGCCGAGCATCGATCGGGTCCGATACGCTCCGATCATGCCGTCGGCTCCCGATGGGACTCCGCTGGGCCACCTGGTGCTGGATCCGGGCGGCGACGAGGTGCTGTACCCGGTGCTGGACCGGATGTTCCTGGGTCGGGAGTGCGCCGGCATCGATACCTCGCGACGCATCCTCATCGACGAGAGCGACGTCTCCCGCAGCCACTGCGAGGTCCGGCTCGACGTCGACGGGGACCGTGCCTACGTCGTGGACGAGAGCACCAACGGCACGCGCCTGAACGGTGTCCGGATCTCCCGCGCCGTGCTCACGCCCCTCAAGCCCGGCGACCGGATCGCCGTGGCGTCGAAGGTCTTCGAGTTCCGGTCGAGCCGGTTCGCGAACCTGGCCACGGCCAACGTCCACCTGACGATGATGCCGATCCGCCTGACGACCATGGTCCTGGTCGTGGGTGACATCGTGAACTATTCGACGATCTCGCAGGTCACGGACAACAACACCATCGCCCTCAGCCTGCAACGGCTCTGGGGCGAGCTCGGCGCGGTCCTCACCGCACACCGCGGCACGCTCAACCACTACGCCGGCGACGCCCTCTACGCGGTCTGGGACCCGGACGGCCTCCCGGACGCCAGCGAGCTCGCGATCGACTTCGCCCTGGCCGCCGATCGACGGCTGGAGCAGTTCAGCCACGAGCTGGCTCTGCGCGGACCGGACGGTCGCCCCGTCCAGATGGGCTGGAGCGTGGTGGCCGGCGACGTCGCCGTGACGTCGATGACCCGCTCGGACGCGGTCATCGGCGACGCCACGAACCTGGCGTTCCGCCTCTCTGGCATCGCCGGACGCGACGGGCGAGCGCGCGTGATGGTCACCAGCCGCATCAAGGCCGGGGTGCTGCACAGCTACCGCTGGGGCGACCCGGAGGACGTCGACACCAAAGGACGCACGGGGCGCGAGACCATCCATCCCGTCCTGGGCCGAATTGCACAGGCAGGAGGACCCCCGCACCCGGCCTGAGCGTGGCTAGTATGCGGTGCCCGAGTCCAGGGGGGGCGTGTTCGGGATGCTCATCCGAGATGTCATGAATGCCAAGTCGGCCCGGATCCACCTGGACCGGCCGATGAAGCTCGCCGCCGAGATCCTGGTGCTCACCCAGGCCAGCGACCTGATCGTCATCGACGACGACGACCGCTTCGTCGGCGTGCTGCCCGAGGGCGATCTGCTGAACGCGATCATGCCGGACTTCGGCGGCCTGATGGAGTCCGGCGCCTCGCTGGAACGCGCCTGCCAGATCCTGCTCGACTCCGGCGCCGACTACGCCGACGAGCCGATCCGCCGGCTGGTGATCCAGGGCTCCATCACCGTCGCCCCCGACGACGACCTGCTGAAGGCAGCGACGGTCATGATCACCAAGGGGATCCGTCGGTTGGCCGTCGTCGACGGCGAACGCTTCGTCGGCAGCGTGTCGCGCGCCGACATCTGCTGGGGGCTGCTGGTCGAACGCCCCAGCCGCGCGCAGGCGGCCGCACGGACGTGAGCCCGCGCC
The DNA here is from genome assembly GCA_963784675.1 of uncultured Actinomycetes bacterium. Taxonomy (GTDB): domain Bacteria; phylum Actinomycetota; class Actinomycetes; order Mycobacteriales; family SCTD01; genus SCTD01. The sequence continues at coordinate 1,003,392 of CAWASE010000019.1, forward strand.
GCGACGGTCGGTCATGACCGCGTCGCCTCCCCTTCGACCCACCGGCAGGACCGGCGCGGTCGCGGAGGCGCAGGGCATCACGGCCGAACGCCAGGGACGGCTCATCGACCGGATCCGGGGCCTGGGCAGGGCCAGTGCCGTGCTGCACCTGGGCGCCCATCCCGACGACGAGGAGGGCGGGCTGATCGCCTACCTGTCGCGGCGGCACGCGGCACGGACCGTCTACTGGTCGGCGACCCGCGGCGAAGGCGGTCAGAACCGCCGGGGTGGTGAACGCGCCGAGGCGCTCGGCGTCGTCCGCAGCTGGGAGAGCCTGGAAGCGCGCTCGTTGGACGGTGGCGAGGTGCTCTACGGGCCGTTCTACGACTTCGGGTTCTCCAAGAGCGGCGAGGACAGCCTGCGCCGCTGGGGACCAGAGGCGGTCGTGCGCGAGATGGTCCGAGCCATCCGGCTCGTGCAGCCGCTCGTCGTCGTGAGCCGGTGGTCCGGGGGTGCGTCTGACGGGCACGGCCATCACCAGGCGGTGGGGCTCGCCGCGCGTGCGGCCTACGACGCGGCCGGCGACCCCGACCAGCTGACCGAGCTCGGGCTGCCCGCCTGGCAGCCGCAGAAGCTCTACCGGTCGGTCGCCGGCGACTGGCAGCCCGGCGAAGAAGGAGCTTTCGGCGTCCTCGTCGAGGACTACGAGCGGGCGGGCTACCTGCGCATCGACACCGGCGCGGTCGACCCGGTGGTGGGGCTGACGTACCAGGAGCAGGCCCACCTCGCGATCAACCGGCACCGGACCCAGGGCATGGGGTTCGTCCCCGAGCCCGGCTCGTACTTCTTCTACTACCGGCTCGAGCACTCCTGGCACGACGTGCCCGGTCGCGAGTCCGACCTGTTCGACGGGCTGGACGCCTCGCTCGTCGGCCTGGCCGACTCGCCCGGACCTGGACCTGGACCTGGCGACGCGGACGCGGACGCGGACGCGGCGAGCCTGCGAGCCGGGCTGGAGCAGGTGACCCGGCACCTCGACGTGGCCCTCGACCGCTTCCGGGCCGACCGGCCGGGCCTGTGCGTGCCGTCGCTGCTGGCGGCGATGACCCTGCTGCGGGCCCAGGCTGAGGCCGCTCCTGCCGGGGGTGCGCTGCAGCGCTATCTCGACCGTCGCGTCACCGAGGTGGAGTCGGCGGTCGTCGCCTGCCGGTACCTGCGCGTGGAGTGCCTCACCGACACCGCGCGCATCACTCCGGGGCAGTCGGTCGTGGTGAGCGTGCGCGTCTGGAGCGGCGACAACCAGCAGGTGAGCGTCCTCGGCGTCGACCTGCAGGCGCCGTGCGGGTGGAGGGCAGACCGAGAACCTGCGCAGGTCATCGTCGCCCCGGCTGCGCTCTCACCAGAAAGGCCGTACCGCCAGGACTTCCGGCTCGTGGTCCCGGCGCTGCAACCCCCGACGACGCCCTACTGGCTGCGCACCGAGCGCGGACCGTACGCCTATCGCTGGCCGGACTCCGACGCGTCGCTGGGGCGAGCGCTGGACCAGCCGCTGGTCCTCGCCGTGGTCACGCTGGACCTCGACGGCCATCGGGTCCGCGTGCAGGCCAGCGCGGTCTGCCGCGAGGGGTTCGTAGGCGGCTCGCGCGAGCTGGTCCTGTCGGTGCTGCCCCCGCTCGCCGTCGTCCCTCGTCAGCGGCAGGAGATCCTGCCGGCGAGCGGGGCCGAGCAGAGCCTGGAGCTCGACGTCACCGTGCGGTGCCTGGAGTCCGGCGGCGCCGCCGCGACGCTCGCGCTGGTGGCCCCGGCCGGGTGGCGCGTCGAGCCGCCACGCGTCGAGCTGCGCCTGGCCGCCGGTGGCGACACCCGCACGCTGCAGTTCCGCGTCGTCGTCCCGGCCGACGCCGAACCGGCCGCCTATGAGCTGCAGTACGACCTCGACAGCGGCGGGCGACCGTGCGGGGTCGAGCTCAACCCGGTGCGCCTCGGTGCGCCGGGCGCCTCGTCGGTGGCGGACGAGCACAACTGCGTGTCCGAGGCGTTCCTGGTGCGGGACGCCCGGGTCGCCGTGCACCTCGTGCAGGCGGACTTCGTCACGACCCTGGCCTACGCCTATGTCCGCGGCGCGGACGAGCAGATCCTGTCCTCGCTGTCGCACTTCGGCCTGAACACGGTCGAGCTCACCGATGCCCAGCTCGCCTATGCGGACCTCTCCCCCTTCGCCGCCATCGTGGTAGGACCGAACGCCTACAACGTGCGGCCGTCGCTGCGCGAGAATGCTCACCGCCTGCTCGGGTACGCCAGGGACGGCGGCACCCTGGTCGTGCAGTACCAGACCTACGGCTACGACGACGCCGCGCTGCTGCCCTGGCCCGCGTCCTTCCACCAGCCGCACGACCGCGTCACCGACGCCCAGGCGAGCGTGCAGATCCTGGACCCCACGCACTCGCTGATGAGCTTCCCCAACCGGCTCACCGCCGAAGACTTCGACGGCTGGGTGCACGATCGCGGGCTCTACTTCCTCGGCGACTGGGACCGTCGCTACGTTCCGCTGCTCTCGTGCCACGACGTCGGTGAGACGGCGCGCGAGGGGGGGTTGCTCGCCGCGTCCGTCGGCCGGGGCACCTACGTGTATGCGGCCTACTCGCTGTTCCGACAGATCCCGGCCGGCGTCCCCGGTGCCATCCGGCTGTTCGCGAACCTGCTCGGGCTGGCCGAGGTGCGGGTGCGACAGCGGGCGGAGCTGCTCGCGCACGTCGAGCTGTTCGGCTACATGACCGAGGCCCAGCGCTACCAGGCGGCGCGGATCGTCTCCGAGCGCTGGGTCGACGCCGGCACCCACCTGGCGGTGCAGGGCGAGCAGGGGCGCGAGATGTTCGTCCTGGTCGACGGCCAGGTCGAGGTGCTCAAGCAGTCCGACGGGGTCCCCGACCGGCTGCTGCACACCGCCCGGGCGGGCGAGTCCCTGGGCGAGCTGACCCTGCTGGCCGACATCCCGCGGTCCGCCACGCTGCGGGCCGCGACCGACGCCGTCGTGCTCATCGTCCGCGACGACGCCTTCCAGGCTTGGCTCGGCGAGCATCCCGACCTGGCCCGCCGGCTGCTCGCTCAGCTCGCTGCCAAGATCGTTGCAAAGGATCAGCGCTGATGACCCTCTCGCGCCGGTGTGATCTGCCACTACGGCGTCGGGGGCAGCGCCCGGGTGGCGGTCGATCTCACCCGCGAGCTCGCCGCCCGCGGGCACGACCTGCACCTGTTCGCGCGCTCCGCACCGTTCAACGCCCAACCGCCACCGGGGGTGCGTCTGCACCCGCTGCATGCGCGCACCATGACCACAGCGCTGGACACCGACTGGTCGGACGCCGACCTGCGCGGGTTCACCGACCTGCTGTGCGAGGTCATCGCGCGAGAGCGCCTCGAGCTCCTGCACTTCCACTACGCGATCCCCTTCGTGCGGATCGCCCGCGCGGTGCAGGCCCGCCTGGGAGCCGCGTGCCCCCGCATCGTCCTGACCCTGCACGGCACCGACGTCAGCGTCTACGGGTATCAGCCCGGGGCCCGACGCACCATCGCCGACGGCCTCCGCGACCTCGATGCCGTCACCACGGTCTCGCGCAGCCACGCCCGCCTGGCGGCGGACCTGTTCGGGCTCGCCTGTCCCCCGCAGGTCATCCCGAACTTCATCGACAACGACGTGTTCGCGCCCGGGAAGGCGCACGCAGGGCGACCGCGGATCGCCTACGTGTCGAACTTCCGCGAGATCAAGCAGCCGGAGTCGATGGCACGGATCCTGCACACCACGCTGGGTCAGGTCGACGCCGAGCTGTGGCTCGTCGGCGACGGCGAGCGGATGCCTGCGGTCGACGAGGTGCTGGCCGAACGCACGGCGCAGGGGCGCGTCCGTAAGCTCGGCGTCCGGCTGGACCTCGACCGCCTGCTTCCCGACGTCGACGTGCTGCTGGTGACCAGCCAGACCGAGAGCTTCAGCCTGGTCGGGCTGGAGGCGATGTCGGCCGGGGTGCCCGTGGTGGCGCCGAGGGTCGGGGGCGTGCCCGAGCTGATCACGCACGGGCGGTCCGGCCTGCTGTTCGACCCCGGCGACGAGGAGCAGGCGGTCCGCTGCCTGACCACCCTGATCTCGCAGCCCGGGCTGCGGCGGCGCCTGCGGGGCACGAGCCCGTACCCGGGCGCTCGACTTCTCGGCAGCCGCTGTCATCCCGCGCTACGAGCAGCTGTACCGAGATCTGCTGACGACGGTGCCGGCACAGACCCCCGTCCCGATCCTCGTGCCGGGCTGATCGGCATGCGAACGCTGCTCGATCTGCTCCCCGACCCCGCCGGACGGGCGTATCTCGCTTCGCGCGGGATGCACTGCGACGTCGAGACGTTCCTCGAGCAGCTGCAGGCACCCGAGTCGCCCGACCTGAACACGCTGCTCGGCCTGGACCCGGCGACCCGGCTGGTGCACATCGGGCAGCAGGTGTGCACCGACTACCACCCGACGACGCTGACGAAGTTCGAGGTCGTCGCCGATCTCGCCGGCCGTGACCTCGTGGCCACCGCCGTGCTGTGGCACGACGCCGACCGGGCCGACTCCGAGAAGTACGGGCTGCGCATCGTGCTGCCGTCCGGGTCCAAGACGGTCGGCATCCCGCTGGCGGCCCGCTCGGAGGGCGCCGCCGAACCGCGCTTCATCGACGTCTCCCCGTCCGCGGTGACCGGAGCCCTCGCCCACCTCGAACGCTGGGCCGCCGGACGCAACCAGGACCGGCCCAAGGCCGAGCGCAGCGCGGCCAAGGAGCGGCTGGACCGACTGGCTGCCGCGATCGACGGGGGCGCCTCCCGCAGTCTCGGCGCCTTCAACGCGCAGCTCGCCGGCTTCCTGCTGCGCGAGGGGCTCGGCCTGCAGGTCCGCTCCACCTTCCTGTCCACGATGATCGCCGAGGGCCTGCTCACCGCGTCCATCGACGGGTACCTCAACGCGCTCGATGACGTGATCGCCGTCTTCAACGAGGCCGTCGCCGACCTGGTCGCGCACGACATCGACCCGCAGGTGAAGCCGCTCCCGCCCGACCACCTGCCGCTGCACTACTCCTGCCCCACGACCGGACGACGGCTGCGCCTCACGCACGTCCGGGACGGTGACCAGCACCTGGCCACGGCCCCCTGCAGCTGCGACGTCGCGCACACCTTTGCGCTCGGGAGCAGCCGGCTGTCCCTGGACGAGGTCGCGGCCACCGGCAGGTGGAGCCCGGACGTGTCGTTGCCCCTGCACCACAACCATCTGGCCAGCGGCTGGGTCGTCGGCCGCAGCACGGCTCTCTACGGCCTGGTGCTCAACGAGGTGGCCCGGCGCGTGTTCAGCGACCGACCGATCCCGGGTCTGGTCCCCCCGAGCCTGACGGCCGGGACCGAGCAGTCCGGCGAGCATTCCCTGCTCGTGGACTACCTGACCCGATGAACGTGGACGTGCTGGCCGTCGGCGCACACCCGGACGACGTCGAGGTGGGCTGCGGCGGCACGCTGGCGCTGTGCGTCGCCGCGGGCGCCCGCGTGGCGATCCTGGACCTGACGGCGGGAGAGCTGTCGACCGCCGGCACGCCGCAGCTGCGGGCCACCGAGGCCGCGGAGGCCGCCGACGCGCTGGGGGTACAGGAGCGGATCACCCTCGGGCTGCCGGACGGCGCCGTCGGCTCCGACCAGGCGCACCGGGGCGAGCTGGTCGCGGTCCTACGAAGGCTGCGGCCCCGGATCGTGCTGGCGCCCTTCCACCTCACCGACCGCCATCCCGACCATGCCGCCGCCGGTCGGCTCGTCCGCGACGCCGGCTTCGTCGCCGGCGTGCGCAAGGCCGCGGCCGGCGAACCGCACCGCCCCGAACGGATCTACCACTACATGCTCCACCACGTGTTCACCCCCGTCTTCGTGGTCGACGTGTCCACGTCCTGGCGGGCGCGCGAGGCGGCCATAGCGGCCTATCGGAGCCAGTTCGGACAGCCGGTCGACGCCCGGACCACGGCGATCGGAGGGCCGGACTTCCTCGGGCTGCTGGACGCACGAGCCGTGACCTTCGGCGCCATGATCGGCGCCGACCGCGGCGAGGCGTTCACCTGCGAGGGGCCGCTCGGGGTCGTGGGCCTGCCCGAGCTGAACCGTCCGGCGCGGCGGGCACACACCTACCGCGCCTTTCTCTGAACGCTGTCCCGACGAAAGGATCCCGCCATGCCGGACGAGGCGACCACGCGTGACATCGCCCTGAAGCTCGAGGGCTGGGCGCAGAGCCTGACCGCCGCCGAGCGCGCCACCGTCGAGTCGTGGATGTCGCTGGGCGACGCGCGCACCGGTCCGGTCACGAGCACGTGCTGGTGGTTCGACCCGTCCGGGGCCGGACGTCCCGCCACCCGAGAAGGGCACTGACCATGTCGATCGAGCTGATCCCGCTCTGCACCGCCCGCATCACCTTGAAGCTGCCTCCGACCGAGCTCGGACGCACCCCTGTCGGCGAGCGCACCGTGATCGAGATGCCCGAGATCGTCTACGAGGGCGAGCGGCTGTCCGGCCGCAACCTCGGGCCGGCCGTCGACTTCCTGCTGCTCTCGCAGGCGTCGGTCGGGGCGATCGACGTCCGCTTCGTCCTGCAGACGCACGACGGCGCCCTCATCCACGTCTGCTACCGCGGGCGCAGCGACCACTCCCAGGGTCACGGCGCGCTCCCGCTCTACAGCGCACCTCTGTTCGAGACCGCCGACCCGCGCTACACCTGGCTGAACACGGTCCAGGCGATCGGCAAGGGCATCGTCACGGGCGACGTCATCGACTACGAGATCTACGAGGTGCGCTGAGGGCTAGATGCGGCGACCCGAGCCCTCCCAGTAGGTCGCCCGCAGCGGCGCCTTCGCCAGCTTGCCGGCATCCGTGCGAGGCAGCTCGTCGAAGAAGTCGATCGAGGCAGGAACCTTGTAGGCGGCCAGCCGGGCGGCGGCGTACTCCAGCAGCGCCCGCGCGGTGCTGTCCGACTGCTCGACCCCGCTGCTGAGCTTGACCGCAGCCTTGATCTCCTCGCCGAGGTCGGCGTTCGGGACGCCGAAGACGGCTACGTCGTCGACGTCGGGGTGGGCGGCGAGGACGCCTTCGATCTCGGCCGGGTAGAGCTTGACGCCGCCGGAGTTGATGACCTCGCTCCTGCGGTCGGACAGGAACAGGTACCCCGCGTCGTCGAAGTAGCCGATGTCGCCCAGGGTGAACTGGCCCAGCCCCCGATGGCACTCCGCGGTCTTCTCGGGCTGCTTGTGATAGGAGAAGTCCGCGCCGCTGCGGTGCCGGACGTAGATCAGGCCCTCGCTGCCCGCCGGCACGGGTTCACCTTCCTCAGAGAGGATCTGGCAGTCCAGGAACGGCAGGGCGCGACCCACCGAACCCGGCTTGGCGAGCCACTCGGCCGACGTCGACATGGCCATCAGGCCGATCTCGGACGCGCCGTAGTACTCCGTGATCCGCGGTCCCAGCCAGTCGATCATCGCCCGCTTCACGTCGGGCGCGCAGGGCGCGCCGCCGTGCACCAGCTGCACCAGGCTCGACCCGTCGAAGGCGGACCGGACCGCGGTGTCCAGCTTCAGGATCCGGACGAAGTCGACCGGGTTGAGGACCGCGTTGGTGACCCGCTCGGTGTCGATCGTGCGCAGGATGACGTCGGGGTCGGGCAACCGGCGCAAGACGACCGGGACGCCGCACAGCAGCGGATAGGTGGTCATGGCCCACTGGCCAGAGTGATAGACCGGCCCGACCAGCAGGGTCCGACCGTCGGGCGGGATGCTCAAGCCCTGGCGCACCATCTGACCGAGTCCCTGCAGCTCCTCGACGGGCACACCCGGTTGCAGCCCGGCTGGGAAGACTCCCTTCGGCCGTCCCGTGGTGCCGGAGGTGTAGAACATGGCGGCGCCGGCGACCTGGTCCACGGGCTCGTCCGGTAGCGCCGCGGCGAGCGCCTGTTCGTAGGAGGCGAACCCGGGCGGCGGAGCCTGCGCGCCGAGCACCAGGCGCAGGGACGGCGGGGGCGATCCTGGCGGCAGCCCCCCCTCGAGCGCGTCGACGGCCTGCGTCACGTAGCGCTCGTCGACGATCAGCGCCCGGGCGTCGGCGTCGGCCAGCACGAAGGCCAGCTCGTCGGCGAGGTAGTTCCAGTTCGTCTGCAGGACGTAGAAGCCGGCGTGCAGGCAGGCCTGACCGACCTCGTAGGCCTCGCGCCGGTTGCCGCTGTGCACCGCGATGCGGTCGCCGCGCTGCATGCCCGCGCCGCGCAGCACGTCGATCAGCCGGTTCGCGCGATCGTTCAGCTGTCTCCAGGTGTCGCTGCCGGCCTCGTCCGACACCGCCGTCGCGTCCGGATCGCGCTCCGCGTAGGGGAGCAGGGACATCACCATGCCGACCTCCTGGTCACACGTGAACGTTGACGTGGTTCTCGATGGCGGTCGCCACCTGTTCGTAGAAGGCGCTCACGACCCCGGGCACGGCGCGCAGACTGGCCAGGAGCGCCGGACCGCCCTGCGCCAAGGTGTCGGCCTCGTGCTGCTCGAAGGCCAGCAAGCCCTCGCGCAGCAGCATCTTCAGGCCGCCCAGCAGCCCGTCGTTCGCCCGCTCGAGCCCTTCGAAGAGCTCGCCCGCCGCGGCCAGGTCGCCGCTGTGGTCGCGGGCTGCCTGGCGCAGGGCTCTGGTGGCGGCGACCGCTCGCTGTCCGGACGGTCCCTGCTGCAGCCGGTCGAGCGCGCCGGGCAGCTCGGCTGCGTCGGCGGTGCGGTCGCACAGTCCCGCCACGACCGCCCACAGCTCTGCCAGGCCCCGACCGCCGGCCTCGGGCAGGTACTGCGCGAGCATCCGTGACTGCAGGTCTGCGACCAGGGTGAACGTCAGGGGCGTGATCGTCCCCGGCTCGTCTCCGGCACAGAGCGCCGCCCGGCAGGCGCCGGCGTCGTTGCGCAGACTGTTCTGCAGCTCGACGACCGCGTAGAGGTGTCGGATCCAGATCGTGAACGCCTGGCGCAGCGGGACATAGTGCATCCGGCCGCCGTGCAGAGCCACTCCCCAGTCGCGTCCGAGGTCAAGGCGCCGCAGGAAACCGATCTTGTACATGGCCAGCAGGGCTTCGATCTCGGAGTCCTCATGGTGCAGGACCGTCTCGTACTCCGAGGTCGCATCCAGGCCGGCGTTGTCGTCGATGATCCGGAATCCGCCCGGGTGCAGGTGCCGGAACTCCGTCATGTCGTAGACGGTGCCGTTGATCGCCGTCCACCAGCCGTGCTCGGCGTCGTTGTGCAGCACGAGGTCGGAGGCGTCGTAGGTGCGCGCGCCGGCTACCCCTGGCGCGGCCCGCGGGGCGAAGGTGGTGAACAGGTCGGTCATGAGGCGGCCGTCGCCGACCAGCCGGCGGATCGTCTGCTCGGGATCGCCGGCGGCCACCTGGCCCAGCGCCGCCAGGACGCTCGCGGCGAACGCAGCCTGCCCGCAGACGTAGAAGACGGCCCCCCGCCCAGACGTGTCCGCGAGCAGGCCGGCCAGGGTGGCCGCCGTGTCCGGGGCGGTCATCGCCGCACCGATCCGTCGCCGCGGGACGCCGTCGACGTCTTCCTGCGAGAACACGGTGTGCAGGCTCAGGCCCGGCCTGCGGGAGAGCGCGAGCAGCTCGTCGTGGTGGGGCAGGTCGGCCCGGGTGCGGGCTGCCGCGAACAGGATCGTCGGGCCAGCCGCCGGGTCTGCCAGGCGTGCGTCGACGAAACCGCGGAAGGGGGCGATACCGGTGCCGCCCGCGAACATCACCACCGTCCGGGCGGGGTCGGGCAGCGTGAACCGGAGCGGCCGGACGATCTTGACGTTGACGCACTGACCGGGGCGCGCCGCCTCGGTGAGGAAGGTCGACGCCGTGCCTCGGCGCAGCACCGGTGCTCCGGAGGGGTCTGTGCTGCGGACCTGGAGCGAACCGACGGTGAGCTCCAGGTTGGTGGCGAACGGTGCGGCGTCCGGCACGGCCGCCACGCTGTACATCCGCGGGGCCGCCGGCGGCACGATGCGCGCGAGCGCCTCTTCGCGCCAGAGCTGGGCTCGCCACAGCCGCGTCACGTCGTACCCGGACGCCGTCGCCAGCTCGAGCGCGTCGAACAGCTCGAGCTGGTCCTCCTCGCGGTTCTCGACCACCGCGAAGAGCGCCGGCGACTGCGACAGCTCGAGCAGCGCCTTGGCGACCCGGCGGCCCAGCGGGCGAAGCTCGGCGCAGCGCAGGAAGTCCACCAGCGGCAGCACGGTCGGCGCACGCCCGCCGGAGCGCTGCTGCCACGCGTCGCGCCAGCTGCGGCTGAGCGGCACCTGACAGTCCCGGGGGGCCTGCAGGGCCCGGACGCAGCGTTCGACCAGCGCGTCGGTGTGCTCGGGCAGCACGGCGACCCGGTCACCGGGGCGGTACACCAGTCCCGTGCTGCTGATGTCGAAGCGGACGTGCTGGACGCGGTCCCCGGCTGCCGGGGCGCGTCCGGCGAAGCGAGCCTGCTGCGCGTCGTGGAAGAACTCGGCGTAGCGCTCCTCGCGCGCCGCCTCCAGGTGCTCGTCGGTCTCGTGCCAGGTGCGGTCCTTGAACGTGCCGGAGATGCCGCTCGCGGTGGCCGGGCGACCCACCTTGAAGGCCACCTGGATGAACCCGTAGACCTTGCGCCGGTGTACGCCGAGGTAGCCCCGGTGGCCCGTGTAGGACTCCAGCACCGACTGGAACAGCCCCCTCAGCTCGGTGTCGGTCGAGTCCCGCACGTACTGGCGGATCGACACCTGCTCGATGGCGTCGAGGAAGCGCTGGCAGTTGGGCGCGAAGAAGCCGCGGATCTTCTTGGCCTCGCCGCCGAGGGACGTGTCGAACCGGGTCCGCCCGAGCAAAGTGTCCACGAGCTGGAAACCGGTCGATCCGGCGCCGCTGACACCCGGCACGTCCGGCACGATCGGGATGCCGGTCGGCGCCGTGAGCTTGGCCCACACGGCGGGGTCGCAGGAGATGCCGGCGTGCGGGTTGGGATCGATCTTGGGGAACGCAACGTCGGTCGCCGTCCGCACGCACTCCAGGATCAGGAGCAGCTCCGCTACGAGCGCGTCGCGGTCCCCCGCGACCACTGCTTCCTGGGCCCGGACGCCGGCGCCGACCACCCCCGTCAGCTTCGCCTGGATCTCGGTGTTGACCCCGAGGAAGGCACGCTCGGTGTCGTTGCCGAGCAGCGGCACGAGCAGGTGCAGGTTCTCCAGCCGGATCGGATCAGCCTCCGTGGGGTCGATCAAGCGGTAGTTGTGCGTGACGATGTCGTCGTAGGCGACGTGCGGGGCGGGTCGCCCCAGTCGCTCTGCGACGCGCTGCCAGGGTCGCCCGATCACGTCCGGGACGGTCGTCGGGGCGAGCGCGTGCAGGTCGTCGACGTCGCAGCGGACGTAGCTGTAGGCCAGCGCCGACAGGACCACGGAGGCGCGCCACAGGTGGGCGTCCGGCAGGTCCGCGGTATCGGCCGACAGCAGGGGAAGGTCGCGCAGGACCTCGCGAGCGCGCATCTGCCGCCACAGGCTCGGCAGGGCCGCCGCCGCCTCGTCCCAGGCTGCGTGGCTGGGGGGCAGCTGCCCGGCCGGATGGTGCCGGGGCAGGAAACCGTGCTCGATCGACACGGCGCCGAGGTGCTCGCGGTCGTCGGCCGCCAGCTCGTCGAGCACCCGTCGGCTCGGCACGACCATCTGACCAGCCCCCTAGCCCCCGGCGCCGACCGACGTGCGACGGGAGCACCCCAGCCCCCGTCGAGCGCACCCCGTCGTCACTCCCCCGGACCTGCCCTGCAGGGGCATCCTTGCGCACCGCACCGTCCCAGCGCCAGTCTCCGCTCCCGCGGACGTTCGACCGTGGCGGGAGCGTCCTGGCGAGGGTGGTGACCCGCCGGCGCCGGCCAGCAGCGATGATGGACCGGTGATCTGCTCCGACTGCCGTGCTCAGGAGCACGAGCTGTGCCCGGGCGGCTCGGGGTGCTGCTGCCAGCACCGCCCGCCGGGCCCGGTCGAGCCGGCGACGGGTCCCCCCGGCGAGTGAGATTGCTCGCCCCGGGTGCCGATCCGCGCCACCGGGGTAGGACGCCCCCATCGACGTGCTCGCGCCGTACGACGTGCTGCGCCTCGCACCCTCCAGGCGCTCCGCCCCCGATCCCCTGACGAAAGGCTCCGCCCCGTGCGCACCTGGCCCGGCAACCCCTATCCCCTCGGCGCCACCTACGACGGCGCCGGCACCAACTTCGCGCTGTTCTCCGAGGCGGCCGAACGCGTCGAGCTGTGCCTGTTCGACGACGAGGGCGTGGAGACGTGCGTCGAGCTGCGCGAGCGGGACGCCTTCGTGTGGCACTGCTTCCTGCCCAACATCGGACCGGGCCAGCGCTACGGCTACCGCGTGCACGGCCCCTACGACCCGGAGAACGGGCACCGCTGCAACCCCGCGAAGCTGCTGCTGGACCCCTACGCCAAGGCGGTGGACGGTGACATCGACTGGGACCAGGCCTGCTTCTCCTACACCTGGGGCGAGGAAGACTCCTTCGACGACCAGGACAGCGCTCCGCACATGAGCAAGTCGGTCGTGATCAGTCCGTTCTTCGACTGGGACAACGACCGACCGCCGCGCATCCCCTACAACGAGACGGTCGTCTACGAGGCCCACGTCAAGGGCACGACGATGACCCACCCGGACATTCCGGAGGAGATCCGCGGCACCTACGCCGGGCTCGCACACCCGGTCATGCTGGAGCACTACAAGAAGCTCGGCGTCACCGCGATCGAGCTCATGCCGGTGCACCAGTTCGTGCACGACAGCCACCTCGCGGACCGCGGGATGACGAACTACTGGGGCTACAACACGATCGGCTTCTTCGCCCCGCACAACGACTACTCCTCCAGCGGCACCCGTGGCCAGCAGGTGCAGGAGTTCAAGAACATGGTCAAGGCGCTGCACGAAGCCGGCCTGGAGGTGATCCTGGACGTCGTCTACAACCACACCGCCGAAGGCAACCAGCTGGGCCCGACGCTGTCGTTCCGCGGCATCGACAACGCCTCGTACTACCGCCTGGTCGACGAGGACGCCAAGCACTACTACGACACCACCGGCACCGGCAACACCCTGCTCATGAAGAGCCCGCACGTGCTGCAGCTCATCATGGACTCGCTGCGGTACTGGGTCACCGAGATGCACGTCGACGGCTTCCGCTTCGACCTGGCGTCCTCGCTGGCCCGTCAGTTCCACGAGGTCGACCGCCTGTCCGCCTTCTTCGACCTGGTGCAGCAGGACCCGGTCGTCAGCCAGACCAAGCTCATCGCCGAGCCCTGGGACATCGGCGAGGGCGGCTACAACGTCGGCCAGTTCCCGCCGCTGTGGACGGAGTGGAACGGCAAGTACCGCGACACGATGCGGGACTTCTGGCGCGGCGAGCCCGAGACGCTGGCCGAGTTCGCCTCCCGCCTGACCGGTTCGGCCGACCTCTACGAGCAGGACGGCCGACGCCCGTTCGCTTCGATCAACTTCGTCACCGCCCACGACGGCTTCACCATGCACGACCTCGTCAGCTACAACGACAAGCACAACGACGCCAACGGCGAGGGCGGCAACGACGGCGAGAGCCACAACAGCTCGTGGAACTGCGGCACCGAGGGCGAGACCGACGACCTGGAGGTCATCGGTCTGCGCGAGCAGCAGAAGCGCAACTTCCTCACGACGCTGTTCCTGAGCCAGGGCGTCCCGATGCTGCTGCACGGGGACGAGAACGGGCGCACCCAGGGCGGCAACAACAACGTGTACGCCCAGGACAACGAGATCGCCTGGATCGACTGGGAGCGGTCCAAGGACTTCGAGGTCCTCACCGAGTTCGTCGGCAAACTCTCCGAGCTGCGGCGCGAGCACCCTGTCTTCCGCCGGCGCCGGCACTTCAAGGGTCGCCCCGTCGGCGGCTCGGCGATCGAGGACATCGGCTGGTTCACCCCTGCCGGCGAGTCCATGAGCGAGGAGGACTGGGACTCCGGCTTCGCCAAGTCCGTCGCCGTGTTCCTCAACGGCGAGGGCATCCGTGAGCCGGACGTGCGCGGCGAGCCGGTCAAGGACAGCTCGTTCTTCCTGCTGTTCAACGCCCACAGCGAGCCGATCGAGTTCACCCTGCCCGACCTCGGCGCCGGCGAGCGCTGGGAGATCGTGATCGACACGGCCGCGCCCATGCTCGGCGACGTCGAGACCAGGGCCGCCAAGACCCTGGACGCCGTCCCGGTCGACGCCCGCTCGGTGCAGGTCCTGCGGAAGGTGTTCTAGTGGGCGTCGCTGCCCCGGGCCGTCCGGTGCCGACCTCGACCTACCGGGTGCAGCTGCGGCCCCCGTCCGAGGACCATCCCGGTTTCGGTTTCGACGATGCTGCGGAGGTCACGCCCTACCTGGCCGAGCTCGGGGTCACGCACCTGTACTGCTCGCCGTACCTGCAGGCGGCGCCCGGTTCGGCGCACGGTTACGACGTCGTGGACCACACCAAGGTCAACGACGAGCTCGGCGGCCCCGACGCGTTCGCGCGGATGGTCTCCGCCTGCCGCACCGCGGGCTTGGGCATCGTGCTGGACGTCGTGCCCAACCACGTGGCCGTCAGCGAGCCGGAGTCGCAGAACGCCCCGTGGTGGTCTTTGCTGCGGGAGGGTCGTGAGTCCCCGTTCGCCGAGTGGTTCGACGTCGACTGGGACGGCGCCGACAACCCGGGCAAGGTGCTCGTCCCGGTCCTCGGCGCGCCGCTGGGCGAGGTGGTCGACGAGCTGGAGCTGCTCGAGGACCGCATCCGTTACTACGACCACGAGGTGCCGATCGCCCCAGGCACCCGGGTCGAGGGAGACGTGCTGGCCACGCTGGCCGCGCAGCACTACCGGCTGTGCTCGTGGCGGGTCGCCACCGACGAGCTCAACTACCGACGCTTCTTCGACGTGACGACGCTGTCCGGGGTTCGGGTGGAGGTCCCTGCGGTCTTCGCGGCGACGCACCGTCTGATCGTCGACCAGGTCGCCGACGGCACGCTGGACGGCCTACGGATCGACCACCCCGACGGCCTGGCCGATCCCGGCGGCTACCTGGAGATGCTGGCGGAGGCCACCGGTGGCTCCTGGGTCGTGGTGGAGAAGATCCTGGAACCCGGTGAGGCACTGCCGGCCGGTTGGAAGACCGCCGGCACCACCGGCTACGACGTGCTCAACGACGTACTGGGGGTGCTGGTCGACCCAGCGGGCGAGCGGCCTCTGACCGCGACGTGGACGTCGCTGACGGGTGATGACCGCACCTTCGCCCAGGTCGTCGAGCAGACCAAGCACCTGGTGCTCGCGGACGTGCTCCCCGCCGAGGTCAACCGGCTCGTCGAGGTCGGCCTGCGCGTCTGCCGAGCGGACCCCACGCTGCGCGACGTCACCCGCCGCGGTCTCCGCGAGGCGCTGGTCGAGGTGCTGGCGGGCTTCGGTGTCTATCGCGCCTACCTGCCGCCTGCCGGACCTGCCGACAGCGCAGCCCGTCACCACGTCGATGCCGCCGTGGCCGTCGCCCTGCAGGTCCGCCCGGACCGCGCGGCGCAGATCGACGCCGTGCGCCGCCTCGTCCTGGCAGAGGGTCCGTCCGGCCCGGAAGCGGAGGAGTTCGTCACCCGCTTCCAGCAGACCTGCGGCCCGGTGATGGCCAAGGGCGTCGAGGACACGGCCTTCTACCGCTACCTCCGGCTGCTGGCGCTCAACGAGGTCGGCGGTGATCCCGGCCGCTTCGGCCTGTCGACCGACGATTTCCACACCGCCAACGCTGGTCGGGCGCGCGACTGGCCGCAGACGATGACGGCGCTGACCACCCACGACACCAAGCGCTCGGAGGACGTGCGGGCGCGGCTGGTCCTGCTGGCGCAGTGTCCGGCGCAGTGGGCGGAGGCCGTCGCCGCCTGGTCGGCGAAGGCGGCACCGCACCGTGCCGCAGCCGGTCCCGACCCGGCGACCGAGCAGCTGATCTGGCAGACGTTGGTCGGCGCCTGGCCGATCACCGCCGACCGCGCCGTGGCCTACGTCGAGAAGGCCACCCGCGAGGCCAAGGCGCAGACGTCCTGGGTCGACCCGGTCGCGGAGTTCGACGAAGCGGTGGCGGATTTCGTCCGCGCCGTCCTGGCCGATGACCAGATCACCCGCATGATCGGCGATTTCGTGGACGGGATGGCGGCGGCGTTCCACGTCACGTCGCTGGCCCAGAAGGCGCTGCAGCTCACCGTCCCCGGGGTCGCCGACACCTACCAGGGCACCGAGCTCTACGACCTGTCGCTCGTCGACCCGGACAACCGCCGCCCCGTCGACTACGAAGCCCGTCGTCGGCTGCTCTCGGGGCTCACGACTGCTCCGGCCGTCGACGGCACGGGCGCGGCCAAGCTGTACCTGACCGCCACGCTGCTGCGGCTGCGCCGTGAGCGTCCAGCGGTCTTCGTCGGCGGTAGCTACGCCCCTCTGCCGGCAGGCCCGCGCGCGGTGGCCTTCGTGCGCGGCGACGACGTCGTCACGGTCGCGCCGACCCGCGCGCTCTCGGTGCAGCAGTCGGGCTGGGGCGAGGACGCTGTCACGCTGCCGGCCGGCACCTGGACCGACGTGCTCGGCGGCGGCTCCTACGAAGGCTCCGTCCGGTGCACGGACCTGCTGGCGGGCTTCCCCGTGGCGGTGCTGACCCGTGACTAGCGCGCGCCCGGTCGGGGCACGGTGGCAGGCATGACGACAGTGCGGGTGTGGGCCCCGAAGCCCCAGCGGATCGAGGTCCAGAGCGACGGCCGGCTGCTGCCGATGACCGCGGACGGCGGCGGCTGGTGGAGCGCCGAGATCGGCGGACCGGGCACGGACTACTCCTTCGTCCTGGACGGCGGTGACCCCCGTCCCGACCCGCGCAGCGCCTGGCAGCCGCAAGGCGTGCACGGGCCGTCGCGCGTCGTGGACCACGACGAGTTCGCCTGGACGGATCAGCGCTGGCGGGGGACGCCGCTGGCGGGCAGCGTGCTCTACGAGCTGCACGTCGGCACCTTCACCGCCGCCGGGACCTTCGACGCTGCGGTGGAGCGGCTGGACCACCTCGTCGACCTCGGGGTCAGCGCGGTGGAGCTGCTGCCGTGCAACGCGTTCGCGGGGCGTTGGGGCTGGGGCTACGACGGTGTCGCCTGGTACGCCGTCCACGACCCCTACGGCGGTCCGGACGGGCTCAAGCGGTTCGTCGATGCCGCGCACGCCCGGGGCATCGGCGTGGTCATGGACGTCGTCTACAACCACCTCGGCCCAGCGGGCAACTACCTCCCCGAGTTCGGGCCCTATCTGACCGAGGCCCACCACACTCCGTGGGGGCCGGCCGTCAACCTGGACCAGCCCGGCTCGGACGAGGTACGCCGCTACGTGCTCGACAATGCGCTGATGTGGCTGCGCGACTACCACGTCGACGGGCTCCGGCTGGACGCGGTGCACGCCTTGGTCGACGAGCGGGCCACCCCTCTGCTGGAGGAGCTCGCAGCCGAAGTCGAGGCGCTCGGCGCGCGCCTGAACAAGCCGCTGTGGCTGGTCGCCGAGAGCGACCTCAACGACGCGAGGCTGGTGACCTCCCGCGACGGCGGTGGGTACGGCCTCGACGGTCAGTGGGCCGACGACGTGCACCACGCCCTGCACGCGACGCTCACCGGTGAGACGTCCGGCTACTACGGCGACTTCGCCGGCGTCGACGTCGTCGCCAAGGTACTGACGGATGTCTTCCGTCACGACGGCTGCTGGTCGAGCTTCCGCGATCGAGCGCACGGACGTCCGGTGCCGGCGAGCGTGCCCGGACACCGCTTCGTGGTCTACCTGCAGGACCACGACCAGATCGGCAACCGCGCCACCGGCGACCGCATCAGCGCAACCCTGTCCGACGGGCTGCTGAAGGTCGGCGCCGCTCTCGTGCTGACCTCCCCCTTCACACCGATGCTCTTCATGGGTGAGGAGTGGGGAGCCCGCACCCCGTGGCAGTTCTTCTCCGACCACGACGGCGACCTGGGTGAGGCCGTGCGCACCGGCCGACGGGCGGAGTTCGCCTCGCACGGCTGGGACACTGAGGACGTGCCGGACCCGCAGTCGGCCTCGACCCTGCGCGCGTCGGTGCTGGACTGGACCGAGCCGACGCAGGAGGGGCATGCCGGTCTGCTCACCTGGCACCGCGACCTGATCGCGCTGCGTCGCACACGGCCGGAGCTGTCCGACGGTCGCCGCGACCGGGTCGAGGTCACGACCGGTGACGGCTGGCTGGTCCTGCGCCGAGGCCGGGTGGCCGTGCTGGCGAACCTGGGCGGAGCGCGGACGACCGTGCCGCTGCCGGCGCCAGCGCTGCGCGAGCTGCTCGCCAGCGGCGACGGGTCCGTCCTCGGTCCTGCGCACGCCGAGCTCGATGCCGAGTCGGTGCTGATCGTGGAGCTGGTCAGCGGACCGCGCGGCTGAACGAGCGGAAGGCTGAGCCCTGGACCTGGAGCCGCCCGGTGTCCCCCTCTACGAGCTGACCGCTCTGCGGCCCGGTGATGCCGAACTCCTGACGGGTGCCGTCCGGCAGCTGGAAGGTCGCGAAGTAGCGGGTGGACGCGGCGCTCTCCCCGAGCCACCGCGGACCTCGTTGCGCTTGCCGACCACCGTCGCCGACAGGTGTTGCAGGGGCGCGCGGCGGTTGGCCCGCGAGGTCTGCGCACTTCGCACGGCGGCAACCAGGACCACCGTGAGGATCGACAGGAAGAGCAGGACCACCAGTCCGAAGAACGCCGCGAAGCCGACCGTCATGGGGCGCCGACGTCGCGGCTCAGCGCCTCGCGCACCGCGGCGAAGCCCGGCCCGCCGCGCGGGGCGATGAACAGGCCGTGCGCCTCCGTCAGGAGCACGCCGTCGAGGTGACAGGTGCCACGGATGACGCGCTTGCGCCCGTCGACGCTGACCATCTCGCCGTGCAGGTCGAGATCGCGGTTGAGCGGGGTCGGCCGCCGGAAGGTGACTGTCAGCGTGGCGGTGAAACCGGCCGAGCCCTGGGTGCGGCCGAGCAGCTCGTCGAACATCGCGGTCACGAAACCCCCGTGCACGTGCCCCGGCGGACCCTCGTAGGCGGCTCCGAACCGGACCCGGCCCCGGGTCTGCGGCGGATCGGTGTCCAGCGGCCACAGCATGAGCGGAGGGGCGATCGCGTTGCCGGTGCCGGCCAGCGGGCTGTGGCGCAGGTGGTCCTGCGGGCTCAGCCCGGCCTCGCCGTTGTGCTCCCCGATGCCTCGGGCGGGCAGCGCGTCGAGCCGGTCGGCGAAGCGGGCCGCGGCGTCGGCGGCCTGGTCGAGCTCGTCGGCGGAAGGCCGGACGAGCACGAGGCGGCCGAGGATGCGCCGCAGCTGGTCGGCCAGGCGGGCCTCTGCCGCCACGGTGTCCGCGTCGGGCGGTGGCAGCACCGGCCAGCCGGCGTCTGAGTCGCTCATGGCCAGCACCCTAGGCGCGTCGCGCTCACGGCTACGGCCAGGCCCGGGGCGGCCGTCCGCAGCCAGGCGGCCGGCAGCGGGACCACGACGCCGGTCTGGTGCGCAGGTCGGCGTCAGCCTGCCTGCGCCTGCCGTGCCAGCGCCGTCAGCCGGCTGACCGCGCGCAGGTACTTCCTGCGGTAGCCGCCCTCCAGCAGCCACGGGGGAAGACCTGGTCCAGCGGGACGCCGGCCGCCAGCACGGGGACGTCGCGGTCGTAGAGCCGGTCCGCGAGCACCACCAGGCGCAGGGCGGCCGCCTGGTCGGTCACCGGGCAGACCCGGCGCAGCCCGACCAGCGGCACGTCCTGCACCAGCGCGCCGTAGCGGAACGGGTGCAGGCGCGCCAGATGCTCCAGCAGCGCCTCGAAGCCGTCGAAGGTGGCACCCGGGGTGGCCTCGACGCGGACCAGGACCTCCTGCTCGGACGGGGGTGCAGGGGCTGCCGGCCGACCGCGGTGCCGGTAGTCCTCGCCGTCGACCCGCAGCGGCACGAAGTGCGCGGACAGGCCCTGGATCTCGCGCAGGAAGTCCTGGGCGGCGAAGCGACCGTCCCCCAGCGAGCCCGGCAGGGTGTTGGAGGTCGCCGCCACGTGCACGCCGGCCTCCACCAGCTTGCCGAGCAGGCTGGACACCAGCACGGTGTCGCCGGATGGTCGAGCTGGAACTCGTCGATGGCCAGCAGCCGGTGTCCGGACAGCGCCGCGACGGTGCCCGCGAAGCCGACCGCCCCGACCAGGTGCGTCAGCTCGACGAAGGTGCCGTAGGCCTTGGGCGTCGGTGCGGCGTGCCAGGCGGACGCGAGCAGGTGCGTCTTGCCGACCCCGTACCCGCCGTCCAGATAGACGCCGGACGGTCGAGCGGCGGTCTTCCTGCGCAGCCGTCGACGGGGGACGGGCGACAGCGTGTCGACGAAGGCCGTCAGCGTCTGCACCGCTGCGGCCTGCGAGGGCTGGTCGGCGTCCGGCAGGTAGGTCGTGAAGCGCGCGCCGGCGAACCGCGGCGGCGGGACGAGGCAGCGACCAGAGACTCGGGCGGGACGACCGGCTCCCGGTCGATGAGGCGGTCAGGCACCTGGAAAGGCTGAAAGGTCAGCCGCCTTCGACGTCTCCGGAGGCGTCCTGTGCCGCGTCGGCGTCGACGTCGGCTCCCTCGACCTCGCGCTCGGCCGTGCCGGTGCCGGCTGGACCCCGTAGGTGTCGCCGGGAGCGTCGTCGCCGGGCGAGAACTGGTCAGCCGTCTTGCCGGTGGCGGACAGTCCTGCTCCGGCGAGCGCGGGGTCGGGGGTCGGCTTCGTTTCGGTCATGTCTCGCGCCCTACCCTGCTGCCGCTCTTTCGCACCCGTGACGCCCTATCGTGCGGGCGATGAGCGACAACGACGAGTCCGCCGGGGCCGATCCCGCCGTCGTCGGCCCGTACCTGGCCCGCATGCTCGAGGACCCGGGATGGGACCCGTGCACGATCACCTTGATCGCCGGGGGCAAGAGCAACCTGACCTACCGCGTCGACTCCCCCGCCGGCTCGGTGGTCCTGCGGCGTCCGCCGTTGGGGCACGTGCTGCCGACCGCGCACGACATGGTGCGCGAGCACACGGTCATGAGCGCCCTCCAGGGATCAGCGGTCCCTGTGCCGCAGATGCGCCACCTGTGCACCGACGTCGACCTGCTCGGCCAGCCGTTCTACGTCATGGAGCGGGTCGACGGGCTCGTCTGCCGAGACACGCTCCCGGCGGGCTACGCCGACGATCCTGCGCAGCGGCGGGCGGTCGGCCAGGCGCTCGTCGACGTGCTCGGCGCGCTGCACGAGGTGGACCCGCAGCAGGTGGGGCTGGCGGAGTTCGGTCGCCCGGACGGCTATCTGGAGCGGCAGGTCCGACGCTGGGTCACCCAGTGGGACGCGACCCGCCTGCCGGGTCACGAGGCGCTCGACGCACTGGCCACCGACCTCGCGGCCGGCGTCCCAGTGACCCAGCGGCACACGATCGTGCACGGCGACTACCGGCTGGACAACACCATGCTCGATCCGGTCCGGCCAGGCCGGATCGTCGCGGTGCTGGACTGGGAGATGTCGACGCTCGGCGACCCGCTGGCCGACCTCGGCGTCCTGCTGGGCTACTGGAGCCAGGCCGACGACAGCGGCGCGCGCACCGCTGCCACCGTCGTGCCGGCGGCGACGGTGCTGCCCGGGTTCCCGACCCGGGCCGAGGTCGCCAAGCTCTACGCCACCCGCACCGGCCTGGACCTGACGCCGCTGCCCTGGTACGCCTCGTTCGCTGCCTTCAAGCTCGCGGTCGTCTGCGCGGGCATCGTGGCCCGGGTGAAGGGCGGCGCGATGGTCGGGCCGGGCTTCGACGGCATCGAGCAGCGCATCGGACCGCTGGTGGAGATCGGCCGGGACGCGCTCGTCGGCGGCGGCCTCTGAGCGCTCAGCCGGTCGCGCGCAGCGTGGGGCACGGAGCCGCCTGACCGCAGCCGGCGCACACGGCCGGCCGACGTCGACGCCACGCCGCCGACCAGCGTGCGGGCGGGACCAGGGGTGAGCGGCCCGCACCTGCCACAGGCGCCCGGACAGCCCCGGATGCGTTCGAGGGCCTCGTCCAGGGCCGGGTCGGCGTGCTGCGGCACCGGGCTCGTCGGCAGGCTGCTGCGCATAGTCACCTCCTGGGGCGACGGCGTCCCACCGGACGCTAGAAGACCCTCCGGTCCCTGCCAAGCCCGCCTGTGCGGACCGCTGTGACCGGGGTGGGGACCGCCGCGCGCGGCGCTGTGCACGCGGGTGTGGACGACGTGTGGGCTCAGCCGACCGTCGAGCGGCGCCGGGCTGTGGACGGAAGGTTTCCCGCCACCTGCAGCGCCCAGAGCACCAGCGGCACCTGCAGCGGCAGGCGGGCGACCGCCACCCAGCGGGGCGCGTCACCGGGGTCCACCACCATGTAGAGGTTGCCGGGGAACACGGCGACGAACAGCAGCGCGCTGGCCAACGCCCCCGCCGCGAGACGCCGGCACCGCGACGGCTCGGCGCACGCGACTCGGCGACACCGCTGCCGTAGACCCACGCGCGCGGACTGCCCAGGAACGGCGGGATGAGGTTGTCGAAGAACTCAGGCTTGACGAAGTGCAGGCTCCCTGCCGTGGCCAGCAGCCCGGCGAGGACGTAGGGCGAGGCGTGGCGAGCGGTGGCGCGCAGCGAGGACATGGCCCCAGTCTGCTCGCCGGGCGGACCGGTCGCCGGCCGCCCTCCCGGGGTCAGCCGCCGTCGGTATCCTGACTGCACGCTCGCGGCCCGCGCGGTCGCGCGCCCTACGCCCCTCAGCGGTCACCTCCCTCAGGCAGGAGTCGTCGTGCCGACGTTCACCGGCATCCACCACGTCGCGCTCACGGTCCTGGACCTGCGGGTCAGCGTGCCCTTCTACGAGAAGGTGCTCGGGCGCTCGCCCCCACGACGATGACCGACGGCCCCTTCACCCGGCAGGTCTTCGTCCTGCCCGGCGGATCAGGTCTGGGGCTGACCCAGCACGAGCCGGGCGGGACGGGGCGCTTCCAGGCCACCCACCCGGGGCTGGACCACGTCGGCTTCGCCTGCGCCGACCGTGCGGACGTGCTGGCCTGGGCGGAGCACCTGGACGAGGTCGGCGTCGCTCACAGCGGGGTGCAGGGCGCCGAGTACGGCACGGCCCTGAGCTTCACCGACCCGGACGGCAACGCGCTCGAGTTCTTCGCCGGCGCCTGACCCTGCGCACCGGCCGACCCGCTCCTGGTGGCCGGCCGGCCGGCCCGACAAGATGTGTACATGCGCCTCCCTGTGATGCCACCGGTCAAGCCGATGCTCGCGAAGTCCGTGCCGGACGTGCCGGCGGGTGAATACCTGTACGAGCCGAAGTGGGACGGGTTCCGCTGCATCGTCTTCCGGGACGGCGACGAGGTCGAGCTCGGCAGCCGCAACGAGAAGCCACTGACGCGGTACTTCCCGGAGGTCGTGGCGGCGGTGCGGCAGCACCTGCCCGAGCGCTGCGTGGTCGACGGCGAGGTCGTCATCGCCGGGCAGGTGGGACTGGACTTCGAGGCCCTGCTGCAGCGCATCCACCCGGCCGACTCGCGCGTACAGATGCTGGCCAAGACGACGCCGGCGTCGTTCGTCGCGTTCGACCTGCTGGCCCTGGCCGACGAGCCCCTGCTCGACCTCCCGCAGGAGCAGCGGCGCGAGCGGCTTGAACAGGCGCTGGCGCAGGTGGCCGCGCCTGTCCACCTCACGCCCGCCACGCGCGACCTCGCCACGGCCCGGCAGTGGTTCACCCAGTTCGAGGGCGCCGGTCTGGACGGCGTGATGGCCAAGCCGCGGCCGGCCGCTACGCGCCGGACAAGCGGACCATGTTCAAGATCAAGCACGCCCGCACGGCCGACTGCGTGGTCGCCGGCTACCGGCTGCACAAGAGCGGTGCCGTCGTCGGGTCGCTGGTGCTGGGCCTGTATGACGACCACGGCGCTCTGCAGCACGTCGGCGTGGCGGCGTCCTTCCCGATGGCACGCCGCGCCGCCTCGTCGACGAGCTGGCCCCCTACCTGGCCGACCCCGACGCCGCCACCCTGCGGGCGAGGGCGCGTCCGAGCGCAATCCCGAGGCGGGCGGCGGCAGCCGGTGGAACGCCGGCAAGGACCTGTCGTTCGTCGCCGCTGCGTCCGGAGCTGGTCGTCGAGGTCGGCTACGACCACATGGAGGGCGCGCGCTTCCGGCACACCGCGCAGTTCCAGCACTTGCGTCCGGACCGGGACGCGGCGTCGTGCACCTACGCTCAGCTGGACAGGCCGGTCCGGTTCGATCTCGCGGAGGTGCTCGGCGCATGACCCGTAGCTCGCCCGCTTCGGGATGACCCTGGTCGCCATCTGGATCGTCGCGGCGGTCGTGCCCGGCATC
This sequence comes from uncultured Actinomycetes bacterium, assembly GCA_963784675.1. Lineage (GTDB taxonomy): Bacteria > Actinomycetota > Actinomycetes > Mycobacteriales > SCTD01 > SCTD01. Next base: position 1,027,836 of record CAWASE010000019.1, read on the forward strand.
GACGTCGCGCAGGGGTTCGCGAGCTACGTCGTCATCGGGCTGATCTTCGCGCTGGTGAACGTCCTGGTGAAGCCGGTCCTGAAGCTGTTCTCCTTCCCGCTGCTGCTCCTGACGCTGGGCCTGTTCCTGATCGTCATCAACGCCGCGATGCTCGGCCTGACCGCGGCGCTCACCGACAAGTTCCAGATCGACGGGTTCGGGCCTGCGGTCGTCGCCGCGCTACTGATCAGCGCCGTCACC
>CAWASE010000020.1:0-9404 GCA_963784675.1 uncultured Actinomycetes bacterium
GTGTCGATGCCGCGTGAAAACTGACCCCCTGGTGCCGTCGGAACTTTGACCCCTCGGTGATCTTGAGGAGTGATCACTGTGGAGCATTGGGCCGAGATCCGTCGTCTGCACTTGACGGAGAAGATGCCGATCAAGGCGATCGCCCGCCGGTTGGGCGTCGCCCGCAACACCGTCCGGGCAGCGTTGGCTGCGGCCGAGCCGCCGCGGTATGAGCGGGCGGCGAAGGGCTCGGCGCTCGACGTGTTGGAGCCGCGGATCGTGGCGCTGTTGACCGCGTTCCCGGACATGCCCGCGACCGTGATCGCCGAGCGGCTCGGCTATGCCGGGGCCAGCTCGGTGCTGCGGGCCCGGGTGGCGGTGCTGCGCCCCCGGTTCCGGCCCGCCGACCCGGCAGACAGGACGACCTATGAGGCGGGCGAGATCGTTCAGTGCGACCTGTGGTTCCCGCCGGCGGTCGTGCCGGTCGCGCACGGACAGCTGCTTGCACCGCCGGTGCTGACGATGGTCAGCGCGTTCTCCCGCTGGATCATGGCGACCGCCCTGCCGTCCCGCACCACCGGCGACCTCGTCGCGGGGATGTGGCTGCTGCTGCGCGCGCTCGGCGGGGTCCCTCGAACGCTCGTCTGGGACAACGAGGCCGGGATCGGCCAGCATCAGCGCCTCACCGTCGGCGCCCGGTCGCTGGCCGGGACGCTGGGCACCCGGATCTGGCAGGCCCCGGCCCGCGACCCGGAGGGAGCTCCACGACCTGCTGCGCCGACTGGTCAGCCGGCACCTGCCCGACGGCGTGCACCGCGACGAGGACGGCGCCGTCCGGCTCGTCACCGCGCCCCTGCGCCTTGATGACCTCCTTGCGCTCGCACTCGACGAGATCGACCAGTACGGCGCGGACTCCAGCCAGGTCCAGGGCCGGATCGGCACACTGCTTATGGACCTCCTGGACGCCGCACTGCCAGAGCACCGGCCCGTCCTGCTCGCCAGGCTCGCTCGCCGCGCCCCCGCCTGACGTCACCGACGGGCACGGCGGCGAGGCAGGCCCGACGGGCCGCCTCGTCCGTGCACCCGCCGTCGTCGCGTCGCCGGGGGCGGCGGTGACCACGCCCGGACGCGTGTCGCGTGCCTACTCGTCCGGCGTGATCCAGGCGATGCACACGGAACCGGAGGTCATGCGCGTCTGTTCGATCATGAAGTCGCAGTCGATGCTGCTGCCGTCGGCCTGCAGCACCGGCAGCCGTAGCGGCACCCCGATCGCGTGAGCCTTCCCCGTCGTCAGGTGCCGGGTGAAGCCGGCGACGTGGGCTTCGCGCAGGTGCGGGGGATCAGGACCACGACGCGGCGTCCGACGAGGTCCGCGGGGTCCCAAACGAGCGCGGCGGCGAGGGGACGGCTCACCGCCAGGATCCGGTTGGCCTCGTCGGCGGCGACAACGCCCCGGTCGGCATCCCGGACAGGCCCGGGGTCCCACGGCGTGTGGACGCGGGGTCGTCGACGTCGTTCACTTGGCTGGTGAAGCGCTCCTGACTGTTGCCGGGCCACGGTCACGGCGCAATGCCGGCCAGCTGGCTGATGGCCTGCTCGCAGGCCCAGTCGCGGATCGCCACGATCTCGAGCAGGCCCGGCCGGGACAGGAGCCTGCCCTGGATGGCGAGGGCTTCGGCGGCGTCGAGCACGTCCTGCATCGCGCTGAAGGCCCCCGCCGCGTCGGCCGGCACGGGGACGTGGAGGTCCACCACGGGTGGGGCGTCCGGCAGTGGGCTCGGGTGGCCTGCGGGCAAGAGGCGGTGGCCAGCCTGCTCCGCTGCCGCGCGGCGCTGGAGCGCCTCGACGAGCCGGGTCGAGATCCAGGACCGTGCCTGGTCGGCCAGCGCGACCCGGCCCACCGGCAGCGCCTCGTCGGGGTGCTCGCTGCTGAACAGCGCGTACTCGCGCAGCACCGCATCGTGGTGCTCGCGAGCCGCGAGCCACAACGTCGGCGGCAGATCGAGCAGCACGATGTGCTCGCCGTGCCGGTCCGGCGCGGCGATCTCGATCTCGATGTCCCAGGCGTCGAGCAGCTCCGTCTCGCTGAGGTCGTCCGGCCGTGCCTGCAGGTCGACGGTGAACCAGACGGTCTTGCCCTCGTGGCCGCCGATGAGCACGCCGCAGTCCTGCACGTGGGCCGCGACCAGCTCCATCCCGCGTCCGGTCGTCGCCTGCTCGGCGTAGTTCCGCTGCAGCGGCAGCTGCGGGTTGCCGTCGGTGACCTCGACACGCAGGAGCCCTTCCTCCTCCAGCCAGACCTCCACCGTGAACTCGGTGTGGGCGTGCAGGACCGCGTTCGTCACGACCTCAGACAGCGCCAGCTCGGCGCCGTGGGCCCCGTCACCGGCGACCCGCCTCTCGGCAAGGAACGACCGCAGGAACCGGCGGCACTCTCGCGCGCTCACCGGCACAGGTGCGAAGGTCGCGTCGGCCGTCACCGCCGGCTCGCCAGTGGTCTCCTCACGCGCGCCAGAATGCCCGTTCTGGCCCAGCCTCACGCGCCCGGCTCGTTAGCGCGGGACCCGCCGCCAGAGCGTGGTCCGTGCGACGGCTACGGGACGTCGTCGCGGTCCTCGTAGGGGTCGGGCACGCCGTCGGCGTCGCTGTCCAACAGCTCGCGCGCAGCGATGGCTGAGTACCGGCGGCTGCGCAGCCGGAGCAGGACGCCGGCGACGCAGGCCGCGGCGACGCTCCCGACGAGGACGGCGACCTTGACGTGCTCGTCACGCTCGCTGCCGGCGCCGAACGCCAGCTCGCCAATCAGTAGGCTGACCGTGAAGCCCACCCCAGCCAGGACCGCCAGGCCGAGGACGTCGGACCAGGAGATGTCCGGGTCGAGGTCGGCGCGGGTGAACCGAGCGAGCATCCAGGTCGCGCCAACGATGCCGATCGGCTTCCCGACGAGCAGGCCGAGCACGATGCCGAGCGCGACGCGGTCGGACAGGCTGTCGCCGAGCCCGGACAGGCCGCCGACGGTCACGCCGGCCGCCAGGAAGGCGAACACCGGGACGGCGAAGCCGCTGGAGATCGGGCGGAAGCGGTGCTCGAAGTGCTCCGCGAGACCATGGCCGGCATCCGGGCCACCGGCGGCCTGGCTGCGCACGACCGGGACGGCGAAACCAAGCAGGACGCCGGCGACGGTGGCATGCACACCGGACTCGTGGACCAGAACCCACACGACGGCGGCGAGCGGCAGCAGCAGCCACCAGGACCGGACGCGGCGCTGCACCAGCAGCGTGAACAGCGCCAGCGGTACCAGCGCGACCGCGAGCGGCACCACGTCGAGGTCGCTGGTGTAGAAGACCGCGATGATTGTGATCGCCAGCAAGTCATCGACTACCGCCAGCGTCAGCAGGAAGGTCCGCAGCGCCGTCGGCAGAGCCGAACCCACGACCGCCAGCACGGCCAGCGCGAAGGCGATGTCGGTCGCGGTCGGGATCGCCCAGCCGCTCGTATCCCCGCCGTCGCTGAGGTTGACCAGCGTGTACAGCCCCGCGGGCACCAGGACCCCGCCAACCGCGGCCGCGACAGGGATGGCGGCCCTGCGAGGGTCGCGCAGGTCGCCGGCGACGAACTCGCGCTTGAGCTCCAGTCCGGCGACGAAGAAGAAGATCGCCAGCAGCCCGTCGGCCGCCCACGTGCCCAGCGTCAGGTTCAGGTGCAGCGCCGACGGGCCTACCCGCGTGTCCCGCAGCGCCTCGTACGCCGTGGACCAAGGGGAGTTCGCCCAGACCAGCGCGGCGACCGCCGCCATCAGGAGGAGCCCCCCGCCGATGGTCTCCTTGCGCAGGATCTCCGCGATGCGCGCCGTCTCCGGCCACGAGCCTCGGCTGAACGGACGCACAATCCGCCCCGGTGACGACGGTTGCTCACTGCCTCGGCCAGACCTGCCGCTCATGGGCCTCCCTCAGCCGTCGCAGCAAGCCTGCCCAAGCGAGAACGCCCTCATCCGGGAAGCCGTGAAGTACCGCCCCGACCATGCGTGTGCTTTCGGCCGGACGCGTCACCCACGCCGTATGCGGGCAACCGTGCCTGGCGGGCGAAGACCTGCCCACTGCCCAGCATCTTGCGGAGTCGTCGCCTGTCCTTCGACCCCCGCCGTGGGGGTCCGCACACGCGACGTCAGGAGGCCCACCGGCAGTCAGAGCCTGTTCGGCGTGGCGCCCTCGGGGATGGCTCTTCCGCCAGACCGTTGACCGTCAGGAGCAGGCCGTTGACCGTCAGGAGCAGGCGTTGACCGTCAGGAGCAGGCGTTGACCGTCAGGAGCAGGCGTTGACCGTCTGGGGAACGACGGCCGTTGTCCCCCGCGCCATTGCCAGCAGACGGGTGCGGGTCCGTCACAGGACTGTCGTCACCTGGCAGGGCCGCCGGCAAGAACTGCAGGCATGGTCGAGGAGACAACCCGTCACCCCCATGCGAGGAGGCTCCATGACCGCCGTGCAGGATCGCCGGGTCAGCAGCGCCACCAGAGACATGACCTTGACACTCGAGGTCTGCGACGAGCTGGACATCAGCACCGTGCCACGGCTGCGAGAGAGGCTGTCGGAGGCTCTCGAAGTCGGACCGGGTCAGCTGGTCGTCGACCTCAGCAAGTGCGCATTCCTGGACTCTCAGGCCCTTGTGCCGCTGCTGGACGCGCATCGCGCCGCGCACCGGCTCGGTGTCGGCTTCAGCCTGCGTGGATTGAAGCCACAGGCGAGGCGTCTGCTTGCCCTCGCCGACCTCAACAGCGTCTTCGACGTGCAGGCCGCATGATGATGACGACCGCCCAGGTGGCCATAGTGCGCCGGTTACGCGCTGGTCGACGCTCGCGGCGACTGGCCTTGGCACGGCGCCTCGAGCGTGGCTGAGCCGCAAGCATCGGTGCCCAGAGCCGTGGCAGCGCGACCCGCCCTGTCAAAGAACTGGGCTGCTGTGTAGCCCTGGCTGGGCTGGAGGTGCGCGTCCGCCGCCACGTTAGTCCCCGTCCCCGTCCCCGTCCCCGTCGCCGGGCCGCCCAGAGCCCGGATCTGTGGTGGGCCCTGCACCTCGCGCGAACCCTCGCCGCGCTGCTCCCGAGCAGGCCGAGTCCAGCGGCCTGCTGCTCCACACCGACGCGCGCCGGGCGACCCGGACCGATCAGCAGGGCCGGCCGGTCCTGCGCGCAGACCAGGACCGGACGCGCTGGGATCAGCCCGCGATTCTGGCGGGGCTCACGGTGCCGCCCTGGGACGCTCGCGTCCAGCCCCCTGGACGGTTCACCCTGCAGGCGGCGATCGGCCGGCGTGCACGCGATGGCGTCGTCCCTGGAGCAGACCGACTGGCCGCGCGTTGACCACCTTCACGACCAGCTGCTCGCGGCGTGGGGCACCCCGGTGGTCGCGCTCAACCGGGCCGCCGCCATGGCGTTCGCCGACGGTCCAGCCGCCGCCCTGCCGCTCCTCGACGAACAAGCGACCGATCCCCGGGTCGCCGACTACCCCTACCGCCCGGCCAACCTGCGCTGACCTGCTGTGCCGCCTCGGCGACGCCGCTGGCGCAGCCCAGTCGTACCGGCACGCGATGGAGCTCACGGCCAACGCCGCGGAGCGCGCCTTCCGTGTGCAGCGCTTGGCCCAGGTCAGCCGCGCCGCCGGCGCCAAGCCCGCGCCCGGCTGAGGACGGCTGCCGCACATTTCGCTAACGCAGCGTCACCGCCAAGAGGTGCTCGCACCCGACTCGGGGACCGCACCCCGTGCCGCTTCAACGGGCTGACCTTCTGGGGCCTCAGCCTCAGGCTCGGGCGACGACCACGGCGTACGAGCCTATGCCCCGCAGCCGAGCGGCGTCGATCTCCTCGGTCTTGGTGCGCAGCACGGTGAGCGCCCCGGTGACGGCGTCGAACTCGACATCCTCGACCTCACCGAGCTCGTCTCCGCTCTCCTCGAGCAGACGCTTGCCGAGCAGCGACCGCTCCTTGCCCTGCAGCTCCGCCAGCCGGCCCTCCGCGACCTGGAACCGGTCGACGCCAGTGACGGTGACGGCGTCGACGCCGAAGGCCGTGAGGTCGGCCCACGCCACCGTGTCACGGTCGCCCGGCGTCTTCTTCAGACGAAGGCCGGCGACGCTCCGGGTGACCGGGTCGACCAGGAAACCGTCGACCTTGCCGACGGTCTCGGCGGTGCCGGTCGCCATCACCTTGCGCCCGTGGGCCTCGCTGAAGCGCATTAGCCCCGCCCCTCGAGCCGGGCGCGGAAGCCGCTGACTGCCGCGCCGAAGCCAGACATGTCGTCGGCGACGAAGTCGACGGCGCTCGCCGGCACGATCAGCGCCTCGGACGAGACCGCGAGAGTGTCGGGCAGCGGGATGAGCACCCTGCGGCCCTCGGTACCGAGCGCCGCAGAGGCCTCGAGCTCGTAGCCGACGACGTCGGCGCGACCAGAGGTCACCTCGAGCACCACGTCGATGACCTTGCCGAGGTCGGTGCCTCCGTCGCTGACCACTTGGTCGCCGAGCACGTCCCCGTCGGAGGAGGCGGCGGACGTGACCTCGGCTCTCGCCACCAGCACCCCCGCGTCGGCAATCATCACCGCGTCGCGGCCCAGCGCGTGCACGGCCGACCACGGCAGCGCCAGTCTGCTCGGGCCGGAGAACAACCCGCGACCGGCCAGCGTGAAGCCGACCACATCGCCCTTCGCGCCGCCGTAGACGACGTCCTTGACCTGGGCGACGTCCTCACCATCCAGGGTGACGACCGGGCGCTTGAGCACCTCCCGGCCGCGCATGAGCACGCTCACCTGCGGCCCTGACGACCGGTCACGATGCCGCCAGAACGACGTCGGGCCTGCACGGCGAGCGTCGCCACCACGAGCACCACCAGCACCGCCAGCACGATCAGCAGCCAGCCCCACCACTCCACGACGCCTCCTGCTGCTCTCGGGCCCGCAAACTGGACAGGCCGCTCGCTGGAGGTCAGTCTGCCCCAGAGCCAGGAGCAGGCCTAGCCGACGGGTGACGTCAAGAAGTTCAGGACAGCGCGAAGGAACGGCGTAGTGCCCACTCGACTGGTACGGGAAGCTGATTGCTGCCGCCCAGGGTTCAGCCATCAGCACTTCCGCCAAGGCCCCGGGCACCCCGAGAACGCGGATCGCGACGCGCGTTCGGGAATTTGGACCGGCAGGATGCTGTAGAGCGGCCGCCTCACCGGTACTGCACCCGCCCCTGGGCACTCGGTGGTCCGGTCAGTACGCACGGGCGGCCGGGCCTGCTGCGGGTCCCGAGGAGGCCGGCCGGGAGCCGACGCGCGACGACCCCGGGCCGAAGAACTGGTGCGACGGGGTCGTCGCGCCGGCGGCGTCTAGCGGCGCGAACCCGGCAGGCTGCGGCTGGTGGTGTTGCGACCCATGAGCGAGCTCGCGACGACGGTGAGCACCGCGGCGGTCGCGATCGCCACGACCCAACGGGTCCAGTCGATGCCCGCGCTGCCGTCGCCGCCGAAGGCGCGGTAGATCGCCCCACCCAGGAGCACACCACCCACGCCGCACAGCAGCGTCGCCCAGAGCGGGATGTTGTCCTTTGAAGCGTCCACGGTTCAGTGGAGGGCGAGTTCTCCCGGCAGCGGCTGCTGCACGAGCTCGTTCTGACGGTAGTGCTGCTCCTCGAACTCGACCGGTGGGACGTAGTCGAGGCTGCTGTGCAGTCGGTTGTTGTTGAACCAGTGGACCCAGTTCAGGGTGGCGAGCTCGAGGTCGTCGACGCCTCGCCATGGGCCCTCGCGCTTGGACCAGTCTCGGTCTTGTAGAGCCCGATGAGCGACTCGGCCTGGCGTTGTCGTAGCTGTCGCCGACGCTGCCGATCGAGGCGACGAGCGCCGGCGTCGGCGAGGCGCTCGGTGTAGCGAATGGCGAGTGTACTGACTGGGTTCAACCGGTCGTTGCAACACCTGCTTGGTGGAGCGACCGTAGCTGCTCGTCGAGGGCTTCGGCTGGTGTCTTCCAGCCGAGGACCTTGCGGGGTCTGCTGTTGATCGCGGCCTGGACGGCGAGGAGGTCCTCGAGGCTCCAGCGGGACAGGTCGGTGCCCTTGGGGAAGTACTGGCGCAGCAGCCCGTTGGTGTTCTCGTTCGTGCCGCGCTGCCAGGGCGAGTGCGGGTCGGCGAAGTAGACGGCGATGCCGGTGTCGATCTTGAACTGGGCGTGCGCGGACAGTTCCTTGCCGCGGTCCCAGGTCAGCGACCGCAGCAGCTCGGCGGGCATCGTGGTCATCGTCGCTTGCGAGGGCGTCCTTCATCGCGATCGGCGCCGTAGCCGCCGAGGGCGGGTCCGTTCTTGACCGGCGGGACGGTGCCGTAGCCCTCCAGGCGAGGCAGGTGGACCAGCAGCGTGTAGCGGCTGGTGCGCTCGACGACGGTGCCGATCGCGGACCGGTTCAGCCCGATGATGAGGTCGCCCTCCCAGTGCCCGGGGACCGCGCGGTCCTCGGCCTCGGCGGGCCGCTCGCTGAGGACGACGTCGGCGGTGACGTGCCCCTGCGGCTTGTTGCGCGAGCGTTCCCGGGGCTTGCGCAGCGCCCGCCCGGTGCGCAGGCAGGCCACCAGCTCGCGCTTGAGCGCGCCGCGGCCCTGGATGTAGAGCGCCTGGTAGATCGCCTCGTGGCTGATGCGCATGTCCTCATCGTCGGGGAAGTCGACGACGAGCCGCCGGCTGATCTGCTCCGGGCTCCAGGCCGTCGCCCAGCGCCGGTCGGCGCGGTGCGGCTTGTTCAAGCCCCTTCCACGTCGTCGCCGGCCCCGCCGCGACGCGTCCCGTCGGGGCGCTGCAGCTGCCCGCTCAGCCGCGTCTGGACGTACTCCTGCAGCCGCGGGTTGGTCGCGAGCTTCGCCGGCTTGGGCCGCCGGGCCGCGGTCTGCGCCTTCCACTGCGCGACCGTCGCCCGGTACTCGAGCTTGCCGCCGCGGGTCGCGGCGTTGCGCCGCAGCTCCCGCGAGATCGTGCCGGGATCGCGCTGCAGCTCACGGGCGATCGCCCGGACGCCGAGCCCCTGCGCCTTCAGCAGCGCGAGTTCCTCACGCTCGTGCGAACGACAGGTAGCGGCCGGTGGGCTCGGCCAGGCTCAGCGGCGGCATGCCGCCAGCGTGACGAAACCAGCGCGACCCGACCGGCGCCGACACGCCGACCTCGGCCGCGGCGTCCTCGGTGCTCTTGCCCTGCGCGATCAGCCGCCAGAACTCGCGCTCCACATGCCTGGCCGGCATCGGCCGGCCCGGCGACCGCATCGCCGGCCGCAAGCGCCCGATCCGCCTGCTGCTGACGTCGCACCATCGAACACCTCCGTGATCACGAGGTGTTGCGACGACCGGTTGAGTCCGCCCTGGACGCCCGCGGTCCGAGTGATGAACAAGACCCGGAAGTTGCCCGACAATGGT
>CAWASE010000021.1:0-9204 GCA_963784675.1 uncultured Actinomycetes bacterium
TCAGCCCTCCTGGGGCTCGGCCTCCAGGACCTCCGCGGGCGAGGGGCTGCGGCGCCGCGGCGCGGCCAGGCCCTGCTCGACCAGGTCGAGCGCCTGGTCGACGGTGCTCGCCCACTGCAGGGTGTCCGCGGCCGAGGGTCGGACGAAGCCGCGGCCCACGAGCAGGTCGACCTGCTCGCGCAGCGGGTCGAACAGCCCGTCCACGTCGAGCGCCACCACCGGCTTGTCGTGCAGGCCGAGGGTGCGGGCCACCCAGACCTCGAGCAGCTCCTCCAGGGTGCCGATGCCACCGGGCAGGGTGAGGAAGGCGTCGCTGCGGGCGTCCATCAGCCCCTTGCGCGTGCGCATGTCGTCGACGACGAGCAGCTCGTCGGCGTCGCGGTCGCCGACCTCGACCTCCAGCAGGGCTTGAGGGATGACGCCGACGGTGTGCGCACCCCCGGCCCGGGCCGCCCTGGCCACGGCGCCCATGCAGGACAGGTTGCCGCCGCCGGACACCAGGTCGTGGCCGCGCGCCGCCAGGGCGGTGCCCGACGTCGGCGGCGAGCCGTACGTACGCCGGGTCGATGGCCTCGCTGGACGAGCAGTAGACGCAGACCGCGGCCACTAGGACTCCGGCCCCGCGGACGGGTCGCCGGTCGGCTGGCGCAGCTCCCCCTCGGCGACCGGCGGCAGCTCCTGGTCGCGCTCGGTGTTGGCGGCCTGGATGATCGCCACGGCCTCGTCCACGTCGTCGGTGAGGTGGAGCAGGTCGATGTCGCCCGGCGAGATGTAGGCGTTCTCGAGCAGCGAGCCGCGCAGCCAGTCCAGCAGCGGCTGCCAGAAGGCCGTCCCGAGCAGCACGACGGGGAACTGGTTGACCTTGCGGGTCTGCACCAGCGTCAGCGCCTCGAACAGCTCGTCCATGGTCCCGAAGCCGCCGGGGAGGATGACGAAGCCCTGGCTGTACTTCACGAACATGGTCTTGCGGGCGAAGAAGTACCTGAAGTTCAACCCGAGGTCGACCCACTCGTTGAGCGACTGCTCGAACGGCAGCTCGATGCCCAGTCCGACCGACAGCCCGCCGGCCTCCGACGCCCCCCGGTTGGCCGCCTCCATGGCGCCCGGACCGCCGCCGGTGATGACGGCCCAGCCGGCCTCGGCCAGCTTCCCGCCCAGAGCGCGACCCAGGGCGTACTCAGGTGCGTCCCGGGGCGTGCGGGCGCTGCCGAAGACGCTGATCGCCCGCGGCAGCTCAGCCAGCAGGCCGAAGCCCTCGACGAACTCGGACTGGATGCGCAGCACCCGCCAGGGGTCGGTGTGGACCCAGTCGCTCGGACCGCGGACGTCGAGCAGGCGCTGGTCGGTCGTGGTGGTCTGGACCTGGCCGCGCCGCAGCGTCACCGGGCCGCGCTGCTTCTCCGGCGCGCGGTCGCCCTCGGACGACGTCGGCAGGCGCTCGGGGTCGATCGACATGGGCATGCGCGCCAACCTATCCGCGGGCCGGTCGGGCACACCCGCGCTGCGGCGGTGTCTCACCCGGGTGGCCGCCGGACCCTCGCCCGGCGGCCACGACGGGTGCGCAGCCGGGGCTCAGCCGGCGAAGGCGGCGAGCATCGCCTCGTCGAACGCCTTGAGGTCGTCGGGCTTGCGGCTCGTCACCAGGGTGCTGGAGCCGTTCGTGTCGACGACGACCTCCTGGTCCACCCAGGTGGCGCCGGCGTTGCGCAGGTCGGTCTGCAGGCTCGGCCAGCTGGTCACCGTCCGGCCCTCGAGCACGCCGGCCTCGACCAGCGTCCAGGGCGCGTGGCAGATCGCCGCGACCGGCTTGCCGGCGTCGAAGAAGGCCTTGGCGAAGGCGACCGCCGCGGGCTGGGTGCGCAGGAAGTCGGGGTTGGCCACCCCGCCGGGCAGCATCAGCCCGTCGAAGGTCGCGGGGTCGGCCGCGTCGACCGTCTCGTCGACCGGGAAGGTGTCGGCCTTGTCCAGGTGCTCGAAGGCCTGCACCTCCCCCGCGTCGGTGCTGATGAGCCGCGGGGTGCCGCCCGCCTGCTGCACCGCCTGCCACGGGTCGGTCAGCTCCGCCTGCTCGATGCCCTCCGGGGCGACGAGGAAGGCGATGGTCTTGCCGGTCAGGTCCGAGGTCATGGAAGCTCCTGTGAAGACGTTGCAGTGGCAACCGGCCCCTACCCAGGAACCGACGACCTCCCCGTCCCGTCCTATCCTGAGAGCGGTGCCCGGTGGGCACCCTCGCGCGCGCTGCTGCTCTGCGGCGCTGCCCATCCCTGTAGGAGGACCCTGATCGTGCGCTCCCCCGCCCCCCGTTGGACGCTGCTGTCGGCCGGCGCCCTCGCCGCCGTCCTGTCCCTGTCCGCCTGCACCGACGACCCGGGTGACGCCGCACCGGCCCCCGCGTCCGCGGTCCCCTCGGCCGTGGCCAGCCAGCTGAAGTCCGACGTCGGGCAGTACCTCGTCACCCCCAAGGAGGGCCTGGCCAAGGCCGACCTCGACGCCACGATCGCCAAGCTCCGCACCATGCCCGGCGTGCAGTCGGCCGAGCTGAACAAGGAGGGCGTCGTGGACGTGCAGTTCCTGGGCAGCTCGACGCCCGCTCAGCGCACCGCCGTGGTGCAGCAGATGGCCGCCATCGGCGAGGTCATCGAGGGCATCTAGCCCCTCCGTACGCCACGAAGGGCGGCTCCCCCACGGGGGAGCCGCCCTTCGGCGTTGCGGGGGACGTACGAACCCCGGACACGCCTCAGGGGCGGCCCCGTGCGGGACCGCCCCTGAGGGACGTGCTGGTGCTCTAGCTGGTCAGCAGGACTAGCGCTGCGGGCCGGCGTAGATGCTGGTCGGGCGAGCCTGACCGTTGTTGCTGACACCCGCGGCGTTGGTCAGGGTCTGACCGGTGCGGGTGAGGAACCCGAAGGTGCCACTGCCGGTGAACACGCGGCGGATGAAGTACGTGCCGGTGTTGTCGGTGCGGATCTGCGAGGTGATGATCTCGCGACCGTCGTTCAGGACGCGGTACAGCGTGATGAGCTGCCCGGCGCGGCGCGGCAGGATCCGGCCCTGGAAGGTGTAGTCGCGGCTGCCGTTGCGGACAACGGTGAGCGACAGCGCCGTGCGGACGTTGATGACGACCGACGGGCTCTCGTTGCCGGTCTGGCCGGTGACGGCCGCGAACAGGCGGGTGTTGGTGCCCGGGAGGACCCGGAAGATGATCGAGCCGTTGTCCAGGATGGTGCCGCGACGGACCACACCGTAGGTGGTGTTCGGGCGGCTGTAGGCCTGGAGCTCGATGATCGTGCCCGGGCGACCCGTGACGGTCACGACGGACTGGACGCCCGGGGTGATCGTCGCGGGGCTGACCGAGATGCCGAGGCGCGGGGCCTGGGTGGTGTTGCTCGGGCTCGGTGACGACCGTGGAGGTGGCGGTCGGGCTCGGGCTGACCGAGGTGCTCGCGCTGGCCGACGGGCTCGGGGTCAGCGCGGTGACGAAGGTCGTGCGACCCGTGTCGGAGCAGTTGCCCGCAGCGGTGGTGCTGGCGACGGGCGAGAAGTTGCCGTTCGCGTTCGGGGTCGGGTTGGTGCCCGCACCGGCAGCCTGGGTGCACTGACGGGGCTGGGTGGCCGTGCCCTCGGCCGGGACTGGGGCCTGGCCGGTGGCGATGGTGCCGGTGACGACCTGCTCACCGGTCTCGTTCGCGAGCCGCGGTGGTCTCGATGTTGGCCTCGCCGCGACGTTGGTGATGACGCCGTTGGCGTTGCGTGCTCCGGAAGAAGCCGGCGCCGGTCTCGGTGAAGGTCGACCACGACACCCTCGACCGGGCGGCCGTTGGCGTCGGTGACCGTCGCGGTGAAGCGGCGCACGCTCTCGGTCAGGGTCTCGCCGGAGTCCGGCGTGACCGCGATGAAGCGGGCGTCGGTCGGCTGACCGCGGAAGCGCAGGGTGGCGGAGTCCGCAGCGGTGGTGCCACGGACGTGCCGGTCACGGTGAGGACCTGGCCGGAGACCGGCGTCGGGTCGTTGACGAGACGTCGCAGAAGCTGTCCAGGCTGTTGTTGGCGACGGCGGGCCGTGTTGTCCACGCGTCGTGCACTCGTTGGTGAAGCCGTTCGTTGGTCTGCTGCGCCGTGGCGACGGTGACGGTCTCGTCGCCGCTGCCGCCGGTCACCGTGAAGGCGAGCAGCGTGCCGGCGGTCGAGCTGGTCGCGCCGGTGGCGCTGCGCGTGTCGTTGACGACGGCGCGGAGGTCGCGGTTGGTGTCGCCGACGAAGTTGACGGCGGCCTTGGCGGAGTCGTTGCGGTTCAGGATCGAGCTCGTTGTCGTCCAGCGCCGTCAGGCGACACGCTGCGGTTCTGCTGCGGCAGCGTTGGACTGGACGGTGACCGTGACGGTGTCGCGCGGCTCGCCGGTGTCCAGGTTCGGGGTGGACGTGCTCGCGGTGCGGGCGGCGGTCTGGTTCACGAAGAAGGTGATCGTGTCCGTCGCCGCGGCCGGGACGGGTGATGGTGCCCGTGACGATGCCGTCGTTGTTCGTGACGCCGAAGTCGGTCGTCCCGACGTTGTTGCCGGCGACCGAGCTGGTGATGAAGTAGCTCACCCGCACGCCGGCGTTCGGGTCCGTGCCGTTGTTCGTGGCGACGGTGAACGAGCGGGCCTCGCCGACCAGGGCGCGGTCGGTGTCGTCACCGGCGGTGTTGGTCGCCGTGGCGGGCTCGCCGCCGTCGACGACCTCGACGTTGGTCACGGCGTCCTGGTTCGGGTTGCTGTCCGCCGGGCCACCGGCGGTGAACGTGGTGGTGCGGCTGTCGGTGGGCTCACCAGCGTTGAAGGCGTTGTTGCCGTTGCGGTCGCTGTAGGCCTGGATGGTGATGCCCGTGCCGGGGAGGTTGCGGGTGAGACCGATGACGATGCGGCCGTTGTTGGCGGCCGCCGTCGTGCCCGCGCCGAGCGTGAAGCGGGACTGGTCCACCGAGCCGCCGCCGGTCTGCGCGCCACCAGCGGTGACGACGGTGCCCGCCTGCGGCGTGAACGTGTTCCCGCCGACCGTGGTCGGGGCGGTGCAGAAGCTGACGTCCGACGAGGCGCTGCCCGCGATGTCGGTGAGGATGACGTTGACCGTCTCGCCCACCGTCGAGGTGTTGGCCGTGGCCGGCGTCGCCGTGACGAAGTACGCCTGGCAGGAGCCGGCGGCGGCGGAGTCGTTGCCGTCGACCGGGGTGATGCTGAGAGAGCCGATGGGCGCAGCCTGCGCGGTGCCGAGGAATGCGGGGATGCCCGCGACCAGGGTGACCGCGGCGAGGCCCGGCACCCCGAGGCGCAGGAGCGCCTTCGAAGTACGAGACATGCACTGTCCTTTCATGACAGTTCTCCGGGCGCATCTCTGCGCCCGGTCGAGGGCCGGTGCCATGTGCGCCGGTCCCTCTACAACTCCGTGCTGGCCCTACGAGGGCACCTGATCAGCGTGTCCTCGACCCTTCACCAGCAGTCGAAGCCGTGCCGAACACGGGACCACTGGACGTGGTCCCACACCTCATCAGGACGACGCGCCGGCCCTGTGGTCGCTCTTCTGGGGCAAGAAAGTTCTCTCCTGCGCTCCGTCGGAGACTCGCAGCGGGGCGGCCCGCGCCCGTCATGGGCACACGGAATGTAGCCGATCAACCACGGATGGGACAGGTGTTGCAGGTGAGAACCCTGTGACCCGCGGGAACAGCGGTTCCTGCTCCTGATGGCCGAGCCCGTGGTCCTCGTGACCGTGCCGGCGACCGCCGGACAGGGCTACGGGTCAGCCGCTGGCGACGGCGTCGGGCCTGGCCGAGAGGTCCCCCTCCGCGCAGGACCGGCTCAGACGAGCCGGGAGCGAGAGCCTCAGCTCGCCCGAGGCCGAGGCCTCGGCGGCCGGGCTGCCGTAGCGCTGCGGGAGCCCGCTGGGACGCGGCGACGACGAGGTGGCCGTCGGCGAGCCCGACTGGGGCAGACGGGGCAGACGACGAGGCGGCGACCCGCTGGGCGAGGCGCTCGGGCGACGGCTCCTGCTCCGGCGTGAGCACGTTGGGGACGAGCGGCGGACGCGGCGACTCCGACGGGCTGGGGACGGCGGTGGGCGCCGGACGGCGCCGGGCTCGGGGAGGTGTCCACGGTGAGCGTGGCCGCCGGGACGGGCGGGACGACCGGGACGCGCTCCGGGCCCAGCGGCGTCTTGCCGGGCGTCGCCGGGTCGGGCGGCAGGACGGCGGGACCGGGGTGGTCGCGCTGCTCGCCGAAGACGCCCGGCAGCCGACCACCGGTCTGCGGCACGTCGTCGGGCGCGCTCTGCACGGTCGGCGCCAGCTGGGGCGAGGGGCTGGGCACCGGCTCGTCGGCCCACAGGCCGTTGATGGTGTTGAAGGCGTCCGCCGGCACGTTGCTGGAGGCGCCCAGCGCCAGCCCGAGGAAGAGCACGACCAGCACGCCCAGGCGGCCGCCACCGTGGACGGCACTGCGCGCCAGCAGGTTCAGGGTCGAGACGTCGTCGAGGTCGACGCCCGGAGCGAGGTGCGTCTCGGCGAGGCGCCGGCGCAGGGCCCGACGGGCGCGGTGCAGCAGGTGCTTGACGCTGTCCTCCGGCACGCCCAGCTCGACCGCGATGACCGGGAGCGACTTCTCCTCGATCTCGCGCTTGACCAGGGCGTCCCGGTGCAGGGGCGACAGGAGGGCCAGGGCGGTGCGGACGATCGCGGCGTCCTCGGCCTGGATGACCGGGTCCTCGACCTCGTCGTCGGGAAGGGCGTCCGGGGACACCGAGTCCAGGTCCACCAGCCGCGGGCGACGCTGGTCGGCGCGGTACCGGTCGATGCACAGGTTGGTGATGGTCCGACGGCAGTAGGCCAGCGCCTGGAGCTCGCTCTGCAGCTCCGGCAGGGCCAGGAAGAGCCGGAGGAACGCCTCCTGCACGACCTCGTCGACGTCGCGCTGGTCACGCAGGAAGCGGCGCGCATGCAGCGCGAAGGACGAGCGGTGACGGATGTAGAGGCCGGCGAAGTCGTGCGGGTCGGCACCGAGCACCCGGTTGGGGTCGTGCGCGCTCGACGGCACCTGCTCACCGGCGAGCGCGTCCTCCACGGCCTCGGCGAACACCGGGTCCAGGGGCACGGGCGGCAGGACGACGACCTCGTCGGACAGCTCGTCCACCGCGCACCTCCTCCGTGGCCCGGGGCCGCTCAGCCCCACCTCGCCCCGACCATAGGCGAGCCGAGCCGCTCGGGTCACGGAACCGGACAGATCACCCTCGACCTCTTCTCGAGGTGGAGGTCGAGTCTCGAGCGAGGGTCGACGTCGAGGGCAGGCACATCCGCGCTGCTCAGCGCGCGTGACGACCGCCACGGAGGCCAGCCTCCCGATAGCCTTCCGAGGTGCCCAGCACCTCGCTGCTCCCCGACCGCCTCGTCATCAGCGCTGCGGCGGTGCTGACCGCCGTCCTCTTCGTCGCCGACGCCTCGGACCCCGTCAACATCGTCAAGTTGTCCGCGCTGCTGTGGTGCGCCCTCGCCGCCTTGGCCCTCGCTGCGGCCCGAGTCCTGCGGACGCGCGTGGCCCAGGTCCCGGTCGGCCTGGCTCCGGCTGCGGCCCTGGCGCTGCTCGGCGCCTTCGTCCTGGCCACGATCGTCGCGCCGCACACGCCGACCGCTGTCTACGGCACGTACGGCCGCAACAGCGGCCTGCTGGCCTACGCCGCCGCCGTGCTGCTCTTCCTGCTGGCGCTGCGCGTCTTCGACGCCGGGTCCACGAAGATCATCGCCTTCGGCGTCCTGCTGGCCGGGCTCTTCACCGCCACCTACGGGCTGCTGCAGCGCGTCGGGATCGACGCCATCGGCTGGAACAACCCCTTCAACCCGATCATCGCGGCGCTCGGCAACCCGGACTTCGCGTCCGGGTACCTCGGCATCGCCCTGCCCGTCACGGTCTGGGCGGCGCTGTGGACCGGCTGGTCACCCGTGTGGCGGGCGCTGTGCGCGGCGGCGGCCGTGCTGAGCCTGGTCGTCGCGGGCATCTCCAGCGCCATCCAGGGCCCGCTCGCGGCGGCGGCCGGCCTCGCGGTGCTCCTGGTCGCCTGGCTGCTGGACCGGGACGGCCGCCTGCGCCGCCTCGGCCTCGGCGCCGTCGGCGCCGTCGCCGGCCTCGGCCTGGCGGTGCTCCTGCTCGGGGAGACCGGCAGCGGTCCGGCCGCGTCCTTCTTCTCCGGGATCAGCTACCGCGCCCGCACCTGGTACTGGGACGGTGCGCTCTCGATGTTCCGGGACTCCCCCGTCTGGGGCGTCGGCCTGGACAGCTACGGCGTGCGCTGGCGGACCGCGCGCCCGATCGAGGTGGCCCGTGAGCTGGGCGGGGCGCACTTCTCCGACTCCGCGCACAGCGTCCCGCTGCAGATGCTCGCCCAGGGCGGGCTGGTGCTGGGACTGACGTACCTCTTCTACACGCTGGTGATCGCCTGGTTCCTGGTGCAGGGGCTGCGCCGCCTCGAGGGGCAGCAGCGGCTGCTCCTGGGCGGCCTCGGCGGGTCCTGGGTCGCCTACCAGGTGCAGTCGGTGGTCTCGATCGACCAGGTGCCGCTGCTGCTCGTGCAGTTCGTCCTCGCCGCCGGCGTCGTGGTGGCCTCCGGCGGCTCGCCGGCTGCGCGAGGTGCGACTGCCCGGCGCTCCTGCCCAGGTCGTCGAGCCCGCCGCCGGCCGCCCGCGTCGCCGGGGGCCGGTCCTGCCGAAGGAGCGCACGCCGACCGCCGTCGACAACGTCCTCGTCGGGGTCGTCGTCGTCGCGGCGCTCGTCCTGGCCTGGTTCGCGGTCTCCCCCGTACGCGCCAGCCGGGCGTCCTTCGACGGTGACGTGGCGCTCGCGCAGCAGCAGGGTGACGCCGCGCTGGCGGAGTACGACAAGGCGATCGACCTGCAGCCGACCGTCTCGCTCTACCGGACGAAGGTGGGCGAGCTCTACAACCGGGCGGAGCAGCCGCAGAAGGCGCTCGAGTCGTTCCGCAAGGCCGCCGAGGTCGACCCGTTCGACATCGGCGCCGTGCGGACCACCGGCCGGCTCGCCGACGCTGCTCGGCGACCTGCCGCTCGCCCGCCGGTACTTCGAGCGGGGCGTGCAGCTGGACCCGACCAACAGCGAGACGGTCCTGGACCTCGCGAAGTTCGAGCTGCAGCACGACGGTGCCCAGCGCGCCCACGACCTGCTCGAGCGCA
>CAWASE010000022.1:0-7319 GCA_963784675.1 uncultured Actinomycetes bacterium
CCCGGCGGCGATGTCGCAGACCTTGAGGTCGAGGATCTGCTCCGGGGTCTTGAGCACCCAGGCGCTCTTGTCTTCGGTGTCGAGCGGGCCGGGTGAGTAGACGATCGCCTCGAGGGTCGTCTCGACGACCTGCTCGGCGAGGAAGCGCGGGGTGTAGACGGCGCCGGTGTTGGCGCGGGCGGCGCTGTCGGTGAGGTAGAGGCTGCCGGGCGGGTACACGACGGGCAGGTCGCGCGGGTCGAGGCGCAGCAGCTTCGCGAACGGCAGGACCCGGGCGGTGATCGGCGTCGTCGTTGCCGCAGGCTTCGCGGACCAGCCGCTCGTACCGGGGCTTGTCGTCGCCGTCGAGCGGGGTGAGGGCCTTGAGGATGCTGGCCTTGCTGCGGTTGCCCTTCATGTTCTTGATCTGCTCGACGAGCCAGGTCGCGAGCGCGTCGTCGCCGCTCGCGTGCGCTGGCTTCGAGGTCGGTGAGCAGCAGCTCGGGGCCGTTCTTGCGCGGGTCCTTGTCGCTGACGGCGATGCTGACGACCCAGTCGGTCGGCGGTGAGCGCGTCCTGGTCGAGCAGGCCTTCGTAGACGTAGCCGATCTGCTCGACGTCGAGGCTGCGGTAGGACACCTGGCGGCGTTCCTTCGCGAACTGCAGCGTCTGCAGCGAGTCGAGGGCCTTGAGCAGGGTGCGGTCGTCGATCGCGGGGACGTCGCCGCTGCCGAGCGGCTGCGTCGGCGCTGGCGCGGCCTTCGAGCCAGGGGAACCGGTCGGGGTCGAACAGGCTGCCGCCGTACGCGGGCAGGATGAGCTGCTCGTGGCGGGCGCCGCGGTGGACGCCGCGGAACAGCGCGAGCAGCCGGTACCAGCCGGTGGCGGTGCGTTCGAGGGCGTCCTCGCCGTGGTCGGTGGCGCGGTCGCGGAGGCTGTCGGCGAGGGTGTTGACGGCGTACGCGCTGGCGTAGGTGTCGTCGTCGAGCGGGAGCAGGCCGCGTTCCTCGGCGTACAGCAGGAACACCAGCCGCATGAGGACGGTGACGGCGGCCTGGTAGACCTCGGCGGGGCCGACGTCGGCGGGCAGCAGGCGGGTGCCGTGCTCGGCCTGGTGGTGGGCGTCGAGGCGGCCGAGCGTCGCGACGAGCATCTCGACGACGGCCTGGGACTGCTCGGCGAGGCGTTCGGTGACCTCTTCCTGCCGGTCGAGGCTCTGTGGTGAGCAGCCCGGGGAGGGTCTCGGTCGTCGGGGACGCCGTAGAAGCGGGTGCGGGTCAGGAGCGCGACGAACGCGCGGAGCGTCTGCGGCTCCTCGAGCCAGGCGTGGCGGGTCCAGGTCGCGGTGCTGACGCGCTGGTCTCGCCTTGCCGTCCTTCTCGACAGCGGTGACGAGGGTCCAGGTGTCGCCGTTGGTGACGAGCCCGAGCGGGACCTTGCGGGCGCGCAGGGCGTGGGCGAGCCGGTCGGCGGGGCCGGCGGTCCAGGTGCCGGACGCCGGCGGGGGCGCGGCCGGTGGTCGGCGGTCTTCGGCGGCAGGACCATGCCGAGCAGCAGGGGGGTGCTCGTGGACGGTGCCGTCGGCGTCCTGGGCGCGGAGCGCGAAGCGTGATGTCGACGGTCTGGTGGTGCTCGGGGACGTGCACGTTGTAGGTGGCGGCGTCGGGGCCGGTGACGAGGTTGTGCCGCCAGTCGAGCAGGCCGGTCAGGACGTGGCTGATGAAGGCGTCGCGGGTGCCGGGGTTCGCGTCGTACAGGGTGCTCGCGGCGCGCAGCGCGTCCATCTGCGGTCTGGCGCGAGCGCGGGCAGGCCGTCGGGCCAGGTGTCGGTGACGACGGGGGCGGCGAGGAACGGGCCGTCGACGTCGAGGATCTGCAGCCAGTCGGTGCTGCTGGGCCGGCGGCCGCGCCGGGGCTTGTAGAAGGCGCTCATCGGTCCGTTCCTGCGGGGACGAGGTGCACGACCGCGGCGGGGAAGGTGAAGAACTCGACCTTGGAGTAGCGCTCGGCGATGCGGGCGAGCTCCTCCTCGCGCTCCTTCGGGAGCCGGTCGAGGCGTTCCTGCCAGGCGGCGCGGTCGGCGGTGAGCTGCTGACGCTCGTCGGGTTCGAGGTCGGCGAAGGTGAGCTGCTGCGGGTCGCTCTGCGCGGCGATCGCGTTGGTCAGGGCGGTCTTGAACGCGTCGAGCAGCGCGATGGTGCGGGTCTCCTCGTCCTTCTGCCGGCGGCCGAGGGCGCGTTCGAGGCTGTCCTGGCGTTCCTTGGCGCGGGCGTCGATCGCGGCCTGCAGGTTGCTGCTCACCTTCGGCCAGGCGGCCACGAGGCGTCTGCCGGGCGCTGTCGGAGGCCGCGGCGGGGTGGGCGTCGGGGCCAAGGGCCGCGTCGAGGGTCTTGGCGAGGTCGCCGACGCCGAGGCGGTTGAAGGACGCCGCCGCGCAGGGTGCCGCCGGCGGGGACGAGCTCCTCGTGCAGGCGCTTGCCGTCGGCGCCGATGAGCACGAGGCGGCTGTAGGCGGCCAGGACCTCGTCCTGCACGGCCGGGTCGTGGACGCGGATGCTGGCGACGCGGGCGAGGGTGCTCTTGTCGCTGCCCCACACCTCGGCGCGCAGCAGGCGGGTGGCCATCGCGACGAGCGGGTGGTTGAGGTGCGCGAGGACGACGTCCTGGCGCTTCGCGGCGTAGGCGGGGTCGAACGAGATCGGGCGCTGCCCGAAGTCGGGGTCGTTGAGGTCGACGATCGTGCGCGCCCACGAGCCGGTGAGGGTGCCGACGTGGAACACGGTGGTGCCGTCGCGCTGCTCCGGGCGTCAGGTCGGGCTGGCGGCCGAGGGCGAGGCCGGTGCGGACGACGCGCTCGATGTCGGCGGGGGAGCAGTGCAGCTCGCGGCGGCTGTCGTCGAGGGTCGCGGCGAGCCGCTCGGTCTCCTCGCGCAGCTGGCGCTCGACCTTCAGCGCGGGGTCGGCCTTGGCCTTGGCGAGGGTCCGGTCGACGTCGAAGTCGCGGGCGGGGCGGCCGAGCATCTGGCGCTCGACGGCGTCGCTGATGACCGGGTTGACGCTGCCGAGGTCTTCGCGGGCGGTCGCGATCTTGCGGGCGATGATCGTGAGGAACTGCAGGTCGCCCTGCAGGCTGTCCTTGCGTCGCGGTCTGCCAGTCGCTGCCGGCGAAGTGGTAGACGAGCGGGACCTTGGTCTGGCCGTACCGGTCGATCCGGCCGGCGCGCTGCTCGAGCCGGTTCGGGTTGAACGGCAGGTCGTAGTTGACCAGCCGGTGGCAGTAGTTCTGCAGGTCGACGCCCTCGCTGGCGGTGTCGGTCGCCAGGATGATGCGGAGCTTGTGCTGGGCGGGGTCGCGCTGGAACGCGCGCATGATCGCGGCGCGCTGGTCGTCGTCCATCCCGCCGTACAGCAGCGCGACGCGGCCCTCCTCGGCGAGGCCGTGCTTCTCCAGCAGGTCGAGCAGCCAGCGCTGGGTGTCGCGGTACTCGGTGAAGACGACGACCCGCTCGTCGTTCCACGTCGCCGTCTGGTCTGGCAGGTGGCGCGCAGGAAGTCGAGCAGGGCGGTGGCCTTGGCGTCGGTCTCGTGGCCGTGCTGCTCGGCCCAGGCGCAGAGCTGGTCGAGGAGCTCCGCCTCCGTCGGCGTCGGTCTCGCCGGCGGCGCGCTGCGCCTTGGCCAGCGCGGTCTGCTCGGCCTCGTCGACGGCGTCGTCGTCGGTGAAGTCGCCGTCGAACAGCTGGGCGCGGTCCTCGTCGAGGCCGTGGGCGTAGTCGGTGTCGATACTCGACGTCGTACTCGCCGCTGGGCCACTGCAGGTCGACGCGCTGGCTGTTGTCCCGCACCGCCAGGATGGTGCTGCTGAACGCGGCCGGGCTGCTGAAGTAGCGCTTCTTCAGCAGCAGCCCGAGCAGGTCGATCCCGGCCTTCTTCGCCTTGGCCCGCGCGGCGGCGGCCTTCGCGGAGCGGGCGCGGGTGTACTCGGCGAGCAGCTCCTGGACCTGCAGCTCCGCCGGCGGGTAGGTGACGGTGATGTCCTTGGCCTCCCGCGCCGGGTAGCGCGGGGTGCCGTCAGCGTTGGTGATCTCGGTCTTCAGGCGGCGGATCAGGATCTGCTTGAGCGCGGCCGGGTCCGGGATGACGCCGCGGGCGAACCGCTGCGGGTCGAGCATCGCCAGCAGGGCGGTCCACGACTCGACGTAGCCGTTGTGCGGGGTCGCGGACATGAACAGCCGGTGCTCGGCGTGGTCGGCGAGGCGCCTGACCGTGCGGGTCTGCTGGCTGTCGACGGCGTACTTGCCCTTGCCGGGAGGCGCGACGTGGTGGGCCTCGTCGACGATCAGCAGGTCGAGCGGGCGGGTGCGGCTCGGGCCGGCCTGGGACAGGACCTCGTCGAGCAGCCGGCCGGCCTTCGGGCCGCGCAGCCAGGCCAGGCTGACGATCGTGAAGGGGTAGACCTTGAACGGGTTGGCGTGCAGGCCGCGGTCGCGGCGGACCTGGCTCAGGGTCTCGCTGTTGACGATCGCGAAGTCCAGGCCGAACCGGTCGAGCATCTCGTCGTGCCACTTGTCGGTCAGGTGCGCCGGGCAGACGACCATGACCCGGCGGATGCGGCTGCGCAGCAGCAGCTCCTGAACCACCAGGCCGGCCTCGATCGTCTTGCCCAGACCGACGTCGTCGGCGACGAGCAGGTTCACGCGCGGCAGGCTCAGCGCTCGGATGGCCGGCTCGAGCTGGTAGTCCTCGACCGCGATGCCGGCGCGGAACGGGGCCTGCAGGACCGTCGTCTCGGCGCTGGTGACCGCGCCCCAGCGCAGGGCGTCGAGGAAGGCGCCGAGCTGGGCGGGGTCGTCGAAGCGGCCCTCGCTGACGTCGGGGAGGGTGGCGCGGTTGAGGACCTTGCGGCCGGACTCGAGCTCCCACAGGACGCGGAGCTCCTCGCCGAGGCCGTCGTCCTCGACGCTGCTCAGGCTGACGAACGTCGCGCCCTCACCCAGGCTGGCGGCGGTGACGTCGTACGGGAGGGCGCTGGGCTGGACGTCGGTCACGACCCAGTTGCGTCCGCGGACGGTCACCAGCTGGCCGTTGCTGGGAAGGTCGGAGACCGGCTGGAGATCCGTGCTGATCGCCACTTGGTGGAGGCTAACCGCTGAAGTCAACATTCGAGTGCAATCGGTACGTCCGCTGCTAAAGCGCGGCGAGACTAGCCAGAAGTGAGGATCGAGAACGGCCATCTATGGCGTTGGCTCGCTGTCGCCTCGTCTGCGCCCGGGGAGTGAACGCGGGTGTCGGTGGGCTTTCTAACCTTCCGACCGAGGCCGATGACTACAGACCCTCTGCAAGTCGGGCCTGTTGGATGGTCAGGGCGATACTGGGATTGAACCAGTGACCTCTTCCGGTGTCAGGGAAGCGCTCTCCCACTGAGCTAATCGCCCGTACTCCGACCGCACGCGGCGAACCGCGAGTAGTCGGCTACGAGGTGGAGACGGGATTTGAACCCGTGTACACGGCTTTGCAGGCCGTTGCCTCGCCTCGGCCACTCCACCAGGGACCGGTTTCCCGGCCTGGGGAACGCCTATGGCGTCCACCGAGCGGACGACGGGATTCGAACCCGCGACCCCAACCTTGGCAAGGTTGTGCGCTACCAGCTGCGCTACGTCCGCATGGTGTCGACCCGATGTCCTGCCCCTGACGACTCAGTCGCCCCGAGCTGCCAGCACCGGCACCGTGCGAAACTTTAGCCGATAGCTATTGCCCGGTCCAAACCGGGGCAGCCAACTTCAGCGACCGTCGGGAGGATCTGCGGTCACCGGTCCCACTGCACCCACCAGCGCTTCCCAGGCGGCGTCCACCTGGGCCCTGAGGTCAGCGACCGGCCCTGAGTTGTCCAGCACGATATCGGCCACTGCACGCCGCTGCTCGTCCGTCGCCTGCACCGCGATCCGGGCTCGGGCGGTCTCGGAGTCCAGCCCCCCCCGGCCAGCCGCCGCAGGCGCAGCTCCAGCGGCGCCTCCACGACAAGGATCTTGTCGAAACCGGCCGCCATCCCGTTCTCCACCAGCAACGGGATGTCATGCACGACCGCGGGCACCCCGGCGGCCAGCGCCTGAGCAGTCAGCGCCTCGCTGCGGGCGCGGATCAGCGGATGCAGGATGGCGTTCAGGTCGGCCAGCCCGCCGGGTTGCCGAAGACCAGCTGGCCGAGCTGGGGCCGGTTCAGGCTGCCGTCCGGTGCCAGCACCTGCGCACCGAACCGCTCGATCACCCGCGCCAGGCCCGGGACTGCCCACCTCGACCACCTCCCGCGCCAGCCGGTCGGAGTCGATCACCACTGCGCCGAGCTCGGCCAGCCGGGCCGCGACGGTGCTCTTGCCACTGCCGATCCCGCCGGTCAGCCCGATACTGATCACCGGGACCTCCCGGGGGTTCAGCCGCAGTTACTCGGCGATCCGCCGGCCGCCGCCGAGCCCCAGCGTGTGAGCGCGCCGTAGGCGTCCAGCGCAGCCTTGGCCAGCGCGGCCAGCTCCGCGGTCGCTCCGCCGCCAGCAGCTTCGGCGAGACGGTGACCGCGGTCGTTCTGGGCCCGGCAGCCACCACCAGCGTCGGCAGGGCCGTACCCGGTCAGCGGGCACGCCCTGCCGCTGGCGACCCGGACCGGCCGGTCGGAGGCGTTGTGGGCGCGGTAGTAGTCGATGGTGGCCTGCACCCGCCGGGCGGCCTGGGCCGGTGAGCGGTACAGGCTGATCCGGACCTCCACCGGCGGCACCGGCGCGCGCTTGCCCTTCACCGGGGCGCTGAGGCCGTACCGGCAGTTGAGGTAGGCGTCAAGCCGGCCGATGTCGGGCTCGGCAACCCCCAGCACGAAGGCGGTCCCGCCGACTCACGATGCGGCGCAGCGCGATGTCGACGGTGCCGACCGGCAGCACGTCCTCGCACCGGCCGCCGACGAGGGCTCCGCCTGGGCGGTGGCCGTCGGCGAGGCCGAGGGCCGCGTCGGGGCCGCTGACGTGCGCGCGCTGCTCGACCCCGGCGCGCTGCCGGACCTCGTGGCGTCACCGCTGCCGGGAGCCGGCGCCTGGGTGCAGCCGGCGAGCAGCAGCGCGCCCGCCAGGACGGTGCCCACGCCGCGAGCGCCCAGGGCACGGTGACCACTCAGGACACAGGTGACCACTCAGGACACGGTGAACACTTCCGGACACAGGTGAACACGGGATACGGATCTGCTTGCCACGCCGTCCACGGTAACCGCCGGACAGCACCAAGCCCGGGAGGCGAACCCCCCGGGCTTGGTGTGCGATATGTCAGGCTCTGCTCGCTCGAGCATCGCCCTGCTGGTCGGAGCAG
>CAWASE010000023.1:0-213520 GCA_963784675.1 uncultured Actinomycetes bacterium
GGGTGTGGCTCGAGCACTGGCTCACCACGATCGCGGTGACCCGGGTGCGACCGCTGACCTACCAGGGCTATACGTTGTACGTCCGGGGCAAGATCATCCCCGCCCTCGGCCACCACCGCCTCGACCGGCTGCAGCCGGAACACCTGGAACGCTTCTACTCCGGCTCGAGGCGGACGGGCTGTCACCGACGACGGCCTGCTCCAATCACCGGGTCATCTCCCGGGCACTGAAGGTCGCCATGCAGCGGCGCGGGTGGCCAGGAACGTCGCGACCCTCGTTGATGCACCCACCGCCCGGCACGACGAGATCGAGCCGCTCACGAACGGTGAGGCACGGAGGCTGCTGGACGCCGCCAGCTCGCCCAACGGCGCCAGGTGGTCCGTGGCGCTGGCCCTCGGCCTCCGGCAGGGGGAGGCCCTGGGCCTGCTCTGGGACGCGGTGGACCTGGACGCCGGGACCCTGACCGTGCGGCGGGCCTCCAGCGGCAGAGGGGCAAGGGGCTCGTCCTGGTCCCGCCGAAGAGCAGGGCCGGGCGACGGACGATCGAGCTCCCCGACCAGCTCACGGAGGCGCTGCGGGCGCATCGGGAGACGCAGGAGCGCGAGCGAGGCGGCCGCCGAGGCCTGGGAGGACCGCGGCTTCGTCTTCTGCCAGGCCGACGGCCGCCCGATCGACCCCGGCGGGACTGGCAGGACTGGAAGGCGCTGCTGCAGGCGGCCGGCGTCCGGGACGCCAGGTTGCACGACGCGCGTCACACCGCGGCCACGATGCTGCTCCAGCAGGGGGTCCGGCGCGCGTCGCGATGCAGATCCTGGGCCACTCCCAGATCAGCCTGACGCTGGGCACGTACTCGCACGTCGTCCCCGAGCTGGCGCCGGAAGCGGCGGCCCGCATGGATGCGGCGCTGTGGGGGCCAGCCAGTGGCACCAAAATGGCACCACGGCAAGGCCGAGGAAGACCCAAAACGCGAAACCGCAGGTCAGAGGGGGTGTAAGGGTGGGGCGGGTGGGGCTCGAACCCACGACCGAGGGATTATGAGTCCCCTGCTCTGACCAGCTGAGCTACCGCCCCGTCGCCACATCCTGGCAGACGAGCCGGACCGTCCCGCTCGGGTGGGCGTCCCTGCGCGCGCGGCCAGCGGCGCTTCGGCCGCTGCTGACTCACAGGTGGCGAGCCGCTCGGAGGCGACCCCGTCGTCCCGTGCGCCAGCAGCAGAGGTCGGCTACCAACGCCGTCCCGAGCAGCTGCTCACTTCGCCGGCCGGCAGGGTCCACCCGGCAACCTCAGGTCGCTCCTGATCCGGAGACGAGCACCTCGACAGCGTGATAGCCCGTGGCGCCGTCGGGACGGGGCTCCGCGCGGTCGCCGGTCTGCACGTCTCCCTTGCGGTCGGTGGCGCGGACCTCGAGGCGGTGCGCGCCGGGGGTGGCCGGCCAGGTCCACCGCCACTGACGCCAGGCGTTCTCCGACAGGGCGCCTCCCAGCTCGGCCTGCTTCCAGGCGCCGCCGTCGACGCGCACCTCGACCGCGGTCACGCCCCTGCCTCGACCGGGCGCCCAGGCCATGCCCGCCACCGTGACGTCGCCTGCCGGCAACGTCGACGCCTGCGCGGGGACGTCGATCCTCGAGGCGATCTTGATCGGCCCCTCCTTCGACCAGCCCCGGGGTATCCAGAAGCCGTCGAAGCCCTCCCACGTCGTGACGTGGATGCTCTGCAGCCACTTCGTCGCCGAGACGTAGCCATAGAGCCCCGGGACGATGAGCCGCGCCGGGAAGCCGTGCACCACCGGCAGCGGCTCGCCGTTCATGCCGAGCGCGATCATCGCGAAGCGGTCGTCGGTGCCGTAGGACAGCGGGAAGCCTGCGGTGAAACCGTCGACCGACTCCCCCACCACCTGTCCGGCGCCGGCCTGCACGCCCGCCTTCGCCAGCACGTCGCGCAGCAGCACCCCCTGCCAGCGGGCGAGTCCCACCAGGTCGCCGCCGACCTCGTTGCTGACGCACTGGATGGTGATGTCGGCCTCGACCTGCGGCATCGCCATCAGATCTGCGTACGTCAGCGTCAGGGGGGTGTCGACCAGCCCGTCGATCGTCAGCGTCCAGCCCACCGGACTGACCTGCGGCACGACCAGCGCCGTGTCGATCCGATAGAAACCTGCGTTGGCCGTCACGAGCGGCGTCAAGCCGGGCGTGTCCGCGAACGCCACCGCGAGCGGATCGCCGGGGGCGCGTCGCACCGGCACCGGCAGCGCCAGGGTGTCGCGGACGGCCGCGACCTGCGCCCGGACGTCGAGCACCTTCAGCAGCCCACCGGCGCCCAGCACTCCGACGCCGGCGAGCCCGGCCCGCACCAGGAAGTGACGGCGGTCCACTCCCCGCACAGGCGTCTGCGCGGACGCCGGAACCGTGGTGGCCAGCAGCCGGAGCAGCGCTACCCCGACGAACGTCATTCCCGCGAACAGCCACATGGCGCCGACGAGCGTTCCCGCGACATCAGGGACGACGGCGAGCGCCGCCACCAGCGCCAGGCCCGCGACGCCGGTCTCGGCCAGGACCCGGCGCCGCTCGGCCAGTCCGCCGAGGAACACCGACAGCCCGACGACGACCAGCAGGATGCCGCCGACCAGCAGCGGCTTGTCGAGGGTGCCGAACGTGTTGACCCCTGCGTCCCGCGCCTGCGGAGGGGCCAGGCCGACGACCCGGTTGCCGATGGCGACGACCGGGCTGACCGCGCCTGGCACGACGCGCCCCAGGATCTCGCCGGTCACCAGGGCGCCCGCTCCGGCGAGCACACCGGCCGCGGCCCGACTGCTGCGCGGCGGGGTGACAGGGTGCCGGACGGGAGCGCGCTGCGGCGTCCGTCGGGCCGCCGGCGGACGGGTGCGCGTCACAGGAGCACGCCGAAGAAGGCCATGCTCCATCCAACGACGGCACGCTCCCGCTGGGACCGCCGTCGTGCTTACGGGATGCTTTCGCCTCGTGGGTGCCGGTGCCCGCGGCCTTAGCCTCCGGACATGAGCGCCCCTGCCCGCATCCTCGTCGTGGACGACGACCCCACCGTGAGCGAGGTCGTCGCCCGCTACCTGCGGCGAGCCGGCCTGGAGGTGACGGTCGTGTCCGACGGGCTGCGTGCCGTCGAGGTGGCGCTGGCCACCGCGCCGGACCTCGTCGTGCTGGACCTGATGCTGCCGGGCCTGGACGGCCTCACGGTCTTCGGTCGCATCCGCGAACGCTCGCCCGTGCCCATCGTCATGCTCACCGCCCTGAGCGACGAGGCGGACCGGCTCGT
Source organism: uncultured Actinomycetes bacterium (assembly GCA_963784675.1). GTDB lineage: Bacteria > Actinomycetota > Actinomycetes > Mycobacteriales > SCTD01 > SCTD01. The sequence continues at coordinate 3,290 of CAWASE010000023.1, forward strand.
CGGTCTCGAGCTCGGCGCCGACGACTACGTCACCAAGCCGTTCTCCCCCCGCGAGCTCGTCCTGCGGGTGCAGTCGATCCTGCGCCGCAGCACGGCGGAACCGGTCTCTGCCGCGCCGGCGAGCGTGCTCACGGACGGTGACCTCGTCGTCGACCTGGGTGCGCACGAGGTCACCCTGAGCGGTCAGACGCTGGCGCTGACCGCGCGCGAGTACGACCTGCTCGCCTTCCTGATGCAGAACCCTCGACAGGCCTTCGACCGCGCGCAGCTGCTCGCGCGCGTCTGGGGATGGGACTTCGGCGACCAGTCCACCGTGACGGTGCACGTGCGACGGCTCCGCGAGAAGGTCGAGCCCGACGCCACCCTGCCGACGCGCATCGTCACGGTGTTCGGCGTGGGCTACCGGTACGAGCCCGAGCCTGCATGACCCCCGAGTCCGGTTCCGTCGCCGCCCTCACCGCCTTGCCCGCCCTCGGCGTCGCCGTGCTCGGCGCGCTCTTGCTGGCCGGGCTCCGACGTCGATCGCTGCAGGTGTCGATCGCTCTCGTCGCCGTGGTCTCCGTGCTGGCGGTCCTCGCCGGCGCCCTGAACGCCGCCCGGGCGATGTTCCTGTCCCCGCACGACTTCGAGGTCCTCCTGGTGGTCATCGCCATCGCCGGAGCGGTGGGGCTGTCCACGGCGGTGCTGCTCGGCCGCTCGGTCAGCAGGAGCAGCCAGGCGCTGGCCCGCGCGGCCGGCCGGCTCGGCGACAGCGAAGGCACCAGCGAGAGCTACTGCGCGACGTCGGCGCCGCTGCCCCGCGAGCTGGCTGCGGTCGACCGGGCGCTGGCCGCTGCCAGCGCACGCCTGGCCCGGGCCCGCGAGCGCGAGAGCGCCGTCGAGCACAGCCGCCGTGAGCTCATCGCCTGGGTCAGCCACGACCTGCGCACCCCGTTGGCGGGGATCCGCGCCATGTCCGAGGCCCTGGAGGACGGGGTGGTCACCGACGAGGAGACCGTCTCGCGCTACCACCACGGCATCCGCGTGGAGGCCGACCGGCTGACCGGCATGGTGAACGACCTGTTCGAGCTGTCCCGCATCCACGCGAACGCCGTCCGCCTGACGGTGCAGCGGGTCCCGTTGCAAGACCTGGTGTCCGACGCGATCGCCTCTGCCTCCGCCGTCGCCCTGGCCAGAGGGGTCCGCCTCACCGGCGAGGCGCCGGCCGGCGTCAGCGTCGACGGCGGGCTGCCGGAGCTCGGGCGGGTGCTGCGCAACCTGGTCGCCAACGCGATCCGGCACACCCCTGCCGACGGGGTCGTGCACGTCGCCGCCGGAGCCGACGACGACGCGGCCTGGCTCACCGTCGACGACGCGTGCGGCGGCATCCCCAGCAGCGATCTGCCCCGGCTGTTCGAGGTCGCCTTCCGGGGCACCGCCGCCCGGACACCGGGCGACGACGGTGGAGCCGGGCTCGGCCTGGCCATCGCGCGCGGCCTCGTCGAGGCGCATGCGGGTCACATCTCCATCGCCAACCGAGGGTCCGGCTGCCGGGTGCTGGTGCGCCTGCCGGTGGGCGAACGACCCGGCTGAGACAGCGGGTGCGACGCTCGCGGGACACCACGTCCCAGGAGGTTGCCGTGCCGCTCATCGACGTCCCCGGCGCGAGCGGGCTCCGTGCCTACCTCGCGCGGCCGACCGGTGCCGGCCCGTTCGGCACCGTCGTCGTCCTGCACGAGGCGTTCGGGCTCAACGGCGACACCCGGCAGCAGGCCGACAAGGTCGCCCAGGCGGGCTATCTCGCTGTCGCGCCAGATCTCTACAGCCGCGGTGGGGCGCTGCGCTGCCTGCGTTCGACGTTCTCGACCCTGCTCAGCGGTCAGGGTCAGGCGTTCGCCGACATCGAGGCGACGCGGTCGTGGCTGGCCGGGCATCCCGACAGCAACGGCAAGGTCGGCGTCGTCGGGTTCTGCATGGGAGGCGGCTTCGCTCTGATGACGGCCGCTCGCGGCTTCGACGTCGCCGCGCCCAACTACGGGATACCGCCGCGTGACCTGGCCGTCCTGGACGGGGCCTGTCCGGTCGTCGCCAGCTACGGCCGCCGCGACCTCGCGATGCGGGGAGCCGCCGCCAAGGTCGAGGTAGCCCTCGCCGCTGCGGGCGTCGAGCACGACGTCCGGGAGTACGAAGGCGTCGGTCACTCCTTCCTGAACCACCACCGGGTAGGACCCTTCGCGCCGCTGGAGAAGGTCCTGGGTCTCGGCCACGACGAGCAGGTGGCGGCCGACGCCTGGAGCAGGATCTTCGCCTACTTCGCCACCTATCTCGCGGCGACGCCATGACCGCCCGGGCGCGCAGGCCCCACGTCGGTGCGTCGGCCGGCGAGACCGCACGTGTCACCACCTGCCGCGCTGCGACTCCGCCGCTCGGGCAGCGACCTGGGAGCTAGCTGTGCCGAAGTGGCGCGGCCGTGGCACGCGTCTGATCGTCCTCACCGCCCTCGGCGGGCTGCTGTTCGTCCTGTCGACCGGAGCCGGCCAACCCCTGTACGACGGCATCGGCTTTCCGGACGACCCCTACCGCTACGTGGTGCAGCGCTCCGGTGCGCCCGCTCAGCAACCCCCGTCCGGGGCCAGCGGGAGCGCGCCGATGCAGTCGGGACGGACCTCCCGCGACCTCGTCGTCACCACGGACGAGTCCGGACCGCAGGCCGTCGCCGTCCTTCCGGCCGGCACTGCTCGGGGCGATGGCGCCGAGGTCCGCGTCCGGCTGACTCCCCTGGCCGCCCCGGCACGGTTACCGGGCGCAGAGCCGCTCGGCAACACCTACCGCGTGTCGCTCGACGGCTCCGCCCGGGTCAGCGGCGCCCTCGTCCAGCTCAGGGTCCCCGACGGAGTCGAGCCGCCCGTGGTCCTGCTCCGCCGCGACGGCGACCGTTGGGTGCCCCTGGACACCCGGCGGGTGGGCCTCGACGTCTACGCCGCCACCTTCCCCGTTCCGGGGGAGGTCGTCGCTGCTCAGGTTCGCGACGCGAGCCGGCTGCAAGATCGCCCGCCCGCGGCCCGGCTGAGCACCCTCGCAGCCGTGGCCGTCGCGTTCTGTCTTTCGGCCCTGCTGCTCGTTGCGGTGGTGTTGCTACGACGACGCACGCGGGTGGCAGGAAGTGCGGCGGGCGCGTCGAAGAGTCCGCCATGAACAGGCCAGCAAAGGTCACGACCGGGCTCGTGAGCATCCTGCTCGGGATGGGGCTCACAGGGACGCCCGCCACCGCAGCGCCTGTCGCGAGCTCGGTCGCCACGCCGGCCGCAGCGTGCGGCGCCGACGATCCGGTGGAGACGGGGCTGCAGGGGCAGGTACCCCTGGCCGACAGGCTCAGCGGTCGCTCAGCGGCCGGGTACCGGTGCAACACCGAGCTGGTCAGCAGCGTGCCCGGCGAGGGCGGCTTCATCCAAGGTGCGTTCGCCGGAACCTGCGGCTACTTCGGCACCGCGAACAACAGCCGCCAGACCTCCCCTGGCACGGTGGTCGTCGACGGCGTGGCGACCAGGCAGGCCAAGATCGTGGGCCACCTCGACGCCCGGAGCATGCTGGACGTCTGGGAGTCGCTCAAGACCAACGAGAGCAGGCATCTGCTCGCAGCCCTGGAGAAGGCCGGGCCCGGCTTCGCCGTGTACGACGTCAGCCGCTGCGCGACGCCTCGGCTGCTGGCCGAGATCGACCTGCCGGACCAGCTCGGGCATGCCGGCAACTTCGCGCCGGACGGGCGCACCTACTACGCGGGCAACGACAACTTCACGGGTTTCATCGCCGTCGACGTCAGCAACCCGCGGGCGCCCAGACCTGTCGCTCGGTGGACCGGCGAACCAGGCTTCCCCGCCCAGCTGCACGATCTGTCGCTCAGCGCCGACGGGACCCGCGCCTACGTGGGCTACTTCGGTACCAACATCGTCGGGGTCGACGCCAGCCAGTCGCAGGGTCTGACCCCGACGGACAACGGCATGACGATCCTGGACGTCAGCGACATCCAGGCCCGCAAGCCCGACCCGAAGATCCGGGTGCTGGGGAGCGTCACCTGGGAGGACGGCAGCACGGCACAGACCGCTCAGATCATGACGATCAACGGGCGCAAGTACGTCGCCGCGTCCGACGAGCTCGGCAGCCGGGGCGTCGGCTCGAACGTCAGCTGGGTGTCGGCGTGCGCCCAAGGCCTGCCGCCCTACGGCTACACGCGCCTGATCGACGTGACGGACGAGAACAAGCCCGTCATCGTGTCGCGCCTGATGACCGAGGCGCAGGAGGTCGCGAACTGTGCGCTCGTCGTCAACGACACGACGGGCGGCCTGTTCGGGTACGACGCGCACTACTGCGCCCCCGACGACCCCGCCGACACGCGGCTGGTGGCCTGCAGCCAGTGGCAGTCCGGCCTACGGGTGTACGACGTCAGCGATCCCGCCCGCCCACGCGAGGTCGCCTACTACAACCCGCCCGCCCGTCCCGGCCGGGCCCAGCCCGGGTCAGCAGGCAGCACCGGCACCGGCGTCGGTGGGACGGCGGACCAGACGAGCTCGGACATCCGCTTCTTCCCCGAGCGCAACCAGATCGGCTTCATGAGTCAGGCCAACGGCTTGCAGGTCGTCGCGCTCACCCACGGAGTGACGATGTCCGGGGCTGCCGCGCCCGTCGCCGCCGCAGCGCCGGCCCGTCCGGCAGCACCGGCGGCGGCACGGACCCGGCGGCAGCTCCTGCGCCGCGACCCGGCGCAGGACCGGTCGATCTCGCGGCGACGGGGCCGTGGGCCGCGGTTCCTGCGCTCGCTCTGCTGGCGCTCGGTGCTGCGGTGCTCCTTCGGCGCCGCAGAGCCTGAGGGCGATGTCTCCGCCTGCTCAGCAGACCCGGTCGCCCCTGCCCGTCCCTGTGCTCCTGCTCTCGAGCTTCGGGATCGCGGTCGGGCTCCGTGTCCTGCTCGGCGGCGCCGCCGTAGCGACCGACGTGCCCGCGAGCCTCACCTTCGCCAGCGTGCTGATGGTTCTCTGCTGGTCGGTACGCATGCCGACGCGGATCACCGCCCGCGCTCTGGCCGCAGGCGCCGGCCTGGCCGCCGTGCTGTGCCTGCCTACCGGGCTGCAACGGCTGGCAGAGCCGTTCGCGCCGGCGTCGGGCTTCCCGGGCTGGGCGGCACTCGTCCTGGTCGTCGCCGTCGCCGAGGAAGCTTTCCTGCGCGGTGCCCTCTACGACCACCTCCGCCCGCTGGCAGGGGCGGCCGGGGCCATCAGCGTGGGAGCCGTCGCGTTCGCGCTCCTGCACGTCCCGCTGTACGGGTGGCACGTGCTGCCGCTGGACCTGCTGGTCGGAGGCCTGCTCGGCACGCTCCGCGCTTCGACAGGCACCTGGACAGCTCCCGCCGCCGCCCACGTGCTCGCCGACTGGGCCGCCTGGTTCCTCCGCTGACGCGGTCGTTGGGGCAGGCTGCGCGGATGGACAGACGCGCCTTCCTGACGGCATCGGCCACCGCGGCAGCTGTCGGCATGCTCCCCGTCCGAGCTCTTGCGCAGGCGAAGCCGGATCCGGGACTGGCGCCGTTCCTGCACGGCGTGGCCAGCGGCGACCCGCTCAGCGACTCGGTCGTCCTGTGGACCCGCGTCACAGGCTCGGGCAGCGCCGACCTGCCCGTCGGCTGGGTGGTCGCGCGCGACGTGGCGCTCACCGACGTGGTCCGCCGCGGCACCACGACCGCGGTCGGGGCACGGGACCGGACGGTCAAGGTCGACGTCGACGGCTTGCCGGCGGGCACCACGCTCTGGTACGCGTTCGTGGCGCTGGGCCGTCGCTCGATGGTCGGACGCACACGAACCGCGCCGGCGGTCGACTCCGCCGTGGACCGGTTGCGGTACGCCGTCGTCACCTGCGCCAAGTACGACGTCGGCTACTTCAACGGCTACGCGCGGGTCGCCGAGGCGGACGTCGACGCGGTGCTCCACCTCGGCGACTACCTCTACGAAGGCGCGACCGCAGGCGACGCGCTGGCCGGACGCGACCCCGACCCGACGACAGAGATCCGCTCCCTGGCCGAGTACCGCCGCCGCCATGCGCAGTACAAGACCGACCCGGACCTGCAGCGCGTCCACCAGAGCCACCCGATGGTCGCGACGTGGGACGACCACGAGTCCAGCAACGACAGCTGGCGGGACGGCGCCGGCAGCCACGACCCAGCCGTCGACGGGAGCTGGCCGGTGCGCAAGGCCGCCGCTCAGCGCGCCTACGACGAGTGGATGCCGGTCCGGCTGCCCGTCCCGGGCGACCCCACCCGGCTCTACCGTTCGCTCGCCGCCGGGAGCCTCGCCGACCTCCTCGTCCTGGACACCCGGCTGGAGGGTCGCAGCCAACAGCTCGAGGGGCTGGACAGCGACCAGATCATCCTCGACCCGGCCGTCGCCGATCCCGCCCGGCAGATGTACTCGCCGGTCCAGCGGGCCTTCGTCGAACGCGAGCTGGCCGGATCGACCGCTGCCTGGCGCATCGTGCTGAACCAGGTCCTGATCAGCCAGTTCCGCGCCGTCGGGTTTCCCGCCGACGTCAGCGCCGCACTGCAGTCGCTCGGCCAGAACGGGCTCCCCTCGCAGGGCGTCGCCCTGGCCGCCGACATCTGGGACGGCTACAGCGCCGAGCGGGACAGGTTGCTCGGCTTCCTGCGGAACGAACCGGTGCACGACGTCGTGGTGCTGACCGGTGACATCCACGCGTCGCTCGCGAACGATCTGACCGAGGACCCCTACGACCCGCTCAGACCCTCGACCGCGGTGGAGATGGTCACCCCGTCGTTGACCAGCACCAACTTCGACGAGGCCCTGGGCGTCCCGCCCCGCACCACCTCGCTCGGCATCGAGGCCGCCCTCCGGGCCCAGAACCCCAGCACCCGCTACGTGGAGCTGGACTCCAACGGCTACGTCGTCCTCGACATCACCCGCGCTCGCGTCCAGGGAGAGTGGTACTTCGTCGACACCGTGCTGGAACCCACGGCCGGGCAGCGCCTGGACGCAACGTGGCAGGTTCTGCGCGGCGCCGACCGGTTGTCGGCCGGCGGACCAGCCACCTCGGCGCGCCCGGACCGGCCCGCGCAGGCACCGGCCCCGGTCGTCACCGACCTCGAGGCCTCGAGCAGCGGGCCGACCACGAGCCCCCTCGCAGACCCGAGCTACCCGCGACCGGCCTGGGCCGGGCCGCACCGGCGGGCCTCGCGCTGCTCGCGGCCGCCCTGCTCGCGCGCCGTCGGAGCGAGCACGACGGCCTGGAGCTCCCCCATCTGGACTTGAACCAGAAACCCTGCGATTAACAGTCGCATGCTCTGCCAATTGAGCTATGGGGGATCGCGCCGGCACGCCGGCTGCGGCCCGCCACACTAGCGCACCCGACCGGCCTCCCGGAGCGGCTGCGAGACGGTCGACCGTGCCGCAGAATGTGCGGGTGCTCACGCCCACCGAACGCGCCGTCGCCCTCGGGCTCGGCCTGGTCCTGGCGGCGGGCACCGTGAGCGCCGCGGTCGTCAGCGCACCCGCGGCGCCGACCTTCGTGCCGGTCGCCGACGTGCTCGCCCCCTCGCCCGCCGCCCCCGCTGCGGCGCCGGCGGTGCCCGTGGTGACGCCCACGCCGGCACCGCCCGCGCCGGCGCGCCGGTCCGTCACGGTCGCCGCGGCCCTCGGCCCGCTACCGGCCCCGGCCGAGCCGCCCCGTACCGGTTGCCCGCCGCCCAAGCGCACCGGCGGTCCCTCCGTCCCCAGACCCCAGCCCGCGCCCGCGGTGGCCGACGCGGACCTGCCGGCGCCGCTGCCTGCCGGACCCAAGGCCGCCAGCCTCGACGCCGTCGCCGGAAAGGGCATCTGGGTCACCAACTGGCCCAAGACCGCGCTGGACGAGGCCGCACTCGTCGCGAAGGTGAAGGCAGCGGGGCTGCAGAGCGTCTGGGTCCGCACCGGCGGCAGCCGCCAGGGGTACTACGGCGACCGCGTGCTGCCCCGGCTCGTACCCGCGGCCCACGCCGCCGGGCTGAAGGTCGTGGCCTGGGACTTCCCGTTCCTGTCCGACCCCACCAAGGACGCCCTGCGGGCAAAGCAGGCGCTGGAGGCAGGCATCGACGCCTTCGCGCCCGACGTCGAGACCAGCGCCGAAGGCACCTTCGCGACCCCGCAGCGGATCGCGACGTACCTGTCCATGGTCCGCCGCTACGCCGGGCAGCGGCCCCTCGCCGCCACCGTCCCTCGACCTACCGACAAGCGGCTTGCCGGCTTCCCCTACGGCGCGTTCCAGCCCTACGCCGACGTCTTCGCACCGATGGTCTACTGGTCCTGCAACGAGCCCGGGGCGCTGGTGGCGCAGTCCCTCGCCCGGCTGGGCAGATGGCTCCCGGTGGCACCGGTCGGGCAGGCGTACGACATGGGCACCGAGGGCGGACGGCGGGGGCTGCCCAGCCAGGCGGAGACCTGGCGCTTCCTCGACGCTGCCCAGCGCGGCGGCGCCGTGGGCGCCAGCCTGTGGACCATCGAGAAGGTCGGCGCCGGTCAGTGGACCGCGCTGAGCCGCTATCCGTGGGCGGCGCCACCCTCCTAGGGGGTGCTGAACGGCCGAGCGGGGGTAGAGGACGACCACATCGACCCGTCGCCCTCTGGAGGCTCCCGTGTTCAAGAAGCTCTCGCTCGTCGCTGCTGCCGGTGCCGGTTACGTCCTCGGAACGCGTGCGGGCAAGGAGCGCTACGCCCAGATCGAGCGCAAGGCCCGTTCGCTCGCCGGCAAGCCCGCTGTCCAGAACGCGACCGACGCCGTCCTGCAGAAGGCGGAAGCGGTCAAGGACAGTGCCGCCGCCACCGTCCAGGACGCCAAGCAGACGCTGAACGAGACCGTGGAGAACGCCGTGGGCGGCGCGGGCGGGACCGAAGCCCCCGTCGTCGACCTGACGAGCACCTCGGCGAACTCTCCACGGGCCGGCGCGGCTGCCAGCAGCACCGCCCCCGACCCGGTCTGAGTCGTCCTCACCACGGTCTGCGTCCGCTGACCGCCGTTCTCGCCCCCACCCGAAGGACATCGTCATGAGTGCGCGCATCCCCGAAGTGCCGTCGGCCGCCGAGGCCGAAGGCATCCCGGACCCAGGTTTCTCCACCGCCGGACAGGACGCTGCCGGCGCGGTCGAGGGCATCGTCGAGCCCCCGCACGACACTGCCGTCGCCGTCGAGGACTTCGGGACGACCGCGGCCGAGGTCCACGACGGGGAGTCCCTGGACGGTCGGCTCGCCCGCGAGCTGGACGACGTGCTCGTCGACGTGGACAGTCCCGCCGACGAGTCCGAAGGAGCGGCCACCCCCTTCGACGAGCGCGCAGGCCAAGGTGTCGGTCGCCTGGTCGAGCAGGACGAGGGCGTACGGCAAGACACCGAGGCGGAGCTCGTCGCTACCGACGTCGGCACCGACCTCGGCGGCTACACCGCCGAAGAGGCGGCGATGCACGTCGAGCCCGAGGTCTGACCGCGCGGTGGCAGCCCTGCGGCGGGTCAGCTGCGCCGGGCCTGGGATCCGCCGGGTCCGGCACGGCAACGGTTTCCGGTACGTCGATGCCGGCGGGTCACCCGTCCGCGACGCGGTCGTCAGAGAACGCATCGCTGCGCTGGTGATCCCGCCGGCCTGGGAGGACGTCTGGATCTGTCAGGTGGCCAACGGACACATCCAGGCCACCGGTGTCGACGCGCGGGGGCGCCGTCAGTACCGCTACCACGACGCGTGGCGCACCCAACGGGACCTCGCCAAGCACGACCGCGTCCTGGACTTCGCCGCCCGGCTGCCGGCCGCCCGCGACCGCCTCCGTGCCGACCTCGCCGCCGACGGGCTCGGCCGCGAGCGCGTGCTGGCCTGCGCCGTCCGGCTCCTGGACCTCGGTTTTTTCCGGATCGGCGGCGAGCAGTACGCGAGCGAGAACCAGTCCTACGGGCTGGCCACGCTGCGCAAGGAGCACGTGACGGTGACCCGCAACCGCGAGATCGTTTTCGACTACGTCGGCAAGAGCGGAAAGCTCTGGCACAAGTCGCTGGCCGAACCCGAGGTCGTCGACGTCGTCTCGCAGCTGCGCCGCCGTCGTGGCGGGGGCGAGGAGCTGCTCGCCTTCCGTCAGGGCACGGGTCGCGCGGCCGCGTGGGTCGACGTCCGCAGCAACGACATCAACGCCTATCTGCGGGCGGTCACCGGGGGCGAGGACACGGCCAAGGACTTCCGCACGTGGTCGGCGACCGTGATGGCCGCGGTCGGCCTGGCGGTGTCGACGCACGCCCAGAGCCCGACCGCACGCCGTCGGGCGGTCACCCGCGTCGTGCAGGAGGTGGCGACGCAGCTCGGGAACACGCCCACGGTCTGCCGGGCGAGCTACATCGACCCTCGCGTCATCGACCTGTATGCCGACGGCGTCACCATCGCCGGCGACCTCGAGTCGCTCGGCCAGGACGCCGCCTACGGCTCGCCCGCCTTCCAGGGGCCGATCGAGGCCGCGGTGCTGACCCTGCTCCGCGCCCCTGCCGACGTGGCGGCGCTGGCCGGCTGAGCCTGCTGGACCGCACTGCTGGCCGTACGGTGGCACCGTGCCCGTGCCGCGTCCCCTCGCCTTGGCAGGGGCGCTCGTCCTCGTCCTGCTGTCGGCAACCCCCTCGCAGGCGGACGCGACGGCGAGCCAGGCCACCTGGCACGCGACCCAGGCCGACGTGCCCACCGCCCGTGCCGCCGGTCGCGACGGGCAGGGCGTGGTCGTCGCGGTGCTGGACAGCTGGGTCGACCGCGCGCACCCCGACTTCGAGGGACGGGTACTGGCGGGCGCCGACTGCGTCGGGGGCACCTGTCGCCCCGGACCGGCGGCGTCCGACGAGTGCGACCACGGGACGCACGTGGCCGGCACCGTCGCCAGCAGCTCCTACGGCGTCGCACCCGGGGCCACCGTCCTGCCGGTTCGCGTGCTGGCCTACGACCCGTCGAGCGGAGACTGCGTAGGACGTCCCGACGACGTCACCGCAGGACTGCGCTTCGCGGTGCAGAGCGGGGCGCAGGTCATCAACCTGAGCCTGGGCCCGGACGTCCCGGGCCTGTCGGCCTCCTCCTCGATCCCGGCAGCGGTCCGTGCCGCTGCGGCGGCCGGCCTCGTCGTGGTCTTCTCGGCGGGCAACGCCAGCCTGCCCGTGGCCGACTCCTACGGTGGCGACGCGCTCATCGTGGCCGCGACCGGCCCCGACGGCACGCTCGCCGGCTACAGCCAGCGCGGCACCGGCGTCGATCTCGCTGCTCCGGGGGGCGATCCGCGCACTCCGGACCTGTGCACCAAGCAGGACTGCGTCACCTCGCTGTTCCCGGGCGGTCGCTACGCCGTCGCGGCCGGCACCTCGATGGCTGCCCCGCACGTCAGCGGCATCGCCGCGCTGCTGCTGGCCCAGGACCCTGCCCGCACGAGGTCGCAGGTGATCGACCGCCTGCTGTCCACGGCGCGGCCGCTCGCACAGGCCGGGCGCGGGCTGGTCGACGCCGCCGCGGCGCTGCAGGTGGCCGCCGCCCCGACCCGCGCCCAGGCCAGCGCCGCGCCGGCACCCGTGAACGCCCCACGACGGTCGCTCTCCCCGACGCCCGTCCCGACCCGTGCTCCGCGCGCGACCAGCCCTGTGCCGGTCCTGTCGACGGCCGCCCCCGTCCCGACGCCGACGCGCCGAGCAGCAGCGCCGGCCGTTCCTGCGACGGTCCCGCCGAGCCCGGGGCCGTCGCTGCAGTCGCTGCCCGCTCCGCTGCCGCTGCCCGCCGAGGCGGTGCCGACCCCGCTGGTCCTGCTGGCGGGGTCGCTGTCGATCGCGGTGGGCGCCGGCGCCCTGGCTGCACGACGCCGGACCTGACCCCGCCTCAGCCGATGGTGCGCCGCGCCCCGAGAAGCAGGTCCTCAGCCTGCTGACGAACAGCCGGGTCCCGCGGGTCGGTGCCGTGGTCGTACACGAGCTGCCACTGCAGCAGCTCTTGACCGGCGCGTCGCCGTCCGACCACCCGCACCCCTCCGCCGGCGATCCGGTGGTGGCGGGACCAGCCCACCGACGCCGTGACCTGGGTGCGCACGGCGTCAGGCAGGTCTCCTTCGTCCTGGAGCTCGACCGACGCGCGGTCGCCCTGTCCCTCGATCTCCGCGACCTCCAGCACCAGCAGCAGCGGACGCCGCCAGCTGATGCGCTCGACGTCGGGCCAGTCCAATCGGCTCCGACCCGGCAGGTACAGGCCCATCGTCGCGGCCACGACCGCCTGGCCGTCGCTGGTGACGGCCCAGGACAAGCGCCGCTCGCCCCGCTCGAGCTCGACCGCCTGGACGCTGGCAGGCGCCCGCCGTCGCGTCGGCAGCAGTCGGTCCCGGAGCGGCATGGGCTGAGCCTAAGGTGCTCAGCCCGGGCCGATACCCCGCTCACGCAGGGCTCGGACCGTCTGCTCCAGCGCGAAGAACTCGGCGACCATGCGGTGGTACCGCTCGGGCTCCTCGACCGGGTTGACGCGCTGCAGCGTCGACTTCATCTCCACCACCGCGCGCGTCGCCGCAAGCTCCTGGACGCGGGCCAGCACGGCGCCGGCGTACCGGTCGTCGGGCTCGAGGTCCGACAGCGGAGACTCCACGGCGAGCCGGGTCACCAGGGTGCGGACCTCGTCGGTGGGGCTGGCCTCCAGCAGTGCAGCCACCCACGCCTCACCCCCGCTGGTGGACCCGGTGCCGCCGGCCTTCGCCACGGCGGCGTGCACCTCGCGCAGCCCCGGGACGGTGAAGCACTCCTCCGCCAGCGTGTCGTAGACCGGCGCGACCAGCACCGGCAGCTGGACGGCGAGCTTCATCAGCTCGCGCTCCACCGCCGCTGCCGCGGAGTCGGCCGAGGGAGCTGCCGAACGGGTCCGGCCGGCGCTCGTGCGCGACTCCCCGGACAGCTCGTGCACGCGGGAGGCCACCTGCTCGACCTCCAGCCCGAGCCAGCCCGCGAGCCGGCGCGCGTACTCCGGCCGCAGCGCGCGGTCCTTGATCTTGGCGACCAGCGGCGCCGCCCGCTGCATGGCGGCCACCCGACCTTCGGCGGTCTCCAGGTCGTGGTCGGCGAGCACCGACCTCACCGCGAACTCGACCAGCGGCACCCGCGCCGCCACCATGTCGCGGACGGCCACGTCGCCGCGGGCCAGCCTCAGCTCGCACGGGTCCATGCCGTCGGGCGAGACGGCGATGAAGGTCTGGGTGACGAAGCGCTGCTCCTCGCCGAACGCCTTGAGGGCGGCCTTCTGCCCGGCGGCGTCGCCGTCGAAGGTGAAGACCACCTCACCGCGCATCTCGTCCTGATCCATCAGCAGGCGACGGATCAGGGAGATGTGGTCGCTGCCGAAGGCCGTGCCGCAGGTGGCGACGGCCGTGGGCACCCCGGCCAGGTGGCACGCCATCACGTCGGTGTAGCCCTCGACCACGACGGCCTGCCGACGCCTGGCGATCTCCTTCTTGGCGGTGTCCAGGCCGTACAGCACGCTGCTCTTCTTGTAGATCGGCGTCTCGGAGGTGTTGAGGTACTTCGGTCCGTTGTCGTCGTCGAAGAGCTTGCGGGCGCCGAAACCGACGACGTCGCCCGGAAGGTCCCGGATCGGCCAGAGCAGCCGTCCGCGGAACCGGTCGATCGGACCGCGACGTCCTTCCGACGCCAGACCGCCGAGCACGATCTCCTCGTCCCGGAACCCCTTGGCGCGCAGGTGCTTCAGGAGCGAGTCCCAGCCCTGCGGGGCGAAGCCGACCCCGTAGGTCTGGGCAGCGGCCTGGTCGAAGCCGCGTTCAGCCAGGAACTGCCGGCCCGCGACCGCACCGGGGGTACCGAGCTGCTCGGCGTAGAACTCTGCGGCCACCTTGTGCGCCTCGACGAGCCGGGTGCGCTGGGAGGCCTGCCGCCCCGCCGCTGCCGACCCCTGCTCGTAGCGCAGCTCGACGCCGTAGCGCGCCGCGAGCCGTTCCACCGTCTCGACGAAGCTCAGGTGCTCGGTGCCGCGGACGAAGCTGATGACGTCGCCGGACTCGCCGCAGCCGAAGCACATGTAGTAGCCGAGGGCGGGGTTGACGTTGAAGGACGGCGTCTTCTCGTCGTGGAAGGGACACAGACCCTTCAGGCGTCCCCCGCCGGCCGGTCGCAGCTGCACCGACTCGCCGATCACGTCGGCGATCCCTGCGCGCTCCCGCACGGCGACGACGTCCTCGTCACGGATGCGCCCGGCCACGCTGCTCCCCTGTCCACCCGCTCATGCCGACGGTCCGCCTGTCAGGTCGCGGCGGTCCGGCCCGGGGGAAGTCGGACGCAGGCAGTCTAGGACCCCACGGCCCGCGTCGCCGTCGCCGTCGGTCCTCGCCGGCAGACGGGCTCAGGCGTAGCGGGCGTGCAGCGCCGCTGCGGCGGCATCCGTCAGGGACGCGACCTGATCCACCACGGCCCGCAGCCGCGCAGCCTCGTCCGGGGCGTCGCGCCAGGCGTCGGCGTGAGCGGGCTCGAGCGCCTCGGGACCCCGCTCGGCGATCCTGCCGACGAGCTCGACGACGATCTCCCGCTCGCGCTCCTGCGCAGCGGCCACCCCGGGCCGCGCCATCACCCAGCGCGCCGCCACGGCCTTGAGCAGCGCGCACTCGGCGCGCACGCGTCTCGGCACCTGCAGGTCTGCCCCGTAGCGTCCGAGCGCCTGCGGGCCGTGCGCCGCGCGGGTCGCCGTCTCGGCAGATCCGCAGAAGCGCCCGATGAGCGTGCTGGTCGCCTGCTTGAGCGCAGCCTGGGCCGACGCGGTGCCGTCGTAGGACGCCGGCCACAGGCGTCGTGCGGTCAGGTCCGCCCAGACCTGCTCGAGATCGGCGGCGCTCTCCGGGCTGTAGTCGGCGGCGGCGTGCTCGGCCAGCGCCTGCCGTTCCTGCTCGGACGTCAGCAGCCCCAGCGGCACCAGGCCGGCCACGATGCCGTCCTCCAGGTCGTGCACGGAGTACGCGACGTCGTCGGCCCAGTCCATCACCTGCGACTCCAGGCACCTCCGCTCCCCCGGGCCCCCTCGCGCAGCCACGCGAAGACGGCGAGGTCGTCGTCGTAGACGCCGAACTTGCGGCGGTCGGCGCGGCGCGGCCAGGGGTACTTCGTCGCGGCGTCCAGCGCCGCCCGGGTGAGGTTGAGCCCCGCGCCGACCACCTTCACCTCCAGCCGGGTCAGCACCCGCAGCGACTGCGCGTTGCCCTCGAAACCTCCTGCGGGCTGGGCGACCTCGTCCAGCGCGGTCTCGCCGTTGTGACCGAACGGGGGGTGGCCGAGATCGTGGGCCAGGCAGGCGGCGTCGACCAGGTCTGGGTCGCAGCCCAGCGCCGCTCCCAGCTCGCGACCGATCTGCGCGCACTCCAGCGAGTGCGTCAGCCGGGTGCGGGGCACGAGCACGCCTGGCCCACCCGGTTCCACCACCTGCGTCTTGCCGGCCAACCGGCGCAGCGCGCCGGAGTGCAGCACCCGGGCCCGGTCACGCTGGAAGGGGGTGCGGGCGCTGTGCGAGGTCGGCTCCGCGGCCCGCCGTCCGACCTCGAGGTCCGGGTAGTCGAACGTGTCGCCTGCGGCGCCGCCGGGGGCCGTCGCGCCGGTCATCGTCGTCCCGGGTCGCCCATGGTGCCGTCGAGCCTACGGGCGGCTGCCCCGTTCTCGCTGCTGCCGGTGCACAGCCTTCCAGCGCGCCTTGTCCTCCGCCCGCAGCCGGACGTCGCTGCGGCGCGCCTGGAAGGCCAGCTCGCGCTGCAACCGCCGCCAGGACTGCATCCGCTGCGCCGACAGGTCGCCGGCATCGATGCTGGCCTGCACCGCGCACCCTGGCTCGCCGGCGTGCCCGCAGTCGGCGAACCGGCAGGCCAGCGCCAGGTCTTCGACGTCGGAGAACGCCTTCGACAGCCCGTCGTCGGTCCCGGCGAGGGCCACGCCCCGCAGGCCCGGTGTGTCGATGACCACCGTGCCGCCGGGCAGCACCACGAGCTCGCGACGGGTGGTCGTGTGCCGACCCTTGCCGTCGACGGCCCGGACGTCGCCGACAGACATCACCTGCGCACCGGCCAGCGCGTTCACGACCGAGGACTTCCCGGCCCCGGAGGGCCCGAGCAGCACGAGCGTGCTGTGCTCCGCGGCCCACGGCAGCAGCGCCTGCACGTCGCCGTCGGCGGCGGCGACGACCACGACCGCGACGCCGGGTGCATGGGGCTGCACGCGCTCGACGGCCGCGTGCGGATCAGCGCACAGGTCCGCCTTGGTGAGCACGACCACCGGCGTCGCTCCGCTGTCCCAGGCCAGCGTCAGGAGTCGCTCGATCCGACGTAGCGGCAGGGTCGTGGACAGCGGGACGCAGACCAGCACGACGTCGACGTTCGCCGCGAGCGGCTGAGGTCGGCTGACGCCCGACGCCGACCCGCGCGACACCAGCGACGTCCGAGGCAGCAGCGTCACGGAGCCCTCCGGGGTGACCGCGAGCCAGTCGCCGACGGTGGCCTCCGCCGGCCGCGGCAGCGCGGGGACGCGTCGGGCGCCCGACGCGGTGACGATCTCATAGGAGCCGCGGTCGACCCGCACGACGCGGGCCAGGTGTGCGCCGTCCGGGACAGCGAGGACCGGCGGACGGCCAGGAAGGGGAAGAACGGGATCAGCAAGCATGGTGAAGGCCTCTGCGACAGGTCGCGGCCCGAGCCGAGCTAGCTGCGCGGGGCCGCCGGGAAGAGCGGACGGACGGATGCGGGACCACCCATGACCGGACCTCCTCTTGGAGACGCTGCGGCGCTGACAGCCGCGACGTTACGGCTGCGCCGCCGGCTCGTCACCTGGTTTTGCGCGGCTTAGGGTGGCGTCATGACCTCCACCGTGGACGCGACCGAGACCCAGACCAACACTCGAGCGTTCGACTCCTTCGACCCGGCCACCGGCGCGGTGCACTCGTCCTGGCCGATCCACAGCGCCGAGCAGGTCGGCGCCGCTGTCGTCCGGGCCCGTGCCGCCGCGACGGGGTGGGCGGCGCTCGGGTTCGCCGGTCGCAAGACCCACCTGACCGCGTGGAAGGCCGACATCGCCCGGCGGCTGCCTGAGCTCGCCCGCCTCATGCACGACGAGAACGGCAAGCCGGTCCCCGACGCGGTGCTGGAGGTGACCCTGGCCATCGACCACATCGCCTGGGCGGCCAAGCACGCCAAGAAGGTGCTCGGCGCGAAGCAGGTGTGGTCCGGCGCGCTCGCCGCCAACCAGGCGAGCACGCTGGAGTACCCGCCGATGGGCGTCGTCGGCGTGATCGGCCCGTGGAACTATCCCGTCTTCACCCCGATGGGGTCGCTGGCGTACGCGCTGGCCGCCGGCAACACCGTCGTGTTCAAGCCCAGCGAGCACACCCCCGCGGTCGGCGCCTGGTTGGTCGAGGCGTGGAACCGGGCCAACCCGACCCTGCCGGACGTCCTGCAGCTGGTGACGGGTCTGGGCCAGACCGGCAACGCGCTGTGCCTGGCCGGCGTCGACAAGATCGCTTTCACCGGCTCCGGCGCCACCGGGCGCAAGGTGATGGCCGCCTGTGCGGAGAACCTCACCCCGGTCCTGATGGAGTGCGGCGGCAAGGACTCGATGATCGTCGACAACGGGGCCGACCTCGCCGCCGCCGCCGACGCAGCCCTGTGGGGCGCGATGAGCAACGCCGGGCAGACCTGCATCGGCATCGAGCGGGTCTACGTCACCGACGCCGCCTACGACGAGTTCCTGTCCGAGCTCACGACGCGCGCCCGCGAGCTGCGTCCCGGCTCGCAGGAGGGTGCGTCCTACGGGCCGATCACCATGCCCGGTCAGATCGACATCATCCGGCGGCACCTGGAGGACGCGGTGGCCTCGGGCGGTCGCGCCGTCACCGGCGGCACGATCGAGGGGCCGTTCGTCGCCCCGACCGTGCTCGTCGACGTGCCGGAGGACAGCCTGGCGGTCCAGCAGGAGACCTTCGGCCCGACCGTCACCGTCACGCGGGTGCCCGACGTGGAGGAGGCCCTGCGGCGCACCAACGCGACGTCCTACGGCCTGGCCGGCTCGGTGTTCGCCGCCACCGGCAAGCAGGGCCTGGAGATCGCGCGCAAGGTGCGCTCGGGCATGACCAGCGTCAACTCCGTGATCGCCTTCGCCTCGGTGCCCGGCGCTGCCGTTCGGCGGCGTCGGCGAGTCCGGGTTCGGCCGCATCCACGGCGACGACGGGCTGCGGGAGTTCGCCCGGGCCAAGGCCATCACCCGGCAGCGGTTCGCGCTGCCGGTGGCGCTGACGTCGTTCGAGCGGCCCGAGAAGGTCACGGGCCAGCTCGTCAAGGCGATGAAGCTCCTGCACGGGCGCGGCTGAGGCTCAGCCGGCGCTGAGCCTCACACCGCGCTGAGCGTCACACCGCGCTGGGCCTCACACCGCGCTCGGGCCCGCCTCGCCGCTGCGGCCGAGTACCTTGTAGTAGAGGAAGGCCAGCGTCTCCCGGGCGATGTAGCGCAGCTGGGTGCCCCTCGTGCGCACCGACGGGCCGGCACGCGTCGGCGAGCGTCTGCGCGCGATGCCCTGGTCGCGCGCCATCGTGCGCGAGCCCGCAGGCTGTGCCACGGGTCGGTGACCAGGACCGCCGAGCTCCCAGCCCTTCGCGGCCATCACCTGCTCCACGGCCTGCAGGCTCTGCAGCGTGTTGCGTCCCTCGGGCACGGCCACACCTCACGCCGCGCGAGGTCGAGGAACGCGGCGCCGGCCGCACGCCTCGGTGGTCCGGTCGCCCGGAGCACCGCCGCCGACCGTGAGCACCCGCGGCGCCACGCCGGCGTCGAAGAGCACCTTCGCGTGCTGCAGCCGCGCCTTGAACACCGAGCTCGGTCGCCCGTCGAACTGGGAGGCGCCGAGGACGATGATCGCGTCGCTGACCGGCGCGCTCGTCCGCCTTGCCACGTCACCAGACGGCGGCCGGCGGTGCCCCCCAGCGCCAGGACGCTGATCAGGACGAGGAACGCGACCAGTCGGCGCACGAGCCGGAAGGCGAGGAACACCTAGCGGGTGTCGCTGGTCGTCGCCGCCACCGCTGCGCGGCCGGCCTCCAGCCGCGCGACCGGGACCCGGAACGGGGAGCAGGAGACGTAGTCCAGCCCGGCCCGGTGGAAGAAGTGGACGC
This sequence comes from uncultured Actinomycetes bacterium, assembly GCA_963784675.1. Classification (GTDB taxonomy): domain Bacteria; phylum Actinomycetota; class Actinomycetes; order Mycobacteriales; family SCTD01; genus SCTD01. The sequence continues at coordinate 22,469 of CAWASE010000023.1, forward strand.
TGTCGGGGTCACCCCCGTGCTCCCCGCACACGCCGATCTTGAGCCCCGGCCGCGCCGCGCGGCCCTCGTCGACCGCGATCTGCACCAGCCGCCCGATGCCGGCGACGTCGATGGACTCGAACGGGCTCACCCCGAACACCCCCAGCTCCAGATAGCGCCCGAAGAAGGAGCCTTCGACGTCGTCGCGCGAGAAGCCGTAGCCCATCTGCGTCAGGTCGTTGGTGCCGAAGGAGAAGAAGTCCGCCGAGGCGGCGATCGGACCCGCCGTCAGCGCGGCGCGAGGAATCTCGATCATGGTGCCCACCAGCGTGGGGACGTCCTGCCCCGTCCGCGCGGCGACCTCCGCGATGATTTCTTCCGCCTCCTCGCGCACGATCTCGAGCTCCTGCACGGCACTGACCAACGGCACCATCACCTCCGGGCGCGGGTCCAGGCCCTCGGCGCGCAGCTGCGCCGCCGCTTCGGCCAGGGCGCGCACCTGGACCCCGAACAGCCCGGGCACGACCAGGCCCAGACGGACGCCCCGCAACCCGATCATGGGGTTGCTCTCGTGCAGACGCCGCACGTGCTCGAGCAGGGCTGCGCGCTTGGCGTCGACCTGCTTCCCGGTCGCCTCCGCGACCGCGACCTCGACCTGCAGCTCGACGAAGTCGGGCAGGAACTCGTGCAGCGGCGGGTCCAGCAGCCGGACCGTCACCGGCATCCCGTCCATCGCCCGCAGGATCGCGACGAAGTCCTCGCGCTGCAGCGGCAGCAGCGCCGCCAGCGCGGCGTGCTGCGCCTGCTCGCCCTCGGCCAGGACGAGGTCCTCGACCAGCTGCCGGCGCTCCCCGAGGAACATGTGCTCGGTGCGGCACAGCCCGATGCCCTGGGCACCGAAGCGACGGGCGCGCTCGCTGTCCTCGGCGGTGTCGGCGTTGGTGCGGACCCCGAGCCGTCGGACGGTGTCGGCGTGCGACACGAGGCGGTGCACCGACTGCACCAGGTCGTCGCCGTCGGTCGGGTCGAGCTGGCCCTCGAAGTACTGGACCACCGGGCTCGGGGTGACGGCGACCTCGCCCAGGAACACCTGTCCGCTCGTCCCGTCGATCGACAGGACGTCACCCGTCCGGACCACGGTGCCGCCCACCGTCGCCGTGCCGGCCTCGGCGTCGACCTCGAGCTCGTCCGCCCCGCACACGCAGGTCTTGCCCATGCCCCGCGCGACCACGGCTGCATGGCTCGTCTTGCCGCCGCGGCTGGTGAGGATCCCCTGCGCCGCGATCATCCCGGCCAGGTCGTCAGGCGTGGTCTCGCGGCGGATCAGGATCACCGACCGCCCCTGCGTCGCCAGCCGCACCGCCTCCTCGCTGGTGAACACCGCCGTGCCGACCGCCGCGCCGGGGCTGGCGCCCATGCCACGCGTCAGGGCGGTGGCGTCCGTGGTAGATCCGAACCGCGGGAACATCAGCTGTGCCAGCTGCGCACCCGTCACGCGGGTGAGCGCCTCGTCGAGCTGCAGCACGCCCTCGTCGACGAGCTGGGTGGCGATGCGGAAGGCGGCGCCGGCGGTGCGCTTGCCGACTCGCGTCTGGAGCATCCAGAGCGTGCCGCGCTCGATCGTGAACTCGATGTCGCACAGGTCGCGGTAGTGCTGCTCCAGCGTCGCCATGATCTCCACCAGGCGGTCGAAGCTGGCCTTGTCGAACTGCTCGAGCTGGTCCAGCCCGACGGTGTTGCGGACCCCGGCGACGACGTCCTCTCCCTGGGCGTTCTGCAGGTAGTCGCCGTAGAGCCCTGGCGCGCCGCTGCCCGGGTCGCGGGTGAACGCGACGCCGGTACCGGAGTCCATGCCCAGGTTCCCGAACACCATCGCGCAGACGTTGACCGCGGTGCCCAGGTCGGCCGGGATGCGCTCCTGACGGCGGTACAGCCGCGCCCGCTCGGTGTTCCAGGAGCCGAACACCGCACGCATCGCCAGGTCCAGCTGCGCCTGCGGATCCTGCGGGAAGTCGTCGCCGGTCTGCCGCGCGACGACCTCCTTGAACCGTGCGACGAGCGCCTGCAGGTCGTCGGCGTCCAGGTCGAGGTCGTCCGGGTGCCCTTGGCCTGCTTGGCCGCGTCGACCTCGCGCTCGAACAGCTCGCCGTCGACGCCGAGCACCGTCTTGCCGAACATCGCCAGCAGGCGGCGGTAGGAGTCCCAGGCGAAGCGGCTGCTGCCGGACTGCTCGGCCAGGCCCTGCACGCTGCGGTCGTTGAGCCCGACGTTCAGCACCGTGTCCATCATGCCCGGGCATCGAGAAGCGACCGCCGGAGCGCACGCTCACCAGCAGCGGGTCGTCCGCGTCGCCCAGCCGCTTGCCCATCGCGGTCTCCAGCGCCGTCAGGTGCTGGGCCACCTCCTCAGCCAGCCCGGACGGCAGGTCTCCGTCGCGCAGGTAGGCGGTGCAGGCCTGCGTGGTCACGATGAACCCGGGCGGCACCGGGAGCCCCAGCACGGTCATCTCCGCGAGGTTGGCCCCCTTGCCTCCGAGCAGGTCCGCCATGTCGCGCCGCCCTCGGCGAAGTCATAGACATACTTGGGCACGCGTGCTGCCTCTCTGGGCGGACGGCGGTGACGGGCTGAGATTAGCGAGCGACGCGTCGACGGACTGCCACCAGGGTCAGAAGCAGCGCGACCGGCGCCAGCAGGTAGAGCAGCGGCCGGCGGGTCGTCGAGCTGTCGGCCCCCAGCGGCGCGACGGGGGCACCGGACGGGTCGCCGGACCCGCCCTCGACGCCGGCCGCGCCGTTCGGCACGGCTTGTCGCGGCAGCCGGTGGACGGGCGCGTCCACGCCCTCGCTGCTCGTCAGCAGAGCCGCCCCGCTCCGGTCGTAGGCCAGGCCCTCGCCCTGCTGCGTCGGCGGGAGCGGCGTGATGGCCGGTTCGCTGGAGAAGGCCTGCGCCAGGTCGCCGCCGGTCGGCACGGCCCACTCGTAGACGTCGGTATAGGTGCGCAGGGCGACATGCCGACCGTCGGGCGAGATGTCACCGGCGGTGAACAGCAGCTGGGCGAGGCCGCCGATCCCCGGCCCGCCGACGGTGCCGGTCCGGCGCGGCTCGACGCTCGCCACCAGCACGAGGTCGTTGGGGCCGGCGGGGTCGAGCACCGCTGGGGCCGCGTACGACCTTCGCCGGCCCGGCCAACGGCTTGGTGACCAGGTAGACCCGCCCGGTGTCGCGGGGTGACGAGCAGCGTCTCGGCGTCGCCGGGACCGTCCGGGTAGCGCAGCCGGAAGTCCACGGACGGCTCGGTGCGTCACCCGCGCGCGCGCCGTCGGCCCCGGCTCGCGCACGCGGTGCACGCAGCACCCCGTTGTCGCGCACGCGCGTTGTTGTCGCCGATGTCCGCCAGCCACAGGGAGCTGCGGCCGTTCTCGTCCGGGCCGCGGGCGATGTCCTCCCAGTCGCGGGCCGGCACGCCGGGCACGGTGAAGATCGCCCGGGTCGCGCCGTCGGCACCGACCGCGAAGAAGCGCGGTGCGTCACCGCTGTCGTTGTGGGTGAACAGGACCCCGTCCTCGCATCGAGACTGCTCACCAGCCCGCTGGACTCGGTGATGCGCGCGTCCGCGAACCGGAACAGCTCGGTCCCGGGCCCGAACGACGGCGCCCCGACCAGCAGCGCGAGTGCGGCGCGGACCGGAGCGGGACCAGCAAGTCAGACGACCCCGTAGAGGCGGTCACCCGCATCGCCGAGGCCGGGTGTGATGTAGCCCTGCTCGGTCAGCCGCTCGTCGATGCCCGCGCGTGACGACGGTGACCGCGTGGTCGCCGGAAGCCGTCCTCCAGCCGGGCGAGACCTTCCGGGCTGCCAGCAGGCAGAGCGCCGTGACGCTGGCCGCTCCCCTCGCCAGCAGCAGGTCGATGGTGGTGAGCAGCGTGCCGCCGGTCGCCAGCATCGGGTCCAGCACGAAGACCTCGCGACCCTGAGATCCTCCGGCAACCGGTTCGCGTAGGCGGTCGCCGCCAGCGAGACCTCGTCGCGCACCATGCCCAGGAAGCCGACCTCGGCCGTCGGCAGCAGCCGCGTCATGCCGTCCAGCATCCCAGGCCGGCACGGAGCACCGGGACGACCAGCGGCACCGGCCGCGACAGCCGCACGCCCGTCGTCGTCGCCACCGGCGTCGTCACCTCGACCGGTTCGACGCTGACCTCACGCGTCGCCTCGTAGGCGAGCAGGGTCACGAGCTCGTCGGCCAGCCGGCGGAAGGTCGGCGAGTCGGTGCGCTCGTCGCGCAGCGCCGTGAGCTTGTGCGCGACCAGCGGATGGTCGACGACCAGGGTCCGCACCTGCTCAGACCGGGCCGAGCTTGTCGTGCAGGTACCGCGGCACCTGGTCCAGGGACACCCGCTCCTGCGTCATCGCATCGCGCTCGCGGACCGTCACCGCCTGGTCCTGGAGGCTGTCGAAGTCGATCGTCACGCAGAAGGGGGTACCCACCTCGTCCTGGCGCCGGTAGCGGCGACCGATGGCTCCGGCGTCGTCGAAGTCGACGTTCCAGTCGCGCCGCAGCCGGGCCGCGAGGTCGCGTGCGATCGGCGACAGGTCGGCGTTGCGCGACAGCGGCAGCACCGCCGCCTTGATCGGTGCCAGCCGCGGGTCCAGCGCCAGCACCACGCGCTTGTCCACGCCGCCCTTGGCGTTGGGCGCCTCGTCCTCGCGGTAGGCGTCGAGCAGGAAGGTGAGCGCGCAGCGGTCGACACCGGCGGCCGGCTCGATGACGTAGGGCGTCCAGCGCTCGCCCGACTCCTGGTCGAAGTAGTCCAGCGCCACCCCGGACGCCTTGGAGTGCACGGTCAGGTCGTAGTCGGTGCGGTTGGCGATGCCTTCCAGCTCGCCCCACGGCGAGCCCTGGAAACCGAACTCGTACTCGATGTCCACGGTGCGCTTGGAGTAGTGCGAGAGCTTGTCCTTCGGATGCTCGAACTGCCGCAGCTTGGCCGGGTCGATACCCAGGTCGACGTACCACGCGAACCGCTCGTCGATCCACTGCTGGTGCCACTGCTCGTCCTCGCCGGGCTTGACGAAGAACTCCATCTCCATCTGCTCGAACTCGCGCGTGCGGAAGATGAAGTTGCCCGGGGTGATCTCGTTGCGGAAGCTCTTGCCGATCTGGCCGATGCCGAAGGGGGGCTTCTTGCGCGCGCTCTGCTGCACGTTCGCGTAGTTGATGAAGATGCCCTGCGCCGTCTCGGGGCGCAGGTAGGCCAGCCCGCTCTCGTCCTTCACCACGCCCAGGTGGGTGGACAGCAGACCGTTGAAGAGCTTGGGCTCGGTCCAGACGTCACGGTTGCCGCAGCTCGGGCACGCGATGTCCTTGAGCGCCTTCCCGGCCCCTTCCTCCAGGTGGTCGGCCCGGTAGCGCTTGTGGCACGACGTGCACTCGACGAGCGGGTCGACGAACGCCTGCACGTGGCCGCTGGTCTCCCACACCTCGCGCGCCAGGATCACGCACGAGTCCAGGCCCACGACGTCGTCGCGGCCCTGCACCACGGCCTTCCACCACTGGCGCTTGACGTTGTTCTTCAGCTCGACGCCGAGCGGCCCGTAGTCCCAGGACGCCCGCAGCCCCCCGTAGATCTCGGACGAGGGGAACACCAACCCCCGCCGCTTGCAGAGGCTGACGATGGTGTCCATGCGGTCGTTCTTCACAGGATGGCTCCGGTCCGGCTGGCGGTCGGCGGGTGGGCTCGCAGGCTACCGGCGCGAGGACGCCCGGGTCGTCGGGAGCCCGGGTCCGGTTCAGCCCGGCAGGTCGCTCCGCGCCGGACCGGACGCCGAGCCGATGCCGACCTGGTCGGCGTCGCGGGCGCGACGGCTCGGGCCCACGACCACGCCCGCGCCGTCGGAGGCGTGCAGGATCTCGAACGCGCTCGGCTCGTCGCGACCGCGCGACAGCAACGGCGCCGCGTCGACCTTCACCTCGTAGGCGGACAGGCTCCTGCGGTAGGCACCGACGCCGACCCACTCGGTGGTCAGCACCCACTGCGTCGGGTCGTCGGCAGCCCGGCCGACCCGACCTCGCAGATATCCCGGTCGAGCGGCAAAGGCCGCCAGCGCGGCCCGCGCCTGGTCCAGGAACTGCTCGGCGTCGTCCATGGGAACGTCGAACCTCGTCACGACCAGCACGGTGACACGCTAGTCATGACCCGGTCGGGGTGCGCGTGGCGCTCGAGCCCGCACGCACGAGCGAGCAAGGAGCAGGCATGGACAGCGACCATCCCCCGGAGCTGCGTCGACGGGTGGAGCGCGCCAGCGGGCCCGCGCTGCTGTGGTTGTCGGCTCGGCCCGCCTTCGTGCTCCCCGGCCTCATCGTCGTGCTCCTGGTCGCCGGCCTGGCGACGCCACCCGCTGTCGGAGTCGTGCTGCTCGCGCTGCTGCTCGTGGTGGTCGGATGGCTGTGCTTCTTGTCCTGGCCGGCGCTGCTCACCGCCCAGAAGGCCCTGCGCCTCGCGACTCTCGGGCTGCTCGCCGCTGCCCTGGCCGGACGCACCGGGCAGTGATGTGCGCGACCACGTCGTGCCGGAGTGCCGGGACGAGCGCCGGACGTGCCAGGATTGCCGGACTGCACGCGCCGGCTGGGCCACGGCCGACGACGACACGGAGGACACCTTGAGCGAGACCCTGGACGACACCGCCACCGACATGTCCGAGGAGGACGCCTCCATGCCTGAGCCGAGCAAGCCGGCCAAGAGCACGCCCGCGCGCCGTGGACGTGGTGCGGGCTCGGCCAAGAGCGCCAGCCGCAAGAGCGCCCGCCCGGTCGAGCTCCAGCGCGTCCGTCGGCGGCCGCGGCCACCGACGCCGCCGGCTCGCTGGCCTCCGCCCTGCGCGGCCTGGTCGGCGGCATCGAGGAGGAGGTCGCGGCCATCACCGGTCTGTCGGCCGAGATCGACGTCCACGTCGACGCTCTCAACGAGCTGCGCGCCGAGGCGACGCGCCGCCTGCTGCACCTGGACGACCTGCGCTCTGCCGCCGAGGACGTCAACCTCAGCGCCTTCCTCGACACCTCGATCCAGCCGCAGCTGCCGCAGGTCGAGGAGGACTTCCCCGACCGCATCTACGGCGGCTGAGCAGCACCGCACGACGAGCTCGAGCGTTCGACCGGGGCCGGCAGGCGCACGTCGCCTGTCGGCCTCGCGGCGTCCCGGTCCGCGACACGCCGTCGGAGCGGCAGTCGTCGGTCCGGTGAGGTCCTCGGGTCGGGGACGTCCGCTCCTTCCGAGCGGCCAGCCGGGCGGTCGAGTCAAGCGAGGGTCAGTCCGGCGAGGGTCAGTCGGCGAGGTACAGCCGGTCGGGAAAGGTCTCGACCTGGTGCGGCAGGGTCACCCTGGACCGGGTCCGCAGGAAGCGTTCCAGCTGCGGGTCCCCGGCCGCCTCGACCACCGCGTCCAGCCGGACGATCCGTTCGGCGAGATCTCGTCGGGCGGTGTTGAGGGCGTGGACGTGCTCGTCGATACGTCGGGCCAGGCTGCTCACGAGCGCGCGTCTCGCTCTCGATCGCCCACAGCAGCTCCCGCTGCGCGTAGGTGAGCCGTGCACCGTCCTCGGTCATCGGCTGCTTCCTTCTTGTCCCGCGACGGCGTCCGAGGGTGCGCCGCCGTACCGCCGGTCCCGTTCCGCGTAGATCTGCACCGCACGCCACAGCGTCCGCCGGTCGACGTCGGGCCACAGCTCGTCGAGGAAGACCAGCTCGGCATAGGCCGACTGCCACAGCAGGAAGTTGGACGTCCTCTGTTCGCCGGACGTGCGCAAGAAGAGGTCGACGTCAGGCATGTCCGGCTCGTCGAGATAACGGGCCAGCACCCGCTCGTCGACCTTGGCCGGGTCCAGCCGCCCCGCCGCCACGTCCAGCGCCAGCAGCCGTGCCGCGTCGGCGATCTCGGCCCGACCTCCGTAGTTGACGCACATGGTGAGCGTGCAGACGGTGTTGTGGCGGGTGAGCTCTTCGGCCTCCTCCAGCTCGCGGATGACCGAGCGCCACAGCCGCGGGCGCCGGCCGGCCCAGCGGACACGCACCCCCAGCGCATGCATCTCGTCGCGCCGCCGACGGATCACGTCGCGGTTGAAGCCCATCAGGAAGCGGACCTCGTCCGGCGAGCGCTTCCAGTTCTCGGTCGAGAACGCATACGCCGAGACCCAGCCGATCCCGAGCTCGATCGCCCCCTCGACGACGTCGAACAACGACGACTCGCCCTCTTCGTGCCCCGCCGTGCGCGGCAGCCCGCGGTCCTTCGCCCACCGACCGTTGCCGTCCATGACGATCGCGACATGCCGGGGGACGAGCTCGACGGGCAGCACCGGAGGGGTGGCGCCGGAGGGGTGCGGGGTCGGCGCCGCCACCTGCAGCCGCGGCTGGGCCGGGGGGCGCCTCACACCCGCTCCACGTGCGGCAGGCTGCGCAGCCCTCGCTCCAGGTGCCACTGCAGGTGCGCCGCGACGAGGCCGCCCGCCTCGCGTCGGGTCCGGGCGTCGGTGGAGTCGGCGGACTCCCAGTCGCCGGTCAGCAGGTGCAGCATGAGGCTCAACGCGGCCGGTGAGGGCGACGCCGCGGCGGCCGGTCGACAGGCTGGGCACACGGTGCCGCCCGCCGGCACCGAGAAGGCACGGTGCGGCCCCGGAGCGCCGCAGCGGGCGCAGTCGGCGAGCGCGGGTGCGTACCCCGCCACCGACATGGCGCGCAGCAGGAAGGCGTCCAGCACCAGGCCCGGGTCCCGGACGGGCTCGGGCTGCACCAGCGTGCGCAACGCGCCGACCACGAGCAGGAACAGACGCAGCGACGGCTCCCGCTCCTCGGCCGTGAGCCGCTCGGCCGTCTCCAGCACGGCGGTGCCGGCGGTGTAGCGGGCGTAGTCGGCGACCAGGTCCTGACCGTAGGAGGTGAGGCTCTCGGCCTGCACGACGATGTCCAGGCTGCGCCCGGCGTACAGCTGCAGGTCGACATGGCTGAACGGCTCGACGGTGGCCCCGAACCGCGAGCGGGTCCGACGCACGCCCTTGGCGACCGCTCGGACGCGACCGTGCCTCCTGGTCAAGATCGTGACGATGCGATCCGCCTCGCCCAGCTTCTGGACGCGCAGCACGACACCCTCGTCGCGGTACAGGCTCACGCCGTCCTGCCGAAGAGAGAAGACACGCAGCAACGGTAGTCCGCAGGGGCTGCCGTGTCGGTGTGCCGTGCCGTGGCAGGCTTGTCTGCTCGCGTCCGGGAGCGCGTCCCCCCGTCCGCGACCGAGCGAAAGGGCAACGGTGGCAGTTCCTCTGCTCGATGCGCCCTTCGTCGAGCGTCGCGGCGCCTGGGCCCTGCCACCCCGGCCGCCGGAGACCTGGATCGGCTCGCGCTACACGGTCGCCCTGTACGCCGCGGGTCTGGCCTGCGCGGTCCTGTGCCTGCAGCCGCTCGCGGTCGATCGCAGCGGTCGTACCGTCCTGGTGACCCTGACGGGGCTGCTGGGCTGTGCGGCAGCGCTGACGGTGGCCTACGTCCTGCTGATCCAGCACAGCGTCACCGGCGACGCGGAGCTGCGCTGGGTGGCTGCGGGGGCTCTCATCACCGTGCCCCTGGTGGTCGGCGAGGCGCTGTATCTCGCCGACGCCGACCAGGCGGCCGGATCGCTCGAACGCGCCGGACCGATCGCGCTGCTGGCGCTGGGGGTGCTGCCCCTGGTGGCGCTCACCTCGGCCTGGGTGCGCCTGGGCCTGCCCCTGGTCCTGGTGCCGCTGAACGCTGTTGCCGCCCTCGGTCTGGGCATCGTCCTGTGGCCCTGGCTGCTGGCGCTGCTGGTCGATCCGGGCGGGCGTCCGACGCCGGTGCTGCGCGGCGCCTTCCTGATCGTGGGCCTGTTCGCGGCCGCAGGTGCGCTGCGGTGGTGGACCGGTCGGCCGCGGGGCGTGCGCGGACCGTGGGTCTGGATCGTCGTCAGCCTGGCCATGACTGCTCTCGCCGCCCTCGCGCACGCTGTCGCCGGTCGTCCCATGACGGCGTCCTGGTGGACGGCCGTGCTGCTCGACGGGACGACCCTGACGGCCACGGCCCTGGGGCTGGCGCTGGTCAGCGCCGCCGGCTACCGCCGTCAGAGCCGACGCTGGCGCCAGCTGGTGGCCCAGGTGGGGATGCTGAGGGCGGCCTCTCCGCTGCTGCCGGGCCTGTCCATCACCCCCGAGGACGACGACGGCCTGCCCGGGCACGCCGAGGTGCGGGCGCTGATCGACGACGGTCGGGTCCGGGTCGCACTGCAGCCGGTCGTGCGGCTCGCCGACGGTGAGGTCGTCGGTTTCGAAGCGCTCTCACGCTTCGGTGGCCGTGTCCCGACCGACCGATGGTTCCGCGGGGCCAGCCACTGCGGCCTGGGCGGCGAGCTGGAGCGGGTCACGCTGCACGCGGCGCTGGCGCTGCTCGACCAGCTGCCCGAAGAGGTCTTTCTCGCGGTGAACGTCTCCCCCGCGGCAGTCCACGACGGCGAGGTCGTGAGCCTGCTGCACGGCTGCGACCTGCGCCGCATCATCGTCGAGGTGACCGAGCACGAGGCGGTCTCGGACTACGGAGCCACCCGGGACGTCCTGGACGGGTTGCGACGGGCCGGAGCCCGCATCGCCGTCGACGACACCGGCGCAGGCTTCGCCAGCCTGCGTCACGTGCTCATGCTGCAGCCCGACATCATCAAGCTCGACACCAGCCTGACCCGCGACGTGCAGAACAACCAGCGTCAGCAGGATCTCGTCGTCGCGCTGGCGACCTTCGCCGTCGAGGTCGGGAGCACCGTGCTGGCCGAGGGCATCGAGACGGTCGAGCAGCTCGACACCCTGCGCGGGCTTCAGGTGCCGCTCGGACAGGGTTGGCACCTCGGCGTGCCGACGATCGTGGGCTGAGCCCGGTCAGAAGCCCAGCTTCTTGAGCTGCTTGGGATCCTTCTGCCAGTCCTTGGCGACGCTGACCCGCAGGTCCAGATACACGCGCATGCCCAGCAGCGACTCGATCTGGTGCCGCGCCGTGGTGCCGACGCCCTTCAGGCGGGCGCCGCCGGTCCCCAGCACGATGGCCTTCTGGGAGTCGCGCTCGACGTAGAGCGTGGCGAACACGTCCAGCAGCGGGCGGTCGTCGGGGCGGTCCTCGCGCAGGCGCATCTCCTCCACGGTGACGGCCAGGCTGTGCGGCAGCTCGTCACGGACGCCCTCCAGCGCGGCCTCGCGGATGAACTCGGCGACCAGCACCTGCTCGGGCTCGTCGGTCAGCTCGCCGTCGGGGTAGAGCACCGGGCCCTCCGGCAGTCGGGCCACCAGCAGATCGGCCAACAGGCCCACCTGGAAGTCCGAGACAGCGCTGGTGGGGACGATCTCTGCCCAGTCGGCCAGCTTGGAGACGGCGAGCAGCTGCTCGCCGATCTGCTGCTTGCCGACCTTGTCGGTCTTGGTGACCACCGCCAGGACGGGGGTCGAGACCTGGGCCAGCTCGGCGGCGATGAAGCGGTCGCCCGGTCCGATCTTGTCGTCGGCGGTGACGCAGAACACGATCACGTCGACGCCCGCGTAGGTCTCCCGGACGATGTCGTTCAGCCGCTGCCCCAGCAACGTGCGCGGCTTGTGCAGTCCCGGGGTGTCGACGAGTACCAGCTGTGCGTCGGGGCGATGGACGATGCCCCGGACCGCGTGCCGGGTGGTCTGCGGTCGGCTGCTGGTGATGGCCACCTTCGTGCCGGTGAGCGCATTGGTGAGGGTGCTCTTGCCGGCGTTCGGACGGCCGACGAAGCAGGCGAAGCCGGAGCGGTAGCCGGCAGGCTGGTCGGGGCTCATCGGGGGCTGCTCACGTGGTCACGGTGTGGTGCACCGCTCCGTCGTCACCGGCGAGCATCATCGGCACGCCGACCCCGAACTCGCGGAGCACAGCCACGTCGGCCTCGGAAACCAGCGCACCGCCGACGACGGCTGCGGCCTCGAACTCGCGGGCGCCGCTGGACGCGGCAGCCACCACGGCCCCGCGCAGGGCTGACGTCGTCAGGGCCGGGTCGGCGTTCTCGACCGTCGCCGCGGAGTACGTGCGCCCCTCGATGTCGCGCACGGCAGCGCCTTCGGCGACGCCGCTGTGCGGCACGTGCGCGCGGGTGCGCGCATGGCGGGCGAGCACCACGAGCTTCGCGTCCTCGGGATCGAGCTCAGCCACGATCGGGCTCCTGTTCGGGGTCGGTAGAGGGGTTCGAGCGGCGGACGAGGACGGTGCCGATGCGGTTGCGCCGCCCCTTGGCGCTCTCCGCGACGAGCACGAGCCCGCCGAGCTCGACGGTCGCGCCCGGGATGGGGACGCGACCGAGCACCATCGCCATCAGCCCGCCCACGGTCTCGACGTCGTCGTGCGGCAGGTCGACCCGGTAGAGCTGTTCGAGGTCTTCCACGGGCAGCCGGGCCGTGACGCGGTGCTGCCCCTCGCCGACGCCTTCGATCGGTGGCGCCTCGCGGTCGTACTCGTCCTGGATCTCGCCGACGATCTCTTCCAGCACGTCTTCCATCGTCACCAGGCCGGCTGTGCCGCCGTACTCGTCGACCACCACCGCGATGTGGCCGAGGCTGCTCTGCATCTCGCGGAGCAGCTCGTCGACCGGCTTGGACTCCGGGACGAACACCGGCTCCCGCATCGCTTCTTCGACCTTCTGCGCGCCGCCACCCTCGGTGCGCTCACGGCGTACGAGATCTTTGAGGTAGGTGACGCCGAGGACGTCGTCGGCGTTGTCGCCGACGACCGGGATCCGGCTGAAGCCGCTGCGCAGCGCGAGGTTCAGGGCCTGCCGGACGGTCTTGCCCCCCTCGATCGTGACGATGTCGGTGCGCGGCACCATCACCTCGCGCACGATCGTGTCGCCCAGCTCGAAGACGCTGTTGATCATGTCGCGCTCCGACCGCTCGACGACGCCCCGCTCCTGCGCCAGCTCGACCAGGTCGCGAAGCTCGGCCTCGGAGGAGAACGGGCCCTCGCGCAGACCCTTGCCCGGCGTCACGGCGTTGCCCAGCAGGATCAGCAGTCGCGGCAACGGCCCGAAGACCCGGGCCAGGGCCAGCGCGAGCCCGGCGCCCAGCAGGGCGACCCGTTCGGACTGCTGGCGCCCGAACGTGCGGGGGGCGACCCCCACCAGCACGTAGCTCACGACCGTCATGATCGCCACCGCCAGCACGACGGCCTCGGAGCCGTCGATGCGCGCCAGGCAGTAGGCGACGACGACGCCGACCGCCGACAGCTCGAAGACGGTGCGCAGCAGGAGCAGCAGGTTCAGCGACCGGGGCGGGTCGGCGAGCACCCGCTGCAGGCGCAGCGCTCCCGGGCGCTCGTCCCGGACGAGCTCCTCGACCCGCACGCGGGACACCCGGGCCAGCGCCGCCTCCAGACAGCCCAGGGCTCCCGCCAGCAGCACGAACACGGCCGCGACGAGCAGGGGGACGACGTCGGTCACCGTCACGCGGTCGTCTGTTCGGGCAGGCAGTGGCTGGACATGAGTCGACGCGACAGCGTCGCCACACCTGCTCTCGGCTCGGGAACGGACCCCCTCAGCGTAGTGGTCAGCTTCGGGTCGTCGCGCAGGTCCGACAGGTGCCGAAGATCTCCAGGGTGTGCTCGACGTCAGTGAATCCGTGCTCGGCCGCGACCTGCGAGGTCCAGGTCTCGACCGCCGGACCCTGGACCTCGACCCCGGCGCCGCAGCTGCGGCACACCAGGTGGTGGTGATGCGTCGGGCTGGCGCAGGCGCGGTACACCGCCTCGCCGTCCGCGTGCCGCAGCACGTCGAGCTGGCCGGCGTCGACCAACGCCTGGACGTGCCGGTAGACGGTGGTCAGTCCGACGCCGGCCCCCTCCGACCGCAGGATCTCGTGCAGCTCCTGCGCGCTGCGGAAGCCGTCCAGCCGGGCCAGCAGGTCGGCGACGGCGGTGCGCTGCCGGGTGGTCCGCAGCGGGGTGCGGGCGGAGGTCATCTCACCTGCTCGGGCAGCAGGGGGACGACAGAGCTCCGGACCGGCCGACGGCGCCACAGGGCCGAGGTGAGCGTAGCCAGCACGAACACCCCGATGCAGACCACGACGATCAGGGCGCCGGGCGCGGTGTCGGCGTAGAAGGAGCCGGTGACGCCGCCGACCGCCGACACCACGCCGATGGCCAGCGCGACCACGACGGTGGCCCGGAAACCGTGCACCCACTGCTGTGCGGCCGCGACCGGGACCACCATGAGCGCGCTCACCAGCAGGAGTCCGACGACGCGCATGGCCACGGTGACGGTCACGGCGGCCATGACCGCCAGGACCAGGTTGAGCGCCACGACCGGCAGACCCGACACGCGGGCGTGCTCCTCGTCGTGGCACACAGCGAACAGCTCTCGTCCCAGCCCGAGCAGGCCGAGCAGCAGCACGCCGGACAGCGCGCCGATCACCCAGAGGTCCTCCGGCGAGACCGAGGTGAGCGATCCGAACAGGTACGCGAGCAGGTTGGCGTTGGTGCCCCCCGGGGCCAGCCCGATCAGGAGCACTCCCCCGGCGATGCCGCCGTAGAACATGAGGGCCAGCACGACGTCTCCGCTGGTGCGGCCGTGCTGCCGGACCAGCTCGATCACGATCGCCCCCAGCGAGGCCACCACGACGGCGGTGAGCACCGGGGCGGTCCCGAGCAGAAAACCCAGTGCGACTCCGGTGAGCGCGATGTGCCCGAGCCCGTCGCCCATGAGCGCCAACCGCTTCTGGACGAGGAAGACGCCCACCGACGGCGCGGCCAGGCCCACCAGCACCGCGGCCAGCAGAGCCCGGCGCATGAAGTCGAACTGCAGCAGCTCGAGCATCAGCGACCTCCCCAGAGCGAGCTCGTCGGTCGGTCGTGCGCGGGGTGGGCATGGTCCGGGTCGTGCTCGTGCAGATGGTCGGCGTCCGGCGGAGGCCCGTCGTGCAGCACCCGGCCGGACTTCATGACGACGGCGCGGCGCAGCAGCGGCAGCATCGGACCGATCTCGTGGGCGACCAGCACGACGGTGACGCGGTCGGCCACCAGGCGGGCGAACGCCTCCGCCAACGCCTGCTGGCTGTCGGCGTCGACGCCCGAGGTCGGCTCGTCCAGCACCAGCAGGTCTGGGCTGCACGCCAGCGCCCGCGCGATGAGCACCCGCTGCTGCTGGCCGCCGGACAACGTCTGGACGCTGTCCCGGGCTCGGTCGGAAAGGCCCACCGTGTCCAGCGCCGCGTCGATCGCCGCGCGGTCGGCGGCGCTCTGCCGGGCGAACCGGCGCATGCGTGAGAGCCGGCCGGAGGAGACCACCTCGCGGACGGTCGCCGGGACGCCTGAAGCGGCCGTGACCCGCTGCGGGACGTACCCGATCCGGGACCAGCCCGCGAACGAGGACAGCGGCTGACCGAACAGCTCGACCTGCCCCGTGGTGACGCTCGTGAGGCCGAGCATCGCCCGGATCATCGTGCTCTTGCCGGAGCCGTTGGCGCCGAGCACCGCGACGACCTCGCCCACGTCGACCCGGAGGTCGATGTCGTGCAGGACCGGCCGGCCGCCGAGGTTGACCCCGACCCCGGTCAGCACGACTGCCGGCGCGGTCACGACGTCGTACATCCGAGAGCCTCCTGCAGCGTGCGCAGGTTCAGCCGCATCTGGCTGAGGTAGTCGCCTGATCTCGGCGGACCCTCGAGCGGGCTGAGCTCGACGGCTCGCGCGCCCACCTCGCGCGCCAGCGACTGCGCCACCCGTGGACTCACCAGCTCCTCGAAGAAGATGGTCGTGACCCCGTCGGCCCGCACCTGCTGGGCGATCTCCGCGAGCCGCCCGGAGCTGGCCTCGGCGTCCGGCGTCAGGCCGGTGATGGCCACCTGCCTCAGGCCGTAGGTCCGGGCCAGGTAGCCGAACGCGTCGTGGCTGGTGACCAGCTCGACGCGCGTGCAGTCGGCAAGTCCCTGGCGGAACTCGGCATCGAGGGTGGTCAGGTCGGCGCGCAGGCCCGCGGCGTTGCTCCGGTACAGCTCTGCGCCCTCCGGATCGATCTGGACCAGCCTGTCGGCCACCGCGTCGCCGAGACCGGCGAAGCGCAGCGGCTCGAGCCAGACGTGCGGATCCGCAGTCGTTCCCGCGGGGATCACGAAACCCTCGTCGGTCCGGCCGCGCTGCGGTCCGGGGACGGAGGCGAGGTCCAGCGAGGTGTTCGCGGCCTCCGCATCGACGGCCGCGTCGACGGCCGGCTGGAAGCCGCGCAGGTAGAGCACGAGGTCGTCGACGGAGACGGCTGCCACCTGGCGCGGGGTCAGCTCGAGGTCGTGCGGCTCGGCCCCGGGCATCGTGAGGTTGGTGACGGTGACCCGCGCGCCCCCGACGCGGTCGGCCAGGTACTGCATCGGGTAGAAAGCGGCGCCCAGGCGCAACCGACCGTCGGCAGGTGGCACGGCCGGACCGCACCCGGTCAGGGCGGCGAGGGCGCAGCACACCAGGGTCAGTCGGAGCAGCACCCGACCAGTCCACCGTTGATGACAACGATTGTCAACGTCAAAGACTGGGCGGAACCCCGAAGGACGCCAGCAGCTCGGCCTGCAGGCCGAACATCTCCGTGTGCTCGTCGGGCTCACCGTGGTCGTAGCCGAGCAGGTGCAGCAGCCCGTGCACGCTGAGCAGGTTCAGCTCGGCCTGCATGCTGTGGCCCGCCTCCTGGCCCTGTCGCAGAGCAACCTCCGGGCACAGGACGACGTCGCCGAGCACGGTGGGCTCACCGTCGTCGGGCTCCGGCGAACCGGACCCGTGGGCGTGGCCGACGCCGCGTGAGCCGCGCAGGTCGAGCTCGTCCATCGGGAAGGCCATGACGTCGGTCGGACCCGGTTCGTCCATCCAGCGCACGTGCAGCTTCTCCATCTGCTCGACGTCGACGAGCAGCACCGACAGCTCGGCCAGCGGAGAGACGCCCATGTTGTCCAGCACGTGCCGCGCGACCTTCACCAGCGCCTGCTCGTCGACGACGACGCCGCTCTCGTTGGCGACCTCGATGCTCATCGCGAGCGCCGGCTGTCGTCGCGACGGCCGGGCCCGCGGACCGGACCGGCGGCGGACTGCTGCTCGGCGTCGTACTGCGCGTAGGCGTCGACGATGCGGCCGACCAGCTTGTGGCGCACCACGTCGGCGCTGGTCAGCAGGCTGAAGTGCACGTCGTCGACGCCGTCCAGGATCTCGCGGACGACGCGCAGCCCGGAGGTCGTCCCGCTCGGCAGGTCGACCTGCGTGACGTCGCCCGTGACGACGATCCGGCTGCCGAAGCCGAGCCGGGTGAGGAACATCTTCATCTGCTCGGCCGAGGTGTTCTGCGCCTCGTCCAGGATGATGAACGCGTCGTTCAGCGTCCGACCGCGCATGTACGCCAGCGGCGCGACCTCGATCGTGCCGGCCGCCATCAGCCGCGGGATCGACTCCGGGTCGAGCATGTCGTGCAGCGCGTCGTACAGGGGTCGCAGATACGGGTCGATCTTGTCGAACAGGGTTCCGGGCAGGAAGCCGAGGCGCTCGCCCGCCTCGACGGCCGGGCGCGTCAGGATGATGCGGTTGACCTGCTTGGCCTGCAGCGCCTGCACGGCCTTGGCCATCGCCAGGTAGGTCTTTCCGGTGCCCGCCGGGCCGATGCCGAACACGATGGTGTGCTTGTCGATGGCCTCGACGTAGCGCTTCTGGTTCACCGTCTTGGGCCGGATCGTGCGACCCCGGTTGGACAGGATGTTGAGCGACAGCACCTCAGCGGGGCGGCCACCCTCGGACGAGGACAGGATCGCCAGGCTTCGCTCCACCGCGTCCGACGTCAGCGGCTCACCACGTCCAGCAGCGCCAGCAGGTGCTCGAACAGCAGCCCGCCCACGGCGGTCTCGGACGGGGTCCCGGTGAGGGTGATCTCGTTGCCGCGCACATGGACGTCGCAGCTGAGCACCCGCTCGACGGTGGCCAGAACCTCGTCGCGGCTGCCGAGCAGCGCCACCATGGACTGGCTAGGCGGGACGACGATCTTGCGGACAGCCCGCTCGGGGGAGCCGCCCCCGGTGGGCGCGGCGGACGTGCGTGGGGTGTCGGGCATGAGGTCGGCTGCTGCCGTTCGCCTGCTCTCCGGGTGAGGCGGGTGGACCGCACAAGGCTACCCGGCTCGGTGCCGACGGGCGCCGTCAACCGAGCAGGCCGAGCGACCGTCCTCCGAGCACGTGCACGTGCACGTGGTGGACCGTCTGGCCCGCGTCGTCACCGCTGTTGCTGAGCACCCGGAACCCGCCCGTGAGGCCCTCTTGCCGGGCGACCTCGACCGCGGCGGCGAAGACCTCGGCGAGCAGGGTCCCGCCCGCGTCCGACAGGGCGGAGATGTCGCGATGGTGCGCGCGCGGGACGACGACCACGTGCGTCGGCGCCTGCGGGCTGATGTCCCGGAACGCCGTCACCGTGGGCGTCTGCAGCACCGTGGCCGAAGGGATCTCGCCGCTGACGATGCGGCAGAACAGGCAGTCGCTCATGGGGCCTCTCTGGTCAGGTAGAGGCCGCCGGCACCGGCGGCACCGAGCAGGACGGCCAGCACGACGACGGTCTGGAGCAGCCGGTCGAAGCGTTCGCCGGTCGCCGACAGCACCGGTCCCGGCGGCTGCGCAACCTGCTGATCGACCGGTTCGACGGGGGTGCCGACGTCGAGGGGGGCGGACGACGGCGACGGTGTCGCGGTGGGCGAGGCTGAGCCGACCGGCGAGGTCGGTGCGGTCGGGCCCGTCGCCGGGGGCGGGGTGCGCGCTGCTCGGGGCGACGACGCGGCGACCCGCGTGCGGGGGGAGCGGGCCGGCGAGGGCTCGGCGGGCTCGGCGGACGCCTCGGGGGAAGCGGGCGAGGCGCTGGGGAACGGCAAGGGCAAGGGGTCCGGCGACGGATCGCCGGTCGGCGGGCTCGGGGAGGCGGCCGCCGGCGACGGCTCGGCCTGCAGCCGTGGCGAAGCCTGGACCGGTACGGCGACGGTCACGGCCAGTGCCGTACCCAGCAGGGCGCCGAGCAGCAGCGTCGCCGCACCGCGCCCGACTCCGGTCCTCATGCTGGACACCTTCGCTCTCGCTGCGACCGCCGCCCTCCGGCTTCCGGCCGATCGTAGGTCGGCGACCAGCAGCACGAGCACCCTTGGTGGGGTCACGCCCACCGTGTCGTGCGCGCGCTGATGACCGCGGCCGCGACGGCACCGGCCGACGAGGTCCGCAGGACGCTGCGGCCGAGCCGGACGGCCTGACCACCGGCCGCCTGCAGCGCCGCGAGCTCGTCTTCGGTCAGACCCCCCTCGGGTCCGACGACCAGCAGCACCTCACCCACAGCCGGGAGCGCGACGGAGGCCAGCGCCACCGTCGCCTGCTCGTGCAGCACCAGCAGCGTTGCCCCGGCGCTGCGCTGCACCAGCCCCGCGGTCGTGACCGGGTCGCCGACGGTGGGATGGCGAGCCTGCCGCGACTGCTTACCGGCCTCGCGCGCCGTCGACCGCCAACGTTGCAGAGCCTTCTCGCCGCGGGCGCCGTCCCAGCGGACCACGCACCGCGCGGCCGACCACGGGAGGATCTCCTCCACGCCGACCTCGGTGGCCAGCTCGACCGCGAGCTCACCGCGGTCGCCCTTGGCCAGGGCCTGCACCAGCACCAGCCGGGGCGAGCCCTCCGGCACCTGCTCCCGACGGAGCACCTGCACCTGCAGCCCGTCGGGGAGCAGCGCCGCCACCTGTCCGCGGACCAGCTGTCCCTTGCCGTCCGCCAGATCGAGCGGCTCCCCCACCTGCAGCCGCCGCACCGTCGCGGCGTGCCTGCCCTCGGGCCCGGTCAGCGAGAGCAGGTCGCCGGCGAGGTCGTCGAGCAGGAACAGCGGGGCTGTCACCGCTCCTTGCGGCGCCGCCCGAACAACCCGCCGCCCTTGCCGGACACCCCGGGCCGCTCCTCGTTGCGCAGCTTGGCGAGGTCGCGCAGCAGCTGCTCCTGGCGGTCGTCGAGCCGGGTCGGTACCTGCACCTGCAGGTGCACGTGCAGGTCCCCGCGACCGGTCCCGCGCAGGTGCGGGACCCCGCGGGCCCGCAGCGTCAGCACGGCGTCGGGCTGGGTCCCCGCCACGACGTCGACCTCTTCCTCGCTGTCCAGCGTGGTGATGGACAGGCAGGTGCCCAGCGCGGCCGCCGTCATGGGGATCGGCATGACCAGGTGCAGGTCGTCGCCGTCGCGCTGGAACAGCGGATGACGCTTCTCGATGATCTCGACGTAGAGGTCCCCCGCCGGGCCGCCGCCGGGGCCTACCTCGCCCTCGCCGGTCAAGCGGATGCGCATACCGTTCTCGACCCCGGCCGGGACCTTGACGGTGAGGGTCCGACGCGCGCGCACGCGTCCGTCGCCGGAGCACTCCGCGCACGGGTGCTCGATCACCGAACCGGCGCCGGCACAGCGGGGGCAGGGGCGTGCGGTCATGACCTGACCGAGGAAGGAGCGCTGCACCTGCTGCACCTCGCCCCGGCCGCGGCACGTGTCGCAGGTGCTCGGGTGGGTGCCGGGAGCCGCGCCCTGACCCGTGCAGGAGGAGCAGACGACGGCCGTCTCCAGGCTCAGCTCGCGGTCGACGCCGAAGGCGGTCTCGGCCAGCTCGCACTCGATGCGCAGCAGCGCGTCGGCGCCCTGCCGCATGCGACCCCGCGGACCGCGCCCGCTGCCCCCTCCGCCGAAGAACGCGTCCATGATGTCGCCGAGGCCGCCGAAGCCCTGCCCGAACGGCGACCCGGCGCCCCCTCCCCCGCCGGAGGACAGCGGGTCACCGCCGAGGTCGACGACCTGCCGCTTCTGCGGGTCCGACAGCACCTCGTAGGCCGCCGTGACGGCCTTGAACCGCTCCTGGGCGTCAGGGTCGGGGTTCACGTCGGGGTGCAGCTGGCGAGCAAGCTTGCGGTAGGCCTTCTTGATCTCGTCGTCGCTGGCGTCCTGGGCAACTCCCAGGACGTCGTAGTACGCGGCCATCAGTGCTCTCCTGAGCGTCGGGTCGGGCGAGGCGTGCGGGGCTCAGGCACCGGCCAACAGCTCCCCTACGTAGCGAGCGACGGCGCGCACGGAGCCGATGTTGCCCGCGTAGTCCATGCGGGTGGGACCGAGCACGGCGATACCACCGTAGGCGCCGTCGTCGGGTCCGTACCCCATCGTGACGACCGAGGTCGAGCGCAGCCCCTCGACGTCGTTCTCCGCGCCGATGCGCACGAGCACCGTGCCGGGGTCGTGCATCTCGCCCAGCAGCTTGAGCAGCACGACCTGCTCTTCCAGGGCTTCCAGGACGGGCCGGATGGTCTGCGGGAAGTCGAGCACGTGGTGGGTCAGGTGCGAGGTCCCGCCCAGGGCCACCCGCTCCTCGGGCTGGTCGACGAGCGTCTCGAGCACCACGGACATCACGCTGGTCAGCACGGGACGGATGGCAGCGGGCGCAGCGTCAGGCAGGTCGGACAGCGCGGCCGGGACATCGACCAGGCGGACGCCGTGCAGCCGGCTGCCGAAGGACTGACGGATCATCGCGACGTCGTCCTCGCTCACCACGGTGGGGAACTCGAGCACCCGCTGCTCGACCCGGCCGGTGTCGGTGATGAGCACCAGCAGCAGCCGGTGAGGGGCGAGGTGGACGATCTCCAGGTGGCGCACGGAGCTGCGCGACAGGCGGGGGTACTGCATCACCGCGACCTGACGGGTGAGCTGGGAGAGCAGCCGCACCGACCGTCGCACCACGTCGTCGAGGTCGACAGCGCCCTCCAGGAAGCTCTGGATGGCGCGCTTCTCCGCGGCGCTCAGGGGCTTGACCGCCGAGAGCTTGTCGACGAACAGGCGATAGCCCTTGTCGGTGGGGATCCGCCCGGCACTGGTGTGGGGATGGGTGATGTACCCCTCGTCCTCCAGCGCGGCCATGTCGTTGCGCACCGTGGCGGGGCTGACGCCGAGCCCGTGGCGTTCCGCGAGGGACTTGGAGCCCACCGGCTCGGTCGTGGACACGAAGTCCTGCACGATGGCCCGCAGCACCTCGAGCTTGCGGTCGTCCAGCACGTGGCCTCCCGCCTGCGTCTCGGTGGTCGTCTGGCACTCGTTGCGACTGAGTGCCAAGTGTACGGCGGGTAGGCGGCTCGGGCTCAGCCCAGCAGGGTGAGGTCGAGCGAGAGCACGACCCCGCCGACGATCCCCAGCCCGATCGACGCGGCGGCAGCGGCCACGGCGCACAATGCGGCGATCGGCCGTACGGCGACCGGAGCGGCCTGCGCGGCTCCGGTGCGGTCGAAGACCGGGGCCAGCCAGCGCAGGTAGTAGACCAGGCTGATCACCGTGTTCACGGCTGCCACGGCGACCAGCCAGCCGAACCCGCCGTCCAGGGCAGCGCCGAAGACGGCCACCTTTCCGACGAAGACCGCCGTCGGCGGCGTGCCGACCAGACCGAGCAGGAGAACCAGCAGCGACAGGCCGAGCCAGGCGCGTCCGGCGGCGAGTCCGCGGTAGTGGTCGATCCGGGTCAGCGCCGGCAGCGCCGCCACCACGGCGAAGGCCCCGATGTTCGTGACCGCGTACGCCGCCAGGTACAGCGCGAGGGCGGGCAGGGCGAGCTCGGTACGGGAGGCCACCGCGACAGCCATCAGCAGGTAACCGGCCTGGCTCACCGTGGACCAGCCGAGCAGCCGGCGGACGTCCTGCTGGGCGAGCGCCGCAAGATTGCCCACGGTCATGGTCAAGGCCGCCAGCACGGCGAGCAGCACCGGCCAGCGGACGACGGTGTCGGGGACCACGGACAGGACGCGGAAGGCGGCGAGCAGTCCGCCCACCTTGGGGACCGTGGTGAGGATCGCGGCCGCCCCGGACCGGGACCCCTCGGCGGCGTCCGGCACCCAGAAGTGACCCGGGACGAAGCCGCCCTTGAAGGCCAGGCCGGCCAGCAGCGCCACCACGCCGGCCGCGACGGCTCCCCGGTACGTCTGGTCGAGTGCGCGCAGGTCGGCGTAGCCCGTCCCCCCGGCGACGCCGGACAGCAGCACGACGCCGACCAGCATGGCGACCCCCAGGAACGCCCCGAGCAGGTAGGTCTTCAGCGCCGCCTCGCTGCCGGCCCGGTCGCGCGCCGCACCTGCCAGTCCGTAGAGAGGGACGCTGGCGAGCAGGTAGCCCACCGACAGGACCAGCAGATCGTTGCTGCCGGCGAGCACCTGGCTGCCGAGGACGGCGAACAGCAGCAGGACGTAGTGCTCGGTCTCGCGCCGGTCTCCCGCCACCTGTTCCCCGACGATGCCGAGCAGCAGCAGACCGGCGAGGGCGCCGACGATCCGGGCGGTGGCAGTCACTCCGTCGACGGCGAACGTGTCGTCGAAGACGAGCCGGTCGGCGCCGGCCAGCGCCGCCACGGAGGCGACCAGCGACACCACGAGAACCGCGGCCGTGGCGAGGCGCGCCAGCCACTGCCGCGAGCGCGGCAGGAAGGAGCCGAGCAGCAGAACGCCGGTCGCACCGAGCAGCAGGACCAGCTCGGGCAGCAGGGCGACGGGGTCCTCGTTCAACGACCCACCAGGTCGGCGACGGCCCGCGCCGACGGCTCGACCACGTCCAGCAGCGGCCTCGGCAGGATCCCGATCAGCACCGAGAGCGCCAGCAGCGGGACGACGCCGGCGAGCTCGCTCGGCCGCAGGTCGCGCACCTTGCCGGTGCTCGGACCGGGCGTGCCGAGCAGCATCCGCCCGATGGCCAGCAGGAACAGCGCGGCCGTGACGAGCAGCCCGAGCAGCGCCACGATGACCCCGACCGGCGCCGAGCCGAGCGAGCCTGCCAGGACCTGGAACTCGGCGACGAACCCGGACAGACCCGGTAGCCCGAGGCTCGCGAAGCAGGCGAGCCCGAACAGTCCGGCGAAGCGCGGCGCCTGCGGTCCGAGCCCCCCGTACTGCGACATCTCGTAGGTCCCGGCGCGGTCCTGCAGCACACCGGCCAGCAGGAAGAGCGCACCCGTGACGAGTCCGTGGCTGACCATCTGCGTGACGGCACCGGTCAGCGCCACCGTCCGGGCCTCGGCATCGGTGCTGCCGAGCATCCCGGCTGCCCCGACCGCGAGCAGGACGTAGCCCATGTGCGCGACCGAGGTGTAGGCGACCATCCGCTTCAGGTCCGTCTGCGCCAGCGCCACCAGGGCTCCGTACAGCACCCCGACGGCGCCGATCACGACAGCGACGACCGCCCAGGTGCGCCACGCGTCCGGCAGCATCGGCATCGCGATCCGCAGGAAGCCGTAGGTGCCCATCTTGAGCAGCACGCCGGCCAGGATCGCGGAGCCGACCGCCGGGGCGTCCGTGTGCGCGGGGGGCAGCCAGGTGTGGAAGGGGACCGTCGGCGTCTTCACGGCGAGGCCGATGCCGATCGCCAGCAGCGCCAGCCCCCCGGCCAGACCGCGTCCCTGCAGCGCGGGGTTGCGGGTCAGCTCGACCATGTCGAACGTGTGCGGCGACGAGCCGGCGAACAGCACCAGGAAGCCGACCAGCAGCGCCAGGCTGCCCAGGAACGTGTAGAGGAAGAACTTCAGCGCCGACCGCGCCGCCTGGCCGTGGCCCCAGCCGGCGATGACGAAGTACATGCCGACGATGGACAGGTCGAAGAAGACGAAGAACAGGATCAGGTCCAGGCTCACGAACACGCCCAGGCACATCGTCTCCAGGAACAGCAGCAGCGCCGCGAAGGTGCGTGGCCGCAGCTGTTCCCGCCAGGCATAGAGCGCACAGCAGAAGAACAGGCCCGCGGTCAGCAGCACGAGCGGCAGCGACAGTCCGTCGACGCCGACGTGGTAGCTGCTGCCGACCGACGGGATCCAGGTCAGCGTGCGTTCGTGGGCGAAGCCACCGACGAGTCCCGCCCGGGGTTCGTAGGTGATCCAGAGCCCGAGCGCCAGGGCCAGCTCGGCCCCCGTGACGCCGATGAGCACGGCGCGGGCGGCGACGTCGGGAAGCCCGGGCACGGCGACCAGGACGACGGCCGTCAGCAGGGGAAGGAAGACCAGCAGGTCGAGCACGCTCACCTCATCAGCAGCAGGAGCAGGGTGGACACGGCAAGCACGGCCGCAGCCTGGCCGTAGTACTGGTGCAGCTGTCCGGTCTGCAACCGACGGGCGCCCGCACCGCCGCGCGCGACCAGGCGGGTCACCGCGGCGACGGTCCCGTCGAGGCCGCCGAGGTCGAACCGCGCGGAGGCGCGAGCGGCGCTCGTGGTGGCGCGCGCGGTCCCGACCACCGCGCCGTCGAGGACGCCGTCGTCGCCTCGAGCGAGTGCCCCGGACACCGAGCGGACGCGGCGCGCGACCCGTTCGACGGAGCCGTCGACGATCTGGTCGTCGAAGACGGCCAGGGCCTGCGACAGCGCCAGCACCGGGCGCACGGCCACGGCGTGCGCGGCCTGCTCCATCAGCAGCCACCGGCTGAGCAGGGGGACGCGCGCCCTGCGTTCCCAGCGCGTCGTCGCGACGAGGACGACCAGGGCGAGCACCGCCGACAGCAGCAGCCCGAGGACGCAGCGCCGCCCGCTGGCGTCAGCTCAACGAGGACCTGGAGCGCGTCGAGGCCGACATGACCCGGCTGCTCGCGCTGACCGACGGTCAGGTCCTGACCAGCCTGCCGGGGGTCAAGGACGTCCGGGCGGCCTGCTTCAGCGCCTTCACCCTGCCGATCGACCGGTTCCCGACCGCCGAGCACCTCTACTCCGCGACCGGGCTCGCGCCCGCCCGCTACGAATCTTCAAGCCTGCGCAAGCGCGGCGGCATCAGCCGGCAGGGGCTGCCCGAGCACCGCGACGCCCTGATGGGCATCGCCTGGGGCCTGAGCCAGTACTGCGGCCCGTTCATCGACCGAGAGGAGCAGCTCCGCGCCCGACACATGAGCCCGATCCAGGTCCGGGTGTCCCTGGCCCGACACGCCTGCCGGCTCCTGTTCCGGATGCTCACGACCCAGGAACCGTTCGACGAACAGCGTTACCGTCGAGCCCGGCACCAGGTCAGGCAGTGACGGCGCTCCCGCTATGCCGCACGACGGCGCAACCTAGCTAGCCGCCTGCCTGACCTGGGGCCACCTGACGGCGAAGACGAGAGCCTGCCGCACGACGGCGACTGATCAGCCTGCCGCACCCGGCCCCACTCGCCGAGCAACACCACAACGCTCAGCCGAGCCCGACACCACCAGCGGTCCCGGGCCGATGACCCACGCCCACGAACGACTTGACGCCGACAGGTGAGAGCTAGACCAGGAACGCCAGCGGCATGTGCACCACGTTCCAGCCGGCGCCCTGAGCAGCCGCGACCGCGCGCACGTCCAGGCTCTGCGCCACGACCGCCGGCGGGATCAGGGCGAACATCAGCGGCAGCTCATACGCCAGCGCAAGGGCCAGGAACCGGTAGCCGCCGACGAGCGCGAGCGTGCTCGCACCACCCCAGCCGAGCAACCACACCAGTGCCCAGACGCAGACGTCGAGCGCGTTGAACCAGACGACGCCCGCGGGCAGGTCGGCGACGACCTGACCTCCGATCGGGACGACCGCCATCATCAGGGCCGCGACGACGAGCAGGCCACCGCCACCGAGCCGCCACAGCAAGGCATCCGGGGCGGGGGTCGTCCGTCGACGTTGCACGAGCAGCCGGGCGACGTCAGGCCAGGGCGACAGCCCGGCCCGGGACGGAGGCTGACCTGCAGCGCGGGCGACGAGGTAGCGGTCCCCCACGGCGGCCGCCGTCGCCAGCACCGCCAGCGCCAGCAGGGCCGCAGGGGCGAGGAGCAGCTCAGGCATGCGCTCCCACCCGTTCCAGGCAGGGCCCGAACGCCGCGACGACGGGAGCCGCGGACGCCAGGTCGAGTCCGGTGACGGCAACCTGAAGCTCGTGCAGCGACGCTCGCGGCACAGCCGCACGGTCCCGGACGGCAGCCACCAGCGCGTCCAGGTGAGCGACGAGGTCCCGCCCAGCAGGTCCGGGCAGTCCACGCAACGACCAGCGGAGCACGCGCGCCTGCTCGGTCCGGCGCAGCAGGGCCTCGACCGCCGTCGCCTCGCCCTCACGGCGCGCCCGGCGCCCTCGCCGCGCGAGATCGTCCCAACCGGCCGCCGCCAGCAGCACCAGCAACGCGTCGAGCGGACCGGTCGGGTCTGCCTGCATTGGAGGCTGGTCCAGCACCTGCGCCGAGACTTCGGTCAGCACGTCACCGGACAGCGTCACGGTCAGCTCGAGGCCGGCCGGCCAGCCGGGCAGGATCGGGCCGACCGTCTGTCGCAGCCCCTCGAGCCGGAGGCCGTCGCGGTCCGGGACGCGGTCAGCCATCACCAGGCCGCCGGGCAAGGACATGTCCATGCCGGCCATGTCGTGGTCCATCCCAGACATGTCCATGTCGTGGTCCATCCCAGACATGTCCATGTCGTGGTCCATGCCGGCCATGTCCATGCCAGGCATGTCGTGGTCCATGCCAGCCATGTCCATGCCAGGCATGTCGTGGTCCATGCCGGCCGTGTCCATGCCGGCCGGGTCGTGGCTGTCCGGGCCAGCACCGTCGCCACCGCGATCGCGGGCGTCGTCGTGCTGCGCCCGCAGGTCGGCCAGCCGCTGCCGGGCCTGGTCGAGCCCGGCCTCGAGCCGCCCGACGTCGTCGACAAGTGCCAGGGCTCGCGGGCCCGGCATCGCCTCATAGGCGGCGTCCACGCGTCGGCTGAGCTCAGGACCCGCCGGTCCGCACTCCAGCAGCACGTCGGCCGCAGCAGGCGACAACGCTCGCGGCCAGCCACGCACGTCCAGCGCATCCTCGGCGGCCCGGTACACGTTGGCGTGGCCAGGGACAGGCACGAGCAGCACGTGCGGCCGCCGCACAGCAGCGGCGAGCAACCGGGCGGCCAGCGTGCGACTCACGTCGTCAGGACCATCGGAACGCGCCCTCGCGCCAGGCGTAGACCACGCCGGCGAGCAACAGCGCCAGGAAGGCGAACATCTCGATCACGGCGGACGCCCCGACCGAGGACACGACCACCGACCACGGGTACATGAAGAGCATCTCCAGGTCGAAGGCCAGGAAGACCAGGCTCATCGCATACCAGCGCGCATGGAAGCGGTGCAGGGCATGCTCGGTCGCCGCGGTCCCACCGGCCCACGGGTCGGCCACCAGAGGGGCCTGATGGATGCTGACCCGCCGCGACAGACCGTACAGCCCGACCACCCCCAGACAGGCGAGCACCAGCAGCAGCACGGCACCTCCGTACGCACTCACGTCCCAGCCCCCTCTGCTTCCCTCTACCCCTACCCCCCAGGGGTTCTCCAACGCTCTCGGACGAAAATGACCCCGAGCGGTGTTTGCTCAGCAGGCGAGGTCGCCGGTCCTCGCCACGTCGAGAGGGACCTGATGGGCATCCACCGCCTCAACCACGCCGTCCTCTACGTCCGTGACCTCTCGCGCAGCGTCGCGTTCTACACCGAGGTCCTCGACTTCCGGGTCACGACCACGATGGCCGACCGCGCCGCCTTCCTGCAGGCGCCCGACTCGACGAACGACCACGACCTGGGGCTGTTCGCACTGGGCGCGCAGGCCGGCGCCACGACCGCTGGGCGCAGCAGCGTCGGGCTCTACCACCTGGCCTGGGAGGTGAGCACCTTGGACGAGCTCGCCGAGCACCGTGACCGCCTGGATCAGGCGGGAGCGCTCGTGGGGGCATCCGACCACGGCACGACCAAGAGCCTGTACGCCGCGGACCCGGACGGCCTGGAGTTCGAAGTCGTGTGGATCGTCCCGGCCGACCTGCTCGACCAGGCGACGTCGCTGGCCTCGGCCGCCATCCGCCCGTTGGACCTGGCTCAGGAGCAGGCGCGCTACGGCGGCGGCACCCGCGGCGGGGTCGGCATCAGCGTTCCGGGCTGAGGCCGGGCCAGCCCAGGAACGACGAGAGGGCCGACCCAGCGGGTCGGCCCTCACGTCACGGACGGAAGATCAGGTGCTGCGGGCCGCCTGCGGCCGGGTCGGACGACCCGACGCAGAGCGCGGAGCGCCTGCGCTCCGAGGCCGGTTGGGGCGGCGGTCGCCCTGCGGACGAGGCACGTACGGTGCGCGCGGAGCCAGCACGATCGCCTCGCCGGACTCCGCCAGCGCGCGCACGGCCGGGTGGCCGACGACCACGGTGACGGCGCTGGCCTCGACCCCGGCCCGCTCGCGCATGCGCTGGTGGTCGCGCACCTGGTCGCTGGTGATCAGCGACAGCACGGTGCCGCTGGCACCGGCGCGCGCGGTGCGGCCGGAGCGGTGCAGGTAGTCCTTGTGGTCGGCCGGCGGGTCGTAGTGCACGACCAGGTCGACGTCGTCGACGTGGATGCCGCGGGCGGCGACGTCGGTGGCGACCAGCACGCGGGCGTGGCCGGTCGGAGAAGTTGTCCAGCGCGCGCTTGCGGGCGTGCTGGGTGAGGTTGCCGTGGATGGCGCCGGCCTCGACGCCGACCTTGCGCAGCTGCAGCGCCAGCCGGTCGGCGCCGTGCTTGGTGCGCACGAAGAACAGCGTGCGGCCCGGGCGGGCGGCGATCTCGGCGGCGATGTCGACCTTGGCGTCGTGCTGCGACGGCGAAGACGCGGTGGTCCATCGTCGTGACCTCGGACTCCGCCGAGGCGACCGCGTGGATCGCCGGGTCCTTGAGGTAGCTGCGGACCAGCTTGTCGACGCCGCGGTCCAGCGTCGCGGAGAACAGCAGCCGCTGGCCGTCCGGGTCGGTCAGGTCGAGCAGCGCGGTCACGGCGGGCATGAAGCCGAGGTCGGCCATGTGGTCGGCCTCGTCCAGCACCGTGACCACGACGTCGGTCAGGGCGCACTCGCGCTGCTCGATGAGGTCCTGCAGCCGACCGGGGGTGGCGACGACGAGGTCGACGCCGCGACGCAGCTGGTCGATCTGTCGGCCCATGGAAGCGCCGCCATAGACGGGGACGACCTTCAGGTCGAGGGCCTGACCCAGCGGGGCGAGCGCGTCGTGCACCTGCTGCGCGAGCTCACGCGTGGGCACGAGCACCAGACCGCGCGGCAGGCCGCGCTTGCGCTCGCCGCCGATCAGACGGGTGAGCATCGGCAGGCCGAAGGCGAGCGTCTTGCCGGAGCCGGTGGCGCCCCGGCCGAGGACGTCGCGCCCGGCCAGAGCGTCGGGGATCGAGCGCGTCTGGATGGCGAACGGCGCGTGGAGGTCGCGACGCGCCAGCGCGCTGACGAGGCGGTCGGGCAGACCGAGGGAGGAGAACGTCGCGGCCGAGTCGTCAGGCTGCGAGGCGGCGAGCTCGGCCGCGGCGTCGAGCGCGAGCTCGAGGTCGGACTTGACCGGCGCCGACGGACGCGACGCGCCGCGCGAGCTGCTGCGGGTGCCGCGGTAGCCCCCGGAGGAGCCGCGTGCGGACGAGCTGCGCGCGGGGCGCGGGGTGGAGGAGGAACGGGACGGGGTGGGGCGGCCTGGCATGAAAGAAAAAGGCTCCGTAGCTGTATCGGTAGCCGCAGGAAGCGCACACGCAGACGGGCCCCCGTCAAGGAGCGGGCGACGACGCACGAAGCGGCAGGCGGGCGGCTCGCCCGCAAGAGGTGACGGCCGGATCGCGGTGACCAGAACGTCTGAGCACCGCCAAGGGTACTGCGTGGGAGCGACCCCAGCCCCGGGACGGACCTGTGTGATGCCCCACCCCGGCGATACCGTCGCAGCATGACGACCCCCAGAGACCCGTTCGGTGTCCCCGCCGACGACGACGCGGTGGACGGCGGCGCACCGGGCTACGGACCCGCGCCGGGCCACGGACCGCCGCCCGGGTACGGAGCCGCGGAGGGCTATCGACCCCCGGAGGGACACGGCCCCCCGCCGGGCTACGGACCCGCGCCCGGAGCTGGGCTGCCCCCGCCGGCTACGGCGCTCCTAGGGTGTCCGGCCCGTCCGGGGACCAGACGGTGTGGGCGGTGCTGGCGCACCTGTCGATCTTCGCGCTCGGCCTGGTCGGTCCGCTCGCGCTCTACCTGGTCTATCGCGACACCTCGCCCATGGTGCGTCACCACGCGGCCCAGGCCCTCAACTTTCACCTGACGCTCGCGCTCGCCTTCGTCGTCAGCTTCGTGCTGGCGTTCGTGCTGATCGGTCTGCCGATGCTGGTCTTCTTGGTCTTCTACGGACCAGTGCTCGGCATCCTGGCCGCGATCAAGGCTTCGCGCGGTGAGCCCTACCGCTACCCGCTGACCATCCCGTTCGTGCGCTGAGCCCGGCGCGCCCTCACTCGACCAGCCGGCGCACCACGGCGTCGGCCAACAACCTCCCGCGGAGCGTCAGCACGGCGCGTCCGGCCTCGTGCTCGACGGCTTCCAGCAGCCCGTCATCGACCAGCTGTGCGGCGGCCGAACGTCCGTCTGCCGACAGCACCTCGTGGTCCAGACCCGACCGCAGCCGCACCTCCAGCAGGATCCGCTCCACGCGTCGGTCGGCCGCGCCCAGCACCTCACGGCCGGCCCCCGGCGAGATGCCGCTGTCCACCCGCGTCTGGTAGGTGCCGGGGTGCCGGACGTTCCACCACCGCACCCCGCCGACGTGGCTGTGCGCCCCGGGACCGATCCCCCACCAGTCGCCGCCCTGCCAGTAGCCGAGGTTGTGCCGACAGGGGACGCCCCAGTTGCTGACCTCGTACCAGCCGAGATCACCCAGGGTCCGCTCGGCCGCGAGATACCGGTCGGCGAGCACGTCGTCGTCGGGCGCCGGCAGCACGCCCTTGGCGACCTGGCGGGCCAGGCGCGTGCCGTCCTCGACGATCAGCGCGTACGCCGAGACGTGCGTCGGCGCCGCGGCCCGCACGGCGTCCAGGGACCGCTGCCAGTCGTCGTCGCTCTCGCCCGGCGTGCCGTAGATGAGGTCCAGGCTGACCTGCTCGAACCCGGCCGCGACGGCATCCCGGACGGCCTGCTGCGGGCGCCCCGGCGTGTGCGTCCGGTCCAGGATCTGCAGCACGTGGGGGACGGCGGACTGCATGCCGAGCGAGATCCGGGTGAAACCGCCGGCGCGCAGGGCCGCCAGCGCGGCGAGGTCGACCGAGTCCGGGTTGGCCTCGGTCGTCACCTCGGCGTCGACGGCCAGGCCGAACTCCGCGCGGACGACGTCGAGCACCCGCACCAGGTCCGAAGGTGGCAGCAGCGTGGGGGTGCCGCCGCCGACGAAGACGGTGTCGACCACGGGTGCGTCTGCCCCAGCACGCGTCGAGCCAGTCGCACCTCGGCGATGGCGGCGTCGGCGTAGGAGGCCTGGAGCGCACCGCCGCCGAGCCGCTGCCGAGGTAGGTGTTGAAGTCGCAGTAGCCGCACCGGGAGGCGCAGAAGGGCACGTGCAGATACAGCCCGAACGGGCGCGTGCCCAGTCCGTCCCTCGCCTGCGGCGGGAGCGAGCCGTCAGCGGGGACGGGCTCGCCGTCGGGCAGGACGCTGGGCATGCCGACCAGTCTGCGTCACGGCCTCGTGCCGTCCGGGGTCCGCGAGAGCGGCGGACGGGCGGCGGACGCGA
Source organism: uncultured Actinomycetes bacterium (assembly GCA_963784675.1). Classification (GTDB taxonomy): domain Bacteria; phylum Actinomycetota; class Actinomycetes; order Mycobacteriales; family SCTD01; genus SCTD01. The sequence goes on from CAWASE010000023.1 coordinate 55,017, forward strand.
GGCACGCGCCGGCCCCCAGCGCCACGACCACGGCCAGCAGCGCGTCCAGGATGCCGAAGCGGTCTGCGAGCAGACCGATCAGCGGCGGACCGGCCAGGAAGGCGGTGTAGCCGATGCTCGAGACGACCGCGACCCGCACGCCGGCGTGGGCGCCCTCGTCGGCGGCAGCGCTCATGCCCACCGGGAAGCCCAGGCTCGCCCCCAGCCCCCACAGCACGGCCCCGAGCAACGCCGTCGTCACCGAACCGCCGAAGACGAACAGCAGCACACCGCCGAGGGCGAGCAGGGCCGTCAGGCGCAAGCAGGCGGCCCGGCCGTAACGATCGAGCAGCGCGGTGCCGAACCACCGTCCGGTCGTCATGGCGGCGACGAAGACTCCGAAACCCAGCGCGCCGACCTGCTCGCGGGTGTCCAGCCCGTCGACCAGGGCGACCCCGATCCACTCGTTCGCCGTCCCCTCGGTGAACGCGAAGGCCAGCACCAGCAACCCGATCGCGAGGGTTCGCGGCTCCCGCCACGCCTGCGCCGGACGCAGGCGGGTCGTCGGTATCGCCCCGTCGACGACGGGCACAGGCGCGAGGAAGCGACCGGCGGCCAGCCACACGACTGCTGCGGACAGGACCGCGACCGCCGCCAGGTGCGGCAGGGTGCCGATTCCGAGGTGCAGGCCGGCGGCGCCCACCAGCGCTCCGAGGACGGTGCCGATGCTGAAGCCCGCGTGCAGGCGCGGCATCAGGCTGCGGCCCAGCCGCCGCTCCACGGCAGCGCCGTGGACGTTCATCGCCACGTCCCAGAGCCCTGACCCGACGCCGAGCGCGAGCAGGCCGACGACGACCAGACCGGTGGGCAGCAGTGCCGGACGACCTTCGCCGAGCGCACTGCCGGCGCCGACCAGGACCAGCCCGGCGGTAGCGACCAGGACAGCGCCGCGCACCGTCCTCGCCACGCCGAAACGGTGCTCGACCGCCCCGGCCACCGGCAGGGCGGACACCGCCCCGGCAGCCAGGGCGAGCAGCACCAGCCCCAGCTGTCCCGGCGTCAGGCCCAGCGCCGCCTTCGTCGTGGGGATCCGGGCGACCCAGGTGGCGTAGACGAGGCCGTTGACGACGAAGGCGGCCGTCGCGGCGTAGCGGGCGTCGCGCAGCAGGCCGGCCGTGCCGACTGTGCCGACTGTGCCGACTGTGCCGGGTGTGGAGGCTGCTCGTCCTGCCCCGACGTCGACCACCTGGTTCACGGTACGTCCGGATCCGGGCTGGAGGATCGCTGGCCTCAGGCGAGCAGGTCCGGTGTCTGCCAGGGCTCACCGAGGACGTGCGTGGCCAGGAACGCCAGCACCGTCTCGTACCAGAGCCGCGCGTGCTGCGGCGTGAGGATCCAGTGGTTCTCGTCCGGGAAGTAGAGGAAGCGGTGCGGCAGGGCCGCCGGGTCCGGCGCCCGGGAGACCAGGTCCCACCACAGCCGCAGACCCTCGCCGATCGGGACGCGGTAGTCCTTGTCGCCGTGGATGACCAGGACCGGCGAGGTGATCGCGTCGGCGTACCGGCTCGGGCTGTTGCTGCCCGCGTCATCTCAGGGGTCATCTCGCGGGACCAGTAGTAGGACGCGTCGGTCGTCCCGCCGAACTGCTCCAGGTCCCACAGGCTGGCGTGCGTCACGACGGCGGCGAAGCGGTCGGTGTGGCCGGCGATCCAGTTGGCCATGTAGCCGCCGAAGGAGCCGCCCATCGCGGCGGTGCGCGACGCGTCGACCGCCGGCGTGCTCCGCGGCGGCGTCGGTGAGCGTCATCAGGTCGGTGTACGGGCGCCGCCCCAGTCGCCCCAGCCCGCCGACCATGTCGCGGCCGTAGCCGGTGGACAGCGCCGGGTCGGGCAGCAGCACCGCGTAGCCGCGGGCCGCCATCAGCCACGGGTTCCAGCGCCAGGACCAGCCGTTCCACGACGACAGCGGTCCGCCGTGCACCCACAGCAGCAGCGGGTGCGGGCCGTCCCCCCGGGCGGGACGCCAGCCAGGATCGCAGCGGCGTGCCGTCCTGCGGCCGTGGCCGTCGACCTCGGTGAGCGCGCCGGACGGGGGCGCGCACGTGGCGGGCGACGGCAGCAGGACGGCACCCCGGGGCCAGCGGGTCGAAGCGGACCAGCCCCTGGCGCGGCGTCGAACGCGTCGCGGATCGCGTAGCCCGTCCGTCCGTCGGGAGCGACACGGACACTGCCGTAGTGGCCGTCGTCGGTCGTCAGCCGCATGACGTGCCCGGTCGCGACCTCGACGCGGAACACCGGGGCGCGGCCGCCGTCGTCCGCGGTCACCAGCAGGGCCGTGCCGTCGGGGGTCCAGGTGAGCTCGCTCGGCCACCGGTCCCAGCCGCGGCGAGCCGGCGCGCGGGAGCGGAGCCGTCGAGTGGGGACGAGCACGAGGTGGCGGTCCGGCGGCAGGTCGGGCGTGCTCCGCGTCTCCCGGACGAAGGCGACCGTGCCGCCGTCGGGGGACACCTGCTGGCCGCCGCAGTCGCTCGTCCCGTCATCGTGCAGCACGCGGCGTCCCCCGGTGGCGACGTCGATCGCGACCAGCGTCTGGCGGGACGAACCGTACGGCTCGGCGACCGTCCACCTGGTGAGCACCGTGCGGCCGTCCGGCGTCAGCGCCGGAGCGGCGCCGTGCAGCGCGCGACCGGGGCTCGGGGTCAGGTCGCGCCAGACGACGGGACCGACCGCGCTCAGGTCGCCGACGAGCAGGCGTTCCTGGCCGGCTCCCAGGTCACGGTCCCAGTAGCCGGACCGGATAGCCGCTGTGCAGGACCGCCTCGACCTTGGCGTCCTTGCGCGCCTTGCGCCGGGTCGCCTCGCTCTCGGCGTCCGTCGAGGCCGGCAGCGTGTCGCTGAGCACGACGACGACGCCGGCCTGCCGGGCGACGTCGTGCGCGCTGAACCCGCCGGGGCGCGTGCCCACGACGCGGGCCTCGCCCGACGAGGGCAGGGACCACAGCGCAGCGGGAACGTCGTCCTCGGGCTCACCCTGCGGGTCCGGGCGCGCCGAGACGAACAGCACCTCGCCGTCCGGCGCGAAGACCGGACCGCCCTCGGCCTTGGCGCTGCGGGTCAGGCGCCGGGCCGGCCTCGCGCCGGCCGGGTCGACCTCCCACAGCGCCGTCAGCCACCGGGTGCCCTTGACGTCCAGCGTGGCGACGGTCGTGACCAGACGCGTGCCGTCCGGACTGAGGTCGAGTCCGGCGATGCGTGCCACGGCCGCGAAGGCAGCGAGGTCGCGGTAGGGATCGTCGGCAGCAGAGGGGTCGGTCATCGCTGGAGCCTGCCATCTCGCGACCCTTCGCGGACCGGCTTCCTGGCTTGCGAGCCGGTTACTTGCCGGCGGTCTCGGCTCCGGTCGACAGCGCGGCGATGAACGCCTCCTGGGGAACCTCGACGCGGCCGACCATCTTCATCCGCTTCTTGCCCTCCTTCTGCTTCTCGAGCAGCTTGCGCTTGCGGGTGATGTCACCGCCGTAGCACTTGGCCAGCACGTCCTTGCGGATGGCCCGGATGTTCTCGCGGGCGATGACGCGCGCACCGATGGCCGCCTGGATCGGCACCTCGAAGTTCTGCCGCGGGATGAGCTCGCGCAGCTTGGACGCCATCGAGGTGCCGTAGGCATAGGCCTTGTCCTTGTGGACGATGGCGGAGAACGCGTCGACCGGCTCGCTCTGCAGCAGGATGTCGACCTTCACCAGGTCCGACGCCTGCTCGCCGGACAGCTCGTAGTCCAGCGACGCGTAGCCCTTGGTCCGCGACTTCAGCTGGTCGAAGAAGTCGAAGATGATCTCGCCCATCGGCAGCAGGTAGCGCAGCTCCACCCGGTCCTCGGACAGGTAGTCCATGCCCTGCAGCACCCCGCGGCGCCCTTGGCACAGCTCCATGACCGTGCCGACGTACTCGCTGGGCAGCAGCACCATCGCCTTCGCGACCGGCTCGAGGATCTCCGCGATCTTCCCGCCGGTGGGCCAGTCGCTCGGGTTGGTGACCACGACCGTCTCTCCGCTCTCCAGCACCACGTTGTAGACCACGTTCGGCGCGGTCGAGATCAGCGCCAGACCGGCTTCGCGCTCCAGCCGCTCGCGCACGATCTCCAGGTGCAGCAGTCCGAGAAAGCCGACGCGGAAGCCGAACCCGAGCGCGAGCGAGGTCTCCGGCTCGTACACCAGGGCCGCGTCGTTCAGGCGCAGCTTGTCCAGCGCCTCGCGCAGCGCCGGATACTCGCTGCCGTCGAGCGGATACAGGCCGGAGAACACCATCGGCTTGGGGTCCTGGTACCCGCCGAGCGACTCGGTCGCCGCGTTGCGCACGGTGGTGAGGGTGTCGCCGACCCGCGCCTGCCGGACGTTCTTCACCCCGGGGATCACATAGCCGACCTCGCCGGCCGACAGGAACTCCGTCGGTTTCATGTCCGGGCTGACGACCCCCACCTCGAGGATCTCGTGCGCGTTCTGCGTGCTCATCATCAGCCCGCGGTCCTTGGTCGACAGCTGTCCGTCGAACACGCGCACGTAGGTGATGACGCCGCGGTAGCTGTCGTAGACGGAGTCGAAGATCATGGCCCGGGCGGGGCTGTCGACCCGGCCCATCGGTGCCGGGATGTCACGCACGATCGCGTTCAGGACGTCAGGCACGCCCTCGCCGGTCTTGGCGCTGATCCGCAGGACGTCCTCGGGCTCACATCCGATGATCTTGGCGATCTCGATCGCGTACTTCTCCGGCTGCGCCGCCGGCAGGTCGATCTTGTTCAGCACCGGGATGATGTGCAGGTCGTTCTCCAGCGCCAGGTACAGGTTGGCCAGCGTCTGGGCCTCGATGCCCTGCGCCGCGTCGACGAGCAGCAGGGTGCCCTCGCAGGCGGCCAGCGACCGGGACACCTCGTAGGTGAAGTCGACGTGGCCCGGTGTGTCGATCATGTGCAGGACGTAGTCCTTGCCGTCGTCGGCCGTCCACGGCAGGCGCACGTTCTGCGCCTTGATGGTGATGCCGCGCTCACGCTCGATGTCCATCTTGTCCAGGTACTGCGCGCGCATCTGCCGTGCGTCGACCACCCCGGTGAGCTGCAGCATGCGGTCGGCCAGCGTCGACTTGCCGTGGTCGATGTGGGCGATGATGCAGAAGTTCCGGATGATCGACGGATCGGTGACAGGCACCGCTCCAGACTACGGACCGCCGGACCCGCCATCGGGTCCGCGCAGAGGGGCGCTGCTCGGCACTGCTCGGCCGGTCTCCCTCAGAGCAGTCTGGTCACCTCGACGACGACACCCAGCGACTGGGACCCGCCACCGGAGTACACGCCCTTGAGCGGAGTCACGTCGCCGTAGTCGCGACCGCGGGCGACGATCACGTGCCGGTCGCCGGCCGGCACGCCGTTGGTCGGGTCGAAGGCCCACCACCCTCCGAGCCAGACCTCGACCCAGGCGTGGCTCTCGCCGGTGACCATCTCCCCGATCGCCGCGTCCGGGCGCGGGTGCAGGTAGCCGCTGACATAGCGCGCCGGCAGTCCTGCCGCCCGCAGCGTTGCCAGGCTGACGTGCGCGATGTCCTGGCAGACGCCGGCGCCGAGGTCCCACGCCTCGGTCGCGGAGGTGGCGACGCCGGTGGTGCCCTGCCGGTAGGCGACCCGGTCGCGGACCGTCTCGCAGATGCTGCGCGCCGCCGCGTACGGCAGCTGGTCGGCCGTGAGGGTCGTGGCCAGGTCGGTCAGCGCCTCCCCGGGCAGGGTGCGGGGAGTCGGGGTGAGCAGCTCGACGAAGCGGTCGCGGACGGCCTCGGTCGCGAGCAGGTCCCACCCGGGGGTCTCCGCCGGCTCGTCCGGGGTCGTCGTGTCGACGACCGACGTCGCCTGCACCTCCAGCGCCGTGTGCGGGACGTGCACGTCGAAGGAGGTGACCTGCGTTCCCCAGTAGTCCCAGTACCGCTGCTGCCGGCAGTCCGGTGTCGTCTGGACGCGGGCCTCGAGCGTCGTCTGCTCCAGGCCGGTCATCGGGGTGAGGCGCGCTTCGTTGTAGGAGCGACCCACCTCGGTGTCGTAGCGGTAGCCGGTGGTGTGCCGGATGCGCAGGCGCGCGCTCACAGACCCGACTCCGCGGACCAGGCCAGGGCGCCGGCGTGGTGAAAGTAGCGGTGGCTCACCGCGTCGCCCACGTCGGAGCAGGTCTTCTGCAGCCCGTCCAGCAACGAGGGGAGATCGGCGAAAAGGTCCTCGGCCAAGCGGAACTCCAGGTCCGTGCGGGCCCGGCCGAGCATCCGGCGGGAGATGTCGTCGACCCCGGTCCGACCGGCGGTCGGGTCCAGCTCGGTGAGGCAGCGCTCGGCCTGCATCATGGCGGCATAGACCGACCGCGGGAAGAGCCGGTCCAGGACGAGGAACTCGACGACGCGCTCGGCCTCGACCGCAGACCGGTAGGTGCGCAGGTAGGCCTCGTGCGCGCTGCACGACTTGAGCAGCCCCACCCAGCCGGCGCTGACGTTGGGCTGCCCCGCACGCGCCCAGAGCAGGCGTGCGGTCATGTCGACGCGTTCCAGCGAACGACCCAGCATCAAGAAGCGCCAGCCGTCGTCGCGCGGCATGGTGCCGTCGATGAGCCCGGACACCATAGCGGCCCGCTCGCGGACGAACCGGAAGAACCCCGGCCCGCCGTGCCGGCCGGTGGCGGCCTGCTGGGCCGGCAGCGAGTGATACGTGGCGTTCAGGCACTCCCAGAGCTCGCTGGACAGCGCCTCGCGCACACCCCGGGCGTTCTCGCGCGCACCGGCCAGCGCCCCGACGATGCTCGTGGTGCTGCCTCGCTCGAAGGCCAGCAGCCCGGTGGTGCGCTCGGAGTCCAGCGCGCCCTCCGGCACCGGTACGCCCATGACCTGGAGCAGGTCGCGGCAGGCCGTCGGCTCGTGCACCCACGGGTCCTCCAGCAGGGTGGCGACGTGCACGTCCAGCAGCCGGGCGGTGTCCTCGGCGCGTTCGGTGTAGCGGCCGATCCAGTAGAGCGACTCGGCGACCCGGCTCAGCACGAGCGGGACCCGTCTCGCTGCTGCTGTTGTTGCTGTTGTTGCTGCTGCTGCTGGTCGGCGAAGGAGGCGTTGCCGGCGTCCATCAGGCGCGACGCACCACCGGTGAGCAGCGGCCCCGGCCGGTCGGGTCGGGCCTCGGTCTGGTCGTCGGAGGCGAGCACCCAGGTGTCCTTGCTCCCGCCGCCCTGGCTGGAGTTGACGACGAGCGAGCCCTCGGGCAGCGCCACGCGCGTCAGACCGCCGGGCAGCACCCAGACCTTCTCCCCGTCGTTCACCGCGAACGGCCGCAGGTCGACGTGCCGGGGCGCGAGGCGGTCACCGATGTGCGTGGGTGAGGTCGACAGCTGCACCACTCCCTGGGCGATCCAGCCGCGCGGGTCTGCGGCGACCGCGGCCCGGAGCACGACGAGCTCCTGCTCCTGCGCCTGCGGGCCGATGACCAGACCCTTGCCGCCGGATCCGTCGACGGGCTTGAGCACCAGGCTCTCGAGGTTGTCGAGCACCCAGGCCAGCTCGTCAGGATCCTCCAGCCGGTGCGTGTCGACGTTCTTCAGTACCGGCTCCTCGCCCAGGTAGTAGCGCACCAGCTCCGGGACGTAGGTGTAGAGCAGCTTGTCGTCCGCCACACCGTTGCCCACCGCGTTGGCGATCGTGACGCGGCCGCCGCGCGCGGCATTGAGGATGCCGGGGCACCCGACCAGGCTGTCCGGCCGGAAGTGCAGCGGGTCCAGGAAGTCGTCGTCGATGCGTCGGTAGACGACGTCGACGCGCTGCTCCCCCTCGGTCGTCCGCATCCAGACGACTCCGTCGCGGCAGGTGAGGTCGCGACCCTCGACCAGCTCGACGCCCATCAGCCGGGCCAGCAGCGAGTGCTCGAAGTAGGCGCTGTTGTAGACGCCGGGCGTGAGCACGACGACCGTGGGGTCGTCCACCCCGGCCGGCGCCGCCGCCCGCAGCGCGTGCAGCAGCAGCTCGGGGTAGCCGTCGACGGGCTGGACCCGGTGGCTGGCGAACAGCTCCGGGAAGACCCGACCCATGGCCCGGCGGTTCTCGATGACATAGCTGACGCCGGACGGCGTGCGCAGGTTGTCCTCCAGGACGCGGAACTCCCCCTGCTCGTCGCGGATGAGGTCGATGCCGGACACGTGCACCCGGACGCCGTTGGCGGGGTTGACCCCGTAGGCAGCGGTGACGTGGGCGCTGCTGCTCACGACGACCCGGCGCGGCACGATGCCGTCGGCGAGCACCTCCTGGCCTCCGTGGACGTCGGCCAGGAACGCCTCCAGCGCGCGTACCCGCTGCGCGACGCCGGTCTCCACGCGCTTCCACTCGTCGGACTCGATGACGCGGGGGACCAGATCGAGCGGGAACGGCCGCTCCTCGCCGGACAGGCTGAAGGTGATGCCCTGGTCGCGGAAGGCGTGCGCCAGCGCGGTGGACCGACCGTCCAGGTCCTCGGCCGACATCGCCTCCAGCGCCGCGTGCAGAGCGCGGCTCTGCTCGTGCGGGACCCCCGGTGCGGCGAACACCTCGTCCCAGGCGCCGTCGACGCGGTAGCCCTCGAAAAGATCAGCCATGTCCGCAACCTAGTCAGCCTGCGTGTCGAGGGTGTGTCCGCCAGCACGCCCGTCACGACGGCAGGGCGCCTGGTGGTGCTGCTGCTAGTGTGCGTGGTCGACGTGCAGGCCGTCGGGGTGACTCGTGCCCCAAGCGCGCAACGGCCGCGTCCGCGCGGCCCTTCGCGCCGGACCGACGACCTGCCCCGACAGACCTGAGCCGCTCCACCGGGTGGCTCATCCCGAGCAGACCGAGGACGACTCAGCGTGGCGAACATCAAGTCGCAGATCAAGCGCATCAAGACCAACGAGAAGGCGCGGCTGCGCAACAAGTCGGTCAAGTCCGCGCTCAAGACCTCGGTGCGCAAGTTCCGCGAGGCCGCTGACGCCGGCGACACCACGGCCGCCGCGACGCTCATGCGCGACGCGGGCAAGGCCCTCGACAAGGCCGCCAGCAAGGGCGTCATCCACGCCAACCAGGCCGCCAACCGCAAGTCCGCCCTCGCCAAGCGCGTCGCGCAGCTGCAGTCGACCAGCACCTGAGCGTGGCGCTGCGTCGCCCGCCCCCCTAGGGCGCGGAGCGGCTGCTCGTCCCGTCGTTCACGACCTCGACCGGCGCCGTCCCTGCGGGACGGCGCCGTCGTCGTCGGGCGTCGAGGTACGGGTCGGTCCGGGGTGCAGGGCGCCGGCGAGGGCGTCGTGACCCTTGACGACGGCCGCCACCGTCAGCGGGAGCACGAGCAGGGTCCAGGCCGAGGCGACGTCGGCGAGCACGAGCAGTGCTGCGACAGCCACCGCGCCCTCGCCGAGCACGGCGCGCTGCCAGCCGTTGGGGCTGACATGGCGCAGCCGCAGGAGCCTTGCGTAAAGCGCAGGCTTGGGCGACTCCCTAGCGGGCTGCGTGCGCGTCGGGCTCATCGCCCCTCGCCGCGGGCCTGGCAGACGGCCAGCAGCACCCGCTCGACGGCATAGCCCTGGTCGGCGGCGGCCCCCTTGACGTCGGCATCGGCCCGGGCGACGGCTGTCAGCGCCGCAGTGAGGCCCTCGGGGCGCCAGCCTCTCGCCTGGCGCTGGGTCTTCTCGACCTTCCACGGCGGCATGCCCAGCTGCCCGGCCAGCTGGTGGGCCGGTGCCCGCCCGGCGGAGGCCACCATCGCCATCGCCCGCAGGGTGCTGGCCAGTGCGCTGGTGACCAGCACCGGCGCCAGGCCCGTGCTCTGCCCCCAGCGGGCCAGCTCCAGGGCGCCGTCGAGGTCACCGTCGACGGCCCGGTCGGCGACCGTGAACCCGGAGGACTCGGCCCGACCCCGGTGGTAGCGGGCGACGGCTTCGGCGGTGATCGGCCCGTCGGTGTCGGCCCTGAGCTGCTCCGCTGCGCTGGCCAGCTCGCGCAGGTCGCTGCCGACGGCGTCGAGCAGCAGCCCGACGGCGTCCTCGTCGACCGGCCGGTTGCCCGCACGCAGCTCGCGACGCAGGAAGTCGCGGCGGTCTCCGAACTTGGTGATCTTCGGCGCGTCGATGCGGCGGGGCCTGCGGGCGAGCAGCGCGGTCAGCAGCGCCTTTCCCTTCGCCCCGCCGGCATGGACGACCACCACGCTGACCTGGTCCTGCGGGTCCGCGAGCTGGGTGAGCAGCTCGCCGGCGAGGTCCTTGGCCAGGTCCTGCGCAGCACGGACCACCAGGATCCGGCGCTCGCCGAACAACGAGGGGCTGAGCGCGTCGGCTAGGGTTCCCGGCTCCAGCTCAGCGGCGGTGAGGTCGGTGACCTCGACCGCCGGATCGGCCGAGCGGCCTGCACGGACGACCGCGGACACCGCGCGGGCGACCAGCAGCTCCTCGTCGCCGACGACGACCGTCAGCGGCGCGAGCAGGTCGTCGGCGGGCACGTCACATCTTCCCACGGCCTCTCGCTGCTGGCGTGCGCGCCCAGCGACGGACGCGGCCCGCAGCACCGTCCGCACGCCGAAGGGCGTGGCCCGCGTCGGGCCGAGCAGCGCTGCCAGCCCGCACAACGTGACGCCCTACCGGGCCCCGGGGGGGCGAGCCGCGCGTCAGAGTCGACGCACGCAGGCCGTGGCAGCTCCAGGCAGCGGCCAGGCCCCGGTCCTGCACCGACGACGCCGGTCACCGGCCCCATCGGCGGGGCGCAGTTCAGGACGCGGCCCGTCGTGCCGATACCCGACGAGAAGGTGCCGCAGCTCGCGGGTGGACGATGCCTCCCACGAGAGCTGACGCCGTGCCCTCCTGCCTCGCCACCCGACACCGCGCGACCGCACGCGCCGTGGCCCTCGTCCTGACCCCGTGCCTGGCGCTCGCCGCCGGCCTGGGCCTCGCACTGGCCGGACCGGCCGTCGCCGCGACGACCGCCTTGAACCTCGGCGAGGCGACCGGCGTGGCGGTCCTGGCTGCCTCGACGATCACGAACACCGGGCCGTCCGTGCTGGTCGGCGACCTCGACCTGAGCCCGGGTACCTCCGTGACCGGCTTCCCGCCCGGCACCGTCTCCGGCGCGACGCACGTCGCTGACGCCGACGCCGGCCGCGCGCAGACCGACGCGACCGCAGCGTTCGTGAGCGCCGGCGCGCGGGCGCCGGAGAGCGCCCTCGACGTCGACCCGAGCGGCCAGTCGCTCGCCCCCGGCGTGTACGACGGCGGGGACCTGAACCTCACCGGCTCCGTCACCCTGGACGCCGGCGGCGACCCGCAGGCCGTCTTCCTCCTCCGCCTGGCGGGCACGCTCGACACGGCCGTCGACAGCTCCGTCGTCCTGGCCGGCGGTGCGCAGGCCTGCAACGTGTTCTGGACCGTCGGCAGCTCGGCCACGCTCGGCGGGGGCTCGGTCTTCCGCGGCACGATCCTGGCCGTGGCCTCCATCTCGACCGGCAACCGGACAGCCGTCGACGGACGCCTGCTGGCCCGCAACGGCGCTGTCACCCTCATCAACAGCGACGTGGCTCGGCCCGTCTGCGCCCCCGTGGTCGTCCCGCCCTCGCCAGCGCCTCCGACGGCCAGTCCCACGCCGAGCGCGTCGCCCTCCGTGACTCCGTCCGTGACCATGTCCGTGACCCCCTCGGCCACCCCGTCCGTGACCCTGTCCGTGCCCCCGCCGCCGACCGTGCCCGTGACCCCGCCGGTGACCGAGACCCCGCCCGTGACCCCTAGCGTGCCCGCGACCGTGATCCCGAGCATGACCCCGAGCGTGGCCGCGACCGTGATCCCGACCGTGATCCCGACCGTGACCCCGACCGTGACCCCGACCGTGACCCCGACCGTGCCTGTGACTGCGCCCGTGCTCCCGATCGTCACCCCGTCCGCGAGCCCGACCGGCGCCCCCAGCCCCAGTGCGAGCGCTCAGCCCACGTCGACGACGCCGGCCCCCGGCCAGGCGCCCGAGGCGCCCGTGAACGGCCCGTCCGTCCCGGTCCCTGTCGCCCCGGCGGTCGCGGGTGGGAGCACGACCGACGAGGGGCTGTCCGGCGGCAGGCCGGTCCGCGGCGTCCCGTCCCTCGGCGGATCGGGCGGCACGACCGGCGGGGGGTCGTTGACCGGCGGCTCCGCCACGGGTGGCGGCTGGATCGGTGGCCACTCCTTCTCGAACGGCAGCACCCCACAGCTCCCGCGGACCGGCGTCGACGCCGACCGCCTGGCCCTGGGCGGCGGGGCGGCCGTGGCGCTCGGGGCACTGCTGCTGGCCGCGGCGGGCACGAGCTCCAGCAGGCCCCGGCACGCGGCCTCACGCTCTCGGACGCCCTCGGCTGCGTGACCGCCACCTGACCGCCTGACCGCAGCCCGTCCCGGCACCAGCACCCTCACCCGTTCCCGCTTCCCGACCCCTGCCCGGCACCCGTGCCGACCGGCCTGTGCTCAGCCGCGCGGAACCACGACGAGCCTGCCGTCGCGCACGGCCAGCGCCACGTCACCGTCCTGGTCGGTGCGGAACGACTGCGCGCCGCCCGCCGTCAGCCGGGACAGCGTGCCGGCCGAGGGGTGCCCGTAGGTGTTCCCGGCCCCGACCGACGTCAGCACCAGCCGCGCCCCGACCGCATCAAGGAACGCCGGGTCCTGGTGATCGCTGCCATGGTGCGGCACCTTGAGCACCGCGGCGCGCACGTCGATGCCGCGCGTCAGCAGGTCGCGCTGCGCCTCGGGCTCGATGTCCCCGGTCAGCAGCACCGTGGTGCCGCCGAGCTCGACCCGCAGCACCAGCGAGCTGTTGTTCGGGTCCGAGCGGGTGCCCCGGTACACGCGGCTCGGAGCCAGCACCTGCCAGCGGACCGCGCCGATCTGCCGCACCTCGCCCAGGGCCGGCCGGGTCACCGGGACCCCCGCCGTGGCAGCCTCCGCCACGAGCTCGGCGTACTGCTGCTCGGGGTCCTCCAGCGGTCCGATCTGCACCTGCCCGACCTGGCGGCCGCGCAGGACGCCGGTCAGCCCGTCGACGTGGTCGGCGTGCAGGTGCGTGACGAGCACCAGCGGCACCTGGCCGATGCCGAGCCGCCGCAGGCAGGCGTCGACCAGCCGCGGTTCCGGCCCGGCGTCGACCACGACTCCGACGCCCGCCGCCACCCGCAGCACCACGGCGTCGCCCTGCCCGACGTCGCAGACCACCATCGTCCAGCCCGCCGGCGGCCAGGCCGGGCGGGCGAGCGCCGCGCCGGACGTCACCACGGCGATGCCGGTCGTCGCCGCCAGCAGGGTCAGGCGCACGCGCCGGTGCCGGGCGCCGAGCAGCAGCCCCAGGGTGAGCGCGCCGAGCAACAGTCCACCCCGCGCCCCGTCGGGCCAGGGTAGGTCCGCACCGGGCAGCCCCGAGCCCCAGCGGGCGACCCAGACGAGCCAGGCCGTCGGCAGCCACCCCAGCCAGGCCACCCCCTGCGCCAGCGGCAGGCACACCGGGGCGAGCAGGGCAGCGAGCACTCCCGCCACCGTCGCCGGCGCGACCGCCAGCGCCGCCAGCAGGTTGGCCGGGACCGACAGCGCGCCGAGCTGCGAGCTGATCGCCACGACGACCGGTCCGCAGGCTGCCTGGGCCGCGGCAGGGACGGCGATCGCGTCGGCGAGCCACCCCGGCAACCTCCTGCCCAGCCAGCGCCGCCACGGCGGAGCGAGCACCAGCAGCCCGCCGGTCGCCAGCACCGACAGCGCGAAGCCGGCGGCACCCGCGAGGTCCGGATCGACCAGCACCAGGGCGAGCACGGCCGTCGCCAGCGCCGGCAGCGCAGCCCGCCGGCCACCGGTGGTCAGGGCTACCAGACCCACCACGCCCATCACCGCCGCCCGGAGCACGCTGGGCGACGGCCTCGCCAGCACGACGAACCCCAGCAGCGCCAGGCCGGCGAGGGCGGGCCCGACCCGGAGACCGAAGCCGAGCCGGCGCGTCAGCAGCAGCACGGCGCCGGTCACGATCGCGACGTTCGTGCCGCTCACCGCCGTCAGGTGCGTCAGGCCGACCGTCCGGAAGTCCTCGCGGACGTGCGGGTCCAGCCGGCTCACGTCGCCGACGACCAGCCCCGGCAGGAGGCCGCGCTCCCGCTCGGGCAGCGGTGACACCGCCTCCCGCAGCCCGGCGCGCAGGCCGCCGGCCACCCGCTGTACCCGGCTCGGTGGCGACAGCACCACCGGGTGGCCGCGGTCGGACAGCACGGCCGTCACGTCGTCACCTGGTTCGGCGGCCCGCAACCGTCCCTCGGCGCGCACCCGCTGGCTGGGCAGCAACGGCAACCAGGCCCGGTCCGAGGACAGCACGAGCACCGGCGTGCGCAGGTGCAGCGTCGTCGCGCCGCGGCGCAGCACCTCCACGCGCAGCCGGACCACGACCAGATCGGTCCTTCGCGGACCGGTGGCGGCGGCCAGCCTCGGGTCGTCGACCAGCACGCCCTCCAGCGCGACGGCGGAGCGGTCGGACGCCCACCCCGGCAGCGGCCCTACCGCGCGGGACTGCGTGTGCAGGCCGGTGACCGCTGCCGACGCCGCGACGCACGCCAGCACGGCGGCCGCCAGCAGCGCGCGGCCCCGGCGCCGCGCGGCGAGCACACCGACCGCCGCCGCGGCCGCCAGTGCACCCGTCCCCAGGACGGCCGGCGGCGGGAGGTAGCGGCCCACGAAGGCGACCAGCCAGGCGGCGAGCGCCGGCAGCGCGAGGCGCAGGTCCAGCGGCTCCTGGTCCGGATCGTCCCCGTCCTGCTGCGGCGGCGGCCGGGTCGTCGGCGGCGAGGCGGGCATCACCCGACGGAGACCTTGCCCTGGAGATCGCCGTACTTCGCCTCGCCGATGCCCGTCACCTCGCGCAGCTGGTCGATGCTCTCGAAGCGCCCGTGCTCCTCGCGCCAGTCGACGATGCGCTGGGCGAGCACCGGTCCGATGCCGGGCAGCGCGTCCAGGTCCCCGACCGCGGCCACGTTCAGGTCGAGCAGCCCCCCTGCACCGCGCTGACCACCCGCGGCCGCAGGCGCCGCACCGGGAGGAGGATCGATGCCCACCAGGATCTGTTCGCCGTCGACGAGGCGGCGGGCCAGGTTCAGCAGCCCGGGTGACGCACCCGGCAGGACGCCTCCGGCGGCTCGAACCGCGTCGTCGACGCGGCTCCCGCTGGGCAGCTCGACGACCCCCGGGCGGACCACCTTGCCCGCGACCGCGACGACCACCGCGCCGGTGTCCGGCCCGGCCGACGGCGAGGGCAGTCCAGGCAGCGGTACACCGTCGGTGACGACCTGCGGCACCTCCACCACCTGCGGGCGTCCCCGCACGACGACCAGCCCCGCCAGGCACGACGCCACCAGAGCGACCGCGAGCAGGGCCGCCACCGCCCCCCTGGTGAGGTCGACCCGGCCGCGGGCCAGGCGCGCCGGCAGCAGCCCGGTGCCGCCGGAACGCACCCGCCTGGACGCCGCCCGGCGACCCCTGACCCGGCTTGCTCTGTCGAGTGCCGGTGGGGGCGAGCCGGGCTGCGCTGCAGGATCGCTCCGCACGGTGGCCGGGTCGTCGCCCGGGTCGGCGATGCGCGCGCCGTCGTCCACCGGGCTGTCGTCGAGGCCACTGTCGTCGAGCCTGCTGTCGTCGAGGCCGCTGTCGTCGAGGCCGCTGTGGTCGAGCGTGCTGTGGTCCCCCGTGCTGCCGTGGCCGACCGCGGTCGCCAGCGGCTCGGTCGAGCGGTCCGCGGCCGGCCCGGCATCCGGTACCCAACCGCCCCGGCGCCCGGCCGGGCGCGAGGGGATCGCCCTGCCGAGCATTCCTTCCACCCGGCGCAGCGCAACCGTCGGATCAGGCTGGCGACGGCCGCGGATGCGCACCCGGCGGACGCTAGGAGCAGGCGCTTCCCCTCGCGACCCCGGCGAGCCGATCTGTGGACAGCCTCCCTGATGCGTGGGCGTACCTCGATCCCCACGCACGCCACCGCCCGTGCCGGCCTCCCCGCCACGCCTGCGCACGCACCCGCGCTGCTGCCAAGACGTCAGCGGCGCTGTCTCAGGTTCGACCGGTGCCGGACGACGATGACCGCCGCGACGACCAGCGCCCACCACCGGTCCTCCGAGAGCACGACGGCGACGACCAGCAGCGCGAGCGCCGAGGACACCGACGCGGCCGCGATCCAGCGCGATCCCGCCAGCACCAGCACCCAGGTCAGCAGCACGACCGCCGCCCAGAGCGGGTGCGACCCGAGGACGGCGCCGGCCGCGGTCGCCACCCCCTTGCCGCCCCGTCCGCGCAGCAGCGGCGAGCTCACGTGCCCCAGGACGGCGGCGACCCCCGCGAGGAGCCCGGCGCGATGGTCCACGGCGCCGAACAGCGCCGACGGGACGCCTCCCTTGGCCACGTCCAGCACGGCGACCAGGACCCCCGTCCGACGTCCGAGCGCCCGTCCGGCGTTCGACGCGCCCGGGTTGCCCGAGCCGACGGCGTGCAGGTCGATGCCGCGGCGCCGGGCCAGCGCCGTCGCGGGCGAGACCGCCCCCACCAGGTAGCCGATCACGCCGGCGCTCACCAGCAGCAGGGTGCTCACCGGCGCGAGACCACGACCCCGAGCAGCCCCGGACCCACGTGGGCCCCGACCACGGCGCCGACCTCGCTCACGTACATCGAACGCAGCCGCGGCAGCCTCTCGACCAGACGCGCGGCGAGAGCCTCGGCGCGCGCGGGCGCGGCGAGGTGGTGCACCGCGACGTCGACCGCGCCGTCGCCCGCACGGTGCACGGCGATCTCCTCCAGCCGGGCCATCGCCTTGGACGCGGTGCGGACCTTCTCCAGCGCCGCGATCTGCCCGTCGGTCACGTGGAGCAGCGGTTTCACCGCCAGGGCCGCCCCCACCAGCGCGGCTGCGGCGCCGATGCGTCCGCCACGACGCAGGTGCTCGAGCGTGTCGACGTAGAACAGCACGTCCGTCGCCGCAGCGGCTTCGGTCGCTGCGTCCGCCACGGCGTCCAGATCGCCCCCGGCCCGCGCCGCGGCGACCGCCCCCAGCACGGCGAACCCCAGACCCATCGCGATGGTCCGGCTGTCGACCACCCGCACCTGGATGCCCTCACCGGCGACCTCGGCGGCGGCCAGCCGCGCGTTGTCGTGCGTCCCCGACAGCCGCGAGGACAGCTGCACCGACACGACGTACCGGGCGCCGCTGGCACGGTACGCCGCGACGAAGTCACCGGGCGTCGCTCGTGAGGTCGAGACCTGCACCCGCTTCTCGTGCAGCGCTGCCGCGACGTCCGCGGGCGACACCTGCTCGCCCTCGGTCCCGGTGCGGGTCCCCAGCACGACGTGGAGCGGCACGACGCCCAGCCCGACGTCCAGCCCCTCGGGCAGGTAGGCGGTGCTGTCGGTGACCACGGCGACGGTCTGCTCCGCCGACGGCTCACCCCCGAGCAGCGCCCCGGCGCACGGAACGGCAGAAGGGCGACCGCCTGCGCCCGAGCCGGCGCTCACCCCGGGACGATGTTGACCAGCTTGGGGGCCTTGACGATCGCGAGCTTGACGCTGCGTCCGTCCAAGGCCTTGCGGACCGCGTCGCTGGCCAGCGCCAGGGTGCGCAGCGCGTCCTCGGAGATGTCCGGCGCGACCTCCAGCCGGTCGCGCACCTTGCCCTGGACCTGCACGACGCACGTGACGCTGTCCTGGACCAGCAGCGACGGGTCGGCGACCGGCCAGTCGGCGGCGTGCACGGAGTCGCCGGCGTCGACGTCGTGGCTCAGCAGGGACCACGCCTGCTCCGCGGCGTAGGGCGCGAAGCACCCCAGCATGACCGCCAAGGACGCCACCCCGTCCCGCAGCGAGGCGGGACCGGCCGCGCCTGCTTCGACGGATCTGCGCAGTGCGTTGGTCAGCTCCATCAGGCGGGCGATCGCGACGTTCAGGCGCTGCACCTCGACCAGACGGGTGACCTCGTCGACGGTCCGCGCGACCGCGCGGTCCAGCTCGGGCTCGCGCTCGTCCGAGGCAGCCAGCGCGCCGACGTCCTCGGCCAGGCGGACGACGCGGGCCAGGTACTTCACCGAACCGGACGGGGAGACGTCGGCCCAGTCGATGTCGTCCTCGGGCGGACCGGCGAACACCATCGTCAGCCGGACGGCGTCGACGCCGAACTGGGCCAGCTGCTCGCCGAGGTCGACCATCGTCTCCGGCTTGGACTTGCTCATGGCCTGGCCGCCGTTGATGACCTGCCCCTGGTTCATCAGCCGCGTGAACGGCTCGACGAAGTCGACCATGCCCATGTCGTGCAGGACCTTGGTGAAGAAGCGGCTGTACAGCAGGTGCAGGATCGCGTGCTCGACCCCGCCGACGTACTGCGCGACCGGCATCCATGCGCGGACGGCTGCGGGGTCGAAGGGCCCGTCGGTGTAGTCGGGCGAGCAGTAGCGCAGGAAGTACCAGGACGAGTCGACGAAGGTGTCCATGGTGTCGGTGTCGCGTCGCGCGGGCGTCCCGCAGGACGGGCAGTCGACGTGCACCCAGTCCGTCGCCGCGCCCAGCGGTGACGTGCCGGCCGGTTTCAGCGCGGCCCCGCGCAGGTCGGGCAGCCGCACCGGCAGCTGGTCGTCCGGCACCGGCACCTCTCCGCAGGCGTCGCAGTGCACGATCGGGATCGGCGCGCCCCAGAAGCGCTGCCGCGACAGCAGCCAGTCGCGCAGCCGGAAGTTGACGGCGCCCTTGCCGACGCCGCGCGCTTCCAGGTCGGCGACGACCCGCTCGATCGCCTCGGTCTTGGACAACCCGTCGTAGGGGCCGCTGTTCACCAGCACGCCGTCGCCGGCGGTCGCGGTCCCGCTGGTGGCGGGGTCCTGACCGTCGGTCTGCACGACCACGCGCACCGGCAGACCGAAGGCACGCGCGAAGTCCAGGTCGCGCTGGTCGTGCGCGGGCACCGCCATGATGGCGCCGGTGCCGTAGTCGGCCAGCACGTAGTCGGCGGCGTAGACGGGGATCTGCTCGCCGTCGACCGGGTTCGTCGCGGTGACCCCCAGGTCGACGCCGGTCTTCTCTCGGTCGGTGGCCTGCCGCTCGATCTCCGACAGCGCCGACACCTGCTCGCGGTAGGCGTCCAGCGCTGCTCGTCGTTCCGGTGCGCACAGCTGCAGGGCCAGCGGAGCGTCGGCCGCCACCACGAAGAACGTCGCGCCGTACAGCGTGTCGGGACGGGTGGTGAACACGGTGACGGGCTGCTCGCCCGCAACCGTGTGCACCACGAAGTCGACGTGCGCGCCCTGGGAGCGGCCGATCCAGTTCTTCTGCATGAGCAGCACGCGCTCGGGCCAGTGGCCGCGCAGCTGCTCCATGTCGTCCAGCAACCGGTCGGCGTAGTCGGTCACCTTGAAGAACCACTGCGTCAGCTCGCGCTTGGTGACGAGGGCGCCGCAGCGTTCGCAGGCACCCTGGACGACCTGCTCGTTGGCCAGCACCGTCTGGTCGTTCGGGCACCAGTTGACGGCACTGGACTTGCGGTAGGCCAGTCCCCGCTCGCGAAAGCGCAGGAACAACCACTGCGTCCATCGGTAGTACTCGGGATCGCTGGTGTGCAGCCGCCGGGTCCAGTCGAAGCTGATGGCGAAACGTCGGAAGCTGTCGGCCTGCGTCTCGATGTTGGCGTAGGTGTAGGTCGACGGGTGCTCGTCCCGCCGGATGGCGGCGTTCTCGGCCGGCAGCCCGAAGGAGTCCCACCCGATCGGGTGCAGCACGTCGTAGCCCCGTCGACCCCAGTAGCGGGCGAGCACGTCGCACAGGCCGTACGCCTCGGCATGACCCATGTGCAGGTCACCGCTGGGGTAGGGAAACATGTCGAGCACGTACTTCTTCTCCGCACCGGCGTTGCGGCCGGCACGGTAGAGATCGAGGCGGTCCCAGACCGGCAGCCACCGGTCCTGCACCGCCTGCGGGTCGTACGGTTCGCGCTCGGTCGCCTGCGTGGTCATCGCTGCTCGCTCCTGGTCGCTCGGCCGGGTCCGGACACACAAGAGCCCCCGTGGGTCACGGGGGCGCCGCGCTGACGTGAAGCCTGGTCAGCGCGGCCCGGGAAGCAGCGAGGTCATGCTCACATGCTATCGCGGCACGTCCAGCGTCTTCGTCGCGTTCGACCCCCGTACCCTCGACGCACGGACGGAGGACTCGTGAGCAACCTGCTGCACCAGCCCGAGCCCACCGGGCTCGACCCGCAGGAGCCGGTGCGCGCGGTGTCTCCGTGGCACGCCACCGGCCTGCGCGCCCAAGGTCGGCGGCGCCGGTGGTTCCTGGCGGTGGGCATCGCCTTCGTGCTCGTCAGCATCCCGTTCGGCTTCCCGACCGGCCGCGACGTCATCACCGGTTGGACGCTCCTGCTGCTGCTCGCTGCCTTCGGCGGCGACCTGCGGCACTGGGGACGGTCGGTGCTGCGCGACTGGTTGCCGCTGTTCGGCGTCCTGTTCCTCTACGACTTCCTGCGCGGCTCCGCCGACGAGCTCGGCAGCCGGCTGGTCTCGCTGCCGGCCCTGCGCAACGGCAAGACGGGTGCGGAAGGCATCGACCACGCGCACGTGCTCCCGCAGCTGCGGGCCGACGAGATCCTGTTCGGCTGGGCCACCGGCGGCCGCGTGCCGACGGTCTGGCTGCAGGACCACCTGCACGTCGCCGGGCAGGTGCGCTGGTACGACATCGCGATCGTGCCCGTCTACATGTCGCACTTCGTCGTCCCGATGGCGCTGGCCGTCGTGCTGTGGCTGTTCGGTTACCACCTGTTCCGCCGCTACGTCTGGACCCTGGTCACGCTGACGCTGCTGACGCTGGCCACCTATGCCCTGTTCCCCGCTGCGCCGCCGTGGATGGCCGGCCTGAACGGCTACCTGCCCGACGTGACGCGGGTGGTGTCGGAGACCTTGCAGGCCACCGGCATCGGCACGATCCGGTCTGCCGTGGCCAGGGGCGAGGCCTATGCGAACGCCGTGGCCGCGATCCCGTCGCTGCACTCCGGGGTGCCGATGATGGTGCTCCTGTTCAGCTGGTCGCTGGTCGGTCGGCGGGTGCGTGCGCTGCTCGTCGGCTACGTCCTGGCGATGACCTTCACGCTGGCCTACGGCGGCGAGCACTTCGTCGTCGACGCCTTCGTCGGCTGGCTGTACGCCGCCGTCAGCGTCTACGGGGTGGCCTGGTTCTTCCGTCGGCGCGCGGCCCGCACCGCGACGACCCCGCCCGCGCCCCTGGACCGGACGGCGGCAGGTTAGGGCCTGCGGGCGAGCACGTACAGCCGCTGGGTCGTCTCGTCCCGGGAGGCGATCGGACCGCGCTGGTACCACTCGACCTCGACGAGCCCGGCCCCTGCGACGACGTCGCAGACGGCCTGCGGGTCGTGCAGCACCACCTCGAGCTCGACGCGCTGCCCGAACCACTCGTCTGCCGTCCGCACGCCCTGTCCGGCGTGCATCGCCAGCACGAGCAGTCCACCGGGAGCCAGCGGACGGGCCAGCGCCTGCACGGCCCCGGCCAGCTCGGACTCGGCCAGGTAGATCAGCGAGTACCAGGCGAGCACGGCGCCCCAACCTGGCCCGGCCGTCGGCCGCATCAGGTCTCGCAGGTCGCCGACCTCGAACGTCAGCCCGGGGAAGCGGCTCCGCGCCTGCGCGACCATCTCCGGCGACAGGTCCAGGCCCTGTGCCTGCGCCCCCGCCCGGGCGAGCCACGACGTCACGTGCCCCGGCCCGCACCCGACCTCGATGACCGGCTCTCCGGCGGACTCGGTCACGACCCGGTCGAGCAGCCAGCGCTCGAACGGCAGGCCGTCCAGCTCGGCCGTGAAGCTCTGCGCGTAGGGCTCGGCCACCGCGGCGAAGGTGGCGAGCATCCGCGCGGTACGGGCCTGCTCGCCGTCGCGGAGCACGCTCTCGCGGTCGACGACCTCAGGGAACGGCCCGACACCGATCTCGACCGGGCCGAGCAGGTGCACCCAGCGGCTGTCCTGCTCGCGCGGGCGCCGGGCCAGCTCGCGCACCAGCGGCCGGTCGGCCTGTGCCATCCGGGTCAGGCACTCCTGGACGGCGTCGCGGTCGGCGAACGCGTGGAGCCGTTCCGTACGCACCCGCAGGGCACCAGGGGCCTGCGCTCCCCGCAGCAGCAGCACCGTCAGCAGCGCCCGCTCGTCCGGCGGCAGGCCCAGTCGGGGCGCGAGGGTCTGCAGGTACTTCACCGTGCGACGGCCCGGGTCGGTCCAGTACGCCACCAGCTCGCGGTCCTTCAGCGACCGCAGCAGCTGCTGCACCTGCTCCTCGTCGAGGTCGGTCACCGGATCGCGGCTGCTCGTCTGGTTGCAGGCGGCGCGCACCGCGTTCACCGTCATCGGGTAGGTGGCCGGAACCGTCACCTCCTTCTCCAGCAGGCTGCCGAGCACGCGCTGCTCGTCAGGGCTCAGCTGGGGCAGGCCGGTCGACGCGGTGTCCGCCATCAGCGCAGCGTGGCACAGCGCTGACCGCCCGCGCCGCTACCGGTACTCAGGGTTCGGGTGGTCGAACCGCTCCCCGGCGTCCCAGTCCCGGCGCGAGTTGCCGTGCGCCGGCAGACCACCGGCGTCCTTGAGCAGCCGGGCCAGGTGCAGCAGGTTCCACGTCATGAAGGTGGTGTTGCGGTTGGTGAAGTCGTTGTCCAGCCCGGCACCGTCGTCGCCGTAGGACGGGCCGGGGCCGGCCTCGCCGATCCAACCCGCGTCAGCCTGCGGCGGGATGACGTAGCCGAGGTGCTGCAGGGAGTAGAGGACGTTCATCGCGATGTGCTTGATGCCGTCCTCGTTGCCCGTGACCAGGCAACCACCGACGCGGCCGTAGTAGGCGTACTGACCTGCGTCGTTGAGCTCACCGGACAAGCCGTACAGCCGCTCGACCACCCGCGTGCAGACCGAGCTCTTGTCCCCGAGCCAGATCGGCGTCGCGATCACCAGGATGTCGGCAGCCATCACCTTGGTCTGTACGCCGGGCCACGCGTCGTTCGCCCAGCCGTGCTCGGTCATGTCGGGGTAGACCCCGGGGGCGACGTCGAGATCCACGACGCGGACCGTCTCGACCTGCACGCCCTGGCCGCGCATGAGGGCCGCCGAGCGCTCCACCAGCAGATCCGTGTGCGAGGGCTCCGGCGAGGGCTTGAGGGTGCAGTTGAGGAACAGGGCTCGAAGGTCGGTGTAGGTGGTCACGCCGCGCAGCCTCGCACCCCAGACCGCCGAAGCCGCTTACCGCTCGCTCACGGCTACGCGACGCCGTAGTGGAACGTCAGCCGGGCGCCGCCCGCACCGGTGCAGGCATAGTCGGTGTCACCCTCGGCCGCGTCCGTCGGGGTGCAGGAGAACCCCTCTGCCTCGTACGCCGCACGACCCTGTCCGACGGCGGCCAGGATCACCTTGCGGGCGAGCGCACAGTCCAGACCGGTCAGCACCACGTCGGTCCCCTCGTGCGCGGGGACCTGCACGCGGCTGCAGCCGCCGGCAGGCTGGCTGTCGTCGCCGCCGGCGCTGTCGTCGCCGCCGGCTGCGCCGACTGCGGCCCGGTCGCTGCCGGCGGACCCGCACGCGGTGACGATCGTCAGCAGCACGGCGAAGGGCACGAGCATCGGTGCGCGCGGTCTCATACCGCTGCCCTTACCCGCCAGCGGCTTCGCCAGCCTGCCAGCCGGTGACAGGACGCTCGGACCAGCAGGGCAGAGTGACCTGACCCGACCCGCTGCCCCGGAGGAACGATGACCGAACCGCTGTCGATGCCGCCGAGCGCCTTCACCGCCGCGATGGGCCTCACCATGGGCGAGATCACGGGCGACGTCGTCCGGGCCACGATGACCGTCACCCCCGACCAGCACCAGCCGTACGGCATCGTCCACGGCGGCGTGTTCTGCGCCGTCGTCGAGACAGTCGCCAGCGTCGCCGGCGCGACCTGGCTGGGTGACCGCGGTCAGGTGGTCGGGGTCGCGAACAGCACGCACTTCCTGCGAGCGGTGCGCGAGGGTGAGCTGAGCGTGGAGGCAACGCCCCTGCAGCGGGGCCGGACCCAACAGCTGTGGCAGGTCTTCATCCGCGACGACCAGGACCGCCTGGTCTCCAAGGGCGAGGTCCGCCTGGCGAACATCCAGCCGGAGGCGATCGGCGGATGAGCGTCTTCGACCTGCCCGACGGCGTGCTCGACGTCGTGCTCGACACCGACGTGATGAACGAGGTGGACGACCAGTTCGCGATCGTCTGGGCCCTGCTGCGGCCGGATCGCGTGCGGCTGCTGGGACTGCACGCCTGTCCTTTCGGGCTCTCCCCCGACCTGGTGGCGCCGGGCAAGGGGCTGCTCACCGAGCTCGACCGCCGACACCTCACCCGTGAGATCGAGGCCCTGGGCCTGACCGCCGACGACGTGCCGGTCAAGCTGCCCGCAGAGGGCGCCCAGCAGGCGTACGACGAGCTGCTGCGCGTCGTCGCGCTCGCCGGGTCCGACGTGCCGGTGGCGCGCGGCAGCGAGAGCTACCTGCCGGACGCCTCGACGCCGGTCGACTCCGAGGCCGCCCGCCGCCTGGTCGAGCTGGCCCACCAGCCTCGCGAGGGCAGGCTCTACGTCGTCGGGATCGGCTGCGCGACGAACATCGCCAGCGCGCTGCTGCTCGACCCGTCGATCGCCGATCGGATCGTGGTGGTCTGGACGGCGGCCTACCCGAGCTTCTGGCCTTATGAGAACTCCTCCTACAACCTCGCGCAGGACGTCCCCGCGGCACAGGTGCTCTTCGACTGCGGCGTGCCGCTGGTGTACGTGCCGGGCTACTACGTCGGCGAGGAGCTGCGCCTCACGCTTCCCGAGCTGGAGCAGAACGTGCGCGGCAAGGGCGTGCTGGGCGGCTACCTCTGGGAGTCGGTGCGCGCCCACCCGCTCTTCAAGCTGGACCGGCTGGGCTCGTCGAAGGTCATCTGGGACCTGGCCCCGCTGGCGTGGCTGCTGGAGGCCGACTGGTGCACGCTGCGCGAGGTGCCGACGCCGGCGATGGGCGACGACCTGCACTGGGTGGCCCGGCCGGAGCACGCCGCCATGCTGGAGATGCACGACCTGGACCGCGACGCCGTCTACGGCGACCTCTACCGGCTGCTGGACGAGCACGCCGCCGACTGAAGCGTTCGCGAGCCCCCCGACATGCCGGTTCAGGGACGACTGACCGCCGCGAGCGGTCCGCTGCGCGCGATGGCCCGCGGGTCGGTGCCGAGGTAGGCGGCGATCACGGCCGGGTCGGAGATCACGTCCGCCCCGGAGCCATCGGCGATGATCGCGCCTCCCGACAGGCACACCACCCGGTCCGACAGCGACAGCACCAGCGGCAGGTCGTGCTCGACGAGCACCACGGTCGCGGCCAGCTCGTCGCGCACGTCCGCGAGCAGCGGTGCGAAAGCCTCGGTCTCGCGCTGGGCGAGCCCGGCGGTCGGCTCGTCGAGCAGCAGGACGCGCGAGCCCTGCCCCAGCACGCAGCCGAGCTCCACGATCCGGCGCATGCCGGTGGACAGCGCCCGGACCGGACGGTGCTGCACCTCGCGCAGCCCCAGCCGGTCCAGCACCTCCTGCGCTGCGGCGTGCGCGAGGCGCTCGGCCCGGCGCGCCGGCGGCGCGAACAGCAGCGCCGGGACGACGTCGACCGCCTCCGGAGCGCACGCGAGCGAGAGCGTCTCGAGCACGGTGAGCTCGGCGAACAGCCTGGCGTCCTGGAACACCCGCCCGATGCCCAGGACTGCACGGGCGTGCGGGGGCAGCGGCGTGACGTCACGGCCGTCGAGGAGCACCGAGCCGGCGTCCGGGCGACGGGCACCCGCCAGCACGTCGAGCAGCGTCGACTTGCCGGAGCCGTTCGCGCCGATCAGGCCCAGCGACTGCCCGGGCGCCACCGTCAGACTGAGGTCGTCCACGGCGGTACGCCCCCCGAACCGGACGGTGATCCCGGCGGCCTCCAGAGCGGGGGCCTCGGCCGTCGGCGCGGCGGCGACAGCCCGTTCCCGCACGGTGGCCGGCGGACGCGGCTCGGGCTGAGGGAGCCGCGCCGCGACCGCCGTGAGCAGTGCTTCCCGCGCGCGGTCGACGAGCCCTGCCAGCCCGCCCGGCAGGTACAGCAGCAGCGCCAGCAGCCCGACGCCGCTGGTCAGCAGGGCCGGTAGCGCCCCGCCACCGAGCAGGGTCGGCAGCCCCACCACCCAGACAGCACCCAGCACGGCGCCGTCGACCCGTCCGATGCCGCCGATGACCGCCAGGGCGACGATCTGCAGCGACAGCGAGACCGGCACGTCCAGCGGCGACAGGCGGCCGGTGAGCGGCGCGTAGAGGGCGCCGGCGAACGACGCGAGCCCACCGGCGAGCGCGAAGGCGACCAGTCCGGTGCGCTGCGGCGGCACGGCCAGCGCGGAGGCCCGACGGGGGTTGGCGCGCACCGCCACCACCGAGCGGCCCAGGGCGCCCCGCCGCAACCGGGAGACCAGCAGGCCGGACAGCGCGAGCGCCGCGAGGCACAGCTCGAAGTAGGCGACGTTGCTGCCGAACCCGGCGGGTCGCTGCACGACGACGGTGCCGGTGCTGTCGACGAAGAACGACGTGGAGAAGACGAAGGAGGCTCCGGCGACCGCGGCCGCGAGGGTGGACACCGCCAGGAACAGCCCCCGCACACGCAGCGCCGGCAGGCCCAGCAGCAGCGACACGGCGACGCCGACGGCCACCGCCTCGACGACCGCTGCCGGGAACGGCACCCCGCGCACCGTCAGCGCCGCCGTCGCGAACGCGCCGAGCCCGAACAGCGCCCCCTGGCCGAGGGACACCTCGCCGCCCCAGCCGGTGAGCACGACGAGCGACAGGCCGGTCAGCGCCAGCAGCGCCACCCGGGACAGGGTGAACAGGTCGCCCGCCCCGGAGAACACCAGCGGCAGCAGCGCGGCGACGAGCAGTGCGGTGCACGCGGTCAGCGGGCCGAGCCGTTCGGCCCACCAGCGACCGACGAGCGCGGCCGGCAGCACGCGCACCGTGGGCGGGACCGGCAGGGCGGTGTCGCCGGAGGCCGGTCCGCGTCCCCCCGACCCCGGCCGCAGCAGCACCGGCAGCACGACGAGCACCACGGCCAGCAGACCGAGGTCGATCAGGCCGGGACGGGTCGGGGCCAGCTGCAGCGCCACCGCTTCGGCCACGCCGACGCCGAGGCCGCCGGCCACCGCCATCGGCAGCGAGACGAGCCGTCCGACCAGCGCTGCCACCAGAGCGCGCAGCAGCAGCGCCGGACCCACTGCCACCTGCGGCTGTCCGAGCGGCAGGCGGGTGAGGCCGTCGAGCAGGACGATGGTGACGGCCGCCAGCGCCCCGGACAGGGCCCAGATGCCGGTCGCGACCCGCCGCGTCCGTACGCCTGCGAGCTCGGCCGCCTCGCGGTTGTCGGCGGTCGCGCGCAGCAGCAGCCCGACGGGGGTGCGGGTCACCAGCAACGCCACCCCCACCGCCACCGGCGGGGTGAGCGCGAGCACCGACAGCCGGGGACCGTCCAGCAGCACCGGCCCGACCTGGATCACGCGGTCCAGCGCCGCGGGGAACGCGCGCACCGACGAACGCACCGACGGAAGGACGAACTGCACCGCCAGCAGCAGCTGCGACACCCCCACGGTCGCCACCAGCAGCAGCGCCGGCGGTGCCGAGGAAGCCGTCGCACCACCAGCAGCTCGATGCCGGCGGCCACGCCCGCACCGAGCACGCAGGCCAGCAGCAGGGCGACGAAGAACGGCACGCCGCGGTCGAGCACCAGCAGCGCGAGGACCGCCGCCGCGAGCCCCCCGGTCTCGCCATGGGCGATGTTCAGCACCCCCGACACGCGCTGCACGAGCACCAGCCCGACAGCCAGCAGCCCGTAGCAGAGCCCGGCGAGCGCCCCACCGACGAGCAGGTCCAGGGTCAGCACGGGAACGACGACGTCACGGGCTCAGAAGGTCCCGGCCGTGAAGGCGTCCAGCGCCTTCCAGCACGTGCAGTCGCGGAAGGCCTGCACCCGCCGCACCTGTGTGGGGGCGTCGGTGCGCCCGCCGGTGAACGACGACGGTCCGAAGCCGCCGTTGTCGAAGCTGCCGATCCGACCGAGCGCCGACGCGAAGCCGGCCCGGGTCCCGTGGGGCCGACCGCGTCCATCCCGCGCACGAACAGCTGCAGCAGCGTGCAGTTCCACTGCGCCTGAAAATAGGTGAAGGACGTGGTGGAGCTGCGATCCAGCCGCTCACCCGTCGCCTTCTCCGAGATGGCCCTACAGGCCTTGTCGTGGGCAGGTTCGGCCGCGCCCGCGCGCCCTTCCCCGACCCGGCTGGACGTCACGCCGATGGCGCGCCGGTAGAAGCCGTCGGGCATCTGCTGCAAGAAGCTGTCGCCGGACATCTGGTAGTCGAAGTCGCTCATCAGGTACGACGGTCGGCAGCCCGGGCGCGACTCCACCTGGTTGACGAACTGCGCACCGAACAAGGCGTTGGTGTTGAGGAAGATGGCCTGGACGCCCGCGTTGCACATGTTGCTGGACGCGACCGAGAGCTGCGCCGGGACGTTCTGCGAGCTCGACGAGCTGTGCGTCCCGCGGGTGACCTGGAAGCCCTTCTGCTCCAGCAGCCGCTGCAGCGCGTCGTTGTCGGCCGCCAGATAGCCGTCCTCGGACAGCAGCCCGATCTTCTTGCCCGTGCCCTTGGCCGGGTCGCCCAGCTCGCCGGTGTCGATCAGCTTCACGACGCTGTTCAGGTGCGTCCGCAGGGTCGACGGCTGCACCGTGAACAGATATCCGCCGGACTCGCGGTAGAAGGAGGAGACGGCCCCGTCGACGGTGAGGTACGGCGTCTTGTGGTCGCGGGTGAAGCACAGGATCGGCGCGCCGTAGATGCCGATGAGATGGACGACCGCGAAGGCCTTGTCGGTCTCGGTGAGCTGCTTGCAGGCCGCCTGCGAGCTGGCCTGGGCGTTGCCGAACTCGACGGTGGCGTACTTGGGCACGATCTTGTGGCCCGCTGCCCCGCCCTTCGCGTTGGCGCTCGCGATGTAGACCTCCCAGGCCCGACGCTGCTTGTCCAGGGAGTACTGCTCGGTCCCGGCGAAGCCGGAGGCGGCGAGGGCGCCGATGTCGGTCAGCACCACGCCGAGCGTGACCGGGCTGCCTGTCGTCGTGCCGCCGTTGCCGCCGGCGCCTCCTGCGGGCGGGGCTGCGGGGCCACCGTTGCGCACGGGCCCGGCGGACGTCGGGGCTCCGCCCGGCCCGGTCGCGGCGCCGGAGGGGCCGGAGCCGTCGCTGCCGGCCGCGGGACCCGCTGCGCTGCCGCCGGTCCCGTCGGGTCCGGTCGGGGCGGTCGGCGCGAGCGGGTCGCCGTCCGGTCCGACGGGACCCGCGACCGGACTGTCCGGGTCCAACGCAGCGGTGCCGGTGGAGGACGGCAGCTCGCTGACGGCGTCGGTGGCGGTCCGGTCGCCGAAGACGACCGGCACGGCGACGCCGGCGACCAGCAGTCCCAGCACGAGCGCCAGGGCTCCGCCGTAGGTGCGGCTGCGGCTGCGGAAGCGTCCGCCGTCGACGGGTTCGGTCACAGGTTCTCCAGGCTGGTGCGGAAGGCGATGCGGAACGGCAGCGGCGAGGCGGGCTCGGGGAGCAGGGTGATGCCGGCGCCCGTGACGTCCGGGAAGCTGCTCAGGTCGAACGACCAGGTCCCGCCGGCCAGGGTGCCCGTGACGCAGCGCTGGGCGTCGAAGGGTGGCGCCTGCGCCTGGGCGCGTCCCGGTGTCCAGGCGGTGGTGGACGTCTGGCACGCCCGCGCTCCTGCGACGGGTCCGCCGAACCCTGCGCCGGGAGCGTTGTCGGCCGGGAGCAGGAGCACCTCCCCCTGGCCGGACAGGCGCACCCAGGATCGCGCCACCTCCCCGGCCGGGCCGGCCTGCACCGGCAGGTCTGTCGCGGGCACCGTCGCATCGTCGCCGACGGTGGACGTCCACCCGGCAGCGGCCACGGCCAGCGGCCTCGGGGAAGCGGCGGCCGACGGGCGCGGTGCCGCCGACGGCTGCGCGGGCGACGGCTCCGGCGCGAGCGGGACGAGCCCCGGCAGCAGGCCGGGCGGCGGTGGCAGCACGGGCACCGGCGCCGCCGGACCGACCGGGAGCGCGGGCACGACGCCGTCCGGGAGCGGCGCGGACGGCGCTGCGACCGGCTGCGGGCTCGGCAGCGGCAGCGGCAGCGGCAGCGGGCTCTGCACCGGGGCTGCGGACGCTCCTGGAGCAGTCCTGCCGGCGACCCCCAGGACGGACGCGAGCAGGACGGGCACCGCCAGCACCAGCCCCGGCACGACGGTCCAGGCCTGTCCGGGGGTCCAGCCCAGCCGACGGGCGGCGGCGCCCAACGGGTCTCTCACGCGCCTGCTCCGAGGAACACGGCCCGCAGCAGGTCGTCACGCTCGAGCAGGTCGGCGGCCTGCCCGTCGAAGCGCACCTGCCCCTTCTCCATGAAGACGGCTCGGTCCGCGACCGCCAGCGCGACGTTCACCGACTGCTCGACGAGCACGATCGCGGTGCCCTCGTCGGCGAGCCGGCGCACCACCTGCAGCAGCTGCTGGACGACGACCGGCGCGAGGCCGAGCGACAGCTCGTCGATGAGCAGCACCCGCGGCTCCAGCAGCAACGCCTTCGCGATGGCGAGCTGCTGCTGCTCGCCGCCGGACAGCAGTCCGGCGTCCTGGTCCAGGCGGGCGCGCAGGTCAGGGAACAGCGTGATGACGCGTTCCAGCTGCGTCGTGCGGCGCGAGGTGTCCCACAGGAAGCTCGCGGCGCCGATCAGCAGGTTGTCGCGGACCGTCATCGACGGGAACACGGCCTTGCCGCCGGGGACCTGGGTGATGCCCAGCCGCACCCGGGTGGGCGTGTCGGCGAAGGTCACCGCCCGACCCTCCAGCCGCACCGCGCCGCGCTGCGCGCCGAGGGACCCGCACACGGCACGCAGCAGGGTGGACTTGCCGGCGCCGTTGGTCCCGAGCAGCGCCAGGATCTCGCCTGCGTGCACGTCCAGGTCGACGCCGAACAGCACCTGCTGGTCGCCGTAGGAGACCTCCAGCCCGCGCACCGTGAGCAGCGGGCCGTCCGCAGGCGCCTGCTCGTCGGCCAGCAGGTCGGCCGAGGCGGCGAGGGTGTCCGCGGCCACGGTCGGCACGGCCCGCAGGACCAGCGCCGCTGCCAGCAGACAGCTCGGGAGCACGACGATCGCGAGCGCCTGGCGCGGACCGCGGGCGTCGGACAGCAGCCCGGTGGCGAGGGTGCCGAGCAGACCGCCCCCGACGAAGACCGCCACTCCCAGCACGGCGAACGACAGCGACCGCAGCCGGGCCGGGACGACGCCCGCCACGACGGCGTAGGCCGGGACGATGCCGGTGCGGAAGACCAGCTTCGCCACCGCGACCCCGGACAGCAGCAGCCCCAGCGACGGGCTGGCGATCGCCAGCGGGAAGAGCACCCCGAATCCCACCGCGCAGCCGGCGAACAGGCGCAGCGGCAGGCCGGGCCCGCGGGCGCTGAGCCGGTCGCCGACGAAGCCGCCCAGCAGCGTCCCGAGCACGGCGCCGATCTCGGTGAGCGACAGCGCGAGCCCACGCTGGGCGGTCGTCAGGTCGAAGGTGCGGTCCAGCGCCAGCGAGAAGTAGATCGGGACCGCGACCAGCTCCAGCCCCAGCACGGACACCGCAGCGATCACCGACCGATAGGTGGGGATGGCCAGCAGGCGCTGCACCCCCACCGTCGCCGATACCGGGACCGTCGCGGGTCGCCGCCGCGGCCCCCAGCTCGGCCAGCTCGCCGCCGCCCCGCTGCGGCTCGCGCAGCCCCAGGCACAGCACCCCGAGGAACAGCGACGGGATGCCCAGCACCAGGAACGCCAGCCGCCAGCCGTCCGGCCCGTTGCCGGTGGCCGCGAGCAACCCGGCGACGACCGGTCCCAGCAGCGTTCCGACCGGGGCGGCAGCGGCATGCAGCCCCAGCACGCGGGCGCGGGACGCGGGCGGGTAGCCGTCGGCCAGCAGCGACGGGTGCACGGGCAGGATCGCCGACTGCCCCGCCTCGTTGACGATCCGTGCGGCGTACAGCTGGCCGACGCTCTGCACCGCGCCGGTACCGATCGTCGCCAGGCCGGCGACGATCGCCGTGACGCCCGACAGCGTCGTGCGACGCACCCGGTCCGAAGCAGCCCGATCGGGACGGCCGCCAGCACGAACACGCCGAGCTGGACCGTCACGACGGCCGCGAACCCGCTGTCGGACAGTCCGAGCGAGCGCTGGATGTCCGGCGCCAGCGCCGCCAGGGCCGCCGAGTCCAGGTAGTCCACGAGCTGGATGGCGGCGAGCACGAGCAGCAGCCCGGGTCCGCCGAGCTGCAGGGTCCGGCGCAGCGAGGGGGCAGGGCCGACGGCGGACGCCGGGGCGGGCTCGGCGGGTGCGGGAAGGCCCGGCTCAGCCGCAGGGACGGTCTCGAGAGCCACCGTTCAGCCCTCTCGTCCAGCCGGTCGCGATGTGGACATAAACTAGCGCGTATGTGCCGCTGAGGGAGCCAGCAGCGGCCAGGGCCGCTCCCGCTCCAGCTGCAGGGCGACGTCCAGAAGCAGCGCGTCGTGGTGCCGGGGCGCGATGATCTGCAGCCCCACCGGCAGGCCGCGCGGCGACAGCCCGGCCGGGACGGTGATCGCCGGCAGCCCGGACAGGTTCATCGGCATCGTGAGCCGCCCGGTGTTGAAGGCGTCGACCTCGACCGCCCCGACGTGCGTCGGTGACGGGCCCTGCGCCGGGTAGGGGTCGTCGGGGTTGGTGGCGGCCAGCACGAGGTCGACGTGCTCGAACAGGTCGGCCAGCGCCTCGTTCACCTGCTGACGGGTGGTGTCGACGCGCGCGGCGTCGTCGATGCCGTACTCCTTGGCCATGTCCAGCGCCACGGCGAGCTCGTCGGTGACCAGCTCGCGCACGTCCGGCCACACCGGGCCCGGCGCCGGCCCAGAGCACCGGCAGGGCAGGGCCGAGCCAGGCCGGGGCGAGGTCGGGCAGGACCAGCGCTGCCTCGACCCGCTTCAGGCCGGCGCTGTCGACGAGGTGCTCGGCGGCGGCCAGCACGACCGCGACGACGTCCGGATGGACGACCGCCCCACCGAGGTCCGGCAGGACGGCGACCCGTAGCCCGGCCAGGTCGTGGGAGCCCAGGCCGGCCTCCCACCGGCGGGTCCCCGGCAGGCTGAAGGGGTCGCGCGGGTGCGCGCCGGCGGCGACGTCGAGCCACCGGGCGGTGTCGCGCACCGACCGGGACAGGCAGCCGGTCGTCTGGGTCAGCGGTTCGATCGGGGCGTTCGGGGCCATCGGGATCAGCCGGTAGCTGGTCTTGAGCCCGACCAGGCCGCAGTAGGCGGCGGGGATGCGGATCGAGCCACCGCCGTCGGTGCCCGTCCCGATCGGCACGAGCCCGGCGCTGACGGCTGCCGCAGTGCCGCCGGACGACCCGCCCGGCGTGGCCGCCGCGTCCCAGGGGTTCCCGGTCGCGCCGTGCACCTTGGTGGCGGTGTAGGCCACCAGCCCGGCCTCGCTCGCCGTGGTCTGCAGCACCGGGATCGCCCCGCCGGTCCGCAACCGCTGGACGTGGACGGCGTCGTGCGGCCAGGCGGTGCCGGCCAGCAGCAGCGTGCCGTAGGCGGCCGGCCAGCCCTGGACGGCCTCCAGCTCTTTCACCGCGATCGGCACGCCCCCGAGCGGGAGCGCGGGGTCGGCCTGCGCGGCCGTCGCCAGGGCCGCCTCGGCGTCGACGTGGCAGGTGGCGTTGAGGGTGTCGGCGGCCACGGCGTCCAGCACCGCCTGCACCGCCTCGACCGGGGTGAGCGTGCCGGCGCGGAAGGCGTCGACGAGCCCGCAGGCGTCGCCGTCCCAGGTGTCCATGGACGAACCCTGCCACGCTCACGCTCCTTCCACGTGAGGTCCCCGTCCCGCCTCTGCAACGTCGACGTGCTCCGGAAGGCAAGCAGGTGCTACGCCGGGCGGTGTCGGAGGACCGTCGTGCGATTCGTCCGATCCGAGGAGCCCCCGTGTCCCGCCGTCGTCGTCCGCCGCTCGTCCTGACCGTCCTGGTCACCGCCCTGGCCCTGCTCGCCGTCGGAAGTCCGGCGCTGGCCACCTCGCCCTACGGCACCCCCGGCGGGCAGCGACCCGTACGCCTACCAGGACTACATGCGCCGACCGGCGGAGCAGTACCCGCCGAGCGACATCGGCGAGCTGTGGAAGTACTCCTCCAAGACGGCGTGCCAGCTCTACCGCGCCGAGCATCGAGCCCGTCGGGCCGCCTCCCGTGCCCGCGCTTCCCGCCCACCGGCCTCGAGGACGCCCCGGGCTTCGGGCGCTGCACGCCCGCAGACCAAGGCCAACGAGCAGCGACCCGCAGGAGCTGTACGGCGTCACCGGGCGCGAGCGTCGACAAGGCGTGGGAGCACACCACCGGCCGGCCGGACGTCGTCATCGGCAACGTCGACTCGGGCATCAAGTGGGACGACGCGGGCGCCATCGAGGACCTGAACAACAAGTTCTTCCTGAACACCGGCGAGCTGCCCGAGCCGCAGTGGGGTACCCGCGACCCGGCTGCACCCCTACGACCGCGACCACAACGGCCAGGTCGACATGCGCGACTGGTGCCCGGACTGGCACGACGCCAAGGACTGCGGCGGCACCGGTGACCCGACGTGCGCGGCGCGGCCGGGACCGACGACACCGACCTGAACAAGAACGGGTTCATCGACCCCGAGGACCTGATCTTCCGGTTCTGCGACGGCGTGGACGACGACGGCGACGGCTACGCCGACAACATCTCCGGCTGGGACACCTACGAGGACGACAACGACCCGTTCGACGAGCACCAGTACGGCCACGGCACCGGCGAGGCGCGGGACTCCACCGCCGAGGCGGACAACGGCGGCAGACGTCGGCACCTGCCCGAACTGCCGGATCATGGTGCTGCGGGTCGGCGACTCGTTCATCGCCGACGTCAACGACTTCGCCCAGGCGGTGGTGTTCGCCACCGACACCGGCGCGTCGCTGATCCAGAGCGCGCTCGGCACGCTGAACAACAGCCGCTTCGCCCAGGAGGCGATCGACTACGCCTACCGCCGCGGCGTCGCCGCTGATCGCCAGCGCCGCCGACGAGTCGGCCGGGCACCACAACCAGCCGTCCGCGCTGGAGCACGCGACGGTCTTCAACGCCATCGGCGAGCCGCAGACGCAGGGGGCGCCGAGCGCGACCGGGCTCCTACCTGCAGTTCCGCGGCTGCACCAACTTCGGCGCCTACATCACCGCCGCGGTGCCGGCCAACAGCTGCTCGTCCGAGGCCGTCGGCCGCTCCGCCGGCATGGCCGGGCTGGCCTACGCCACGGCGCGGAACGGCGTCGCCCTCGGGATCCTGGCCGGACTACGGCGTCGCTCGACGGACCGGGCGGGGTGCCCGCCGGCACGGGCCTGTCGGCCGAGGAGGTGCACCAGCTCATCGCCACGACGGCCGACGACATCGACTTCGTGCTCGAGCCCGGCGAGGTCGGGCAGGTCGACAAGGAGAACCAGGTCGACGTCGCCGGCGCGACGCAGCGCTACCCGGCCACCGCGGGCTGGGACCCCTTCTTCGGCTACGGCCGCATCAACGCCGGCTGGATCGTGCGGGCGGTGCGCGACCGGTCAGGTGCCCCCCGAGGCCGACATCAGCTCGCCGAAGTGGTACCAGACGCTGCCGACCACAGCGCCGATCGTCGTGTCCGGCGCTGTGGCGGCCCGGCGGGCGGCCGGCTACGGCGTGCAGCTCCAGTGGGGCGTCTGGTCCTGGCGCGACACCAACACCGCGCCGGCCTACACCAGCAACGGCGTCACGATGGCGACCGCCGGCGGCACGCAGCCCTACAGCGGCGTCCTCGCCACCATCGATCCCGCGGTGGTGAAGGCCGCGCTGGACGCCGCGGACAGCAGCGCGCCGGGTCTGGGCAAGGGCAGCACCGGCCCGGCGGTAGACCCCGCCAGCGGCCGGGGCGACCACGAGAACCGCCAGATCCCCGACAAGTTCGGGGTCATCCTGCGCCTGGTCGTCACCGCGAAGAATGCCGCGGGGGCCACCCTCACCCGCACGGACGGACGCCCGCTGGCCGGCATCGCGACCAAGGACATCAACCTGCACGACGACCCGTCGTTGCTGCCCGGCTTCCCCAAGGACCTGCAGGGTGACGGCGCCGCAGCACCGCGCTTCGCCGACCTGGACGACGACGGCCGCGACGAGCTGGTCGTCGCGACCAGCAACGGCCTGGTGCACGCCTACACGACCGGACCGGGCGCGACGGCCGGCAGGGAGCTGCCCGGCTGGCCGGTGCACACCACACCGCTGCCGAGCGCGGCCCTGCCGAGCGCGAAGGCGTACACCAGCGGCGAGATCACCGTGCCGCTGTACAGCGCCACCCTGCGTCCGCCGGCCGTCGGCGACCTGGACCGCGACGGCACCTGGAGGTCGTCGTGTCCGACTTCGCCGGCCGCATGACGGCCTTCCGGGCCGACGGCACCGTCCTGCCGGGCTTGCCGGTGCGGTTGGACCCCGCCTTCAGCGCGCCGCAGCCGCTGGATCGCGCAGCCGGCTTCTACCGGAACCGTCCGAGCGCCGTCCCGGGTCGCTACCCGCGCACCGGTGAGCCGCTGCCCAACGACCCGGACCTGGTGCCCGACCTGGTCAACCGGCGCACCCAGAACAACCGCACGCACTGGTGGGCGCTGGCGTCGCCGGCGCTCGGCGACCTCGACCCGGCGACGCCCGGCCTGGAGGTCGTCTCCGGCGGCGCCGACCGGCACCTCTACGCCTGGCACGCCGACGGCTCGGCCGTCGCCGGGTGGCCGGTGCTGCTGCGCGACCCGGCCAAGGTCGCCAGCGTCGACCCGACGACGCACGAGATCACCCAGCCCGCAGGGGTCAAGGTCTACAACGGCGCGAAGATCGTCACGTCTGCCGCGCTCGGCGACCTGGACAGCGACGGCCGGCTGGAGGTCGTCGCGTCGCCGAACGAGCAGTACCAGGAGACCCCCGACACCGACGATCCGGTCTACAGCGCTGCGAACACGTGCTCGGCGGCGGAAACGACCGCCTGTACGCCCTCTACGCCGACGGCAGCGCGCACGGCACGGGACCCGGCGCGCCCGGCCAACGGCTTCCCCAACGCCAACGCCTTCCTGCCCGGGTGGCCGGCGAAGGTCTCCACCGCGGCGCTGGAGCTGCTGCCGGTCGTCGGCGACGGGCCGACTGGTGCACCCGTGCTCGGCGACCTGGACGGCAAGCCGGCATCGAGGTCGCCGACTTCGGTACCGCCGGCGCCGCCGCACCTGTTCACCGGGCGACGGCAGCCGCTGCTCGGGCGCGACGAGCAGGGCCGGCAGCGGACGCTGCAGACCGGCCGGGCTCGGCGCGGGCAGCAACAGCCGGGACACTCCGTCGATCCCGGCGGCAG
This sequence comes from uncultured Actinomycetes bacterium, assembly GCA_963784675.1. GTDB lineage: Bacteria > Actinomycetota > Actinomycetes > Mycobacteriales > SCTD01 > SCTD01. Next base: position 92,555 of record CAWASE010000023.1, read on the forward strand.
GCGGCGGCATCCTCACCGACCTGGACCGGGACGGGCGGCTCGACTACGCCGTGCCCGCGGCCGGGCTGGGCAAGCTGCTGGACCTGGCTCTGCCGGAGGACCAGCAGCTCAGCGACAACCACCTGGCCGTGTTCCGCACGGGTGGACCCACCGGGCAGGACCGAGGTCAGCTGCCCGCCTTCCCGCGCGAGGTCAACGACCTGCAGTTCCTGTCGACACCGTCGTCGGCGGACGTCGGCGGGGCGGCCGGCGAGGAGATCCTGGAGGGCAGTGCCTACAGCGACCTGCACGCCTTCTCCTCCGACGGCAGCGAACCCGGCCTGGCCACGCTGGCCACCGACGGCTGGCCGAAGTTCACCGGCGGCTGGACGGTCGTGGCTCCCGCCGTCGGCGACCTGAACGGTGACGGCATCCGCGACGTCGCCAGCACCACCCGCGAGGGCGACCTGTTCGTCTGGAAGACCGCGGCCTCCGCCTGCGCCGCGGCGTCCTGGCCCGAGTGGGGCCAGTCCGGGTGGAACACCGGCCGCTCCGGGCTGGACGCCGTCCGTCCGGCCCGCCTGCGCGACCTGGCGGTCACCCAGGCAGGGACGGCAGCCGTCCTGAGCTTCACCGCCGTCGGCGACGACGGACGGTGCGGCACGGCGGCGCGCTACGAGGTCCGCACCTCCGACCAGCCCATCACGGCGGCCACCTTCGCGACCGCGACCCCGGTGCCGGAGGCGCTGCCGAACCCCAAGGCGGGCGGAGCCCAGGAGAGCCTGACCGTGACGCTGCCGCCGACGGCCCGCTACGTAGCCGTCCGCGTGCTCGACGCCGACCCCGCGAAGGCCACGCCGGCGCAGCCGGTGAACGTGTCTGCGCCGGCGGTCGTGCCGCTCGCAGGCGCGTCACCCGGGCCGACCACTGGCCCGACCACCGGGCCGGGCACCGGGCCAGCCACCGGGCCGGGCACCGGGCCGGGCGGCAGCCCCGGACCGGGCAGCAGCCCGACCGCCGCTGCGTCGCCGACCGCCGCGCCCGCCGGCGCGGGCTTCCACCGGCTGACCCCTGCCCGGCTGCTCGACACCCGCCTCACCGGCGGGCCGGTGCGGGCGGGCAGCGACCGGGTGGTCGAGGTGCTCGGGCGCGCAGGCGTGCCGCCCAGCGGCGTGAGCGCCGTCGTCGTCAACACCACCGTCACCGGCGTGCGCCAGTCCCTGGACCTGCAGGTGTACCCCGCGGGACGGGCGCCTGCGGTGCGCACCTCCAACCTCAACGCCGTCCTCGGGCAGACGGTCGCCAACCTGGCGACGGTCGCGCTCGGGCCCGACGGGAGACTCGCGCTCTCGGCGTCGGCGGGCAGCACGCACGTCGTGCTCGACGTCCTCGGCTGGTACGGCACGGACGCCTCCGGAGACGGCTACGCCGCCCAGGCGCCGGTGCGCCGGTTCGACAGCCGCGAGAGCAGCCCGGTGCGGGCCGGCGCGGACCGCGTCGTCGGCCTGTTCCCGGCGGGCCTGCCTGCAGGCGTGTCCGCCGCGGTCGTCTCGGTGACCGCCGTCAACAGCGTCGGCAACGCCGACGTGCAGCTCTACGGCGCCGGCGACGAGCCCGCGCGACGCACGTCGACGCTGAACCTGCGGCGCGGACAGGCGGTCGCGAACCTGGCGGTCGTCCCCGTCGACACGCAGGGACGGGTGGCGATCTCGGTCTCGCAGGGCTCGGTGGACGTCGTGCTGGACCTGGTCGGCGCCTACAGCAGCAGCTCGACGCAGCGCTTCGAGCCGCTGGTGCCCAACCGCATCCTGGACACCCGCGACGGCGCCCCGGGACGCGTGGTGGCAGGCGCGGACCGCACCGTCCGGGTCACCGGTCGTGGAGGCGTGCCGGCCACCGGTGTGGGGGCGGTGCTGGTCAACCTCACGTCCGTGGGGTCCGACGCCACCGCCGACCTGCAGGTCTATCCCGCCGGCGAACGGCCGGCACGACGCACGTCCAACCTGAACGTGCGTCGTGGTCAGGCCGTCCCGGTGCTGGTGCTGGCGAAGGTGGGCACCGACGGCAGCATCGTGGTGTCGACCTCGCAGGGCAGCTCGCACGTCGTGCTCGACGTCATGGGCTGGGTGCGGGCCGCCGGATAGCCCGCACGTCCGCAGGTGGTAACCGGGTGCGGACCTGTCGCGTGTGAGGGTGGGGGGTGCGCTCCAGACTTCTCGCCGCCACGGTTCTGCTGCTGCTGTCCGCCTGCGGGGGTACGCCTGAACCACGGTTCGTGCCGGCGCAGGCCGGACCTCCCGCGTCGGTGTGGCCGAGCGCGTTCGGCGACGCCGGCCACACCTCGCCCACCACCGTCGCCGGTCCGACGACCGGCGCGCTGCGGTGGACCCGGATGCTCGAGGGCGCCGTGACGCCCGGGGCCGTGATCGGGCGCGACGGATCGGTGCTGGCGGCCGGCAACGGCGGCGTCCTGCACGCCCTGGACCCGGCCACGGGCCAGGACCGCTGGACCTTCGACGGCGTCGGCTCCTACGGCAACGACCTCTCGACCAGCCCGGCCGTGCTGCCCGACGGCACGATCCTGTGGCCCGGTCCCGGCCAGCAGCTGTTCGCGCTTCGTCAGGACGGCAAGTTCCTGTGGTCTGAGCCCTTCGACGGCTTCGTGCTCTCCCCCGCCGTCGTCGGGACGCGGGCCTATGTCGCCGACATGGGCGGCACCCTCGTCGCCTTCGACGTCGGCGCCGGCGGTGAGCACCGGCGCGTCTGGGCGAAGGACTTCGGCGGCACCTCCTACTCCAGCCCCGCCGTCGGCCCGGAGGGCAACGTCTACGTCGCGCACGACCGCACGGTCGTCGCCGTCCGCGACGAGGGCACGTCCGCGCGCGTCGCGTGGGAGTTCCAGACCAAGGACCTCATCGAGGTCTCGATCGCCGCAGGTGCCGACGGCACCGTCGTGGTCGGGACGAACGACGACGACACCTACGGGCTCGCCGCCGACGGCACCGTGCGCTGGCGCTACGACCGGGGCGACTGGACCTACTCGTCCGCCGTCGTGACCCGCGACCGCGCCTACTTCGGCGACCATCTCGGCTATCTCGACGTCGTCGACCTCGCGACCGGCGCACGGGTCCGCCGCGACCTGGGCATCCCCTCTGCCCAGGGCCGGAGCAGCGTCGGCACCGGCGTCTGGACCGCGCCGCTGGTCGACGTCGACGGCCGGACCTACTTCGGGACGGCAGCCGGCCACGTCTACGGCTTCGACGACTCCGGGTCGCCGCTGTTCGACGTCGACGTGGGCGGCGTCGTCGCCAGCTATCCCGCCCTCACCGCCGACGGCACGCTGCTCATCGGCTCGACCAACGGCACGCTCTACGCCTTCGGCGACTGACGACCGCCCGTCGCGCTGACGGCGCGCCGGCTGCCCTAGGGTCGCCAGCACGTCGAGCAAGGAGGCCCACGTGGCGCTGTTCCAGGACAAGGTCGTCCTCATCACCGGTGCCGCGCGGGGGCAGGGGCGCAGCCACGCCGAACGGTTCGCGCGCGAGGGTGCCGACGTCATGGCGCTGGACGTCTGCGCCGACATCGCCGCGGCCGGCTATGCCGGTGCGCACGCCCGCGGACCTGCAGGAGACGGCGCGGCTGGTCGAGCCGAGGGTCGGCGGTGCTGTCGCCGGGTCGTCGACGTGCGCGACCACGCCGGCATGACCGCGGCCGTCGACGACGCCAGCGCGGAGCTGGGGGTACCGGACGTCGTCATCGCCAACGCCGGTGATCAGCGGCGACGACATCGGCGTGCTCGCGACCTCCTACGAGGTCTGGCGGGAGGTCATCGACATCAACCTCTCCGGCGCCTTCGTCACCCTGCAGAGCAGGTTGCCGCGGCGATGATCGAGCGGGGCGGACCGGGCTCGGTCATCCTGGTCAGCTCGATCATGGGCCTGCGCACGCACGGCGGGATCCCGGCGTACACCTCGTCGAAGCACGGGCTGGTCGGGCTGATGAAGTCGGCCGCGCACGAGCTGTCGCGGCTCAGTCATCCGGGTGAACTCGCGTGCATCCCGGCAACGTGCTGACGCCGATGATCGAGAACAACGCGCTGTTCGGGCTGTTCCGTCCCGACCTGGAGGACCCGACCGCTGACGACGTCGCTCCGCTGATGCAGGGGATGAACCTGCTGCCGGCGCCGTGGGCCCTGCCGAGCCGACGTCACCGAGGCGGTGGTGTGGCTGGCTTCTGACCAGGCTCGGTACGTCACCGGTGCCGCGCTGCCGATCGACCTCGGCGCCCTCCTGAAGTGACCGGTCGCGACTCGGTCACGCGCTCGTAAGGCGTCCGAGTGGCGTAGGACACACTCCAAGGAGCATGGTCACAGGGAGCACCACCCACCCTGACGGGAGTGACCATGAGCACCGAGACCGAGCCGGCCGAGCCGGGACTGCTGAGCACCTGCGTGCAGGCCAGCCACGACCGCACGCTGGCGGCGTTGACGGGCGACGAGTGCGCGCCGCTGCACGCCGTCGTGTGGGCGTCGGCGCACCTGGCGGCCATGGACCACGTGCTGCTCCCGCTGGGGCACCGGGCGTTCTCCGAGGACCCGGCGCACCGGCCCCGCGCGAACCGCCTGCACGACCTGCTCCGACGGTTGGAGAGCCATCACTGCGGCGACGCCGCGGAGTCCCTGCCCGACGCGGTGGCGGTGCGCGCGGCGACCGCACGGGCCTTCCAGGAGCACGCCGCGGCCGAGGCGCAGCTCTGCGCCCGGCTGGAGCAGACCCTCACCACGCGGCAGCAGGAACAGGCAGCCGCCGACTACCGCCACGCGCTGGCGGCCGGCCCCACCCGCCCGCACCCGCACAGTCCGGACCACGGCGTGCTCGGCTCGCTGGCCTACCGGGTCAACGCCCTGCGCGACCGGGCCATGGACGTCATGGACGGGCGGACGGTGCCTGCGGCCGAGCTCGCCCAGCCGCGCCGCACCAAGATCCACAAGCACCGTCTGCCCACGCCCAGCCGTCCGTAGGCGCACCGGGGTTCAGGCGCCGACGTAGGCCGCCAGGTGCTGGCCGGTCAGGGTCGAGCGGTCGGCGACCAGCTCGGCCGGCGTGCCCTCGAACACGACCCGCCCGCCGTCGTGCCCGGCGCCCGGTCCGAGGTCGACGATCCAGTCGGCGTGCGCCATCACGGCCTGGTGGTGCTCGATGACCAGGACCGACGTCCCGGCGTCGACGAGGCGGTCGAGCAGGCCGAGCAGCTGCTCGACGTCGGCCAGGTGCAGCCCCGTCGTCGGTTCGTCGAGCACGTAGACCGAACCCTTCTCCCCCAACCGGGTCGCCAGCTTCAGGCGCTGCCGCTCGCCCCCCGACAGCGACGTGAGCGGCTGCCCGAGCGTCAGGTAGCCCAGCCCGACGTCGTCCAGCCGCGCCAGCACCTTCTGCGCGGCGGGCAGTGCGCCGGCTCCGGCGCTGAAGAACGCGAGCGCCTGCGCGACCGGCATCGCCAGCACCTCGTTGATGTTCTTGCCGCCGAAGGTGTACTCGAGCACCTCCGCCTGGAAGCGGCGCCCCTCGCACTGCTCACAGGTGAGGGCGACCCCCGCCATCACGGCGAGGTCGGTGTAGAGGACGCCGGCGCCGTTGCAGGCAGGACAGGCCCCCTCGGAGTTGGCGGAGAACAGCGCGGCCTTGACACCGTTGGCTTTGGCGAACGCCTTGCGGACGGGGTCCAGCAGGCCGGTGTAGGTCGCCGGGTTGCTGCGCCGCGAGCCCTTGATGGCCGCCTGGTCGACCGCGACGACACCTCCGCGCCGCGCCACCGAGCCGTGGACCAGCGAGCTCTTGCCCGAGCCGGCCACCCCGGTGAGGACCACCAGCACGCCGAGCGGGAGGTCGACGTCGACGTCCTGCAGGTTGTGCGTGCAGGCCCCGCGCACCTCCAGGACGCCGGTCCGGGTGCGTACGTCGGCCTTGATCTCGGTGCGGTCGTCCAGGTGGCGACCGGTGAGGGTGCCGCTGCGGCGCAGCCCCGCGACGGAACCCTGGAAGACGACCTCGCCCCCGGCTGCTCCGGCCGCCGGCCCGAGATCGACGACGTGGTCGGCGATCGCGATCACCTCGGGCTTGTGCTCGACGACCAGCACCGTGTTGCCCTTGTCCCGCAGCTGTAGCAGCAGCTCGTTCATCCGCGCGATGTCGTGCGGGTGCAGGCCGATCGTCGGTTCGTCGAAGACGTAGGTGACGTCGGTCAGCGAGGAACCGAGGTGACGGATCATCTTCGTGCGCTGCGCCTCACCCCCGGACAGCGTGCCGGACGGACGTTCCAGCGACAGGTAGCCCAGCCCGATCTCGACGAAGGAGTCGAGCGTCGCGCCCAGCGACGCCAGCAGCGGGGCCACCGCGGGCTCGTCCAGGGCGCCGATCCAGGCGGCGAGGTCGGTGATCTGCATGGCCGAGGCGTCGGCGATGCTGGTCCCGTCGATCGTCGAGGACCGGGCCTGCTCGCTGAGGCGGGTGCCGTCGCAGTCCGGGCAGGTGCTGAAGGTGACCGCCCGGTCGACGAACTCGCGGACGTGCGGCTGCATCGCCTCGCGGTCCTTGCTGAGCATCGACTTCTGGATCTTCGGGATCAGCCCCTCATAGGTGAGGTTGATGCCGTCGACCTTGATCTTGGTCGGCTCGCGGTGGAGCAGGTCCTTCAGCTCCTTCTTGGTGAAGCTCCGGATCGGCTTGTCCGGGTCGAAGTAGCCGCAGCCGCGGAAGATCCGGCCGTACCAACCCTCCATGGTGTAGCCCGGGATGGTCAGCGCGCCCTCGTTCAGCGACTTGCTGTCGTCGTACAGCGCCGTCAGGTCGACGTCGGTGACGGCGCCGCGTCCCTCGCAGCGCGGGCACATGCCGCCGACGATGCTGAAGCTGCGCCGCTCCTTCACGGTGCTGCCGCCGCGCTCGAGCGTGACGGCGCCCGCACCGGAGACCGACGCGACGTTGAAGGAGAAGGCCTGCGGGGAGCCGAGGTAGGGCTTGCCGAGCCGGCTGAACAGGATGCGGAGCATCGCGTTGGCATCGGTGACGGTGCCGACGGTCGAGCGGGGGTTCGCTCCCATCCGCTCCTGGTCGACGATGATCGCGGTGGTGAGGCCGTCGAGCACGTCGACGTCGGGACGGGCCAGCGTCGGCAGGAAGCCCTGCACGAACGAGCTGTAGGTCTCGTTGATCAGCCGCTGGGACTCGGCGGCGATGGTGCCGAAGACCAGCGAGCTCTTGCCGGAGCCCGAGACCCCGGTGAACACGGTCAGCCGACGCTTGGGCAGCTCGACGCTGATGTCCTTGAGGTTGTTCGCCCGGGCGCCGTGGACCCGGATGAGGCCGTGCCCGTCCGCAGCGTGGATGCCTCTGTCGGCCATGCGCGTCCCCTCGTCTCGGGCTGCCGCCGCGGGCACCCCGGCTCGCCGAGCTGGATCTTCCCTGCCTGCGCCGACGATCACGCTAGAGGGTGCCGGCCTCCTGGCGCTGCCTGGCCTGGACCCTTCTCCGCTAGATTGCCCAGATGACGGATGCCGCGCTCGCCGACGCTCGAGCGCGGCACAACGTCCGCGTCACGGGCCTGGCCTCCGGCCCGACGATGGTGCTGGCGCACGGCTTCGGGTGCGACCAGAACATGTGGCGCCACCTGATCCCCACGTTCGAGGCCGACTACCAGGTGGTCGCGTTCGATCATGCCGGCGCCGGCGCGGTCCGACCCGAGCAGCTACTCCCCCGAGCGGCACGCCTCGCTGCAGGGGTACGCGGACGACGTCCTGGGCCTGCTGCGCGAGCTCGGGCTGGCGCAGGTGATCTTCGTCGGCCACTCGGTCTCGGCCATGATCGGGGTCCTGGCCGCACGGCAGGCACCAGAGCTGTTTCGCGCACCTGATCATGGTCAGCCCGTCGCCCCGCTATCTCGACGACGGCGACTACGTCGGAGGCTTCAGCGACGCCGACATCGCCGACCTGCTGGCGTCCTTGGAGAGCAACTACCTGGGCTGGTCCTCCGCCATCGCACCGACGATCATGGGCAACCCTGACCGGGCGGAGCTGGGCGACGAGCTGACGGCGAGCTTCTGCCGGACCGACCCGACGTCGCCCTGCGGTTCGGCCGCGCGACGTTCCTGTCGGACAACCGCGCCGACCTGCCCCACGTGCCGTGCCCGGTGCTGGTGCTGCAGTGCTCGCAGGACGTCATCGCCCCCGTCACGGTGGGCCGGTACGTCGCCGACCACGTGCCCGAGGCCACCTTCGTCCAGCTCGCCGCCACCGGACACTGCCCCAACCTGTCCGCGCCCGAGGAGACCGGAGCCGCGATCCAGGACTACCTACGGACCCGGTCGACCGCAGGACGATGAGCTCGACGGCGAGGACCTCACCCCTCGCCAGCCCAGCCACCTGCTCGACGCCGACGACCGGCTGCTGTACGAGAGCGCGCCGTGCGGGCTGGTCTCGCTCAGTGCGGACGGCACCGTGCTGCGCTGCAACCAGACCTTCCTCGACCTCGTCGGCCGACCGTCGGAGGTGCTGGTCGACACGCTCCGCTTCGCCGACCTGCTGACCCGCGGTGGCCAGATCTACTTCGAGACGCACTGCACCCCGCTGCTGCGCCTGCACGGCCGGGCGCAGGAGATCGCGCTGGAGATCGCACGTCCTGACGGTCGGCGCGTCCCGGTGCTGCTCAACGCCACCGTCGACCAGGCGTCGGACGGTCCGCCGGTGCTCATCCATGCGGCAGTCTTCGAGGCGGCGCAGCGACGCAACTACGAGCTGGAGCTGCTCGAGCAGAGCAAGCGGCTGGCCACCTCCGAGGCGCACGCGCGTGCCCTCGCCGCGACGCTGCAGCAGACCCTGCTGCCGCCCCTCACCCCCCAGATCGCCGGCCTGGACCTCGGCGCCTGCTACCGACCGTCCGGCGACGGCGGTGAGGTCGGCGGCGACTTCTACGACCTGGTCCAGACCGGGGCCGACGCGTGGATGGTGGCGCTCGGCGACGTGTGCGGCAAGGGAGTGGACGCCGCTGTGCTCACGGCCCTCATCCGGTACACGTTGCGCGCTGCCGCGATGCAGGACGCTTCTCCGGCGCACGCCCTCACCGTCGTCAACGACGTGCTGCACGCCGAGGGCAACGAGCGGCACGCCACGGTCGCCTGCCTGCGGCTGGATCGCCACGGCGCGGCCTGGCGCGTCCGGGCCGCCTATGCGGGACATCCGCTGGCCCTTCTTCGTCGTCGCGACGGCTCGGTCGACACCTTCGGCGTGCCCGGTCAGGCGGTCGGGCTGTTCCCGGAGATCACGGTGCAGGACGACGACGTCGAGCTGCACCCGGGGGACGCCCTGCTGCTCTACACCGACGGCATCCCCGAGGCTCGGCACGACGGACGCTTCTTCGGCGAGGACCGGCTCGTGCAGGTGCTGGCAGCGCCGCTGCCGGCGGCCCAGCAGCGCATCGACGAGCTGCTCCGCACGGTGATGGACTACCAGGACCAGCGCAGCAGCGACGACATCGCCGCCGTGCTGCTGCGCGTGCCGGAGGGCGGGGCCGAAGGCGCGAGTGTTCTCCAGCGATAGCCCGGCGGCCGCCCGTCGAAGCTGCGGGCTGCTGGCACTCCTCGACGCGCTGGTCCTGCACCATGGTCCAGGATCCGGAACGCAGCCGCTCTCCGGACAAGCTCGTCCCGGTCGGTCGGTGCCGAGCCGAAGGTTGCCACGAGCAACCCTCGCGTCCACGAGCTAGAGCTTGCTCACGTCCTCGGAGAGCACACGCCAGAACGCGTCGGCCCAGACCTGATGGCCACGGTCGTTCGGGTGGAACCAGTCGGCGGCGAACTGGGTGAACATGGCTTTCAGCCCCTGGGCTTTCAGGGCCGCGTGCAGCGCCACCGGGTGCAGGCCCTGTTCGTTGGCCGTCTGCTGGAGCAGGCGGGCGGCCTGGTCGGCGTCGCGTTCCCACCGTCCGTGCATGAAGTACGGGGCGTCGGCCACGTAGGTCCCCTCGGGGAGCGCGGCGGCGAGCCGCACGGCCTGGCGGGTGAACGTGGCCCGGTCGTAGGCCCGGACGTCGTTCCCGCCGATCGCTACGGTGACCACGTCGGGGGTCCTGCCGAGCGCGGCGAGGGCGGGGAGCTGTCGGTCCAGCACGTCTTTGATCCGAGCGCCGCTCTTGCTCAGGTTGACGATCTCGACAGGCTTGCCCGTGCTGTCCCTGAGCCGGTCGGCGAGCAGGCTGACGTACCCGTGCTGCGGGTCGCTGGCGCCCACGGCCTGCGCAGCGCTGTCGCCGAGCGCGACGTACAGCAACCCCCCGGCCTCGCCGCGGGGATGGGACCAGTAGTCCGCGTTGCTGCGGACGCTGAGCGCGACCTGGCCGAGGTTGACGCCCCAGACGGCGGCAAAGATCAGCAACGCAGCGAGCAGCCCCGCTGCGACAGGGTGCCTCCTGATCCGTGCGGTCATCGTGGCCCTCCGGCCTCGCCGTGCCTCGCCCGGGCCTGAAGAACCAGGGTCAAGATCCCACGGCGCCGACCGGCCGTCGAGCCTCGGGCCACCGGTTCTGAGGCGGGTGTCCTCGCGATCCCGGCGCCGGAGTGTTGCTGCTGGTCGAGGCGCGCTCGGTTCGAGGTGGCCAAGACGTCAGCAGTCGGGTCGTCGCTCTGGCCGGTGGAGCGGTGGGCCGATCGCCTGCAGGGTGATCCGTAGCCACCGCTACCAAACTGCTCCAGGGACGACTCTGGGCCTTCCCTCGATGAGAGAAAGCCCAGGTCACCCGGGTGGAGCTGAGGGGACTCGAACCCCTGACCCCCACACTGCCAGTGTGGTGCGCTACCAGCTGCGCCACAGCCCCGCGGATCGTGCTCGAAAGACTCTACAAGGCCTGCGGCTCGGCGGGCGCCGAGACGCCGTGCTGCTCCAGCCGCCAGCCGTGGCGGCCCTCGGTCAGGACCGACCAGCTTGCGTTGCCCAGCGCCACCAGCCGTGGCCAGGACGTGTCCGGCAGCTCCAGGAGCACGCCGATCGCCGCTCTCGCGGTGCCCCCGTGCGTCACGGCCAGCAGCGTCCCCTGCGCCGGCAGGTGCTCCAGCACGCAGGCGACGGCCCGCTCCCCCGCCTGGCGGTAGGTCTCGCCCCCGCCCCGCGGGACGTCGTCGCCGCGCAGCCAGGCAGCGTGCTCGTCGGGATGGGCCTCGCGGGCCTGCTCGGAGGTGAGCCCCTGCCAGGTGCCGAGGTGCAGCTCGCGCAGGCGCGGGTCGGTACGTGCGGCCAGTCCGGTCGCGCGCTCGACCGCAGCGGCGGTCACTGCAGCCCGAGCCAGGTCGGAGGTGACGATGACGGCGGGCGGCACCTGCTGCGCCAGCACCGGGGCCGCCGCCTCGGCCTGCCGCCGGCCGACGTCGTCCAGCGGGGTGTCGAGCGAGCCCTGGATGCGACCCGCGTGGTTGTCGCCGGTGCGCCCGTGCCGGAGCAGGACGATCCTGCGCCCGCTCAGGGGGCGACCTGAGTGCGCCCCACGGACCGCTCGGCGTCGCGGTCGACGAACGGGATCACCGGGCAGTCCTTCCAGAGCCGCTCCAGGGCGTAGAAGACGCGCTCCTCCTCGTGCTGCACGTGCACGACGATGTCAGCGAAGTCCAGCAGCACCCAGCGGGCCTCCTGGGTGCCCTCGCGGCGCACCGGCTTGGCGCCGAGCTCGCGCAGCCGGTCCTCGATCTCGTCGACGATCGCCTTGACCTGCCGGTCGCTGGGGGCCGAGGCCAGCACGAACACGTCGGTGATGACCAGCTGCTCGCTGACGTCGAGCAGCAGGATGTCGCTGGCCAGCTTGTCGGCGGCGGCCTGGGCCGCGGCGAGGGCGAGCTCGACGGCGTGCTCGTGGGCGGGCACAGGAGCCTTCTCTCGTCCGGGGATGGGTTCCCAGCCTAGGCGTCGCGGACGCCGTCGATCAGGGTGTTGCTCAGGGCGTGAAGTCGGCCCCGACCAGCACGATGACGTCGGCGACCGTGCCGAACGCCTGCGCGCGGACGCTCGTCGCGGGCAGGCCGAGGGCCTTCGCGACGCGCTCGCCGAGCTGCTGCGCCTCCGGAGTGGCCAGCGGCACGAGGATCTGCGTCTGGGCGACTCCGAACGACGGGGCGTTGCGGGCGTCGACGAAGACGAACCCGGACGGCACCAGCCTCGCGCGTACCGCCTCGCCGAGGCCGGGCGTGCCCACGCCGTTCAGCACCAGGAAGCGGTTGTTCCCCGCGCGGACACCCGGAGGCACCGAGTCGGCGAAGAAGCGGTCGACCAGCTGCCGCACCGCGGTCTCGTCGGCCCGGAAGCTCACCAGGCCGCCGCCCGGCGCCAGGTCGACGACCGGCAGCACGTCGTACTGCACCTCGCCCGCCTCGTCGTCCTTCGCGAGCCGCAGCAGCAGGTCAGCCAGGGCGGTCGACGTGAGGGTGCTCGAGGACCGCTGCCCCAGCCCTGCCAGGACGGGGACCAGCTCGGCCGGCGTGCGGGGCAGCACGTTCACGACCCCGTCCAGCACCTCCTGGATGCGCGAGAGCCGGGCCTGCTCGGGCTCGCCCGCCGCGAGGTAGGACAGGTAGACGCCGGCGCGCAGACCGTCCAGGTTCTGCCGCCCCGGCGACAGCACCACGTTGCGTCCCTGGACGACCTGGACGTCGACGTCGACCGGGACCCCGCCGAGAGCGTCCACGAGCTGGGCGAACGTCGGCAGGTCCAGGATCCAGCCGGCGTCGATGGTCACGCCGAGCAGGTCCGACAGCCCGTTGCGGCTCGTCTCCGCCGACCCCGACAGCAGAGCTCGGCCGTAGGGCACCGACCCGGTGCCGGGGATGTTGACGAGCACCTGCGGTGGCACCAGGACGACGGCGCCGGCGCCTACGGCGGGGTCCTCCGCGACCAGCGCGTTCGCGATGCCGGCGCCGTTCGGACCCTGGATCTGCAGCGCGAGCGTCTGTTGGGTCCGGGCCTTGGACGGCATGGCAGCGGGCGGCTCAGGGGCATCGACGGCGAGGTAGACCGCGAAGGCGACCGCGAGCAGGACGAGCACCGTCAGCACGGCGACGACGCGACGACGACGGCGACGGCGGCGCTCGCGGCGCACCGCGGCCCGGCCCCTGCGGGGCGGCAGCAGATCGGTCATGTGCTGCCACGGTAGAGGCGTCGCTTGTCGATGTACTGCACGACACCGTCGGGCACCAGGTACCAGACGGGGTCGCCTCGACCGACCCGCGCGCGGCAGTCGCTGGAGGAGATCGCGAGCGCCGGCACCTCCAGCAGCGTGACGCTGCCGGGAGGGAACACGGCGACGTCGACGGGTTCATATCCCGGCCGGCTGACCCCGACGAAGTGCGCGAGGGCGAACAGGTCGTCGGCCGAGCGCCAGGACAGGATCTGCGCGAGCGCGTCTGCGCCGGTGATGAAGAACAGCTCTGCGTCGCCGTACTCCGAGCGCAGGTCGCGCAGGGTGTCGATCGTGTAGGTGGTCCCCGGACGGTCGACGTCGATGCGGCTGACGCTGAACCGGGGGTTGCTGGCGGTCGCGATGACCGTCATCAGGTACCGCTCCTCGGCGGGGCTCACCCCGCGCCCGGCCTTCTGGTAGGGGTTGCCGGTAGGGACGAAGACGACCTCGTCCAGGCCGAAGCGGGTGGCGACCTCGTTGGCCGCTGACAGGTGACCGTGGTGCACGGGGTCGAACGTGCCGCCCATGACCCCGATGCGCCTGCCCACCGGGCCGAGCCTAGCCAAGGCGTGGACTCAGACCAGGCGACGCCGCGCCACCCGCCATACCTGGCGTGCCGCCACCGCGGCGACGCCGCCGAGCAGCAGGAGCAGCACCGCCCGCCCCGAGAGCCGGATCAGGCCCTCGACGCCGGTCCGGAACCCGGTCCACGCGTCCTGGAACGCTCTGGCAAGGCCGTTCTCGTCGGTGGGAGCGGTGACCAGGGTGGGGTCGTCGGCCTGGGTGACCGTGACCCGCAGCGTCGCGTTGTCGCTCTGGTCCGCGAGCAGCTTGCGCTGTCCCTGCAGCCGGTCGATCTGCCCGGTGACGTCGTCGACGCGTTGCTGGACGGCCAGGATGTCGCCGATCTTGTCGGCCTTGGCCAGGATCGACAGGAACCGGTCGCGTGCCGCCGTCAGCGTAGTGAGCTGCGCCTCCAGGTCGGTGAACTGCGCGGTGACGTCGGCGCCCGACGCGGTGGAGGTGCGCACCTCGACGGCCAGCCCCCGGACCTGCGCCACGACGTCCTCGAAGCGGGCGACCGGCACCCGCAGCAGGATGCTGCCCGACGGGGTCGGTCCGCTCTCCTGGCTCGTCTGCGACTGGACGAAGCCGCCCGCTCGCGCGGCGAGGTCCTGCACGCTGGTCAAGGTCGGGCTCACCCGGCCGTCCTCGACGACCAGCGACAGCTCACCGGTCTTGACGACCCGCACCCCGTCGCCCGCGAGGGGCGCGGTGGGCACCGGCGCGGCGGCGCTGCTCCCTGCGGTGCTGCTCGAGAAGCCGTCTGCTGCGCTGAAGGTGGGCGCGAGACCCGCTGCCGAGCCGCCCGAGCTCGTCCCGCCTGCGGCGGCGGCCACAGGAACGGGGAGCGCGACGGCGTCGCTGTCCAGCGACAGCCGCCGGGTCGAACCCGTGGAACCCCCAGCCCCCGGGGCCCCGACGAATGCCTCCTGGCCCTTCCCGCTCGTGGGCTCGGCACCCCCGGCAGACCCGGCCGGTCCCCGCTCGGCGCCGGCCAGCCGGCCGACCCGGTCGTCGCTGTTGCCGACGAACAGGCTCGCCCCGACCAGCAGCACCGCCGCGGCCGACACGGCCGCCAGGAGCTGGGCTCGGCGGCGGCTCCGCAGCTCGAGGACCCGCTGCGAGGGCTCGTCAGCGAGCACGTCCGCCGGCCCGTCGCCGGGCACGTCGTAGTCGTCGGCGGCCTCTCCCAGCAGGTGGCGCAGGTCGGCGTCGTTGAGCGTCCCCATCACGCGTTCTCCAGCTCGTCGTCGCGGACCCAGGCCGACAGGCGCGGGTCCAGGGCGAGCCGCTGCCTCGCGTCGTGCAGGCGGCTCTTCACGGTGCCGGGACGGCGGTCGATCGCGACGGCGATCTCCTTCTCGCTCAACCCGGCGTAGAAGCGGAGCACCAGCGGCACCCGCAGGTGCTCGGGCAGGTCGGCCAGCGCCGCACTGACGTCACCGGCGAGCTGGCTGCGCTCCGCAGCCTGCTCGGGATCGGGGGCGAGGTCCGGCAGCGCCTCCAGGCCCGCCGGTCCGGAGTCCCTGCCTGCCTTGGCGGTACGGGTGCGGGCCCGGCTCAGGCAGGCGTTGACGACGACCCGGTAGAGCCAGGCCTTGCGACCCTCGCCGGCAGGGATCGAGGCGCGGAAGCGCCAGACCCGCAGGAACGCCTCCTGCACGGCATCCTGCGCCTCGTGCGGATCACGCAGCACCAGGCAGGCCGTCCGGTAGGCCGTGGCGTAGTCGCGCGCCAGCCAGGCCTCGAGGTCTGCCGGCTCGGCGGCGGCGGCATCGGCATCGGCATCGTCCGCGTCGTTGTCGTCCACGCCCCTAGGACGCACCCGGGCGCGCATCGGTTCGCTCAGGTCGGGAGCAGGCGCTGGACGAACGCTTCGAGCTGCACGGCGTTGCGTACCTCGACCATCTCCAGAACCTCGGAGTAGGCGTCGGTGGCGCTGTCGCCGCTGCCCCAGTAGGCAGACGGCTCCGGGTTGAGCCAGTAGGCGTGCCGGGCCCGGGCCACCAGCGAGCGCAGCACCGGGACGGCGGTGGCGCGATAGTTGTTGCGCGCGTCGCCCAGGATCAGCAGCGACGTGCGCGGGCCGACGGCATCGGGATAGCTGGCCGCGAACTCCTCGATGGAGTGGCCGTAGTCGCTGTGGCCGTCGAACCACACCAGGTTCGCCTCGGCCGACATCCGCGCGAGCGCGTCGGCGACGTCGACGCCCGGGGTGAAGAAGCGGGACACCTCGTCGCAGGTGTCGATGAAGGCGAAGGAGCGCACCTTGGTGAACTGCTCCGACAGCGCATAGGCCAGCATCAGGGTGAAGTGGGCGAAGCCGGCGACCGAACCGGAGACGTCGCACAGCACGACCAGCTCCGGCTTGTGCGGCTTGTGCGGCTTGTGGTGGGTGACCAGCGGGACGCCTCCGGTGGCCAGCGAGGCCCGGACGGTGCGACGGAAGTCCAGCCGGCCGGACCGACCGAGCCGGCGCTTGGCGGTGAGCCGCGTCGCGAGCCGGCGGGCCAGCGGGAACACCTGCCGTCGCAGGTCGGCCATGTCGTTCCGGCTCGCACGCAGGAAGTCGACCTGCTCGGCCAGCGGTTGCACAGCGGTCTTGGCCAGCGCCTCGGGGCCGCGGTCCTCGGCCAGCCGCCGCCGCACCTCGGACTCGACCATCTCCTGGAACTGCTTGATGCGCTCGCTGACGGTCTGCCGGGCGACCTTCTCAGCCATGCCGCCGCGCTGCTGGCCGGCGAGCAGGTTGTCCAGCAGCGACGCCACCAGCGTCTCCGGCGAGAGCCCGCGCAGCACCCGGTAGGAGAACCACGACTGCCGGCCCGGGGCGGTGTCGGCGCGGCCGAGGTCGCGCACGGTCTCGCGCGCGAAGCGGCGCATCGCCTCCTCGTCGCCGTCGAGCAGGATCTGCCGCAGCGCGTCGCGCAGGGCGTCGGTGTCGGGGGCGCCGTCGGGAGACTCACCACGCTCGTCGGCGGGATCGGCGTCCAGCTCGCCGGCCACCGACTCGCCCACGACCGGCGGGAACCACAGGTCGAACAGGGTGTCGAAGGCTCGGCGATGGTTCGGCCGCTTGAGCACCGTCGCGGCGTAGGCGGCGCGCAGCTGCTCGCGGTCCATCAGCTCGACGGCGCCGAGCGCCCGCGTGGAGTCGATGACCTCGGCCAGCGAGATGTTCAGGCCCGCCTCGCGAAGCGCGTGCAGGAAGCCGATCTCGCGATCGACCAGGCCCCCCTTCATCAGTTCAGCTTCAGCTGCGCCGTGGCCCGGTCGTGGTCGCTCGCGTGCTTCAGGACGACGCCTAGCGTGGTGCGGACGGCCTCCTCGTCCAGCGTGTCGAGCCCTAGTGCCAGCAGCGTGCGGGCCCAGTCGATCGACTCCGAGATCGACGGCGACTTCTTCAGCTCCATCGAGCGCAAGGCGCGCACGGTGCGCACGAGCGAGTCGGCGAGCTGCTCGGCGATCTCGGGCACGCGCGACAGCACGATGGCCTTCTCGCGGTCGGCGCTCGGGTAGTCCAGGTGCAGGTAGAGACAGCGACGCTTGAGCGCCTCGGACAGCTCGCGCGTCGCGTTGGAGGTCAGGAAGACGATCGGGCGTCGGGTGGCCTTGATGGTGCCGAGCTCGGGGATGGTGATCTGGAAGTCCGACAGCACCTCCAGCAGCAGGCCCTCGACCTCGACGTCGGCCTTGTCGGTCTCGTCGATGAGCAGGACGGTCGGGTCCTCGCGCCGGATCGCGGTCAGCAGCGGGCGCGAGAGCAGGAACTCCTCGGCGAAGACGTCGTCGTGGATCTCGTCCCACGCGGCGTCGTCGCTGGCCGCCTGGATGCGGAGCAGCTGCTTCTTGTAGTTCCACTCGTACAGCGCCCGGGCCTCGTCCAGGCCCTCGTAGCACTGCAGGCGGATCAGCTCGGAGCCGGTGGCCTCGGCGACGGCCTTGGCGAGCTCGGTCTTGCCGACGCCTGCCGGGCCCTCGACCAGCAGCGGCTTGCCGAGCCGGTCGGCGAGGAACACCGTGGTGGCGATGGCGTCGTCGGTCAGGTAGCCGGCGGCGGACAGCCGCTCCTTCACGTCGGCGGCGGACGCGAACTGGGGCTGCAGCACGAACTCTCCCGGGGTTGGACCGGACCTCATTCTGCCCGATGGTGTCGCCGCGGCTGGTCGGGGCACGGGCTGGGCATGAGAGTCGCCTTCCTCGGCCTGGGTCGCATGGGCACCCGACTGGCCGGCCACGTCCTGTCCGCAGACCACGACCTGACCGTCTGGAACCGCACGCCCGGGCGGGCCGACGACCTCGTCGCCGCCGGGGCGCGAGAGGCCGCCAGCGTCGCCGAGGCTGTCAACGGAGCCGACGCGGTCGTGCTGATGCTGTTCGGGCCCGACAGCGTCCGCGAGGTGCTGCCCCAGCTCGGCGGCGCCCGCGGCGCGCTGGTCATCGACTGCACGACCATCGCGCCGTCCGACGCCCGCGAGTTCGCCGTCACCGCAGCGACGCTGGGCCTGCGGTACCTGGACGCTCCGGTGGCAGGCTCGCTGCAGCCCGCCACGGACGGCACCCTCGGCGTGCTGGTCGGAGCCGCCGAGCCCGACTTCCAGGCGGCCCGGCCGCTGCTGGAGCTGTGGGGCGATCCGGCGAAGGTGCGGCTCGTCGGGGAGGTCGGCGCGGGCAGCGCGCTCAAGCTGTGCGTCAACCAGGGCATCGGGGTGCTGGCGGCCGGGCTGGGCGAGTCGCTGCGGCTCGGCGCCGAGCTCGGCCTGGACCGCACCGTGCTGCTGGACGTGCTCGGCGGGGCGATGTACGGCTGGGTGCTCGGGCAGAAGCGCGCCGCGGTCGAGACCGGTGACTACAGCGGCACCCAGTTCAGCCTGGACCTGCTGATCAAGGATCTCGGCCTGGCGGTCGACGCCGGGGACGGCGCGGACCTCGCCGTCACGCGAGCGGTCCTGGCGCACGCCGAGGACGCGCAGCACGCCGGCCACGGTCCGGACGACTACGCCGCGCTCGTCGGCCACCTCGCCGGCCCCTGATCAGGGCGGCCGGCGGTCCGGTGCCCGTCGGCGCAGGGCCACGACCGCCAGAGCGAACAGCGCACCGAGCACGGCTCCCGGCACACCGAGCTCGATCACCGCGAACCAGGCCGTCGGAGGATAGGCGAACAGTCCCAGCACCCCGCCGGCCACGCCGCCGAGCAGGCCTCCGGTGAGCGCGCCCAGCCCGACGACCTGCTCGTCGGTGCGCGCTGCCGGCCGGCTCACCGGCTGAGCATCGCACCCGGCGGCACGCGGCTACGACAGCGCGTTCAGCCGGCGCTGCAGCGGCCACCAGGACGTGCGCGTGCGGGTGGAGGCGTAGTCGTAGAGACTGCCGCCCACCGAGGTGCTGTCCAGCGCGCCGTCGACGAAGGCCGTGACGTCGGTGTCGGTGACCGGGCTGCCGCCGGAGTTGGTGTACCCCCGGCCGGCCAGGTGCACCGGCAGCCCGGTCCAGGCCGCGGCGTAGCGGGCGTTGGTGCTGCTGTAGTCGCGCACGCACGCGCCGCGGCAGCTGCTCGGCCAGTAGGACATCGGCACCACGACGTCGGAGGTCTCCCCCACGCCCTTCCACGGGAAGCCCTCCCACGTCTCGCCGCGGCCGTCGGTGGCGGTGGGCTGCGGGGTGATCGCGGCGAGCGGGACGTCGGTGCGGGCGCGGACCGAGCGCAGGTGCTCGACCGCGCGCGCGTTCATCGTCGGCCGGGACACCTCGTTGCTGGCGCCCCACCCGGTGTGCGCCTCGATGTCGACGCCGACCGCGTCGAAGCGCCCGCCGCCGGCTGAGGCGAAGTCAGCGATCGCCAGCGTGCGGCGCAGGTCGCGACCCATGTCGCCGTAGCCCGGCAGGTACCAGCCGACGACCTGCAGGCCGCGAGCGTGCGCGGCATCGAGCCAGTCGCCGGCGCGGGAGGCCAGGTCGAAGCCGACGCTGAACCGCGAGGTCTGCAGGTAGACGGTGCGCACCCCCTGGCTGCGCAGGTCGTCCAGCGCCGCGTCGCGGGACAGCGACGCGCCGGACAGCTCGTAGTCGTACAGGTCGACCCAGGCGCCCAGGCCCCGGAAGGCTCCGACGGTGTCCGGGGAGAGCCAGGGCGTCCACGTCCCGTCGGCAGGCAGCGTGCGCAGGACCAGCCGACCGGCGGCGTCGCGCGCCGCGGCGACGACGCCTCCGCCGTCGACCGCCGCGGCCGGGCCGGACGACATCGCACCGGCGACCGTGCCGAAGCCGGACCAGCCACGACCGCGCAGATAGCGGTTGTGGCGCAGCTGGCCGTCGTCGCCGCGGACCAGCACGTCGATGCTGCCGTCGGCGGTGCTGGCGGCCGCGGGCTCGGAGTGCAGCGCGCCACCCAGGCTGTTCCAGCCCGACCAGCGTCCCCCTGCCGGGTAGTAGGTGTGCTGCAGGGTGCCGTCGCTGCCGCGGGCGAACACGTCGAGCCGGCCAGCGGTCATCGCGACCGCCGACGGCGCCGAGGCCAGCGAACCGCCCAGCCGCTCCCAGCCGGACCACCGGCTGCCGTCGAACCACCTGTGCCACAGCGCGCTGTCGTCGCCCGTGACGAACACGTCCAGGCGACGCGACCCCCACGAGACGACCGTCGGCGCCCCCCGGAAGCTGCCGCCGAGGTGCGTCCAGGCCGACCAGCTGCCGTCCCGCGCGTACTTCTGCACGAGCTGGCCCGAGCCGCCGCGGGCGAACACGTCCAGCCGGCCGGGGCTCATCGACGCCGCCGCCGGCTTGGACGTCAGCGTCCCGCCGAGGGACCGGGTGCCCGACCAGCGCCCGGACGCGTCGCGGCTCTGCTGCTGCAGGTCGCTGCGGGCCCCCAGCGTGAAGACGTCCAGCGTGTCGCCGCCCGCGGAGACGATCGCCGGGGACCGACGCTCGACCGACGCCGTGTCGGCGTACTGCGCGGCGTCGGCCGGCCCGAGCGGGACGAGCACGGAGGCGAGCAGGGCGGCCAGGACCAGGTGGGGCGTGCGCAGCATGCGGTCCAGCATGCCTCGCGACCTGCCGGCGCGGAGCAGAACGATCAACCTCTCCGCGCGCCGACCGGTCGAGCCGGCCGGCCGAACGGCTCAGCTCCGGACATGCCCGTCGCCGGTGACCACGTAGGTGGTGCTGGTCAGCTCGGGCAGGCCCATCGGGCCGCGCGCGTGCAGCTTCTGGGTGCTGATGCCGATCTCGGCGCCGAAGCCGAACTGCTCGCCGTCGGTGAAGCGGGTGCTGGCGTTGACCATGATCGCGGCGCTGTCGAGCGAGCGGATGAACTGGCGCGAGGCCGCCAGGTCGCGGGTCACGATGGCCTCGGTGTGCCCGCTGCCCCAGCGCCGGATGTGCGCGACGGCGTCCGCCAGCGAGTCGACGACGCCGACGGCGAGGTCCAGCGACAGGTACTCCGCCGCCCAGTCGTCGTCGGTGGCGGCCGGCGCCGTGCCGTCGTAGGCGGCGGCCCGGGAGTCGACGTGCAGCGTCACCCCGGCCTCGTGCAGGGCGGCGACCGCCAGCGGCAGGAAGGCCGGCGCAACCGCGGCGTGCACGAGCAGCGTCTCGGCGGCGTTGCAGACGCTCGGTCGGTGGGTCTTGGCGTTGAGGATGATGTCGACGGCCATGGCCAGGTCGGCGCTCTCGTCGACGTAGACCGTGCAGTTGCCGACGCCGGTCTCGATCACCGGCACCAGCGACTCGCTGACGACCGCCTGGATGAGCCCGGCCCCCCCGCGCGGGATGAGCACGTCGACCAGACCGCGCGCCTGCATCAGCTCCTTGACGCTGGAGCGGTCGGTGCCCGGCACCAGCTGGATGCTGTCGGCCGGCATGCCGGTGGCGGTGGCCGCCGCCGCCAGCACCTGCACCAGCACCGTGTTGGAGCGGTAGGCGCTGGCCGAGCCCCGCAGCAGCACCGCGTTGCCGCTCTTCAGGCACAGCCCAGCGGCGTCGGCGGTGACGTTCGGCCGGGCCTCGTAGACGATCCCCACGACGCCGAGCGGCACCCGCACCTGCCGCAGCTCGAGCCCGTTCGGCAGCGACGACCCGCGGACCACCTCCCCGACCGGGTCCGGCAGCGTCGCGACGTGCCGCAACCCGTCGGCCATCGCCCGGACGCGGGCCGGGGTGAGGGTCAGCCGGTCCAGCATCGCCTGTGTCGTCCCCGCCTCGCGCCCGGCGTCGACGTCCTCGGCGTTGGCGGCCAGGATGCGGTCCTGCTCGGCGACGAGCGCGTCGGCCATCGCCCGCAGCGCGGCGTCCTTGGCCGCCGTCGACAGCGGCGCCAGCCCGGCCGCCGCCACCCGGGCCCGCTTCGCCACCTCGACAACGCTCATCACCTGATCGTAGGCAGCCCTGCGAGGATGGCGCGGTGAAGTCCGTCGCCCTGCTCGCCGCGCTGCTGACCCTCAGCGCCTGCACCTCCACCCCTGCCGGCTCCGCCCAGGGCTCGCCGTCGCCGGCCGACCCCTGCGCGGCCGCGCGCAACCAGCCGCCGGACGGCAGCCAGGAGGAGCGCCTGCAGGCCGACCTGGACGGGGACGGCCGCAGCGACGAGGTCGTCTCCTGGCTGGTCGACGGCGCCCGCGTCACCCAGGCGTGGCTGGCCGACGGCCAGAACTTCGCGCCCGAGCCGGTGTTCGCCGGCCTGCCGATCCTGGCGGCCGACGTCGACGGCGACGGGCGCGCCGAGGTGTTCGCCGGCACCGGTACCGGCGCCGGCGGCCTGTTCCGGCTGGACGGCTGCCGCCTCCTGCCGGTGACCCTGGCCGGGTCGCCCTGGAGCTACCCGGTCGGCGCCGGCTCGGCCCTGGTGTGCACGACCGCCCCGCGGCTCGAGCTGTTCACGACGGCCGCGGCGACCAGCCCGCTGCCGTCCGGCGGTTCGGACCTGACCCCTGCGCCCGGGACCCCCGGCACCTCGAGCCGGGTCGACCGTTTCGACCTGGCCGGCGGCGTGCTCACCGCTGCCGGGACGGCGTCGTTGCCGGGCCCGGTGCCGCCCGGTGAGCCGGTGCGCTGCGGCTGATCAGTCGACGGTGAGGCGCAGCTCGGGAGCCTGCGCGTCGCAGGTCAGACGGCGCTCGCTGGTCAGCGTCCCGCGGCCGGGGCCGGTGAACCAGCCGGAGGTGGGCGGCACGTCGCGGTAGTCGCGTCCGACCGCGACGGTGACGTAGCGACGGTCGGCGCGCCGCGCGTGCGTCGGGTCGAAGGCGACGACGCGGGCGCCACCCGCCGCGGGGACCAGCACCTCGACCCAGGCGTGCGTGCCGCCCTGGCCGACCAGGTGCCCGGAGACGTAGCGGCAGGCGATGCCGGTCGTGCGCAGGATCGACAGCATGACGTGCGCCTGGTCCTGGCAGACGCCCTCACCGAGCGCCAGCGCCTGCGCCGCCGTCGTGCTGACCGTCGTGGCCCCGAGGCGGTAGCGGATGCGGTCGCGCACCAGCGCGCAGACCTCGTCGGCCGCCTCCAGCGGGTCCTGGCCGCGGTAGCGGGCGGCGATCGTCCGCAGCGCCCGGTCCGGACGCGTGAGGACGCTCGCCGCGAGCAGCCGAGGGTCGGTGAGCAGCCCGGCCGAGCCGGGCGCTGCGCTGCCGCTGCGCTCGACGGCGACGTTCACCAGCATCTCCAGCGACGCCGGGACGGCTGCCAGGCGCACCGTGCAGTGCCGGTTGCCGTCGACGTCGGTGTGCCAGGTCAGCGAGGCCCGCGGGTCGCTGACCTCGATCGCGCCGAGCATCAGCCGCTGGTCGCCGTGCTGGGTCGGCGGCACGACGACGAGGCGGTGCAGCAGGTCGCGGACCGGACGGTCGTAGTCGTAGCGGAACGACTGGCGGAGCCGGTACCGGACGGGTGCGTCCGCGGCGAGCAGCAGCGGCCCGGCGGAGCGGCGCTCGCTGGTCATGCGCCCTCCTCGGCCCGGACCGTCGTCCGGTCCGGCCCGGTGCCGGTGTCGGTGCCGGTGCCGGCACCGGTGCCGAGCAGGGCGACGCCCACCCCCAGCCCGTCGCGGACCTGCTCCAGCAGCATGGCGGGAAGCCTGCCCAGCGGATGTTTCCGCAGCGTTTCGGTTCCTGGTCAGATCTACGACGGTCCCGAGACGATCCCGGCCCTGCGCGCGCAGGGGTCAGAGCACGACGAGGTCGTCGCGGTGCACGACCTCGCGCAGGCCCAGCTCGCGGGTGGAGCGGCCCAGCAGCGCCGGCAGCTCGCCCGCGTCGTAGGCCACCAGCCCGCGCGCGACCGCGACCCCGTCGGTGCCGACCAGCTCGACGGGATCTCCTGCGGAGAACTCGCCCTCGACCGCGACCACCCCCGCCGGCAGCAGCGAGCTGCGACGCTCGCAGACCGCCCGGACGGCGCCGTCGTCCAGCACCAGCCGGCCGACCGGGGTCGAGGCGTGCGCCAGCCACAGCAGCCGCCCGGACGAGCGGGTGCCGGTGGGGGTGAACACGGTGCCGCCTCGTCCGGCGAGCCCGGCGGCGACGTGGGCGGTGGCGGTGAGCAGCACCGGCACCCCGGCCCGCGTGGCCAGGGCCGCAGCCTCGACCTTGCTGGCCATGCCACCGCTGCCGAGCCCGGCCCGGCCGGTGCCGCCGACGGCGATCCCCACGAGATCCTGCCGTCCGGTCACCGTCGGGACCAGCCGTGATCCGGGCAGGGACGGGTCGCCGTCGTAGAGCCCGTCGACGTCGGACAGCAGCACCAGGGCGTCGGCGCGCACGAGGTGGGCGACGAGCGCCGCGAGCCGGTCGTTGTCCCCGAACCGGATCTCGTCGGTCGCCACGGCGTCGTTCTCGTTGACGACCGGCACGACCCCGAGGGCCAGCAACCGGTCCAGCGTCGTCTGGGCGTTGCGGTAGTGCGAGCGGCGGACGACGTCGTCGGCGGTCAGCAGCACCTGCCCGACGGTGCGCCCGTGCCGGCCGAAGGCCGAGGCGTACCGCTGCACGAGCAGCATCTGGCCGACCGAGGCCGCGGCCTGCTGGGTGGCCAGGTCGCGCGGCCGTCGCACCAGCCCCAGCGGCGCGAGGCCGGCGGCGATCGCGCCGGAGGACACCAGGACCAGCTGTCCCTGGCGGGTCGCGAGCGCATCGACGAGAGCGTCCAGCCGTTGCGGGTCCAGCCCGCCGGCGGCTGTGGTCAGCGAAGAGGAGCCGACCTTCACCACCAGCCGCCGGGCGTCCGCGACCGCTGCGCGGCTCACCTCGTCCACTACGCGGGCCCCGTCACTCCGAGCCGTCCTGGAGCGGTGGCGCCTTCGGTGCGGGGACGTGCTGCACCTTGCGGATGTCGTCGGGCTTGGTGACGTCCTCCAGCTTGCGGACGTCCTCCATCTTGCGCAGCAGGGCCTCGCGGTCCAGCCCCATCCGCTCGGCGCGGCGCAGGTCCTTCTGCAGGCGTCGTTCGTCGGCGCCGGCGCGGCTCTTGTCCTCCAGGCGGGCGTCCTGGCCGCGCAGCCCGGAGGAGAACTGCTCGAGCTCGGTGGGCTGCCAGTCGAAGCTGACGTCGCCGATCGTGACGGTGGCGCCGGGCTGGGCGCCCGCGTCGGCCAGCGCCTTCTCCACACCGAGGCGGGCCAACCGGTCGGCGAGATAGCCGATGGCCTCCTCGTTGTGGAAGTCGGTCTGCAGGATCCAGCGCTCGGGCTTGTGACCGCGCACCAGGAACGCCGGCTGGCCCTCGTCGTCGTGGATGGGCCGGACGGTGAAGCCGAGGTCGTCGACCGCCTTGGGGCGCAGCACGATCCGCGACGCCTCCTCGAGCGGCTGCGCGTCGCGGTCGGCCTTGACCTGCTGCGCCATGGCGTAGGCGACGGCCTGCAACCCCTCGTGGCTGGCCGCCGACAGCGAGAACACCGTGTAGCCGCGCTCCTGCAGGTCGGGAGTGACCAGCTCGGCCAGCTCGCGCGCCTCCGGCACGTCGACCTTGTTGAGCACGACCAGGCGCGGGCGCTGGGTCAGCCGCGCGACGTCGTCCTTGTAGAGCTGCAGCTCGGCCTCGAGCACCTCGAGGTCGCTGAGCGGGTCGCGGTCGGGCTCCAGCGTCGCGCAGTCCAGCACGTGGACGAGCACCGCGCACCGCTCGACGTGGCGCAGGAACTCAAGGCCCAACCCCTTGCCCTGCGACGCGCCGGGGATCAGGCCCGGGACGTCGGCGACGGTGAAGGTGACGCCCCCGGCCTCGACCACGCCCAGGTTCGGCACCAGCGTCGTGAACGGGTAGTCGGCGATCTTGGGACGGGCTGCCGACAGGGCCGCGATGAGGCTGGACTTGCCCGCGCTCGGGAAGCCCACCAGCGCCACGTCCGCGACGCTCTTGAGCTCCAGGACGACGTCGCCGCTCTCGCCCGGCTCGCCGAACAGGGCGAAGCCGGGTGCGATCCGCTTGGGGCTGGCGAGCGAGGCGTTGCCGAGCCCACCCTTGCCACCGCGCGCGGCGACGAAGCGCGTGCCCTCGCCGATCAGGTCGGCGAGCTGGTTGCCCTCGGTGTCGTAGACGACCGTGCCGTTGGGCACCGGCACCTCGATGCTCGTGCCCTTGGCCCCGGTGCGCATCGAGCCCTGGCCCTGCTTGCCCGAGGTCGCCTTCTGGTGCGGGTGGTAGTGGTAGTCGAGCAGCGTCGTGGTGTGCGAGCGGACCACCAGCGTGACGTCGCCGCCGTCGCCGCCGTCGGCGCCGTCGGGGCCGGCCAGCGGCTTGAACTTCTCACGGCGGACGCTGGAGCAGCCGTTTCCGCCGTCGCCGGCAGCGACGTGCAGCACGGCGCGGTCGACGAAGGTGGCCATCGGAGCGATCCTGCTTCCTGGAAAAGCCTGGAGGGCGGGTCCGGCAAGCCGGCCCGCCCTCCAGGAACGCTTCTGGGTGTCTCGGTGGGGTGTGCCTGGTCAGCCGACCGGGGCGATGTTCACGGTCTTGCGGCCGCGCTTCTTGCCGAACAGCACGGCGCCGGGCTCGAGCGCGAACAGGGTGTCGTCGCCGCCCCGACCCACGCCGTCACCGGGGTGGAAGTGGGTGCCGCGCTGGCGGACGATGATCTCGCCGGCCTTGACGACCTGACCGCCGAAGCGCTTGACGCCGAGGTACTGGGCGTTGGAGTCGCGACCGTTGCGCGAGGAGCTCGCGCCCTTCTTGTGGGCCATGGCGGGTCCTCCTACTTCGCGGAGCCGGCGGTGGCGCCGGTCTCGATGGCGGTGACACGGACCTGCGTGTGCTTCTGGCGGTGGCCGAGGCGACGCTTGTAGCCGGTCTTGTTCTTGTACTTCATGATGTTGATCTTCGGGCCCTTGGTGTGGGCGACGACCTCACCGGTCACCGTCACGGCCGCGAGCGCCGCGGCGTCGGAGGTGACCTCGGCGCCGTCGACGACCAGCAGCGCGGGCAGCACGACGGCGTCGCCCGGACCGCCGGTGACCTTCTCGACCTGCACGACATCGCCGACGGCGACCTTGTACTGCTTGCCGCCGGTCTTGACGATGGCGTACACGGTTGAGCTCCTGTCCAGGGGTGCTGCGTGGGAGATGTCCGAGCGGTGCCTGCCGCAGCCGGTGGGCGCGGGTCAGGGGTGGGCGCGGTTCAGGGCGCGTGCGAGCACGCGTGGCCACAGCCTACAGGAGCGCGTCCCGGCCGCTCGCGCGACCGGGACGACCCTGCTGCGTCAGGCGGGCGGGCCGGCGGGACGGCTGGTCGCCCGGCGGCGGCGCTTGGGAGCGGCCTCCTGCGGCTCGTCGACCGGGGAGGACGCCGGCGCCGCGGCCGGGTCGTCGTCGTCGGAGCTGTTGACGGAGCTGTCGACCGAGCCGCCGACGGCGTCCGTGCGCGGCTCGGTGGCGGCGTCCTCGACGGAGGCAGCCTCGGTGGCGGCGACCTCGACGGAGGCAGCCTCGCCGGGGGCAGCGACGTCGGAGGAGACAGCGCCGGAGGCGAGTTCGTTCTCCGGAGCGGACACGCCGGCGTCGGGGTCGTCGCCCGGCGCGGGCGGGGCCGTCGCGGCGCTCACGGCCGCAGCCTGGCTCGGTAGCCCCGGGAGCGTGGCGGCAGCAGCGCTGTCGGCCAGCAGCTCGGCGAGCTCGTCGGAGGCGGCGACGGTCGCGGCGCCGCTCCCGCGCCCGCCCCTGCGTCGTCGCCGGGGGGCGGGCGACTGCTCGCCGTCGTCCTGGGTCGCGTCGCCGGGGCCTGCCTCGCTCACGCCGGCGGCACCGTCGGCGGCGGCCGCCTCCGCCTCGGCCTTGGCCGAGATGCCGGCGCCGGGCTTGGGGGCGTCTGCGGGCAGCGGCTTGGACACGCGGGGCTTCGCCGCGCGCTCGCGGCGCGGCTCGTCCTCGCCCCGTTCGCCGCCGCGTCCGCCTCGGGCCTCCCCGCCACGTCCGTCCGCGCCGCGACCCTCGCCGCCGCGCCGCTCGTCCACCGGCTCGCTGTGCACGTGGACCCCGCGACCGTTGCACGCCTCGCACGGCTCGCTGAAGGCCTCGAGCAGGCCCTGACCCACGCGCTTGCGGGTCATCTGGACGAGCCCGAGCGAGGTCACCTCGGCGACCTGGTGCTTGGTGCGGTCGCGTCCGAGGCACTCCACGAGCCGACGGACCACGAGGTCGCGGTTGCTCTCCAGCACCATGTCGATGAAGTCGACGACGATGATCCCGCCGACGTCGCGCAGCCGCAGCTGGCGGGCGATCTCCTCCGCCGCCTCGAGGTTGTTGCGGGTGACCGTCTCCTCGAGGTTGCCGCCCTTGCCGACGTACTTGCCGGTGTTGACGTCGATGACAACCATCGCCTCGGTGCGGTCGATCACCAGCGAGCCGCCCGAGGGCAGGTAGACCTTGCGGTCCAGCGCCTTGAGCAGCTGCTCGTCGATGCGGTGCTCGGCGAACACGTCCTTGTCGGAGGTGTGCCGCTTCAGCCGGGGCGCGAGGTCGGGGGCGACGAACTCGACGTACTCGCGGATGGTGTCCCACTCGCTGTCGCCCTGGACCAGCAACGTCGTGAAGTCCTCGTTGAACACGTCGCGCACGACGCGGACGACCAGGTCCGGCTCGGCCTGCAGGAGGGCCGGCGCGCCGCCCTTGGCGGCCTTGGTCTGGATGACCTCCCACTGCGCCTGCAGCCGGCGCACGTCACCGGCGATCTCTTCCTCGGACGCGCCCTCGGCGGCCGTGCGGATGATGACTCCGGCGTCGTCCGGGACGACCTTCTTGAGAATCTTCTTCAGGCGGTCGCGCTCGGTGTCGGGCAGCTTGCGGCTGATGCCCGTCATCGAACCCTCGGGCACGTAGACGAGATAGCGACCGGGCAGGCTGACCTGACCGGTCAGGCGCGCGCCCTTGTGGCCGATCGGGTCCTTGCTGACCTGGACCAGCACCTCCTGGCCGCCCTTGAGCACCGACTCGATGCTGCGCGAGCGTCCGCCGACGGAGGCGTTGTAGTTGACCTCGCCGGCGTAGAGCACCGCGTTGCGGCTCTTGCCGATGTCGACGAACGCCGCCTCCATGCTCGGCAGCACGTTCTGCACGCGACCGAGATAGACGTTGCCGGCGTAGGCCTGCGCGCTGGCCTTGGTGACGTAGTGCTCGACCAGGACGCCGTCCTCGAGCACGGCGATCTGCGTGCGGTCGCCCTTCTGCCGGACGACCATCGTGCGGTCGACGGCCTCGCGGCGGGCCAGGAACTCGGCCTCGCTCAGCACCGGCTGGCGCTTGCGCCCGGAGTCGCGGCCCTCCTGGCGTCGCACGCGCTTGGCGGCCATCCGGGTGGAGCCGCTGATGCCGCGCACGCCGTCGTCGTCGGCACTGGTGGCACCGCTGCGCTGGCGCGGGGCGCGCTCGCGAGCGGCCGGAGCCTCGCGCTCCTCGGTGGCGGTCTCGCCGCCGCCCCCGGAGCCACCGCGACGGCGACGTCGGCGCCGGCGGGTGCCGCCCTCGTCGTCGCCGTCCTCGGCGTCGGCGCCCTCAGCATCGGTGGCGGAGGCGTCGGTGGCGGGGGCGTCGGCAGAGGGGGCGTCGCCGGGGGTCGCGGTGGCGTCCTCGTCGCCGTTGCCGTTCTCGTTCTCGTCCTCGGGGCGACGCGGTCCGCGGCCACGACGGCCACGGCGGCGCCGGCGCGGACGATCGTCGTCGTCCTCGTCGTCGGACGGGCCACGGTCCTGCGGGGCGACGTCGTCGTCGCTCACCGCCGGCTCGAGCAGCTGCGGGACGAGGTCGGCCGGCGAGACGACACCGGACGTACCGGCCCGCCGTCGACGCTTCGGAGCGGCCGGCTCGTCGGGGTCCTCGGACTGCTCTGACGAGGGGGCGGCCGGGAGCTCGACCTGCTCCGGCGCCTGGAAGGTGACGGCTGCCGTGCGGCGGCTGCGGGTGCGCTTGGCCTTCTCCGGCACGGCGTCGTCGGCGGTCGCCGGGGTCGGCAGCTCAGCAGCCGGGTCGGCGGAGAGCCCTGCGGCCTCGAGCAGGGCGGCCTGGGCGGCGAGCTCCTCCTCGGTCAGCGGGACGTCCTCGCCGCTCGGGACGGCCGCACCGGTGACCGGCTCCGTCGTCGACTCGTCCGTCTCGTTCGCCGGCGCGGCGTCCGGGTCGGCCTCGGCCGCTGCCTTCGCGGTCCGCTTGCGGGGAGCCGCAGCCTTCTTGGCGGGGGCCTTGCGGACCCGCTTGGCGGGTGCCGGGGCCTCGCCGTCCTGCGCCTGCGAGCCGGTCGTGGACGCCACGTCCTGCACCTCGGCGGGCGCGTCCGGGGAAGCGGCCGGCCTCCCGGTCGCCGGCGCGGTGTCGTCCTGCGCGGGGCCGGCGGGCGCGGCGGCCTTGGTGGCGCGGCGACGTCGGGGAGCCTTGACCGGCTCGGCGGCACCGTCGGGCGCCGTGTCGTTCGAGGGGGTCGAGTCAGGGGTCGTGCTGGTGGGCTCGTCGAGCACCGTGTCTCCGGTCCGGTCGGCGCCTGACGCGGTGGCATCGACCAGGGTGGGCGGGAATCCGGTGCCGGCCGGGGGTGGCCGACGTCGGAGAAGTCTGTGGTGCGCTCCTGCCGCGGGCCCGTCCGGCGAGGCCGGTCAGATCGTGGTCGGTGCGCCGGCGGCGGTCTCGAGCTCGGCATCCACCTGCGTTTCCCCGGCAGCCGGGGTGTCCGGCCGATCGGGTGCGAGCGGGTCGCCGACCTCGCCGTCCTCGGTGAGCGGCCCCTGCGCGTACCGGGTTGCCTCTGCAGGCACCGGCGGTACGAGGTCGGCCACAGACCTGAGTCCGGACAGAACGTCGTCGGGTCGGACGGCAGGCGTCACGTGTCGTACGACCACGTGCAGTGTCGCACACGCCTGGTCACTGCCGGTGAAAGACGCGCGCGTAGAGGTCGGAGCGGCCGCGGACATCGAGACGACGGCCGCACGCGCGTCCATCGTGCGCAGCCCGGTCTTCATCAACCGCTCCACCTCGACGACGGGTGCGGCCAGGAAGGCCGTGACGGCCGCCTCCAGCTCGGCGAGCTCGACCCCGGGCAGCCGGATGCCCCACCGGCTGGCCTGCACGCGGTCCGGCAGCGACGTGCCGACGGGCGCCTCCACCACCTCGACGACGTCGATCCCTGCCGGCAGGCTCTCGTCCAGCGCCCGGCGCAGCAGCTCGAGGTCGACCCGCTGCGCGACCGAGATCTCGACGTACTCGGCCTCGCTCGCCACCCCGGTCGGCGCTGCCCCCACCCAGCTGATCTTCGGGTGCGGCGAGAAGCCGGCGCTGTAGGCCATCGGCACCTGGGCCCGGCGCAGCGCCCGTTCGAACGCCCGCGCGATGTCGCGGTGGCTGGTGAAGCGCAGCCGCCCCCGCTTGGTGTAGCGCAGCCGCAGCTTCTGGACGGGCGGGGGCGGCGGCGGACCGTCCGGCGTCTTGCGCGCCACCTAGGCCGGGCCGACGGCGGCCAGCGGGTTCGCGACGACGGTCAGCGGCAGCAGCGTGCGGCCGGTGGGACCGATCTGGATGTCGGTGCCCATCTGCGGGCAGACGCCGCAGTCGAAGCACGGGATCCAGCGGCAGTCGTCCAGGTCCTGCTCGGCCAGCGCGTCCTGCCAGTCCGACCAGAGCCACTCCTTGTCCAGCCCGGAGTCCAGGTGGTCCCAGGGCAGGACCTCGTTCTCCTCGCGCTCGCGGGTGGTGTACCAACCGACGTCGATGCCGACCTGCTCGGCAGCGCCCATCCAGCGGTCGTAGGAGAAGTGCTCGCTCCAACCGTCGAACTTCCCACCGTCGCGCCACACCTGTTCCAGCACCGCGCCGATGCGGCGGTCCCCTCGGCTGAGCAGGCCTTCGACGATGCCGGGCTTGCCGTCGTGGTAGCGGTACCCGATGGCCTTGGCGGTGCTGCGGTCGTCGTTGATGGCGTTGCGGAGCAGCTTCAGGCGGCGGTCGGTGCTCTCGTGGTCGAGCTGGCCGGCCCACTGGAAGGGCGTGTGCGCCTTGGGCACGAAACCGCCGATGCTCACCGTGCACCGCACGTCGCGCGTGCCCGTGACCGAACGGCCGGCGCGGATGACGTCGCGCGCCATCTCGGCGATCTCGAGCACGTCCTCGTCGGTCTCGGTCGGCAGGCCGACCATGAAGTACAGCTTCACCTGACGCCAGCCGGCGGAGTAGGCGGCGGTCACCGTGTCGACGAGGTCCTGCTTGCTCACCATCTTGTTGATGACGTTGCGCAGCCGCTCGCTGCCGCCTTCGGGGGCGAAGGTGAGCCCGGAGCGTCGCCCGTTGCGCGACAGCTCCTGCGCGAGGTCGATGTTGAAGGCGTCGACGCGGGTGCTCGGCAGGCTGAGGGAGGTCTGGGTGCCCTCGTAGCGGTCGGCCAGGCCCTTGGCGACCTCGGCGATCTCGGAGTGGTCGGCGCTGGACAGGCTCAGCAGGCCGACCTCCTCGTAGCCGGTCGCGGCCAGCCCGGCCTGCACCATCTCGCCGATGCCGGTCAGGCTGCGCTCGCGCACCGGCCGGGTGATCATGCCCGCCTGGCAGAACCGGCAGCCGCGGGTGCAACCCCGGAAGATCTCCACGCTCATCCGCTCGTGCACCGTCTCGGCCAGCGGAACGAGCGGCTGCTTGGGATAGGGCCACTCGTCCAGATCCATGACCGTGCGCTTGTGCACGCGGAACGGCACGTCCGGGCGGTTCGGGGCGACCCGCTCGATGCGTCCGTCAGGCAGGTACGCGACGTCGTAGAAGCGCGGGACGTAGACGCCGCCCGAGCGGGCCAGCCGCAGCAGCGTCTCCTCTCGGTCGACGCCGTCGATCTTGGCCTGCCGCAGGACGGCGGTCATCTCCAGCACAGCCTGCTCGCCGTCGCCCAGCACGGCCGCGTCGATGAAGTCGGCGATCGGCTCGGGGTTGAAGGCGGCATGGCCACCGGCCAGGACGATCGGGTGGCGGGCGTCGCGGTCCTTCGCGTGCAGCGGGATGCCGGCGAGGTCGAGCGCCTCCAGCATGTTCGTGTAGCCGAGCTCGGTGGAGAAACTGATCCCGAGCACGTCGAAGTCCCTGACCGGACGGTGCCCGTCGACGGTGAACTGCGGGATGCCTCGTTCG
This sequence comes from uncultured Actinomycetes bacterium, assembly GCA_963784675.1. GTDB lineage: Bacteria > Actinomycetota > Actinomycetes > Mycobacteriales > SCTD01 > SCTD01. The sequence continues at coordinate 125,878 of CAWASE010000023.1, forward strand.
CGCATCTTGCCGGCGAGGTCCGGCCAGACGGCGTAGGTGCGCTCGGCGAGGGTCGCCGGCTGCTCGTTGAGCACCTCGTACAAGATCATCACGCCCTGGTTGGGCAACCCGACCTCGTAGGCGTCGGGGTACATCAGCGCCCAGCGGACCATGACGTCGTCGGGGCCGCCGTCCCAGTCCTTGACCTGCGAGTTCAGCTCGCCGCCGACGTACTGGATCGGCTTGGACACCGTGGGCAGCAGCGGCTCCAGCCGGGGGAACAGGCTCTCGACAGGCATGGGGCAAGGCTACGTGCGCACGCAGGGGCGGGCAGCGCGGACGGTGGCGCAGTGCCCGGACTGCCGCTGCTGGACCCGTCCGGCGGGTCGCAGCAGCAGCGGCACGTGGGCTACAGCTCGGGGAAGAAGATCCCGATCTCGCGAGCGGCCGACTCCGGCGAGTCCGAGCCGTGGACGAGGTTCTCGCCGATCTCCAGGGCGTAGTCGCCGCGGATCGAACCCGGCGTGGCCTCGACGGGGTTCGTGACGCCCATCAGGCGACGGGTGCCCGCGACGGCGTTCGGTCCCTCGACGACCAGCGCCACCAGCGGTCCACCGGTGATGAACTCGACGAGCTCGCCGAAGAAGGGCCGCTCCTTGTGCTCGCCGTAGTGCTCCTCGGCGGTCGCGCGGTCCAGCGTGCGGAGCTCCATCGCGACCAGGCCCAGGCCCTTGCGCTCCAGCCGCGCGAGGACCTCGCCGGCGAGGCCACGGCGGACGCCGTCAGGCTTGACGAGGACGAGGGTGCGCTGCACGGGGTTCTCCTAGAGGCTTCGGGGGTGGTCACGCAGGCCGTGACGCGCGGGGAAGGCTACCGGGGGCACGCGGCCTCGCTCAGCCGCGGCGCAGCAGGGTGCGGGCCTCGCCGACCGTCACCACCGAGCCGGTGACCAGCACCCCCGCTCCCCCGTAGGCCGACTCCTCGTCGGCCATCGCGACCGCGGTCGAGAGCGCGTCGTCCAGCGTGTCCTCCAGCCGGACGCGGTCCTCGCCGAAGACGTCCAGCGCGAGGTCGTGCAGGTGCTCCACGGGCATCGCGCGCGGCGAACCGTTCTGCGTCACGACGATCGACGCGACAGCCGGCTCCAGCACCTCCAGCATCGCGAGCGCGTCCTTGTCCCCCAGCACCGCGACGACGGCGACGAGGTGCGTGAAGGCGAACGCGTCGGTGAGCGAGGCGACGGTGGCCGCCATGCCGTGGGCGTTGTGGGCGGCGTCGAGCAGCACCGTAGGACTGGTCCGGACGACCTCCAGCCGCCCGGGCGAGGCGGTGCGCGCGAACCCCTCGCGAACCAGGTCGGCGTCGAGCATGCCCTTGTCGCCGCCGCCGAGGAAGGCCTCGACGGCCGCGAGCGCGGCGGCGGCGTTGGCCGCCTGGTGGGCGCCGTGCAGCGGCAGATAGATGTCGTCGTAGCGACCGGACAGCCCCTGCAGCGAGAGCAGCTGACCCCCCACGGCGGTGGCTCGGGCCGCGACACCGAACTCGAGCCCCTCGCGGGCGACGGTGGCGCCCGTCTCGGCGCAGCGGCGCAGCAGCACCTCGGCCGCCTCCGGCTGCTGCTGGGCGAGGATCACCGTCGCCCCCGGATGGATGATGCCGGACTTCTCGCCCGCGATCTCGGCCAGCGTCGTGCCCAGCAGCGGCACGTGGTCGAGCCCCACCGGCAGCACGACGGCTGTCGAGGCCTGGACGACGTTGGTCGCGTCCCAGGCGCCGCCCAGCCCGACCTCCAGCACGGCGACGTCGACCGGCGCGTCGGCGAAGGCGGCGAAGGCCATGCCCGTGAGCAGCTCGAAGAAGGTGGTGCGGTGCGGCCCGCGGGCGTCGACGAGCTCGACGAACGGGGTGATCTCGTCGAAGACCTCGACGAAGCGCTCCTCGGTCAGCGGCTGGCCGTCGATGGTGATGCGCTCGGTGACCGAGTCCAGGTGCGGGCTGGTGTAGCGCCCGGGGCGCAGGCCGAACCCCTGCAGCAGCGCGTCGATCATGCGGGCGGTGCTGCTCTTGCCGTTGGTACCGGTGAGGTGGATCGAGGGGTAGGCCTTCTGCGGGTCGCCCAGCAGCTCGGTCAGCAGCCGGATCCGGTCCAGGTCGGGGACCATCGCGTCCTCGGCCGGATAGCGGCTGGCGAGCTCGGCCAGCACGCGCTGGAGCGTCACGTCCGGGCGACCTTGGGGGGCGCCTCGCCGAGCACCGTCGCGACGGCGAACGCACCGTCGGCCCGCTCGACGCCCTGCACGACGCCTGCGTTGCGCAGGTCGGCCTCCACCGCGTCGAACAGCGCCTGCGTGGTCGTCGGCGCCGTCAGGGTCAACGTCGTGACGGGCGTGCGCATCGACACCTTCGCCTCGCTCTTGGACCGGCGCACCACCTGCAGCACCTGCGACGCCACCTCCAGGCAGTCCGGGGTGACGGCGTCGACAGCAGCCTGCTCGTGCAGCGCGGCGGCGTCCGGCCACGGCGCGCGGTGCACCGAGCCGTCCTGCCACCACGACCAGACCTCCTCGGTCGCGAACGGCAGGAACGGCGCGAACAGCCGCAGCATCGTGTCCAGCGCGATCCGCAGGGTGCGGCAGGCGCTCGCCGTCTGCTCGGGCGTCTCTCCGCCCTCGCCGTAGGCCCGACCCTTCACCAGCTCGATGTAGTCGTCGCAGAACAGCCAGAAGAAGCTCTCGGTGCGCTCCAGCGCGCGGGCGTAGTCGAAGCCGTCGAACGCCCTGGTCGCCTCGTCGACGACGACCGCGAGCCGCGCCAGCAGGGCCCGGTCGACCGCCTCGCTCACCGGGCCCGGCGCGGCCTGTGGGAAGCCGAGGGCGAACTTGCTGGCGTTGAGCAGCTTGACGGCCAGCCGCCGCCCGACCTTCATCTGCCCCTCGTCCAGCGCGGTGTCCGTGCCGGGACGGGCGGCGCAGGCCCAGTAGCGGACGGCGTCGCTGCCGTGGGTCTGGAGCACGTCGGTGGGCGTGACGACGTTGCCCTTGGACTTGCTCATCTTCTTGCGGTCCGGGTCCAGGATCCAGCCGTTGATGGACGTGTCCGACCACGGCAGCTCACCGTGCTCCAGGTGGGCGCGCACCACGGTGGAGAACAGCCAGGTGCGGATGATCTCCGGGCCCTGCGGCCGCAGGTCCATCGGGAAGGTGCGGGCGAACAGGTCGGGGTCGTCCGCCCAGCCGCAGGCGATCTGCGGTGTCAGCGACGAGGTCGCCCAGGTGTCCATGATGTCAGGATCACCCACGAATCCCCCTGGCACGCCGCGCTGCTCAGCGGTGAAGCCGGGTGGCACGTCCGAGGACGGGTCGACGGGCAGGCTCGCCTCGGCGGGCACGATCGGACGCGTGTAGTCGACCGAGCCGGCCTCGCTCACCGGGTACCAGAGCGGGAACGGCACCCCGAAGAAGCGCTGCCGGCTGATCAGCCAGTCGCCGTTCAGGCCCTCGACCCACGAGTCGTAGCGTGACTGCATCCACGCCGGGTGCCAGTCCAGGGCCGCGCCGCGCGAGAGCAGCTCTCCGCGCAGGTCGACGTCCCGGCCGCCGTTGCGCAGGTACCACTGCCGGCTGGTGACGACCTCCAGCGGCCGGTCGCCCTTCTCGTAGAACTTCACCGGGTGCGTGATCGGCCGCGGCTCGCCGTCGAGCTCGTCCGCCTCGCGCAGCAGCTCGACGATCCGCACCTGCGCCTGCTTGACGGTCTTGCCGGCCAGCTCTGCGTAGGCCGCGAGGCCGGCGTCAGAGGTGATCCCGTCGGGGGCGTCAGCGCGCAGCCGGCCGTTGCGCTCCAGGATGTTGCGCACCGGTAGGTCCAGCTCGCGCCACCAGGTGACGTCGGTGGTGTCGCCGAAGGTGCAGATCATCGCGATGCCGGAGCCCTTGTCCGGCACTGCCAGCTCGTGCGCGTGCACCGGCACCTCGACGCCGAACAGCGGGCTGGTCACGGTCGTGCCGAACAGCGGCTGGTAGCGCTCGTCGTCGGGGTGCGCGACCAGGGCCACGCAGGCCGGCAGCAGCTCGGGGCGGGTCGTCTCGATGAACACCTTCGCGCCGTCGACGGTGCTGGTGAACGGGTAGCGGTGGTAGGCGCCGGGCTGCTCGCGGTCCTCGAGCTCGGCCTGCGCCACCGCAGTCTGGAACGTGACGTCCCACAGCGTCGGCGCCTCGGTGGCGTAGGCCTCACCACGCGCCAGGTTGCGCAGGAACATCCGCTGGCTGGTGCGCTGGCTCGGCTTGCCGATGGTGGCGTAGGTCAGCGCCCAGTCGACGCTCAGCCCGACGCGGCGCCAGACGTCCTCGAACACCTTCTCGTCGGCCCCCGTGAGCTCCAGGCACAGCTCGACGAAGTTGGGCCGCGAGCACGACACCCGCGTCTTGGCGTCGACCTTCTCCGGCGGTGTGAAGGCCGGGTCGTAGGTCAGTGACGGGTCGCAGCGCACGCCGTAGTGGTTCTCGACCCGCCGTTCGGTCGGCAGCCCGTTGTCGTCCCAGCCCATCGGATAGAAGACGGCCTTGCCGCGCATGCGCTGGTAGCGGGCGAGGCTGTCGGTCTGGACGTAGCCGAACACCGATCCCATGTGCAGGCTGCCGGAGACGGTCGGCGGCGGGGTGTCGATGCTGAACACCTGCGCGCGCTCGGCCGTGCGGTCGAAGGCGTAGGTGCCCTGCGCGGTCCAGGCCTGGTCCCAGCGCTGCTCCAGACCCTCCAGGGTGGGCTTGTCGGGCATGCGGGCAGGTGCAGGGCTGGCATCGGTCACACCCCGCAGTCTAGGGAGCGGCCTGCTGCCGGTTAGGTTCGCGGACATGCCCGCACCGCCGCTCCCCGCCCCTACGAGCAGCGAGCTCGCGCTGACCGACTCCTGGGCCTACGGACGCGGCGTGCTGCACGGCGGCTGGCTGCTGGAGACCCTGACGACCGCGGCGCTGCAGCACACCGGGCACCCGCACCCGCTCGCGGTGAGTGCCCACTATCTGTCCTCGCCGCGGATCGGCCCCGCCACGCTGCGGTGCGAGCCGCTGCGCGAGGGCCGCACCGTCGGCACCGTCCATGCCCGCCTGAGTCAGCAGGACCGGGTCAAGCTGGACGTGACCGTCACCGCCGGGACCCTGCCGCCGCCCGACAGCGAGCCCTACCGCACCGACGCCCGCCCGCCGGTGCTGCCACCGCCCGAGCAGTGCCCGCGCACCGAGGCCCACGAGGGCACCCCCCGCAACGGCATCACCGAGAACCTGGAGATCCGGCTGGACCCGGCCACCGCCTCCTGGATGAGCGGCACCTTCGGCGGCAGCATGTCCGTCGGCGGCTGGGTGCGTTCGGCGACCGGTCGGGCCGTCGACCCGCTGCTGCTGCTGGCGGTGTGCGACGCGCTGCCGCCCGTCACGCTCGACCTGGGCATCGGCGGCTGGGTCCCGACCGTCGAGCTCACCGCCTACCTGCGCTGCGTCCCCGCCGACGGGTGGCTGGCCGTGGTCCAGCGCTCGCGGCTGCTGCACGGCGGCTTCCTGGAGGAGGACTGCGACGTCTGGGACTCCGCCGGCCGGCTCGTCCTGCAGGCGCGCCAGCTCGCGGTCTACCGGGAGCCCGGACGCACCACGCAGGACCTGTCCCGCGACGCCGCGCCCGAGCCGTCATGACCATGCTGGACCTCGACCCGGGCTGGGCCGTCGACGGCAAGCCGCACGGGGGGTACCTGCTGCGGGAGGCGGTGGCGGCCGCGCTGGACGCCGAGCACCCGCACCCGCTGTCGGTCAGCGCGCACTTCGTCTCCTCCCCGGATGCCGGCCCGGCCGAGATCGCGGTGGCGCGGGTGCGCACGGGGCGCCGTGTCGCGCAGTCGCGGGTCTCGCTCGCGCAGCAGGGCGCCTCGCGGGTCGAGGTGCTGCTGTCGGCCGGCTCGCTGGGCGAGGACGCGCCCTACTGGACCGACGGCGGCCGCCCGCCGGTGCTGCCGCCGGTGGCGGACTGCCCGCGCACCCCGTCGGTGACCCCGATGGGTACGACGGTGGGCTACTTCGACCACGTAGACCTGCGGCTGGACCCGTCCACGGCGCAGTGGGCCGCCGGCCGGCCGGCAGGCAACGCGGTCGTGCAGGGCTGGGTGCGACGCGACGACGCTGCCGACGCCTCGCCGCTGGACCTGCTGGTGTTCGCCGATGCGATGCCGCCGGTGACCTTCGACCTCGGCATCTTCGGCTGGGTGCCGACGCTGGAGCTGACGGTGCACCTGCGCGGCCTGCCGGCTCCTGGCTGGTTGAGCATGGTCCAGCGGGCCAGGCTGCTGCGCGACGGCTGGCTGGACGAGGAGTGCGAGATCTGGGACTCCGCCGGTCAGCTGGTGGCGCAGGCTCGGCAGCTCGCGGGCTACCGGCTGCCCGGCTGACCGGACCCGGCGCTCACAACCCGAACGCGGTGCGCAGGGAGGTCGCGGACGCCGCCCTGCCCGGCGCCGGCGCCCCGGCAACCTCAGCCAGGGCCCGCGTCAGCGAGTAGTGCGTCAAAGCGGTGCCGACGCTGCGACCGCGGACGCGCGGGGACACGACCGTGGTGAGCACCCGGTTGCCGTCGCGGCGGTCGTCCTCGTCGAAGGCGACGACGACGGTCAGCCGGCCGGCCCGGAAGTCGGGGCCCGCCAGGATCGGCGTCATCCACCCCTTCAGCCAGTTGTCGGCGACGGCCAGGGAGCAGTCGTGCCCGTCGTTGCAGATGTCCGGGACTAGCATGCCGACGTTCGGCAGGCGCCCGGCGGCGACGTCCTCGCGCAGCGCCCCCGCCGCGGGGGTGCCCGAGGGGACGTCGAAGCGACGACAGTTCGCCCGCGACGTCGCGTCGCTGAAGTACGTCCACGGGTTGTGCTTGACGGCGTACCGCGAGGTTGCGCGCTGACCGCACGCGCCCGGCATGGCTTCGGCGTAGGTCTTGGCGGTGCGGCCGTGCGACAGCGCGAGGTCGAAGACGCTGGGCCCCCGCAGCGGGTGCGCGGACGGCCCGGCGTCGTCGGTGACCCCGTAGGTCGAGCCGCCGGCCATCGCCAGGTAGTTCGGCAGGGACGGGTGGGCGACCGCCTGGTAGGCGGTCGTGGAGCCGTAGTCACGGCCGAGGGACGCGAGATACGGCATGCCGGCGGCGACCTGCCGGGTGCTGTGGTTCTCCATCACCACGACGAGGATCTTCGCGTCGCCGACCGGTCCCGTCGCCGCGGCGGCCGACGGCGCCGACGCGGCGCGCGGGCCCGGACGCCGAGCGCGGGCGAGCGGACCCAGCCCGTGGACCGAAGAGGCGGCTGCGAGCGCTGTCTGCTGCGGCAGCGGTGAGCCCTGGAGGCCGGCCGCCGGCGCAGGGTCTCCGGACGGAGCGTCACCAGCCGGGGCCGCGACGGGCGGACCGGCCGACGGTCCGGTGGCCGCCGAGTCGACGACGCCACCGGTCAGCGGCTCCTGCGCGAGCGGGGAGGTGGTGGAGGTGCCGCCGCAGGCGGCGAGGGTGAGCAGCAGGGCCAGTCCGGCGACGCTGCGCTGCCTGCGAGCCCCCGGTGGCGCGCCGCTGCGGACCGGACGCGCCGTGCCTCGGCTCATCTCAGGCGGACTTCTCGCGTCGTTCGCGCCGGGCCGGGGCGGCCGCGTCGCGCGGCACCAAGGTCGGGGCGACGTGCTCGAGCACGACCTCGCGGCTGACGATGCAGGTGGAGACGTCGCCGCGGCTCGGTAGGTCGTACATCACCGAGAGCAGCACCTCCTCCATGATCGCCCGCAGGCCGCGAGCACCGGTGCCGCGCTTGATGGCCTGTTCTGCGATCGCTTCGAGCGCGTCCTCGGTGAACTCGAGCTCGACCTGATCGAGCTCGAAGAGCTTGCGGTACTGACGCACCAGCGCGTTCTTCGGCTCGGTGAGGATCGCGACGAGGGCGTCCTTGTCGAGGTTGTGCACGCTCGTGAGGACCGGCAGCCGGCCGATGAACTCCGGGATCATGCCGTACTTGAGCAGGTCCTCGGGCATCGCGTCGGCGAAGACGTGCCCCGGGTCGACCTCGTTCTTGCTGTGCGTGATCGAGGTGAAGCCGATGGCCTTCTTGTTCGTGCGCTGCTCGATCACCTTGTCCAGGCCGGCGAACGCGCCGCCGACGATGAACAACACGTTGGTGGTGTCGATCTGGATGAACTCCTGGTGCGGGTGCTTGCGTCCGCCCTGCGGAGGCACGCTCGCGGTGGTGCCCTCCAGGATCTTCAGCAGCGCCTGCTGCACGCCCTCGCCGGAGACGTCGCGCGTGATCGACGGGTTCTCGCTCTTGCGGGCGATCTTGTCGACCTCGTCGATGTAGATGATCCCCGTCTCGGCCTTCTTGACGTCGTAGTCCGCCGCCTGGATCAGCTTGAGCAGGATGTTCTCGACGTCTTCGCCCACGTAACCGGCCTCGGTCAGCGCGGTGGCGTCGGCGATGGCGAACGGGACGTTGAGCATCTTCGCCAGCGTCTGGGCCAGGAGCGTCTTGCCGCAGCCGGTCGGACCCAGCAGCAGGATGTTGCTCTTCTGCAGCTCGACGGCGTCCTTGTCGTTGCCGCCGGCCTGGATGCGCTTGTAGTGGTTGTAGACCGCGACGGCCAGGGTGCGCTTCGCAGTCTCCTGGCCGATCACGTAGCCGTCGAGGAACTCGTAGATCTCACGGGGCTTGGGGAGCTCGTCCCACTTCAGCTCCGAGGACTCGCTCAGCTCTTCTTCGATGATCTCGTTGCACAGGTCGATGCACTCGTCGCAGATGTACACGCCCGGACCGGCGATGAGCTTCTTGACCTGCTTCTGCGACTTGCCGCAGAACGAGCACTTCAGCAGGTCGCCGCCGTCGCCGATGCGTGCCACCTCGTGGTCCTCGTCCCTGTCGTCCGGCGCCAGCCGGGCCGGTCTCGGTGTCCTGGTCCTGCTCGAAGGTACCGCCTGTCGGCGCTCCGAGGCACTGCTTCGGGCCGTCTGCGGGCAGCGTCTGCGCTGCCGGGCCAGGGCCGGGGCGGTGCGCCCCTGCCCCGTGCCGGTGCCGAGGGGCTAGCGGCCGGCACCTGTCTGCGACACGGTCTTGCGCGTCGAGACGACTTCGTCGATCAGGCCGTACTCGACCGCGTCCTGAGCAGTGAGGATCTTGTCGCGCTCGATGTCGGTGCGGATGAGCGAGGCGTCGCGACCGGTGTGGCGGGCCAGCATCTGCTCGAGCAGGTCGCGCATGCGCAGGATCTCGCGCGCCTGGATCTCGATGTCGGAGGACTGGCCCTCACCGCCGCCGGACGGCTGGTGGATGAGCACCCGGGCGTGCTCGAGCGCGAGCCGCTTGCCCTTGGTACCGGCTGCCAGCACGACCGCCGCGGCCGAGGCGGCCTGACCCATGCAGATCGTCTGGATCTCGGGCTTGACGAACTGCATGGTGTCGTAGATGGCCGTCAGGGCCGTGAACGAGCCACCGGGGCTGTTGATGTAGATGCTGATGTCGCGGTCGGGGTCCTCGGACTCCAGGTGCAGCATCTGCGCCATGACGACGTTGGCGACGCCGTCGTCGATGGGGGTGCCCAGGAAGATGATGCGCTCCTTGAGCAGGCGGCTGTAGATGTCGAAGGAGCGCTCGCCGCGCGAGGTCTGCTCGATGACGATCGGGATCGTGTAGTTGGTGACGTCGCCGAAGCTCATGTCGTGGTTGCTCATGGCAGGTCCTCCTAGGCCCGGGTGCCGGCGCCGGACGGGACGTCCTTGGCACCGACGATGACGTGGTCGACGAAGCCGTACTCCTTGGCCTCCTCGGCCGAGAACCACCGGTCGCGGTCGGAGTCCTTGTTGATCTGCTCGACCGTCTGGCCGGTGTGGAAGGCGATGCGCTCGGCCATCTTGCTTCTTGGTGTAGAGCATCTGCTCGGCCTGGATGGCGATGTCGGAGGCCGTGCCGCCGATGCCGCCGGAGGGCTGGTGCATCATGATCCGCGCGTGCGGCATGACGTAGCGCTTGCCGGCGGCGCCGGCGCAGAGCAGGAACTGCCCCATCGAGGCGGCCAGCCCCAGCCCGACGGTGGCGACGTCGTTGGCGACGAACTGCATCGTGTCGTAGATGGCCATGCCGGCCGAGACCGAGCCGCCGGGGCTGTTGATGTAGAGGAAGATGTCGCGCTCGGGGTCCTCGGCCGCCAGCAGCAGCAGCTGCGCGCAGATGGCGTTGGCCATGTCGTCCATCACCGGCTGGCCGAGGAAGATGATGCGTTCCTTCAGCAGCCGGTTGAAGACCTGGGCGTCCAGGCCCATGTCACCGCCGGCCGAGCGGGCCAGCGGTGCGGCGTGCCCGAACGCGGTCGGGAGCGCCGGACCGGCGCTGCCGGCGATGGGTGACGGGGTGGTTGCGGGGGGGTAGCTCACAGGAGTCCTGCCCTCGGATCTCGGGTCGGGCGGCGCGGGACGGGCCCGCTGCCTGACGTGCGGTGCCGGTCGGGGACCGATCGGCGGCCGGGTCGGTGCTGCTGATCCGGCTGGCTGTCAGGGACAGTAACGCCGCCCGGCGACACGTCATCCCGCCGACGGCCCCGTTTCGCCGTGGGCAGACAGCCGGTGGCTACTGCTCGTCGAGGTAGTGGACGGTGCCGTCGCCGTGGGTGTGGAAGGGGCGGCCGTCCTCGTCGATCTGCGTGTCGTCGTCCTGGCCGAGGTCGTCGCGCAGCGCCTCGAGGTCGACAGCGTTGCCGGACGCGTCCAGGATCGTCGCGGACTCCATGACGGTGGCGAGCGCCTTGCCGCGGCGCACCTCGGCCACCAGGCCCTGCAGCTGCCCGGACTGGATGACGTTCTGCGCGAACTGGTCCGGCGTGACGTTCGCGCGCTGGGCCCGCCGCACGATCTGGTCGGTGAGCTCGGCGTCGGTGACCCCCAGCTCTTCCTTGTCGGCGACGGCGTCGAGCACGAGCTGGGCCTTGACGGCGGCGGTGGCGCTCTCGCGCACCTCCTCGTCGAACTCCTCCTCGCCCTTGCCCTCGTTCTCCAGGTACAGGTCCAGGGTCAGCCCCGCCTGCTGCAGCTGCTGCGTGGTGCTCTCGCGGCGCCAGGCCAGCTCGGCCTCGAGCACCGACTCCGGGAGCGGGACCTCGATCGCCGCCAGCAGCGCCTCGAGCACCTTGTCGCGCGCCTGGACGCCCTGCTCGAGCTTCTTCATCTTGTCCAGGCGTCCGCGGACGTCGGCCTCGAGCTCGGCGAAGGTCTCGAAGCCGGTGGACTCGGCCCAGGTGTCGTCGGCGGCAGGCAGCTCGCGCTCGTTGACCGCCTGCACGGTGACGGCGACCTCGGCCTGCTGGCCCTCGTACTCGCCGGCGACCAGCGTCGTGGTGAAGGTCTTCGCGTCGCCCGCGCTGGCGCCGGTGACGGCGTCGTCCATGCCCTCGAGCAGGTCGCCCTTGCCGACCTCGTAGGACAGGCCGGTGGCCGTCCCGCCGGGGACCTCCTCGCCGGCGACCGTCGCGACGAGGTCCAGCGTGACGAAGTCTCCTACCGTCGAGGCGCGCTCGACCGGGACGAGGCGGGCGAAGCGCTCGCGCAGCTCGTCGACCTGGGTGCTGACGTCGTCGTCGGTGACCACTGCGTCCTCGACGGTCACCGACAGGCTGTCGAACGCCGGGATCTCGAACTCCGGCCGGACGTCGACCTCGGCGGTGAAGGAGAGCTCGACGCCGTCGTCGAGCTTGGTGACGTCGACCTCGGGACGCCCCACCGGCGCGACGCCGGTCTCGGAGACGGCCTCGGAGTACAGCCGCGGCAGGGCCTCCTGCACGGCCTCCTCGAGCACGACCCCGCGACCGACGCGCTGGTCCAGGATGCGCGGCGGCACCTTGCCGGGACGGAAGCCCTGCACCCGGACCTGCGCGCCGATCTTCTTGTAGGCGCTGTCGAGCTCGGCCTTGAGCTCTTCGAAGGGAACCTCGACAGTGAGGCGGACCCTCGTGGGGCTCAGGGTCTCGACGGCGCTCTGCACTGGTGCTGGTCCTCTCGGGGCGGGTGTGATGATCCGTCGGCATGACGGAAGCGCGCCGCTCAGGGGACGGTCGGGGCGGCGGGACTCGAACCCGCGGTCTCCTGCTCCCAAAGCAGGCGCGCTAGCCACTACGCTACGCCCCGCGTGACTCGGGGACGATCCTAGTCCCCGGGACGCCGCCGGGGTGCGGCCGACGAGCGGCGCCGCGGATCGACGCAACGACCGGTGCGACGAGTGCGCAGGCGTCGCCCGGCGCTGGAGGGCGGCACGTGGCGTGGTCGGCCGGCCCTGCCGGGGACGCTGGACGCATCTTCTCGGCAGTTCGGGTGATCTGCCGACGACCCGGCCGGGCGCGGCTATCGTGAGCGGGTGACCGTGTCGTGCTGGCGGTCCTTCCTCCGCAGGTGACGTGGCGGGGCGCAACCAGGAGTCACCGCGTGGGCACGATCGCACGGGGCTCGAGATCCCTGCCCGTCTCGACCAGGCAGGCATCGTCTGACGCGGTGCTGGCGCTGGCAGCCTTCTACGGCGCGGGGGGCCTGCTCTGTCTGCTGTCGCTCGTGGTCCCGGGCTGGGAAGGGCGCCACGAAGACATCATCCTGGCGGTCGGCGTGGTCGCCACCGTCGTCGCGGCCGCCCTGCCGCTGGCCCGGACCTGGCTGACCGGACGCGTCTGCTACGTCCTGGTGATCCTCGGTTCCTTCCTCATCGCGGCCCTCGCCTACGCCGGGGCGGGCGGCGCCGCGTCAGCCACCTACGCCGGGTTCGACGTCTGGGTCGCGGTCTACTCGTTCCTGTTCTTCTCACCGCGCTCTGCTGCCGTGCAGGTGCTCGTCGCCTTGACGTCTCAGGTCGCCGCGCTCGTCGCCGTGGGCGAGAACGCGGTGGTTCCCGCTCAGGTTCTGCTGAGCGCGGGCACGATCCTGGCGACCGGTGCGGTGGTCGGGATGCTGGCAGCACGCCTGCGCACCCTGACCTTGACAGATGAGCTCACGGGGCTGCCCAACCGTCGTTCTCTGACCCTCACACTTCAGGACCGGCTGTCCCGGCACCGCGGTCGCCCTCCTGTGGCGATCCTCGGCATCGATCTCGACGGCTTCAAGATCCTGAACGACACGCTCGGACACGCGGCCGGTGACGCCCTGCTGCGGGAGGTCGCCGCCCGCTGGACGGCAGAGCTCCGCGCGGGCGACGTCCTGGCCCGTCACGGTGGTGACGAGTTCCTGGCCGTCCTCAACGACTGCACCGTCAAGAGGGCGCAGGCCGTTGCTGCCCGGCTGATCGAGGCCATCCCGGGACCGACCTCGGCGTGCGTCGGCCTGGTCGTCGTGCCAGGCGGTCACGATGCACCCCCAGCCGATATCGCTGACCTGCTGGCACGGGTGGACGCGGCGCTGTACCGGGGCAAGTCCAGTGGGGCAGGGAGCGTTGCCCTGTGCCTGGGTCCGCCCGCTCCCGCCGAACCTCTCCCTTCCGCCGAGGATCCAGCCGCGTAGCCGCCAGTTCCTTGCCGTTGGCAGTGGCCGTTGGCAGTGGCCGGAAGCGCTGCCCAGCAGAGTGTCTCGTCCCCGGTTTGGTGGGGACCCTCACGCCGCGGAGAAAGGATGGAGGCACTACGGAAGTACCCGGACGTGCTGCGCGAGCGGGCTGGGCGGAGGGCTGGTGGTGATCCAGGCTGGTTGCCGGCCCGGGACGTCCACGACGGACGCGGAGCAGTCGGCCGCGACGGTCGGCACGGAGCCGTCGCTCACCGGCACTGTCCGACGCCTCGTTGCACGGCCCTCTCACGTGGGCCGATAGGCTGTCCGAGCACTGCACCGCGGGCGTAGCTCAATGGTAGAGCCTCAGTCTTCCAAACTGACTACGCGGGTTCGATTCCCGTCGCCCGCTCCAGTAGAACCGCAGGTCAGAAGCTTCTTCCGGGTCGTCCGGGTGGTGACCGCAGAGGACCTGCACAGCCCCCTGTGACCCCTGTCGCGCCCACGGCTGACCCACGGCCCGCCCACGACAGCCCTGCACGGGACAGGTCGTGCGGCCCTCACGTCAGCCCCGGGCGCCGCTGGAGGCACTCCAGGTGAGTCGGCGGCTCCCTACCGCCTGACGGCGGGTCGGCGAGGGTGATGACCTGGGTGAGCAGGTCACCGAAGCGCTCGGGGGCTGCCAGGTCGTCGAGCGCACTGATGGCTCACAGAACGAGGAGCACGGGCCTGACGCGCGATCCGTGTGGCGCCCGACAGAGGAGTGACAGCCGGCTGATGGCGCGTCCGAGAGTCGCGGCGCTGCGCCGTCACCGGGGACGGCACCTTCCGCGAGTCACGCGACCGAGGCCCCGCGTACGCTGACCTGCGGAGAATGGGTCTGGAGCTCCGGCGAGCTCTGCGCTGACGCTTCTTCCACCCTGACGAGCGGGTTCGCTTCCTGCCGCCCGGACGACCGATCGAGGAACCGACGTGGACCAGCTGCTGCGGGTGCAGAACTTCACCGTCTCTGCCGACGGGTTCGGCGCGGGCGAGCAGCAGAGCCTCGAGCGCCCCTTCGGTCACGCCGACCCGGGCCGGCTGATGGCTTGGGCGTTCGCCACCGCCAGCTTTCCGAGCAGGACCGGCACTGGCGGGAGCAGGGGGCTCGACGACTACCTGATGCGCGACTTCGGCCACAACATCGGCGCCGAGATCATGGGACGGAACAAGTTCGGCCCGCAGCGGGGCCCGTGGCAGGACGAGCAGTGGCAGGGCTGGTGGGGCGACGAGCCGCCGTTCCACACGCCCGTGTTCGTGCTGACCCATCACGCCAGGCCCTCGTTCACCCTCGGGGACACCACGTTCCACTTCGTGGGCGACGCACCCGCCGAGGTGCTGTCGAAGGCCCGGACCGCGGCCGCCGGCAAGGACGTCCGGCTGGGCGGTGGCGCGACGAGCATCCGCCAGTTCCTGGACGCCGACCTGGTGGACACGCTGCACGTCGCCGTCTGTCCGATCGAGCTGGGCTCGGGCAGCCGCCTCTGGCAGTCGCCGGCAGAGCTGGACGACCGCTTTCACCGCGACGTGGTGCCCAGCCCGAGCGGCGTCGTCCATCACCTGCTGTGGCGCCGCGGAGCAAGGTCCGCGTAGCACCGCAAACTCCCCACCTCGACAGGGCCTTCCCGTCGGCGACGCGGACCACAAGATCACCGACGCGCCGCAGCCGGACCGCCGCGACGTCGTCCCGCGGTGCCATGCTCCCCAGGTGCTCACCCCACCCGGCCATCTCGAGCGTCGGACCGGCTGGGCGCTGGCGTCCGACCCCTTGTTCGCGCAGGCCTGCCGCGACGTGCTCGGCTATCTCCAGGCGCACCTGGCGATGGGGTTCTGGGCGATCACCCGCGTCGAGAACGGCCGGCAGACCTACCTGGCCGTCCAGGACGACGTCTACGGCCTGCGGGCGGGCAACTCGCACGAGTGGCAGCAGTCGTACTGCGTGCACATGGCCGCGGGTACCGGTCCGGCGACGGCGCCGGATGCCCAGGCCGTGCCGGAGTACGCCGCGGCGGGGGTGAACGCCCTGGTGCCGATCGGCGCCTACGCGGGCTCCGTCATCGCCGACGCCGACGGCGGCCTGTTCGGGGCCATCTGCGGCCTGGACCCGCACGAGCTCACCGGCGCGCGCGCGGAGGCGCTGACCGCCGCGGAGCCCCTGCTCGCCCTGCTCTCCAGGCTGCTCACGACGGCGCTCGCCGGCGACCGCCAGCGGCACGTGCTGGAGCTGCGGGCGCTGCAGGCGGAGCTCTCGGCAGACACCGACAGCCTCACCGGCGTGCACACGCGGGCCGCCTGGACGCGGCTGCTCGCGACCGAGTCGCTGCGCTACAGCGAGCTCAACGACCCGACGGCGATCGTCATCATCGACCTGGACGATCTGAAGGCCACCAACGACAGTCAGGGCCACGGCGCCGGCGACGCCCTGCTGCAGCGGGCGGCAGCCGCGATCCAGCGTGGCGTACGTGCGGACGACCCGGTGGCGCGGCTGGGGGGCGACGAGTTTGGGGTGCTGCTCCGTCACTGCAGCCTTGGCGCCGCGGAGAACCGGACCCGGGACATCCGCCGTCAGCTCAGCGAGCAAGGGGTCGCGGCGTCGATCGGGTCGGCCGCTGCCGAGCCGGAAGGGGGTCTGGTCCTCGCGCAGGAGGCCGCGGACCGCGCCATGTACGCCGACAAGCAGCTGCGCAAGGGCGTCGACCGGACGACGTCACCGAGGGCGTGACGAGCCTCGGTGACGAGGCTGCCGTCCCCCGTCGCTACGGTCTGTCGCACCGGTCCGAAGCACCGGTCCGCAGCACCAGGCCGCAGCACCGGTCCGCAGCGACGACGACAGACGAGGACGACGTGAGCGAACACTCTGCACGACCAGGGCAGCCCGGGTACGAGGTCGACACCGGCAAGGTCGAGGTGAGCCGGCACGGGCACGTCACCGTGATCACGCTGAACCGCCCGCAGGCGCGCAACGCGGTCGACTTCGACGTCTGCGTGCTGGTCGGCGAGGCGGTCGAGCAAGCGGATGCCGATCCCGACGTCCGGGCCATCGTCCTGACCGGCGCCGGTGACAAGGCCTTCAGTGCGGGAGCCGACCTCAAAGCGATCATGCGTGGCGAACCGATCCTGCCGCCCGGCAAGGAGCACTGGAGCTTCGCGGGCTTCGTCAACCACTTCACCAGCAAGCCGACCATCGCGGCTGTCAACGGCAACGCCCTCGGCGGCGGCACCGAGCTTGCGCTGGCGTGCGACCTCGTCGTGACGGACGAGGGCGCCTCGTTCGGCCTGCCCGAGGTCAAGCGCGGGCTGATGGCGGCCGCCGGGGGCGTCTTCCGGCTCGGGCAGGCGCTGCCGCAGAAGGTCGCGCTGGAGCTGATCCTCACCGGTGAGCCGCTGCCCGCTGCCGAGGCGTTGCGCTGGGGGCTGGTCAACCGGGTCGTGCCCGACGGCACGGCGCTCGCCGCGGCGCTCGATCTCGCCGAGGTGATCGCCGCCAACTCCCCGCTCGCGGTGCAGGCCAGCAAGCGGGTGGCCTACGGCGTGCGCGAGGGTGTCCGGGCGGGCGAGCAGCCGTTCTGGGACCTCAACAACACCGAGATGCTGACCCTCATGAGCAGCGCCGACGCTCTAGAGGGACCGACGGCCTTCGCCGAGAAGCGGGCGCCCGTCTGGCAGGCCCGCTAACCGACCGCCTCCGGTGCCTGCTGCGCCCGCGCGTGCCGTCGGCGCAGCAGCACCAAGGCCGCCACGACGACGAGCACCGCCGTGACGGCTGCGGTGCCCCGTCCGAGCGCCTTCTCGACCCTGGCGTAGGAACTGCCTGCCGTATAGCCGAGCAGCACGACCCCGCCGCCCCACACGAGGCCGCCGAGCGCGTTGAAGGCCAGGAACCGGCCGTACGGCATCCGGCTCATCCCCGCCAGGCCGGGCGTCACCGCACGCAGGAACGCCGTGAACCGGCCGAGCAGGACCGCCCGCCCACCACGCTCGCGCAGGAACCGCTGCGCGCCCTCCAACCGGTCGGCGTGCCGGTGCAACGGCCCCCACGCGAGCAGGCGAGGCCCGACCAGGCGACCGACCTCGTAGCCCACCGAGTCGCCGACCACCGCGGCGCCGACGACCAGCGCGAGCAGCACCGGGAGCGAGAGCCGGCCCTGCGAGGCCAGCACCCCGCCGAGCAGCACCGCCGTCTCCCCCGGCAGCACGAACCCGAGCAGCACCGCCGCCTCGCCGAACACCAGCGCCGTCACGATCGCGTACCCCGCGAGCGGCGGGACCGAGAGCAGGTGCTCGACCAGTCCCGTCACGCCGAGTCGCTCACAGAGCCGTCCATCAGCCGGTACCCCACTCCGCGCACCGTCTGCAGGTCGTCGGTGCCGAAGGGCCGGTCGATCTTGTTGCGCAGGTAGCGGACGTAGACGTCGACCACGTTGCTGTCGCCCTCGTAGGCGAAGTCCCAGACGTGCTCGCGCAGATGGGTGCGGCTCAGGGCCTCACCGACGTGACGCATCAGCTCCTCGAGCAGCGCGAACTCCTTCGGGCTCAGCGCGATCGTGACGCCGTCGCGCTGCACCCGTCGACTGACGGGGTCCAGCACGAGCGACCCGCAGCGCAGCTGGACGGGACGCTCGCGGAGATCGCGGCGGGTCAGCGACCGCAGCCGGGCGTACAGCTCGGCCAGGGCGAAGGGCTTGGTCAGGTAGTCGTCGGCGCCGGCGTCCAGCCCCTGCACGCGGTCCTCGACGCTGTCGCGCGCGGTGAGCATCAGCACCGGCGCCCAGCGTCCTGCCGCCCGCATCCGCCGGCACACCTCGAACCCGTCGGGAGCCGGGATCATCGCGTCGAGCACCACGGCGTCGAAGTCGCTCTCGAGCACGGACCACAGGGCCTCCGCGCCGGCGTCGGCCATCTCTACCGTGTAACCCTGCTTGACCAGGGAGCGGTGCAGCAGCGACGCCATCCCCGGGTCGTCCTCGACGACGAGCAGACGCATGGTGTCGAGGCTAGGCGTCGCGGCCTCGTCCGGCGCGCGGTGAGGTACGACGCTGAGCAGCGGTCCGGTCGGCGGGTCGTCGACGGTCGTCACGGGTCGGACTCCTCACGGTGGGCTGCGCGAAGGCTCGCCACGGTGCAGGGTTCACCGGACGGCTGGCGCCCAGCATCGGGAGCGGTCGATGAGAGATCGGTGAGATCGCTCGACCAGACCCTCACGCAGCGGGGAGCCGGAGCCGGATGCGCGCACCGCCCAGGGCCCCGTCGTTGGCGACCGCGGCCGTGCCCCCTGCCTCAGCAGCGATCGAGCGGACCAGCGCCAGCCCCAGCCCCGTCCCCCCGGCACGCGACCGGGTCGCATCGGCCCGGGCGAACCGCTCGAAGGCCACCGGCAGGAACGCCGGCGGGAAGCCCGGCCCGTCGTCGTCGACGTCCAGGAGCACCTGCTGCCGGTCCCGGCGCGCCGACAGCGCCACGGTCCGGGCACCGGCCGCCGCCGCGTTCGTGACCAGGTTGACCAGCAGCCGCTCGGCGGAGCCGACGTCCAGCAGCAGCCGCAGGTCCGGCGGGCAGTCGACGGTGATGGCGAGGCCGGTCGAGCGGCGGAGCCGATGGGCGGTCGTGTCGTACAGCTCACGTACGTCCAGTCCCTGTGCCCCCGCCGGCCCGACCCCCCGCCGGGCCAGCACCAGCAGGTCCTCGACCAGCAGCCCGAGCCGTTCCGCCTCGGCGAGCGCGGCCCGCAGCGACTGCTCGACCTCGGCCGGGTCCGACAGGTCGGACAGCGCCAGCTCGATCTCGCCGCGCAGGACGGCGATCGGGGTCCGCAGCTCGTGCGAGGCGTCGTCGACGAAGGCCCGCTCCCGCGCGAAGGACACGGCCAGACGCGAGAGCATGGCATCCAGGGTGACGGCCAGCCGGGCGATCTCGTCGTCGCCCCCGATCACCGGCAGCCGGCGCCCGGCGTCCTGCCCGCCGCTGATCTGGGCGGCCTCGCGCGTCAGCAGGTCGACCGGTTGCAGCGCGGCGCGCACCGCCCGCCCGACGGTGCCGGCGACCAGCAGCAGCAGCAGCGGTCCGGCCAGCGACAGCAGCACCAGCAGCCGCTCGCGCGCTTCCCGCTGGGTCTGCAGCGAGGCGGCGACCGTGACGGCGCGGCCGTCGTCCAGGCACCCGGTGAGCACGCGCACCGCTACCCGGTCGCCCTCCGCGGACAGCGCCAGGGTGCGGCGGCCGTAGCGGTCCGCCGCCGGGCAGCGGACCCCGGCAGCGAGCACCGCCCTGGACGGCAGCGTCGCCGAGGAGGCGACGACGACGTCGCCGGACGTCAGCTGGGCCAGGCTCTCGCTGACGACAGCGCTGCTGCCCAGATCCCGGACCGCTCCGCGCAGGTCGCCCAGGCGCGCCGACAGCCCTTCGTCGACGGACACGTCCAGCTGCCGGCTGAACAGCGCGAGCACGCCGGCGAGCACGACCGCGAGCACGACCGCCGTCGCGGCGGTCGCCAACGCGGTCAGGCGGACGGTGAGCGAGGTCGACCAGCCGCGCAGCCCCCGGTGCGCCCTCACCCGCCGACCGTACGCGGCCGGTTCACCCCGGTGCGGCGACGGGCTGCGGCAGCCGGGCCCGGCGGCGCAGCCACAGGGCGGCCGGCAGGGCGAGCCCGAGGGCCGCCAGGTGCCCGGTCGCCGCGAGGTCCAGCCGCGTCACGCCCTCCAGCAGCTCCGGCAGCCCCAGCGACAGCGCCGCGACGGCCAGCACCCGTCGCGGCAGACCCTCCGCGAGCACCGCCGCGGCGACCAGGCCCGCCACCGCGAGGTAGGACGGGCCGACGTCGAGCTGGTGCAGCGCCGCGGCCGGCTGCGTCCCGAGCCGGACCTGGAGCCCGAGCAGCGCCTGCGACAGCACGGTCGCCCCGACGTGGACGCCGGCCAGCAGCCCGAGCGCCGCCCGGGACCCGACCTGTCGCTCCACCACGGCGGTGCCCAGCGGCAGCACGCACCACCACACGGGCAGGTCCGAGCCGACGAGCAGACCGGAGACGGGCAGGGTCAGCGGCCAGGCGTACAGGTGCGGCAGCGTCGTGGACGTCAGCTGCAGCAGCCGCAGCCCGGCCCCCGGCGGCAGCAGCCACAGCACGGTCGACGAGAGCGTCCAGCAGACCCCGAGCGCTGTGCTGAGCGGGTAGCGGCGGAACAGCTTCACGCTGTCGCCGCGGCGGGCGGGAAGCCGGCAGCCGCCGGCTCGGCAGCGGCGAACCGGGCCAGCGCGACGGTGGCCCCGACCACCAGCAGCACCCCGAGCACGACCGCCGGCCCGAACCCGGCCCGCAGCCCGTCGCCGAGCAGGGTGAGCCCGACGACGGCCGGCACCACGGTGCTCACCCCGAAGCAGGCTGCGGTGGCGGTGGCGGGCGAAGAGGCCTCCAGCGCCACGGCGAACGACCAGGCGCAGACCGCGCCGGCGACGGCGAGCAGCAGGGCGACGGGTGACAGCGCCAGCCGCCAGAGCGGGTGCGGCACGACCAGCGAGCGTGCGGCGATCCCGGCGACGGCGCCGGCCAGCCCGGCCACCACCCCGGCGAGCCGTGGCCGCGACGGGACCGTCAGCGCAGTCAGCAGCAGCGCCGGACCGCCGATCCACAGCACCTCGGTCGGCAGACCGGTGGACCGCCCGGGCCCGGCGGCCGCGGCCAGCAGCAGCAGACCCAGTGCGAGCACCGCCAGCCCCACCCCCTCGGCCCGGTGCAGCGTGCTGCCGAGCCAGCGCACCGACAGCAGCGCCGTCACCCCGATGCTGGCTGCGAGCGCCGCCTGCACGAGGAACAGCGGCAGCGTCCGCAGGGCGAGCACGCCCAGCGCGAAGCCGGCCAGGTCCAGGGCCAGGCCCAGCAGGTAGCGGCTCTGTCCCAGGACTCTGCGCAGCAGCGGTCCGTCGCCGGAACGCTGCACCGCGCTGGCCTGCAGCACCGTCGCCGTGCCGTAGGACAGGGTCGCCCCGACGGTGGCGAGCCCCGCGGTCAGCGGGCTCACGTCCCGCTGCCCTGGTGCTGCAGCTGCTGGCCCGGCAGCGTGGCCACCGTCGCCGTCGCAGCAGCCAGGTGCGTCGACGTCCACGCCAGGGCCTGCGGCAGCTCGGCCCGCCACGAGGCGAAGGAGTGTCCGGCGCCCGGCACGACCAGCGTGGTGAGGTCGGTCTGCGGGGGCACGAGCGCGGCGAAGGCGCGCAGGTCGGCGAGCTCGCCGCTCTCCCCCGTGCCCGCCGACAGCCACAGCGCGACGTGCGGCACCGGCCGGTGCGTCACCTGCCAGGACGGGTCGTTCGCGAGCCGCCGGGCCTGGCTGCCGTACAGGTTGCCTGTCGTCACGTCGGTGAGCGCGCGGTAGTAGCCGGACAGGCTGGCGGCAGCGGCGTAGCGGTCGGGGTGCCGCAGCGAGAGGTTCACGGCACAGAACCCGCCCGTCGACATGCCCACCAGTCCCCACCCCTGGCCGGGCGCCTGCACCCGGAACCGGGGGGTCAACCAGTCCTGCAGGTCGCTGGTCAGATAGGTCTCGTCGGCGACGCCGCGGACCGCGTCGACGCACTCCCGGTCGCGCAGGATGCTGCCGTTGGTGTCGGGCACGACGACGACGACCGGGGCCATGGCGCGCGCCCCGACGAGGTTGTCGAGCAGGTCGGCCAGCTGCAGCTCGTGGAGCGTCTGCGCCGGGTTGCCGGGTGATCCCGAGAGCAGCTCGACGACCGGGAAGCGCACCTGCTGCTGCGCCGGGTCGAAATAGGCCGCCGGCAGGTACACGGCGCCGGACCGGGTGAGGCCGCTCCGCGCCCCGGTCAGGGTGATCTGCACGACCGCGCCCCGGCCGGCACGGCTGCGCTGCGCCGCCGTCGACAGGTCGACCGGCGCGGCAGGCTGCGGCGGCAGCGCCTCGACCACCCCGTCGCGGCCGACGGTGACCGAGCCCCCACGGCCGCTCAGCAGGCTCGACACGGTGGGGAAGAAGCCCGCCTGGGAGTTGACGAACGCCAACGCCGCGACGGCCACCGCCACGGTGGCGAGCAGCACCAGGCCGCTGCGGGCGGGCGGTGCCGTGCGACGGCTCCAGCGGTCCCACGTGTACGGCACGGCGACGACGGACGCGGCGGCGGCAGCAGCGCAGGCGACGACGACCGGCGCAGCGGTCAGGTCCACGGCAGCCGTCGGTGCAGGGCGCCGGGCACCCGGCGCACCCGTCGCGCGAGGTCGGCGGCGCGCGGGGGGTGCAGCCGGGGCAGGAACGCCTCCGCCTGCAGGGCGGCGACCGCGACCCGGGGCAGGTCGGCGGCGCGCCGGTAGCAGACGTAGCGCGGCTGCCAGTCCGGGGCGAACTTGTCGTTGAAGCGGTACAGGCTGTCGATCTGCCACCAGCGCGAGGCGGTGAGCAGCAGCCGCCGCCACGCCCGCAGCACCGGGCCGGCGCCGAGCCGGGCGCCGGACTCCAGCGCGCTGCGGAAGACGGCGAAGTTCAGCGACACCCGCCGGACGCCGAGCTCGGTGGCGGCTTCCAGGGTGCGGGCGATGAGCAGCTCGTTCAGCCCGTTCTCGGTGCCCGGCGCCCGGCGCATGAGGTCCAGCGACAGCCCGTCGGACCCCCACGGGACGAAGTGGAGCAGCCCCAGCAGCTCTTCGCCCCGGTGGGCGGTGGCCAGCACGCACTGGCCGTCGCCCGGACCGCCGACGCGGCCGAGCGCCATCGAGAAGCCGCGCTCGACCGGGCCGTCGCGCCAGCCGTCCGCGCGCGCCGCCGCCTCGGCCACCTGTTCGGTCGGCAGGTCGGCGACGCGGCGCACCTGCACCGTCACGCCGGCCCGCTCGACCCGGTTCACCGCCTGCCGCACACCCCGCATGTGCCGCCCGGCGAGCGAGAAGCTCGCGACCTCGACGACCGCCTCGTCACCGATCTCCAGCGCCGACAGTCCGGCCCGAGCCCACGCGGTGCCGCCGAGCTCGGAGCACCCCAGCACGGCGGGCGTCCAGCCGTGGCTGTCCGCCAGGGCCAGGAAGCAGGTGAGCGCCCCGGGCCACGCCTCCGGGTCGCCGAGCGGATCGGCGCTGGCCAGGGCGACTCCGGACTCCACGCGGTAGGAGACGGCGGCCTTGCCCGACGGCGAGAACACCAGGTCCTTGTCGTCGCGCAGCGCGAAGTAGCCGAGCGAGTCGGCATCGGTGCGGGCCGCCAGCAGCGTGCGGACGTGGTCCGTCTGCTCGTCGCTGAGGCCCTGCCGACCGCGCGGGGTGCGCAGGGCCGCCAGCAGCGGCAGCAGCACCGTCGCCAGGCCGAGGCAGAACAGCGTGCTGGTGAACAGGTCCGGGAAGCGGTCGCCGCGCAGCACGACCGGGCCGGGCAGCGTCACCATCCCGCGGAGCACCGTCTGGACCTCGGCCGGCAGCCCAGGGTTGCCGACCACCCCCGCACCGTTCAGCTCGAGCAGGGCGGTGCCGGCGACCAGCGACGTGAGCAGCAGCGACGCCATCATCCGCAGCGGGTGCCGGTCCTCGTCGGGGTCGGGGTCGGCCACGAACAGCGGGCGCGAGGTCAGCAGCACCACGAGCCCGACGGCGCACAGCAGCGCCTCTTCGACGTCGACGCCCTTCAGCAGGTGCAGCACGGTCCCGGCGGCCAGCAGCGGGGTCGCGACCAGCCAGGCGCGCCGCTGCCGGCGACGCAGCCCGCGCGCCAGCAGCACCAGCACGACCCCCAGCACGGTGCTGGCCGTCGCGGCCCCCGTGGTGACCGGCAGCCCGAGCAGATCGACGGCGAACGCCAGCCGACCACGCTGCTCCGGCAGGACCCCGGAGACGACGCCGGTGATGCCGGCCAGCAGCACCGCCGTGGCGGCCCACGACGCGAGCCGCTCCTGCATCCCGGTCCAGCGCGCCTCACGGACCTCGACCCGGTCGACGGCGGGACGCGGGACAGCAGGCGCAGCAGCAGGCACGACGCCATCGTCGCGGTCACCCTCTGAGAGGTTGATGAGAGCGACCCCAGGGGTCCGGAGGCCCAGGAACGGGTAGACCAGCGCGATGCGTCCCCGCCTGCTCGCCCACGCCGTCCTGTGCTGCGTGCTCACTGCCTGCGCCGGCGCGCTCACCGCCTGCGGCGCCTCCGCCGAGGCCGACCCGGCGGTCCCGGCAGCCGTCAGTCAGGGCGTCGCCGCCGTCATCGACGCTGCGAACGCGCAGGACTGGGACGCCGCGCGGGCCGCCCTGACCGCCCTGCAGGCCGACGTCCGCGCGGCCGACGAGCTCGACCAGCTCACCAGTGCGCAGGTCGTGGCGGTGCAGGCCGCCACCGCGCGGCTCAGCCGCTCGCTGCCGGGCGCCTCACCGAGCCCCCGACCGTCACCGCGTCCGAGCGCCGCCGCGTCGGTGGCCCCACCGGCGACGCAGCCGAAGCCGGCCGGCAAGGACGAGGGCAAGGACGACAAGAAGGACGACGACAAGAAGAAGGGCAAGGACGACAAGGGCTGACGGCGTGCCGGCCGGAGGCAGCCGAGCCTGCAGGCGGCAGAGGCACCCGGCCCGGCGGACCGCCTGATCGGAGCCCCCGCGGGCTAGCCTGACAGCCTGTCGAGCTCGGGAGGCGCGGTGCCGGTCACCTCGCTGCGGGGGTCCGACCCCGAGCGGGTCGGTCCGCACCGCCTGCTGGGCCGGCTCGGTCAGGGCGGCATGGGCACCGTCTACCTCGGCGTCGACCACGACGGCCGCGCCGTCGCCGTCAAGGTGCTGCGTGACGGCCCGACCGATCCCGAAGCCCGCCGACGCTTCCAGCACGAGCTCGCGGCGCTGCGCCGGGTGCGGGGACCGCACCTGGTCGAGGTGCTGGACTCCGACGTCGACGCCGACCTGCCGTACCTCGTCACCCGCTTCGTCCCCGGTCAGCGGCTCGACGAGGTGGTGCAGCGCTCAGGGCCGCTGCCGCTGCGCAGCCTGCTGCGGCTGGCCCGCGGGCTCGCCGACGCCCTCACGACCCTGCACAGCGCCGGGGTGGTGCACCGCGACCTCACCCCGGGCAACGTCCTGCTGGTCGACGGCGAGCCGCACCTGATCGACCTCGGGCTGGCGACAGCCTCCGACGTCACGGCGCTGACCCGCACCGGCCTGATCGTCGGGACGCCCGGCTATCTCGCGCCGGAACAGGTGCTGGGGAACGTGGTCACCCCGGCCGTCGACATCCACGCCTGGGGAGCCACGCTGGCGCTCGCCGCCACCGGCCGGCCCCCGTTCGGCAGCGGCCGTCCCGAGGCGGTGCTCTACCGGATCGTGCACGACCGTCCCGACCTGGCGGGCCTGCCGCCCGAGCTCGCGCCGATGGTGCGGGAGGCGATGTCCCCCGACCCGGACGACCGGCCCCTGGCACCCGTGCTGCTGCGCCGCCTGGGCGGGCGGCCGGCGATCGAGCCCGCGGCGCCTACCGTCCGCCTGCCGCGCGACCTCGACGTCACCACCGTGCTGGCGTCCACCGACCTCACCCGCCGCGCCTCGGCCGCGCCGGCCCTTGCCCAGAGCGACCTCGCCCCGCGCCACGCGCCTGCCCGCACGCTCGTCGCCGCCGGCCCGCACCGCGCCGACGAGCCCCCGCACGGCGGTCACGAGGGCTGGGACGATCCCCGCTGGCAGCCCGCGTTCGCCGGGGGCCTGGTGCCCTACGAGCCGGAGCCGGCAGCGGACACCCCGCGCGTCCGACCTGCCCGGACGCTGCAGCTGCTGCTCACGACGGCCGCCGCCACAGCAGTGGTGGTGGCCGGCACGCTGGTGGCGCCGGTGCTCGGCGCAGCCGTGGTGCTGCTCGTCCTGACGGTGCTGCGCGCGGCGGGACGCAGCAGCGCGCGGCTCCGCGACCGGCGCGAACGCCGCGGCGACCGACGCCGCGACCCGGTGGTCACCACGCTCGCCGCACCCTGGAGCCTGCTGCTCGGACTGGTGCAGACCGTCCTCAGCCTGCCGCTGCTGCTCGCGGTCGCAGCACTTCCCGCCGGGGTGGTCTGGCTCGTCGACCCTGTCGTCCCCGGACTCGAGCGGCCCGAGCTGACCGCCGCGACGGCGGTCGGGACCGTCCTGCTGGCCGGGCTGTCGCGGCGCACGCACCTGCCGTCCCGCCGCCTGCTGCGCCGCAGCCTCGTGCGGCTGACGCCCGGTCCCGTCGCCGCGCTGGTGGTCCTGGTCGGGCTGGTGCTCGCCGGCGGGCTGCTGCTCGCCACCGCCGAGGGTCAGGCCGCGGTCTGGCTGCCGCTGCGCGGCGCGGTCCGCTAGCGCGTCGACGCGCCGTCCCGTCGAGCCCTACGGTGGTGGAGGTGATC
The DNA here is from genome assembly GCA_963784675.1 of uncultured Actinomycetes bacterium. Classification (GTDB taxonomy): domain Bacteria; phylum Actinomycetota; class Actinomycetes; order Mycobacteriales; family SCTD01; genus SCTD01. The sequence continues at coordinate 152,728 of CAWASE010000023.1, forward strand.
GACGAGCCCTTCGCCGGCCTGGACGTGGCGGGCGCGCCGCGGACCCTGGTGGCGTTCGGCGCCACGCTGGACGCGCCCACCCTGGTGGCGGCCTACCGGTGCGGGCTGTTCCCCTGGCCGTCGTCCGCGCAGGACCAGCAGTCCTCCGACCGCGCCGCGCGACGGCTCGTCCGCAGCGGACAGGTGCCGCTGCTCCCGGGCGACGACGGGATGGTCCCGTGGTGCTCCCCCGAACCGCGGGCCCTCGTGCTGACGGACCAGGTGCGGGTGAGCAGGTCGCTGCGCGCGCGGCTTCGGCACAGCGGCTGGACGGCCACCGTCGACAGCGCCTTCGACGACGTCGTCGCCGCATGCGCCGACCGCACCGAGGGGACCTGGATCACCGACCGGATGGCACAGGCGTACGGCGAGCTGCACCGGTCCGGCGCCACCGACCGCGGCGGGGCGCACAGCGTGGAGATCTGGCACGGCGACGCACTGGTGGGCGGGCTGTACGGCGTCCTGGTGGGGTCGGTCTTCTGCGGCGAGTCGATGTTCCACCGCACCCGCGACGCGTCCAAGGTGGCCCTCGTCGAGCTCTGCTCCCGCCTGCGCGAGACCGGCGTGCGCGTGGTCGACGTGCAGGAGGCGACCGAGCACCTCACCTCGCTCGGACAGGTGCTGATCGCCCGGACCGACTACCTGCAGGTGCTCCACGCGCTGCGGGACCAGCCGGCCCGGATGGCCACCGACCGGCGTCCGGTGTCGAGGCACGTGCCTGCCTGAGCGCGCCGGCCGCGCCGGGCCGGCGTCAGCTGCGCCGCCACAGCAGCACCAGCCCCCGGTCGTCCTGACCGTCGCCCGCGACCCGCGCGGCGAGCAGCTCGGCGCCGCCCTCGAAACCGCGCGGTACCAGCCGCTCCGCCTCGCCGAGCAGCCGGTCGATCCCGACGGAGAGATCTCGTCCGGGTACCTCGACCAGGCCGTCGGTGTAGAGCAGCAACGCGTCTCCGACGTCGAGCCGCCCGGTGTCCGGCACGTAGTCGGCCTCGGCCAGCAGACCGAGCGCGACGCCCTCGGCGTCCAGCAGCGACCAGCGTCCGGACCCGGCATCGAACTTCGCCACCGGCGGGTGCCCGGCCGAGTCCACCGCGAAGCTGCCGTCGGTCAGGTCCAGCACCAGGTGGGCGGCGGTCGCGAACCCCTCCTCCCAGTCCTGCCGGACGAGGTAGCGGTTCGCGGCCGCCAGGAACAGCGCCGGATCGACGGAGCCGAGCAGACCGCCCAGCGCCCCGGACAGGAGCAGGGCGCGCGTGCCGGCGTCCACGCCCTTGCCCGAGACGTCGACCAGCGCGAGCTCCAGCCTGGTGGAGCCCTCAGTCAGGGCGCTGACGACGAAGTCGCCGGCGAAGGGCCCGCCCCCCGCCGGGCGCAGCACGGACTCACCCCCGAACCTGGCCGGCAGCGCCGGCAGCGTGCCCTGGAGCACGAGCCGGTCGCGCAGCTCCAGCACGAACGTCTCCCCCGCCGAGCCGGCCATCCCGGTCTCTTCGCGGGCCCGGCAGAACTCGTAGCCGACGAGCCCGGCCACCCCGAGCGCCACCAGGGCCCCGGTCCGGAACTGCTCGGCGCCGAACTGCACGATCTGCGTGACGGCGCCCAGGGCGACCACGAGCACCAGCAGGCGCATCCGCGGCCGACCGAGCAGCAGCCCGCCACCGAGCAGCGGGATGACCTGGACGCCGGGCGGGAACGCCTGCAGGCTCACCGTCGAACCGGCCAGGACGAGCAGCACCGAGACCACCATCAGCGCCAGCAGCGCCGGCCGCTCGGGCGGCGGGTTCCGACGCAGCGCCGTCAGCGCGCGGGGCAGGACGGTCGCGGCAGCAGTCGGCCACCGGCTGCCCGAGGGGGGGCTCATGGTGGCTGGACCGTACCGCTCCGCCGGTCCCGCGAGCGGGACCCCCACGGTCAGCGTGGCTGGCAGGTCGGGCACCAGAACAGGTTGCGGCCCGCCATCACCTCGGTGCGCACGATCGTGCCGCACCGACGGCACGGCAGACCGGCGCGGCGGTACACGTAGGTCCGGTCGCCGGCCCGCGCCGGCCCCGAGCGGCGGTCGCGGTCCTCCCGCTCCGTGGTGACGATGCGGCCGGCACGCACCCCCGCCCGCAGCAGCGTCGTCAGGTCCTGCCACAGCTCGTCGAACAGCCGCTCGGGCAGGTCACGACCGAGACGGAACGGCGACAGGCCGGCCCGGAACAGCGCCTCCGCGCGGTACACGTTGCCGACCCCGGCCAGCACCGACTGGTCCATCAGCAGCACCCCGATGCTGCTGCGGCTGCGGGAGATCCGGGTCCATGCGCGGCCCGGGTCCGCGCCACGCCGCAGCGGGTCCGGCCCGAGCCGCGCGAGCACGGCGTCGCGATCGGCGGGCGTGAAGAGCTCGCACGCCGTCGGGCCCCGTAGGTCCAGCCAGTGCTCGCCCGCCTGCAGCCGCAGCCGCAGTGCGCCGCGGGGCGCGGGCGCGGGCGCGGTGCCGTGCGTCCACTTCCCGTACAGCCCGAGGTGCACGTGCAGCAGCACGTCGCCCTCGAAGACGTAGAACAGGTGCTTGCCGTAGGGATCGATCCGCGTGAGCGAGCGGCCGTCGAGCCGGTGGGCGCCGGCGTCGAAACGGCCCTGCGGGCTCGACGCAGCGACCGTCCGCCCGACCAGCATCGGCGTCTGGTCCCGCGCGAGCCGGTGGATCGTGTGCCCCTCGGGCAAGGGTGGTCCTTCCGTGCGACGGGGTCAGGGGTCCGCGCGGGAGCAGCCGGCGAGCAGCTCAGGGCAGCGGCGGCAGCTCGTGCGTCTGCTCGTAGGACGTGAGCATGGCGATGCGCCGGTCGTGCCGCTGCTCGCCGCTGTAGGCGGTCGCCAGGAACGCCTCGACGATCTCCAGCGCCGTCGCCTGCGCGTGCATGCGGGCGCCCAGGCTGACGACGTTGGCGTCGTTGTGCTCGCGACCGAGCGAGGCCGTCTCGGCGCTCCAGGCCAGCGCACAGCGCACGCCCGGCACCTTGTTCGCGGCGATGGCCTCGCCGTTGCCGCTGCCGCCCAGCACGATCCCGAGGCTGCCGGGATCCTCGACGACCGCGAGCGCGGCCCGCAGCACGAACGGTGGGTAGTCGTCCTGCGCGTCGTAGGCGGGCGGACCGTGGTCGACGGGCTCGTGGCCGAGCGCGGCGAGCCGCTCGAGGATCGCCGTCTTCAGCTCGAGTCCGGCATGGTCAGAACCCAGGTGCACGCGCATGTGCTGGAGTCTGTCGCATGCGGGTGCTGGGGGTCGACGGGTGTCCCGGCGGATGGGTCGGGGCCCTCGTCCAGGACGGCGTGCCCAGCTGGCACCAGGGCTCGTTCGCCGACCTGCTGGCCCTGACGACCGACGTCGTCGCCGTCGACATCCCGATCGGACTGCCGTCCGGTGGCGCTCGGCGTCGGGCCGACGTCCTGGCCCGGTCCGAGCTCGGACCGCAGCGCTCGTCGGTGTTCTTCGCGCCGCCGCGGGTGGTGCTGGAGGCCGGTTCGCAGCCGGAGGCGACCCTGCTCTCGCGCGCCGCCGGCTCGGTCGGAGTGAGCATCCAGACCTGGCACATCTTGGCCAAGGTGGCCGAGGTCGACGCTCTGGTCGCCGGCCTGGACGACCGCGTCGTGGAGGTGCACCCCGAGCTGTCGCTGCGTCGCCTGGGCGGCCGGGCGCTGGCGCCCAAGCGCAGCGCCGAGGGCCGACGCCAACGGCTGCAGCTGCTGCGGACGTGGCTGCCCACCCTGGCGCTGCCGACGCCGCTGCCGGGCCGCGCCAAGCCCGACGACTGCCTCGATGCGGTCGCCGCCGCCTGGTCCGGTACCCGCTGGCTGACCGGTCAGGCCGAGGTCCTCGGCGACGAGCGCGACGCCGCCGGCCGCCCCATGCGCATCATCGTCTAGCCACCTGGCCCTCGACGCCGCGCCGCAGCGCGCGTTCGAGAGCGGAGGGACGCGAGCACGGAGAGTGCGTAGGACCGTAGAGCGAGCCTGCGAGCAGGTCCGAGCAACGTCTCGTACCGCGGACCCGGTCACGGTCACGCAGAAGTCGGGATCCTCGGTCCTCGTCCTCTTGAGCTCGTAGAAGTGCGGGAACCCGGCCAGCAGCCGGGCCCCGTCCCAGACCTGGCCGGCCTGCTCACCGCGCGGGATGCGCGACAGCACCGGGCCGAAGAAAGCCACGCCGTCGACGTGGAGCACGGGCGTGCCGACGTCCATGCCGACCGGGTCCATGCCGCGGTGGTGGCTGACGCGCAGCGGCTCGTCCAGCGACGCGTCGGTGGCCGCGTCGGCGAGCGAGGCGGGCAGACCGGCCTCCTCGAGCGCGGAGACGAGCAGCGTCGGGTCGGTCAGCGCCAGCTTGTCGGCCGGGTCGACAGGATGCAGGCGCCGCCCCAGGGCGGTGTAGAGCGGCAGCAGGCTGTCGACCTTCTCCTGTGCCGCGACGCACACGCGCACCGGTCCCCAGCCGTGCGTCATCAGCTCCTGGTAGTCCGCCGACAGATCGCGTCCCTCGTTCAGGACGGCCAGGCTCATGACGTTCCAGGTGATCGCCAGCGGCCGCACCTGCTCGACCTCCAGCACCCAGCGCGAGGTGATCCACGCCCAGGGGCACAGCGGGTCGAACCAGAAGTCGAGCTGGGTGGTGGGGTCCGCGGTCGTCATCCCTGCATGCTGCCACCGCGGTTCGGGACGGCGCTCGTCGAACGCGTCGTGACAGACTCGTCGGACTGTTCGGGCGAGGAGAGGCACCACACGTGAGCGTCAACAACCTGCACCGCGACGAGGCCGCCGAGCGCGCCCGCCTGTTGCAGGTCGCGTCCTACGACGTCGAGCTCGACCTGACCGACGGCGGCGACGCTCCCGGCGAGGGCACGTTCGCCACCGTCACGACGGTGCGCTTCGCCTGTACCGAGCCCGGCGCGTCGAGCTATCTGGACCTGACCGCTCCGACGGTCGAGTCGGTCCTGCTCAACGGCCAGAGCCTGCCCGTGGCCGAGGTCTTCGACGGCCATCGCATCGCGCTGCCGGCGCTGGCCGCCGAGAACGAGCTGGTGGTCACCGCCCGTGGTGCGTACATGCGCACGGGTGAGGGCCTGCACCGCTTCGTCGACCCCGTCGACGGCTCGGTCTACCTCTACACGCAGTTCGAGACCTTCGACGCGCACCGCATGTTCGCCTGCTTCGACCAGCCCGACCTGAAGGCGGCGTTCCGCTTCGTCGTCCAGGCGCCGGCCGGCTGGGTCGCGGTCAGCAACGGCGCCGTCGTCTCACGCCCGGACGAGGGCGCCGGCGGACGCTGGGAGTTCGCCGAGACCGCCCGCATGTCGACCTACATCACCGCGCTGGTCGCCGGCCCGTACGCCAGCGTCCACGACACCCACGACGGCATCGAGCTCGGTCTGTTCTGCCGTGCGTCGCTGCTGCAGCACCTGGACCCGGACGACCTCTTCACCGTCACCAAGCAGGGCTTCGACTTCTACCACCGCGTCTTCGGGATCCGCTACCCGTTCGGCAAGTACGACCAGCTGTTCGTCCCGGAGTTCAACGCGGGGGCGATGGAGAACGCGGGCGCGGTGACCTTCCTGGAGGACTACGTCTTCCGCTCCAAGGTCACCGACGCCTCCTACGAGCGGCGTGCCGAGACGATCCTGCACGAGATGGCGCACATGTGGTTCGGCGACCTCGTGACGATGCGCTGGTGGGACGACCTGTGGCTCAACGAGTCCTTCGCCACCTACATGTCGGTGCTGTGCCAGGTCGAGGCGACCCGATACACCCGCGGCTGGACGACGTTCGCCAACACCGAGAAGACCTGGGCCTACCGCCAGGACCAGCTCCCCTCCACCCACCCGATCGCCGCCGACATCCCCGACATCGAGGCCGTCAACGTCAACTTCGACGGCATCACCTACGCCAAGGGCGCGTCGGTGCTCAAGCAGCTGGTGGCCTGGGTCGGCCAGGACGCGTTCCTGGCCGCGCTGAACAGCTACTTCGCCGACCACGCGTACGCCAACACCGTCCTGTCGGACCTGCTCGGCGCGCTGGAGCGTTCCAGCGGCCGCGACCTGTCCGACTGGTCTGCTGAGTGGCTCGAGACCGCGGGCTGCAACACCCTGCGGCCGTCCTTCGACACCGCCGAGGACGGCACCTTCAGCTCCTTCCAGGTGCTCCAAGAGGCGCCCGAGCAGTGGCCGACGCTGCGCTCGCACCGGGTCGGGGTGGGTTGCTACGACCTCGTCGACGGCCGGCTGGTCCGCACGTTCCGGGAGGAGCTGGACGTCGTCGGCGCCTCGACCGCGGTGCCTGCGCTGGTCGGCCGGCCCCAGCCGGACCTGGTGCTGGTCAACGACGACGACCTCACCTACGCCAAGATCCGCCTCGACGAGCGGTCGCTGGCGACCCTGCTCGCCCACGTCGGGCAGATCGAGGAGTCGCTGCCACGTGCGCTGTGCTGGGCCGCCGCCTGGGACATGACACGCGACGCCGAGATGCCGGCGCGCGACTACGTCCGGCTGGTGCTGTCAGGCATCGGCAGCGAGACCGACATCGGCGTCGTGCAGTCGCTGCTGCGCCAGGTGCAGTCCTCCATCACCCAGTTCGCCGACCCGGAGTGGGCACCGACCGGGCGCGCCCTGCTCGCGGACGCCGCGCACGACGCGCTGCACGCCGCCGAGGCCGGCAGCGACCTGCAGCTGGCGTGGGCCCGCACCTTCGTGGGTACCGCGAGCAGCACTGAGCACCTGGGCCTGGTCGCCGGGCTCCTCGACGGCAGCCGCGAGGTCCCGGGCCTGGAGGTCGACACCGATCTGCGCTGGAGCCTGTTGCTGCGGCTGGTCGCCGTCGGCCGCGCCGCCGACGCCGAGATCGACGCCGAGCTGGGACGCGACGCGACGTCTGCGGGCGAGCGGCACGCCGCCACCGCCCGCGCGCTGCGACCGACGCCGGAGGCCAAGGCGCAGGCCTGGCACCTGGCCGTCGAGGACGTGGACGTGCCCAACGCCGTGCAGGCCGCGGTCATCGCCGGGATGTGGAGCAGCGAGCAGACCGAGCTCATCCAGGCGTGGGTGGAGCCGTACTTCGCGGCCATCGGACCGCTGTGGGAGCAGCGACCGGGCGAGATCGCGCAGACGGCGGTCGTCGGGCTCTACCCGTGGCTGCTGACCTCGCAGGCGACCATCGACCGCACCGACGCCTACCTGGCCGCGGGCGACGTCCCGTCGTCGCTGCGCCGGCTGCTGCTGGAGGGGCGCGACGGCGTCGTGCGGGCGCTGCGGGCGCGGGAGTGCGACGCCGAGGCCGGACAGCAGCGGCCTGCGGCGGCCGTCAGCCCGACCGCGTGACCGGCGGGCCGTGACCCGGAGGACGGTCCCGGCGCGACGTCGGGACTAGTGGTGCGCGTCCTGGGTGGCCAGGGCGGTGCCGGCCGTGGCCGCGGTGGCGGGCGGCAGCGCCTTCCCCCGGCCGGCAGCGGTGGCGATCTGACGCGCGGCGTCGACGATGCCGCCGGTGAGGTCGCCACCCCGGAAGGCGCTGGTCATCGACAGCACGGCCAGCGCGCTGACGCGGTCCGGGACCCGACGGCGCACCTCTGGTCCGGTGACGACCTCGGCGCGCCGCTGACCGGGGGCCACGACCATCAGCACGGCGGCGCGGCTGCGGTCGCCCAGGGCTGCGTGCAGGCGCTCGCACGCCGACCGGAACTGCGAGAGGTCCGCGAGCTCGAGGTCGCCGACGAGGATCGACAGGTCCAGGCCGTTCTCGGCGCGAGCGGTCTCGACGACGTGCTCGATCCGTTCCTGCTGACGCGGGTTCAGTCCGTCACCAGCTACCACTTGCGCCACCCCTCACCAGATCGCCGGTCTCGGCCGTCTCGACCGCGGCCGCCGGGTCGGGCGGTCCACCGAACCACAGCGGGGCGGCTGCCCAGCCCTTGGCCGGTCGGTACCGGCTGCCCCGGACCACCCCGGGCAGCCACACGAGGCCGCCGACGACCAGCAGCAGCAGCAGCGGGACCAGCCCGAACAGCGCGACCGTCTCCAGCCCGGACAGGCCGTCCCCGGTCGGGCCGACGCCGTCACGGTTGCCCAGCTGGTTCTCGGTGACCCCGCCGCAGGCGCTGAGCACCGCGGCGCCGAGCAGCAGGACAGTCCCGGTGCGGGCGCGGCGAAAGCAGACATCGTTCACGGCGCGCACGCTATCGGACGCCCGGCTCGTCGCCCGCAGCACCCGTGGACATCAGGCGGGTGAGTCGCCGCACACCCGGGTGCTCGAGCACCTCCTGCAGGCTCAGCGGGGTGCCGTCAGGACCGGCCACCGGCAGCCGCCAGTTCGGGTACTCGTCGACGGTGCCGGGCAGGTTGGGTTGCCGCACGTCGCCGACGGCGTCGCCGAACGCCGCCAGCACCAGGGCCGCGGGTGACGCCGTCAGCGCTGCGTGCATGGCCACGGCGACGTCACCGTCGGCGGCCCGGACGAGCCCCTCGGCCTCGAGCATGGCGACCAGCGCCTCCCGCTCGGCCCGCGCGCGCTCCTGCTCCTGCTCGACCGGGACGCCCAGCTGGTCCAGCTCGGCCCGGACCCGCACCTGCTCGTCGATGAGCAGGCCGGCGGCGGTGGGCAGGTCGTGCGTGGTGACTGTCGCCAGCACGTCCGAGCGCCAACGGCCGGGCGGCAGCGGCCGGCCGTCGGCCGTCTGCTCGAACCACAGCACGGCGCTGCCGAGGATCCCGGCCTCGTCGAGCGAGACGCGGACACGCTCCTCGACCGTCCCGAGGTCCTCGCCGACCACGACGGCGCCGGCGCGGTGAGCTTCCAGGAGCAGGACGCCGAGCATCGCCTCGGCGTCGTAGGAGACGTAGGTGCCGTGGGCGGCCGTCTCGCCGGCAGGCACCCACCAGAGCCGGAACAGCCCCATCACGTGGTCGATGCGCAGCCCGCCGGCATGCCGGAGGACCCCCCGCACGACGTCGCGCAGCGGCAGGTAGCCGGCCTCGGCGAGCCGGTCGGGGCGCCACGGCGGCAGCCCCCAGTCCTGGCCCTGCTGGTTGAAGGAGTCCGGCGGGGCGCCCACCGTCGTCGCGAGCGCCAGGACGTCCTGGAGCGCCCAGGCGTCCGCTCCCCCGGCGTCGACGCCGACGGCCAGGTCGTGCACGACGCCGAGGCCCAGCCGCTCACCGACGTCACGCAGCTGCTCGTCGACGAGCAGCTGCACCCAGCACCAGAACGCGATGCGCTCCGCCTGCAGGTCGACCGCGGCAGCGACCGCGGGCCCGTCCGGGTGCCGGAGCTCCGGCGGCCACTGCTGCCACGGCGTGCCGTACTGCTCCGCCAGCGCGCAGAACAGGGCGAACTGCTCCAGCGACCGTCCTTGCTCGGCCCGCCAGGCCTGCAGCTCCGCCGCGCGGTGGTGGGGCCAGAGCAGCTGCAGCGCAGCGGCTTTGGCGAGCCACACCGGGTCGCGCGGGATGCGGTCGGCCTCGGCCTGCGGGCGCAGGGCGTCGACCGCGGCGCGCACCTCCGCCGGCGCCGAGCGGTACTCCGGGACGTCCTCGACGTGCAGGTACACGGCCGCGCGGAAGCGCCGCGACGACGGCGAGTAGGGCGACGGGTTGATCGGCGCGACCGGCGTCTCGGCGTGCAGCGGGTTCAGCAGCACGAGTCCTGCTCCGTCGTCCGCGACCGCCTCGACGACGGTACGCAGGTCGGCGTAGTCGCCCATCGCCCAGGACGAGGCGCTGCGCAGGCTGTACAGCTGGATCGCCCAGCCCCAGCTGCGCGACGTCGGCGCCTGCAGCCGCGGCGGGGCGACGGCCAGCACGCACTCCGCCTCCTGGTCACCGGCGCGGGCGTGCAGCCGGTGCCAGCCCAGCGGCAGCGTCGGCAGCGTCGTCCGTCGTCGTTGCGTGCCGGCCCGCTCGGTGGTGACCGGGCCGGGCTCGACGTCCAGGCGCGCACCGCTCTCCAGCTCCAGCGTCAGCACCACCTGTGCCCCCGCGGGCGCATGGACGTCGACGACGGTCTCGGCACCCTGGCGCACGACCAGGCTCGGCGGGAGCAACCGTCGCCACGGGGCCTGCTCGACCTCGGCGAGCGCCACCCCGACCTCGCCGGACGTCTGCGCCGCGACGCCCAGCGCGGCCAGCGCGGACACCACCGCCCGCGGGCCGACCGGCACCGGACGGCCTGCCCAGTCGAGGTAGGACGTCGCGACGCCGTGCGCGGCGGCCAGTGCCGCCAGCGCGTCGTCGACGCCGGGCTGCTCGGCGGCGCTCACGCCGCCGACCAGATCGCCGGGTGGCGGTCACGCCACGGCAGGGCCTGCTCCAGCTGCGCGGACAGCCGCAGCAGGGTCGCCTCGTCCGCCGGCCGACCGACGAGCTGGACGCCCACCGGCAGCCCCCCGGCGGTGTGGTGCAGCGGCACGCTCGCGGCCGGTTGGCCGCTGGTGTTGTAGACGGCGGTGAAGGGGGTCCAGCCGATCATCCGGTCGAACTCCGAGCGAGGATCGCCCGCAGCGGTGAACCACCCCACGGGTGCGGGCAGCCCGGCGAGGGTCGGGGTGAGCACGACGTCGTAGTCCGCCGTCGCCAGGATCGCCCGCCGGCTGGCCCGCTGCAGCTCGCCGAGCGCTGCGACGAACTCGGGCGCGGTGGTCGCGCGTCCCCGTCCGCGCAGCCAGCGGGTCAGCGGCTGCAGCTCGTCCTCGCGCGCCGGGTCGACGGGGCTCGAGGCCGCGCTGACCGACCAGACCGTCTCGAAGGACGGCACGAGCGCAGCGTCGAACGGCGAGGCGATGTCCTCCACGTCGTGACCCAGCTCGACCAGCAGCGCGCTGGCCGCCTCCCAGCCGGCGAGGACCTCGGGGTCCACCCCCGCCACGGCGAGGGCGCTGGCGCAGTAACGGCCGATGCGCAACCGCCCCGGCTCCTGCTCGCACGCGGCCAGGAACGACTGCGCCGGCGGCGCGGCCCAGTGCGGGTCGCCGGGCCGCGGGCCGGCCATCGCGTCGAGCAGTGCGGCAGCGTCGCGCACCGTGCGGGTCAAGGGTCCGTTCACCCCGAGGCCGCTGACGTCTGCCGCGACCGGTCCTGCGCTGATGCGCCCCCGGGCGGGCTTGAGCCCGAACAGCCCGCAGGCGCTGGCCGGGATGCGGATCGAGCCACCCCCGTCGCTGCCCTGCGCGAACGGCAGCAGCCCGGCGGCGACGGCTGCCGCAGCACCCCCGCTGGACCCCCCCGCCGAGCGGTCGAGGTCCCACGGGGTGCGTGCCGGCGGCGCGACGTCGGGCTCGGTGTAGCAGGGCAGACCCAGCTCGGGGGTGTTCGTCTTGCCCAGGCTGATCGTGCCCGCCTCGCGCAGCGCGTCCACGACGAAGTCCGAGACCGCTGGGACCAGCTCGCTGAACACCGACGAGCCGAAGCGCGTCGGCACCCCCGCGGTGAGGTTCAGGTCCTTGATGCCGATCGGCACGCCGTGCAGCGGCGGCACCTCGGCGCGCGAGCGCAGGGCGTCGTCCGCCGACCGGGCCTGCGCGCGGGCGGTGTCGAGGGTGCGGGTCACGAACGCCCCGACGGTCTCGTCGTGCGCCAGCACGCGGGCGGCGTAGTGCTCGACAAGATCGACGGACGAGCAGACGCCGGTCTGTACGGCGGCAGCCTGTTCCAGGGCGGACAGGTCGTGCAGAGCGCTCATCCCGGCACGGTAGACGGCCGCGAGCAGGAAGGACCTGACGGGTGTACGCGACGTCGCTACGCTCGCCCGATGGCGCGTCGACAGCCTGCGGCAGCACGCCCCCGAGGCCGGTCCGGGACGACCTGGACGGCCCTCGCCGGATCGGGCCTGCTCGCCGTCGCGTGCCTGGCCTACGGGGGCCGGGCGCTGCTGCGCTGGCTCGGCGTGCTCGAGGTCGACCGCGAAGCCGCGCTGGCTCAGCGGCTCAGCGACGTCGGCTTCGGGCTCGACGAGCGCAGCCTGCAGGTCGCCGCCGCCTTCGACGCCGCCGTGACGCTGCCGTTCGGGGTGCTGTTCCTGGTGCTCACCGCCGGGTTGGCCGCCTGGCGACCCTGGGCGAAGGAGGCGTCGCTGGGGGTCTACGGGCTCGGGGGGACGGCCTTCACCCTGGTGGCCCTGAGCGGCCTGGGTCGCGGTGGCCCGCACGCTGCCGCCGGCCTCGTAGTCGGGCTGGCGGTCGTCGGCATCGCCGGGTGCCTGGTGCTCCCGCCGACGGCACGTGACTTCGATCTGCGGCGCCTGGCCGCCGAACGGGCCGACCGCCTGCAGGCGACCGAGCGACGTCGGCAGGCGCAGGACGCCAGCGGCTGAGCACTGCTCGCCCGCCGGCCCGGCCTGACCTACCGTTCGGCCATGCCCGTCGTCCGCACCGCTGCCCACCGCACCGCCGCCCGCCACGCCGCCGCCCGCCGCGTCACGCTGAGCGCCGTCCTCGTCGCCGGCGGGGTCGCGCTCGCGGCGGTCGCGCCGGCAGCGGGAGCATCAGGTCCGGGGCACTCCAACGTCGGTGCCTTCGCGACCGTCCCGGGCGGGACCCGCGCGATGCAGGTGACGACCCTGCCGGAGACCGCTACCCCGCAGGGTCCGTGCGGCCCCGGCTCGCTGCCGGAGACCGGACTGCAGGGCCGCGCCCCCGGTGACGGCACCGCCACCGACGGCTTCCGCTGCAACGTGCAGGTGGTCGGGTCCGCCGGGGCCTCGGGCGGCTTCAAGGTCGAGCGCTACGTCGACGCGGCCGGGCACGAGTGCGCCTTCTACGACACCACCCTGCTGTTCCCGAGCAACGCCGCCAACCTGGTGAACGGACCGACCGGCGTCGACGTGCTGGACATGAGCGATCCGGCGCACCCGGTGCGCACGGCCACGCTGAGCACGCCGGCCATGCAGACGCCGCACGAGTCCCTCGTGGTCAATGCCCGCCGCGGGCTGGTGGCTGCGGTGGCCGGCAACGCCCTCTTCGCGCCGGGGCAGGTCGACCTCTACGACGCCAGCGGCGACTGCCGGCATCCGGTGCTGGCGTCCTCCCTGCCCATCGGGATCCTGGGTCACGAGAGCGGCTTCGCCCCGGACGGCAACACCTTCTACGCGGCGTCGCTGGGCGGCGGGGTGCTCACGGCGATCGACGTCACCGACCCGACCCTGCCGGTCACGCTCACCACGATCCGCGCCGACACCCACGCCCTGACGCTCAGCGACGACGGCCGCACGGCCTACCTGGCCGCCACCGCCGGCTTCCCGCGCAACGAGGTCGGGCTGACCGCCGCGCAGTCCGGCGTGGTGGTGCTGGACGTCAGCCAGATCCAGGACCGCGTGCCCAACCCGCAGACCAGCGTCGTCGGCGGGGTCACCTGGCCGAGCATCACGATCCCCCAGTCGGCGCTGCCGGTGACCATCGACGGGCGTCCGTACCTCGTCGAGAGCGACGAGTTCTCCAACGACGAGAACGGGCGCCTGGCCGCCAACGGCCCGCGCGTCGGTGCCGCCCGCATCATCGACATCGCTGATCCGGCAGCGCCGCAGGTGGTCTCGAACCTGCGGCTGCAGGTGCACGACCCGGCCGTGCGACCGACGCTCGCCGGCGACCCGGGCGCGACGAGCTTCACCGGCGGATACGCCGGCCACTACTGCGCCGTCCCGCGACGCGTCGACCCGCAGATCGTGGCGTGCTCCTTCCTCGCCTCGGGCCTGCGCGTGTTCGACATCCGTGATCCTCAGCAGCCTCGCGAGATCGCCTACTACGTCGCACCTCTGGGCGCGGACAACACCCCCAACGCTGCGTTCGCCAGCGCGTCCTTCGTGCCCGAGCGGAGCGAGATCTGGTACTCCGACGGCAGCCGCGGGCTGAGCGTGCTGCGGCTGACCAACGGGGTGTGGCCCGCCGCGACGACCGCCCCCGGTGCGCCGGTGGCCGCTCCCGTCGCGGCCGCGCCGCAGCCGGCGGCGGCCCCGGCCCCGACGCGCGGCGGTGCTGCGCTGCCGGCCACCGGCCCTGCTCTGCCGTTCGCCGCGGCGCTGGTGCTGCTGCTGGTGGCAGGGCTGGTCCGGCGCCTGTCCCGGCGCCCGCGGCCGACGCTGCCCTAGCCGCTCCTGACACCTGGCCCCGGCCGCGACGCTCAGGCCGGTTCCTCCAGCGCGTCGAGCTCGGGGAGCGCGGCGCCGTCCAGGTACGGTCGCCAGCGGGGATCGATCCGGCGCGCGCCGACGACCCGCCAGGCGGCGCCGCTCGGCGCGACCGGACGGGTGCGCAGACGCCAGCCCAGCTCCGCCACCCCGCGGTCGGCCTTGACGTGGTTGCAGCGGCCGCAGGCCGACACGACGTTCTCCCAGGTGTGCGCGCCCCCGCGGCTCTTCGGCACGACGTGGTCCAGGCTGGTCGCCGCTGCGCCGCAGTAGGCGCAGCGCCCGCCGTCCCGGGCGAAGACGGCCTTGCGGGTCAGCGGCACGGTCGGCCGGTAGGGCACCCGGACGAAACGGGCCAGCCGCACCACGGCCGGCACGGCCACCTCCGCGCGCTCGCTGTGCAGCACCCCGTCGCCGGCCGCGACGGGGACCGCCTTCGCCGTCAGCACGAGCACCGCCGCGCGCCGTCCGGAGACGACACAGAGCGGCTCATAGGTCGCGTTGAGCACGAGCGCTGGGCTCTGGTCACCGGCCACGGGGCCTCCTCTGCGGCAAGTCTGACCGACGAAGCCGGGATGCGCCACGAGGTAGCCCGCCCCGACGGGCAGCAGCTCTGCTCCACCCTGCTTCTCGGGCCCTCCCCAGCATCTGCGTGCGGGGGATGGCCCGAAGGGGAGCCGCCGGGTCGCGGGGACGCCACCCGCGGGCACCGCGTCCTGTCGCCGCCGCGCCCACGACCGTCCGGCCCCGCCACACGCACTAGCGTGAGCGCCTGACCCGCCACCCGGTCGTAGCGCGTGGACGACCTCGGACGCGCCGCGGCCTCCCGGAGTGGTGCCGGCGACGGAGGGATCTGCGGTGGGCGCGCTGCTGGACCTCGTCCGCGACCACGGCACCGGTGCCGCGCGCGCCGGCCAGATCACCCTCATCCTGGTCCTGGCGGGGCTGGTCCGGATGCTCCTGCACCGGGCCATCCGCAAGGTGATCCGCGAGGCCGTCACCGGCCGCGTGCCGCACGGGCTGCGCCGCACCCGTCCGACCGGCGAGAGCCTGACGTCGACGCCGCTGCTCACCGAACGGCGCCAGCAGCGGGCCGAGACGATCGGTTCGTTCCTGCGCAGCCTCACCTCGATCGCCGTCTTCACCGTCGCCGCCGCGATGGTCCTCGGCCAGCTCGGCATCGACCTCGCGCCGGTGGTGGCCAGCGCGGGCATCGCCGGCGTGGCGCTGGGCTTCGGTGCGCAGAACCTCGTCAAGGACTATCTCAACGGCATGTTCATGATCCTGGAGGACCAGTACGGCGTCGGCGACGCGATCGACGCCGGGGAGGCGAGCGGCATCGTGGAGGCGGTCGGGCTGCGCGTGACGCGGCTGCGGAGCGTCGACGGCACGGTGTGGCACATCCGCAACGGCGAGATCCTGCGGATCGGCAACATGAGCCAGGGCTGGTCGCGCGCTCTGCTGGACGTCTCCGTCGCCTACGACACCGACACCGACCGCGCGGCGACCGTCATCAAGGAGGTCGCCGACGAGGTCTGGCGCGATCCCTTCTTCGGCACGCTGGTGATCGAGGAGCCCGAGGTCTGGGGGGTGGAAGACCTGGGCGCCGACGGCATCGCCATCCGGCTGGTCGTGAAGACCGCTCCGCTGGAGCAGTGGAAGGTCGCTCGCGAGCTGCGGCGCCGGCTGAAGGCAGCGTTCGACGAGGCGGGCATCGAGATCCCGTTCCCGCAGCGCACCGTCTGGGTGCGGACCGACCCCGCCGGCGCCGCGACCCCGCTGGACGACGCGACCGAGCCCGACCCGGACTCCTCCCCCGGCTGGTCCGGCAGGATGGACCGGTGAGCGAGCCGAGCCTGTACGACGCCGTGGGAGGCGAGCCGGTCTTCCGCCGGCTCGTCGCCGACTTCTACGCCGGCGTCGCCACCGACCCGCTGCTGCGACCCCTCTACCCGGACGACCTCGCTCCCGCCGAGCGACGGCTGCGCCTGTTCCTCGTGCAGTACTGGGGCGGTCCGACCACCTACTCGCAGGAGCGCGGGCACCCACGGCTGCGCATGCGCCACGTCGCCTGGCAGGTCGGCCCGCCCGAGCGCGACGCCTGGCTGCGCCACATGCGCGCGGCCGTCGAGCACCTGCAGATCCCGTCCGCGGCGCGCGACGCGATCTGGGAGCACGTGGAGCGGGCCGCGCACTCGCTGGTGAACCACCCGCCGCAGGAGGACTCGCTGCTGCGCTGACGTCGGTCCCTGGCCATCAGCCCGCCCAGCGCTGCGACAGGGCGCGCGGCGGCAGACCGGCCCGCTGCTGAGCCTGCGCGAGCCGCTCCACGATCTGGTCGGGCGTCATCGGGCGACCGAACAGGAACCCCTGGGCCAGCCGGCAGCCCAGCCGCCGCAGCTCGTTCTCCTGAGCGGTGGTCTCGACGCCCTCGGCCACCACGGCCAGGTTCATGGCGTGCCCGAGCGCGATCACCGCGGCCACCACCGGGTCGTGCGTGTCCTCGGCCAGGTCCGCGAGCAGCGAACGGTCGATCTTGAGCTGGTCCAGGGGGATCTGACGGACGACCGACAACGAGCTGTACCCGGTGCCGAAGTCGTCGATGGCGATGCGTACACCGTGCGCGCGCAGCTTGGCGAACACCTCGCTGGCGTGCGCGACGTCGTCCAGGACCACGGTCTCGGTCAGCTCCAGGCACAGGGCCGGTCCGGGGAGCCCGGTCTCGCGCAGCACCGTCAGCACCTGCTCCTGGAATCCCGGCTGCTGCAGCTGTAGCGCCGAGATGTTCACCGACACCGACCGCGGTGCGCAGGAACCGAACTCCTCCCGCCAGGCGCTGAGCTGCCAGCACGCCTGCCGGAGCACCACCGCCCCGAGACGTTCGATGAGCCCGTTCTCTTCCGCGACGGCGACGAACTCCGCCGGCGGCACGGGTCCGAGCTGGGCGTGCGTCCACCGCGCCAGGGCCTCGACCGCGAACGACGCAGGCTCGACGCCCAGGTCGACGATCGGCTGGTAGGCGACGGTCAGGCAGCCCTGGTCCAGAGCTGTGCGCAGGTCGCGGGCCAGCCGCTGCCGGTGCTGCGCCTGCTGTCGTGCGTGCTCGTCGTAGAGGGTCCACCGGTCCTTGCCGGCGCTCTTGGCCTGGTACATCGCGATGTCGGCGTCCCGCAAGACGTCCTCGGCGCCCTGGTAGGCGCTCGTGACCCGCACGATCCCCAGGCTCGCCGAGACCGGGACCGAGGAGGCGCCGAGGCGGACGTCTCCGGACGCGGCCGTGAGCAGGCGGTGCGCGACGTCGCCGGCCACGGCGTCGTCACGCACGCCCAGGCAGAGCAGCGCGAACTCGTCCCCGCCGAGCCGGCACACGACGTCGCCGTCGCGCACCGCCGCGGTGAGCCGTCGGGAGACCTCCAGGAGCAGGGCGTCGCCCGCAGCGTGGCCGAGGGTGTCGTTCACCTGCTTGAAGTCGTCCAGGTCCAGGAACAGCAGGGCCGGCGCGTCGCGACCGGGGTCCTGCTGCGTCACCACGATCTGCGCCGTCAGGAGCTCCAGCAGGCGGTGCCGGTTCAGCAGGCCGGTCAACGGGTCGTGCGAGGCGTGGTGCGCCCACCTCGCCGCGGCGGCGTGCCGCTCGGTGAGGTCTTCCAGCGTCCCGACGACCCGCCGGTCGCCGGTCGCCGCGGGCACCGCGTCCAGCCGGGCCCGCAGCAGCCGCTCCGTCCCGTCGGCACGACGCACGCGCACCGAGAGCTCCTGCGGTCGCTGCTGATCGAGCGCGACCGCCAGCGCCGTGGTCAACGCTCCTCGGTCGGGGGCGAGCACCTGGTCGAGCCACGCCGTGCCCACGAGGCGCTCACCGGAGCGACCGAAGATCTCGCAGAACCGGTCGTTGACATAGGTGAGCCGCGAGCCCGACTCCGCACACAGCACGGCGACCGGTGCGTTCCGGGCCAGCGTCCGGAACGGTTCCTGCGCGGCCTCGGCGGCCTGCGCTGCGACCACGGCCGCGGTGCCGTCCAGCCGTAGCACCCAGAGCCGGTCTGCGCCCTCCCCCTCCGGCACACGGCTCAGCCGTCCGGACGCGTGCGTCCCGTCGCGGCGCTGGACGGTGACCGGTCGGCGGGCCGGCCAGTGCCGGGAGAACGGCGGGAGCTCACCGGTGGGGTCCGCGACCAGCGCCGGTGCCAGCGGTCGGCCGGTCAACTCGCCGACGCTGTACCCGAGCAGGGCGGCGCCTTCGCGCGTGGTCCACCGGACCAGGGGTTGCGCTCGACCGGGCCGGTCCAGCAGCAGCAGACCGCCGCCGTCGCGCTCGGCCCAGGCCAGCAACGCCGCCGCGAGCAGCTGCTCCGAGACCTGTTCGGCGCCGCTGAGGACCGGCTGCTCCTGCGTCCACCGCGAGGCGACCCGGGGAGCCGGCAAGGACAGGACCTGTTCACGCGGCAGCTCAGGCATCCATGCCTCCATCAGATGTTTCCTGGGGCTGCCGTCCTGGCCGCCTCGTCGCAGGCCTATCGGCAACCGGTCATCGCCACCGATGACCCGATCGGGTGACGCGGCCCGGGGCGCCCGCGGAGCAGCCGGTCAGCGCGGCCGCAGCACCGACTCAGCACCGGCTCAGCACCGGCTCAGCACCGACGCAGGTGCGGCGCGTCAGTCGGGGTCGGCCGCGCCGCGCAGCAGCTTGCCCAGCGCGTGCACCGACGCCGGGGACGGCGACGCCGCCGACCGGTTGGCCTCCTGCAGGTCGCGGTACACCTCTTCCCGGTGCACGTCGACGTGGCGCGGCGCCGTGACGCCGATGCGCACCTGGTCGCCGCGGATGTCCAGGACGGTGATGACGACGTCCTCGCCGATCATGATGCTCTGCGAGGTACGCCGGGTCAGGACCAGCATGGTGTCCCCTTCCGTGGTGACAGGGGGGTCAGTCTAGGAGCCGTCGCTGCGGCGCCGCACGCCGCCCGGCGTCCGGTCAGCCGGCGAGGGGGGCGCGCAGCGAGTGCTCACCCGACGCGAGCAGCACCTGGGCCGCCTGCAGGGTGCGCTGGTTCAGGACCACCGGCGCCTGCAGGTTCGCCGTCGAGGCAGCCAGGTCGGGCCCGACCGTCAGCAGCACGAGCAGCAGCGCGTCCTCCGGTCCGGTCAGGCCCAGCCGGTCGACGTCGGCGGCGTCGACGTCGGCGACGTAGTCCGGGAAGAAGACTGCCGGAGGCGTGACCACGAACTCCAGGTCTGCGGTGTCCAGGGACCGCAGGACGAACAACGGTGTGTCCTCGACCTCGACCAGCGCGAAGTGCACCGCCTGCGGGAAGCCCGCCAGACCGGCCTCGAAGACCAGCTTCGGGATGGGGTCAGCGACCGGTTCCTGCTCCGGTTCCCGGGGCTGCGGCGTCATGATGTTCACGGTGGTCATGATGTCCTGTTCGAGGGCGGAAGGCGATGTCACCGGAGGAAGTCCATCAGCGAGGGCTGGATGGCGCGCGCCGTGGCACCGAGCGCCGCCTGGTAGGCGACCTCCTGCGTCTGCAGCGCGACGACGGTACGGGCGAGGTCGACGTCTTCGGTGTCGGAGAGCGTCGCCGTCAGTCCGATCTGCTGGTCCTGGGTCTGCACGCGCATGGTCTCCACCCGGTTGTAGCGCGCCCCGACCTGGCCGAGCGCCGCCAGCAGCCTGCTGTTGGCGGCGTCCAGGTGGCCCAGGCCGGCGGCGAGCGAGGCGCTGCGGGCGGCGCCGGCCGGCTCGCGCAGCGCCGACGACAGGTCCGACAGCAGCGTGAACAGCTGCGAGGGGTCGCCGTCGGCGCCGAACACGGCGTCGCCGGTGACGTTGACGCTCATCGTCGTCCCCGGCGCGACGGTGCGCACCACCGCACCCTGGTCTCCGGCATAGCTGCCGTCCGGGGTGAACGCGCGCGGCGAGGCGCTGTTCCCGCCGAACACGGGGCGGTCCAGGTAGCGGGTCTCCGCGATGTCCTGCAGGCTGGCCCGCAGCGCATCGACCTCCGCCGCCAGCGCGGCACGCCCGTCGGCGTCCACCGTGTCGTTCAGGCCCTGCAGGACGAGATCGCGCACCCGGCCGGTCAGCGGCAGGCTGCCGGTGAGAGCCGTGTCGGCGGTCCCCAACCAGGCCAGCCCGTCCGCAGCGTTGCGGACGTACTGGTCCGAGCGCGCGAGCTGGGCCCGCAGCAGCATCGCCTCGCCGGTCGCGACCGGCGCGTCCGAAGGGCGGCTGAGGCGCTTGCCGGAGGACAGCTGCTCCTGCAGCTTCTGCAGCGCGCTCAGGTTGGACTGCAGCCCCGCCATCATGGTGCGCTGGGCACTGTGCTGGGTGACCCTGGACATCGTGGACATCACCCCTCCTAACGGCCGACGAGACCGGTGCGGTTGATCAGCGTGTCGAGCATCTGGTCCACCGCGGTGAGGTACCGGGCGGCTCCCTCGTAGGCGTGCTGGAAGGCGATCAGGTTGGCCATCTCCTCGTCGAGGTTCACGCCGGAGTCGGCATCGCGGTCGGCGTCGACCTGATTCGCGATGGCCGTCTGGATCTCGACCCGTCGGGTCGCGGTCTGCGCCTCGACGCCCAGCCGGACGACCACGCCGCGGTGCAGGGCGTCCGGTCCGCCGGCCGCCGTCCCCAGCTCGGCGAGCCGCACGGCGACGCTGCCGTCCCGCGAACCGGCGGAGCCTGCCGCCGCGAAGCCTGAGGCGTCGGAGACCGCCACCGTCAGGTCCGCCGCTCCCGTGCCCAGGAAGACCGGACCACCGGCGAGCCCGCGGGCGTCGAACCCCTGCGCATGGACGGTGTTGACGCTGTCCCGGAGGGCGACCGCCACGCTGTCCAGCGCGGCGCGGTAGCGCGGCAGCGTGTCGTCCAGCGCGGTGAGCAGTCCGCCCGCCTGGCCGCCTGCGCCAGGAGCCGCCCGACCGTCCGCGGCCCACGTGAGGCTGACCTGCCCAGCGGGCTGCGTCATCGTCGCCGCCCCCGAGACGGCGAGGGCGCTGGCCTCCCCACCGCGCACCAGCGCTCCGCCCTGGAGATAGACGTCCACCGCACCCCCCTCGCCGGCGCGGACGCTGACGCCGGCCAGCGACGCCAGCCGCTGGACGAGCACGTCGCGCTGGTCGGTGAGGTCGTTGGGGGCCAGTCCCGCGGCGGACGCGTTCGTGATGGCCCGGTTGAGCACGGCGACCCCGGTCGCCGCTGAGTTGACCTCGGCGACGGTGCCGGTGAGCTGGGCCCGGGCGGCCGACCACTGGTCTGACCAGCGTGGCGTCGACCCGCCGGACGCCCTCGGCGAGCGAGCGGGTGCGCTCCAGCAGCTGGGTGCGGGCGGCGGGGTCGGTCGGGCGCGTTGGCGACATCGTCCCAGCCGGACCAGAACTGCGGTCAGCTGGGAGGACAGACCGGAGTCGCCCGGCTCGCCGAACGCGTCCTCGATCCGGGCCAGGGTCGCCTGACCGCTGCGCAGCGAGGCCTGCGTGCCGTGCTCCTGGACGCAACGCGCCTCCAGGAACACGTCGCGCAGCCGTTGGACGCCGGTCACCTGCACGCCGCCGCCCGCGCCGTCCGTGGCGCGACCAGCATGGTCGGACAGCACCGCGCCGCCGCCGGCCTCCAGGCGCACCCGCTGCCGGCTGTACCCCTCGGTGTTGACGTTGGCGATGTTCTGGCCGGTGACCTCCAGCGCGCGGCGCTGCGCGTAGCAGCGCGGACAGCCCGATGTTGAGCCCGGAAGTCGGTCACGCTCAGCACCACCCCGTCCACGAGGTGGCGCCGGCCGGCGCGGGCGGCGCGGTGCGGCCGTCCGGGGCTGTAGGTGCGCGACCTCGCGCTGGCCCAGCCCGTCGAGCGCGTCGCGGGCGGCCGCGGATACCGGCGGTGCAGCAGGTCCGGTTGGTCTGCGCGAGCGCCGCGATCTCCTCGGTGAGCGCCAGGAAGGCCGCGCGGTGCTCCTGCAGGATGTCGCCCCACGGCTCCGGGGCCTGCTCGGCGAGCTCGCGCAGGCTCGCGCCCGGCGCCAGCCCCAGCTCGGCGGCGACCCCGTCGACCTCGACCGCGCGGGCGAGCTCGGCGCGGCGGATCTCTCCGAGGACCAGCTCGACCTCGCGGGTGGCGCGCGCCGAGCCAGCGGGTCCGCCCCGCGGCGAGCAGCAGCTGCTCCTCCTCCAGCTTGAACAGCAGCAGCTCCAGCAGCTCGCGCTCGCGCCACAGGATGCTGGACACCTCGAGTCAGTGACATCGACGTCCGCCTCCCGGTCGCGGCTCCGCACCTCGGGTCCGCTCGACGCCTGTTCGGCAGCGGACCCGGGCACCTGAGCCTTTGCCGTCGACCGGTACGGAACACGCCGGCCCGACCGGTGTCAAGACCTGCGCGGGGCCTCGTGGGAGTGATGTTCCGGGGCGACGGTCTATCGGGGCATGACCCGTCCGGGCCATCTCGACAGACCACCCTGTGCCAACGCTCAGTGTTCATGTGGTTACACGCCGAGAGCACGGGCATGACGGCATCTGCAGCCCCGCTGGCCCACGTCGACCTCCGCGCCGAGGAGGACCTGGTGCGGACGAACCTGCCCCTCGTCGGCTACCTGGTCAGCGAGACCTGTCGCCGGCTGCCGCGCCACGTGCAGCGCAGCGACCTGGAGTCGGCGGGCATGGCCGCGCTCGCGCACGCCGCCCGCGACTTCCAGCCCGAGCGCGGGGTCCCGTTCGGCCGCTACGCCACGCTCCGCATCCGCGGCGCCCTGCTGGACGAGCTGCGCAGCGTCGACTGGGCCAGCCGCTCGGTCCGGGCCAGGGCGCGTCAGCACGAGCAGGCCGCCGAGCGGCTCGCCGTCCGCCTGGGCCGGTCCGCCAGCAGCGAGGAGCTCGCTGCCGAGCTCGGGGTCAGCGCCGGGGAGATCGAGTCCAACCAGCACGACGTCCACCGGGCGGTGGTGCTCTCCTTCCAGGCCGTCCTGGACACCGAGGGGGGCGAGTCGGTGCTGCCGTCCCGCGAGCCTGCTCCCGAGGCCGTTCTCCTGCAGCGCGAGCGGGAGGCCTACCTCGTCGACGCCGTCGCGGTCCTGCCCGAGCGCCTGCGCGCCGTCGTGGTCGGCACCTACTTCGAGGAACGCCCGCTGGGCGAGGTCGCCGCCGAGCTGGGGATCACCGAGTCCCGCGTGTCCCAGATGCGCACCGAGGCGCTCGGACTGCTGCGCGACGGGCTGAACGCGCACCTCGCGCCCGACCAGTGCCGCGCGGAGGAGCGTCCCGACGGCCGCGTCGCCCGCCGCAAGCAGTCCTACTACGCCGCCATCGCTGCCCGCTCGGACTACCGCGCCCGGCTCAGCCTGCCGACGCCCCGCACCCCGATGCAGAGCCGGGTGGGTGCCTGACCACACGGTTCACCCGGCCGGGGGACACCGCACCCCTCAGCCCGCTGCTCCACCCGCCGATAGCACGGTCGTCCCGCCAGGACGGCAGGACGCACCACCCCCCGGTCACCGTCGGTGACCGTCTCAAGGAGGAACGCACCATGGGTATGCGCATCAACCAGAACATCACCGCGATGAACTCCTACCGGAACCTCTCGGTGACGGAGGGCCAGCTCTCCAAGAGCCTGGAGAAGCTGTCCTCGGGCTTCCGCATCAACCGGGCCGCCGACGACGCCGCCGGCCTGGCCATCAGCGAGAAGCTGCGCGGACAGGTCAGCGGCCTCAACACCGCCTCGGCCAACGCGCAGAACGGCATCAGCCTCATCCAGACCGCTGAGGGCGCGCTGAACGAGACGCACTCGATCCTGCAGCGCATGCGTGAGCTGTCGGTGCAGAGCGCGAACGACACGAACACCACCGCCGACCGCGGCCAGATCCAGAAGGAGGTCGACGAGCTCGCCAAGGAGCTCACCCGCATCGGGGACACCACCGAGTTCAACACCAAGAAGCTGCTCAACGGCGACTCCGACAGCACGCCGCTCACCCTGCAGGTCGGCGCGAACGAGGGCCAGACCCTCACCGTCAAGATCGGCAACATGGGCGCGGTGTCGCTCGGCGTCGGCAGCGACGTCGCGGCCGTGGCCGCCTCCGCCGGCTCGGCGGCCGTGGCGGGTACCCCGGCCGTCGCCGGCACCGCCGCGGTGCCCGCCTCCGCCACCAGCGGCAGCAACACGGGAACGGTGACGGGTGCGCCCGCCGCCGGGACCTACACGGTCACCGACGACGGCGCCGGCGGTTACACCGTCGGCGGCGGCGACGGGTCGGAGAGCTACGCCGACAACGGCGACGGCACCTTCACGCTGACCGCCGGTGGCGGCTCGGTGAACTTCGCCGCCGACGTGTCCGGGCTCGCCGGCTCGGAGCCTGACGTCGTCGTCACGGCCGAGGTGGCCGCCGTCGCCGGCACTCCCGCGACCGCCGGCACGGCAGCGGTGTCCGCGACCACGGCCAGCGCGGCCAGCGTCAAGGGCATCGACGTCTCCTCCAGCTCGGCCGCGGCCGGCGCCGCCATCACCACCATCGACGCCGCCATCAGCAAGGTCTCCGACCAGCGCTCCACGCTGGGTGCCGCGCAGAACCGGCTCGACCACGTCATCAACAACCTGGGCGTGGCCGCGGAGAACCTGTCGGCGTCGGAGAGCCGCATCCGCGACACCGACATGGCCGCCGAGATGATGAAGTTCACCCGGTCGCAGATCCTGTCGCAGGCCGGCACCGCCATGCTGGCGCAGGCCAACCAGGTGCCGCAGGGCGTCCTGCAGCTGCTGCGCTAGGAACCGCCGCACGCTCGGTCAGGAGCGGTGGGTGGGGGGATCCCCGCCCACCGCTCCTGACTCGCGCACCGCCTGGCCGAAGCGAACCCGGAGAACAAGGAGGCACCCGTGGTCAACAGCGTCGACGGACTCGTCTCCGGCCTGGACACGAGCACCATCGTGTCGCAGCTCCTGCAGCTCGAACGCGCTCCGCAGACGCGGTTGAAGACGCGGCAGAGCTCGCTGCAGACCGTGCTGGCCTCCTACCGGAGCGTGAACACCACGGTGTCGTCCCTGCGCGACGCCGCGATGAAAGTCACTGCGGTCAAGGGTTGGCAGCCCGCCCGGGCCAGCTCCAGCGCCCCTGCCTCGATCGCGGTCAGCGCGCTGCCCGGCGCCGCGGTGGGCAGCCTCAGCCTGACCGTCGACCGGCTCGCCACCGCCGCCGCCGCCGTCAGCACGGGCAGCGTGAGTTCTCGTGAGACCCCCGTCGCCAGCGGGCCGTTGGTGATGAGCCGTGGGCTGCCCGCTCTCGGGCTCGGGACGCTGACCGACGCAGGCGGCCTGGAGGCGGGCGCCCACACCGTCTCGGTGACGCAGTCGTCCGCCCCCGCGGTCGCCGTCGGGGCCACCCCCCTGGGCGCGCTGACCCAGATCTCCGCCGGCGCTGGACAGCTCGAGCTCGAGGTGGACGGCGCCGCGGTGACCCTGCAGCTCGCCGCCGGTGACTACACGCCCGACGACCTGGTTGCCGAGGTGAACCGCGCCTCCGGCGGGACGGTGCGCGCCGATCTCGATGCCCGCGGCGCCCTGCGGCTGTCCTCGATCGACGAGGGCAGCGACGCCACGCTCCGCGTGCTGACCGACGCCCCCGCTGTCGGCCTGGTCGCCGGGGCCGCACACGTCGGCACCGACGCGCACGTCCGGCTGGACGGGGACGAGGCCACCGAGCAGGTGCTCACCTCCGTCGTCGCGGGGCAGCGGCTCACGCTCACCGACTCCTCCGGAGCCACCCTGCACACCACGGTGACCGGCGGCCTCCGGACGGGCGAGGCGACCGTGCACAAGGTCGGTGTCCCCAGCGGGGCGACCCTCGCCCAGGTCGGCGATGCCCTCAACAGCGCGCGGGCGGGGGTGACCGCCGCGGTCGTGCAGGTCTCCGCGACGGCGTTCCGCCTGCAGCTGACCTCCACCTCGACCGGCACGGCCTCCACCTTCTCCCTGGACACCTCGACGCTCGCGGGTCTCGGTCCGCTGCAGTCGGTGCAGGACGGACGCGACGCGGTGCTCACCGTCGGATCGGGCGCCGGCGCCTACCAGGTCACCCGCTCCTCCAACACGGTCTCCGGACTGCTGGCCGGGGTGACGCTCACCCTGGTCAAGGCCGATCCCGCCACGACGGTGACCCTCGACGTCGCCCGCGACACCGCCGCGCTGACCAGTCAGGTGGGCGGGATCGTGACCGCGCTCAACAGCGCCCTCACCCAGCTTTCCGATCTGACCAGGTACGACCCCGCGACCAAGAAGGCGGGCCTGCTCATGGGCGACAGCATGGTCCGCCGGATGTCGGCGGACCTGCTCGGCGTCGTCACGTCCGGGACCAGCGTGGGCGGTCTGACCGCGTCGCAGGCCGGCATCACCGTCGGGCGCAACGGGCAGCTCGTGTTCGACCAGGCCGCCTTCGCCAAGGCCTACGACGACGACCCCGTCGCGGTCGAGGCCCTGCTGGGACGAGGGACCGAAGCCCGACCCGGTCTGGCCGGTCGCGCCGAGGCGCTGGCGACCCGGCTCACCCGGGCCGGCGACGGACAGATCCCGACCTCCATCCGCGACCGCGAGAACGAGATCAAGGGCTACGACAGCAGGATCAGCAGCTGGGACAGCCGGCTGACGGTCCGCGAGGCGGCCCTGCGGCGACAGTTCTCCTCGCTGGAGACCTCCCTGGGTTCGCTCCAGCAGCAGAGCAGCTGGCTGGCCGGCCAGCTCTCGTCCCTCTCCTCCGGAGGCAAGTCATGACCACGGCCTCGGCCCTCGCCCGCTCGCGCTACGCCAGCGAGTCCGTCACGACCGCCTCGCCGGCCCGGCTCCTGATCATGCTGTACGACCGGTTGGTCCGCGACCTCGTGGCCGCCGAGCAGGCCATCGCCCGGCGCGACCTGGAAGCGGTGAACACCCAGCTGGTGCACGCCCAGGCGATCCTGCTCGAGCTGAACGCGAGCCTGGACGTCAGCTGCTGGGACGGCGGGCCGGGGCTGTCCCAGCTCTACGTGTTCTGCTGGTCCGAGCTCGTCGCCGCCAACCGGCACAAGGACACGCGGAAGGTGCAGACGGTGCGCGAGCTGCTCGAGCCCCTGCGCGACGCGTGGCAGCAGGCCGCCCTGACCGCGGCACAGCAATGAGCCCGGCGGCGCCGCCGCTGCTCGACTGGGGCGTCGCGCTGGACGAGTACGAGGCCTGCCTGCGCAGGTACCAGCAGGCCCTGGGAGCCGGCACCGGCCCGACGGCGTCGGGCTCACCTCGATTCGTCCCGCCGACCGGGGTGGGTGTCCCGCGCGGCCCTGACCTGGAGCGGGCCCGCGCCCTGCTCGCCCGCTCCGACGAGCTGGAGCGGCAGCTCGTCGCTGCCCTGAGCGACCTCGGGCGACAGCTGGGACGCCCCGACCACCGCAGCAGCGAGCGGCCGGGCGCCTCGTTCGTCGACACGCGCGCCTGAGCCGTCCCCCTCGGTCGGCGGCCTGCCGTGACCGGGTGGCGCGACCCCGCCTGAGCGGGTCACGGGCGCGAGGTCCGCCCGGACCACCGCCCGGTAGTCACTTCTGCTCAGCTCCTCCCCCGACGGGGTGAACGTCGTGACCAGATCGCACCTATCCCTCAGGGGAACGGGTCACGGGCCGAAGGAGCAGGCGAGCACGGATCGCTCGACCCCTCGCCACCACGGACCGGTGGCAGCCCCTCCGAAACCAGGAGGTCGACGGTGTCGACTGTGTCCGTACGCGACCGTGGGTCGCGCCGCCCCGCCCCGGCGGGTGCGCGGTGAACGACGTCACGACGACCGCCCTGCACGCGGCCCTGCGCGGGCTGTCCCAGCGCCAGCGCACCATCGCGGACAACATCGCGAACATCGAGACCCCCGGGTTCCTCGCCGGCAAGGTCGATTTCGAGTCCAGCCTGCGCAGCGCGGTGCGCGGACGGCAGATCCCGGCCGGGCACGGCCGGAGACGGCCCGGTCGCTGGAGCCGACACGGACTGAACGGCAACAACGTCAACCTCGACGAGGAGACGATCTCGATGGTCGAGACCGGGCTGCGCTACCAGCTCGCCGCCCAGGCCATGAGCAGCAAGTTCAGCCTGCTGCGCACCGCCATCGGCGGGCGGGGCTGATGTCGACCTTCGGCGCCCTCGGCATCTCGGCCAGCGGGCTCGCTGGCGAACCGCAAGTGGATGGACGCGGTCTCCGACAACATCGCGAACATGAACAACGTCCGCGCACGGTCGACGCCGCCTTCCAGGCGCGCTTCGTCGTCGCCCAGCCCGGCAACGGCGCCGCCGGCCGAGGGCGTGCGCGGTCGCCGGGGTCGAGTTCGGCGACCCGCAGGGACGCGTCGTCAGCGCAGCCGGACCACCCGCTCGCCGACGCCGACGGCATGGTGCGGGTCCCCGACATCGACATGGGCGACCAGATGGTCCAGCTGATGATGGCCCAGCGCGCCTACCAGGCGAACCTCTCGGTCGTCGACCGGGCCAAGGACGCCTACCAGGCCGCTCTGCAGCTGGGCCGCTGATGGCATCAGCGCGATCGGGCTGTCACCCCCGGTCTGCCGTCGATGCCGGCCGCTCAGCCGTCCGCAGGTCGCCCCCGCACCGGCCGGCCGACGGACTTCGGCTCGCTGGTCGCCCAGGGCGTCGAGCAGCTCCAGGGCATGCAGCAGCAGACCGACCGCCTGGCCGTCGAGGCGGCCACCGGCGACCTCACCGACGTCCACGACTACATGATCGCCAGCACCCAGACGCAGCTCGCCACCGAGCTGACCGTCGCTGTGCGCAACAAGGCCGTCGAGGCCTTCACCGAGATCATGCGGATGCAGATCTGATGCCCGCCCAGATGTCACAGCTCAGCCGCCGCGCCGGGGAGCTGATGCGCCGGGTTCACCGCGGGCCAGAAGGCCGTGACGGCGCTGGCCGTCGTCGCCCTGCTGCTCGGCGGGGTCGCCTTCACGTCCTGGGCCGGAAAGCCTTCGATGGCACCGCTGTTCACCAGCCTGGAGTCCAGCGACGCGGCGGCCATCACCGAGGAGCTGACCAGCAAGGGGGTGGCCTACAGCCTCGCCGACGGCGGCCGGACCGTCCTGGTCCCGTCCGACGACGTGTACCAGCTGCGGATCGACCTGTCGGCGGCCGGGCTGCCGAGCACCAGCCAGAGCGGCTACGGGCTGCTGGACAAGCAGGGCATCACCACCTCGGAGTTCCGTCAGCGGATCGACTACCAGCGGGCGCTGGAGGGCGAGCTCGGCAAGACCATCGGCGCCATCAACGGTGTGCGCGCCGCGACCGTCCACCTGGTGATCCCCAAGCAGGAGCTGTTCAGCAAGAGCGAGCGGGTACCGACCGCGTCGGTCCTGCTCAGCGGCCGACCGGGCGCCGGCCTGTCCCCCGGCCAGGTGCAGGCCGTCGTCCATCTCGTCGCGGCGAGCGTCGAGGGGCTCGATCCCGCCCAGGTCACCGTCGCCGACGACACGGGCACGGTCCTGAGCGCAGCCGGCGAGGACGGCCAGAGCGCGGCGGCGGGCGATGCGCGCAGCTCCCAGACGAGCGCCTTCGAGCAGCAGCTGTCCGGATCGGTGCAGGACATGCTCGACCCAGCTGGTCGGCGCCGGCAACGCCGTCGTCCGGGTGAAGGCAGACCTGGACTTCGATCAGCGGGAGACCGTGACCGAGACGTATCAGGACCCCAAGACCGCGCCCCGGACCTCGCAGAGCACGTCCAAGGAGACCTACACCGGAGCAGGCACCGTCGTCGGCGGGGTGCTCGGACCGGAGAACGTCACCACGGGCGGCACGACGGGCCCCGGCAGCGACTACGCCAAGGAGTCGACGCAGACGGCGTTCGCCGTCGGCAAGGTCACCGAGCAGGCCAAGGCCGCGCCGGGGGCCGTGAAGCGGATGTCGGTCGCGGTGGTCCTCGACGCCCGGGCCAGCGGGACGCTGCGGACCGACGAGGTCACCCAGCTCGTGTCGGCAGCCGTCGGCCTGGATCCCGCTCGCGGTGACGTCGTGGAGGTGCGGCGTCTGAACTTCGACCAGAGCGCGCAGGAGCGCGCCGGCGCCGACCTGGCGGCAGCGGCCGAGCAGGCCAAGCGAGACGACATGCTCGGGCTGGCCCGCACCGGCGGGGCTGCGCTGTTCGCGCTCGTCGTGCTGTTCCTGGTCTTCCGTTCCCTGCGCCGCGACCGGCGCGTGCCGGTGACCCTGCCGGGCATCGAGGTGGAGCAGATCACCGCGGCCGAGCGCGAGCGCATGCTGGCCATGTCCGGGGCTCCCCGCGAGCTGGAGCGTTCCGCCGATCCGCGCGAGCTGCAGCGGGTGGCCGTCCGCGAGGAGATCGGCGACCTGGTCGAGCGCCAGCCCGACGAGGTCGCGCAGCTGCTCCGCGGCTGGCTCGCGGACCGGCGGTCCTGATGCCGGCGCTGACCGGCCCGCAGAAGGCCGCCGTGCTGCTGGTGCAGCTGGGCAAGGACAAGACCGGCCCAGGTGCTGCGCTCGCTGCGCGAGAGCGAGGTCGAGGAGCTGCTCGGCGAGATCGCCCGGCTGGAAGGCGTGGAGGCCGCCGTCGTCGACGAGGTGATGGACGAGTTCCAGCAGCTGGCCAGCGCGCGGCGCTACTACGGCCAAGGCGGCATGGCGTTCGCCCGCGAGGTGCTCGAGGCCACGGTCGGGCCGGAGAAGGCGCACGAGATCCTGGAGCGGATGCAGGCCTCGCTGGTCGAGCTGCCGTTCGAGTTCCTGCGTCGGGCCGATGCTCGCCAGGTGCTCTCCTTCCTCCAGGACGAGCACCCGCAGACCGTCGCGCTCGTGCTGGCGCACATGCGGGCCGACCAGGCCGCCATCGTGCTGTCGGGCATGCCGGAAGACCTGCAGGCCGACGTCGCCCACCGGGTCGCCGTCATGGAGAGCACGTCGCCGGAGGTCGTCCGCGCGGTCGAGTCCGTCCTGGAGCGCAAGCTCTCGTCGGTCCTGGTGACCACCGAGATGAGCGCCACAGGTGGCCTGCAGCCGCTCGTCGACATCATCAACAACGCCGACCGGGCCACCGAACGGCTGATCCTGGAAGGCCTGGAACGCCGCGACCCGGCGCTCGCCGAGCAGGTGCGCAGCCACATGTTCGTCTTCGAGGACATCCTCACCCTGGACGACCGCTCCATCCAGCTGGTCCTGCGCCAGGTCGAGGGCAAGGTGCTCGCCACCGCGCTCAAGGGCGTGCGCTCGGACGTACGCGACAAGATCGTCAGCAATGTCTCCGAACGGGCGGCCCAGAACCTGGCCGACGACATGGAGATGCTCGGCCCGGTCCGGCTCAAGACCGTCGAAGAGGCACAGGGCGTGGTCGTGCAGGCCATCCGCAGCCTCGAGGAGAGCGGTCAGATCATCCTGTCCAGAGGAGAACGCGATGAGTTCGTGGTCTGACGGTCGGCGCATCCTGCGCGGCGGAGGCGGCGTCGACGTCCTGCCGGCGCGGATGGACGCGGAGCTGACGCGGAGCCCGTACGCGGGGCACGGCGTCGATCCGCGCCTGACGGCGCCGCACCTGCAGCAGGTGCTCGCGGACGCTGTCGCGCAGGCCACCACGCAGGCCCGGGCCGACGGCTACGCCGCCGGGGAGCGGGAGGGCCGGGCGGTCCTGGCCGCGCAGGCCGAGGTGCGGCGCATCGCCGAGCAGGCCGCCGCGGAGCAGCAGGCCGCCGCCCACGAGCAGCAGCGCCAACAGGCTCTGGCCGCCCTGCGGGGCGCCGAGACGGCCTTCCGCACGGCCGAGACCACCGCCGTCGCCCACATCGAGCAGACCGTCGTCGAGCTCGCGCTCGAGCTCGCGCGGGCGGTGCTCGGCCGCGAGCTGCTGGCGATGGCCGATCCGGCCGCCGAGGCCCTCGGACGCGCCCTGGCGCTGGCGCCCGACGGCGGGCAGCTCGTCGCCCGGCTCCACCCGGCCGACCTCGCGACGCTGGCCGACGCCGGCCTGGCCCGGGTCGAGCTGCGACCGGACCCGACGGTCGAGCGGGGTGGTTGCCTCGTCGAGGGGGGCGGACGCCGCGTCGACGCCCAGCTCGGCCCGGCGCTGGACCGTGCGGCAGCAGAGCTCCGGTGAGCCTGGACCTGCGGCGGGACCGCGCCTGCGCCGCCGCGGCGCCGCACGTGTCCGGGCGCGTGCGACGCGTCGTCGGGCTCTCGGTCGAGGTGGAGGGGCTCGACGTCGCGCTGGGCGACGCGGTCCGGCTGCACACGGCCGACGGCCTGCTCGCGGAGGTCGTGTCCCTGCAGGACGACCGGCTGGTGTGCATGCCGCTGGGTCCGCTGGCCGGCGTCCGCGTCGGCACGGCGGTGACCGACCACGGCGGTCCGCTGCAGGTACCGGTCGGATCGGCGCTGCTCGGACGGGTGCTGGACGGCCTGGGCCGTCCGCTCGACGACGGACCTCCGCTGGACGCGTGCCCGCAGGTCAGCGTGGAAGGGACGCCGCCGCACCCGCTGCGCCGCTCCCGCATCGACATGCCGCTGAGCCTGGGCGTGCGCGCCCTGGACACGCTGGTCAGCGTGGGTCGCGGCCAGCGGCTCGGCGTCTTCGCCGGTTCCGGCGTCGGGAAGTCGAGCCTGCTGTCCATGCTCGCCCGCGGCTCCGACGCCGACGTCACCGTGCTCGCCCTGATCGGCGAGCGTGGTCGCGAGGTGCGCGAGTTCCTCGAGAACGACCTGGGACCCGAAGGCCTGGCCCGCTCGGTGGTCGTGGTCGCCACCTCCGACGAGCCGGCGCTCGTGCGGCTGCGGGCCGCGTGGACCGCCACCAGGATCGCCGAGGCCTTCCGCGACGAAGGTCGCGACGTCGTGCTGATGATGGACAGCCTGACCCGGTTCGCCATGGCGCAGCGCGAGATCGGCCTGTCCGCAGGCGAACCGCCTGCCACGCGCGGCTATCCGCCCTCGGTGTTCGCCCTGCTGCCGCGACTGCTGGAACGGGCCGGAGCCGGCGAGACCGGGAGCATCACCGGGCTCTACACGGTGCTGGTCGAGGGCGACGACATGAACGACCCGATCGGCGACGCCGCCCGGTCCATCCTGGACGGGCACGTCGTGCTGACCCGCGACCTGGCGACCTCGGGACACTTTCCGAGCATCGACGTCCTGGAGTCCGTCTCGCGCGTCACCGGCGCCATCACCACGGCGGAGCAGCGCACCGGCGCCGCGCAGGTGCGCCGGCTGCTGGCAGCGCACCGGGACGCGAAGGACCTGCTCGAGATCGGCGCCTACTTCCCCGGCAGCAACCCGCTGGTCGACCGGGCGGTGCAGCTCGGTCCGAGCCTGGAGGCGTTCCTGCGTCAGGACATGTCTGACGTCACGCCGGCGCACGTCGCCTGGGACCGCCTGCTCGACCTGGTCGGCAGCGCCGCATGAAGCGCTTCCGCTTCCGCCTGGACACGGTGCTGCGGGTCCGTCGGCTCGAGCAGCAGCAGGCGGAGGGCCACCTGTTCGACGCCGGCCGGCGCCTCGTCGAGGCCGAGCAGCAGCTCGGCGTCCTGGAGCAGCGGCTGCTGGTGTCCGGCCGGGCACCCCGTCCGACGGCGGCCGCTGCCCTGCAGGCGGACTGGGCCCTGCGCCAGGGTCACGTCGACGCGGTCGCTCAGCAGCGCCGGCAGGTGGTGCTCGCCGAGCAGGAGCGGGAGAGCGCGCGGCTCCGGTGGGTGGTCCAGGCCGCGAAGGTCGGAGCGCTCGAGCGGCTGGAGGCCCGGCACCGCGTGCTGCACGACGCGCAGGTGCGGCACGCCGAGGCCGTCCTGCTGGACGAGCTGGTGACCTCGCGGCACGGGCGGCTCCTGTCGGGGTCGGTGCTGTCATGAGCGTGGCGGAGGTGCAGTCCCGCATCCAGCAGATCGCCAGCCGCTTCCCGTCCTCGGTGCCGACGGCCCGTGCGCCCCTGTCGACCGCAGCGCCGCGCTCGACGGCCCCCTTCGGCGCCACGGCCGGTGCGACCGGCGGCGCCGTGGCCGACACCCTCGGTCGCGACTTCGCCCGGACGCTGGCCGACGCCTACCCGCGGACCACCACCGCCTCGACGACGTCGCAGGGCGAACAGGTCGTCGACATCGCCAAGAAGTACCTCGGCACGCCCTACGTGTGGGGCGGCACCGATCCCGGGCGCGGGCTGGACTGTTCCGGCCTCGTCCAGCAGGCCTTCGCCGAGATCGGGGTCGACCTGCCCCGGGTCAGCCGCGACCAGGCCAAGGCCGGGCGGGCGGTCGACGGGATCGCCAACGCCCAGCCCGGTGACCTGGTGGC
The DNA here is from genome assembly GCA_963784675.1 of uncultured Actinomycetes bacterium. GTDB lineage: Bacteria > Actinomycetota > Actinomycetes > Mycobacteriales > SCTD01 > SCTD01. The sequence continues at coordinate 187,179 of CAWASE010000023.1, forward strand.
CTTCGGCGACCCCGTCGACCACATCGGCATCTACGCCGGCAACAACCTGATGGTGGTGGCGCCCAAGCGAGGTGACGTCGTGAAGGTGCAGCAGCTGTACCGCACACCGTCCGCCATCCGCCGGGTCCTGCCGGACCAGGCGGCTGCGCCGGTGTCCCGACCCGTGGCCCCGCAGTCGGTGCGCGCAGCCGGCGGCGCGCAGCCGTTCGCCGCGCTGTTCACCCAGGCCGGAGCCCGCCACGGCGTCTCCCCCGCTCTGCTGACCGCCGTCGCCCGCGCCGAGTCCGGTTTCGATGCGACGGCGCGCAGCCCGGTGGGTGCGCAGGGGCTGATGCAGCTGATGCCGGCGACCGCCCGCGAGCTCGGCGTGGACCCGCTGGACCCGGCCTCGGCCGTCGACGGGGCCGCGCGGCTGCTCGCGGGTCACCTGCGCGAGTTCGGTTCCACGGACCTGGCGCTGGCCGCCTACAACGCCGGTCCGGGCGCGGTCCGTCGGCACGGCGGCATCCCGCCCTACGCAGAGACGCAGAGCTACGTGCGGCGCATCACCGCCGAGCTGCGGGGTGGCGCGTGATGCGGACCGCGCTGCCCGTCGTCCCGAGCGCGGCCGGCGCGCCGACCAGACGGTGCGGACACGCCGGACCGCAGGCACCCTCCGACGCCGACCCGGCTTTCGCGGCCCTGCTGGCCGGACTGGTCGCTCCCGGGCCCGGCGCGCCGACGCCGAGCGCCGACGTGGCGACCGCACCGGCGGGCGGCTCCGGCTCCGGCTCCGGCTCCGCAGCAGTCGCAGCCGTGCCGGGACCGACGACGGCGACCGCCGCACCGACGAGCCCGGACGCGCCGGCGACCTCCACCGGCACCCGTCCCGTCGCGAACGCGCCCGTCGGCGTCGACCTCGTGGACGCGGTCCCGGTCGACGCGGTCCCGGTCGACGCGGTCCAGGTCGACGCGGTCCCGGTCGACGCGGTCCCGGTCGAAGCGTCCCGCACGGCCGACCCGACCACGCCGAAGACGGAGCCCGGCGAACCGACCCCCGCGACCGCAGCGGACCGAGCGAGCGGGTCGTCGCCCACCCCGGCGGCCGGCGACGAGACGAGCGACGGGCTCAGCGAGGAAGCCGGCGGGTCCGTCGAGCGCAGCGCCGCACCGGACCCCGACGCCGCGGACGTCCCGGCGCTGATCGCGACTCCGGCCACCGAACGACCGGCGGGAGCCGGTCCCCTGACCCGGACGACTGCGCCGCTCACGGCGCCACCGGTCGCCGACCAGCTGGTGCACCTGCTCCGCCCCGCCCTGCGCGGCGAGCAGGGCGCGTGGAGCCTGAGCCTGGACCTGCTCCCGGCGCACCTGGGCGAGGTGCGCGTCGACATCCAGATGCTCGCCGGTTCGATCGACGTACGCCTGGTGAGCGAGGACGCCGCCACGCAGGAGGCTCTGCGCTCCGCGCTCGACGACCTGAAGGCTGCGCTGGAGGACGAGGGGCTCACCGCCGGGCTGCTCCAGGTCTCCGACGGTCGCACCGGACCGGAGTCCCGTCAGGACCCGGCCCGCACGCCGCACGCGGGCGCCTCGTCGTCGGGCCCTGACGCCACCCCTGCCGCCAGCCCTGCCGCCACCGTCGTCGACCCCACCCCCCCGTCCCCCCGTGCCGACAGCCCCGTCGGCCTCGACCTCCGACTCTGAGGAGCGTGTCCGTGACCGAGATCCTCGGCAGCCTGCCGTCCGTGACCGGTGCCCTGCCCACCACGACGACGCCGGCGACCGCGCCCGGCGCGCTGGGCAAGGACGCCTTTCTCAAGCTGCTCGTCGCACAGCTGAAGTACCAGAACCCGCTGGACCCCTCCGACGGTGCCCAGTTCATGGCCCAGACGGCGCAGTTCAGCGCCGTGGAGAAGCTCGAGGAGCTGACCCGGCAGACCGCCGAGCTGCTGAGCGCCAACCGGATGCTGGGAGCCTCCAGCCTGGTCGGCAAGCAGGTGGTCACCGTCGGCCCGGACGGCACCGACGAGGTCACCACCGTCACCGGCGTCCGGGTGACCGCAGACGGACCCGTCCTTCGGGTCGGGGAACGCGACCTCCCGCTCACCGCGGTGAAGGAGGTCCGCTCCGTCGCCTGAGCCGGCGCGAACGCCTACCGCCGTCCACGCGGCACCGCTCCACCCCCCATGCCCCGCACGACCCTTCCCCTCACGAGGAGTTCTCCATGCTTCGCTCCATGTACTCGGGTGTCTCCGGACTCCGCAGCCACCAGACGATGATGGACGTCGTCGGAAACAACATCGCCAACGTGAACACCGCCGGCTACAAGAGCAGCTCGACGGTGTTCCAGGACGTGCTCAGCCAGACGCTGCAGGGCGCCGGGGCTCCGCAGGGCGCACGCGGCGGCAGCAACCCGGGCCAGGTCGGCCTGGGCACCCGGGTCGCCGGGGTCAGCACCAACTTCTCCCAGGGCGCGACACAGCTGACCGGGCGCGCCACCGACCTGGCGATCCAGGGCGACGGCTTCTTCGCGGTCCGTCAGGGCGGTGAGGACCTCTACACCCGCAGCGGCAGCTTCTCCTTCGACGGCAACGGCACGCTCGTCTCCAGCGGCGGCGCCGCGGTCCTGGGCTGGATGGGCAAGGCGGGCGCCATCAACAACAACGGTCCGCTGGAGCCGATCCGGCTGCCGATCGGCAAGACCCTGCCGCCGGTGCAGACCGCCACGATGCGCCTCGGCGGCAACCTGCCCGCCGACGCCCCGGTGCCGACGACCCTGACGAACGCCATCACCGTCTACGACGCGCAGGGCTCGGCGCTGCCGGTCACGATGACCTTCGAGAAGACGGCCGCAGACTCCTGGACCGTCACCGCGTCCATGCCGACCACCTCGACGCCTCCCGGCAGCGAGACCGTCGGCACGCAGAACCTCGTCTGGAACCCCTCCTCCCAGTCCTTCGGCGGAGCGACGATGTCGCTCTCCCCGACGGCCGCCGTAGGTCGCTTCACGCCCGCAGGGATCACCGTCGACCTGGGCACCGCCGCAGAGCCGATGACGCAGTTCGCCGGCAGCAGCAACCTGGCGGCGCTGTCGCAGGACGGCGTCGCGCTGGGCTCGTTGCAGTCGTTCTCCATCTCGCCCGACGGCACCGTGGTCGGCGTGTTCAGCAACGGCCTGCGCGAACCGCTCGGTCAGATCGCCATGGCCGGTTTCGCCAACCCCGGCGGGCTGGAGAAGGTGGGCGGCTCCATGTACCGCTCCACCGTCAACTCCGGGCTGGTGCAGGCCGGGGTCGCCGGCACGAACGGACGCGGCGTGCTCTCCGGCGGCGTGCTGGAGATGTCGAACGTCGACCTGGCGCAGGAGTTCACCAACCTCATCGTGGCGCAGCGGGGCTTCCAGGCGAACTCTCGCGTGATCTCGGCCTCCGACGAGCTGCTGCAGGACCTGGTCAACCTCAAGCGCTGATCCTGAGCACGTCGAGGCCCTCCGGTCACCTGACCGGGGGGCCTTCGACGTCTCAGCGCTCCGCGCCAGGTGCCGATGAGCAGGTGTGGCCACGGACCGGCCGCTCTGCACCGACCTCAAGGACGATGACGATGATCTTGCTCTCCCGGCTGAACGGGCTGTCCTTCGCCCTCAACCCCGACCTGATCGAGCGCGCCGAAGCCACGCCCGACACCGTGCTGACGCTCTGCGACGGCAGCAAGATCCTCATCGGCGAGACCGTCGCCGAGCTGATCGAGCGCGTCCGGATGTACCGGGCGTCGGTGGTCTCGCTGGCCCACCACCTGGACACCGACCTCCCGGTGGCACCCGGGCTGCACGTGGTGCCGATGCCCGGACGGGAGAGCTGAGGTGGATCCGGCCACCCTGATCGGGCTGCTGATGGCCTTCGGGGCCATCTTCGGCTCGATGATCCTGGAAGGCGGCAGCCCCGGCAGCATGTTCGTGCTCCCGCCGCTCATCCTGGTCTTCGGCGGGACGATCGGCGTGGGCATGGCCGGCGGTCTGCTCCGCGACGCCGTGAGCCTGCCGAAGGCCGTCAAGACCGCCCTGCTGGGCAAGCCCACCCCCGTCGACGGTTCGGTGGCCACCCTCGTGGCCCTGGCCGAGGAGGCCCGCCGCAACGGGCTGCTGGCGCTGGAGGAGCAGGGCAAGCAGCTCGACGACCCCTTCCTGCGCAAGGGCATCGAGCTGTTCGTCGACGGCACCGACCCCGACGAGCTGCGCGACATCCTGGAGGCCGAGGTCGGCCGCCAGGCGCAACGGCGACAAGGCCGCCGCCAAGCTGTTCGCCGACATGGGCGGCTACGCCCCCACGATCGGCATCATCGGCACTGTCCTCGGTCTCGTCCACGTGCTCGAGAACCTCAGCGAGCCGGAAAAGCTCGGCCACCTCATCGCCGCGGCGTTCCTCGCCACGCTGTGGGGCGTCATGACGGCCAACGCGCTGTGGCTGCCGCTGGCCAGCAAGCTCAAGCGCCTGACCGAGCTCGAGACCCGCCGCATGGACCTGCTGGTCGAGGGCCTGATGAGCATCCAGGCCGGCAGCAACCCGCGGGTGATCGAGCAGAAGCTCAACGCGTTCCTGCTGCCGTCCGAGCGCTCCGCCGAGCCGGCGCAGAAGGCCGCCTGATGAGTGCCCGCCGCGCCCCGGCCAAGCACCACGAGGAAGAGCACGAGGGCGGTCACGAGCGCTGGCTGGTGACCTATGCCGACATGATCACGTTGCTCATGGTGCTGTTCATCGTCCTGTTCAGCATGTCCCAGGTCGACCAGCGCAAGTTCTACGAGCTCAAGCAGGGCCTGGCCGAGGAGTTCGGGAAGGGACCCGAGCTGCTCGACGGCGGGAACGGGCTGCTCGCCGCCGACGGCAGCACCCCCGACGCGGTGCAGAACGTCGGCGCCCCGGAGCCTCTGGCCGTCGAGGTGTCGGCCGCGGTGGTCGCCCTGCAGCAGCAGCGCGACCAGCAGAAGGCCTCGGCCCTGGAACGGACCGAGCTGCAGAAGGCCCAGAGCGCCATCACCTCCGCGCTCGCCGCCAAGGGGATGCAGGACTCCGTCCGCTTCACCCTGGACGAGCGGGGCCTGATCGTCAGCGTGGTCACCGACGACGTCCTGTTCCCGCCGGGGTCGGCGGTGCTGCAAGGGGGCGGTCGCGCGGTCCTGGACGCGATCGGCCCGGTCCTGTCCGGTCTGCCCAACCCGGTCTCGGTCGAGGGGCACACCGACGACGTGCCGATCACCAGCCGTTACGCCTCGAACTGGGAGCTGTCCACCGAGCGCGCGACCTCGGTGCTGCGATACCTGCTCGGCACCGGGCTTCCTGCCTCGCGCGCCGGCGCAGCCGGCTTCGCCGACCAGCGCCCGGTCGCCAAGAACAGCACCGCTGCCGGTCGTGCGGAGAACCGTCGCGTCGAGGTCGTGGTGCTGACCACGACCGGATCACCTCCTCTGAAGGGAAGCTGACATGCCTGCCCCCGTACCCGCCGAGCCCACCGACGTCGAGGAGGTCAAGGGCTCGCGCAAGAAGCTGTTCCTGGCGGCGGGCGGCGGCCTGGTCCTCGCGCTGGCCGCCGCCTGGTTCCTGGTCCTGGCTCCGCCGGGCAGCAGCGGACCGGTCGAACCGACCGAGCCCGAGGCCGGCGAGGTGGTCTCCCTGGAGCCGATCACCATGAACCTCGCGGACGGCCGCCTGCTCAAGGTCGGGCTCGCCGTGCAGCTGGAGAAGATCGACGGCGAGGCCGAGACCCCGTTCAGCGGCGCCATGGCCCTGGACGAGGCCATCACGGTCCTCGGCGAACGGACCTTCGCCGACCTGTCGGCACCGGGCGGTCGGGAGAAGGCCAAGTCCGAGCTGTCGCACCGCGTCGCGGAGCGCTACGAGCACGGTGTGCTCAGCGTGCTGTTCACGCAGTTCGTCATGCAGTAGCGGCGGCTCGGGGCGGTCCGCCGCCCCGACGATGGCGACGCCGGGCCGGCTCGGCCGTGGCGGTCGCAGATTGCACGGTCGGCAACCCCTCATGCCCGGACCACGACTGCCGATCAGGACCGCCGTGACGACGATGGAGCTCCCGCCGGTCGCCGCGCCGACCCCGCGGGGCCGTCGGCGCTCCGGTCCGCAGCCGTTCGACTTCCGACGTCCGAACAAGATCAGCCGCGAGCACGTCCGGGCGCTCCAGATCGTGCACGAGACGTTCGCGCGCCAGTTCGCCACGGTCTTGACGACCATGCTGCGCAGCGTCTGCTCGGTGACGGTCGCCGGGGTCGACCACCTGACCTACGACGAGTACGTGCGGTCGTGCCCGAACCCGTCCCTGCTGGCGGTGCTCGCCGTCCCGCCCCTGCCCGGCCTGGGCGTCCTGCAGCTCCCGCTGCCCGTCGCCATGACGGTCGTCGACCGCCTCCTCGGCGGCACCGGCGACACCCACCAGCCCGAACGCAGCCTGACCGACATCGAGACGCTGCTGCTGCGCGAGCTCGTGGGCCGGCTGCTGCGCGAGATCGACTACGCCTTCGAGTCCCTCGCGACGGTGCAGTCCGCCATGACGGCCATCGAGTCCAACCCGCAGTTCCTGCAGGTCACGGCGCCGTCGCAGATGGTGGTGGTGGCGACCTACGACGTCCGCATCGGCAGCCTGGAGCAGACCGCGTCGATGTGCCTGCCGCTCGCCGCGCTGCTGCCGACCCTGGAGCAGCTGACCGGACGCCAGGTCGTCGCCGACCGCCCGGGCGTCGATCCTCTCGCGACGACCCGGGCCCTGTCGGCCAGGCTGCAGGGCGCCCCCGTGGACGTCGCGGTCCGGTTCGCGCCGGTGACGCTGACCTCGGCCGAGATCCTGGGCCTGCAGGTCGGCGACGTGCTGCCGCTGCACCACCCGCTGAGCATGCCGCTCGCGGTGACGGCGGCCCGGCAGACCTGCGCGCTCGCCGTGCCCGGCAGCAAGGGCCGTCGGCTGGCCTTCCTGGTCGTCCAGCCCGAAGACGGCACCCCCGAGGAGAAGGACCCCCTGCGATGACCCTGGACCTCTCGCTGACCCGCGCCCACCGCGACGCCGGCACCGCCGTCGCCGCGGCGGTGTCCCGGAGCCTGCCGGTCGACACCGCTCCGGAGCAGCTGACCGACCAGGACCTGCTGCCGGCCGACCTGCTGCCCGACGTGGGGAGCCAGGCCGTCAGCGCCACCGTCCGCGGGGCGTGGACCGGCACGCTGGTCGTCGTCCTGTCGGCCGCCGCGGCGAGCGGTCTGACCACCGGTCCGCTCGGCAGCGCCGACCTCGTGGCCGCCCTGGAACCGGCGCTGCAGGGCGCCGCGGCGGTACTCACCTCCCTGTGCGGCGAGCTCGTGCAGGTCGACGCGCCCTACGCGCTGGCGGCCGAGCTCGCGGTGGTGCCCGCCGACGGCAGCGCCGCGACCCGGCTGATGTCGCCGCACGGACACGTCGCCACGGTGCTGCTGTCGGCCGCCGAGCCCGAGCCGGGCCTGCGCTCCATCCCCGCCCCGCGCGGCCGGGCCGACGCACCGCACGCCTTCGCCCCGCTCCCCTCCGGCGCCCTGCCCGGTCCGTCCGCGTCGCGCCCGATGGAGCTGTTGCACGACGTCGAGATGGCGGTGACGGTGGAGCTGGGCCGCACCCGGATGAGCGTGCGCGACCTGCTCTCGCTCACGCCCGGCAGCGTGGTCGAGCTGGACCGGGCCGCCGGCAGTCCCGTCGACGTCCTGGTCAACGGCACCCTGATCGCGCGGGGCGAGGTCGTCGTCATCGACGAGGAGTTCGGCATCCGGATCAGCGAGATCGTCGGGGTGGCCCCGGCCGGCTCGGCGTCCCAGCCCGGCACGCCGCGGCTCGGCTGACCTGTGGAGGATCTCAGCCTGGTCGCACTGATCGGCCGGCTTGCCTTCTCGCTGGCTGTCGTGTTCGGGCTGATGGTGCTCAGCGGCCGGGTCGCCCGCCGGCGTGGCCTGGGCCTGGGTCGTTCCCAGCAGCCCGCGCACACCGTCGAGGTGCTGGCGCGGCAGGGCCTGGGTCGGCACAGCTCGCTCACCGTCGTCCGGGTCGCCGGCAAGGTCCTGGTCCTCGGGGTCGGCGAGAGCCAGATCTCGCTGCTGTCCGAGCAGGACGACGCCCCGCCCCTCGACGTCACCGCCCCGGTCGGTCGGCACGCCTCGCACGCCGGGGCACGTCGTTCGGCCGCCGCCCGGCGCGCCGGCCTGCGACGGACCCCCCTCACCCTCGGCGTGCCCGCCGCCCGGGCGCCGCACCCGACCACCCGCTCGACCCAGCTGTTCCGGACGGCGGAGCCGTCCGGACCCCTCGACTGGTCCTCCTTCGTGGAGACGCTGAAGGACCGCACCGCCCGTCGTTGCTGACGAGCGCCTGAACGGAGCCCGATGACCGCCGCAGTCCTGCGCGGGGTCCTGCGCACGACGCTGCTGCTCCTGCTGCTCTGCACCGGAGCTGCGGTCGCCGCCGCGCCGGCGAGCGCGTCCCCCGTCACCGCCCTGACCACCGCCACCACCGGCGCGCTGCTGGCGCCCCCCGCCGCCCAGACGCTCCCGGCCCCGCCCGTGCTGCCGGTGCCGACCGTCGGCGGCGATCCCTCGACCGCGCCGGCCACCGACTCCGACGGCGGGATCACCGTCGACCTGGACGGTGGGGTCGGCAAGCCCAGCCAGACCGTCTCGATCATCCTGCTGCTGACGGTGCTGTCGATCGCGCCGGCGGTGCTGATCCTGACCACCAGCTTCACGCGCATCGTCATCGTGCTGTCGCTGACCCGCAATGCCCTGGGCGTGCAGGCGATCCCACCGAACCAGGTCATCATCGGGCTGTCGCTGTTCCTGAGCCTGTTCATCATGCAGCCGACGCTGAGCCAGGTGAACGACGACGGCCTGCAGCCCTACCTCAAGGGCGAGAAGTCCTTCCAGCAGGCCTACGACGACGGCGTCGGACCCGTCCGCGACTTCATGGTGAAGGAGACCGGCGACAAGGAGCTGGCCATGTTCATCGAGGCCCGCGGCGACGAGCGCCCGGCCGAACCCACCGACGTCTCGATGGCGGCGCTGGTCCCCGCGTTCGTCCTGTCGGAGATCAAGACCGCCTTCCTCATCGGCTTCATCGTCTTCATCCCGTTCCTGGTCATCGACATCGTGATCAGCTCCTCGCTCATGTCGATGGGCATGATGATGCTGCCTCCGGTGCTGATCTCCCTGCCCTTCAAGCTGCTGCTGTTCGTCATGGTGGACGGGTGGTCGCTCGTCGTCCGCTCGCTGCTGACGAGCTACGGCTGACCGCCGCCGAGCCCCGGAGCCTCCTGTGCAGGACACCACCGTCCTCGAGATCGCCCTCAAGGCGATCCTCATCTGCGCCAAGCTGTCGGCGCCCGTGCTCGTCGTGACGCTCGCGGTCGGCTTCGCCATCTCGCTGTTCCAGTCGGTGACGCAGATCCAGGAGGTCACCCTGACCTTCGTGCCGAAGCTGGTGGCCGTCGCGGTCGTGCTGCTCGTCGCCGGCAACTGGATGCTCGCCGAGATCACCACGTTCACGACCCAGCTCTACGACAGCATCCCGTCCCTGGTGAACGCCCAGTGAGCCGAGCCCGGTGACCGTCCAGACCGACCTGGTCCTGGGCTTCGTCCTGGCGGTGCTGCGCGCCTCGGCGTGGGTGGCGGTCTGCCCCCCGTTCAACACCCGCATGATCCCCGTCCCCGCCAAGATCGGGCTGGCCGCTGCCCTGGCCATCCCGGTCGCGCCCACGCTCGCGGCCCAAGGAGTCCCGACCGAGACGGCCGACCTGCTCACCGCGGCCCTGCTGCAGGTCGGGGCCGGCCTCGCCCTGGGCTTCGTGACGCAGGTGCTGTTCGCGGCGCTGCAGGCCGCCGGCGAGCTGATCGACCTGTTCGCCGGTTTCACGATCGCCTCCACCTACGACCCGTTCACCGGCGCCTCGCAGGCCGTCATCGGTCGCTTCACCTACCTGCTCGCGGTGACGCTGCTGTTCGCCCTGGACGGTCACGTCATGCTCGTCCACGGCTTCCTGGACTCCTACTCCGCCGTGCCGCTGGACGGTGGCGGGCTCGACGGGTTGTCCTCGGTCCTGCTCCAGGAGCTCAGCACCTTCTTCCTGGCGGCCCTGGAGCTCGCGGCGCCGGTGCTCGGCGCCGTGTTCCTCGCCGAGGTGGCGCTCGGGCTGCTGAGCCGCGCGGCGCCGCAGATGAACGTCTTCGTGCTCGGCTTCCCGATCAAGATCCTGCTGACGCTCGGCCTGGTGGGCATGCTGCTGCCGCGCATCCCGGGGGTGCTGCAGGGCATCCTGGAGACCTCGGTCCGCAGCGGCGGAGCCGTGGCCCGCGTGTTCGCCGGATGAGCGGGACGCGCCGGTGAGCGGAGCCAGCGGCGACAAGGCGACCAAGACCGAGAAGGCCACCCCGAAGAAGGTCGCGGACGCGCGCAAGCAGGGCCAGGTCGCGAAGTCGCAGGAGGTGGCGGCGTGGACGTCCATGCTCGCGATCTCGATGCTCGTCCCGTGGACGATGTCGCGCGGAGCCCGGACCTTCCGCGGGCTGCTGGGCCAGCTGCCCGAGCTGATCAGCGACCCTGAGCTGAGCCGCGCCATCGCCTTCCTCGGCGGGTCGCTGCGGGCGGGCGTCCTGCTCGTGCTGCCCCTGTCCGTGGCGCTGATGCTCGTCGGCGTCGGCGCCGGCGCCGCCCAGGTCGGGCTCAAGCCGACGCCGAAAGCGCTGAAGCCCAAGTTCTCCCGGCTGAACCCGCTCACCGGTCTGAAGCGGCTGTTCGGGGCGCAGACCGCCTGGGCGAGCATCAAGGAGCTGCTCAAGCTCGCGATCCTGGCCGGGGTGGCCTGGCGGTCGCTCTCCGGCGCCGTCGAAGCCCTGCTGAGTGCCGGGACGCTGCCGATCATGACGGTCGTCGCCACCACCTGGGCAGCCGCCGCCGGGCTGCTGCGCAACGCGGCCTTCATCGGCCTGCTGCTCGCCGCCGCAGACTTCGCCGTCCAGAAGCAGCAGCTCGGCAAGCAGCTCCGGATGAGCAAGCAGGAGATCAAGGACGAGAACAAGCAGGCCGACGGAGACCCGCAGCTCAAGGGGGCGATCCGGCAGCGCCAGTTCGCCCTGTCGCGCAACCGGATGATGGCCGACATCGCCACCGCCGACGTCGTGCTGGTCAACCCGACCCACGTCGCCGTCGCGCTGCGCTACCGGCCCGACCGGGGCGCCCCCCAGGTCGTGGCCAAGGGCGCCGGCGCCGTGGCGGCCCGGATCCGCGAGCGGGCCGGACAGGAGCGCATCCCGCTGGTGCGCGACGTCCCGCTCGCCCGCGCGGTGTACGCCGCCTGCGAGATCGGCGAGTCCGTCCCCGCCGAGCTGTACGGCGCCGTCGCCCAGGTGCTCGCCTTCGTGTTCGGCCTGCGGGCCCGCGGCTCGGCCGCCGGCACGCACACCGTCCCGCAGCCCGCGCTGCACTGAACCAACCCCTCAGCACAGGCCTGCCGCCGGCCGATCAGGGGTGCGGCGCCAGGACGGTGCCGCCCAGTGCCATGGACGGAACGGCCACGACCTGACAGGGACCCGTGAGCACCAGCCGCTTCGGTCAGTTCGCCGTTCCCGCCGCCGTCGTGTCGATCGTCGTCATGATGGTCGTGCCGCTGCCGCCGTTCCTGCTGGACCTGCTGCTCGCCCTGAACATCTCCGGCGCGGTCCTCATCCTGCTGGTCAGCATGTACGCCAAGCGCGTCCTGGACTTCGCCATCTTCCCGTCGCTGCTGCTCGTCGCGACGATGTTCCGGCTCGCGCTGAACGTCAGCACCACGCGTCTGGTCCTGCTCGACGGATACGCCGGCAAGGTCATCGACGCCTTCGGCGCGTTCGTCATCGGCGGCTCGCTCGTGGTCGGCCTGGTGGTCTTCCTGATCCTGGTCGTCGTGCAGTTCCTCGTCATCACCAACGGCGCGACGAGGGTGGCCGAGGTCGGCGCCCGCTTCACGCTGGACGCCATGCCCGGCAAGCAGATGGCCATCGACGCCGACCTCAACGCCGGCATCATCGACGAGGAGACCGCACGGACCCGACGTGCCGACGTGTCCGCCGAGGCCGACTTCTACGGGGCCATGGACGGTGCGTCCAAGTTCGTCAAGGGCGACGCCATCGCGGGCATCATCATCACGCTGATCAACCTGTTCGGCGGCTTCCTCATCGGCGTCGTCCAGCGCGGCCTGCCGATGGGCGAGGCGGTCCAGACCTACAGCCTGCTGTCGGTCGGCGACGGTCTGGTCTCGCAGATCCCGGCGCTGCTCATCTCCGTCGCCAGCGGTCTGATCGTCACCCGGTCGGCCAGCCAGAACGACATGGGCAGCGACCTGGTCGGACAGTTCGCCCGCCAGAAGCGCGCGGTCCGGCTGGCCGGCATCGCCGTCTGCGTGCTGGCGCTGGTCCCCGGACTGCCCAAGGCCCCCTTCCTGCTCGTCGGCGCCGTCCTGCTGCTGGTCTCGACGCGCCTGGAGGACGACAACCCCGCCCCTACAGCCGCCGGTGAGCTGGCCACGCTGCCTGCCGGGCCGGCACCGGACTCGCCCGAGGCGCTGGCGACCGACGTCCGGCTGGACCCGCTGGAGCTCGAGGTCGCCTACGACCTGGTCGAGCTGGTCGACCCGACCTCCGGGGGCGACCTGCTGGACCGGGTCCGCGCGCTGCGCCGCAAGCTGGCGTTCGACCTCGGGATCGTCATCCCGCTCGTGCGTACCCGCGACAACCTGGACCTGCCGCCGCACACGTACTCCGTGCGCGTGCACGGGGTCGAGCTCGGCCGCGGGGTGGCGCCGACCGGTCAGGTGCTGGCCATCGGCGACGACCTCAGCGCGCTGCCGGGCACCGTCACGCGGGAGGCGGTCTTCGGACTGCCGGCCAAGTGGATCCCGGCCGAGCTGCACCAGCAGGCGGAGCTGATGGGCGCCACGGTGGTGGACCGGGCCTCGGTCATCACCACCCATCTCGCCGAGATCGTCCGCACCTCTGCCAGCCGCCTGCTGGGACGCGAGGACGTCAAGGTGCTGATGGACATGGTGAAGACGACCCACCCCACCGTCGTGGAGGAGCTCACGCCGGCGGTGCTGACCCTCGGCGAGGTGCAGCGCGTGCTGCAGGGACTGCTGGAGGAGGACGTCCCGGTCCGCGACCTGGTCCGCATCTTCGAGGCGCTGTCCGAGCGGGGCCGGGTGAGCAAGGACCGGGAGGGGCTCGTCGAGGCCGCGCGGACGCAGCTCGGGAGCGCCATCTCGGCCTCGCTCGCGGTCGACGGCAGGCTCCCGCTGCTCACCCTGGACCCGTTGGCCGAGCACGCGATGCTGGAGGTCCTGCGCCCGGGCGAGCACGGCAGCTTCCTGGCGCTCGACCCGGCCTACATCGAGCGGCTGCTCACCGACCTCGCCGCCCGCGCCGAGTCCGCTGAACAGCTCGGCGACCGACCGGCTCTCGTCTGCTCGCCGCAGCTCCGCCCGGCTCTGCGCAAGCTCACGCGGATGGCCGTACCGCGGCTGCCCGTCCTTTCCTACGCCGAGCTGGGCGACCAGCTGCAGCTCGAGACGATCGGAGTGGTGACAGGTGCCCACGCAGTTGCAGCTTGACGGCCCGGACCTGGAGGGCCTGCTCGGACGGGTCCGGGACGAGCTGGGTCCGCAGGCCCGCATCGTGAGCGCCGAGAAGGTGCGCACAGGAGGGCTCGGCGGCTTCTTCGCCCGCGAACGCTTCGAGATCTGCGTGGAGACCGACGGTTCCGTCGCGACCGCCGACGACTCCCCCGCCTCGCCGACCTCGCTGCTCGACCTGGCGGACGCGGTCAGCGACCAGGAGCGCGTCATCGTCTCGACCGAGTCGGCCACCTTCGGCGAGGTCATGCGCCAGCTCGGCGCCGACGGCGGTCAGCCGCCGAGCCGCGGCTGGCTGCCGACCGCCCGGCCGCAGCAGCCCGGGGCTCCGGCCCCGGACGTCCCGGTCGTCGCGGTCCCGTCGGTCGCGGCGACTGCGGGCGAGCCGCCGGCGGTCGCGACGCGGGACGCGAGCGCGCACGACGTCGCTGTGCAGGACGCCACGGGTCACGACGTCGCGGTGCAGACCGGCTCGGCCCTGCCGGCCTCGGCGGCGGATCCCGCCCGCGCCTGGACCCCTCCGGTACCCCGTGCGGGGGGGACGGCCCGCACCGCGGTCCGCCGTCCGCTGCACGTCGTGCCGGAGGCGGAGCCGCACCCCGGCGCGCGCCTCGTGGCGGGCCTGACCGGCCTCGGGATGCCCCGTGCGCTGCTGCCCGACCTCGAGGACGCCGCCGACGACCTGCACAGCAGCCTGCTCGCGTGCCTGTCGCGGCTGCCCCACGCAGCGCCGGTGGTCAACTCCCCCGGCCAGGTGCTCGCGGTCGTCGGGCCCGGACCGCTGGCGCTGGCCGTCAGCCTGCAGGTCGCCGCCGAGCTGGACCTGGACCCGCGCGCGGCCGTGCTGCTCGCCGGCACCTCCACGGGCGGGCTCAGCCCCGACCGGGTGCTCGGCACGCCGTCGGACGTGGCCCAGCGACGGTCGGTGTGGCAGCGGCGGCAGTCGTTGACCATCCTGGCCATCGAGGCGGCCCCGACCATCGGTGGCGCGGCGCTGGCCGCCGAGCGGGTCGCCGCCGCCGACGCCGGCACCGTCTGGGGTGTCGTGGAGGCCAGCCGCAAGGCCGCCGACATCGCCCGTTGGACCGAGTTCCTCGGCGGGGTCGACGCTCTGGCCGTCCAGGACCTGGAGTCCAGCGCGGACCCGGCGACCGTGCTCGGCCTGGGTCTCCCGGTCGCCCGGTTGGGCCACGTCGCCGGCTCGGCGCAGGCGTGGGTCTCGCTGCTCTGCCGCCGGCTGGCGGCCTGAGATGGCGTACACCCGTTGGCCGCGGCCGGGCGAGAGCGTGCTGCTGGAGATCCAGGACCGTGCGACCCCGCTGGTGGCGGTCGTGGAGGAGGTCGACGACCTGCGCCTGGTGGTCCGCGAGCCCTACGACCCGGCCGGCTCCACCGTCGACCAGCCGCCGCCCGGCAGCCGGTTGGTGCTGCGGTGGGACAACGATGCCGGACGGCACGCCTGCGAGGGCCTGCTGGCAGGGATCCACCTGGACCGGGTGCCGCTGTGGCAGGTACCCCTCGAAGGGCCCCCGGTGGTCGAGCAGCGACGTGCGCACGTGCGGGTTCCGGACGCGCTGCCGGTCGAGCTGCACGCCGCGGGTCGTACCGACCGAGCGGTGGTCTGCGACGTCAGCGAGGGCGGCGCCCGGTGCGTCGTCGAGCAACGCCCGTCGGTCGAGCCCGGTGAGGAGCTCACCCTGCGGATGGTGCTGGAGGGGCGCACCGCAGAGGCGCCCGGCGTGCTGCTGGAGTCGCTCGTGCTGGGCGACGGCCGGACCCAGCTGCGCGTCCGGTTCCGCCACCTCGGAACGGCCGCCGCTCCCCTGCGGCGTCACGTCATGGCTCAGCAGTACCGCGCGCGGGCGGTGCGCGGATGACGGCCGCGACGCAGCGCGCGCTGTCGCTGCTGCTCGGGCTGGCGTTGTGCGTGCCTGTCCTGCGGATGCTGGTCGAGGACGCGCTGCCGCCGACGCAGGCGGTCCTGCGGTGCACGACGGCGCTGGTGCTGAGCCGGCTCGGGGTCGCCGGGCTCAGCGCGCTGCTCTCGGCGTACGAACCCGCGTCGGCCGACAGCGGTCTCGGGGCCGCCGCCGCGCTCGCCTCCGACACCGTCGGCGGGGCGCTGGGCAGCGGCGACCGGCGCAGCGCGGACGGTTGAGCGGCGGCGCGTCGGGGTCAGCACGTCGGCCCGCCCGAAGATCGTCGGCTCAGGCTCGCGCGGAGACGCGACGCCGCAGGTAGCGACCGGCGAGCAACCAGCCCAGGGCCGCGCCGAGGGCGTCAGCGACGAGGTCGCGGACGTCGCCGCTGCGGCTCGGCAGGAACACGCCCTGGACCACCTCGCTGGACGCGGCATAGGCGAGCACCGCCGCCAGCAGCCTGGGGGCGGCACCGAACCGCCAGCGCGTCGTGGCCGCCAGCAGCCCGAACAGCAGCAGGTGCACGACCTTGTCGGACCCGTCCGGACCGGACGGACCCGCCGGGTGCGGCCAGAACAGCGCATACAGGCTGACCGCGGCCACCGCGGCGAAGCACAGGCCGGCCCGACGGCGTCGGTCGGTTCCCGCTGCCGGTGGTCCGGCAGCCGGCGGGTCCTGGCTCAGCACGCTCAGTCGCGCGTGAGCTTGCGGTAGGTGACCCGGTGAGGACGAGCGGCGTCCTGGCCCATCCGATCGACCTTGTTCTTCTCGTAGGACTCGAAGTTGCCCTCGAACCAGTACCAGCCGGCCGGGGCGTCCTCGGTGCCCTCCCAGGCCAGGATGTGGGTGGCAATCCGGTCCAGGAACCAGCGGTCGTGGCTGATGACCACGGCGCAGCCGGGGAACTCGAGCAGCGCGTTCTCCAGCGAGCCGAGCGTCTCGGTGTCCAGGTCGTTGGTGGGCTCGTCGAGCAGCAGGACGTTGCCGCCCTGCTTGAGCGTCATGGCCAGGTTCAACCGGTTGCGCTCGCCGCCGGACAGGATGCCCGCCTTCTTCTGCTGGTCAGGGCCCTTGAAGCCGAACGCGCCGATGTAGGCGCGGCTGGGCATCTCCTGGTTGCCGACCTGGATGTAGTCCAGGCCTTCGGAGACGATCTCCCACACCGTCTTGCTCGGGTCCAGGCCGGTGCGGTTCTGGTCGACGTAGGAGATCTTGACGGTGTCGCCGACCTTGACCTCTCCCTCGTCGGCCTTCTCCAGGCCGACGATGGTCTTGAACAGGGTGGTCTTGCCGACCCCGTTCGGGCCGATGATGCCGACGATGCCGCCCCGGGGCATGGTGAAGGACAGGTCTTCGATCAGGACCCGGTCCCCGAAGCCCTTCTTCAGCTGGCGGGCCTCGATCACGACGTTGCCCAGGCGCGGCCCGGCCGGGATCTGGATCTCCTCGAAGTCGAGCTTCTTGTTCTTCTCGGCCTCGGCGGCCATCTCCTCGTAGCGGGCCAGTCGGCTCTTGCTCTTGGTCTGGCGACCCTTGGCGTTCTGCCGGACCCACTCGAGCTCGGCCTGCAGGCGCTTGGAGAGCTTGGCGTCCTTCTTGCCCTGCACCGCCAGGCGCTCCTGCTTCTTCTCCAGGTAGGTGGAGTAGTTGCCCTCGTAGGGGAACGCGCGGCCACGGTCGAGCTCGAGGATCCACTCGGCGACGTTGTCCAGGAAGTACCGGTCGTGGGTCACGGCCAGCACCGCGCCGGCGTACTGCGCGAGGTGCTTCTCCAGCCACAGCACGCTCTCGGCGTCCAGGTGGTTGGTAGGCTCGTCGAGCAGCAGCAGGTCGGGGGCCTCCAGCAGCAGCTTGCAGAGCGCGACGCGACGGCGCTCGCCGCCGGACAGCACGCTGACGTCGGCATCGGCCGGCGGCAGCCGCAGGGCGTCCATCGCCTGCTCGATCTGGCTGTCGAGCTCCCAGGCGTTCGCGGCCTCGATGGCGTCCAGCAGCGGAGCCTGCTCGGCCATGATCGCGTCGAAGTCGGCGTCCGGGGCGCCCATCTTCTCGTTCAGCTCTTCGTAGCGGAGCATGACGTCGCGGATCTCCCGGACGCCGTCCTCGACGTTGCCGCGGACGTCCTTGGTCTCGTCGAGCTCGGGCTCCTGCATGAGGATGCCGACGCTGTAGCCCGGGGTGAGCTTGGCGTCGCCGTTGGAGGGCTGGTCCAGGCCGGCCATCATCTTCAGGACGGTGGACTTGCCGGCCCCGTTGGGTCCGAGCACGCCGATCTTGGCGCCCGGGAAGAACGACAGCGTGACGTCGTCCAGGATCACCTTGTCGCCGACCGCCTTGCGGACCTTCTGCATCGCATAGATGAACTGAGCCATGCGGCGAGCCTACGGGAGCAGGGGGCCGGGCCGGCGGGCCGCAGCGAGCACGACCCGCCGGTCCGGCAGCACCTGGACGCTGCTGTCGCCGCGGGGATCAGACCGGGACCGGGACGCGCTCGACCTCGTGCTCGGCGTCGTCGTCCCCGTCGAGCAGCACGCCGGTGACCACGTCGACGCGCCCGGTCTCGGGGTCGATCTCGCCGGTGCTGCGATAGCCGGGGTCGGTGGTCAACGTCAGCGGGGTGGACCGCTCGTACACGGCCCTGCCCCGCGAGAGGTCCAGCCCGACGGTGGCCGACTCGATCTCCAGGGCGCTGCGCTTGTCGCCGTCGTCGGTGGTCCACGAGC
This sequence comes from uncultured Actinomycetes bacterium, assembly GCA_963784675.1. GTDB lineage: Bacteria > Actinomycetota > Actinomycetes > Mycobacteriales > SCTD01 > SCTD01. The sequence continues at coordinate 205,466 of CAWASE010000023.1, forward strand.
GCGCGACCAGCCGCCCGCTGACGACGACCCGGTCGCCCTTGGAGACCGACGCCGCCACGTTCTCGGCGGTGGCCCGCCAGCAGCTGACCCCGAACCACATGGTCTCGCGATCGGTCCACTGACCGTCCCGGTCCTTCTTGCGACCGGTCGAGGCGATGCGGAAGTCGGTGACGACCTGTCCGTCGGCGAGCACGCGGGTGCGGGGCTCGGCGCCGACGTTGCCGACCACGGTGATGAATGGATCCTGCACGGCTACCTCCTGGGGCGGGGCCGACCGATCGGCCGGCCCGCTCACGGTGTGGCCGGCGCGTCCCGCGGGCCAGGCGCGCGCAGCCTTCTGTGGACAGCGCGGACGGGTGTGCACGACGACGCGGGAGGAAGGTCTGACCCCGCTGTGGACGGCCGGGCACGGCTCGGCCGGCGACGGCCGGACAGCCACCCGACCTACAGTGGATGCACGCTCGAACCGCGGTTCTGCGAACCGGGCGCCCGTAGCTCAGGGGATAGAGCAGGTGCCTTCTAAGCACTTGGTCGCAGGTTCGATTCCTGCCGGGCGCGCCTTCACCCCAGCACCAGTGACACCGCGTGGATGACCAGCCCGGCCAGGGCGCCGACGACCGTCCCGTTGATGCGGATGAACTGCAGGTCTCGGCCCACCGCCGCCTCGATCCGACCGGCTGCGTCGGCACCCTCCCAGTCGGCGACCGTGCGCTGGATGAGGCCGACGACGGTGTCCCCGTAGTGGGTGACGGCGTAGCGCACCGCGGCCTGGAGTCGGTCCTCGATCCGCCGTTCGAGGTCGGGGTCGTCCAGCACCCGTCGGGCGGCCTGCCCGACGAGATCGGCCAGGCGCTGCTGCAGCCCGCCGTCCAGCTCGCCCAGGGACAACCGCACCGAGGCCAGGACGTCCTGCACGACGGCGTGCAGCAGCGCCTGCAGGTGCGGGTCCTCCAGCAGCGTCCGCAGCTGGGCGTCGACCCGCTCGGCCGTCTCGGGCCGGTACCTCAGGTCGTCGGCGACGGTGGCCAGCAACCCGTCGATCCACACCCGCAGCTCGTGCGCAGGATCGCGCTCGACCTCACCGAGCAGCGCGATGGCGGCGCTCAGCGCGGTCTCGATGCGCTTGTCGGTGGTGAACAGCCACACCAGCCGGCCCTGCCGCTCGAGGAAGGCCTTGAGCTGGGGCCGCAGCTCGTCCCGGTGCTCGATGAGATAGGCGTGCAGCCGGGTCACGCCGACGTCGACGAGCGGTCGCTGCCCGCGCCCCTCGACGGCGCGGGCCAGGAACTGTCCCAGCACCGGGGTGTAGCTGCGGCGCTCCAGGTCGCGGCGGGCGAGCTCCAGCACGTAGTCGGTGGCGGCGTGCTCGTCGAGCGCGTCCAGGGCCGCCGCCGCCGCTGCGGCCAGCTCGGTGCCGATCAGCGTGGCGTTGACCGGGTCGGCCAGCCGCTCGGCGGCCCGGCGGACCAGCCGCGCCTCGCGCAGCTGCGCGGCGACGGCGTCCGGGGTGAGGAAGTTGCCGGTGACGAACTCGCCCAGCTTGGTGGCCAGCTCGTCCTTCTGCTTGGGGATCAGCGCGGTGTGCGGGACGGGCACGCCCAGCGGGTGCCGGAACAGCGCGGTGACGGCGAACCAGTCGGCCAGACCGCCGACCATGCCGGCCTCCGCCGCCGCCCGCAGGAACCCGGTGGCGGTCGAGTCCGGCAGGGCGAAGCTGACCAGGAAGACCAGCGCCGCGGCGCCGAGCAGACCGGTCGCCGTGCGCTTCATCCGTCGCAGGGCCGCCGGGTCACGACCGAGCAGGTTCGGGACGCCGACGAGGTCGCTACGGTCGCCCACCTGCGGCAGGGGACGGTCGGGCACTCAGCGCCGCCCGGGCGGGCGCGGCGGGCTCATCACAGGCGGGCTCCCGGTCAACAGGGGCGGGAGCCCGCAGGCTAGTCGCGCGCGCTCAGGCGGCCGTGCGCAGCGCCCAGCCGCGGTCGCGGACGTTGCGGAACAGGTCCTGACCGGTCTTGGCCCGCAGCCGGCACAGCTGGACGTCGACGCGCCGCGACGGGCTGGTGTCGCCCCAGCAGACCCAGTGCAGCTGCTCGCGGCTCCAGACCTTGCGCGGGCCGGACAGGAACAGCGCCAGCAGCTCGACCTGTCGCGGTGACAGGTCCAGCTCGGCGCCGTCCGACGTCACGCAGTAGCTCGTGAGGTCGACCACCAGTCCCCCGGTGGTCAGCGGGCTCGTGACGGTGACGCCGACGTCGGCGGCACGGGACAGGAAGCTGCCGGCGGGGCGGTCGGGCAGGGCGCCGACGGCGCGGAGCGTTCGGGCGGGCTGCTCGGTCTGCAGCGGTGCGGTCATCTGGTTCCTCCGGGGTGGCCGTGGTCTGACCGGGACGCTAGGCACCGCGGGTTTCCGGGGAAGGGCTCAGGTGTTTCCGATGCGTTCCGGGTTGGTGCGCCGCAGCGTCGGGCCGCAGCGCCCAGCCGCGCCCGCGCACGGTGACCAGCGAGCCCGCCGGCAGCTGCCGCCGCAGCGTGACGAGCACGCCGTCGACGCGTCGCGCGGACAGCTCCTGCAGCCCGGCGGCGCGCGCCAGCTCGGCCCGGGAGAGCACCCTGCCGCCGGCGGCCTGGAGCGCGGCGAGCACGGCGGCTTCGCGGGCCGGGAGCACGGACACGCCGCGACGGTAGGAGCCGGGTGTTTCGTCCTGTTTACCAGCGGGTGACCGCCCGCGGTGCTAGCGGCGGCGGCGCGTGGAGCGCCGGCGGGGGGCGGTCCCGAACACGGAGCGGCTGATCTCGCGGCCGGCCGAGGAGGCAGCGGAACGGGCGAAGCTCTTGAAGACGCTGGAGCCCAGGATCGAGGCGAACACCCCGCCGCCCTCGTCCATCGGCTCCTGCTCGCGGGCGCGCGACGACGCCTTCTCGCGTGGCTCGGAGACGGGGGGCGCCGGGTCCGGTGCTTCCGGGGCGACCTTGGCCAGCAGCATCTCGTAGGCGGAGTCGCGGTCGACGACCGCGCCGTAGTCGGCGAGCAGCGGCGAGGCCTGCACGATCGCGGCGTGCGTCGCGGCGTCCAGCTGCGCCATCAGCGACGCCGGCGGCCGCAGCCGGGTCCACGCCACCGGGGTCGGCGCCCCGCGCTCGGACAGGATGGTCACGGCCGCCTCACCGATGCCCATCTGCGTCAGCAGGTCCTTCAGGTCGTACACGTCGCTGGCGGGAAAGGTCGACACGGTCGCCTTCAGGGCCTTGGCGTCGTCGGGCGTGAAGGCCCGCAGCGCGTGCTGCACCCGGCTGCCGAGCTGCGCCAGCACCTCGCTCGGCACGTCCTTGGGCGTCTGGGTCACGAAGAAGACGCCGACGCCCTTGGAGCGGATCAGCCGGACGGTGCGCGCGATCGCGTCCAGGAACGCCTCGCTGGCGTCGTCGAACAGCAGGTGCGCCTCGTCGAAGAAGAAGACGAGCTTGGGCTGCTCGACGTCGCCGACCTCGGGCAGGTCGTGGAACAGGTCGGCCAGCAGCCACATGAGAAAGGTGCTGAACAGCTTCGGCTTGTCCTGCACGGCGGTCAGGCCCATCACCGACAAGATGCCGCGGCCGTCCTCGGCCACGCGCAGCAGATCGGCGGTGTCGAACTCGGGCTCGCCGAAGAACGCGTCGCCGCCCTGGTCCTCGAGGTTGATCAGCTCGCGCAGGATCACCCCGGCGGTGGCGCTGGACAGTCCGCCGAGCTCCTTGAGCTCGCCCTTGCCCTCGTCGCTGACCAGGTGGCTGATGACCGCGCGCAGGTCCTTCAGGTCCAGCAGCGGCAGGCCGGCCTTGTCTGCGAAGTGGAAGACCAGACCCAGGCTGCTCTCCTGGGTGTCGTTCAGGCCCAGCACCTTGCTGAGCAGCACCGGTCCGAAGCTGGTCATCGTCGCGCGCACGGGCACGCCCTCGCCGAGCCCGCCGAGCGCCAGGAACTCGGTCGGGAAGCCCGTCGGCTGCCAGTCGGTGCCGGTCTCGGTCGCCCGGTCCTCGATGCGCTTGCTCGGCTGGCCCAGCGCCGCGACGCCGGAGACGTCACCCTTGATGTCGGCCAGGAACACGGGGATGCCGGCCGCCGACATCTGCTCGGCCATCAGCTGCAGGGTCTTGGTCTTGCCGGTGCCGGTGGCGCCCGCGACCAGACCGTGCCGGTTCAGCATGGACAGCGGCATCCGCACCCGTGCCTCCGGGTGCGCCGTACCGTCGATCACGACGGCTCCCAGCTCCAGCGCGGGTCCGTCGATCGCGTACGCCTTGCCCAGGTCCTCTGCTGCGCCCATGTGGACGTCCCCCTTCGTCGCTGTCGAACCTATCCGGCGACGACCGTCCCGGCGGTGACGTCCACCGTCGCCGCCCCCGTGACGCAGACCGGCGGGCAGGACGGGCCGTTCGGACGGCTGCGCGTCAGCGGCACGGTCCCGGTGAGATCGCGGCCGTCCACGGTGACCGTGACCTCGGCGGTGGTGGCGTCACCCTTGCGTCCGAGCGGGACGAGCAGCGTGCGGCCGACGACCTCGCTCGTGCACACGCCCGCCACGCAGGCGGTGGCCTGGGTCGTGCCGGCCGGAAGGGTGACGGTCAGCTGGGAGGCGCAGCCGATCAACGTGCACTGCGCGCCGCCACCGCAGCCCGCGAGTGCGAGCAGCAGAGCGAACCGGTGCCAGCGCATGGACCGATCCTGCCAGTCGCCGGCTCTCGCCGCCGGCCACGTAGCCTCCGGTGCATGAGCGACCGGCTGGTGTGGATCGACTGCGAGATGACCGGGCTCGACGTCGGGAGCGATCTGCTCATCGAGGTCGCGGCCGTGGTCACCGACTCCGACCTGAACGTCCTCGGCGACGGCGTCGACGTCGTGATCGGGGCGTCCCGCGAGCAGCTGGCCCGGATGCCGGAGGTCGTGCGCGACATGCACGCCAGCTCGGGCCTGACGGAGGAGGTGCTGGCCTCCACGACCACCCTCGCCGAGGCCGAGCAGACGGTGCTGGCCTACGTCCGCGAGCACGTGCCGGAGGCGAAGAAGGCTCCGCTGTGCGGCAACTCGATCGGCACCGACCGCGGCTTCCTCACCCGCGACATGGGCGAGCTCGACGCGTGGCTGCACTACCGCATGGTCGACGTCAGCTCGCTCAAGGAGCTGGCTCGCCGGTGGTACCCGCGGGTGTACTTCAACGCTCCCAAGAAGGGCGGCGGCCACCGCGCGCTGGCCGACATCCTGGAGTCGGTGCAGGAGCTGCGCTACTACCGCGCTGCACTGTTCGTGCCTCAGCCCGGGCCGACCAGCGACGAGGCCATCGCCCTCGCCGCGTCACTGCAGCCCGGGCAGCAGCCCGCCGGATAACCCGAGGCCCCGCGGCGGGTGGGCCCGCTATGCTTCCTGCCGCACCATGGTGGGTGTAGCTCAGCTGGTAGAGCACCGGGTTGTGATCCCGGTTGTCGCGGGTTCAAGCCCCGTCACTCACCCCACAAAACCCCAGGTCAGAGGGGGTGAGAGCGAAGATCACCCGCCCGTCTGAGGGCCTCCCGAGCACCTCGTGGGGCAAACGTGGGGCAGAACCAGGCGCACAGCGCCACACAGGGCACCATCCCGGTTGTCAGGCCGGTACCAGAACGCACGTCACGGTCCGCCGGACCGGGCTGCCGGCGAGGGCTCGCGCCCGCTCTGTCGACGCCGGTTGTGGCGCGGTGCGTCTCTACCGTGGCACCGGCCCGGCCGCTCGGCGGGGCGGCGGGGGTGGGCAGGTGAGCGGCTGGACCGAGACGCTGCCGTCGGGCCGGCTACCGGGCGGTCTACCGCGACGCCGACGGCACCCGGCACTCCAAGACCTTCACCACCCGCCGCGAGGCCAAGACGTTCCTGGCCGCGCAGGCCACCGACCTGGCCCGCGGCCAGTGGCTGGACCCCCGCGGCGGGCAGATGGCCTTCGGCGTGTGGGCCAAGACGTGGGCCAAGGGCCGGGTGCTGCGCCCGACCAGCCTGGCCGCCGACGAGGGCCGGCTGCGGGTCCATCTGCTGCCGGCGTTCGGCGACACGGCGCTCAAAGACATCACCCCGCTGGGCGTGCGCGGCCTTCGTCGCGCAGCTGGCGGCGCGGCGCTCGCCCAAGACCGTCCGCAACATCCACGCGCTGCTGTCGACGATCCTGCGCGATGCGGTGCTGGAAGGGCTGCTGCTGTCCAACCCGTGCATCGGGGTGCGGATGCCGCCCGACGTCGTCACCGAGTCGAGGTTCCTGTCACCGGTCGAGCTGGAGGCACTGCTGGGCGCCGCTCCCCCGGACTACCGCACGCTGATGCTCGTCGCTGCCGGCACCGGCATGCGCTGGGGCGAGCTCGCCGGGCTGCAGGTCGCCAAGGTCGACCTGCTGCGCCGCCGGCTGGAGGTGTGCCGGACCCTGTCCGACGTCAACGGCAACCTGCGCTTCGGACCGCCCAAGACCGCCTCCAGCCATCGGTCGGTGAGCCTGCCGCCGACGCTGGTCGAGGCCCTGAGCCGGCACCTCAAAGGACACCGAGACGAGCTGCTGTTCACCAGCCACGACGGCGGCCCGCTGCGGCGCAGCAACTTCCACCGCCGCGTCTGGCGCCCGACGATCCTGGCCGCGGGCCTGGCCGAGCCGCTGCCGCGCTTTCACGACCTGCGGCACAGCCACGTCGCGATGCTCATCGCCGCCGGCGTGCCGATGAAGGCCATCCAGGGACGGCTCGGGCACGCCAGCATCGTCATGACGATGGACCGCTACGGGCACCTGCTCGCCGACGTCGACGACAAGCTCGTCGACGGCCTGGAGCGTCAGCTCCACGCGCTGTGACGCGATGTCGGCAAGGCGGCCACAGCCAGCGACGGCGAGGAGCATTGCTCCGAGACGTCCTGGAGCCGGGGAAGCCTCCAACGAACCGCACGTAGGTGCTTGAGGCTGCCGACCGGAGCTAGTGTCGCGCGTCGTTAGTTCCTTTACATCTGGCGTGGTACGCGAGATGATCAGTCATGTCGCTGTCTACTGCACTGGTGCACGTTCCCAACCAGGACCGCGAGACGTTGCTGAGCTGGACGCGGTCGTCCTCGATCAAGGCGGGACTGGCGTTGCGGGCGCGGATCGTGCTGGCCGCGGCTGACGGCGAGCGGACCTCGTCGATCTGCCAGCGGCTGGAGGTGACGCGGCCGACGGTGAGTCAGTGGAAGAAGCGCTACGCCAGTCATGGCGTCCAGGGCCTGGACGACGCGCCGCGTTCGGGTCGTCCGAAGTCGATCGACGAGGGCCTGTCAGCGTGTCTGTGTAAGGGCATGACCGTTGGTGGGTTGAGGGTAGTGCTGTCAGGTGGTCTGGTCGAGGTCTGCGGCGGCGATGAGGCCGTCGCAGTGGGGGCAGGTTCCGGCCAGGCCCAGGGCTCGGCCGAAGGTGTTGCAGTCGGGACAGCGCTGCTCGCCGAGCAGGCGCTCACCGCAGCTCTCGCACTGGTATGCGGAGCGGTCACGACGTGGTGTGCCGGCTGGGATGATCGGGATGGCCGGGGTGGTGTGCCGGCGGCGGAAGGCGGTCTTGCGGCAGGCGCTGGTGCAGTACGCCTGCCGGCCGGTGGGGGTGAACGGGCGGGTGCAGACCGGGCAGGGTCTGGTCGGCCTGGGGACCGGGGTCGTGGTCGTCCCGTGGTCGTCCCGCGACGCGAGGGTGGGGGTGCTCATGCGCGGTCCAACCGGCCGGGGAACATGACGTCGAACTGGTTCAGAGCCAGCTTCCAGTTGTAGTTCGACCGGCCGCCGCGGCCTTCACGGCCGCGGATGTCGGTGCGGCCCATCTCCCGACAGCCGAGGTAGAGAAGCTTGACCAGCGCGTCGTCGTTGGGAAAGTGCCCGCGGGTCTTGCTGATCCGACGGAGCTGATAGTTGATGCTCTCGATCATGTTCGTGGTGTAGATGACCTTGCGGACCTCAGGGGCGAAGGCGAAGAACGGGATGACCTGTTCCCAGGCTGCCTCCCACTGCCGTTTGATCGCCGGGTAGTCCTTGCCGACGTCTGAGGCCGTCCCCCT
>CAWASE010000024.1:0-66685 GCA_963784675.1 uncultured Actinomycetes bacterium
CCCGGATCCACCGTCGCGACTGCTGTTGAGGAGCGGGTCGTAACGACGGAATGCCCTTCTGCTGCGGGAGAATCGATCTTGTCTAGGGATCAGTTCGACCGCACACAGAAGGGCATCCGCTGGATGCGAGTCTGCCACGGCGTCACGGCCGTCTTCGATGATCCGAACCTCGTGTCGTGCGCCGGGCTGGCGCCGGTGCTGCAGCTGGCTGAGCGGGCCGGCTTGCACCGGCTGGTCGGCGAGCACGTCCACCTTGTCGATCCGGGCGGGGTCAACGCGCATCTGAAGATCCCGAGCCTGGTTGCGGGAATGATCGCCGGGGCCGACTCCATCGACGACATGGACGCTGCTGCGGCACGGCGCGATGGGTCGGCTGTTCACCGGTGTCCGGGCGCCGTCCACGCTCGGGACGTTCCTGCGCAGCTTCACCTTCGGCCATGTCCGGCAGCTCGACGCGGTCGCCTGTCGGCTGCTGATCAACCTGGCGCGGCGAGGCGCCGCTGCTGCCCGGCGCCGACGAGCTGGCCTACGTCGACGTCGACGACACCCTCAAGCAGACCTACGGCTACGCCAAGCAGGGCGCCGGTCGTGGCTACACCGGCGTCAAGGGCTTGAACGCGCTGCTCGCGATCGTGTCGACGCCCTCGTCGGCGCCGGTGATCGCCTCGGCTCGGCTGCGCAAGGGCTCGGCGAACTCGGCTCGCGGCGCGCACCGGTTCGTCACCGACGCGCTCCGGACGGCGCACAAGTCCGGCGCCACCGGGGTGCTGGTGCTGCGGGCCGACTCGGCCTACTACCGCCAGGAGGTCATCGCTGCCGCGCTGCGGCAGCAGGCGTGCTTCTCGGTCACCGCCCGGCAGGACAAGGCTGTCCGCAAGGCCATCGCCCGCATCGACGACGCGGCCTGGACCACGATCAACTACACCAACGCGGTCTTCGACGAGCCGTCGCAGCAGTGGATCAGCAACGCTGAGGTCGCTGAGATCGACTACACCGCGTTCACCAGCAAGGCCAAGGCCAAGCGGGTCACGGCGCGGCTGATCGTGCGCCGGGTCAAGGACATGAACCCGAACAACCAGAGCGAGCTGTTCACCGCACACCGCTATCACGCGGTGTTCACCAACAGCCCCTTGCCGATGCTCGAGGCCGAGAAGGCCCACCGCGCCCACGCCATCGTCGAGCAGGTCATCGCCGACCTGAAGAACGGCCCGCTGGCGCACCTGCCGTCCGGGCACTTCTGGGCCAACAGCGCCTGGCTGGTCTGCGCCGCGATGGCCTTCAACCTCACCCGCGCCGCCGGCGTCCTGGCCTCGACCTTCCACGCCCGCGCGACCACCGGCACCATCCGCGCCCAGCTCATCGCCGTCCCGGCACGACTGGCGCGTTCGGCCCGCCGACTGACGCTGCACCTGCCGACCGACTGGCCCTGGCAACAGCAGTGGGAGCAGATGACCTCCGCAGCCAACAGCCCACCGCTCGCGGCCTGACCCATCCACCCGTCCGACAGGACACGACCGGAACCGAAGTGGAGACCAGCCGGCCCGCCCGGCTACCGCACCACGCCGTCATCCCGTCAACGACGAGATCACGCCTCGCGCATGATCACCGAAGGCTCGACGGTGGATCCGGGTTAAGTGATCATCGGTAGCGGCACTTCATGCTGGTCCCGCCCGCACTACGGCGCGTGTCTCTCCGAAGCCTGCTCACGCCACCTCGCCCAAGCGAGGAGCGTCCAGCGGTAGAAGGTCGCAAAGCCGACGATGGTGAACAAGTTCAGGTACCAGGGTCCGGCGAGGCCAGCGGCAGAGATAAGGCGCCCGAGCGTAAACAGCGCAAGGACGATCCAAAGTGAGCGCCACCGCCCCGTCGTCATGGCGGAAACCGTACGCGCAGCCGGACGGCGTCGGCGTCACCGCGACTCTGCGGCAGCGCACCCGCTGCTAGCTGGACCACTACGAACGGCACTTCCCGGTGACCGCTACGAGCACCTACGGATCGGTTAGTCGTGGATGACTGCGTGGCCACGTGCTCGCAGGGCGGCGAGACCATCACGCATCGCTTGCACTCGATCGGGCGAATGCCCCACCCAGTCAACGATCTCCCCGACGATCTTCACAGGTTGCCGCGTGCGGTACGACCGTGTCGGGTTGCCGGAAAGCTTCTTGTCCGTCACGTTGGGATCGTCTTCCAGGGCACCTGTCGCCTCGACGATGTAGATCCGCCCCCGGCCTTCGCCCACCGCCAGTTCAGCGCCCCACGTCGCCGCGTCCAGCGTCTCCGTGACATAGACGTGGTTCATGATCCGGCCTTGTTCGAAGTTCGACTCGTAGCCCGGCACGAGAAGGGCACCGATCGCGAGGGCGGCCTTCGTTCCGTGGAGGAGCGCGCCGGACTCGTGGACCTCGAATGGCTTTGGCTCAGTCATGCGTTCCCCCGCTGGCAGCAGACGATCTCGGAGCGGGGAACCGTAGAGCCCAAGAAAGGCGCTCATGAGGGTTGCGCCGTTCTGTCAGACTGGAGCAGAGGGGACAGTCCCTACTGCCGGCTCGGCGCCGTCACCGGGAGCGGCACCTACTCAAGGTCCAGCAGGGTCTGGTCGAACCACACGTCTCGGTAGTCAGGGGCCAGCAGGAACCGTGTCCCCGGTGGCGCAGACAGTTCCCGCAGCACGTCGGGGATGAGGTCCGACAGATGCGCTGGGTGCAGCGGCACGAAGAAGTCGGGGTCGTCGCCGAGGTCGCCGGTCCACAGGTACCAGCCGGAGGTGTCGCCTTCTGGCGGATGCCGAAGTCCATGGACGGGCCACTCGACGGGTCCATGCGAGGCCAGCGCACGACCAACACCCGCCTTCATCTGCACCTCGGGCGGCAGGTCTGCGTCGGTGCCCACGGACGGAGGGTAAGGCCGTGACCCGACCACCGGGAATGATGCTCCTCATGATGTCAAGGGCTCTTTGACGGTAGGTAGGAGTTGGAAGAGTTCGCGGGCTACGTAGCGCTTGAGGCAGCGGATGATGAACTTCTTCTGCTTGCCTTCTTTGGTCCGGCGTTCGACGTAGGCGCGGGTGGCGGGGTCGCTCGACCATGCGGACCAGCACGATGCGCCACAGGGCACTGTTGGCTTGCCGGTCGCCTCCGCGGTGCAGTCGGTGGTAGCCGTCGGTCTTGCCGCTGCCTGCCGGGATCGGGGCGACTCCGCAGAGCCTGGCGAACGTCGCTTCGGACGTGCAGGCGTTCGGGGTTGTCGCCGACGCAGACGAGCAGCGTCGCTGCGGTGTGCGGGACCAACGCCGTGGGTGTTGAGCAGCGCCGGGGCGACTTCGTCGACCAGCGCGGTGCGCCGGGCGTCGATCTCGGCTGATCTCGCTGTCGAGGTAGAGCACGCGGCGGGCCAGCGCTCGCAGTGTGAGCCTTGCTGATGGCCTCAACGTCTGATGCCGGTCCGGGCCGGAACGCCGCGCACGTCTTGAGGAGCTGCGTGAGCGGTCAGGTGCCCGCAGCTGCTCGCGAAGCGTCGCGGGTGCGGTGCTGACCAGGCTGCGGATCTGGTTCAGCGACTGCGACCTGGACTTCACGCCGACAGCCCGGGCCACGCCCAGAATCCGGATGCCCTCGACGTTTCCGTTCTTGCTTTTCGGCGCGCCGAGCGCCTCACCGGCCATGGCTGCGCGGGCCGCAGCGACGGCGTCGAGGGTGTCGGACTTGCCGACCCGGCGACGTTTTTGCCGGTTCGGACGGTCGACCTCGACGACGACAACGCCTGCCTGCTGCAGGCAGCGCGTCAGGCCGGCCCCGTAGCTGCTGGTGCCTTCGACGCCGACTTGCTCCAGCGGTCCGAACTCCTGCAGCCAGGCAAGGAGCTGCGGTAACCGGCCGGGGTCGTCGGGAACGACTCGGTCCCGAGCAGCCCGCCGATCCCGTCCAGAGCTGCGGCGACGTGAACATCGAGGTGGGTGTCGACACCGCCGGTGATCGGGCCAACTCGTACCTCGGGTGGTGCTGCTGGCAGGGTGGTGCTGGCCATCGCGTTCTCCTTAGATCGGTGCGTGGTGGCAGCACCAGCCGGGAAGGCGGACAGGACAGCGACGGGCCTGTGACAGCAGGCTCCTCATAGGTCACGCCGGACCGGCTGGTGCGCTTGAGCGAGCACCCAATGCTGAGCCGACTGATCATTTCCCAGACAGCAGAACTCGCGTCAGCCGGTTGATTCGGGTCAGGCTCAGCACCGGGTACTCAGCCGCACCCTCGCAGGTCACACGACCGTCCGGGGCAGCCCCGCAATCATCGCTGCCGGTTCCCGCGCCCCCTCACCCCGGCCAGGGGGCTGCGAAGCGGGCGCACCCAGGCCGAGTCCCGAAGGGGTCGACGACGAGGAGCTCACGAAGCTGCCCCTGCCCGCGCCGTTCGGACCGGCCAGCAGGGCAGGACCGGGTCCGGTGGGCTCACCCTCCTACGGTCGGGCGTGCGGATCGCGCCGTACGACGTTGCCGTCGTCGTCCAGCTCGCTGTAGGCGACGCCTCGGTCGGCGAACTCCTGGCCGAGGTTCAGCGACCTGCGACGACGAGTGACGTGCGCGGCCCCTCCGGCAGGGACGACGGCCGGCTCGGGTGCGGAAAACGCCGCGTAGCTGCGCCCGCCGGCCAGCTGCACCAGCTGCGCATCCACGTCGCTGCCTGCGGAGCAACCCACACGACCGTCGCCCAACCTTGTGTCAGGCAGGCGCGATGCCCTGCTCGGCCGCCCACGCCCGCAGCGCCTGCTCGGCCTGCTCGCGCGGCAGCGGCCCGTGCTCCATCCGCAGCTCGAGCAGATGCCTGTACGCCTTGCCCACCAGCGGCCCGGGCGCGAGGCCGAGCAGGTCCATGATCGCCTGGCCGTCCAGGTCGGGCCGGATGCGGCCGAGCTCTTCCTGTTGGGCCAGCACGGCGATCCGCTGCTCGAGGTCGTCGTAGGCCGCTGCCAGGGTCGCGGCCCGGCGCCGGTTGCGCGTCGTGCAGTCCGAGCGCACCAGCGCGTGCAGCCGGCTGAGCTGGTCGCCGGCATCGGTGACGTAGCGGCGCACGGCGCTGTCGGTCCAGGTCGTGCCGGTGCCGTAGCCGTGGAAGCGCAGGTGCAGGAAGGTCAGCAGCTCGACGTCGGCCGTGACGTCCTTGGGGAAGCGCAGGGCCTGCATCCGCTTGCGCACCATCTTGGCGCCCACGACCTCGTGGTGGTGGAAGGAGACGCCGCCGCCGTCCTCCTTGCGCCGGGTCCGCGGCTTGCCGATGTCGTGCAGCAGCGCGGCCAGGCGCAGCACCAGGTCCGGCGCACCGTGCCCGGTCGTGTGCTCGAGCGCGACGGCCCGCTCGAGCACCTGCAGCGTGTGCTCGTAGACGTCCTTGTGCTGGTGGTGCTCGTCGATCTCCAGCTGCAGGGCCGGCAGCTCGGGCAGCACCAGCGCCGCCAGCCCGGTGTCGACGAGCAGCTGCAGGCCCGCCCGCGGGTGCGCCCCGCACAGCAGCTTGCTCAGCTCGTCGGTGATCCGTTCGACGCTGACGATCTCCAGCCGGGCGGCGAGCCCGGTCATCGCCTCGACGACCGCGGGGTCGACGGTGAAGCCCAGCTGGGCAGCGAACCGGGCGGCGCGCAGCATCCGCAGCGGGTCGTCGCCGAAGGAAGCCTGCGGCGTGCCGGGGGTCCGCAGGACGCCCGCGGCGAGGTCCTCGCGCCCGCCGAACAGGTCGACGAACGCGTCAGGCGCCGTCCAGTGCGGCAGGGCGATGGCCATCGCGTTGACGGTGAAGTCGCGACGCAGCAGGTCGTCGGCCAGGCTGTCGCCGTAGGTGACCTCCGGGTTGCGGGAGGCGCCGTCATAGGCCTCGGCGCGGTAGGTCGTGACCTCCAGCCGCAGCCCACCGCGCTGGAAGCCGACCGTGCCGAAGCTGCGCCCCATGTCCCAGCGGGCCTCGGCCCAGCCGTCGACGATCGCGTCCACCTGCTCGGGCCGGGCGTCGGTGGTGAAGTCCAGGTCGTCGCCCAGCCGTCCCATCAGGGCGTCGCGCACCGACCCGCCGACCAGGTGCAGCGGGTGGCCGGCCGCGGCGAAGCGGGCGCCCAGCTCGACGGCCACCGGAGCCACCCGCAGCATCTCCTGCACGGCGTTCTGCTGCGCCTGCGTCAGGGCGTTCGTCAGCTCCGCAGCGGGCCGGGCGGCGTGGGTGGGCACGAGCGGCGAGCCTACCGAGCAGGCGTGCGACGGCCTGCCGAGACGTAGGCTGGAAGGCATGTCCCCCGCCCCCTCGCCGCCGCCGGGGGGCCGTCGCCCGCTCCGGCGTGTCGACGAGACGAGCGCCGGCGGACTGGTCCTGGACCGGCTCGGACCGGACGCCGCCGGCGCGCTCATCGGGCGGCTGGACCGGCGTGGTCGGCTGCTCTGGTCGCTGCCCAAGGGCCACCTGGAGGCCGGTGAGACCGAGGAGCAGACGGCGGTGCGCGAGGTCGCGGAGGAGACCGGCATCCGCGGCAGCACCGTCGGCAAGCTCGGCACGATCGACTTCTGGTTCGTCGCCGACGGGCGCCGCATCCACAAGACGGTGCACCACTACCTGCTGCTCGCCGACGACCCCGTCCACGGCCTGGAGCTCTCCGACGAGGACGTCGAGGTCAGCGAGGTGGCCTGGGTGCCGCTCGCCGAGGTGGCCGCCCGGCTGGCCTACGCCGACGAGCGGCGGCTGATCGGCAAGGTCCCCGGCCTGCTCGCGGACACGGCCTGACGCCGGTGCCCGGGGCCCGGCGCAGCACGGCCGCCGCGGCGGCCGTCGGGCTGATGCTGCTCGCCGTCCCGACGGGGCCTGCCGCTGCACAGCAGCCGGTCGGTCCCAAGGCGTGCACGTCCGCTTCGGAGGAGTCCCCCGTCCAGGTCGACGTCACGACGCTGCTGCCCAGCGCCCCGACGACGGAGGACGAGACCCTGCAGCTGCGCGGCGTGCTGACCAACTGCGGGTCCGAGCCGCTGACCGGGCTCACCGTCCGGCTGGCGCGCGGAAACCGACTGATCACCCGGCGCGCGCTGGCCGACGCGACCGACGAACCGGTCGTGGGCGACCTGCGGCTGCCCCCGGTCGAGGCCGAGCTGACCGATCTCGCCCCCGGACAGGCCACCCGGTTCGACCTGCGCGCCCGCGTCGGCGACCTGCAGCTGGGTCGGGCGAACGGTGTGTTCCCGCTGGCGGTGCAGGCCCGGGCCCGCTACGACGGGACGGCCCGCGCGCCGGTCGGGCTCGCAGCGACCTTCCTGCCGTGGTTCCCCGACGGGCCGATCGCCCCGACGCGCGTCGCCTGGCTGCTGCCGCTGGTCGACCAGCCGCGGCGCGCGCCCGGCGAGGTGCTGCTGGACGACCAGCTCGACAGCCTGCTCGCGATGACCCCGGAACGGCGCGGCCGGCTCGGGGAGATGCTGCTGGCAGGGGTGGAGGGGGGCAAGGGTGAGTGCGAGCAGGTGGCCGCGCCGCTGCCCGGCCTGGAGCCCGGTGAGCCGGCGAGCCTGGATCCTGCCGACCCCGCCGGCTGCCGCGGCGAGGACGTGCCCGTCACCTGGGGCCTGGATCCTGACCTGCTGTTCAGCGTCGAGGCGATGGTGCGTCCCTACACGGTCCGCGAGGGGAGCAGGGACGTGCCGCACGGCGCGTCGGCCAACGCCGAGAGCTGGCTGGTGGCGATGCGCGCCGAGGCCCGCACGAGCGACGTCATCGCCCTGCCCTACGGCGACCCGGACGTCGTGGCGCTCGCCGGCGCGGACAGCGGCCTGGGCGACGACATCGAGCAGCTGCGCAAGCTGGGCGTGACGACCACCCGGCTGCTGCTGGGCTCGGACCCGCTGACCTCGCTGGCCTGGCCGCCCCCAGGACCGGCCGGCAGCGTCGTCGACGCGCTCGCCGGCGACCCCACCAACCCGACGGCGCTGGTGCTCGACGCCGCCGGCTTCCCGGCGCGCACCCAGGACCTGGACCGCACCCCCAGCGCCCGCACCGAGCTGGTCACGTCCTCCGCGGGCCGGGTCACCGGGCTGGTCGTCGACGCCGGGCTGTCCGCGCTCGTCGCTCCCGACCCGTCCGCCGCGGGCTGGCAGGGGCCGCGGCTGGCCGAGCAGCGGTGGGTCGCCGAGCTGGCGATGCTCACGGCCGAGCGGCCGAGCACCTCGCGCACGGTGGTGGTCGCGCCGGATCGTCAGGCCCGCGTGGTCCCGTCGGTCCTGGCCGGCGCGCTGAAGGACACCGGGCGCTTCGGCTGGGCCTGTCCGGTCCCGCTCGCCGACGTCGCGGCCGGCCGCGAGCAGTGCGCGGCCCTGCCCGCGGGCAGCGGCGCGATCGACACGCAGGCACCGGTGGCTGCGGAGGCGCGCGGCGTGCCGCTGCAGCGCTCGGACAGCGCCGACCGGCTGAGCCCGGGGTTCGTCGCCCGGCTGGCGGCGGTGCGCGGGGCCTCCGACCAGTTCACCGACGACGTCCTCATCGGCGGCAGCGAGCAGGCCGCGACGACCAAGAAGCGGCTGCTCCGCGCGCGCGGCAGGGCCGAGAGCAGCGCCTGGCGCGACGACCCGCGCGACGGCGAGCGGATGCTCGAGCTGCTGCAGCGCGACGTCGAGCGGCTCCGGGCCCAGATCAGGTTGCTCAGTGCGCCGGCGCTGCTGACCGGTCGGTCCGGCATCGTCCGGCTGACGGTCGAGAACCGGCACGCGCAGCCCGTCAACATCGGGGTGCGCCTGGACGAGAACAGCGCGGCCCGGCTCGTGTCGGACGACACCGCGGTCACCGAGGTGCCCGGCGAGTCGGCCCGGCAGATCTCGATCCGGGTCACCGCGCGGACATCAGGCCGCTTCGAGGCCCGCGCCGTCCTGGTCGACGTCGACGGTCGCCCGTTCGGCAGCACCGTCACCTTCCGCGTCACCTCCAGCCAGTACGGCCGGGTGGCACTCGGGGTCACCGGCGCCGCGACCGCCGTGCTGTTCGTGGCCGTCGCGCTGCGCCTGCTGCGGCGGGCGCGGCGAGCGCGCGGGGCGACGGCATGAGCGAGCCGGCGGCCGACGCCTCGCTGTCGCGCTCGACGCGGTCGATGGCCTACGGCACCGTCGCCTCGCGCGGCACCGGCTTCCTGCGCACGGCCGTCATCGCGAACGTCCTGGGGCTCAAGGCCCTCGGCGACGCCTTCAACCTGGCCAACACCGCGCCGAACATCGTCTACGAGCTGCTGCTCGGCGGCATCCTCACCAGCGTCGTCGTGCCGCTGCTGGTCCGTGCGGCCAAGCAGGACGGCGACGACGGCGCCGGCTATGCCCAGCGGCTGCTGACGCTGGTCGTCGTGGGGCTCACCGGGGCCTCGCTGCTGCTGGTGCTGGCGGCGCCGCTGGTCGTCGACGCGTACGGCAGCCGGCTCTCGCCGCAGGCGCACGACCTGGCCGTCGTCCTGGCCCGGTTCCTGCTGCCGCAGATCCTGTTCTACGGGGCGGGCGCCGTGATGGGGGCCTACCTCAACACCCGCGGCCGGTTCGGGCCGCCGATGTGGGCCCCGGTGCTCAACAACGTCGTCGTGATCGTCACCGGGCTGGTCTTCTTCGTGATGCCAGGCCCGGACGACCTCACCGTCGACAGCATCACCGACGCGCAGATCACCGTGCTCGGCATCGGCGTCACGCTCGGCATCGTGGCGCAGACGGTCGCCCTCGTCCCCGCGCTGCGGGCCACCGGTTTCAGCTTCCGGCCCCGGCTGGACCTGCGTGGGTCCGGGCTCGGGGAGGCCGTCGGGCTGGCGAAGTGGATCCTGCTCTACGTCGTGGCCTCGCAGCTGGCCTACCTCGTCGTGGTGAACCTGGCCAACGCCGCCGGCGAGCTGCAGCCCGGCCGGGGTTACGCCGCGTACACCAACGCGTTCCTGCTCTGGCAGCTGCCGCACGCGATCATCGGCGTCAGCGTCATCACCGCCCTGCTGCCGCGGATGAGCCGGGCCGCCGCCGACGGTCGCACCGCGGACCTGCGCGCCTCGCTGGAGCGCGGGCTGGCGCTGTCGGTCGCGATCCTGGTCCCGGCGTCCGTCGCCTTCATGGTGCTCGGACGCGACCTCGCCGCGCTGGTGCTCGGACGCGGCAACGTCAGCGTCGACGAGGCCCGCTTCGTCGGCGTGCTGCTCGGCGTGTTCGCCGTGGGCCTGGTCCCCTTCAGCGCCTACCAGCTGATGCTGCGCAGCTTCTACGCGATGAAGGACACCCGCACGCCCACGCTGGTCAACCTCGGCGTCAACGCCACCCTCGTGCTCGTCGACCTGCTGCTGTACGCGGTGCTGCCGCAGGACTTCAAGGTGATCGGCCTGGCTGCCGGCCACGCCACCTCCTTCTGCGTCGGCCTGCTCATCTGCGCGCGCGTGCTGTCGCCGCGCACCGGCGGCCTCGGGCTGCACCAGGTGGTGCGCACGGGGGTCCGCTGCCTCGTGGCGGCCGCCGTGGCCGCGCTGCCCGCCTGGTTGCTCGCCCGTGCGGCCGTGGCCCTGCTCGGCGACGGTCCGCTCGGAGCCCTCGCCGCACTGGTCTTCGGGGGCGGGGCGCTCGGGCTCTGCTACCTGCTGCTGGTGCGCCGGCTGCGGGTCGGTGAGGTCGACGAGGTGCTCGGTCCGGTGCTGCGCCGCCTGCCGGTGCTGCGTCGCTGACCACACCTGCTCAAGCGACGGTGCCTGTCGTCCGATCCTGTGGGCATGAGCCTGCACCGCCCGACCCGTCGTCCGCACGGTGACCGGGGCGACATCATCCTGGGCTGGCTGACCAAGCTCACCCTGGTGCTCGCGGTCCTCGGCGTCCTGGGCTACGACGGCGTGTCCCTCGGGGTCGCTCAGTTCGCCGTCGCGGACGACGCGAGCACCGCCGCCCGCGCCGCCGCCAACGCCTACCGCGGCGCTCCGGACGCGCAGGCGGCCTACGACGCCGCCTACGCCGAGGTCGCCGAGTCCGGCGAGACGATCGACGCGGCCACGTTCCGGGTCGCCGCCGACGGCAACGTCACCCTGACGGTGCACCGGCCCGTCGCCACCCTGCTGGTCCACCGGGTCCCGCCGCTGCGCTCCTGGACGACGGCGAGCAGCACCGCGTCGGCGGTCCCGAGCGGCTGACGGGCGAGGTCCGGGCGCGCGCCGCGGGAAACCGGACGCTTCGGACCTAGGATGGACCAGCGCCGCGACAGCCGCGCCGTTGCGTGCAAGGGGGGTCCGTGGTCCAGGCGCCGGGCAGCCGTGCCGTCCGGCCGCTGCTGCAGCCGGACGACCTGCTCGCCGACCGCTACCGGCTGCGGCAGCCCGTCGCGGCCGCCACGCCGGGCGAGTCCGGCCCGGCCGTGCTCTGGCTGGCCGACGACGAGGTGCTCGCGCGGCAGGTCGCCGTCAAGGTCATCACCGCCGCCGGCAGGCGGGGCGCCGGAGCCAAGCGCTTCCTGGACGCCGCAGCCGCCGCAGGCACGGTCGCCTCGCCGGTGCTGGCGCGGGTGTACGACGCCGCGATCGAGGAGCGGCCCGCGCAGCGCTCCGGACGGCCCGCCGGCGAGATCGACGTCGCCTACGTCGTGAGCGAATGGGTCGACGGGCCGACCCTGGAGCAGGTCCTCGCCGAGGACGGACCCTGGCAGCCACAGGACGCGGTCGTGCTGGCGACCGAGATCGCCGCTGCGCTCGAACTCGTGCACGCCCGCGGGCTCACGCACGGACGCCTGCATCCGGGCAACGTGCTGCTGCCGCACGTCGGGGGGGTCAAGGTCACCGACCTGCTGGTCTCCTCCGCGCTGCCCGACCAGCAGATGCCTGCCCTGCGCGCCGAGGACCCCGACGGTGTGGCGGCCGACGTCCGGGACCTGGCGGCGCTGCTCTACGCGTGCCTGACGGCGCGCTGGCCGGTCAGCGCGACGCCTCAGCCGTCCGGCGGCGTCCCGGCCGCGCAGACGACCCGGGACGGCGATCACCGCGGCCAGCTGATCAGCCCCCGGCAGGTCCGTGCGGGCGTTCCGCGTGCGCTGGACGGGGTCGTCACCCGGGCGCTGGACCCCACCAGGTCCGGTACCCGACCGTCGCTGCGCACCGCCGCCGGGCTCGGCGCGGCGCTGGAGGCGGCGGTCCGCGACGACGCCCCGCCCCGGCCCGCGCCGCCCCGCGGCCCCCGCACGCCCCGGTGGGTACGCCGGTTGACGCCGCTGCTGCTGTCGCTGGGCTTCGTCGTGGCCGTCGGCTTCGGTGCCTACGCCGTCGGGCGACAGGTGGGGGCGGTCCCGGCACCGGACGGGGCCGAGGTGCAGGCGGTCAGCAGCCCGCCCGCCGGCACGTCGCCGGTGGGCACACCGATCGACCTGACCACGCTGTCCGTGCGCGACTTCGACCCGCCGCCGAGCGGCGACGGGCGCGAACGACCCGGCGCCGTCGCGAACGCCCACGACGGTGACGTGACCACGGTGTGGCAGACCGAGCGGTACCAGTCCGACTCCTTCGGCGGCCTCAAGGCAGGCGTCGGCCTGGTCGTGGATCTCGGCGCCCCCACGCCGCTCGGGAAGATCGACGTGGTCATGGACGGCCCCGGTGCGGTGCTGGAGCTGCGCGGCGCGGAGCAGCCGTCGGACACCCTCGTCGGCTACCCCGTCCTGGCCCGGGCCCGCAGCGACGGCAACCTCGTCACCCTCGAGCCGCGTGCCGGAGCGCAGGCGCGCTACGTCCTGGTCTGGATCACCGGCCTGCCGCGGCAGGGCCCCGGCCGTTTCCAGGCGGGGATCGCCGAGCTGCGCTTCACCCGCGGCTGAGCCGCAACCCGCCTCCGCGCCGCTAGGGTCGCCCTCGTGGACGCCGGCCCCGACAGCAGCCCCGCTGTCCAGACGTCCGCGGTGCCCGATCCCGACGACCGCGCGCTGCTCGCCGCGCACGTCGCCGGCGACCCGGACGCCTTCGGTCGGCTCGTCGCGCTTCACCGCGAACGCCTGTGGGCCGTCGCGCTGCGCACCCTGGGCGACCGCGAAGAGGCCGCCGACGCGCTGCAGGACGCGCTGCTGTCGGCCTACCGCGCCGCCGCCACCTACCGCGGGCAGTCGCGGGTCACGACCTGGCTGCACCGGATCGTCGTCAACGCCTGCCTGGACCGGGTCCGCCGACGCCAGGCCCGGCCCACCGTCCCGCTGCCCGAGGGCGACGCCGCGCGCGAGCTGGCGCACCCGCGCGACCCCCTGGACGAGCGGGAGACCGCGCTGGTGGTCGAGCAGGCCCTGGCCACCCTGGCCGACGAGCAGCGGCTGGCGATCGTGCTCGTCGACCTGCAGGGCCTGTCGGTGGCGGAGGCCGCGGAGGTGCTGGGGGTCGCCGAGGGCACGGTGAAGAGCCGCTGCAGCCGCGGCCGGGCCCGGCTCGCGCTGTCGCTGGGGCATCTGCGGAACCGACCGGACGCCGCGGCCGTCCCACCTGTGCGGGACCGACCGGTCGGTCCGGCCAGCAGCCCGGCCCAGGCCGGCGACGCCATGAGGAGGGAGACGACGTGAGCGAGCAGCCGCTGGGCCCGGGCGTCCCCCTCGACCCGCACCTGGACCTGGACGCGCTCGCCGACGCCCTGGTCGACGAGCTGGCCCCCGGCTCGTCGCAGGCCCGGCACCTCGCCGGTTGCGGTGCGTGCCTCAGCCGGGTGCAGGAGCTCGCCGTGGCGGAGGTCGCCGTCGTCGCCTCGCTGGCCACGCTCCCGCCGCCCGAGGTGCCGCCCGGTCTGGTCGAGCGCCTGACGGCGGCGCTGGCTGCGGAGCCGGTGCCGGTCCCGGTCGGGCTGGACGCTGCGTCGATCTCGCCGCTCGGTGCCGCCGCCACCGTCACGCCGCTGGCTCCGCGCCGGGAGGGCCGCCGCACCCCACGGTGGCTGGCGGTGGCTGCCGGCGTCGCGGCCGTCGGGGTCCTGGGCGTCGGCTACAACGCCGTCCGCTCCAGCGGCGGCAGCTCCGCCGACAGCTCGACGGCGGCCGGAGCCGTCGCGGCCGAGGCGGCCGCCCCCGTCCCGACCGTCGACAGCGGCACCGACTACGCCGACGCCCCTGCCGCGACGGCCGCGGTCGGGGCCGTGCTGGCCGGGCAGCTGCCGGCGCAGAGCGCCCCGCTGGCTGCCGGGCTGCCCTACACCGATACAGGGGGGCCGCGAGCGACAGTGCTGCCGGCGCCGAGCCGAGCAGCACGTCGAGCGGCCTGGCGGCAGCCGGCTCGCAGAGCCGCGTCGAGGTGGCGTCCGACGGCCTGGCCCGGCTGCGGGAACCGGCCGCACTGGCCTCGTGCCTGGCCGGCCTGCTGCCCGTCGACCAGCCGGACGCCCGGCCCCTGGCCCTCGACTACGCCGCCTACCAGGGCGCGCCCGCGCTCGCCGTGCTGCTGGACGATCCCGATCCGGCGAAGGTCTCGGTCTTCGTCGTCGGCCCCACGTGCGTCAAGGGCGACGAGGCGCTGCTGTTCTTCACCCGGCTGGACCGCTGACCGCAGCGTCGCCGGCGAGCAGGTCCTGGTGCTCGCCGAGCAGCGGCGGCGGCAGGTGCTCGCTGCGCAGCGGGGTGTCCGACAGCTGCAGCGGCGGCCGCACGAAGCGCAACGGGCCGCGGGCGGGGTCCGCCACGGTGAGCAGGCTCGCCGCCGACTCCGGGGCGGCGAAGACCTGGTCGAGCGTGCGCACCAGCGACGCCGGTACGCCGTGCGCGTCGCAGCGCGCGACCCACGCTGCGGCGGAGTCGGTCAGGAACTGCTCCTGCAGCAGCCCGACGAGGATCTCCCGGTGCGCGACGCGGTCGGTGTTGCCGACGAAGCGCGGGTCCTGCGCGAGCTCGGGCAGCCCGGCGAGCACGGCGGTCGCCCGGAACAGCTTGTCGTTGCCGGCGGCGAGCACGAACATCTCGTCCCTGCTCCGGAAGGCCTGGTACGGGACGATGCTCGGGTGGGCGTTGCCGGCGGGTCCGGGCACCACGCCGCCCATCAGGTAGCCGGCCCCCTGGTTCACCAGCACCGACAGCGACGCTTCGTACAGCCCGACGGTGACCTGCTGCCCGCGGCCGGTCCGCTCGCGGGCGGCGAGCGCGGCGAGGATGCCGTTGCTGGCCCACAGGCCGGTGACGACGTCCAGCACGGCCACCCCGACCTTGACCGGTGACCCCTCGCCCGTGACCGACATGAGTCCTGCCGCGGCCTGCATGAGCAGGTCGTAGCCGGGCCGGCCGTCCTGGTCGGACGCGTACGCCGGGATCGAGCAGTAGACCAGCCGGGGGTGCTCGTCCTGCAGCGCCGCGTAGTCGAGCCCGAAGCGGGCCATCACGCCGGCTCGGAAGTTCTCCACCACCACGTCGGCGCCCGCGACCAGCTGCCGCGCCCGCGCCCGGTCGGCCGGGTCGGTCAGGTCCAGCACCACTGAGCGCTTGCCGCGGTTGACGCCGAGGTAGTAGGTGGCGTCCTCGCCCACGAACGGCGGCCCCCAGGAGCGGGTGTCGTCGCCGCTGCCCGGCCGCTCGACCTTCAGCACGTCGGCGCCGAGGTCGGACAGGGTCATCGTCGCCAACGGCCCGGCCAGGATGCGGGTGAAGTCCAGGACCGTGACGCCGTCCAGCGGGGTGCTCATCACGGCAGTCTGCCGCGCCCGCTCAGGCGGTGTTCAGCCGCGCGCGGCGACGCTGTCGCCATGACGGGCGACGGCGGCGACTTCCTGCGCATCAACGACCTCGCGCGGCACACCGGCTGGCTGCACCCGGCAGCGGTGGCCTGGGCCACCTACGGCGTCGTCGTCTTCGGGCTGCTGCTGCTCGCCGGGTGGTGGCTGGCCCGCGGTGCGGGCGACCCGGTGCGGACGGCCCGGTCGCTGCTCGCGCCGGTCGGGATGCTGCTGGCCGTCGCGGTGAACCAGCCGGTGGCTCGGCTGCTGGCCGAGCCGCGACCGTTCGTGCGCTACCCCGAGGCGCTGGTGCTCGTGCACCGCAGCGCCGACCCGGGGCTCCCGTCCGACCATGCGGTCATGGCAGGTGCGGTCGCGGTCGGCCTGCTGCTCGTCGACCGGCGCCTGGGGCTGCTGGCCGCCGGGCTCGGGGTGCTGCTGGCTGCCGACCGCGTGTACGTCGGTGCGCACTTCCCGGTCGACGTCGTCGCCGGGCTGCTGCTGGGCGCCGCCGTCGCCGCGCTGACCGTGCTCGCCCCGGCCCGGCCGGTCGCGGCGGTCCTCCCCCGGCTGGGCCGCGGACGCGTCGGCGTGCTGCTGACAGGGTGAGCAGCCATGATGAGCGGGTGACGATCGCCCGCGTCCTGGTCGTCGAGGACGACCTGGACCTGCGCGAGGTGCTGGCCCGGGGTCTGCGCGAGCTCGACTTCGAGGTCACGACCGCGGCCACGGCGGCCGACGCGCTGGCGCGGGTCGGCGTCGCACGGCCGGACGTCCTGCTGCTGGACGTCGGGCTGCCGGACGCCGACGGCCGCGACCTGTGCCAGGCGCTGCGGGCGCGGGGCGTCGAGGCGCCGGTGCTCTTCCTGACCGCGCACGACCGGGTCACCGACCGGTTGGCCGGGTTCGCCGCGGGTGGCGACGACTACCTCGCCAAGCCCTTCCATCTGGCCGAGGTGGCCGCCCGGCTGCGCGCGCTCGCCCGCCGCGGCGCCGCTCCGGCGCCGGAGCGGGACGGCGTCGTGCTCGACCCGGCCACGCACGCCCTGCGCTCGGGCTCGGCGTCGGTGGCGCTCACTCCGACGGAGTTCCGCCTGCTGGCGGTGCTGCTCGCCGCACCCGGGACGGTGATCCGTCGCCGCGAGCTCGTGCGCTCGGGCTGGCCGGACGGCGCCATCGTGCACGAGAACACCCTGGACCAGTACGTCGCCCGGCTGCGACGCAAGCTGCGCGAGGTGCACCCCGCCGCCCAGATCGAGACGGCCGTCGGCGTCGGATACCGCTACGCGTGAAGGAGCTTCCGGGATGGGGCAGCCTGCGCGGTCGGCTCGCGCTGGTCTCGGTGGCCATCGCCGCCGTGGCGGTGATCGCGCTGGGCGGCTCGTTCCTGCTGCTGCTCGACAACCGCCTCGACGCCGCCGCGCGAGAGCTGCTGGCGGCCCGCCTGGACGATGCGGCGCAGCGGGTGCAGGTCGCTGCCGACGGGACGCTGCGGGTCGCCGCGCCTGATGTCGACGGCGACGACGACGGGCGGGTGTGGGTGCTGGCGGGGCGCGAGCCGGTGCTGCGCGCCCGCGGGTCGGTCCAGGTGCAGCAGGCGGTGCTCGCCCTCGCCGACCGCGGGAGCGCGAGCACCCGGGTCGACGGGCAGGAGCTGCTGCTCGGCGCCCGCGCGGTACGGCGCGACGGCCGGCAGGTCGGCACCGTCGTGACCGGCCTGTCGCTGGCTCCCTACGACCGCACCCAGGACCTCGTGCAGGGGGCGGCCCTGGGCCTCGGGCTGGCGCTGGTCGCCGGCAGCTACCTGGCCACCCGGTTGATGGTCGGTCGCGCCCTGCGCCCGGTGGCGCAGATGACCCAGCAGGCAGCGGACTGGAGCGCCACGGACGTCGAGCGTCGCTTCTCCCCGCAGGCGCGGCCGCACGAGCTCGCCCGGCTGGCCGCCAATCTCGACGCGCTGCTGGACCGGCAGTCGGCTGTCCTGCGTCACGAGCAGCGGCTCACCGACGAGCTGTCGCACGAGCTCCGCACCCCGCTGGCACGCATCCTGGCCGAGGTCGAGCTGCTGCAGGCCCGCCCCCGCGACGCCGCGGAGCTCGCCGCGGGGCACGCGGCGATCGCGGGGGGCGCGGAGCGGATGACCCGGCTGCTGGAGACCCTGCTGACCGCTGGTCGCGTGACGGTGTCCGGACCGCCCGGGCGCTGCGACGCGGCGGCGGTGGTCGCCTCGTTCGTGGCCGACGTCGACGACCCGCGGCTGACCGCCCGGTTCACCCGGCCCTGCCCGGCCGGTCTCGACGCCGACCTGCTCGAGCGGATCGTGGCGCCCCTGGTCGACAACGCCCTCCGGCACGCCAGCAGCCAGGTGGTGGTGAGCGCGGGCCCGGCGCACGAGATCCTCGTGCGCGACGACGGTCCGGGACTGCCCGACGAGCTGCTGGAGGACGTCTTCGCCCCCGGCCGCCGCGGACCCGGCGCCGACGCCCACCCCGGCTTCGGGCTGGGTCTCGCGCTGTCCCGACGGCTGGCCCGGGCCGCCGGCGGCGACGTGCGCCTGCACGGGCCGGCCCCCGGCTTGACCGCCGTCATCGACCTGCCCACCGGCTGAGCCTCCCCGGCTCGGCCACCACCCCCACCCAGACCAGGAGCGCTCATGACCACGACCACCCCCCCCACCACCGGTACCGATGCCGGGACGACCTCCTCCGGTGGCCTCGTCGCCTTCCGGGCGCTGGCCGCCTCCACCACCCTCGTCGTCCTGCTGCAGGGCCTGTGGGCGGGCATCTTCCTCGAGCACGACGGCGAGCGCGACGCCGCCAGCAGCTGGATCGACGTGCACGCGCGCGGCGCCGACATCGCCATCGTGCTGGCGCTCAGCGCGGCCGTCGTCGGCTTCTGGAAGCTGCGCGAGCGCAAGGACCTGTGGGGCGGCGCCGCGCTGCTCGGCGTCCTGCTCATCGGCGAGTCCTACCTCGGCGGACTGATCGTCGACCAGAGCAAGGACGTGCTCACCGCCGTGCACGTGCCGCTCGCGATGGCGTTGATGGCCGTCGCGGTCTACCTGCCGCTCCGGGCCCGCTCGCGGGTCTGACGCCCGCCGTCCCCTCCGCCACACGCGGCGGAGGGGACGGGCGGCGACCCTGGGACGGGTGGCGAGGCTGCTCCGTCAGGCGGCAGCGAGCTCGCGCAGCTCCCACTTCTTCTCCGACGCCGTCTCCGGGGCGTCGTCGGACGTCGCACGCAGCATCGAGTCCGGCAGCGACAGCTTGAGCATGGTGCGCAACGTCTGGGCGTACTGCAGCAGGAACGGGCCGGTGGTGTAGGGGATCTCGTAGCGCGCACAGATCTCCTGCACCCGCTCGCTGATCTCGGCGTAACGGTTGCTGGGCAGGTCCGGGAACAGGTGGTGCTCGATCTGGTAGCAGAGGTTGCCGGTCATGAACGCCATCAGCTTGCCGCCGTGGAAGTTGGCCGACCCCAGCATCTGCCGCAGGTACCACTCCGCCGGCGTCTCGGTCTCGTACTCGGCGAGCGTGAACTTCTCAGCGCCGTCGGGGAAGTGGCCGCAGAAGATGACGGCGTTGGTCCACAGGTTGCGGACGACGTTGGCGGTGGCGTTCGCCGTGAGCGTCGACAGCGCGGCGGGGCCGGTCAGCAGCGGGAAGGCCACGTAGTCCTTGACGACCTGCTTGCCGATCTTGTTGCGCATCTCCTTGAGCTGGCGCTTGGCCGTCTCCTTGGTCTTGCGGCCCTTCTTCACCGCCGAGACGTCGATGTCGTGGAAGGCGATGCCGTACTCGAACAGCAGGGCCAGCAGGGCGTAGATGGCCGGCTGCGCCAGGTTCTTGGGCTTCCACCGGTAGTCGCGGGTGACCCGCAGCAGGCCGTAGCCCACGTCGCGGTCCTTGCCGACGATGTTCGTCCAGGTGTGGTGCACGACGTTGTGCGAGTGCTTCCAGCTCGCCGAGGTGGCCACCAGGTCCCACTCCCACGTGCTGGAGTGGATCTCCGGGTCGTTCATCCAGTCCCACTGGCCGTGGATGATGTTGTGCCCGAGCTCCATGTTCTCGATGATCTTCGAGGTCGCGAGCAGCGCGGTCCCGGCGATCCAGGCCGGCGGGAACAGCGAGCCGAACAGCGTGACGCGGGCAGCGGCAGCCAGCGAGCGCTGCAGGCTGATCACCCGACGGATGTAGGCCTCGTCGGCCTCGCCGCGGCTGTTCTCGATGTCCTTGCGCAGCTGGTCGAGCTCGCGACCGAGGTTCTCGACGTCCTCGGAGCTCAGGTGGGCGTACGCCTTGATGTCGCTGATGGCCATGTGGTGCCTCTTTCGTTCGGGGGGGGCGGGGGGGTCGGGGGTGAGGGCCGGTCAGACGTTCAGGACGACGTCTCCGGCCGCCGCGGAGATGCAGGTCTGGATACGGTCGCCCGCCGTGTGCTCGGAACCGCTGCGCAGGTCGCGGGTGGCACCGGCCACCACGGTCACGACGCAGGACTGGCAGATGCCCATGCGGCAGCCGAACGGCATCTGCACCCCGGCGTCCTCGCCGGCCTGCAGCAGCGTGGTGGCGCCGTCGACGGTGACCTTCTTGCCGGACTGCTCGAAGGTGACCTGGCCGCCCTGTCCTCCCGCGCCGGACAGCGCCACGGAGAACCGCTCCAGGTGCAGCGCGTCACCGATCCCGGCGGCGCTCCAGGCCTTCTCGGCGGCGTCCAGCAGGGCCGGCGGGCCGCAGGCCCAGGTCTGCCGCTCGGTCCAGTCCGCGCACACGGTGCCGAGAGCGTCCAGCTGCAGCATCCCCATCGCGTCGGTGAGCTGCAGGTGCAGGCGCAGCGACGGGTAGCGCGCCGCGAGCCCGGTCAGCTCGGCGTGGAACAGCACGTCGGCCTCGGTGGGGGCGGAGTGCACCAGGACGACGTCGGGGACGACACCGCGCCGGTCCATCGTGCGCAGCATCGAGATGATCGGCGTGATGCCGCTGCCGGCGGTGAGGAACAGGATCGACGGCGGCGGCGGTTCGGGCAGCACGAACTCGCCCTGCGGCGCGGCCAGCCGGACGACGGTGCCCGGGGCGAGCCCGTTGACCAGGTGCCCGGACAGGAAGCCCTCGGGCATCGCCTTGACGGTGATGCTGATGGTCTTGTCGCGAGCCTGCACCGGGGTGGAGGTCAGCGAGTAGGAGCGCCAGTGCCAGCGGCCGTTCCGCTTGGTGCCGATGCCGATGTACTGCCCGGCGCGGTACTCGCCGTTCCAGCCCCAGCCCGGCTGGATGACCAGGGTCGCCGCGTGCTCGGTCTCCTTGCGCACCTCGACGACCTTGCCGCGCAGCTCGCGCGCGCTCCACAGCGGGTTCAGCAGCTGCAGGTAGTCGTCGGGCAGCAGCGGGTGGGTGAGGCGGGCAGCGGCCGACCGCAACGTGGCGACGGGGCCGACCTCGGTGCGGGAACGGGTGCGAATCGGGGCCATGCGTTCAGCCTGCCCCGACAAGCGTGCGAGGTCATCGCCCTGGGGGATACGCTCCCGGCACAGTCTTTTGTGTCCGCGCAACAAGGAGCGGGATCCATCGTGGTAGCAGCGACGCCGTCCGAGCTCCCGGCGGGACGCCCGCCGTGGGCCGATCTGCCGCGCGACCTGACCCGCGCGATGCGGCCGCACCTGGGCGAGGTGACCGCGGCGGTCATCGCGGCGCTGCCGCAGGAGGTGCCGCGGTACGCGCGGCCGCTGGAGGGTCAGTTCGGCGAGGGGCTCCGACGGGGGGTCGGGGTGGCGCTCGGTCGCTTCCTGGACCTGCCGGGTACGGCCGAGCCGGCCCTGTCGCAGGCCGACCGGGCGGTCTACGTCGCGCTCGGTCGGGGCGAGCTGCGCCAGGGGCGCGAGATGGAGACCCTGCTGGCCGCGTACCGGGTCGGGGCGCGGGTGGCGTTCCGGCAGTTCGCCCGGCTCGCGCAGCTGGACGGGGTCGGCAGCGACGACCTCGTGCTGCTGGCCGAGGCGGTGTTCGCCTACATCGACGAGCTGTCGGCCGCCTCCGTCGAGGGCTACGCGCAGGAGCAGTCCCGGCAGGCGGGAGAGTCCGGGCGGCGGCGCTCGGCGCTGCTGGGCCTGCTGCTGCAACCGGTCGTCGACCTGCCCGCCTGCCGGGAGGCCGCACGCCGGGCGGCGTGGCCGCTGCCGGACCGCGTCGTGGCCGTGGTGGTGCCGCAGCCGCAGGCCGACGGACTGGCCCAGGTCGTCGGGTCGGACGCCCTGCTCGGGGAGGCGGGCGAGCACGGCCCCGACGTCGTCGTGCTCGTGCGCGCCGAGCCCGGGTGGCGGACCGGGCTGGACCGACGCCTCGCCGGCCGGCAGGCCGCCGTCGGACCGCCGCGGGACTGCTCGGCAGCAGCCCTGAGCCTGCGGCTGGCCCGGCTGATGGCCCAGACGATCGCGACCGGCCCCGCTCCCCGGCACGTGCCGGACCACCTGGCCGACCTGCTCGTCGCCGGCCTGCCCGAGGTCGCCGACGCCCTCGCCCAGGAGCGACTCGCTCCCCTGGAGGCGCTGCCGGCGGCCACCGGCGAACGGCTGGCGCAGACCCTGCTGGCCTGGCTGCGGCACCGCGGCGAGCGGCAGAAGGTGGCGGCCGAGCTGCACGTCCACACGCAGACCGTCGGCTACCGGCTGGGCCAGCTGCGCGAGCTGCTCGGCACCGCCCTGGAGGACCCGCAGGGCCGCTTCGAGCTCGAGCTGGCGCTGCGCTACCGGGCGCTCGTCGCCGGCGAGCTTCCGAGTGGCGCATCGGCCGCCATGATCTAGCCTCATACGGGTGTCCGAGGACAGGCCGCGCAGCGGCGCACCGGACGACGCACGACTGGCGCAGCTGGCCCGGCTCGGCCTGGGCGGCGAGGCGGACGCGGCCCTGGACCGGGTGGCGGCGCTCGTCTGCGACCTGCTGCAGGTCCCCGTCGCGCTCGTGTCCCTCGTGGACGAGGAGCGGCAGGTGTTCCCCGGTCAGCGCGGGCTGGGCGAGGTCAGGCAGACGCCGCTGTCGCACTCGTTCTGTCAGCACGTCGTGCGCTCCGGGGAGCCGCTGGTCGTCGACGACGCCCGCAGCCACCCGCTGGTCAAGGAGAACCCCGCGGTCGACGACCTTTCCGTGGTGGCCTATGCCGGGCACCCGATCACCGACGCGCAGGGACGGGTCCTCGGGTCGCTGTGCGCGATCGCGAGCGAGCCGCGGGCCTGGTCCGCCGCCGACCTGGACCGGCTGCGCTCGCTGGCTGAGGGCTGCTCGGCCGAGCTGCGCGTGCGGCTGGCCGCCCGCGACACCGATGCGGCGCTCTCACGGCTGTCGGTGCTGGCCGAGGCGACGCGCGCCATCTCCACCACGCTGGACCCGCAGGAGCTCGTCCAGCGGCTGGCCCGCACCGTCGTGCCGGTACTGGCCGGCTGGGCCGTCGCGGGCCTGTCCGACGAGACCGGGCAGCTCGTCCACGACTGCGCCCACCCGCGGGAGGAGGCCGGTGACCAGGGCGTCCCGTTCGCCCAGCACGTCGCGCGGGCGTCCGCCCCGACCGCCCTGGCCCGGCGGCTGCTGCACAGCGGCGAGGCGGTCCGCCGAACCGCCGACGACGGTCCCCTCTGCGGGCTCGCGTCGTGCCAGGACGCGCTGTGCCTGGTCCGCAGCGCCGACGACGTGCTCGTCGTCCCGCTGCGCGGACGGGCGGGCAACCAGGGGTTCCTGATGCTCGGCAGGAGCGCCGAGACCCACGGCCTGGACGGCGACGCCGTGCTGACCGACGCGGTCGACATCGGGCGACGGGCCGGGTTGGCGCTGGACAACGCCGGCCTGTACCAGCGCAGCCTCGGCCAGGCCGAGCAGCTGCAGCGCCAGCTGCTCACCCTGCTGCCCGAGCCCGAGCAGCTGCACGTGGTCGCGCGCTACCGGCCCGCCGACGACGAGGCGCAGGTCGGCGGCGACTGGTACGACGCCTTCCTCCAGCGTGACGGCGCCCTGGTGGCCGTCGTCGGCGACGCCACCGGCCACGACATGAGGGCCGCCGCGCTGATGGGTCAGGTGCGCACGCTGGTGCGTGGCATCGGCTACGACACCGGAGCCGCCCCGGCCGAGCTGCTCCGCCGGGTCGACCGGGGGATGCAGGGGCTCGGCATCGACACGTTGGCCACCACCGTCGTCGTCCGGGTCGAGCAGGACGAGGGGAGCCTGGAGCAGGACGGTCGGCTGCTGCGCTGGAGCAACGCCGGTCACCCGCCGCCCGTCCTCATCGGGGATGACGGCACCGTCACGCTCCTGGAGACCGACGGTGAGCTGCTGCTCGGGCTCGACCCCGAGGTCGCGCGCACCGACCACACCGTCGTCCTGCCGACCGACAGCGTGCTGCTGCTCTACACCGACGGGCTGATCGAGCGCCGCGGCGAGGCGCTGGACCGCGGCCTGGCCCGGCTCCGGCAGACCGTCGCGGCGCTCACCGGTCTCGGTCTGGACGAGCTGTGCGACGGGCTGCTGGACCGGATGCTCCCGGACGGCAGCGACGACGACGTCGCCCTGCTCGCGGTGCGCGCCTACAGCCAGGCGTTTCCGCACCCTCAGGTCGCGGGACCGGCTGCCCCGCCGGCGCCCTCGAGCGCAGCGAGCTCCTCGCCGAGGTAGGACACGAGCTGATCGACGTCCGGCACCTGCTCGCGGTCGGCGATGATGCCGATGTCCAGGTGGCCGCCGTAGCTCATGACGGTGATGTTCAGGCCCATGCCGTCGGTGATGGCCGAGACGGGGTAGGTGGCCAGCAGCTTGGATCCTGCGCAGTAGAGGTCGAACTGGGCTCCGGGCACGTTCGAGACGACCAGGTTCCAGGTCGGGCGCGACAGCCCCGAGGCGCCCATCGACAGCATCAGCCGGGCAGCCCGGCTGAACAGCGCCGGCGGGATGAAGTGGTTGACGTCGGTCAGCAGGTCCGCCGGCAGCATGCCGTGCCGGTCCTTCATCTCGACCAGGTCCTCGTGCGTCGCCGCCAGCCGTTCGGCCGGGTCGGCGATCTCGGTGTGCAGCGGCGCGCCGAGCATGAGGATGCGGTTGCCGTAGGTCATCTGCTGCTCGGGCGTGCGCACCGAGATCGGGATCTGCGCCACCAGCGGCTCCTCGGGCAGCGCGCCCCGTTCGAGCAGCCAGGTCCGCACCGCGCCCGCGCACATGCTCACGACGACGTCGTTGACCGTGGTGCCGTGCGCGCGCTTGACGGCCTTGACCCGGTCCAGGCCCAGCTGCCCGAACGCGAACGAGCGGTGGGGGGAGACGGCGGTGCTGAACGGGGTGACCGGGGCCTTCAGCCTGGAGCGCACGACCCGGCTGCGGTCGGAGTGCAGCAGGCCGTCGACCCGACCGGCGAGCCGGCCGACGGTGCCCACGAGCGGGAGGGCTCCGAGGGTCGTCTCGTCCAGGTGGGCGATCGTGGCGGGCACGGCCTTCAGCCGCCGGATCGGGTGGCGCCCGACCCCGAAGACCCCGCGGGCCAGCATCGCCAGCTGGCCCGGGTCGGCGGACAGCGGTGGTGCCGTCGCCGGCGCCGGCGTCGTGACCTCCGGGCTCAGGTCCAGCAGCATGCCGATGATCTCGGCGCCCGAGACACCGTCGATGAGAGCGTGGTGGATCTTGCTGTACAGCGCCACCCGTCCCTCCGGCAGGCCGCTGATGACGTAGAGCTCCCACAGCGGACGGGAGCGGTCCAGCGACCGGGAGTGCAGCCGGCCCACCTGCGTCGCGAGCTGGGCGTCGCTGCCGGGCGAGGGCAGGCCCAGCTCGCGGACGTGGAACTCCAGGTCCGGGTCCTGGTGCACCCAGTAGGGATAGTCGATCCCGAGGGGCACCGGTGCCAGCCGCCAGGACAGCGGGGGAACGACCGCGAGCCGGTCGCGCACCAGGGCCCGCACGATGTCGCCGGTGAACGTGCCCGTGGGGCTCGTGCTCGGGTCGTACACGGCGAGGCTGCCGACGTGACCGAACTGACGGTCGTTCTCGATGGCGAGGAACTGTGCGTCCAGGCTGGACAGCTGGCGAATCATGGGCAGACCCTCCCATGTCCCGCGCCGCCCCACGGCGGGCTCGGGAGCCAGACGGCGACGACCGTCCCGCGTCCGTCGTGCCGGCAGTCGCCGGCTCCGACGAGCACCGGCGCGAAACGGTGGTGGCGGCCCGCGGCACACAGGCGGAGCTCACCCCCGGCACTCACTGCCACCGCGTGGACGAGGGCGAGCCCGAGCCCGGTGCCGGGCCCGGTGCGCGCGGGGTCGGCGCGCGAGAACCGCTCGACCGCGCGCGGCACGAACTCCGGCGGGGGTCCGTCGCCCTCGTCCTGGACGGACAGCACGGTGGCGGCCCCGAGGCGGCGCCCCGTCACCGTCACCTGACCGGATCCGTGCAGCACCGCGTTGTCGACGAGGTTGCGCACCAGCTGATGGGCGGCGTCCGCGCTGAGGGCCACGGTGAGGCCCGCCTCGAGCTCGCACGCGAGCGTGCGGCCGGCGTCCGACAGCCTGCGCCGCCCGCCGGCGACCACCTGCCCCACGAGCGGCTCCAGCGCGATCGCGTCGACGGGGCGCGGGACCTGCGCGGCCTCCAGCTCCAACAGCTGCTCGGTCAGCGCGACCAGGCGGGCGGTGTCGACGGCGACCTGCTGCAGCGTCGCCTCGTGCTCGTCCGCCGTGCGCGGTCGACGCAGCGCCAGCTCGACCTCGGCGCTGAGCACGCTCAGGGGGGCGCGGAGCTCGTGGCTGGCGTCGGCGAGCAGCCGGCGCTGCCGGTCGGCGGCGAGCTCCTGCGCGGCCAGCATGTCGTTCAGGGTGTGGCCGAGCCGGCTGATCTCGTCGTCGACGCCGGAGGCGACCTGCAGCCGCAGGCCGCTGGCGCCGCCTGCGATCTCGGCGGCGCGGGCGCGGTACCGCTCCACCGGGCGCAGCGCTGATCCGGCGAGGGCGTAGCCGACCGTCGCCGCCGCGGCGAGGGCGAGCCCGTTGGCCAGGGTGAGCTGGGCGAGCAGCTCGCGCAGCGCCTCGTCGCGCTGGCCCAGCCGGACCGCCGCGACCGCCGAGCGCGGCGCAGTCCCGGGCAGGTCCACGGTGACGCGCCGCAGCCGCCGGTCACCGCTGACGAGCAGGTTCCCGCCGGCCCCGTCCAGGCGCGGAGCCCGGACGGCGGGCGTGCTGGCCAGGACGCGGCGCTCGCCGTCCAGCACCTGCACGAGGGTGCCGGGCGGCTGCGCAGCGACGATCGACGCGGGGCTGACGCGGCCGTCACCGGCGGCCCGCAGGACGCTCGCCCGTACGGCGGCGAGATCGGCCTCCAGGCCGGTGTCCAGCGCCAGGCGCACGCGCCAGAACACGAAAGCGCCTGCTGCCGACAGCACCACGGCCATGACGGCCACGAAGCCCGCGACCAGCCGGAGCCGCAGCGGCAGGCGCTGCCAGCGCCCGTTCACGGGCTCAGCAGCCGGTAGCCGACGCCGCGCAGGGTCTGGATCGACTGCAGACCGAACGGCTTGTCGAGCTTGGCCCGCAGCGCTGCGACGTGCACGTCGATGACGTTGCTGCGCAGATCGGTCTCGCCGTCCCAGACGTCGTCCAGGATCTGCTGACGGGTCAGCACGCGCCCGGACCGACCGGCCAGCAGGGCCAGCAGGTCGAACTCGCGGGCGGTCAGCAGGACCGGGGTCGCGCCGCGCGAGACCGTGCGTCGCTCGGTGTCGACGGTCAGGTCGCCCACGACGTGGACGGGCCGCTCGACGGCGAGCCCGCGCCGGCGCAGCGCCCGCAGCCGGGCCAGCAGCTCGTCCAGGCTGAACGGCTTGGCCAGGATGTCGTCGGCGAGCGCGTCCAGCCCGGCGACGCGGTCGGCCACGGCGGTGCGTGCGGTGAGCAGCAGCACCGGGGTGTAGATCTCGCGCTCGCGCAACGTGCGGCACACGGTCGGGCCGTCCAGGTGCGGCATCATCCAGTCCAGGACGACCGCGTCGAAGACTCCCGTGCTGGCGACCTGCAAGGCGCTGCGGCCGTCCGCGCAGGTGTCCACCTCGTGCCCCGCCTCGACCAGGGCGCGGGACAGCACCGCGGTCAGCCGGCGGTCGTCGTCGACGAGCAGCACCCGCACCGTCGGTCTCCTCCCGCTCGCGCCGAGACCGGACGGTAGTGGCTGCCGGTCCGGCTCGGCCGAGCGACTTCATGGTGGCTTCATGCGGCCGGACAACGCTGTACCTATGGACTCCGTCACGCCCATGGACCCCGCCCTGCCCTTGCACCTCGTCTCGCCGGACTCGTGACCACCGCTGCGCTGCCGGCCGTCCGTGCGGTCGGGCTCACCAAGACCTACGGCGGACTCACGGCGGTCGACGACCTGAGCCTGACGGTGCAGCAGGGAGAGGTCTACGGCGTCCTCGGTCCCAACGGGGCGGGCAAGACCACGTTCCTGCGCATGCTCTTCGGACTCATCCGTACCGACCGCGGCACGCTCGAGCTGTTCGGTCGCACCTGGCAGGCGCACGGCCCACGCACCCTGGACGGCGTGGCCGGTTTCATCGAGAGCCCGAAGTTCTACCCAGGGCTGTCCGGTCGCCGCAACCTGCAGCTGCTCGCCGGGCTCGACGGGGGTGCGGCGAGCCAGCGCATCGCGCAGGTGCTGGAGGTCGTCGACCTGGTCGGCCGCGAGCGGGACAAGGTGGGGGGCTACAGCTTCGGTATGCGACAGCGGCTGGGCGTCGCTGCCAGCCTGCTCCGCGACCCCCGGATGCTGGTGCTCGACGAGCCGGCGAACGGTCTGGACCCCGCGGGCATCCGCGACATGCGCGCGCTGGTGCAGCGGCTCGCCGCCGACGGCCTGACCGTGCTGCTGAGCAGCCACGACATGGGCGAGGTGGAGCAGATCTGCGACGACGTCACGATCATGCGCACCGGTGCGGTGGTCTATCACGGCTCCATCGCGACGCTGCGTGAGCGGGCGCCGGCGCAGGCCCACCGGCTCGTCACCACCGACGACGACCGCGCCGGCGTCCTCGCCGCCGAACTGGGGCTGGAGGTCGAGCGGCTCGATCCGGGGCTGGCGGTCCGGGGGCCGCAGGAGCGCGTCGACGCGTTGGTCGCCGCGGTCGTGGCGGCAGGAGTGGCGATCCGCGGCCTGAGCCTGACCGAGACCCCGCTGGAAGCCCTGTTCTTCCTGCTGACCGAGTCGGCGCCCGAGGGCCTCACCACCGAGCTCACCCGGACGAGCCGGTGACGACGGTCGTCGCCGAACCCGCCGCGACGCCCGTCACGCGCGGGTTGCGCGCTCGGCCCACGGTGGTCACGGTGCTGCGTTGGGAGATCGTCAAGCTGCTCGCCCAGGCCCGGTTGCGGTACCTGCTGCTCAGCTGCCTGGTGGCGCCGGTCGTCGTCGTCCTGGTGCTGGACGGTCAGCAGCGTCCGCCGAAGGACACGCTGTTCGGTCGGCAGATCCACTCGAGCGGCTATGCGCTGCCCCTGCTGGTGCTGGCGTTCGCGGCGCAGTGGGTGCTGCCGCTCGTCTGCTCGCTCGTCGCCGGGGACATCTTCGCCAACGAGGACGCGCACGGCACCTGGAAGACGTTGCTGACCCGATCGGTCAGCCGCACCCAGGTGTTCCTCGCCAAGACCGCTGCCGCGGTCGGCGTCACCGTGACCGCCTACCTGCTGCTCGCGACGAGCACGATCGCGACGAGCCTGCTGGTGGTCGGGCGACAACCGCTGGACGGCCTGTCCGGGCAGGTCGTGAGCCCGCACGACGCCCTGCCCCTGGTCGCGCTCAGCTGGGCCAGCGAGCTGCCGGCCCTGCTGGGCTTCACCGCGCTGGCCCTGGTGCTGTCGGTGCGCACGCGAAACCCCTCCGTCGGGGTGCTCGGTCCGGTCGTCCTCGGCCTGGTGATGTCGCTGGTCGGCAGCCTCGGCGGCCTCGACGTGGCCCGCCGGTTCCTGCTGACGACCCCGTTGGAGTCCTGGCACGGGCTGCTGACGCAGACGCCCTTCTACGGACCGCTGGTCACCGGGGTCCTCGTCAGCGCCGGCTGGACGCTGCTGTGCCTCGCGCTGGCCTTCTGGTCGCTGCGCCGTCGTGACATCACCGGAGGATGAGCATGTCTGACCCTCGACGGCACGCGCCGTCCCTCGTCGTCGTCTCGGCGCTGACCCTCACGCTCTCGGCGTGCGGCACGCAGGACGTGACCCGCCCGCGGCTGGAGGCCAGCCTGAACCAGGCGTTCAGCAACCTGTACGTGCAGCGCGCGCAGATCCTGGGCGACCCGGGCGTCACCGTCGCGAGCATCGCGGCCGACGCCAGCTGCGACCGGGGCGGCCCCAGCGTCGCCGACGTCGGACCCGGGGCCGACTGGATCTGCATGGTCTCCTTCCGCGACGACCAGGGCGTCCTGCAGAAGGGCAAGTTCGAGATCGCGGCGAAGGCCAACTCGACCTACGTCGCCACGGGGCCGAGCAAGCTGCTCGGTCCGGTGATGATCCCGGACGCCGGAGGCCACCTGGTGCTCAACCCGCCGTTCGAGTTCGACGCCGCCTTCGACCCGCACGGCTGACCGGGCGCTCGCCGCCCGGAAGCGTTCAGGTGGTCGTCAGGCGAGATCGTCGACAGTTGCGGTCATGACGCTCCCCACCCCGGTCCGCGAGCGCAGCGGTGCGCGCCAGATGCTGAACAAGGTGCCGGAGGTGACCGTCTACTTCTGGATCATCAAGATCTTGTGCACGACCGTGGGCGAGAGCCTCGCGGACTACCTCAACGAGACCCTCGGCCTCGGGCTGGCCGGCACCACGGTGATCTTCAGTGCGGCTCTCGTGCTCGCCCTGGCGGTGCAGTTCCGCAGCCGCCGGTACGTCCCGACGGTGTACTGGCTCGTGGTGGTGCTCATCAGCGTGGTGGGCACGCTGCTGACCGACAACCTCACCGACGCCCGGGGGGTGCCGCTGGGCGTCAGCACCCTGGTCTTCGCGATCCTGCTGGCGGTCGTGTTCGGGATCTGGTTCGCCCGGGAACGGACGCTGTCGATCCACAGCATCGTCACCGTGCCGCGCGAAGCCTTCTACTGGCTGACCGTGCTGGTCACGTTCGCGCTGGGTACCGCCGCCGGCGACTGGACCCTGGAGCTCACCGGCTTCACCCCGGGACAGGCGATCCTGGTCCCGCTGGGTCTGATCCTTGCGGTCGTCGTCGCCTGGCGGCTCGGGGCCGGTCCGGTGCTGTGCTTCTGGCTGGCCTACATCCTCACCCGGCCGCTCGGGGCGAACATCGGCGACGCCCTGAGCCTGCCCTCGGACGAGAGCGGGCTGGGTCTGGGCACGCTCGGCACCAGCCTGCTGTTCCTGACCGCCATCGTCGGGTGCGTCGCCTACCTGACCGTCACGCGGCGCGACGTGACCGAACAGGTCCGCGCCTGACGCTGGCGCCGGCGCGGCACATGGCGTACAGAAGGGCGTACACCTGTCGCTGCGTCACAGGAGTCCCCGTGCGCCGTCTGCCCGCCCTCGTCGTGCCATGACGGTCCCGGGCGCGGAGCGCCGCCGGCTGGACGACGACGCGGCGGGCACCGCGCGCTGGAAGCGGTGGGGGCCGTACGTCTCGCTGCGGCAGTGGGGGACGGTGCGCGAGGACTACACGGCCGACGGCGACGCCTGGAACGGCTTCCCCCACGAGCAGGCCCGCTCGCGCGCCTATCGCTGGGGCGAGGACGGTCTCGCGGGTATCAGCGACCAGTGGCAGCACCTGTGCTTCGCCGTCGCGCTCTGGAACGGCAAGGACCCGATCCTGAAGGAGCGTCTGTTCGGCCTGACGAACAGCCAGGGCAACCACGGCGAGGACGTGAAAGAGCACTGGTGGCCGTTGGACTGCACCCCCACGCACTCCTTCATGCGCTGGCTCTACCGGTACCCGCAGGCAGCTTTCCCGTACGAGGACCTGCTCGCCGAGAACGCGAGGCGCACCCGCGAGGAACCCGAGTACGAGCTGCTCGACACCGGAGTCCTGGACGACCACCGCTTCTTCGACGTCGAGGTCGCGTATGCCAAGGCGGGCGTCGAGGACCTGTGCATCCGCATCACGTGCACCAACCACGGACCCGAAAGCGCGACGCTGCACCTGCTGCCGACCCTGTGGCTGCGCAACACCTGGGCGTGGGGGCGCGACGACCGGCCGGCCCTGCTCGAGGCCGTCGACGGCCGCACCGTGAAGGTCACCCACCAGGCGCTCGGCGAGCGCTGGCTGACCTGCGACGGCGAGCCGACGCTGCTGTTCACCGACAACGAGACCAACGCCGAACGGGTCTTCGGCGCCGCCAACCGCACGGCTTTCGTCAAGGACGGCATCAACGACCACGTCGTGTCCGGGCACGACACGGTCAACCCGGCGCAGCGGGGGACCAAGGCCAGCGCCTGGTACGTGCTGGACCTGGCGCCTGGTGAAGCGGTGACGCGCACCCTGCGACTGACCGACTCCCCTCCCGCGCGGGGCAGCCTGGGCCGGAGCCTGGACCAGACCTTCGCGGCCCGCGCGGCCGAGGCCGACGAGTTCTACGCCGAGCTGGTGCCGCCTGGCCGCAGCCCCGCCGAGGTCGACGTGCACCGCCGGGCGATGGCGGGGCTGCTCTGGACCAAGCAGTACTACTGCTTCCACGTCGGTGAGTGGCTGGACGGCGATCCCGCCTCGCCACCACCGCCGGCGTCGCGACGCACGATCCGCAACACCGACTGGCGTCACCTGGGCAACACCGACGTGATCTCCATGCCCGACGGCTGGGAGTACCCCTGGTACGCGGCCTGGGACCTCGCGTTCCACATGATCCCGATGGCGCAGGTCGATCCGCACTTCGCCAAGGAGCAGCTGATCCTGCTGTGCCGCGAGTGGTACATGCACCCCAACGGCCAGCTGCCCGCCTATGAGTGGGCCTTCGACGACACGAACCCTCCGGTGCACGCCTGGGCGGCCTACCGGGTCTTCAAGATCGACGCCAAGCGCACCGGGGTGAAGGACTTCCTGTTCCTGGAGCGGGTGTTCCACAAGCTGCTCATCAACTTCACCTGGTGGGTCAACCGCAAGGACGCCGAAGGCCGCAACGTCTTCGCCGGCGGCTTTCTCGGCCTGGACAACATCGGCCTGTTCGACCGCAGCAAGGGCCTGCCGGACGGCAGCCGGCTCGACCAGGCGGACGGCACCAGCTGGATGGCCATGTACGCGCTCAACATGCTCGCGATCGCGCTGGAGCTCGCCGAGCACGACCGCGCGTACGAGGACGTCGCGACGAAGTTCTTCGAGCACTTCCTGGGCATCGCGCACGCACTGAACACGCTGGACCTGTGGGACGGCCAGGACGGCTTCTGCTACGACGTGCTCCGCGTCACCGGGCAGGACCCCCAGCCGCTGCGGGTCCGTTCGGCGGTCGGCCTGATCCCGCTGTTCGCCGTCTACACGATCGAGGAGTCGACGCTGGCGGCGCTGCCGGACTTCGCCCGGCGCATGCAGTGGTACTTCGTCCACGAGCCGGCGTTGTGCGCCAACGTGTTCACCCAGGGCGAGGAGCGCGGGCGGATGCTCTCGGTGTTCGGTCCGGAACGGCTGCGCCAGGTGCTGTCCTACGTCTGCGACGAGGACGAGTTCCTCTCGCCGTACGGCATCCGGTCGCTGTCGCGGCGTCACGGGGAGCATCCGGTGTCCATCGATCTCGGTGGCCACCGCTACACGATCGGCTACGAGCCGGGCGAGAGCCGCGGGCCCATGTTCGGTGGCAACAGCAACTGGCGTGGTCCCATCTGGTTCCCGATCAACTACCTGCTCGTCGAGTCGCTGCAGAAGTACGCGGCATTCCTCGGGGAAGAGTTCCGCGTGCCGTTCCCCACCCGCGGCGGTGAGCCGCAGACGCTCTGGCACGTCGCCGGTGAGCTGTCGCGGCGGCTCATCGACCTGTTCCTGCCGGACGAGCAGGGGCGCCGTCCGGTGAACGGGGGACGCGACGTGCTCGACCTCGACCCGCGCTGGCGCACGCACGTCAGCTTCAACGAGTACTTCCACGGCGAGACCGGCGCCGGCATCGGGGCGAGCCACCAGACCGGCTGGACGGCGACGGTGGCCAAGCTCATCGCCCAGAGCGGTCGGTAGCAGCCGACCCGACCACTAGGCTCACCCGCGTGCGCATCGGTGTCGTGACGTTCCCCGGCAGTCTCGACGACCGCGACGCCGGTCGAGCGGTGCGCCTGGCCGGGGGCGAGTACGTCCCGCTGTGGCACGCCGACGCCGATCTGCAAGGGGTCGGTGCGGTCGTGCTGCCCGGCGGCTTCTCCTACGGCGACTACCTGCGGGCCGGGGCCATCGCCCGCTTCGCCCCGGCCATGACCAGCATCGTCGAGCAGGCCGGCAACGGGCTGCCCGTGCTCGGCATCTGCAACGGCTTCCAGGTGCTCTGCGAGAGCGGCCTGCTGCCCGGGGCGCTCACCCGCAACGCCCACCTGCACTTCGTCAACCGCGACCAGCGGCTGCGCGTCGAGGACACCACCAGCGCCTGGACCGGCGGCTACGCGACCGGGCAGGAGATCGTCGTCCCGGTCAAGAACGGCGAGGGCAGCTACGTCGCGTCCGCGCAGGTGCTGGACGAGCTCGAGCGCAGCGGCCGGGTGGTGGCGCGCTACCTCGGCAGCAACCCCAACGGCAGCGCGCGCGACATCGCCGCGATCCGCAACGAGGCCGGCAACGTCGTCGGGATCATGCCTCACCCCGAGCACGCTGTCGAAGCGCTGATCGGTACGGCGGGCACGGACGGCCTGGGATTCTTCGCCAGCGTGCTGCAGGTGCTCGCGACCGTCTGACCATACGATGCCTTCCTCCCCCGCAGATGAAGGATTCTCATGTCGCGCGTGCGCTCCGTCCT
This sequence comes from uncultured Actinomycetes bacterium, assembly GCA_963784675.1. Taxonomy (GTDB): domain Bacteria; phylum Actinomycetota; class Actinomycetes; order Mycobacteriales; family SCTD01; genus SCTD01. The sequence goes on from CAWASE010000024.1 coordinate 34,556, forward strand.
GGTCTCCCTGGCGACCGTAGCCAGCGTCACCGCTGCTCTGGTCGCCCCCGGCGCTTTCCTCAGCCCGGCCCACGCCGGCTTCGTCTGCGACGACGTCCGGGCCTCCGGCAGCGAGCCGGGAATCTTCGACTACAACGGGCCTTCGGCGAGCAAGGTCTACGACACCCGCTTCGAGAAGGGCTTCCAGATCCCGGCCCAGCTGCTGCGCAACTACGTCCCGCAGGGGCTCGCGGTCTGGAAGAACTGGGTGAGCGGGGAGGACATGTTCCTCGCCACGGCCTACAACCCGAGCGGTGGCGACAGCATCATCTACGGCGTGATCGCCGGGCAGGGCCAGTACATGGGAGCGGTGCCGATCGCCGAGGGGCATGTCGGAGGCATCGCCGTCAGCGGCAAGTGGGCGTTCGTCCAGGGCGAGGGCACGATCCGCCGCTACGACCTGGCTGACCTCCGGTCCAGGTTCCGCAACGGGAACCCGGGCCAGTACCTCGCGCTGTCCGGTCGCACCTACCTCACCGACGGTGCCGACGCCGACTTCATGGCCTCGGACGGCGACTTCATCTATGCCGGCAAGTTCAACAAGGACGACCGCGACTACATGTACCGGTACGCCGTGAACCAGACCAGCGGGGTACTGACCCGCGGCAGCAAGACCCGGGTCCCCAAGAAGACGCAGGGCCTGGCGGTGCTCGACGACTACTTCGTGTTCGGGACCTCCTACGGACGCAACAACCGCAGCAACATCTACGTGGCCAACCGGGGCTACGGCAGCAGCGACGCCGGGTTGGAGGCCAACGCCAAGTGCTTCGCTGCGCCGTCGATGCTCGAGGGCATGGCCCTGTGGGACAAGGCCGGCAACAACCGCGTGTACGCGGTCTACGAGAGCGGCGCCTACGAGTACAACAAGGGCCTGGATGATCCCGACAACCCGATCGACCACGCCCACTACACGACCTCGAACCGCCTGATCGACTGGTTCCGCAACGGCTGAGGTCGTGCGGTGGTCCGCCGGTAGCCTCGCGACCGTGACCGAACCCCTCGTCGACACCGTCGAGCACGCTGCCGCCACGCCTGACCGCGAGCAGCCCTACGCCGACCTCGGGCTCAAGGCCGACGAGTACGCGGCCATCAGGCACGTGCTCGGTCGGCGGCCCACGCAGACCGAGCTGGCGATGTACTCGATCATGTGGAGCGAGCACTGCTCCTACAAGTCGAGCAAGGTGCACCTGCGCCAGTTCGGTTCCTTGACCGCCGATCTCCCGCAGGCGGCGCGCGACCGGCTGCTCGTGGGCATGGGCGAGAACGCCGGCGTGGTCGACGTCGGCGAGGGGCTGGCCGTGACCTTCAAGGTCGAGTCGCACAACCACCCGAGCTACGTCGAGCCCTACCAGGGTGCGGCCACCGGCATCGGCGGCATCGTCCGCGACATCCTGACGATGGGCGCGCGACCCATCCTGGTGATGGACCCGCTGCGCTTCGGCGACGCCGACCACCCCGACACCGCGCGCGTGCTGCCTGGGATCGTCGCGGGCATCGGCGGTTACGGCAACTGCCTCGGGCTGCCGAACATCGGCGGCGAGGTGGTGTTCGACCCCAGCTACCAGGGCAACCCGCTGGTCAACGCGCTGTGCCTCGGGGTGATGAAGAGCGACCGCATCCAGCTGTCCGCGGCGCGCGGCGAAGGCAACGCCGTCGTCCTGCTCGGCGCCAAGACCGGCCGCGACGGCATCGGCGGGGTCAGTGTGCTCGCCTCGGCCACCTTCGACGAGGACGGCCCCGCCCGCAGGCCGGCCGTGCAGGTCGGTGACCCGTTCATGGAGAAGCTGCTCATCGAGGCCTGCCTGCAGATGTACGACGCCGACCTGGTCGAAGGGATCCAGGACCTCGGCGGGGCCGGGCTCACCTGCGCCCTCACCGAGACCTGCGCGGCGGGCGGGGAAGGCATGCGCGCGCACCTGGAGCGGGTGCCGCTGCGCGAGGCGTCGATGGAGCCGCACGAGGTGCTGGCCAGCGAGTCGCAGGAACGCATGCTCGCCATCGTCACGCCGGCGAACCTCGACAAGGTGCTGGCGCTGGCCGACCGCTGGGGCGTGCTCGCCACCCACATCGGCGAGGTCACCGCGGGAGACCGGCTGGTCATCACCTGGCACGACGAGGTCGTGGTCGACGTGCCCCCGGCAGCCTGGCCGACGACGGTCCCGTCTACGACCGGCCGATGCAGCGCCCGGCCGACCTCGACGCGCTGCACGCCGCCACCATGCCGCCGCACCCGGCCGACGCCGAGCTGGCGGCGCTGGTGCTGCGGATGGTGGCCAGTCCCAACCTGTGCAGCCGCCGCTGGGTGGTCGAGCAGTACGACCGCATCGTGCTCGGCGACACCGTGCTGGCCTGGCCCGAGGACGCCGGTGTCGTGCGGCTGAGCGAGGACACCAACCTCGGCGTCGCGCTCGCCACCGACGGCAACGGCCGCTACACCCGGCTCGACCCCTACGCCGGCGCCCAGCTGGCGCTCGCCGAGGCCGCCCGCAACGTCGCCGCCACCGGCGCCGTGCCGATCGCCGTGACCAACTGCCTCAACTTCGGCAGCCCGGAGGACCCGGAGGTGATGTGGCAGTTCGCCGAGGCCACCCGGGGGCTGGCCGACGGCTGCCGCGCGCTCGGCCTTCCGGTGACCGGCGGCAACGTCAGCTTCTACAACCAGACGGCGAGCACCGCCATCAACCCGACGCCCGTGGTCGGCGTGCTGGGGCTGTTCGACGACGTCGCCCGTCGGACGCCGAGCGGCTTCCAGGAGGTCGGCGAGCTGGTGCTGCTGCTCGGTGAGACCGAGGCCGAGCTCGGCGGTTCGGAGTGGGCCTGGGCCGAGCACCGGCACCTCGGCGGTACCCCCCCGGCGGTGGACCTCGAGCGCGAGAAGGTGCTGGGCGAGGTGCTCGTCGCCGGGTCGCGCGACGGCATGCTCTCCAGCGCGCACGACCTGTCCGACGGCGGCCTCGCGCAGGCGCTGGTCGAGGCGGCGCTGGTCCGCGGCATCGGCGCGCGGGTCGTCCTCCCGACGGGCTGCGTCGGCCTTCGTCCAGCTGTTCAGCGAGTCCGCCGGTCGGGCCCTGGTGACGGTGCCGCGCAGCGAAGAGCTGCGCTTCACCGAGATGTGCAGCGCACGGGGCCTGCCGCTCACACGGATCGGCGTCACCGACGGCGACGCGCTCGAGCTGCAGAACCTGTTCACGCTGCCGCTCGAGCAGCTGCGCGAGGCCCACGAAGCCACGCTGCCCGCGCTGTTCGGGCCGCTCGCCGGCCGGCCCACGGGCTAGTCGATCCCTCGGCCCCGCCGGCAGCGGGACTGGTGCATCATGTGCGGCATGCGCCTGCTGCCGACCGCCCTGACCGTCCTCGCCGCGGTGGCGGTCGCCACCGCACCGGCGGCCTTCGCGGCGCCGCCCGCCTCGGCGTACAAGAACTGCACCGAGTACCGCAAGAGCTTCCCGCACGGCGTCGGCACGACGAGCGCGCGCGACAAGACGTCCGGCAGGCCCGTGACCACGTTCCGCAAGGACAACGCCGAGTTCAAGCGGGCGATGGGCTACAACCGCGGCCTGGACGGCGACAAGGACAGCATCGCCTGCGAGAAGGCGTGACCGTCGGCGTGAGCTGATGCCGCCCCGACGCCGCCGCGACCCGGAGCAGGTGGCCGCGGCCGTGCAGGCCGTGCTGACCGGTACCGCAGGTCGCTCAGAGCTGGCCCTGGCCGTGCGCGGGCTGGCCGAGCAGCTCGCCCTCGACGCTCCGGGGCACCACGTCGAGTGCCGGATCCCGCCGTTCGCGGCCGTGCAGTGCGTCGAGGGTCCCCGGCACACGCGCGGGACGCCGCCGAACGTCGTCGAGTGCGAACCGGTGGCCTTCGTCGAGCTGTGCACGGGTCGGCTCGCGTGGTCGGCAGCCACCGGCGACGGGCGCGTCCGCACCTGGGGCGACCGGGCCGACCTCAGCGCCTGGCTGCCTCTGCTCGGCGCGCCGTCCGCACCGGACCGGCCGGAGCCCGGGCGGCAGCAGGCGGCCCCGTAGACTCCTCCCGCCGGCCTCCCGTCCCCTGTCGCTCTTCGAGGAGCCCTCCGCGTGCCTTCTGCACCGCCCGACGACCTCGAGCGACCCATCGGCGAGGAGTGCGGCGTCTTCGGCGTCTGGGCTCCGGGGGAGGACGTCGCCAAGCTCACCTACTACGGCCTCTATGCGCTGCAGCACCGCGGCCAGGAGGCCGCCGGGATGGCCGTCTCGGACGGCAGCGCGGTCCTGGTCTACAAGGACCTCGGACTGGTCGCCCAGGTCTTCGACGAGGCGACGCTGTCCAGCCTGCACGGCCACCTCGCGATCGGTCACACCCGGTACTCCACGACCGGGTCCGGTACGTGGGAGAACGCGCAGCCCTCGTTCCGCAACCTCGCCTCCGGCGGCAGCCTGGCCCTCGGACACAACGGCAACCTCACCAACACGGCAGCCCTGAGCGAGCAGCTGCGGACGCTGGACCCCCGCGTGGACCGCATGGGCGCCACCACCGACTCCGACCTCATCACCACCTTGCTGGCCGGCCGCTCGGACCTGCCGCTGGACGCCGTCGCCCTGCAGGTGCTGCCCCAGCTGCAGGGGGCGTTCTGCCTCACGTTCATGGACGAGCACACCCTCTACGCGGCGCGCGACGCCCATGGGGTGCGTCCCCTGGTGCTGGGCCGGCTCGACACCGGCTGGGTCGTGGCGTCCGAGACCGCGGCGCTGGACATCGTCGGGGCCTCGCTGGTGCGCGAGGTCGAGCCGGGCGAGCTGCTCGCCATCGACGAGAACGGTGTGCGGTCGCAGCGGTTCGCGGAGGCGACCCCGAAGGGCTGCCTGTTCGAGTACGTCTACCTGGCGCGCCCCGACACCACCATCGCCGGCCGGTCGGTGAACACCGCGCGCGTCGAGACCGGGCGCACGCTGGCGTTCGAGGCGCCGGTCGACGCCGACCTGGTGATCCCGGTGCCCGAGTCCGGCACCCCCGCCGCGATCGGGTACGCGGAGCAGAGCGGCATCCCCTACGCCCAGGGGCTGGTGAAGAACGCCTACGTGGGTCGTACGTTCATCCAGCCGTCGCAGACGATCCGTCAGCTCGGCATCCGGCTGAAGCTGAACCCGTTGCGCGAGGTCATCCAGGGCAAGCGGCTGGTGGTCGTCGACGACTCGATCGTGCGCGGCAACACCCAGCGGGCGCTGGTCCGGATGCTGCGCGAGGCCGGCGCCGCCGAGGTCCACGTGCGCATCTCCAGCCCCCCGTGATGTGGCCGTGCTTCTACGGGATCGACTTCGCCAGCCGGGCCGAGCTGATCGCCAGCGGCATGGGGGTGGAGGAGATCAGGGTGCGCATCGGCGCGGACAGCCTGGCTTTCGTCAGCCTGGCCGGGCTCACCAGCGCCAGCAACCAGCGCGCCGACCGGCTCTGCCGAGCCTGCTTCGACGGTGACTACCCGATCGCCATCCCGCACCAGGACCTGGTCGGCAAGCACGTGCTGGAGGGGGTGCGTGCCGTCCCGTCAGGGGTGATCGACGCCTCCGCGCCGGCGGTCATGCAGCCGGTCGGACCGTCGGCGTCGGCGCAGCCGCTCGTGTCTGTGCAGGAGCACGCATGACCGGCCCGTCGGACGGTCCGGACGGTCGCTCCTCGTTCCCCTTCGACGCCTCCGGCCAGGCGGCGTCCTCCTATGCCGCGGCCGGCGTCGACATCGACGCCGGGGACCGCGCCGTCGAGCTGATGAAGTCGCGGATCGCCAGGGCCGACCGCCCCGAGGTGGTCGGAGGGCTGGGCGGCTTCGCCGGGCTGTTCCGGCTCGACACCGAGAAGTACAAGCGCCCGCTGCTGGCCTCCAGCACCGACGGCGTCGGCACCAAGCTCGCCATCGCGCAGGCCCTGGACAAGCACGACACGGTCGGCATCGACCTGGTCGGCATGGTCGTCGACGACCTCGTCGTGTGCGGCGCCGAACCGTTGTTCCTGCAGGACTACATCGCCTGCGGGCAGGTGGTCCCCGAGCGGATCGCCGAGATCGTCGGCGGCATCGCCGCGGGCTGCGAGCTGGCCGGCTGCGCCCTGGTCGGCGGCGAGACGGCCGAGCACCCGGGCCTGATGCCGGCCGACCACTACGACATCGCCGGCACGGGTGTCGGCGTCGTCGAGGAGGACCTCGTCCTCGGGCCGGAGCGGGTCCGGTCCGGCGACGTCGTCATCGCCATGGGCTCCAGCGGCCTGCACAGCAACGGCTACTCGCTGGTGCGCCACGTCCTGCTTCAGGGCGCCCGGATGCGGCTGGAGGCGATCGTCGACGAGCTCGGCAGCTCGCTGGGTGAAGAGCTGCTGGTGCCGACCCGCATCTACGCCAAGGACTGCCTGAGCCTGATCGAGGAGACCGAGGTGCACGGCTTCAGTCACGTCACCGGCGGCGGCCTGGCCTCCAACCTGGCCCGGGTGCTGCCCCGCCACCTGTCGGTCACGCTGGACCGCGGGACCTGGCAGCCGCAGCAGATCTTCGCGCTGGTCCAGGAGCGCGGGCGCGTGGAGCCGGACGAGATGGAGCGCACCTTCAACATGGGCGTCGGCATGGTCGCCCTGGTGGCGCCGCACGACGCCGACCGCGCGCTCGCCCTGCTGACGGCCCGGCACGTGCAGGCATGGGTGGCCGGGACGGTCGACGAGGGCGACGGCACGGTCACCATGGTGGGAGCGCACGGCAGCTGAGCCGTGCTCGGGCGAGCGGGTCCCGGTGCTGCCCGGACCGTGGCGATCCTGGGCAGCGTGCCCGCGCCTCGGGGCGGGTGCGTGCGCCGCTAGGCGGTCGCGGTGCCCTCGTCGTCATCGTCCGCGTAAGGGTCGTCGAAGTCGTCGTCGGACGAGCTCGCCGGAGCCGCGGTGGGCGTCCCTGCGAGCTCGGCCCGCAACCGGTCCGGGTCGAGGTTCCCGGTGCTGTACTTGAGCTCGCGGGCGACCTTGGTCTGCTTCGCCTTGGCACGGCCGCGCCCCATGGCTCGACCCCCTCGTTACGGCGGAACCCGTGGCTCCGGACGGTCACTGTGCGCTGCGGGCAGCAGCCCCCTCGGCGTTCGTGCCGCGGATGGCTGTGCTGAGCCCCCACGTTACAGGGTGCCGGCCGTTCGCAGGCGACGAAGCGGCCCGCTATCGGGAGGAACCAGGACAAAGCCGGTCAGTTTCCCTCGATGGCGGCGCACGGGAAGGAAGACCGGGTCGGGCGGCGAACTTCACGGACAACCCCCGCAGCCCCCTGCGGTGCTCGTCCGCGTTCCCTGCCCCCACCCGCTCCCCTCGCCCGGAGGAACCTCATGCGCCGCCGTCTCGTCGTGCTCGCCGCCCCGCTCGCCCTCGCCGCCGTGGCCGCTGCGCCCTCGTTCGCCGCCAGCAAGCCCGCGCCGATCAAGAAGACGTACACCGCCACCGCGGCGACGCCGGACCCGGCGAGCAACAACCTCAACGACGTCTGCGACAACGTCCTGCCCGGCTCGGTCTTCACGCAGGCGTTCAAGGCGCCCGCGGCCGGCACGCTCGTCGTCGAGCTGACGAAGTTCACCGGCGACTGGGACCTCGCCGTGCGCAGCGGCGGCAAGGAGCTCGGCACGTCCGCCGAGGCGCAGCCCGTGGTGTCCCCGCAGGTCGAGAAGGTGTCGATCAAGCTCAAGAAGGCCGCGGCGGTCGACCTGCTCACCTGCAACTACCTGGGCGGTTCGACCGGCTCGGTGACGTACACCTTCACGTACGCCTGACCCGCTGACCCGCCCTCAGGGCAGCAGGATGCTGCGCAGTCGGCCGACGTCGGCCATCCGTCGCTCGGCGATCCGGTCGGCGGCGTCGGCAGGCGGGACGCCCTCGGCGTCGGCGGTCCGGAAGATCGCCGACGTCGTGTCGAAGATGCCGGCGGCCTTGGCCTTGGCGCGCGCGAAGCTGAACCCGCCGCGGCCGATCGCCTCGTCGGCCACCTGCACCAGCCCGCCGGCGTTGGCGACGTAGTCGGGCGTGTAGAGGATGCCGCGGTCGGCGAGCGCCTTCTCGACGCCAGGGTGCGCGAGCTGGTTGTTCGCGGCGCCGCAGACGATCGCGGCCCGCAGCGCCGGCACGAGCGCGTCGGTGACCGAGCCGCCGAGCGCGCACGGGGCATAGACGTCCAGGTCCATCGTCGGCAGAGCGGCGATGTCGACCACCTCGACGGCCGGGTCGAGCGCCCGCACCCGGTCCAGGGCGGCGCTGCTGACGTCGGACACGACGACGCGGGCGCCGTCGGCCAGCAGGTGCTCGACGAGGTGGAAGCCGACCTTGCCGACGCCCTCGACCCCCACCCGGCGACCGGTCAGCGAGGGCTCGCCCCAGGCGTGCGCTGCCGCAGCGCGCATCGCCTGGAAGACGCCGAACGCGGTGAGGACGGCGCTGTCGCCGGCGCCGCCGAGCTCGACCGAGCGGCCCGTCGCGTAGTCGGTCTCCTTGGCGATCACGTCCATGTCCTGGACGAAGGTGCCGACGTCGCAGGCGGTGTAGTAGCGCCCGCCGAGCGACTGGACGAAGCGGCCGTAGGCGCGCAGCAGCGCCTCGGTCTTGTCGCGTGTCGGGTCGCCGAGGATCACGGCCTTGCCGCCGCCGAGGTCGACGCCGGAGCAGGCCGCCTTGTAGGCCATCGCGCGGCTGAGCTTCAGGACGTCCGCGACGGCGGCGTCCTCGTCGGCGTACGGGTAGAAGCGGGTGCCGCCGAGCGCGGGGCCCAGGGCGGTGGAGTAGACGGCGATGATGGCCCGCAGCCCGCTGGCGCGGTCCTGGCAGAACACGACCTGCTCGTGCCCGGCGTCCTTGAGGTGGTCGGTCCGATCGAAGACGCCCACGCGTCTGCTCCTGTCCTGTGCGCCCGCAAGGGCTGGTTCCCGGCCGTCCCTCGTGAGGCGGCGCGTCCTGCTGGGGGTGGTGTGCCCCGCGGTGAGCGTAGGCCTGCTGCCGCTCGTGCCGGCGACGTCGTGCGAGCATCGGGGTATGACGGCGTACGCGGCCTTCCTGCGGGTCTACGAGCCGCTGGCCGCCTTCCCCGAGCCTGAGCGCTCCCGCTGGCAGTCCTACCTGTCCGCCACCGACGCCCCCGGCCCGGCGAGCGGGGTGGCGATGGAGCGCGAGGCGTCGCTGCGCGCGTTGGCAGCCCGGCCTCCGGTCGTGCTGCCCGAGCTGGCCGCGCACGCCTATGTGACCGACGTCGACGGCGTCACCCTGCTCTGCCCGTGGCAGACGCGGTTGCGCTCGTTGGAGGCGCTCGAGGACTTCGTCGTCGACCTGCCCGAGGACGTCGTCGCTGCCTTCGTGCCGCTGACGACGGCGGCGGGGGTGTCGCAGGCGCTGGACAGCTACCGGCAGGAGCACCCGGAGGTCCGCAGCCATCAGCTGACGAGCACCTGGCAGGTGCCGTTGCGGTGGTTCCTGCTGGTCGAGGCCGACGAGCGCGCGGTCCACCTCGGGGTTCCCGGGGGTCAGGGCGCCGCACCGGCCGGCCCGCGCACGGGCCGCTCGCTGGTCTACCGGACCGCCATGTCGCGCGCCCGACGCCGCACGGCGCGCGCCCTCGCAGTCCTGCGCCGGACGCTGGACGACAGCTCGGTCGCGGCCGCCGTCGAGGATCTCGGTCGGTGGCTGGAGGAGTTCCACCCTCGTTCGTTGGTCGAGCTCGACTACGGCGGCCTGGTGCACCTGCTCGACGACGCCGAGCTGGCCCAGGACGAGTCCGCCCGCGACATCGCGCTGGCGATGGCGTCCCTGGACGCCGGGGACGGTGCCCGCGCCGGCGCCGCCTACGGGCGCGTCCTGGCGCGGATGAAGGCCCTGCAGGCGGTGGAGTCCGCGAACTGAGACAGGTGACTAGTCCGAAGATGACCCCGACGGGCCATACCGGCCAAAGCCGACATCCGTCACCATCAGGCGCAGGCGGGCAGAGGCTCGCATCCCCGGAGGAAGAGGTCCGCCCGTCATGAGCACCCGTATCCCCGACGCCGAGGCCCTGCTGACGCCGGCCGAGGTCGCCAGCATGTTCCGCGTCGACCCCAAGACGGTCACCCGCTGGGCCAAGTCCGGCAAGCTCACCTCGATCCGCACGCTGGGCGGTCACCGCCGCTACCGCGAGGTCGAGGTCCGCTCGCTGCTCGCGGGCATCCCGTCGCCGCGCCCGCAGGCGTAGCAGCACCGCACCGCACGTCGGCGCCGCTCCCGGATCACCGGGGGCGGCGCCGTTCTGCGTCTCGGCGCGCCCGGCGACGCGAACCGCCCGACCCTTGCGCAGGTGGCGTACGTCACCTACGCGGCACTTTCATCTGTTCCTCATCTTCGGGGGCGCAGGGTCAGCGGGCTGAGGGTCGGCTCCGACCCTCCCGTGCCCCGGAGACCCCCTTGCCGCTCTCTCGCCCCCTCCTGCTGCTCGGCGCCGGCGGGCTCTGCGCCGCCGTCGCTGCGGCCGGCCTCCCCGGCGCTCGCGCCGTGCCCTCGCCCGCACCGTCGAGCCGCACCGTCGTCGCGGCGCCGGTCTGCTCGCCGGGCTACGTCGTCGAGCACGAGACCGATCTCGCCTCGTTCGCCGACGGGGCGACGTCCTCGTGCGTGCCGGCGCTGCGCCCGGAGACCTACCGCGACCTCGCCTCGGCCAACGGCCAGCAGGACAGCAAGGCGCAGGCGCCGTTCGGCGTCAAGCCCGACGCGTACGCCGCCGGCTCGGCCCAGGCCGCCGCGCTGTCCGGCAAGGGCTATGCGGTCGCCGGCAGCTGGCAGCCGCTGGGCACCACCCCCCTGATCGCCAACGGCGCGCCCTACGGCGAGGTGAACCAGCAAGGCTTCGTCAACCTTGCCGGGCGCATCCAGGACTTCGCCTACGTGCCGGGCCAGACCGGCCACTGGTTCGCTGCCGTCGCCAACGGCGGCATCCAGGAGACCAGCGACGCCGGCAAGACCTGGCGGCCGATCAGCGACACGCTGCCGACGCAGATCACCGGCGCGGTCGCCTACGACAGCGGCCGCGTGCTGGTCGGCACCGGCGACCCGGCGTTCGGCGGCAACAGCCTGTCCGGGCTCGGGGCCTTCTACAGCGACGACGACGGCGCCAGCTGGACCAAGGCCAGCGGCGTGCCCGCCGGAGCGCTGTCCTTCCGCCTCGCGATCGACCCGACGAACGCCAGCACGGTGTACCTCGCCAGCAGCCAGGGGCTGTTCCGCTCGACCGACAAGGGCGCCAGCTACAGCAACGTCGTCCTGCCGACCACCTGCACCAGCCGGGCCGACCGCAACTGCTTCTTCGCCAACATCGTCACCGACGTCGCAGTGCAGGCCGCCGGTGGCCCGGGCAAGACCAAGGGCGGCGCCGTGCTGGCCGCCGTCGGCTGGCGCGCCGGGCAGAAGCTCAACACCGCGGGCAAGCCGCAGGCCCCGCAGAACGGGCTCTACACCAGCGCGACAGGCGCCCCCGGCAGCTTCACCTTCGTCAGCCCCGGCGGCAGCGGCGTCCCGAACGTCACCACCACCGGCTTCCCGGACACCAGGTATGTCGGGCGTACCGCGCTCGGCGTCGCCAACGGCCCGACGCAGGACCACAACTACGTGTACGCGCTCGTCGAGGACGCCGTGAAGTTCAACGGCGGCGCCTGCGTGCTGGACATCCCCGACGGCTCCCCGTCGGCGGCGCCGTGCGCCGGCGGCACGGTGCTCAACGGCGTCTACGGCTCCGCCGACTTCGGCATGACCTGGACGAAGCTGGCTGACCCCGAGGCGCTGAAGTCTCCGGCCGGTCAGTCCGCGCTGATCGGCGCCGGCAGCTCGAGCTACAACCCGGGCATCCAGTCCTGGTACAACGAATGGATCACGCCCGACCCGGGCGCCGCCCTCACCGACCCGGCCGGCGCACCGATGCACCTTGCCTTCGGACTGGAGGAGGTCTGGCAGAACACCACGACCGACTCCGCCGGCAGCAGCGGTCTGTCGCCCATCGTGATCTCTCCGGCTGGGTTGCCGGTCCAGACCAGCCAGACGACGCAGTTCCAGGTCGTCGGGCGCTACTACGGCGGCAACTCCTGCTACGGCCTGCGCGCCACGACGCCGGCCCCGTGCCCCACCAACGTCCAGCACCAGGGCAGCACCAGCACCCACCCCGACCAGCACGCCGGGCTGTTCGTCCCGGACGCGGACGGCAAGGGCGTGACGCTGCTGGTCGGCAACGACGGCGGCGCCTACGCCCAGCACACCGCGGGCTCGGACATCGCCACGCAGGCCGGCTGGGGTGACGGCGCCCAGGGCACCGGCACAGGCGTCATGCACACGCTGCTGCCCTACTCGGCCGTCATGGCCAAGGACGGCACCGTGTACGCCGGGCTGCAGGACAACGGCGAGCTGAAGATCAACCCGGACGGCACGCAGTTCGAGACCTACGGCGGCGACGGGTTCTTCAGTGCCGTCGACCCCGACAACAGCAAGACGGCCTACGAGGAGTACGTCGGAGGCGCCGTGTCGGTCACCACCGACGGCGGCTCGACCTGGTCCTCCATCGACCCGGGCCTGACCGCGCCGCTGTTCGCGACCCCGTTCGTCATGGACCCGACCAATGCCGAGCACCTGCTCATCGCCGGCCGCGACGTCTACGAGACCACCGCGGGACCGAAGACCAACCAGAGCAGCGACGGGATCAGCACCGACCCCGCCACCGCCTGGACCAAGGTCTACGACCTGGGCACCCGGCTCAAGCCCGGCGACGCGAGCGCGGCGGCCGACACCTCGGACCCGAACAACGCGAGCGCCAACAACCAGGAGTCGGCGATCGACGTCTACGGCGCGAACGCCTACGTCGGCTTCTGCGGCGCCTGCGACATCGTCACCGGCACGCGGCCCTTCCATTCCGGCATCGCGACCAACGTCGGCGGCGCCAGGCCCGCCAAGCCGCTCACCGGCGACGGGTGGCACATCGCCGCCGCGGCCGGGCTGCCGCAGCGCTACATCCAGGGCATCACCGTCGACCACCGCGACCCCAGGACGGTGTATGCGGCCGTCGGTGGTTATGGGCGACGGTGGATCCCGCCGGGTGCGCTCAACGACGACACCAGCAAGGTCGGCACCGGCCACCTGTTCGTCAGCCACGACGCCGGTGAGCACTTCACCGACATCAGCGGCAACCTGCCGGACCTGCCGGCGAACGCCGTCCTGGTGCACGGCAGCGACCTCGTGGTGGCGACCGACAACGGCGTCTACACCACGCCCGTCGCCCACCCCGGGGCCTTCAGCGCGCTGGCGCCGGGCCTGCCCACCGCGCCGGTGCTGAGCCTGCAGGAGAGCCCGCGCAGCGCCAACGAGATCGTCGCGGCGAGCTTCGGCCGTGGCGTGTACGACCTGGTCCTGGGCGGCGGCACCGCCGGGCTCTACCACCCGCTGACGCCGTCCCGGATCCTGGACACCCGCACCGCCAAGACGCCGCTCGCCGCGGCGTCCGACCTCGCCTTGACCGTCACCGGCAAGGGCGGTGTGCCCGCCACCGGCGTCAGCGCCGTCGTGCTCGGGGTCGTCGTCGCGCAGCCGGCGGTCTCCGGCGACCTGGAGGTCTACCCGGCGGGGGACAAGCCGGCGAACCGCACGAGCAACCTGAACTGGTCACCGGGCAAGACGGTCGCGAACGCCGTCACCGTCGCGGTGGGCCAGGGTGGTCAGGTGGGCCTGTCGGTCAACACCGGCAGCGTCAGCACCGCGGTCGACGTTCTCGGCTGGTACGGAGACACCACCGACACCTCCGGCTCGCGCTACACCGCGCTCACCCCGACCCGCGTGCTGGACACCGGCTCGGGCACCGGCAGGCTCGCCGCCGGGGCGGACCGTCGCCTGCTGCTGCGCGGCAGGGCGGGCGTGCCGGACCGCACCGACGTCTCGGCCGTCGTGCTGAACCTGACGGTCGAGGGCACGCCGTCCACCGCCGACATCCAGGTGTATCCGACCGGCGCCAGGCCGGCCGTCCGCACCAGCAACACGAACCTGAACAAGGGGCAGACAGCAGCGGTGCTGGTCGACGCCACGCTGGGCTCGGACGGCAGCGTCCAGCTGTCGCTGTCGCGCAGCTCGGCCCGGGTCGTCGTCGATGTCGTCGGCTACTACTCCGGACAGGGCGGCCGGTTCGTGCCGATGGCGCCGGTGCGCATCCTGGACCGCGCGCCGGTGGGCGCGGGCCACGACGTCGCGCAGACGATCACGGGCAAGGGTGGTGTCCCGGCGGGGGCCACCGGCGTCGTCGTGAACGTCACCGGGCTCGGCGCGACCAGGCCGCTGGACCTGCAGGTGTACCCGAGCGGCCGGAAGCCGCCGGTGCGCACGTCGGTGCTGAACCTTCGGCCGGGTCAGGCTGTGCCGAACCTGGACGTCGCCACGTTGGAGAACGGGTCGCTGAACCTGTCGGTGAGCACCGGCACGGCCAAGGTGATCCTGGACGCGGTGGGCTACTTCACCGCTTCCTGAGCAGCTCCGCACCGCCCGCCGGCGGCCGTCCCGCGAGGGGCGGCCGCCGTCAGCCGTTCGCGCGGTGCTGTGGGAAGGCTCACAGGGCCGCGGCCGTGACCTGCCCGGTCGGTACGCGCTGCCGAGTCCGGCGTGCGGGGGCGCTGTGCCACATGTCACGCAGCGGTCACACCAGGGTCTCTCGCCGTCACGCTTCCGTCATGTTTACTGGGGTCACTTCATGCGTCTGACCGCCCGCCGAGTCCCGCCCACGGTCACCAGGACGCCACATCTACTCCCAGGGCGGGAGCGGGGGACCCAGGTTCCTCGGACCGCCCCCCAGCGGTCCTCGGGGCGAAGCGCGCATGCGCGCCGGGCACTCTCACGCCCGAGCCCGACAGCTCACCTCGTAGGCGTCTGAGAGGGTCCTACCCGTCATGCGCTCCACCCTGTTCTCGCACGCCCCCGCTCGTCACGCCCGGTCCGCGTTCCACCCCAGCCGC
Source organism: uncultured Actinomycetes bacterium (assembly GCA_963784675.1). Classification (GTDB taxonomy): domain Bacteria; phylum Actinomycetota; class Actinomycetes; order Mycobacteriales; family SCTD01; genus SCTD01. Next base: position 49,562 of record CAWASE010000024.1, read on the forward strand.
AGTCACCTGTCGGCCGGTCTCACGGCGGCGCTGCTGCCGCTCTGCCTCGCCGCGCCGGCACTGGCCGACACCGCGCCGGTGCCCGCCGCCGCGACGACGAACTTCGCTGCACCCGACCTGGGCCGCACGGACTCCTCGGCGGAGACCGCCACCACCGACGACGCAGCTCCCGCCTCCGCGCAGCCGGCGGCCGCGTCGCCGGCAGACACCACCCCCGCCGGGCGCGGACCCTGGAAGCAGGTGACCCGCGCCCCCGAGGCCAGCCCGTCGGCTCGGGCCGCGCAGGTGGCCGCCGAGCCGGAGCCCGCGGCTGCGCAGAAGCAGACGACGACGATGCGCATCTCCGGACCGCGCGGCACCGTCGCGCCGGGCCGTCACCAGATCGCCGTCCGGCTGCTCGCCGACGACCGTCCGGTGCAGAACGGCTACGTCCGGATCGAGACCTGGGGTTCGCAGGGCTGGGCGTACGCCGGCCGGCTGCTGACCCGCGAGAACGGTCTGGGCTACGCCGACTTCTCCTTCTCCACCAGCACCAAGGTGCGCGCGCTGTACGAGGGGTCGCAGACGCGGACGGCCGAGACCAGCCCCGAGCTGCCGGTGTCCGTCCAGGCCCAGCAGGCGAGCTTCCGCAAGCAGGCGCTGAAGGTCGCTGCGCAGCAGCGCGGCAAGCCCTACCGCTACGGCTCCACCGGGCCCAGTTCCTTCGACTGCTCGGGCTTCACCGGCTACGTGTTCAGCAAGGTCGGCAAGAGCCTGCCGCGCACCAGCCGGGCGCAGCGCCGGGCGACCCAGCCGGTGCCGAACAGCCAGGCCCGTCCGGGCGACCTGATCTTCATGACCGACAACGGCCGCGACATCGGCCACGTCGGCATCTACGCCGGCGACGGCAAGATGTGGGACGCCCCCCGCTCGGGCGGACGCGTCTCGCTGCGCCGCATCTGGAGCAGCGACTACCGCGTCGGTCGCGTGGCCTGAGGACGCAGCAGGTACCGGGCGGCGTCGCGAGGATCGCGGCGTCGCCCGAGCCGTCCGTCAGAGCGACGGCGTGAAGCCGCTGACGGCCGGCTGCAGGCTGAGCAGCAGCCGGTCCCACAGCCCCGAGACCAGCAGCAGGCCCAGCACCACCAGCAGGCCGCCGCCGACGCGTTCGAGGGCGACGCTGTGCCGGCGCAGCGCCCCGACGGCGGTGACGCCCTTGCCCATCAGCAGGCCGACGCCGACGAACGGCAGCCCGAGCCCGAGCGCGTAGCAGAAGCCCAGCAGCGCCCCGCGCGTGGCGGTGGCCTCGCCGCCCGCGGCGCTGAGCGTGAGGATCGAGGCGAGCGTCGGTCCGATGCACGGCGTCCAGCCCGCACCGAACACCACGCCCAGCGGGAATGCACCGAGCAGGCCGGTCCGACGCGCGAGACCCATCGCGCGCGCCTCGCCCTCCATCCGGCGCGGCCGGAACACGCCGAGCAGGAACAGGCCCAGCACGATGACCAGCAGCCCGCCGAGCACCCCGACGACCTGCCGCTGGGCCGCGAGCTGACGGCCGACCGCGCCGAAGGCGCCGCCGACGAGGGTGAAGAACACGGCGAAGCCGAGGACGAACAAGCCGCTGCCGGTCAGGACGGTGCCGCGTGCCCGGCGTCCGGCCGCGTCGACCTGCGTGCCGGACAGCCCGGAGACGAAGGCCAGGTAGCCGGGCACCAGCGGGAGCACGCACGGCGAGGCGAAGCTGACGGCACCCGCCGCGACGCTCACCCCGGCGGCCAGCAGCAGCGGCGCCGAGGTCGGGTCGATCAAGCGGCGACGCCGAGGTACTGCTGCACGGCCGCGGCCAGCGACTGCTGGTCCAGGCCGCCGTTGTGCACGTTGACGACCTTGCCGGTGGCATCCAGGAACAGCGTGGTCGGCAACGAGCCGCTGGTGTTGAACAGCCGCAGCAGCGCGTCGTTGCGGTCGCGGGCGGTCGGATAGGTGATGCCGGTGCGCTCGACCATCGTCGCCTGCGCGGCGTCGCTGTCGTTGCTCTGCGGATTGACGCCGAGGAAGTTCACCGCGTCGCCCAGCGCGTCGTGGACGGCCTGGAAGTCGGGCATCTCGCGATCGCAGACGGTGCACCAGGAGGCGTAGAAGTTCAGCACCGTGGGCTTGCCGTTCAGCGTCGCGGTGCTGACCGTGCTGCCGTCGAAGGTCGGCAGGACCAGGCTGAGCTGTCCGGTCGGCCGGTCGAAGCTGGCCTGGAACTGCTCGTCGGAGGCGCCTGAGCGCGAGATCGTGAAGACCGCGAGCGCCACCACCAGGACGGCTGCCACGGCGCCGCCCGCCCGGTTCAGCAGCCGTCGTCGTCGTGCCTGTGCGCGGGTGGCCGCCTGGGCCTGCGCCCGTCGCTCGGCCGCCTCGCGCTGGGGGGTCCGCCCGTCCTTGCCTGCCATGCGTGAGCTCCTTGCCGGCTGAGGATCCGTCGCTGGTCTGGACGCACGCGGGGTCGACCTGATTGCGTGCAGTCGGCCGCAGGCGTGGTCGACTGGAATCCCCGACCGGAAGGACCGCCATGAGTGCAAGTGCGCTGCCGTCGTGGGACCGACCGACGCAGGCGCTCCGGCTGTTCCTGACCGGGGCGACGCTGCGGACCAGCGCCCCCGTGTCCGCCGTCGTCGGTTCGGTGCTGACGGTCGTCAACCAGGGCGGGGTGCTGCTGGCGCAGGGCCTGCACGGGACGACCATCGCCCGGGTGACGGCGAACTACGTCATCCCCTACTGCGTGTCGAGCTACGGCGCGCTGGCGGCGGTGCGTGGACGACGCGGGCCGCAGGGACGGGCGTGAGGGGTCCCGTCGTCGCCGTGGTCGTCGGCCCGCCCCGACTGCGCTCGCTGCCGCTCGTGCTGACCCTGGTGCTGGTCGCGTTCGCGGCGAACAGCCTCATCACCCGGCACGTCGTCGGGGCGCAGCTGCTCGATGCCGGGCTGCTGTCGGGCGTGCGCTTCCTGGCGGGCGCCGCGGCGCTGCTCGGACTCGCGGCGGCCCGGCGCGAGCGGCCGGTCGTCGGCCGCGCCAACCTGCGACCAGCGCTGTGGCTCGGCGTGTACGCGCTCTGCATCTCCTACGGCTACCGCTACATCGGCGCCGCCGCAGGCACGTTCGTCTTCTACGCCACCGTGCTGCTGACCCTCGTCGCCGGTGACGTGGTGCGCCGTACGGCGGTGGGTGGACGCCGGCTCGGTGGGGCGGCCGTGTCGCTGCTGGGACTCGGCGTGCTGGCCGCAGGGTCCGAAGCAGCGGTGAGCACCACGGGGGTCCTGCTGCTCGCGGCGACCGGGGTGGCCTGGGCGCTCTACACGGCCGCCGGACGGACGGCGCTCGATCCGCGGGTCGCCACGACCGGTCACTTCCTGGTGCTGGCGGCGGTGCTGCTGGTGCCGACCGTCGTGGGCGCTGCCGCCGGGCTCCGCGTGACGGTCGCCGGCCTGGCCTGGGCCGTCCTGATGGGTGCGGGAACGACGGCGTTCGCCTACGTGGCCTGGTACGCCTGCCAGCGCGAGCTCTCCGGCTCGGCAGCCGGCTCGGCGCAGCTCGTGATCCCGGTGCTGACGGCTGTCGGCGCCGTGCTGCTGCTGGGCGAGCAGCTGTCGGTGCGGCTGCTCGTCGCGGCCGTGCTGGTGCTCGGGGGCATGTGGCTGGGCCGGGCACGGAACGCGCTGCGCTCGACCGGCGGCGCCTGACGACCGACCGGCGGGGTCAGTACGACGTCGCCGACGGGAAGATCGGCGCGCCGGGGATCTTGCGGTTGATCTCCTGGGTCTGCTGGAGCGTCTGGCGGGCGACCTCGAGCAGCTGTCGCTGCACCTGCAGCGACGCCCGCAGCTCGGCCAGGCTGGCGTCGGCGATGACGAGCGCGCGTCGTCCGTCGTCCAGCGTCTGCTGTGCCAGCGCGAGGGTGGACCGCGCCAGGGTGACGGCGGCCTCGACCGACGCGACGACGTCGTCCAGCGCGCCGGTCAGCTCACGGACGGGACCGATGGCCGCGAGGACCTCCCGGACGGTGGCCAGCGCCTGGTCGGTCTGCGCCCGGATGGCTGAGGTGTCCTGCGCGGTGGACACGGCCAGCTCCTGCCCGGTGGCAGCCAGGTCCAGGCCGCTCTGCTGGATCTGCAACGACTGCTGCGCCAGCTCGAGCTGCGTCGTCGCCCGCGCCAGGCTCTCGCGGCCGGTCCCGAGCGTGCCGGCGATGTCGGTGCGTGCGGCCGCCAGGTTGGTGCTCACCCGGCCGATGTCTTCTCGGGCGCCGCGTGCCGGACCGAACAGGAGCGTCAGCGTGCCCCCGAGCAGCACGGCGCTGATGAGCATCAGCAGCCCTACCTGACGTCGGGACAGCAGCCGCACCGGCACGGGCTTCGGTTCGGCCGGATCGATCGGATCGGTCGGGAGCGCGCGCACGAGGTGGTCCATTCTCTCGGAAGTCCGCAGCGACGGCGGTCGCGGTCGTGGGGCGAGCACGCAGGGAGTCGCTACCCGGTGGAGTCCGGTTCACCGTCCGCCGGGGAAGGACTCTGGTCACAGCAGGACCGGGCGTCGAGCCGCGTGACGGCGGCAACAGCCGACGCTCGCGTGAGTGCCGCGCCGGCGGGTATCCGGCCGGGCATGACTGAAGACAGGGTGCCCGCCCCGCCGATCGGCTCCGTAGCCCGCGCCGGGAGGTGGACGGTGGCCTCCACGGAGCGCGGGCCCAGAGCCGTCTCCTCCCGCTGCCGCCACCAGCTGGCCGACCTGTCGAAGGGGTCGCTGGACGCCGACGGCTGCCTCGTCTGCCCGTGGCACGGAGCCAGGTACGACCTGGAGTCCGGCGAGATGGTGGCCGGCCCGCGCGGCTTCCTGGGGTATCGCGGCCCGACGCCGGGCTATACCGCGCTGATCGCCGCCGTGGGGAAGGTGCTGCCGCTGCGCCGACGCGCGGTGGTGCGCCTCGGCGACCACCTGCAGCTGAAGCGGGGCTGAGCATGCGCGTCTTCGTGACCGGTGCGACCGGCAACATCGGCACCCATCTGCTGCCGCACCTGCTCGCCGACCCCGCCGTCGACAGCATCGTCGGTCTGGCCCGTCGTCGTCCCGGTCCGCACCCGGACCCTCGCGTGCAGTGGGTGGCGGCCGACATCACCACGTCCGACCTGGTCCCGCTGTTCCGCGAGGCTGACGTCGTCGTGCATCTGGCGTTCCTGCTGCAGCCGGCCCATGACCCGCAGCTGATGCGCCGGACGAACGTCGACGGTTCGCAGCGGGTCTTCGATGCGGTCGTGGCGGCGCAGGTACCAGCGCTGGTGCACGCTTCCAGCGTGGGCGCCTACGCCCCCGGCGACGGTGCGCCGCTGACCGAGGACCATCCCGCGACAGGCGTTGCGAGCTCCACGTACTCGCGGCACAAGGCGGCGTGCGAGCTCGCGCTGGACGTCCTGCAGGCGCAGCAGCCGCAGCTGCGCGTGGTGCGCATCCGGCCCGGGGTCGTGCTCAGCGCACCGGCCGCCAGCGCCCTGGCCCGCTACTTCCTCGGTCCGTTCGTGCCGCAGTCGCTGGTGCGCAAGGGGTTGCTGCCGGTCGTCCCGGACATCCCCGGCCTGGCCCTGCAGACCGTGCACAGCAGCGATGCCGGACGTGCCTTCGCCCTCGCCGCGACAGGCGTGGCGACGGGGGCGTTCAACATCGCGACCGACCCGGTGCTGACGCCGCAGTCGCTGGCGACGATGCTCGACGCGCGGCGGCTGCCGGTACCGCGCTGGGCAGCGCGGGCCCTGATCACGGCCAGCTGGCGCGCACACCTGCAGCCGACCGATCCGGGCTGGCTGGACCTGGGCACGTCCGGGCTCGTCATGGATGTCTCCCGCGCGCGCACCGAGCTCGGGTGGAGTCCGGAGCACAGCGCCGACGACACGGTGCGCGAGGTGGTGGCGGCGATGGGCCGTGGCCAAGGGCGCGACACCCCGGTGCTGCGGCCTCGGGCGACCGGGCTGGCCCGCTGGACGGAGGCCGTGTGGGCGCTGCTGCCCGGCGGCGGAGGCACCGGATGATCGCGACCCTGCTCGACGCGAACCACCTGTGGGTCGACTCCAGGCCCCGTGCCCTGGCGCAGGACCTGCTGGAGGCAAGGACCTTGAAACACCTCGCCGGCCGGCCCGTGGTCGGTCGGGCGCTGGACATCGGCTGCGGCCGACGCGGCACCGGCAGCCGGCTGGCCCTCACCCGGTTCGACGTCTCCGCGGTGGACGCGCTGGACCTGCACGCCGACACGGTGACGGCCTGCCGGGCGGCCCTGGCCGATCTCGGCGACCGCGTCCAGGTCGGGGTCGGTGACGCACGCGAGCTCGAGGCCTCCGACGGCCGGTACGACGCCGTCTTCTCCTATCACCTGCTGCACCACACGCTGCGCTGGAGAGAGGCTGTCGCCGAGGCGGCGCGGGTGCTGCGTCCGGGTGGGCTGTTCCTGTCGGTGGAGATGACGGCGCGCTTCGTCGACAACCCGCTGCTGCGGGTCGTCAGCCGTCACCCCGACGACGGTGACCGGCCGACCGCTGCCTCCTTGGCCGGCGCGTTGGGCGACAACGGCCTGCGACCGCTGGGCACCCGGGGGCTGCTCGGCTGCTGGACGGCTGTCGTCGCCGAACGCCGATGAGCGACGTCTCGGCGTCGCCGGACGGACTGCAGCAGTTCGTGCGCGCCGTCGGCTGGGCGTCGTTGGCGCTGGCCGGGGTCGGCGTCACGCGACCGCGCGCTCTGGCCGTCGCAGGCGGCGTGCGGGATCCCGCCCCGGAGACGGTGCCGCTGCTCGTGCGGCTGGCCAGCGCCCGGCAGCTCGTCGTCGGGCTGGCCATCCTGAGCCGACGTCCCACCGACGTCGCGCGATCGGCACGACTGTTCCTGCCCCTCACAGCGTTGGACGCGGCTGCCGTCGCGGTGGCGGTGCGGCACGGTGTCCTGCACCGGCGCGCCGGGGTGGCGTCCGCCACGGTGCTGGCGACCAACATCTGGGTGGCCGCCCGTGCGTGAGCTGCTCCGGGTGCGCCCGGCGCGGCACGTCGTGCTCGGCGGGCTGCTGCTGGCTGCTGTGCTGCTGCCGCTGGACCTCGCCCGGCAGCTTCCGGTGCGCGACGACCCGTCGCACCTGCACGCGTTCCTGGTCGATGCCCTCGGCGTGCTGATGGCCGCCGTCGGACAGCTGCTGCTCATCGGCTACGCCCGGGACGGCCGCTGTCGCAGCGGGCCCGGCGCCGCCTGGGCGGCAGTCCGCCGACGGCCCGCCGTCGTGGTCGCAGGTCTGCTGCTGGCCGGAGCGGTGTCGGCGGTGCTCACCGTGCCGGTGTCCGTGGCCGTGCTTGGTGCAGGTCAGGTTCTCGGGCCGCTGCACGGACCGTCCCTGTTCTCGCTGTCGCTGGCCGGGCTCAGCGATGCGGTGGCCACCGCGGTCACCGCCCCGTGGTTCGCGGCGCTCGTGGTCCGGACGGCGGCGGAGGACGGGCAGCGCACCGGCTGACCCGCTGCGGGCACCGATCTCCAGCAGGTCGCGTCACGCGCTCCAGGCAGGCGGAGGGGTGCGGGTCCACAGGCCGTGGCGTTCCAGCTGTCCGGCCAGGGCCAGCAGGGCAGCATCGTGCTTCGGCCGGCCCACCAGCTGCACCCCGTGCGGCAGCCCCTCCCGGTCCAGCAGCGAGGGCAGCGAGACCGCGGGCTGGCCGGTGAAGTTCACCCAGGGCGTGTGACAGGACCACCGGAGCATCCGCTCGGCGGTGTCGTCGTCGAAGGTGCCGACCGGCACCGGCGGGCCGTGCGTAGTCGGCGTCAGGGCGACGTCGACGTCCTCGAGCGCGAGCAGAAAGGCACTGGCGTAACGGGCGATCACCGCCTGCCCGAGGACGACGTCCCGCGCCGTCATCTGCTCTGCGCGCTGGAGGAGCCATCGGGTGTAGGGCGAGAGCAACCGCCGACGCTCGACCGGGACGGCCGTGCCGACCAGAGCGTCGAGCGAGGACGCGAACAGTCCGACGAGGGCGTCCGTCACCTGGGCGTCGTAGGTGGCGGGGATCTCGATCTCCACCACCTGGTGTCCGAGCTCTCTGAGCAGGGCGGCGGCACGCCCCACGGCGCGGAGCGAGTCCGGGTGCGGCGCGTCGCCGGGGTGTCCGGAGGCTGTCCACATCGCCACCCGCAGCGGCGCGTCGGGCGGTCGCTGGGCCGCGTCGGCCAAGGACCCCGAGGGGCGCCACCCGTAGAGGTCACCGGGCCAGGGCTGTGCCATGACGTCCAGCAGCAGGGCTGCGTCGTTGACGGTCCGGGCGATCGGACCCTCCGTGCCGAAGCCGAGGAACGAGCTGGCAGGTGCGCTGCTGACCAGCCCGCGGCTGGGCTTGACCCCGACGAGGTGACAGGTCGAGGCGGGCGTGCGGACCGAGCCGGCGCCGTCGCTGGCGTGCGCCAGTGGTAGCAGCCCAGCGGCTACGGCTGCGGCGGCCCCGGCGCTGGAACCGCTCGCGTAGCGGCCGACGTCGTAGGGCGTGACCGCGGGGGCCCCGGTGAGCGGATCGTGCGTGAAGCAGCTCGCCCCGAACTCCGACGCGCTCGTCTTTCCGACGAGGACGGCGCCCGCGCGCCGCAGTCGTCCGACCGTCCAGCTGTCCTGCGTCGGGACGTTGCCCTCGAACGCCGCGGAGCCCAGCAGCGTGCGGACGCCCGCGGTGGCGTGCAGGTCTTTGATCCCGATCGGCAGCCCGAGCAGGGCACCGCGGTCACCGCGGGCGAGCCGTTCGTCGGCGCGCGCGGCCTCGGTGCGCGCCAGCTCGGCGGTGACGGTGACGAAGCAGCCCAGCCCTGCATCCAGCCTGTCGATCCGGTCCAGGTAGTGCTCGGTCAGCTCCGTGGACGTGATCTGGCGAGCACGCAGCGCTCGTAGCTGCTCGGCAGCGGTCCAGGTGTGGAGGTCGTTCCTGGACAGGACCGAGCCAGGCTCATCGCGTCGCATGCTCGCCGCCCACGTACTGGAAGCAGGAGCAGGCGTCCTCGAACACGACGTCGCGATAGGCCGCGACGCCGTCGGCGCGCCGGGGCCGCATCGTGATGGCGTAGGTGTCCGCGGGCGGGAAGACCAAGCCTCTCGTGGCGATGGTGTCGAGCAGGTCCGGGGTGACACCGAACCGGTCCGCCCCGGCCTTGAGGAACATCAGGACGTTGCACAGCGACAGCTGGAAAGCCTGGGTCGTGGCGCTGGTGCTCTGCTCCCCGGCCTTGCGCATCAGGTCGAAGCACAGCGTCTCGTTGGGGCTCGAGGCGGGCGGTCGGGTGCCGGCCCCGATGTCCAGGAACTTGCTCCAGCCGATCCCGGCCGCACCCTTGAGCTGCGCCTTGGGCGCCGCGGTCTCCAGCAGCGCACCGGGGCCGAAGCCGGAGTTCATCGCGTAGAAGGGCCGGTAGCCCTGCGACTCAGCGGCATTCATGACGAACAGCGGGCTCTGGCCGAGGGGGATCACGCGGTCCACCCCGGCGCTGCGGAACCGCAGGACGGTGCTGTTGGCGGAGGAGGCGCCGGTCGCCCGGAAGGTGACAGCCTTCAGCCCGTGCGCCGCGAGAGCGGGCACCAGGTAGCGCGTCTCGCTCTCGGCACCGTCCGGGGTGTCGGGGACGAGGATGCCCACCTTGCTGCTGCCGGTGAGCCACCCGGTACGCCAGAGGCCGTCGACGAGCTCCTGGCCGGTCCGGCCCAGCGCGAGCTCACCGGGCCCGGCGAAGGTGTGGGAGTACGTCGTTCCCGCGCTGTCGACGACGGCCGACTGGTCGTCGAGGACGGTCACCTTGCGCTTGGCGTAGCAGGCCAGCCGGGCGGCGGTGAGGTTCACGTAGCTCACCACGTAGGTGACCTTCTCGTCCTGGGTCAGGCTCGCGCAGGCGGCGGCGTAGGTCTGCTCGGGGTCCGAGACGGCGCTGGCCGCGTCCATGCGTCCCTTGCGCAGGTCGATCCGGCGACCGGCCAGACCGCCGCTGGCGTTCAGGTGCGCGGTGACGGCCTTCGCTTGCGCCCAGGCGTCGCCGGTGCTCAGCCCGGAGATGCCCAGGTTGCTGGCAGCAGCGTCCGCGCCGTCCAGGTACAGGACCCCGACGCGCACCGGTGACCGGTCGGTGCCGGTCTGCGGTCGGCTCTTCCCCAGCGTCGAGCCCGTGCCGGTGCCGGTCGTCGTGACCGAGCCCCGCGCTCCAGCGGCAGCGGGTGGTGACTGTGCGCCCGTCTGCTCCGGTGCGCTGTCGCTGCTCCCCGCGGAGCCGGACGTGCCCAGGCCGCTCGAGGCCTCGCCCGTGGCGGCGTCGACGTCGACGCCGTCGCTGCTCGCCGCGTTCGATCCGCCGAGTCCGTCACCGGTCAGGGCGTCGGTCCGGGCGGCGCCCACCGGGACCGTGGTCCCGCACCCCGCGAGCGAGGCGAGGAGGGCCAGCAACAGCACGCGCGAGCGGAGCGGCATCATGGTCCAGTCCCCTTAGCCATCCGTACGATATACGGCGTATATGGAGTGTGACAGTGGCAGCGGCGGACGTCAACGGGCAGGTAGTCGGGGCCACGTCCAAGCTCCGCGACACGCGGAGCAAAGGGCTGACTCCGGCGACCGTCGCGCGGGCGGCCGAGCAGGTCCTGGACGAGCTCGGGATCGAACGGGTGTCCATGCGCCAGGTCGCGGTGCGGCTCGGAGTGACTCCGATGGCTCTCTACAACCATGTGCAGAGCAAGGACGATCTGCTCGTCCTGCTGGCGGAGCACCTGCGCACCCAGGTCGTCGTGGACGAGGGTCTGCCGGCCCCGGCTCGGTTGCTGAGCCTGCTCACCCAGCTGCGCGATCTCGGCGTCCGGCATCCCGCGCTGCTCGACGGCACGTCCGGCCTGGAGACGTCGGTGCAGGCGGCGCAGCTCGCGATGCTCGAGCTCCGGTTGCTCGCCGACCTCGGGCTCACGCCGGAGCAGGTCCGCGCCGCGTACCAGGGGCTGGTCCTGCTGGTGTCCGGGGCGGCGCTGATCTGGCGGGCCCGCGCTCACGAGCCGGCGACGACGGCCGAGCTGCTGGGCCGGATGCGCGCGGCGGCGGACGAGCAGGACCTCGCGCTGCTGGACGCGCTGCAGGCCCTACCGGCGCAGACGGACGAGCAGGCCTTCGCGCACGCCGTGAACCAGGTGCTGGCGGCCGCGGCCGCGGGCTGATGCCCGGACGCAGTTGACTCACTGCCGGGACGAAGGATTCTGCTGCCGCGGCGGTGGCGATACCCCGACCATGAGGGGCCCTCGACACTCAGTCGTAGACCGACCTCCGAAGCAGTGCCCGCGATCCGCAGCGGACGAGCCTCTGGCCGAACCGAACGTGTGGTGACGCGACGGAGGCCGCCTTCGCTGGCGCGCGCGTGGTCCGGTGCCGGGAGAGCGGGTGCGTTAGAGGCCACGGTCCGTCACGTGACGACCCGCACGCCGCCGCCTCGCCACCACGGTTGCGCCGAGCAGGAGGGCGGTCGCCCACCAGACGAACGACATGCGGCTACCCGTGGCCGCGAGCCGCTGTCCGGCGGCGGGTCGAGAGCGTAGGGCGTCGTCGCTGTCGTTGGTTGCCGCGATGGGCGTCGCCGCAGCACCGCTGGGCCGAAACTGGACCTTCTTGGTGACCACCGGCGTCTGCGTGCCGGGTGCGTACTGCTGACCGGCGTTGGCCGGCCCGAGGTCGACCTGGAAGGTGAGACGCCCGGCGGCGTCCGGAGTCGCTTGCAGGGCCGCGCCGGCCCCGATGACGGCGACAGCGCGGGTGCCCGCGAAGAAGGCGGGCGTGGTCACCGTCGTCGAGCCGGACCCGCTGAGCGTCAGGCCGCGACGGTCGGCATCCCGCAGGCGGAGGAACTCCAGTGCGCGCCGCGGGTCGCTGCGCACCTGCCACCCCCAGACGTCGATCGCCGGCTCCACGGCCACATGTCCGATCGTCTGCGGATCCTTCGCACGGCCCAGCACGTGCGTGAACCGGGCGACGGAGTCGTTGATCTGGCGCTGGAAGTTCGGGACGCTGTGGCAACCGGGTCCGTAGTCGCGCCACTCGTGCGGAATGCCCAGCTCGTCCAGGCGCGTGTGCAGGCTCACGCTCGCCTCGTGGACGCCGCGCTCCAGGGCGCACCCTGGGGCGTCGGCGGGACCCTCGCCCAGCTGGGGGTCGAGGATGCCGTTCGCCGTGCGCACCTGCACGTCGACGGTGCGGAGGTTCTCTGCGAGGTCCCAAGGATTGTGGCCGCGCCAACGCACCTCCTGCGTCGCTCTCGGGCCGTAGATCGCGTCGACCTGGCCGCCCTGCAGCAGCGGGCTGCCGGAGACCGCCGCGCTCACGGCCGCGGTGTTGCTGTCGACGGCACCCGAGATGCTGGCGGCAGCGGCGAACAGGTCAGGGTGGCGAGCGGCGAGCATCAGCGTGCCGTAGCCGCCCATCGACTCGCCCATCATCGCGCGCCCCTGTCGCGTCGCTGTCGTCCGGAAGGTGCGGTCGATCAGCGGGAGCAGCTGATCGACGACGAACGTCTCGTACTGCGGCCGACCGCCGGCACCGCTGTTGAACCAGTCGCTCCAGTAGCCGGAGTCGCCGCGAGGCACGACGACGATCGACGGGAAGTTGCGGGTGAGCCGCTCGCCGTCGTACTGCTCGTCGAAGCTGCGCTGGTCGTGGTTGGTGCCTGCCAGGTAATAGGTCACCGGCCAACGCCGGGTCGGGTCGGCGTCGTAGTCGACCGGCAGGAAGACGCGGACCTTGGTCTCGGCGGCGAACGCCGACGTCGCAAGGGTGAGCTCCACGCCACGGCCGCCCAGCGACTGCTGACCGACGAAGCGCGCCTCCTCAGCGGCGGCCGGCGGCGCGGTCAGCAGGAGCACGCTGGCGATCACGGCCAGCACGACGGACGCCCCCCGCACCACGGGGGGCGGACCGTCGTGAACGCTGCCCGCATGCCGTGGGACAGCAGCAGCCCGCCTCCCAGCAGGACGGTCGCGAGGACACCTGCCGGCCCGTACCACCCGGTGGCCGGCGAGGAACCGCTCCGTCTCGGCAAGAGTCATGCCGAAAGTGTGGACCAGCCTCCGGCGGCGCCACCCGGTCGTCAGCCAGGAGGGCTATCGCGCGTCGGTTGGCCTCCTGGAACTGCGCAGCGTCGAGAGGGTGCTCCGACATCGACGATCTGGGTAAGGGGCACAGCAGCACTCGGTCGCACCGGTCAGGGTGCGCGCAACTGCCACAACCAGGCTTGCCCGGTCCAGGGACGATCTTGTCGGCGCTGTTGCCCGCGTTCGCGACGCCGGCTGGACCGCGGGCAAGGTCCGGCAACCTCGCCGCTCTCGTGGCCGGGCGTCCGGATCGCTCGTGACCGTGCAGGTCGTCGTGGACAAGCTGCTGCGCACCCCGGTGGAGGCTTCCTCGGCCTGGGCATCGGCTGGTCGAAGGTCGACGAGCTGCGGCGCTCCGGTGAGCTGGCGTCGGTGCGCATCGGGTCGTACCGTCGCATCGCGGCCGAAGGGCTAACCGGTTGCCTGTGGAGTCTGCGCGCCCGACCGGGCGGATGGTTGTCCACAGTCGCCTCCCGTCGGACGTCGGCGTGCGGGTCGGTGTCACCGTGGCGGGCGGGCATTGGCCGGAAGAGGAGGGCATGGCTGCTCGGCGCCCACCCGCATGTCCTGGGCTTTGCGTCCGCGGAGATGCGCCCCCGAGCTTGCGCGGCTCATAGCCGGCGCCCGCTGGACACCGGCGATCCCGTCGCGTCCACCGCCGACCGGACCGCAGCGGATTCGTCACAACCGCAGGTCAGACGAAGTGCGAACCAGTGGTCAGGGGCGGGCTCGAACCGCCGACCCCACGCTTTTCAGAGCCGTAGGACGGTGTCCGCAAGCATCCGTAGGCGTCTATACGTGCAGGTCAGAGGTGGTGTGCGGTCCGCCGGCATCCGCTCGGATCCGCGGAGATTTCGTCCGTAGGCTGCCAGTTAGGCTGCCAGCCTCACGGTGTGTCCGGGGCTCGCGCGGCGGCATGGGCGGCGTCGGCTTCATGATCCTGGGTCCCGTCCCGGGGCCAGCCGGCGAAGGCGTTCCTGACGGCGGCGACGTCTGAGTCCGACAAGCCGTACCGGCGGAACGGTGCATCGGGCAGGTGGTCCCGGCGCCGGACGACCAGAGCGGCGTCGGAGGCAGGGAGGCCGGGGTCTCGGGCGAACGCCAGCTCGAGGATCCGGGCCCGCGTCCGGTGCTGCAGCGCGGCGGCGATGTCGGTGGAGTCGCGCGGCAGACCGCGTCCCGGCAGCGCGGTCGCCTCGCCGCCGATCGCATCGTGTCGAGGTGCAGGACCGGACCGACGTCGAGCAGGACGGCGTCCTGTGCGCGCCAGTCGCGACCGAGGTCGACCCGGACCTGCCGGTCGTTGCGGGTGACCGCCACCTGGACGACGTCGCCGCCGCCGTCAGGGCCGCGCAGCACCTGCACGTCGAAGCCGTCTTCCCGCAGTGCCGTCACCACTCCGGCCAGGACCCGGGCAGGACTACCGGCAAGGGGACTGAACAGGTCGACGTCCTCCGTCGGGCGACTGAGGACGCCATGCGCCGCGAGGGCATTGCCACCGGCAAGGGCGAACCCGTGGTCCTGCGCGACGGCAAGGGCCACGTGAGCGATGCGGAAGCCAGCGGCTCGACGGCCACGCTTACGCCGAGGGAACGAGGGGTCCTGCACCTGCGGCGGCAAGGTCAGCGTGCTGCGTCTGCCAGGCCCGGCGAAGCTCCCGGGGCAGGAACAGCTCCGGCCACAGCCGGACGAGCTCGTCGCGGTCCAACCACTGCTCGAGGTCTGCGACGTCGCGGGCTTCGAGCAGTACGAGCTGGTAGCCCTCTGCACGCTCGGCGGCGTCAGCGAAGTCCAGGACGGTGCGGGCGGAGGCGTCGAGGCGAAGCGGCAGTTGGTGCCGGCCGCTCACAGGGCCGTGCAGTCGATCGAGGTCAGCGGCCACGACCGGCGCTCGCCTCTAGGAGACGTCACGGTGGACGCCCGTGATGGGGATGCTGTCGGCGAGGGCCATACCGAGGAGTCTCGGGCGCGCCCACCGGCGATGCAAGTGTGTGCCGCTGATCTGGTTTTCCCTTCGCACGGGTGGGCCTGTTCGTCCAGCAAGGCCTTTAGCGCGGTCGGCTGGTGCTGTTGCCTTCCGTGGCCTGCTTCTGAGGGCTCGTGTCGTGCGTTGTGGTTGTTTGCGTGGGTGGCCATTCGGGCGCGCTGGGATGGCCACGCTGCGGCAGGAAGGGGGTGAGCGTGCTCGCGCCGGGCTCGTGCGAGCGGCGTGAGCCATCCGGGTGCGCCGGAGCCGATCTCTGGACGAGGTTGAGGCGCGAAGACGGCCAAGGCACCGCGGCCGCCGCTGACAAGGTCGTATCCGACTCTGGCGCTGCCGTTGTTTTCGTCATACGGTATTCGGGTGGTGAGTGACGAGCAGGTGCAGCAGTGGGCCGATGAGGCCGAAGCCGGTTTCGACGTCGACGCTCTGAAGCGCCGGGGTCGTGGGCGCCCTGGTCGTGGGGCGGAACCGATGCAGGTCGTGGCCGTTCGGCTGACCGCCGAGGAGCTCGACGCTCTCGACGAGGCGGCGGCCCGGAACGAGATGACCAGGTCCGAGGCGATCCGTGCCGCGCTGGGCCACTTCGCTGCGTGAAAGTCCACGCGAGCGCGCGCAAGCACGGCATCTCGACGCTGGACGCGATCCAGGCGGCAGAGTGGTCGCTGTGGATCGAGCCACTGGACGACGGCCCTCCCCGCCGCGAACTGCGCTTGGGCTTCGACACCGCGGCCCGCTTGCTGGAGACCGTGGTCCTGGTCTTTGAGAGGGGCGACGAGATGGTCATTCATGCCATGCCGGCCCGCAAGAAGTACCTCGACCTGCTGCCATAGGTACCAAGGTCGGGACCAGACCTCGATCACGTGCATGTTGTCGCTCGCGCGACCGGCGGCCCGCCTCGGTGGATCGCCACAAGATGCCACTGATCGCGCGGCCCGGTCGTGCGGTCAAGCAGCCCGTCACGGCCACGATGGCGCCCGTCCTGTGGAAGGGGCGTGCTTGCCCGCCCGGTATGGCTCGCCGGCTGGGCGTGCCGATCACGGGGCGGGGGCGCTCACCAAGGTCTACTTCAGGTGGCCGCCAGCCGGCTGCGCATGACCACCGGGAACCGGCATTTGCGGTAGTTCACGACGCCGCCATCAGCGGTGTTGCGGAGACGCCGAGGGGACTACTTGGCGTTGCTGGTGAGCCGGACCACCGCCCGCTGTGCTGCTTGCCGAACACGGGTCACGGGATCCCGCTGGAGACCGACCACGGTCGGCAGAGCCGCGTCGAGTAGATGTCGGCCTACGACTTTCGCGCCCATCTCCCGAACGCGCCACGCCTCGTCGGTCAGTGCATCCTCTACTGCGCCTATGGCCACGTCATCCCACAGCCACAGGAGTCCCCGTAGCGCCCAAACGCGCAGCCAGTAGTCCGGTCCGGAGGCCCCGCCGTAGACAGCCCATCCGGCAGGCGGCCCACCGAGGCCGAAGATGAGATGACCATCCACTTCACGCCCGGCGAGCAGGTCAAGGCAGCCATCCACAACCGCGGCTCGCCCCCGGCTGGCCGCGAGTGCCTCAACGCTGCGACGGGGGCCTGGCCAAGGAACGCTCTCCACACCTCATCCTCGCAGAGGGTCACGGTCGAAGGCGGCGGCAGCGGCCACCGGGAAGTGCCGTTCCCGAGCGCGCACCCCTAACTGCACCGGCCGGCATTAACCTCGGCCGGTGACCAAGCAGGGCGGGCGGGCAGCACGGGCCTGGGCGAAGGAACGCAGCGCCTGGGCCGACCGGCCTCACCTGTGGAAGCTCTACTTGTTTCTGACGTTGAACATGGGTGTGCAAGTCGCCCTGGCGGTTGGCCGGGAGGCTCACTGGTTCACGGGAGTGGCCGCGGTCGGCATGGTGCTTGGTGCAGCGTTGACGACACTCGCATTCCGAGCGCGGCCGCGAAGGTAGGTGCCTACCTGTTGAATCTGTGACAGCTCGGGGCCTGGCCAAGGCTTCGGGTCAGGTGGCCGGTTCAGTCGCTCAC
>CAWASE010000025.1:0-105928 GCA_963784675.1 uncultured Actinomycetes bacterium
TGCGGTCATCCTGATCGACGAGTGGGTCGCCTACGCACGTCCCTGGTGGGAAGCGACGACCTGGCCGCCGGGACTTTCGACGACCAGTTCACCTTCGCCCAGTCGCTCACCGAGGCAGTAAAGGGCACCACCGGATGTCTGCTGGCGATCTCGATCCCCGCCTCCGAGACAGGGGACGATTCCGAAGAGCGCGTCGGAAACACGGAGGAGGTCGGAGGCGCAACGGCGAGAGGCCCTTCGCCGGCTGCAGAACGTCGTAAGGCGGGTGGCCGACCAATGGCGGCCGGCCTCGTCCGACGAGGCCTACCACATCGTCAAGCAGCGGCTCTTCGTCAAGCCCGATGCCGCGGCGCTGGCCATCGATCGGCGGACGACGCGCAGCCTTCGTGGAGATGTACCGCAAGTACACCGATGACTTCCCGCGGGAGGCGCGGGACTCGGCGTACGAAGACCGGATCAAGCGGACCTACCCGATCCACCCGGAGCTCTTCGACCGGCTCTACGAGGAGTGGTCCTCGCTCGAACGCTTCCAGCGGACCCGCGGCGTGCTGCGGCTGATGAGCACCGTGATCCACGCGCTTGTGGCCGGGCGAGGACCATCGCCCGTGATCATGCCCGGGCTCCATTCCGCTGGCGACCGCGAACGTCAACTCGAGCTGACCCAGTACCTCCAGGACTCCTGGAAGGCCGATCATCGACGCAGACGTCGACGGGCCCAATTCGGAGCCGGCCCGCATCGACAAAGCGAAGCCCCTCTTCGGCCAGCGGGCCCTCACCAAGCGGCTCGCGCGGACAGTGTTCTTCGGCGCCGCGCCAACAATCGCGCCGGTCCGCGCACAAGGGCATCGAGACGCAGCGGGTCTTCCTCGGAACCGCAGTGCCTGGGGACGTACCCGGAAACTTCCACTTCCGCGCTAACGCAACTTGGCGACCGTGCGACCTACTTCTACTCCGGGTCTGGCAAGTACTGGTACGACGTCCAGGCCAACATCACCCGAACAGCCAAGGACCAGGCCGAGCGCCTCCACCAGGAAGACGTCTGGGCCGAGATCGTTCGCCGCCTACAGGGCCAGGGCCGCACTCGCGGCGACTTCGCCGGCGTGCACGTGTGTCCAGAGGACGAACGCGGACATCCCGACACGGATGAGGCTCGGCTGATCATCCTTCATCCCAAGGTGGCGCATAAGCGGGCGGGGAGTCGGCAGCCAAGACGTTCGCTCAAAAGGCGACGGAGACACCGGGGGAGCTCCAACCGGACCCACCGCAACATGGTGGTTTACCTGGCTGCCGACGAGGCGCGTCTGGAGGAGCTGGACACGTGCCACTCGCGATTACCTCGGATGGACTCACGTTCTGGCGAACGAGGCCGACCTCGACCTAACCCAGAACCAGAAGAACCAGGCATCCCAGCGTCAGGTACAGGCGGACCAGACGGTGACATCACGGCTGCTCCAGACCTTCACCTGGGCGCTTGTGCCGGCCCAACCTGACCCGGGTGCGCCTTTCCGATTCGGGAGAGCAAGGTCGAGGGTCAGTCGGCCGCGCTAGCTGAGCGAGTCTCACGCCGACTTGGTAACGACGGAGACCTCTCGAAACGGCAGGCAGCCTCTACGATCCGGCTGGCTATCGGCACGGTGCCCCAGATCTGGAAGGCCGGGCACGTTTCCTCGGTGACCTCTGGGGGCTGTACAGCAAGTACCCGTACATGCCCCGGCTGCGAGACCGCGAGTGCTGGACGAGGGCATCCTCGACCTGCCGATGATCTGGCAGACCGACGCTTTCGCGCTCGCCGACGGCTACGACGAGACAGCCGGCGGTACGTCGGACTCTGGTCCCGGATGAAAGGGTCAGCTGCCGATCGGTCACGCGACTCACGCTTGATCGTGCGACCACGCGCGGCGGCGCAGCTCGACCGGGACTCAGGAGGCCAGCGAGCCCGAGACGGCAAACGCGGAGCTCCAGAAGGCGAGGCGGCTCCCGACGACAAGTCTGCTTCGTCAAGGAAGGCCAACCGGGGTGTTCCCAGCCGCACCTCGAAGAAGCGGTTCTTCGGGACCAAGAAGCTGAACCCGGATCGCTACGCGGTGGACTTCAAGAAGGTCTCTGACGAAGTGTCTCGCACCTACGACACCAGGGGTCACACTCACCGTACGGATGGAGATCGAAGCGACGAGTACATCGGCTTTGATGAATCCAAGGTCAGCACGGTCTCCGAGAATGCAACACGCTGAAGTTCGAGCAGTCCGGCTTCGAGGAGTCCTAGCCGTCGCTCAGGCCCAGGTCTAGGCCGATGATCCACCTCGAAGGCTCCGACGACCATACGCCTGAATGACGTAGAGGACCTGCGACCCGGCTGCTACCTGGCCAGGTAGGCAAGGCCAGCCGAACGCTGACGTTGACGCCATGTTGGCCGTGCCCCTTACGACCCTGGCTGCGCCGCCGCGATTGACGCTAGGTGGGGAGGCTCCAGCCCGTTCCAGCCTGCTCAAGCGAGTATCCAGCGTGTGGAGGCTGCGGCGCGAGCAGCCACGGCAAAATCTCAGCAAACGAGTGGAGAAACCAGGAAGGGCCGCGAGTTCCCTCGCGGCCCTGACCTGCGGTGTTGCGTTGTAGCGGGGGCAGGATTTGAACCTGCGACCTCTGGGTTATGAGCCCAGCGAGCTACCGAGCTGCTCCACCCCGCGTCGGTGAGGCAAGCCTAGACGACGTTCGGACCCCCTGCAAACAACCGCGGGCCCGGTCAGGGCTCCCCGGCCTCGTCCTGCCCCGGCGGCGGCTCACCCCGTTCGGAGGCGGCGAAGGCGCGCGCCTCGGCCGCCAGCCGCAGCAGGCGCTCCGCTCGCTCTGGATGATCCTGCGCCAGCTGTTCGAAGACGCGGACGACCTCGTCCTCGGTCTCGGCGATCTCCAGCCGGAGCTGCGCGGTGCGCGCTGCCAGGCGGCGTGCCTCACGCGTCGCGGCCAGCAGCCGCTCGTGCTCCATCGCGCCAGCCTCCCCAGCCTGCGGCGACTCTCACCTGCGAGCGACGACTGCGCCTCTGAGCACGACGGCGACGGGTGACAGCAGCGTGCGCAGATCCTCGCGCGGGTCGGCGTCGAGCACCAGCAGGTCAGCCTGCGCACCCTCGACGAGCCCGTCGAAGCCCAGCCACCGGCGCGCCGCCCAGCAGCCCGCGTCCAGCGCTGCAGCGGGCGGGAGGCCGGCAACCGCCAGCTCCTGGATCTCCTGCGCCACCAGCCCGTGCGGCAGCGATCCCCCCGCGTCGGTGCCGACGAACAGCGGCACGCCCGCCTCGTAGGCGTCGCGGACCGTGCCGTAGCGGCGGGCGTGCAGGTCGAGCATGTGGGCGGCGTAGGCAGGAAACTTCTCCGCGCCGGCGGCGATGGCGGGGAACGTCGCGATGTTGACGAGCGTCGGGACCACGGCGACGCCCCGCTCGGCGCAGGCGCTCACGCTCTCGGCGGTCAGCCCGCAGCCGTGCTCGATGCCGTCGATGCCCGCGGCGACGAGCTCGACCAGTGCCTGCTCGCCGAAGCAGTGGGCGGTGACCCGGGCGCCGAGCTCGTGCGCCGCCGCGATCGCCGCGGTGACCTCCGGGACCGGCCAGCACGGCGCGAGGTCGCCGACCGAGCGGTCGATCCAGTCGCCGACCAGCTTCACCCAGCCGTCGCCGGCCAGCGCCTGCGTCCGCACCGCCTCGACCAGCCCGTCCGGCTCGACCTCGTCGGCATAGTCGCGGAGGTAGCGCCTGGTACGGGCGACGTGACGCCCCGCCCGCACCAGCACCGGCAGGTCGGCGCGGGCCTGGACCCAGCGGGTGTCGACGGGCGAGCCGGCGTCGCGCAGCAGCAGCGCGCCGGCGTCGCGGTCGTCGAGAGCCTGCTGCTCGGCCGTGGCGTCGTCGACCCCTCCGTGCAGTCCGAGGCCGATGTGGCTGTGCGCGTCGACGAGTCCCGGCACCACCCAGCCTTCGAGCACGTCGACGTCACCGGCGGGCCGGTCGAACGTCACCCGCCCGTCGAGCACCCACGCCTGCGCCACCGTCTCGTCGGGTCCGACGAGCACCGGGCCGCGCAGGTGCAGGGCCGCCACGGCTCAGCCGGCGGGCGAGGGAGCCGGGGCCGGCGAGGCGCTCGGTGACGCCGCGGACGCCGAACCCGTCAGCGCCACGAGCCGGTTGAGGGCCGCCTGCAGCTTGGCCTGCGCCGCTCCGTAGGCGGCGAAGTCACCGCGCTTGAGCGCATCCTGACCCTCGCGGAACGCCGCATCGGCCTGGGCGGTGACCGACGCGAGCGTGTCGGCGGCCGGGCTCGCCGCCGGCGCCGGCGACGCTCCCGGGGACGAGGAAGCCGTCGGTGCCGGCGACGCGTCGCCGACGGTCGCCCCCGCACCCTCGCCGAACAGCGCATCGAGCGCCGCCTGCAAGGTCGGCGCCGACGCGGTGTCCTTGCCGAAGCTGACGATGACCCGCTGCAGCGTCGGGAAGCTCTCGCCACCGCTGGCCTGGACGAAGACCGGCTGCACGTACAGCAGCCCGCCACCGACCGGCAGGGTCAGCAGGTTGCCGACGGTCAGGTTGGTGCCGTTGCGGCGCAGCGCGAACAGCGCGTTCGCGACGTCGGCGTTGGTGAGGAACTGGTTCGCGACCTGACCGGGACCGGCGAGGTCGTCGGCGTCCAGCTCCAGGATCCGGATCTGGCCGTAGTCCTCCGGGTCGGAGGAGACGGACGCGAACGCCGTCAGGTTCGGGCGGCCGAGCGCGACGAACGACGTCGAGAGCGAGAAGGCCGACCGGGGCCGACCGGGGAACTGCAGCAGCGCGTAGTACGGCGGCTGCGGCTGTCCCTGCGCCAGGGCCGCGGCCAGGCCGGTCGCGGCCTGGGTGGTGCCGTCCTGGGCGTTGGCGGCGCGGTTGACCGCATCGGCCGGGTCGCGCGGGACGTCCCAGAAGTCCTCCTTGGAGTAGAAGGCCGCCGGGTCCTGCTCGTGGTACTGCGTCAGCAGCTCGCGCTGGACCTTGAACAGGTCCTCCGGATAGCGCAGGTGCGCCTTCAGGTCGGCCGACATCGCGCTCTCGGGCTGCAGGATGCCGTCGAAGGCCTTGCTCCAGGTCTCCAGCACCGGGTCGCGGTCGCCGAACTGGTACAGCGTGACGTCGCCGGTGTAGGCGTCGACGGTGGCCTTGACCGAGTTGCGGATGTAGTTGATCTCCTCCTGCGGCAACCGGCCGAGCTGCTGGCTGTCGGCGGTGGCGTTGCCCAGCACGGTGCGCTGGGCGTACGGGTAGCCGGAGGAGGTCGTGTAGGCGTCCAGGATCCAGATGAGCTTGCCGTCGACCACCGCGGGATACGGGTCGCTGTCGAGCTCCAGGAACGGCGCGACCTTCTGGACCCGGTCGCGCGGCGTACGGATGTCCAGGATCCGCGACTCGCTCTTGATGGCGCCCGACAGCAGCAGGTTCGGCTCGCGGAACTTCATCGCGTAGACGGCCTTGCGGAAGATGTTGGACAGCTGCACGCCGCCCTTGCCGTCGTAGCTGACGGTCTGCTGCTGGCCGTCGATCTCCGGCCCGTCGACCTCGCCCTGGGCGGTGTTGACCACGGAGTAGGTCGGCGAGAGCTCGCCGAAGTAGATCCGCGGCTGGTCGATGTCGATCGGCGACTTCGACCCGTTCGGTCCGGAGCTGGGTACGCCCCCGACGCTGAAGACCGGCTGCCCGTCGCTGTCGACAGCGTTGGCCGCCGCGGCGATGAAGCCGTTGCCGTGGGTGTAGACGAGGTGCTCGTTGACCCAGTTGCGCTGGGCAGAGTTCAGGTTCGACTGGTCGACCTCGCGGGCCGCGACGATGTAGTCCTGGGTCTTGCCGTCGATCGTGTACCGGTCGACGTCGAGCGGGCTGCCCACCCCGAAGTAGGTGCGGATGCGCTGCAGCTGCTCAAAGGTCGGGGGCAGGACGTTGGGGTCCAGCAGCCGGGCGTTCGGGATCGTGCCGGTGTCGGCGCGCAGCTCTTCCACCGTCGCGCTCTGCTCGCCCTTGTAGGGGGTGCTGATCGCGTCGTCGATGCCGTAGGCCAGCCGGGTCGCCTCGATGTTGCGGGCGATGAAGTCGCGCTCACGCTGCGGCTCGTTGGGCTTGACCCGGAACTGCTGGGTGTAGGCCGGGATGATCCCGCCGATGACCACCGCGCACACCACCAGCAGGCCGAGGGCCGCACCCGGCAGCAGCATGTTGCGGAAGAAGATGTTGGCGAAGAACAGCAGCGCGCACACCACCGCGATGCCGATCAGCACGTTCTTGGCGGGCAGCACGGCGTTCACGTCGGTGTAGGACGCGCCCTGCACCACGCCCCGCTGGGAGAAGTTCAGCCCGAAGCGGTCCAGGTAGTAGGCGAACGCCTTGGCCAGCACGAACAGCCCCAGCAGCACCGACAGGTGGGCGCGGGCCGCCGGGCTGACCTTCTCGCCCACGGTCTGCACCCGCAGCCCGCCGAACAGGTAGTGCGTCGCCGCGGACGCCAGCAGCGACAGCACCAGCGCCGTCAGCAGGAAGCCCAGCAGGAAGCGCTGGAAGGGATAGGTGAAGGCGTAGTAGGAGATGTCGCGACCGAACTGCGCGTCGACCTGGCCGAAGCCCGAGCCGTTGCGCCACAGCAGCCACGTCTCCCAGCGCGCGGACGCCGACAGCCCCGCGAACAGGCCGAACACGCTGCTGCCGCCGATGAGCACCAGCCGCAGGAACGGCTCCATCGCCATCCGGTACCGCTCGAGGTTCTGCTGCTCCAGCGACATGGGCCGGAACGGCGGACGGACCCGGTAGGCGATCGCGACGTTCGCCCCGACCACCAGCGCCATCAGCAGGCCGAACAACACGAACAGCAGCAGCTTGGTGCGCAGGACCGTCGTGAACACGGTGGTGAAGTCGACGCTGCGGAACCACAGCAGGTCGGTGTAGATCGAGACGAACAGCCCGCCGAGCAGCAGCAGGACCGCAAGGACCACCAGGACGGGGCCCAGCAGACGAGGTCGACCGGGCAGCCCGGTGGTCGGGGTGCGGACGGACAAGGTGGATCCTCAGCTCTTGGTCATCGGCGCGCGGGTCGTCAGAGGTCGACGATCTCTCCTGTCCAACCCAACCACAGGTGCCAGGGTTCCTCCCGCTGCGCGCGGGCCGGGCGGCACCGGCGAGACTGAGGGCATGGATCCGCTCACCAGCCCGCTGCAGTCCGTCGTCGGTGAGGTCGAGGGGCACGTCGCCGAGGCCGGCTGGGACCAGCCGGCGCAGCTGTTCGCCCTCGTCCCGACCGAGGACCTGCTGCGCGCCGAACCCCAGCTCGCCGCGACGATGGGCCTGCTCGCGGGTGACCCGTCCTCGCTCACGCCGGTGCTGCAGGAGCCGCTCGGCGACGCGCCCCTGGACGAGCAGCTCGCGTCGCTGGTCTTCGGCGCCGAGGTGCTCGGGGTCGTGCTGGCGCACGAGGTGCTGGTGCTGCCGCCTGCCGCCGAGGACGCCCTGGACGGCGCGGAGGACCCGGGCGCCGTTGCCGCCGAGCACCCGGAGCGGCGCGAGGTGCGGATGGTCGTCGGGGTCACCCGCGACGGGAGCCAGGCGTGCGTGCTGCGCCTGCGCGGGGCCCCCGGGCCCGACGGCGAGCCGGGCTTGGACGAACGCGTGACCGGAGCCGACCTCGCGCCGGGGCTGTCCGCCGCGCTGCTGGCCACGCTGGAGGACTGAACCCCGGCGCAGGCTCAGCCGCGACGGGCGCGGCGCCTCGGCGGGGCGTCGACCGAGTCCGCCTCGGCGGGCGGCAGGTCCAGCGAGAACTCGGCGCCCTTGCCCGGGGCGGAGGTCACCGTGAGCGGGAAGCCGGCGTCCTGCGCGAGGCGTCGGACGAACGACAGCCCGAGACCCAGCCCGCCGACCCGGCGGGTGGCGGAGCCGTCGACCTGCTCGAAGGAGGAGAACAGCAGCTCCTGGTCGGCAGCGGCGATGCCCGCACCGGCGTCGCGCACGCCGACCCGCACCCGGTCGCCGTCGGGCGACAGCGCCGCCACCACCGTGATCGACACCCCGGGCGGCGTGTACTTGACCGCGTTGTCGAGCAGCTCGTCCAGGGCCTTGCCGACCCACTCCGGGTCGACGTAGACGTCGGGCAGGCGGGCCGCGACCCGGCGTCGCAGGTCGTCGGCGCGAGCCGGCGCCCGGGTGCGCCAGGCCGCGAGCCGGGCGTCGACGAGCTCGGCGACCGGGAGGCGCCGGGGCACGACGGTCATCCGACCGGCCTCCAGCGCCGCGACGTCGACGAGCAGGTCGACGACCCGGTTCATCTTGATGCTCTCGTCGCGGATGGTCGTCGCGAACATCGTCACCTTGTCGGCGGCCAGACCCGGTCGGCCGACCAGGATCTCGGCGTAGCCGCGGATGGGGGTCAGCGGGGTGCGCAGCTCGTGGCTGACGTTGGACAGGAACTCGGTCTTCATCCGTTCGACCTCGCGCTCGCGGGTCGTGTCGCGCAGCACCAGCACGACGCCCTCGCCGTCGTCGAGCGGGGTGAGCGCGACGCGGACCGGCACCGTCGTGCCGTCGGCGCGGTGCACCTCGGCGGCCTCGTCCCGGTCGCGCGGCTCCAGCCCCAGCCGCTCACCGCCGGCCCGCAGGTCGAGCACCTGTGCCAGCGGCCGGCCCAGCACCTGCTGCTCCTCCTTGTCGATCATGGCCAGCGCGGCGCGGTTCACGCTCGTGACCAGGCCGGCCCCGTCGGCAGCCAGCAGCCCGTCCGACATCGACGCCAGGACGGCGCCCAGCCGGGCGGCAGCGGCGCGCAGGTCGTCGGTGAGCCGGGAGACCGAGCCGGTCATGACGTCGAAGGTGCGCGAGAGGGTGCCGACCTCGTCGCGGCCGCTGATGCCGGTGCGCACCGTGAGGTCGCCGGCCGCCACCTGCGACGCGGCCGCGGTGAGGCGACGTACCGGCTCGACGGTGCGGCGGCCCACGAGCAGCGCCACACCCCCGACGGCGGCGGTGACCAGCAGCGCCGTGAGCAGCAGCGCCTCCAGGGCCGACTGCTGTGCGCCCAGGGCGGCCTGCGCCCCGCGCGAGAGCGCCAGGACGCCGACCGGGGTGCCGTCCAGCGCGGTCACCGGCTGGAAGTGGACCGTCGGCCGGTCTCCCTCGGCAGCGACGGTCAGGCCGCCGGCCGGAACCCCTGAGGCGGTCCGGGCGGTCGCCGCGATCTGCTCGATCACGGTCCGTTCGCGGCCGGACAGGTTGGAGGCCAGGACGTCGTCGCCGACCAGCAGCGAGAAGCGGAAGTCCCCGGCCTCGGAGTCGCGGCCGACGTAGGTGTCGTCCAGCCGCACGCCGTAGACGAACGCCGAGGTGGCGGCGGCGTCCGGCGTGGCACGGCCGCCCGGGATGATGACGACCAGCGCCAGCGCCGGCTCGGCACCGACCAGGCGGACCTTGGTCGGGTAACCGGCGTCTCCCACCCGGTCCGGCCCCCCGGCCAGCGCCTGCCGCACCGCCGGGCTCGCGGCCAGCGAGACCAGCTGGGCCGCATCCAGGGGGCGGTCGCCGCCGACCGAGGTCGCGGGCCCCCCCGGCGCGACGCGGACGGCGAACACGTGCAGGCCGACCTGCTGGGAGACCCTGGCGACCGACTGGGCGCAGAGCGCCGGTTGCGCGGCACAGGCCGGCGCGGCCAGGCCGGCCTGGCTCGCCGCCAGCTCCAGGGTCTGTTGCAGCACCTCCTGCCGGCCGTCGGCCGCGGCGGCCACCAGCGTCGCCTGCTCGCGGTCGTAGCCGTCCGCCACGACCGTGCCGACCACCGCCACGGCAGCCGTCGACGCGACCAGCACCCCGGCCAGGATCGCGGTG
Source organism: uncultured Actinomycetes bacterium (assembly GCA_963784675.1). Taxonomy (GTDB): domain Bacteria; phylum Actinomycetota; class Actinomycetes; order Mycobacteriales; family SCTD01; genus SCTD01. The sequence continues at coordinate 9,876 of CAWASE010000025.1, forward strand.
ACGACCTTGCCCAGCAGGCTCCCCCGGGCCAGCCCCACCAGCGCGCTCAGCAGCAGCAGCGCACCGACCCCCCTGAGCAGCACGACGGTGAGGGCGCCGTCGGGGGTTCCGGCCCGCGCCGCCAGACCGGCTGCGGCCGCCACGGCCACCAGCCCGCCGGCGAGCAGGCCCCCGACCGCGTCGCGTCGGGCGCGCAGCGCAGCCAGCGCAGCGGCCAGGCCTGCGGCGGCGGAGAGCACGGCCGGCCCGACCCCGGCGGCAAGCGGCACGACCACCATCGACAGGGTCGGGGCCGGCTCGGCGCTGACCAGCTGCCGGGTCGGCGGACCGCCCGTGCGCGGCGAGACCGCCCCTGCCCAGAGCCCGCCTGCGACCAGCGCCGACCCGAGCGCGCGCAGCCCGGGCAGCACCGTCGAGGAGGACTCACCGAAGCGGAAGGCTGTGACCGTCTCGACGGCCGCCAGCAGCAGGGCGCCGAGGCTGAGCAGCAACCCGGCGGAGCCACCGGCGCTGCGGCGGCGGACCAGAGCCACCGCCGCCAGCGCGACCCAGGCCGAGACGGCGAGCAGCGCGACCGCGCCGAGGAGCGCGAACGGCACCCCTGGCTCCATGCGCGGAGTCTAGGGAGCCGACGTCCGCCCGGCGGCGGCTCGACCGCACCCGCGGGCGGTGTCACCCGCTCGGGTGAGCCCCGGCCGGGTCAGCCGGCTGCGCCGCACACCTTCGGCGTCTGCCCGCGGCGGATCGCCTGCAGGCCGACGAGCGCGTCGCCGACCGAGGCGACCTCGACCAGCGGGAGCCCGGCCGGGTGCCGCTTGAGGGCCTCGACGCAGTTCTCGGCGGGGACGAAGAACGCGACCGCCCCCTTCGCCTTGGCCGCGACGAGCTTCTGCGCGATGCCGCCGATCGGTCCGACGGTGCCGTCGGCGGAGATCTCGCCGGTGCCGGCGAAGTACTTGCCGCCGGTGAGGGAGTCCTTGCCGAGCTTGTCCAGGATGCCGAGGGTGAACATCAGGCCGGCGCTCGGTCCGCCGACGTCCTGCAGGCTGATGTCGACCGAGAACGGTGCCTTGACGGGGGTCTCCTTGGTCGAGACGCCGATGACCGACCGGTTCGGGGCTCCGGCGTCGGCGGCCGCCGCGGCCGTGGTCACCGCGACCGTGCGCGACGCGCCGGCCCGCAGGACGCCCAGCCGCAGCGAGGTACCCACGGCCGCTGCGCTGACGAGCTCGCGCAGGTCTGCGGCGTCGCGGATCGCCGTGCCGTCGACGGAGGTGATCGTGTCACCGACCGCGAGCAGGCCGGTGGACGGGGAGCCGGCCGGGATCTCGCCGACGGTGACCTTCGCCGTGACGAACCCGAGCTGCCGTGCCGCCGCCGTGACGGCGTTGCTCTGCGACTCCTGCATGGAGACCGTGTTCTCCTGCTCGACCTCCTGCTGGCTCTTGTCCGGCGGGTAGATGATCTCGCGCGGGACGACGGCGTTGTCGCGGTCGAACCACTCCTTGATCGCCTCGGCCAGGGTCAGCTGCGTGCGCACGCCCACGGTGGTCAGGTCCAGGTGCCCGTCGGTGGGGAAGGTCTGCCGGCCGCTGATGGCGAGCACGGGCGAGCCGCCGTCGGCGCCGAGGGTGTTGAACGTCGGTCCGGGCACGAGGGCGACGTAGGGCACGCGGGCGACGGTGGCACCGGCCGTCAGCACGACGGCCAGGACAGCGGCCAGCAGCAGGGTCAGTGCGCGGCGGGACACCGGCCCAGTCTAGGCAGCCGCACCGCGAGACGGCGCTCCGGCGAACAGGCCGGGGCGGCTGGACCAGGCCGGCCACCGTCGTCCCGCGGAGGATCGGCACGTCGCGGGGGCGGATCTGGCGCCTGGCCAAGGTTCGTCGGGCGCAGGCCGTGAGGTTTGGGGAGGTCGCTCGTTACCTTGGGTATCGCAGCCCCCAGCCCCCGTCTGAACGGACTGCCCATGTCTGTGCTCCACGATCTCCAGCCCGCCGACGACGCCGGTGACGCCGGTGCGCCGCGCCCTGGGCGCCGGTTGCACGCCGTCGCCGATCCTGCTCCCCTCGACTTCGACGACGCCGTCCGGCGCCTGACCCCGCGGCTGCAGCGCTACGCGACCCGTCGGCTCGGCGACCGCCACGAGGCCGAAGAGCTCGTCCAGGAGGCGCTGCTGCGTGCCTACGGACACCGCGCCAGCCTGGCGACCGAGGACGACCTGGCCGCCTGGACGACGTGCGTGACCGGCCGTCTGGTCATCGACCGGCTGCGCGTGCGCGGTCGCAGCATCAACGTCGCCGACGTGCCGGAGAACGGCCGGGCCGGGCGCGACACCGCCGACGTCGTCGTCGGCCGCGAGCAGGCCCGGTTGGCGCTCGACGCGCTGGACGCGATGCCCGCCCGGCAGGCCAGCGTGCTCTGGTCGCGCGAGGTCGAAGGGCTGTCCTACGACGACATCGCGGAGCGGTTCGCGATGACCGAGCCGGCGGTGCGCTCGACCCTGTCGCGGGCGCGCAAGGCGCTGCGACGCGAGTTCGCCACCCGCGGCGGGTCGCTGCCGGCCGTCGGCCTCGTCGCCCTCGCGCCCTGGATCGACGGGCTGGGCTGGGCCGAGAAGCTGCGCCGCAGCGCGACCCGGATCGCCGCACCGGCGGTGCTCGGCGTCGCCGGCCTCGGGGTCCTGAGCGGCCTGCTGCCGATGCCCTGGAGCGTCCCCGGCCAGGGCGACGGACCGGCCCGCACCCTGCAGGTCTCCGAGAGCGTGGTGGGAGCGACGCAGGCCGCTGCCCGCGCCGTCCCGTCCGGGACGAACCCGACCACCGCCGCACGGGTCCGGCCCGCGGGGTCCGCCACCTCGGCACAGGCCGCCGCCGGCCGACCGGCGGTGCTGGCGCGTACCGGCCTCAACGACACCTGCGTGGCGCGCGACCAGGTCGTCGGTGCCGGAGGCCGAGGCTGCGCTCCCCCTCCGTCCAGCGCGGTCACCCTGCTGCGGCTGCCGGAGAACCCGTCCGGGGTGCGCGAGGTCGGCCTGTCCAACGACGTCGTCGACTGCGACGCCGTCCCGCTGGAGGGCGGGGTCCCGCTGGTGACCTGCTCGGCCTCAGCCTCCTCGTCGCCCTCGTCCTCCCGACCCCCGACCTCCCAGCCCTCGACCTCTCAGCCCTCGACCTCCCAGCCCTCGACCTCAGGAGCCCTGCGATGAGCCGCCGCACCGTCGTCACCGCCGTCTGCGGCCTGCTGCTCGCCGGCGGGCTGGCCGGGCCCGCGCTGGCCGAGACCAACCAGCGCGAGATGCAGTCGGTCGTCTGCCTCGAGCTCAACGGCGACAACCCCCGCGCGCCGGAAGGCGTGTGCGTGTGGGCGCCCCTGCCCGACAAGCCCCTGGACCACCTGCCCCCGCTGCCCGGCCGCGGCTGAGCCCCACCGGCGCGCGGGTCACCTCAAGGGGTGCCGACCCACTCCTGCTCGCCGTCGGCGAAGACCTGCCGCTTCCAGACCGGCACCGTCTGCTTGAGATCGTCGATGAGCCGGCGGGCCGCCTCGAAAGCCTGCTCCCGGTGCGCGGCGGAGGCGGCGACCACGACCGCGACGTCGCCGATCGCCAGCACGCCGGTGCGGTGCACCGCCGCCAGCGCGTGCACCGGCAGGTCGCGTGCCACCGCCTCCGCCACCGCCTGCAGCGCTGCCAGCGCATCCGGGTGGGCGGTGTACTCCAGCTCGCGCACCTGACGACCGCCGTCGTGGTCACGGACCAGGCCGGTGAAGGAGACGACGCCCCCCGCAGCCGGGTCCTCCACCGCGGCCAGCACCTCGGCGACGTCCAGCGGGGTGTCGCGCAGGGCCAGCAGTCGGATCGCGCTCATGCGAGCACCGTACGACGACGGTGACGTCAGCGGGGACCTCGACGGGGGCGTCAGCGTCCGCGGCGGCGACGCGCCTGCCGGACCACGGCCGCGGAGCCGAGCAGCGCCACCGTCGCCCCGGCGGCCGTGTAGCTCGCTGCCGGACCGCGCGGCGCCGGCCTCGACGCGAGGTGCGCGAGCAGCGCGTCGCGGTTGGTCCACCTCGGCTCCCACCCGACCGCCCGCAGCCGGTCGGCGTCCAGGACCAGCGGACGCAGCAACCGGTCGATCTCGTGCGGGGCAGCCGCGGTGACCCGTGCCTTGTGCAGCCGCTCGGCGGTCGAGACGACCACGGCCGCGGGCAGCTCCAGCCGGTGCCTTCCGGACAGCTGCTCGACCTCCCGCTGCGAGAGCCAGCCCTCGCAGCCGACGACGGCGGCGCCGCGGACCGCCCCGTGGGCCGTCAGCTCCAGCGCCGACAGCAGGTCGTCCAGGTGGCACAGCTGCCAGAGCGGCTCCACGCCCCGCACCGCCAGCAGGCGACGACCCGCCAGCGGGTGCAGCAGGGCGCCGTCCCAGTGGGCGCCGAGCGGGCCGGCGACCAGCGCCGTCGGGCGCAGCACGACGACGTCCAGGCCGGTGCGGCCCGCGTGGTCGGCCAGCCGCTCGACCTCGACGAGCTCGCCGGTCAGCGAGTCGTCCGGCGCGCCGAGCAGCGGTGCGTCCTCCGTCAGCGGCAGGGGCGTGCCCTCGGGGGCTCCGTAGACGTCGATCCCGGTGACCAGCACGACGCGCCGCACGCCGGCCAGCCGAGCCGTCTCGAGCAGGGCAGCGGTGCCGTCGACGTTCAGCGCCCGTCGCGGCCCGGCGTCGGTCGCGGGGTCGTAGGACATCGCCAGGTGGACGACGGTCGTGACGTCCCGCAGGTGCGCGAGCGGGTCGCGGACGTCGGGGCGTCGCCACTGCACGCCCGCCGGCGCGCCGTCCGGATCGATGCCGACGAGCACCGGCCCGGACGACGTCCCCGTCGCCGCCAGCCGCTCCAGCAGGGCTCGGCCGAGGCCGTCCGAGGACCCGGTGACGGCCAGGACCGTTCGCCGTCGGCGCATCACCACCGGGCGGCTCCGGGGCGGGCGCGGCGTAGCGTTGCCGGCATGGGACAGCCCACCCGGACCACCCTCCTGCGAACGCTGTCGGGGCGCACGTGACCCGGCCCCCCTTCGGTTTCGGACCGTCGGACCGACCGGAGGGACCCGACGACCCGGACGACCCGTTCGGACTGGCGAAGATGTTCGGCGGGGCCGGCGGCCCGTTCGGTGGTGGCGCCGGAGACATCTTCGCTCAGATGCAGAAGCTGATGTCGTGGAGCGGCGGCCCGGTCAACTGGGACCTCGCCGACGAGGTCGCCTCCGGGCTGGCCCGCGCCGAGGACGAGCCCGTCACAGCCGCGCAGGAGCGCGAGGTGGCCGAGGCGTGCCGGCTGGCCGACCTGTGGCTGGATCCGGTCACGACGCTGCCGGCCGGCGGGGGCACCCCGCAGGCCTGGACGCGCGTGGGCTGGATCGCCTCGACCACCCCCGCCTGGCGCCAGCTGGTCGACCCGGTGGCCGGACGCGTGGTCGGCTCCATGGGCTCGGCCCTCGGAGGCGCGCTCGGCGGCGCCCTGGAGGGCGGCGGGCTGCCCGAGGGGTTGCCGCCCGAGATCGCCGGCCTGCTCGGCGGGCTGGGCAGCGGCGGGCTGGGCCCGCTGCAGGGGGTCATGGGTCAGGTCGGCGGGTTCGTCTTCGGCGCTCAGGTCGGGCAGGCGCTGGGCGCGCTGGCCGGCGAGGTGCTCTCGGCCAGCGAGGTGGGACTGCCGCTGTCCCCGGTCGGACGTCCCGCGCTCGTGCCCAGGAACCTGGCCGCCTTCAGCGCCGGGCTGGAGGTGCCGGCCGACCAGGTGCGCCTGTACGTCGCGCTGCGCGAGGTGGCCCACCAACGGTTGTTCGCGTCGGTTCCGTGGCTGCGCGCGCACCTGTTCGACGCCGTCGACGCCTACGCGCGCGGCATCGAGGTCGACGGCAGCGCGCTGGAGCGGGCCGTCGGGGCGATCGACCCCACCGACCCCGAGTCGATGCAGCGGGCGATGGGCGAGGGCCTGTTCGACCTCGAACCGACGCCGGTGCAGCAGGCCGCCCTGGCCCGCCTGGAGACCGCGCTCGCCCTCGTCGAGGGCTGGGTCGACGCGGTCGTCGACGCGGCGGCGAGCAGCACGCTGCCCTCGGCGGCGGCGCTGCGCGAGACGCTCCGGCGCCGGCGCGCGTCGGGCGGCCCGGCGGAGCAGACCTTCGCCACCCTGGTGGGCCTGCAGCTGCGGCCCCGGCGGCTGCGCGAGGCCGCGGCGCTGTGGGCGGCCGTCGCCGCGCAGGGCGGCATCACCGCCCGCGACGCCCTCTGGGCCCACCCGGACCTGCTGCCGTCGGCCGAGGACCTCGACGACCCGGAGGCCTTCGTCGCGCGCACCGTCGCGGGGGTCGACACCGGCCAGGACTCCGGCACCGACTGGGACGCCGGGCTGCGCGACCTGGACAAGGACCTCGACGGCTCCCTGGACGACGACGCCACCGGCGGCCCTCCCGAGCAGGACCCGCCGGCCGGCTGACCCGCCCACCCCCCACGATCGGGTCGTCCACCTCGGGTCGCCCATATCGGGTCGTCCACATCCGGTCGTCCACAGCCAAAAACTTCCTGTCCACAGTCGCTCCGGCCGGACACCGCCGGAACAGCAGGGCGACCGACCCGGCGCGCCGTCGCTCCCCCACAGCTCTGTCGGGGCCGTCCACAAGGACACGCCTCCCCCTCCCCACCCTGTCCACAGGGTCGTCCACAGGGTGTGGGCGGTGGCCGTTGACGGCGCGCCGACGCGCCTCGTAGCGTCGCGGACAACGGAGCCCCCCGGCGCTCCGGGCCCGTTCGCAAGGGGAAGGCGAACGGACCCGGCGCCGGGGGGCTCCGTGGTGTCCAGGGCTCGGTTCAGGTGCCGGTGAACTCCGCGCGCCGCTTGGCCGCACGAGCCGCCAAGCCCTCCTGCAGGTCGGCCGTCGCGAGCGTCACCGGCTGCGCCAGCGCCTCCCAGCGCAAGGCGTCCTCGAACGACCCGTGCCCGCCGTCGGCCAGCGCGATCTTGTGGAAGCGCTGTGCGACGGGGGCTCCGGACGCCACCTGGCCGGCATGCTCCAGCGCGCGGGCGACCAGGTCGGCGTCGTCGTAGACCGCACTGGCCAGGCCCAGCCGGAGCATCTCGGCAGCATCGAGCACCCGCCCGGTCAGCAGCAGCTCCCGGGCGTGCGCCAGACCCACGACCTCCGGCAGCAGGAAGGTCGTGGCCATCCCGGCCGCCATACCGAGCTGCGCGAACGGCACGGTGAACTTCGCCGACGCGGCGGCATACCGGATGTCGCAGGACAGCGCGAGCGCCCCGCCGGCACCGACGGCAGCACCGTTCACGGCCGCGATCGAGGGCACGTCGAGCTGCCGCAGCGACAACCAGGTGCTGTAGAACGGCAGCATCCGGTCGCGCAGGTCAGCCGGCCGGGCGTCCGGCTCCGAGGCCAGCCAGCCGACGTCGCCCCCGGCGCAGAACGCCTTGCCCGCCCCGGTGACCACGACGCAGCGCACCGAGCGGTCCCCCTTGAGCGCCGCCACGGTCTCGCCCCACAGAGCCGTCAGCTCGGTCGTCATCGCGTTGCGCTTGTCGGGCAGGTCCAGCGTCAGCAGGACGACCCCGTCGGCGGGACGTTCCACGCGCAGCGGTGGGCGGTTCGGATCAGGCTCGGTCACGACAGGCTCCTCGGTTCGGGGGCTCCAACCTCTCAGGCCACCTGAGATCGGCTCCGCCTACCCACCCGATCGGGTGGACAGAACGGTGCTCGCCGGCGCCGATCTCTGCAGGGACGTCACCGAGGGATCGGGACGCACGACGCAGGCGCCCCCGCGCCGGACGAGGACCAGATCATGAGCACCCTGCACCCGCACCGCCGCGGCTCCGTCCTGCTGGCGCTGGCCCTGGCCGCCGCGACCTCGTTCGCGGCGCTGGCACCCGCGTCGCAGGCGTCGACCCCGGCGCCGGCGGCCACCGTGGTCGTGAGCGGTCCCGCGGGCACGTCCGTGCAGGCGCTGACGTCCGCCGTCGAGCAGGCAGGCGGGACGGTGCGCGACCGCCTCGAGCTCATCGGCGCCGTGACCGCCGAGCTGCCCGCCGGTGCCCGGCTGCCGTCGGGGCTCACGGTCGTGGCCGACCGCGCGCTGCAGCTGGCCGGCAAGGACAAGGGTCCGGGCACGAGCGGGGTCGTCTCGACGGTCCGCGGCACCCTCGGGCTGGGACCGGTCGCGGGAGAGGGACGGGGGGTGCGCGTCGCCGTCGTCGACACCGGCGTCGCCGACGTCGCCGACCTGGCCGGCCGGCTCACCCACGTCGACGTCAGCCGCAGCAGCGGCGCCACGCGCGACGCCGTGGGCCACGGGACGTTCGTCGCCGGGCTCGTCGCGGGCGACGGCCGAGGCAGCGACGGGCGCTACGCCGGCGTCGCGCCGGGCGCGACGGTCCTGGACGTGAAGGTGGCCGACGACCGCGGCGCGACGAGCCTGGTCGCCGTCCTGACCGGGCTGCAGGCCGTGGCGGACGACGGCCACGTCGACGTGCTGAACCTGTCGCTGTCGTCCGGCAGCCCGCTGCCCTACCAGATCGACCCGCTGACGCAGGCCCTCGACCGGCTCTGGGACCGCGGCGTGGTCGTGGTCGTCCCGGCCGGGAACGACGGGCCGGCGGCCGGGAGCGTGGCCTCCCCCGGCGTCGATCCGACGCTGCTGACCGTCGGCGGGCTCGCCACCGGCGGCACCCCCGGGCGCGACGACGACACGGTCGCGCCCTGGTCGGCCCGCGGACCGGCGCCCCAGGGCGTGCTCAAGCCGGACCTCGTGGCACCGGGGGTCAGCATCGTCTCGACCCTGTCGCCCGGCAGCCGGGCAGCCGGCGCGCAGACCCGCACGGATCTGCCCGCCGGGTACGCGACGGGCTCCGGCACGTCGTTCGCCACCGCCGTCGTCGCCGGCGCCGCAGCCGTGCTGCTGGGCGAGCGCTCGCTGTCGCCGGACGAGGTGAAGGCCCTGCTGACCGGCACCGCCTACCGCGGCCCCGCGCTGGGCGACGGTGCCGGGGCCGGTGGGGTCGACCTCGCCGCTGCCCTCGGCGCGCGCACGCCCAAGCTCGCCAAGGCCGCCGACCGGTCCGCACCGGGCAGCGCCAAGACCTGGGGTCCGCTGCTGGACGCCCTCGATCGCCGCGACCAGGCTGCAGCGCAGCGCGCGTGGGACGGCCTCGGCAAGAAGGAGCAGTCCTGGGCGGCGTCGCTGTGGGCGGCCCGCTCGCCCGAGGCGGACCGGTGGTCGGCGTCGATGTGGGCCGGGCTCGGCTGGGACGGCGACGCCGCGAGCGCACAGGCCTGGTCCGGCCGGATCTGGGCGGCCTCGAACTGGGCGGCCTCGAGCTGGGCCGCCTCGAACTGGGCCGCCTCGAGCTGGGCGGCCTCGAGCTGGGCCGCCTCGAGCTGGGCCGCTTCGAGCTGGGCAGCCAGCAGCTGGGGGGCCTCGAGCTGGGGCGCGTCGAGCTGGGCCGCAAGCAGCTGGGCCGCCTCCAGCTGGGCCGCGAGCAGCTGGGCTGCCGTCGACTGGTCGTGAGCACCGGGGGGCCGGGGTCGCGCGCCGCGGCTCAACCCGCGGCCGCCCGCCGCCGATGGCCGCAGGGAGGACTCGCGTCGCGGGGGTCATGGACGGAGGGTCGGATGAGCACCGAGGTCGGGCGGGTCGTGCGTGACACGGTCGCGCTCGGGATCCTGCTGCCGCTGGTGGCCCTGCGCGTCGTCGGCGACGCCGGGGCCGTCGCGACCTTCGACACCGGGCTGCCGGGCTCGGGACCGGTGCTGCTGCTGGGTCTGCTGCTGGTGACGCTGCTGGCCAACCTGGTCGCGGTGCCGGTCCGTCGGGGTGAGCAGGTCGAGGAGCTGACCCTGCTGGAGTCGGCGGTCATCGCCGACGTGCTGCTGCTGCCGGCCCATCACGCCCTGTGGCTGCCGGCTGCGGCGGTGGTGCTCTCGTCGGTGCTGACCCGGCGTGACCTGACGAAGTCGCTGTTCAACGCCGGCAACCTGGCGGCCTCCAGCGCCGTGCTGGTGCTGCTCGTCCACCTGGTGGCCGTCCCTGGCGCGGGTCTGTCCTGGCGCACCGTCGTCGCCCTGCTGCTCGGTCTGGGCGCGTTCACCGTCGTGAACCTGACCAACCTGTCCCGGGTGCTGACGGCGGTGCACGAGATCGAGGCGCGGGCCGTGCTCACCGACGGCGCGCGGCTGGCCACCCTGACGCTGCCCGCGCACCTGTCGATCGCGGGCAGCGCCGTGCTGGCCGCCAGCGCGGCGCCGGCGCTGCTGCCCTTCTGCTTCCTGCCGGCCGTGGCCCTGGTCTTCGCGTTCCGGGCCCGCGCGCAGGAGGTCGAGGAGCGCGAGCGGACCGGCCGCCTGCTGGCGCTCTCGCAGGCTCTGGCGGCGCACCGTGGCGCCGACGAGCTGCTGCCGACGTTCCTGCGCCTGGTGCGGCAGGCCTTCGACGCCGACCTGGCCCTGATCGTGCTGGACGGCGCGGCCCCCCGTGCGCTCCGCCAGCACCGCGACGCCGGCTTCGACACCGGGCCGGCCGACCCCGACGAGACGGCGCTGCTGTCGACCTCCGGCGGCCCGCCCGCCCGGGCCGGGTGCGTCGTGGCGCCGATGTCGGCCGACGGACGACGCCTCGGCGTCGTCGCGCTGGTCACCCGGGACCGACGCGCCTCCCCCACCAAGAACGAGCTGCTCCTGCTCAGCCCGCTGGCGGGGCTGCTGGCGGCCGCGTTGCAGGCCGCCGAGCACGTGCAGCACCTCACCGAAGCCACCAGCAAGCTCCAGGCCGTCGTCGACCAGTCCTCCGACGGCATCCTGGTGCTGGACGCGGCGGGCGTCGTCCAGCTGTGGAGCCCGGCCCTCACGACCCTGGTCGGGTGCTCCGAGGAGCAGGCGCTGGGTGCCGCCTTCGGCTCGCTCACCGGCGCCCTGGCCGCGGACGGCACCCCCTGCGACGCCTTCGAGTCCGGCCGGGCCCTGCTCACCCCCGAGCGGCCGCAGGCCACCGTCGAGCTGACGCTGCTGCGGACCGACGGCGAGCAGCGCGTCGTCCGGTGTGCGCACGCGGCGGTCTTCGAGGACGGCCTGCTGCAGCGGGACGTCGTGATCGTCCACGACGTCACCCGTGAGCGGCAGGTCGAGCGGCTCAAGGCCGACTTCATCGCGACCGTCTCGCACGAGCTGCGGACGCCGGTGACGCCGATCAAGGGCTACGCCGAGCTGCTCCGACGCCGCGGCGAGGCGATGACCGTCGAGCGGCGCAACGAGTGCCTCGCGGTCATCAGCGACCGGTGCGACCACCTGGCCCGGCTGGTGGAGGACCTGCTGCTGGCCTCGCGCATCAGCGCGTCCGAAGGCACCCAGACCACACCGGTCCAGCTGGCCGTCTGCGACCTGGTCCCGCTCGTGCGCCGGGCTGCCGGCGACTTCGGCGACGACGGCCGCAGGGTGCTGCTGGAGCTTCCGGCCGAGCCGCTGCCCGTGCGCTGCGACCCGGTCCGGGTGGTGCAGGTGCTCACGAACCTGATCGGCAACGCGCTGAAGTACTCCGACGCGGACACCCCGGTCCAGGTGCTGCTGAGCCGCTGCGGCGAGACCGTGGAGGTGCAGGTCCGCGACCGCGGACGGGGCATCCCCGCCGACGAGCTCGAGCGGGTCTTCGAGAAGTTCCACCGGGTCGAGGACCCGCTGCGGATGACGACGGGCGGCACCGGGCTGGGCCTGTACATCGCGCGTCAGCTCGCGACGGCGATGGGCGGGGGCCTGCGGGCGACGTCGCGCCTGGGGGTCGGCTCGGTGTTCCACTTCGTGCTGCCGGCACCCTCGTCCGAGCTCGCCCGCATCGGCGGTCCGCCGGCCACGGCAGACGTCGGCACGCCGGTCCGTGACCGCGTGGCGGGCCCACCGGCCCCCCGCACAGGGCTAGGGTGAGCCTCCGCGGCCGCCTGACCGCGTCTGACGGGCCTGTCCCGCGACCGAGGAGCACCTCGTGGCTGAGACCTACAACGGGTACTGCGTCAAGTGCAAGGAGAAGCGCGACTTCGAGGGTGAGGTCAAGGTCAGCGAGTCCGGTCGCCGGATGGCGCAGGGCCCCTGCCCGGTGTGCAGCACCAAGATGAATCGGATCCTGGGCAAGGCCTGAGCTCCGGCTGGGTCCTGTGGACGACGCCCGCCCCTGTGGACGAGCGCGGCTGCTCGGGCAGGTGACTGCCAGGCTCGCCGCATGCGCCCCTCGCTCCTGCCCACCGCTCGTCCGCTGTGGCGCGACGAGCAGACCGTGCAGCTGGGCTGCGCCGGACCGCGTTCGGTAGTCCTGAGCGGCGTCGATCCGGCGGTCCGCCGCGTGCTCGCCCTGTGCGACGGCAGCCACGACGAGCAGCAGCTGCTCGTCGTCGCCGCGCGCGAAGGCTGCTCCCCCGCCCGCGCGGGCCGGCTGCTGACGTTGCTGAGAGACAACGGGCTGCTGGCCGTGCCGGTCGGCCGGGGACAGGACGGCATGCGCGCCGACGAGCGCGAGCGCATCGCCGTCGAGACCGGGTCGGGCGCGGTGACGGGCGCGGTGACGGGCGCGGAGGCGGAGGCGGTGACGGGCGCGGCCAGGCGCGGCTCGGCGCTGGCCGCTCGCCGGCGCGCGAACGTGCAGGTCTTCGGCGCGGGCCGGGTCGGTGCGACGGTCGCCGGCCTGCTCGCGACGGCCGGCGTCGGGGGCGTGGACGTCGTCGACGGCGGTCCGACGCGGCCCGAGGACACCGGTGTCGGGGGTCCGGCCCTGTCCGACGTCGGCCGGTCACGCGGGGACGCCACCAGGGCCTGGCTCCGGTCGCTGGCCCCCTCGGTGGTGCTGGCCCCGCAGCCCTGCCCTGATCTGGTGGTGCTGGCGCCGCCTCGCAGGCACCTGCTGACCACCCAGGTCGACGCCCTGCCCCGCGGCGCGGTGCACCTGCTCGCCGAGGTCCGCGACACGGTCGGCATCGTCGGGCCGATGGTGGTGCCGGGCCGCAGCCCGTGCCTGCGCTGCCTGGACCTCACCCGTACCGGGTTGGACCCTGCGTGGCCGGTGCTCGCAGCGCAGCTGGCCGCTCCCTCCCCCAGCGTGCAGCCCTGCGACGCAGCGCTCGCCCAGCTCGTGGCCGCGCAGGCGGTCCTGCAGGTGCTGACGCTCATCGACGGAGTGGGCACCCCGGCGAGCCTGGGAGGCACCCTGGAGCTCGCCCTGCCCGACTGGCGGGTCCGCCGCCGCAGCTGGCCTGCACACGTCGGCTGCGACTGTGGCGCGTCCTCGGCGCTACCCCCGACCGGGTGAGCAGCGGGACCCCGTCCGGCGCGGGCGCGCCCGGGGGGAGACACTGCCAGGGTGAGCGACATCCCCCTGCGCGCGGTGACGCGGTCGGCCAAGATGGCCGGCCTGCCGCTGGGCATGGCCGGCCGGGCCACGATCGGCCTGGGCAAGCGCCTGGGCGGCCGGCCCGCCGAGATCGTCGCCGCCGAGCTGCAGGCGCGCACCGCCGAGCAGCTGTTCCAGGTGCTCGGCCAGCTCAAGGGCGGGGCGATGAAGTTCGGCCAGGCCCTGTCGGTCTTCGAGGCAGCCCTGCCGGAGGAGATCGCCGGCCCCTACCGCGCGGCGCTGACCAAGCTGCAGGAGGCTGCGCCGCCGCTGCCGGCGGCCACCGTGCACGCCGTCCTGGTGCGCGAGCTCGGTCCCGGCTGGCGGTCGCAGTTCACCTCCTTCGACGACACGCCCGCTGCGGCCGCCAGCATCGGCCAGGTGCACCGCGCCGTGTGGTCCGACGGCCGCGAGGTCGCCGTGAAGATCCAGTACCCGGGCGCCGGTCCGGCCCTGCTCGGTGACCTCAAGCAGCTGTCGCGGCTGGCCCGGATGTTCTCTGCGCTGACTCCCGGGCTGGACGTCAAGCCGCTGCTGGCCGAGCTCACGGCCCGCGTCACCGAAGAGCTCGACTACCGGCTGGAGGCCACGTCGCAGCGGGCGTTCAGCGAGGCCTACGCCGGCGATCTGGAGATCGCCGTCCCGGAGGTCGTCGCGGGCACCGAGCGGGTCCTGGTCACGACCTGGATGGAGGGGGTGCCGCTGTCGCGCATCATCTCCGACGGCACTCCGGCCGAGCGTGACCGCGCCGCCCTGCTGCTCGCCCGCTTCCTGTTCTCCTGCCCCGTGCTGGTGGGGCTGCTGCACGCCGATCCGCACCCGGGCAACTTCCGGCTGCTGCCCGACGGCCGGCTCGGGGTCATCGACTTCGGCGCCGTCGACCGGCTGCCCGACGGCGCCCCGGAGCCGATCGGCCGGCTGGCCCGGCTGGCGCTGGCGGGCGACGCGCAGGCGGTGCTCGCCGAGCTGCGGGCGGAGGGCTTCGTGCGCGCCGGCACCGACCTCGACGCCGAGGCCCTGCTGGACTACCTCGCCCCGCTGCTGGAGCCGGTGGCCGGACCGTCGTTCCGGTTCAGCCGGCCGTGGCTGCGCGCGCAGGCGGTGCGGCTGGGCGATCCGCGCAGCCCCGCGGCCCAGCTCGGACGACAGCTGAACCTGCCGCCGTCCTACCTGCTGATCCACCGCGTGACGATGGGCACGATCGGTGTCCTGTGCCAGCTCGGCGGCGAGGCCGACTTCCGCGCGGAGATGCGCGCGTGGCAACCGGGTTTCAGCGAGCACTGAGGCGTTCTTCGTTCGCGTGTCAGCTTGGCCCCGGCCGTCACGTCAGGGCTCGACGCTCGTTCGTGGGGGCAGGGGTCCGTGCCTTCCGGCGGGACGCAACAGGGGGACGTCACGTGGTGCGGATGCGCGGAGGGCGACGGCGCCTGTTCCTGGCCGGGGCCGTGGTGGCGTCCTCGGCAGTGACGCAGGTGCCGGCACTGGCGGGTGCGGAGACCATGACCACCGACGTCCCGCAGCGCCGCACGGTCGATGCCGCCGTCATCCGCACCAGCACCGCCGACGCGCCCGTGCAGGTCAACGTCGACATCGGTATGCAGGTCCAGGCCGGCAAGCGCTGCAGCTCGCCGCTGCCGGGGGTGTGCACGGGCGGCAACGTCTACCACCCCTGCTTCAACCTGCACGACCCGGCCTACGCCGGCTGCCAGCTCTACACGCTGTTCCGCGTCGTCAGCCCGGACCAGCCGCACGAGCTCCTGCAGGGGATCACCATCGGCAGGTCGAGCACGGCTCGCGACGGCACGGTGGTCGAGCACCAGTGGGCCGGACGGGTCACCCAGGCCGACCTCGAGCTGTACGCGGCAGACGTCGACGGCCGGTTCGGCGACGCGCGGATGCGGATCAAGGGCTTCGCGACCGAGTTCCGCGGCACGGCCTACAGCGCCCAGATCGGCCACCTCAACCTGCCGCGCGAGGGTGACGCGGACGTCGGCCGCCTGGTCGGACGGGCGATCGGCAGCAACGGCCGGCCGATGCCCGCCAAGGGCTTCAAGCTGGACACGTTCGGCCACGAGAACACGATCCACAAGACCGGGTTGCTCGGCGGTCGGAGCTTCGACCTGTACGGCTTCGGCGGCGCCACGGTGCGCGCCGGCACGGTCGACGGCAGCTTCGCGAGCAAGCCGCTGTGGGCGGGCGCGTACGACGTCCACATCCAGCGCAAGGGCGCCTCGTTCAACTGCGGGGTCGACATCACGGCGGGCGCCCCGACCGCCCTGGTCCTGGACTTCCGCAACACCCGGAACCTGGGCAACCGCCGCTGCGTACCGATGCGCTCGCTGGCCCAGGGCGTGCCGGGGTAGGCAACCGGGTCGGGCCGCCCGGTCAGGCAGGCCCCACCCAGGTGAAGCGCGGCACCCCCGCGGCGGCCTCCCCCAGGAACTCCTGCACCGTGCGGACCGCCAGCCGCGGCCCGTCGACGGCGTAGAGCGGGACGTAGACGACGACGGTGCGATCGGCGTGGTCGGCGTCGTGCCCCAGCCCGAGCACGAGGTAGTCCTTGCCCTTCCAGTGCCGCCAGACCCCGGTCTGCAGCTCGGGCAGGCTCACCAGTACTCCTCGTCGAGCCTGGCCTCCATGGCCCGCACGTGCTCGCGGGTGCACCGGTCGCAGATCAGCGTCGTACCGCGGGGGTCGGTGGTGGTCGTCCAGGTCAACGGTTGCGACGGCGCGGTGCTGCCGCAGACCGCACAGCTCACCGGCCCCACCTGCTCGGGCGATACGTGGACCTGCGCAGGCCGGGTCATCTCAGTCGGCCAGGTCGGCCAGCGCCGCACGCAGCAGCTGCAGACCGCTGCGCGCCAGCGCGTCGGCGTCCGCAGGGTCCAGGTCCAGCTCGACGGCCGCGCCCATCGGCCCCTCGCCGTAGCCGTGCGCAGCCACGACCGCGGCCCGTTCCGCGGCAGGCAGCGCGGCGAGGGCCCGCTCGAGGCGATCCAGCACCTCCGGCGCAGACGGTCCGGCCTCGGGGTCCGCGACGGCCTCGACCAGGTGGGGCGGCAGCGGCCGGCAGCGCGGTACCCGTCGCTCGTCCACCGCGTCTCCCTACCGGTCGTCGTGACGGGCCAGTGTGGCACCGGCACCACCTGGAGAACACCTGGAGAACACCACAGCCGCCCCGGTCGCCCGGAGCGGCTGTCGTGTGCCTTCCCGTCAGGTCGCCTCACGGCGGTGCGTCGCTCATGGCGACTGTTTTGGGACCGGGGGCCATGTATCGGGTCGGCACCAGTAGTGAACCGCACCTCGGCGGGGCGTGTTCCCCCGATCGGGCGATCCGGTCGCTCAGTCGGTGGAGGCGTCCGGCCCGGCGCCGGCTGCGGCGGGCGCCGCAGGCGCCTCGGGAGCGGGAGCTGCGGCCGGGGCAGCGGAGGCCGGCGGCGCGGCGGGTGCAGCGGGTGCAACGTCCGCGGGCGGCGGCTGGGGCGCTGCGGGGGTGGCCTGCTCGGGGGCGGCCGTCGCGGGCGGACCGCTCTCGTTCACAGGCTGGGGCGCCGCCGGCGTGGGCTGCTCGCCCGGTCGGGCGACGTCGGAGCCTGCGGCGAAAGGAGCGCCGTCCATCGAGGGCGCGCCCGCGTCGGAGCCCGTGCCGCCGTCGGTGCTCACGGTGCTGTCGTCGGGAGCACCGTGCCGGTCCGGACGCGGACGTCCGCGGCGCGACTTCGGTCGACGCTCCTCACCCGGCTGGCCCTCGGGCCGCGGCTCGCGCTCGGGACGGGGCTCACGGTCCGGGCGCGGCGGGTGCTCGCCCCGCGGCTGGTCGCGCCCGGGACGCGGGCCGCGCTCGCGCGGCGGCCGCTGCTCGCGACGCGACGGGCCGCCCATGTCCATCGCCCCGGCCAGCCCGTACTCCTGCACCAGCAGCTCGAGCTTGACCTGCTCGGCCGGCTCGGCGGTCTCGGCCTTGCCGGTCGCGAGCTCCTTCAGCGCGTCCAGGCGCTGGCGCCGGCGTCCCGGGTCGTCGTGGCCGTGCACGAGCAGCACGGCGTGCGCCATGCAGGACGCCGTGCCGGACACGGTCGTGGCTGCCTCGCGGAGCAGGGCCAGGTCGGAGATGCAGGGCGCGCAGTAGGTCGTCGTCACGCGGTAGACCGTACGTCCTGCCGGCCGCAGCCGCGCTCACGCACCGACGGCCCGGAAACCGCCGTCGACGTGCACGATGGTGCCGGTCGTGGCCGGGAACCAGTCCGACAGCAGCGCGACGCACGCCTGCGCCACGGGCTCGGCGTTCCCGACGTCCCACCCCAGCGGCGCGCGCTCGTCCCAGACGGCCTCGAAGCGCGCGAAGTCGGGGATGGACTTGGCGGCCATCGTGCGCAGCGGGCCGGCCGAGACCAGGTTGCTGCGGATGCCGTGCGCCCCCAGGTCGCGGGCCAGATAGCGGTTGGCCGACTCCAGGCCGGCCTTCGCCACCCCCATCCAGTCGTAGCCCGGCCAGGCCACGGAGGCGTCGAAGTCCAGCCCGACGTAGGACGAGCCCGGCGCCATCATCGGCAGGCACGCCCGGGCGAGTGCGGCGTAGCTCCAGGTGGAGACCTGCACGGCGAAGCCCACGTCGGCCCACGAGGTCTCCAGCAGGCCCTTGCCCAGGCACGCGGCGGGCGCGAAGCCGATGGCGTGCAGCACGCCGTCCAGGCCGTCGACGTGCTCGCTGACCCGCTCGGTCAAGGCGGCGAGGTCGCCCTCGTCGGTGACGTCCAGGGTGACGATCGGCGGCGAGCCCGGCAGCCGCTTGGCGATCCGCTCGGTGATCGAGGCTCCGCGGCCGAAGCTGGACAGCACCACCGTGGCGCCCTGCTCGACGGCGAGCCGCGCGACCGAGTACGCGATCGAGCGGTCGGTGAGCACGCCGGTGACGAGCAGACGCTTGTTCTCCAGCAGTCCGGTCATGGACGCCCTCCTTGGTCGCTGTCGGGTTCGAGGGCGACGTGGCCGGCCAGCGCCTGCTGGACCTCGCCCGCTCCGGTCCAGAAGACCCCCCCTGCGGGGAGCCCGAGCAGCTCGCCCCGCGGCAGCGCCGCGGCGAGCTCGACGGCCAGGGCCAGCGGGTGCAGCGGATCGCCCTGCTGCCCGACCACCAGGGCCGGGGCCGTCACTGCCGACAGCACCGCCCGGTCGGCGAGGGGACGGTCGGCGCTGCGCGGGGTCGGTGCCGGCCGCTGGACCAGGGCCTGGGCGCGCCGGGTCAGCAGCATCGCCACCCCCCGGCGGTCGCGGAACTCGGCCGGGACCTCGGCCAGCAGGATCTGGGCCACCGCCTCGGCGTCGCCGCCGTCGATCGCCGCGCCGAGCGCCTGCAGCCGCACGGTGGCGCCGTCGGCGCGGGTCGCGTCGATCGCGGCGGGCAGCACGAACGCCAGCCGGTCGAAGCGGTCGGGCTCGTCGCGGAGCAGCCGCAGCAGTGCGCCCCCGCCGAGCGACAGACCGACGCAGCGCGTCGCCGCCACCTCGTCGGCCACCGCGCGCAGGTCTGCAGCCAGCTCGTCGTAGTCCCAGCCGTCGACGAGGGCGTCGCTGCTGCCGTGACCGCGGAAGCTCAGCAGCACCCGCGTCCCGGGCATCGCGGCGGGCCAGTGGTCTCGTCTCGCTGCTGCTGCCGCCCAGGCCGTGGGCGAACAGCGTCACCGGGAGCCCGCTGCCGACGACGTCGAAGGCGACCCCCGAGACCCGTCCGGCCACGGGCGCCAACGTCGGCATCACTGCAGCCCGCCGGCGGTCCGTGCCGGCTCGCGCGCCGGACCGTGCGACCCACCGCTGCGGCGGGCGCTCACAGGGGACAGTTCGCGCGGTCGCCGCGGCGGTCCGGCAGCGCCGCGAGCAGCTCGACCAGCCGCCGCCGCGTCTGCCACGGCTCCACGACCTCGTCGACGACCCCGGTGGACAGCGCGCGGTCCAGCCCACCGGTGGTGCGCTCGTGCTCGGCGGCGAGCACCGCGACCAGCTCGGCCCGGCGGACCGGGTCGGGCTCGGCCTTCAGCGCGCGCCGGTGCAGCACCTCCACCGCAGCGCTCGCCCCCATGACGTCGACCGCGGCGCCGGGCCAGGCGAGCACGGCGTCGGCGCCGAGGCCCTTGCTGCCCATGGCGATGAACGCCCCGCCGAAGGACTTGCGCAGCACGACGGTGACGCGGGGAACGACCGCCGCCGCGTAGGCGTGCAGCAGCTTGGCGCCCCGGCGGACCACGCCGTTGTCCTCCTGCTCGACGCCCGGCAGATAGCCCGGGACGTCGACGAGGAAGACCAGCGGCAGCCCGTTCACGTCGCACCACTGGACGAACCGACCTGCCTTGTCGCCGCTCTCGGCGTCCAGACAGCCGGCGCGCTTGATCGGGTTGTTCGCGACGACCCCGACGCTGCGCCCGGCGAGCCGGCCCACCACCGTGACGACGTTGTCGGCCCAGCCGCTCTGCAGCTCCAGCGTCGTGCCTGGGTCCAGCAGCACGTCGACGACCGAGCGCACGTCGTAGCTCTGCCGGTGGTTGCTCGGGACGAGCGCCCGCGGGTCCGGTCCACCGGTGCGGCGCTCGTCGACCGCACCGGGACGCCCCAGCAGGTCGACCAGCGCACGGACCCGGGCGAAGGCCTCCTGCTCGCTGCCGGCGATCGCGTGCACCACGCCGCTGCGGGCGTGCGTGACCTGGCCGCCGAGCCGTTCGGAGTCGACGTCCTGCCCGGTGACGGTGCGCACGACGTCGGGGCCGGTGACGAGCACCCTGCCCTCCGGCGCGAGGACGATGAGGTCGGTGAGGGCCGGCCCGTAGGCCGCGCCACCCGCTGCCGGTCCCACGACCACGGACAGCTGCGGGACGCGGCCGCTGGCGCGCACCTGGGCGGCGAAGACGCGGCCGACGGCGTCCAGTCCCGCGACGCCCTCGCGCAGCCGGGCCCCGCCGGAGTGCCACACGCCGATGACGGGGCAGCCCTCGGCGACGGCACGGTCGGTGACCGCGGCGATCGCCCGGCAGCCTTCGCTGCCCAGCGCGCCACCCTGCACCGTCGGGTCGCTGGCAAAGGCGAGAACAGCGGTGTTGCCGACGAACCCGCGGGCGACCACGACGCCGTCGGCGTGCTCGATCTCGGTCGCGTGGTCCAGCAGCGCCTGCAGGCGCGCCCGGGCCTGCGCGGCCGCGACGGGCGCGATCCGCGGGGCGGGGGCCGTCGCCGGCTCGACGAGGACAGCCGTCATCGGGTCAGCACCAGCGAGACGTCGTGCCCACCGAAGCCGAAGGACGTCGAGAGCGCCACCTCGTGCGGGTGGACGCGGGCGACGGTCCGCACGGCGTCGACGTCGGCGTCGTCGTCGGGGTCGTCGAGGTTGCGGATCGCCGGCACGACGCCGCTGCGCAGCGCCAGCACCGCAGCGATCGCCTCGACCGCGCCGGCCGCCCCGAGCAGGTGGCCCGTGCAGGACTTGACGGCGGTGACGGGGGGCCGGTGGTCACCTAGCGCCAGCGCGAGCGCGCGGGCCTCCGCCAGGTCACCGAGCGGCGTCGACGTGGCGTGGGCGTTGATGTGCCCGATCTGCTCGGGTCCGACGCCGGCGTCGCGCAGCGCCAGCGTGATGCTGCGCGCGGCGCCGTCGCCGCTGGGGTCAGGCGCCGTGACGTGGTGGGCGTCGCTGGCCAGACCTGCGCCGGCGACGTGGCCGTGCACGCGCGCGCCGCGGGCCCGGGCGTGCTCGACGGTCTCGAGCACCAGGACGCCGGCGCCCTCGCCGAGCACGAAGCCGTCCCGTCCCTTGTCGTAGGGCCGGCTCGCCGCCTCGGGCTCGTCGTGACGGGTCGACAGCGCCCGCATCTGGCCGAAGCCGGCCAGCGGCAGCGGGTGCACGCAGGCTTCGGCTCCCCCGGTGACGACGACGTCGGCCCGGCCTGAGCGCAGCAGGTCCAGCGCCATCGCGATCGCCTCGGCGCCGGAGGCGCACGCACTCACGGGGCAGTGCACCCCGGCGCGCGCACCGAGCTCGAGGCCGACGGTGGCCGCCGGTCCGTTCGGCATGAGCATCGGGACCAGGTGCGGGCTGACGCGACGCGGACCTCCGTCGCGCAGGACCTTGTCCTGGCTGAGCAGGGTGAGCGCCCCGCCGATGCCGGAGCCGATCACGACGGCCAACCGCTCCGGGTCGACCTCGGGCGTCCCGGCGTCGGCCCAGGCCTCGCGCGCGGCGACGAGCGCCACCTGCTGGACCCGGTCCAGCGTCCGGGCCTCGACCCGCTCCAGCCGGCCGGTGAGGTCGACCGTGGCGGCCAGCCGCGCCGGCAGCTCGGCGAACTCCTCGCCCTGGAGCAGGTGCACCCCGGACCGGCCCGACAGCAGACCCTGTTCCAGGGCGTCGACGTCGGGGCCGAGGGGGGTGAGCGCCCCGAGGCCGGTGACGGCGACGTGGACCGACGCGCGGGGCGCCGTCACGCGGAACCCGAGGACAGGACGTCGAGCGCCTCGCCGACGGTGCGCATCTGCTCGAGCAGCTCGTCGGGGATCCGGACGTCGAACTTCTCCTCGCAGGCCACGACGACCTCGACCATGGTGAGGCTGTCGATGTCCAGGTCCTCGTCGAAGCTGGCCTCGGGCAGGACCTTCTCGGGCGCGGTGCCGGCGATCTCGTAGAGGACCTCGGCAAGGCCGGCGAGCAGCTCGGGACGGGTGGCGGTGATGGTCATGGGGTTCTCCTTCTGGGGGCGGAAACGACGGGGGTGGTGCAGATCTGACGGATCAGGGGCAGGTGATGACCTGGCCGGCGGCGGTGAGCCCGGCGCCGAAGCCGAGCAGCAGCGCCCGGTCGCCGCGACGCACCTGGCCCTGCTCGACGAGCCGGGTCAGCGCCAGCGGCACGGAGGCCGCACTGGTGTTGCCGCTGTCGACGACGTCGCGGGCGACCACGACGCTGTCGGGCAGCGCGAGCGAGGCGACCACGGACTCCGTGATGCGCAGGTTGGCCTGATGGGGGACGAAGGCGTCCAGCTGCTCGGGGGTCGTGCCCGCCAGCGCGCAGGCCCGTCGGGCCAGATCGGGCAGCGAGGTGGTGGCCCAGCGGTAGATGGCGCGGCCGTTCATCGCCAGCCTCGCCGGGGCGCCGTGGATGGTGAGCCGGTCGTGCTGCTCACCGTCGTGCGCCCAGGCCACCGGGCCGATGCCGTCGACCCCGTCGGGGCTGACCCCGACCACGGCCGCGCCAGCACCGTCCCCGAACAGGAACGCGGTGGTGCGGTCGTCGTGGTCGACCATCGGCAGCAGCTTCTCGGACCCGATGACGAGCACCTTGTCGGCGCTGCCGGCACGTACCGCGTCGGCAGCCAGGGCCAGGCCGTAGGTGAATCCTGCGCAGCCGGCGCCGATGTCGCTCGCCCCGGCGTGCCGGGCGCCGAGCCGGGCGGCGACCTCCGGGCTCCCTCCCGGCAGCGGTCCCGGCATGGAGCAGGTGGCCAGCAGCACGAGCCCGATCTCCAGCGGGTCGACCCCGGCCGCCGCGAGCGCCTTGCCGGCCGCGGCGGTGGCCATGTCGACGACGCTCTCGTCCTCGCCCGCCACCCCCCGGGTGACGATGCCGCTGCGCTCCTGGATCCAGGTGTCGCTGGAGCCGGTCCGCGCGGCGATGGCGAGGTTGTCGTCGCGGCGGGCGGGCCGGTGGGCACCGACGCCGAGCAGCGCTGCCGGTCGCAGCGCGTTCACGCGGACACCGCCACGGGAAGGTCGGCGGCCGACTTCAGCGCCAGCGTGGTGACTGCCGGGGCGCCGCGCCGTACCAGCGCGGTGAGCACCCCGGCCGGCGCGAGCTCGATGGCCCGCTCCTCGCCGGCGATCGCGGCCAGGCACAGGTCGAAGCGCACGGGGCGGGTCAGCTGGTCGACCAGCCGGTCCAGCAGCTCGCGGCCGTCGTGCAGGACGGAGCCGTCGGCGTTCGCGACGACGCCGCAGACGGCGTCCGCGGCCGGCAGCGCCGCGACGAGCCGGGCGAACCCCGGCACCGCAGGCGCCATCGCGACGGTGTGGAACGCGCCGGCGACGTCGAGCCGGCGGACCCGGGCGCCGGCCGGCGGCTGCCAGGCGTCCAGGGCGGCGACCGTGCCACCCAGCACGACCTGGCCGGGGGCGTTGACGGTGGCGACGGACAGCCCCGCCTCGGCGCACGCCACGAGGTCCAGCTCGCCGCCGAGCACGGCCGCCATGCCGGTGGGCTGCGTGGCAGCGGCCTCCGCCATCAGCCGGCCGCGGGCGGCGGCCAGGACGACGGCGTCGTCGTCGGACAGCACGCCGGCCAGGGCCAGCGCCGGCAGCTCGCCGATGCTGTGACCGCAGACCAGGTCGGGGCGAGCGCCCGCCAGCAGGGCACGCCCGCTCAGCAGCGCCGCGGCGGCCAGCAGGGGCTGCGCGACCTCGGTGGGACGCAGGTCGGGCGCCTCGGCGCTGGTGCCCAGCGCGACGAGGTCCAGGCCGACCAGCTCAGACCAGCGGCGGACGGTGGAGGCGGCGGCGGGCAGCGCGAGCCAGGACGTGAGCATGCCCGGCTGCTGGCTGCCCTGACCGGGGGAGAGGAGGACCATGGCTCGAGTCTGACGTCGGAACGGTCCGGACGCCGCATGCGGCTCGCACGGTAAACCGTGACTCTTTCTGTGGGGTTCCTACAACGACGCCGTCCGTCCCAGCAGCAGGGCGAGGCGGACGACGAGCCCGTCCCTGGGTTGGGTGATGTCGTAACCCGAGAGGTCGACGATCTTCTTCAGCCGGTAACGCACCGTATTTGCATGGAGGAACAGGGTCCTGCCGGTGCCCTCCACCGAGCCGCCGCCCTCCAGGTAGGCGGCAGCGGTGTCGACCAGGTCGCCCCCGGCCTGCAACAGTGTGATGTAGACCTCCTCCAGCAGTGCGCGACGGGCCGCGGCCTCCCCGAGCACGGCCCGTTCGGCCAGCAGCAGGCTCGCCGCGACCGGGCGGGGGGCCTGCGGCCAGGCCGCGACGGCGGCGAGCCCCGCCAGCGACTCCTGCACCGACGCCGACGCCGCGCCCAGCTCGGGCACCACCGGACCCAGCACCACCGGGCCGTCGGGCAGCGCCCGGGTGAGGGCCGCGAGGGCCTCGTCGGACGCCACCGCGACCGGCCCGCCGACCACCAGGACCAGTGCCGTGGCGGTCTCCCCGGCCAGCATCGACAGCCCTGCGTGCCGCGCCGAGCCGCGCAGGGCCACCAGGTCCAGGTCGCGTCCGAGCGCCGTGGCGACGGCCTGCACCCAGTCGACCCTGGTCCAGCCGAGCGAGGCTGCCCGCGACAGCGTCAGCTCCCCGGCGTGACCGCGCACCAGGGCGTCGACCACCCCTGCCTCGATGCGGGCGTCCCAGGCTCCGCGGGACTCCGCGGCGGCGGCGTACACGTCGGCAGCGGCGAAGGCCAGCTCGCGCGAGTAGCGCAGCACGGCCTCGCGCAGCAGCACCTCGTCCTCGCCCTCGGCGAGCGTCGGGACGGCGCGCTCGACCACGTCGACGGCGACGCGGATCAGCTGCACGGTGTGCTTGAGGTTCACCGCCATCGTCAGCTCGCGCGGGGCGGCGGCGAACACCTCCGGGCCGACGGGCAGCGGCTGGCCCGGGGTCCGCAGCCACTGGGCGAAGGTGCGCAGCCCGGCGTGCACGACCAGCCCCACGTAGGAACGCTGCTCCGGGCCCAGACCGGCGAACCAGGGCAGCTCCTCCATCGCCCGGACCGCACGCGAGGACAGCGCGGAGGACTCCTGCTGGACCCGTTGCCAGGTCTCGGGTCGGGGCACGTGCGCGGCGCTCATGCTCGTTCAGGCCAGGAGCAGCTTGGCGACGATCCCGGTCATGATCTCGTTCGTCCCGCCGCCGATCCCGAGGATGCGGCTGTCCCGGTAGTGCCGCTCGACCTCGCTCTCGCGCAGGTAACCCATGCCGCCGTGCAGCTGGACCGCCTCGTCGACCACGTGGTCACAGGCCGCCACGGCCGTGTTCTTGGCCATCGCCACCCGCATCAGCACGTCCTCGCCGGCCAGCCAGTCGTCGACGACGCTGCGCGTGTAGGTCCGGGCGACATCGGTGGCGCGCGCCATCTCGGCCACCTTGTGCTGGACGACCTGCCGGCTGGCCAGCGGACGGCCGAACGTCTCCCGGTCGCGCACCCAGCGCAGCGTGAGGTCCAGGCAGCGCTGGGCGGTGGCATAGGCCTGGACCGCCAGCGAGAGCCGCTCGGCCGCGAACTGGGTCATGATCTGCCCGAAGCCGGACCCCGGGGCGCCGATCAGGTTCGCCACCGGGACACGCACCTCGTCGAAGCGCAGCTCGGCCGTGTCGGAGCAGAGCCAGCCCATCTTGCGGAGCGGCGCCGACACCGTGAGACCGGGCATGCCACGTTCGAGCAGGAGCAGCGAGATGCCTTGCGCACCAGGCTCACCCGTGCGCACGGCGGTGGTCACGAAGTCAGCGCGCGTCCCCGAGGTGATGTAGAGCTTGGACCCGGTGACGACGTAGTGGTCGCCGTCGCGCACCGCTCGGGTGCGCAGGCCGGCGACGTCGGAGCCGGCGTCGGGCTCGGTGATCGCCAGGCTCACGATCTTCTCCCCGGCCAGCACCGGTCGGGCCACCCGGTCCACCAGGTCGGGGTCAGCGGCAGCCACCAGGTGCGGCAGTCCGATGCCGTGCGTGAGCAGCGAGGCGACCAGCCCCGAGGACCCGCCCGCCTGGATGAGCTCCTCGGCGACGACGAAGGCCTCGATCGGGCCTCCCCCGCTGCCCCCGACCTCCTCGGCGAACCCGATGCCCAGCAGCCCGGCCTTGGCCGCTGCCGCGTGCAGGGTCAGCGGGAGCGCCCCGGCGTCCTCCCACGCAGCCAGGTGCGGGACGACCTCCCGCTCGGTGAAGCGACGCACGCTCGCCCGCAGGGCCTGCCGTTCCGGGGTCTGCCAGGCGCTCATCCTCGTACCGTAGGCCCGGCCGGCACCGTCCCCGGCGCGGCGCGCATGGTCGGCCGCCACCAGCGATGGACGATCCGTTGTGCGCTGCCGACGACGCGAGCCGGCCGGCCCCCGCAGGATGCTCGGCGGACCCGCCCCGCACGCGCGCCCGAGAGGCTCCCCATGGACGTCACCACCCTGTCCCGTCGGCTCGCCGAGGTCTGCACCGCCGCAGGTATCCCCGGCGCGAGCGTCGCCCTGACCGACGGCAGGACCGTGGTCCAGGCCACGTACGGAGTCACCTCGGTGCGCTCGGGCGTAGCGGTCACTCCCGAGACCCTGTTCCAGATCGGCTCGATCACCAAGGTCTACACGGCGACGATCGTGCTGGCGCTGTCCGACCAGGGCCGGCTGGACCTGGACGCCCCGGTGCAGACCTACCTGCCGTGGTTCGCCGTCGCCGACGGCGACGTGTCGCCGGCAGTGACGATCCGCCATCTGCTCACCCACACCGCCGGCTTCGAGGGCGACGACTTCACCGACACCGGCCGCAGCGACGACGCCCTGCGGCTGTACGTGGAAGGACTGGCCAAGGCCACCCAGATCCACCCGCTGGGCCACATGTTCAGCTACTGCAACAGCGGCTACGCGGTGCTCGGGCTGGTGATCGAAGCCGTCACCGGCGGCAGCTGGGACCAGGCCGTGCAGAACGTCCTGGCCACGCCGCTGTCGCTGACCCTCGGCACGCTGGCCGAGCAGGTCATCCTGCACCCGCACGCCCTGGGCCACCTGATGCTGCCCGACGCCGACGGCACCCCGATGCTGCAGGTGGCCCCGATGTGGGCGCCGCCGCGCTCGGTCGGACCGGCCGGGACGATCTGCTCGACCGCGTCCGACCTGCTCGCCTTCGGCCGCATGCACGTCGAGGGCGGCCAGGGCGTGCTGACGCCGGAGTCCGTCCAGGCCATGCAGACGCCGCAGGTGCAGCTGGAGGACACCCTCACGCTCGGCAAGGCCTGGGGGCTGGGCTGGATCCTGCCGACCGAGGGGATCATCGGTCACGACGGCGCGACCTTCGGCCAGTACGCGTTCTACCGCCTGCACCCCGAGTCCGGCACCGCGATGGCGCTGCTGACCAACGGTCCCGGCGCCCGCGCCGCCTACGAGGCGCTGTTCGAGGAGTTCTTCGCCCCGGTCGCCGGCGTCACGCTGCCGGTCTCCCCGACCCCACCGGCGGCCCCCGTCGCCGTGCGCACCGACACGCTCGTCGGCGACTACAGCCGGCAGGAGGTGCGCATCGAGGTGCGGGCCGCCGACGACGGTCTGGACGTCACGATGATGCCGCTGGGCCCGCTGGCGGCTCTGGCGGCTCCGCCCAAGGCGCTGCGGTTCGTCGGCTACGACGAGCGGACGTTCATCACCGCCGAGCCGCTCGAGGGAGCCGGGGTGCACATGTGCGCGACGTTCCTCGGCGCCGAGCCGGACGGCCCGCCGCGCTGGGTGCACCTGGGCGGCCGCGCCACGGCGCGGGACTGACGGGACGGCGGGCCGGGGCCTGCGCCCCGGCCGGCTGTCAGCCGGTCAGGGAGAGGGTCTCGCGCGCGGTGACCAGCTCGGCCAGCACGTCCGGCAGCGGCTCGACGCCGATCCCCGGTCCGGTCGGCACCGTCAGGTGGCCGTCCTCCAGCACGAACGGGCGGGTGACGTCCTGCGCGTAGTAGCGCCCGGACGCGGACACGTCGCCGGGCAGCGTGAACCCGGGCAGCGCCGCGAGGGCGGCGTTGGCCGCGCGTCCGATGCCGGTCTCGAGCATCCCGCCGCACCACACGGGTACGCCGTTCGCGACGCAGACGTCGTGGATGCGTCGCGACTCCAGATAGCCGCCGACCCGCCCCGGCTTCACGTTCACGATCGAGCACGCGCCCAGGCGGATCGCGTCGGCTGCGGCACGCGCCGACACGATCGACTCGTCCAGGCACACCGGTGTGCGGATCAGCGCCGAGAGCTCGGCGTGACCGTGCAGGTCCTCCTCCTCCAGCGGCTGCTCGACGAGCAGCAGGTCGAAGGGGTCCAGCGCCGCCAGCAACCGCCAGTCCCCCAGCTGGTAGCCGGTGTTGGCATCGACCTGCAGCAGCACGTCGTCACCGAAACGTTCCCGGACGGCCCGGACGGGAGCCAGGTCCCAGCCGGGCTCGATCTTGAGCTTGATGCGCACGTAGCCCTCGGACAGATAGCCGTCGACCGCGTCCAGCAGCTCGGGGACGGAGTCCATGATGCCGACGCTGACACCGGCGGGCACCCGGTCGCGCACCCCGCCGAGGTGCGTCGACAGCGAGGTTCCAGCAGCCCGCAGCTCGGCGTCGAGCACGGCCGTCTCCAGCGCAGCCTTGGCCATCCGGTGGCCCTTCACGGGCCGTAGCGCGCTCTCCACCCGCGCCGCCGTCAGCCCGGCGGCACCGGCCAGCCGGGGCACCAGGTGGTGCCGCAGCACGTGCGCCGCACCGTCGACGTACTCGCTGCTGTAGAGCGGACCGTCCATGGCGACGCACTCCGCCCAGCCCTCCGCCTCGGGAGTCACGACCCGCAGCAGCAACAGCTCGCGCGAGGTCGAGGTACCGAAGGAGGTCCGGAACGGCGAGACCAGGGGCAGCGCGAGCCGGAGCAGCTCGACATGGTCGATCTTCATGCGGGTCCGACCTTCATCGAGGGAGGTCCAGCAGCAGGGCGCCGCCGGCAGTCAGGCCGTGGATGCCGGCGCCCTCGGCCAGCGCGGGCACCAGGGCCTCGCGCACCGCCCGGCGCCAGGCCCGCGCCGCAGGGGGATCGGTGCGGCGGAGCACCTCGATCGACGCCGGCAGCTGCACCAGCCGGGCACCCGTAGCGGGCGTCACGACGGGGCTGCCGTCCGCTGCCGCGACGACGGCGAAGGGCAGCCCGGCACCGTCGACGGCGGGCAGCCGCTGGGACGCCGCCCGGTGGGTCCCCGGACCGTCCAGCGTCCAGACCAGCTCGAGCCGGTCGCTCTCGTCGCCGGCGTTCACGCCGTCGCGCATGGTGCCGTAGTGGTCGGGCAGGTAGGCGCTGACGTCGGCGCCGAGCGCGCGCAGGTTGAAGCTGACGTTGCGCAGCACCAACGGGTCGCACGTCCACGTGATCGCCGAGAGGCCCTGCGCCAGCGCCCACCAGCGCTGATGCTGCTTGAGCGCGAAGCCCAGACCGCGGCGCCGCCCCTGGGCCAGCACGCCGGTGATGTGGCTGTGCAGCGCGAGGTCGCCGTCGTGGCGCGACAGCATGCCCAGGCTCGCGGCGAGCAGATGTCCGGAGCTGTCATAGGCACCGAACAGGTAACCGCCGATGTGCTGGACGGTGCGCAGCAGGTTGGCCGGCACGGGGGCTTCGTCGCCCTGCCAGACGTCGCGGAGCAGCGACTCCGCCCGCTCGGTCTCGGCCGGTGTCCGTAGCTCCAGCACGGTGACCTGCGCTCGGTCGGCGGCCTGCC
This sequence comes from uncultured Actinomycetes bacterium, assembly GCA_963784675.1. Classification (GTDB taxonomy): domain Bacteria; phylum Actinomycetota; class Actinomycetes; order Mycobacteriales; family SCTD01; genus SCTD01. The sequence goes on from CAWASE010000025.1 coordinate 39,749, forward strand.
GGGCTGTGCTCCAGGCAGCGTCGTCCACGGTGACGCGGCGCGCTCCCGAGGGTCGGACCACGCCACGGCCCCCGGCTGCCTCGATGGTGCGCGCCTTCGTCATGCGCCCACTGTGGCCACCACGGCGCGCCGCTTCATCGTCGTTGCTGCAGAAGCATGCGCCCTCGCGTCGTCCGATCCGACGACGAGCCGGCGCCGGTCCGTCCGGCAGACTGCCGAGCATGCCCACGCTGCGCGCCCTCGTCGAGGTGCTCAGCTCCGGCGCTGCGCACCGTCTCGGGGGCCGACCGGCTGGACGTGGAGGTGCAGGAGGTCGTCCTGGTCGGTCCCGGCGACCCCGTCCCGGAGAGCCCCGGAGCGCTGCTGGTGTGCCTGGAGCACGAGGACGCCCGCACCGCCGGCGCCTCGGTCGCCGGCGTCGTGGTGCGGCTGACGGAGGGCACGACGGACTCCTGGGACGCGGTGCTGCCGCCGGTGCTCGCCGTCCCGGTCGACCTGCCCTGGAACCATCTGCTGCATCTGCTGAACAGCGCGACGTCGCCGCGCGAGAGCGCCGGAGACCTTTTCTCGTTGGCGAACTCGCTCGCCGCCCTGGCCGGCGGGGCCGTGACGATCGAGGACCCCCAGCGGCGGGTGCTGGCGTACTCCTCGCTGCCGGACCAGCCCATCGACCGGGCCCGTGAGCTGGGCATCCTGGGCCGCCAGGTCCCCGAGCTGACCCGCAACGACGAGATCTACCGCGCCATGCAGCGCGGTTCCGGGGTCGTGCGCATCGCCGCCGACGGCGACGTGCTGCCGCGCCTCGCGGTCGCGGTGCGGTCGGGCGCCGAGCTGCTCGGTTCGATCTGGGTCATCGAGACCGCGCCTGTGCCCACGGCGACGACGACCTCCCTGCTCGACGCCTCGCGACTGGCAGCACTCCACCTGTTGCGTGCCCGCGGCGGCGGCGGGGTCGACCGGCGCGAGCGCGGTGAGCTGCTCCGAGCCCTGCTGGACGGGCGCTCCGCGCCGGTGCCGGCCGGGGCGCGGCTCGGCCTGGCGCCGCGCACCCCGGTCGCCGTGCTGGCCTTCGCGCTGCCGGAGCACGTCTCCAGCGACGAGCTGGACTCCGACGCCGTCGCCCAGCTGGTGCACCTGCAGTGCGCAGCGGTGCGCCCCCGCAGCACCGTTCTCGTCCAGCTCACCACCGCGTACGCGCTCGTCCCGTGCGCGGACCTGTCGCGCCAGCGCCTGGTCGACCTGGCGACGGCGGTGGTCGCGCGGGCCCGCGAGGCGCTGCAGGTCGAGCTGCGCGGAGCCGTCGGCGCGTCGGTGCCGGGGTTGTCCGAGCTCAGCAGGTCGCGGGCCGATGCCGACGCCGTGCTGCGGCTGCTGCCGGCACGGGCGGTGGCCGCCGTCGAGGACGTGCTGCCCCAGGTCGTGCTGCTGGACCTGCAGTCGCACCTGGACGCGTCCCCCCACCTGCGTCTGCCGGCCGTCGAGCAGATGCTCGCGCACGACGCCGAGCACGCCACGCCCTATGTCGCGAGCGTCCTCGCGTACCTGACCGCCCACGGTGAGGTGCCGGCGGCGGCCGAGCAGATCAACGTCCATCCGAACACGTTCCGCTACCGGCTCCGTCGCGTGCGCGAGCTGTTCGATCTCGACCTGGAGGATCCCGACGTGCGACTCATCGCCTGGCTGCAGCTACGGACGAGGACGTGAGCGGCTGGCTGCTCGACGCCGTGGACGAGCTGGTGTCCTGCGAGTCGCCGTCGACCGAGCCCGCCGCGACGCGCGCCTGCGGCGAGGTGCTGGCAGACCTCACCCAGCGCCACCTCGGCGCCCGCCCCGAGCTGATCGAGTCCGGCGGCGTGCCGCACCTGAGGCTCGACTGGGGCACCCCGCGGGTGCTGGTGCTCGGACACCTCGACACCGTGTGGCCGCTCGGGACCCTGGCCCGCTGGCCCTTCTCGGTCGACGGCGACCGCGCCACCGGACCCGGCGTCTTCGACATGAAAGCCGGCGTGGTGCAAGCGATCTCTGCGCTCTCCCAGCTCGACGACCTGGACGGTGTCCGGCTGCTGCTCACCGGTGACGAGGAGCTCGGCTCGCCGACCTCCCGCGAGCTGGTGATCGAGTCCGCGCGCGGTTGCGTCGCCACGCTGGTCTGCGAGCCGTCGGCCGGGGGCGCCCTCAAGACGGCGCGCAAGGGCATCTCGCTGTACGACCTGGCCGTCACCGGACGGGCTGCGCACGCCGGCCTGGAGCCGGAGAAAGGCGCCAACGCGGCAGTCGCCCTCGCGCACCTGGTGCTGGGTGCCTCCCTGCTGGGAGACGGACGCCTCGGTACCACCGTCACCCCGACGGTGCTGTCTGCCGGGACGACGAGCAACACCGTCCCCGCCGCCGGCCGCGTCGCCCTGGACGTGCGGGCCGGGCTCACCACCGAGCTCGACCGGGTCGACGCCGACGTGCGGCGGCTCTGCGCGCACGGGCCCGTGCCCGGAACGACCGTGCAGGTCGGTGGCGGGATCAACCGGCCGCCGCTGGAGGCGGCCTCGTCCGCGGCGCTGTTCGACACCGCCGTCCGGCTGGCCGCCGAGCTCGGCCTCCCCGCGCTCGACGGCGTCGCCGTCGGCGGTGGTTCGGACGGGAACTTCACTGCAGGGTCGGGCATCCCGACGCTCGACGGGCTCGGCGCGGTGGGCGACGGCGCGCACGCCGAGGGCGAGCACGTGCTCGTCTCGCAGCTCGAGCCGCGAGCCCGGCTGCTCGCGGCGCTGCTGAAGACGCTGCTGTGACGGGCGCTGCGGTGACGGGCGCGCTGTGGTGACCGGCCTGCTGCTGCGCGGCGGTCGCGTCGTCGATCCGGCGACCGGCCGTGACGAGGTCGCCGACGTGCTCGTCCGCGACGGCCGGGTGGCCGCGGTCGGGCCGGGACTGGCGGCCGAGCAGGACGTACGCGTCCTGGACGTCGCCGGCCTGGTCGTCGGCCCCGGCTTCGTCGACCTGCACAGCCACGTCCACACCATCGCCGGGCAGCGCCTGCAGGCGATGGACGGCGTCACCACCGCGCTGGACCTGGAGGCCGGCCTGTTCCCGGTCGGCCGCGCCTACGCACAGGCGGCCGCGGAAGGCCGTCCGCTGCACTACGGCTTCTCGGCGTCGTGGGGCGGGGCGCGGGCCCGGGTCCTGCTCGGGTTCGAGGAGCAGGCCAGCATCACCCGCTCGCTGAGCGTCCTGAGCGAGCCGGACTGGCAGCGCTCGTCCTCCCCCGCCGAGCTGGCCCGGTGGGTCGACGTCATCCGCGGCGAGATCGCCGACGGCGCTCTCGGCATCGGCGTGCTGCTCGGCTACGCACCGCACAGCGACCCGGCCGAGATGCTGGCCGTCGCCACGCTGGCGGCCGAGGGCGGCGTCCCCACCTACACCCACGTCCGTGAGCTGGTCGAGGCCGACCCGACCACCCCCGTGGACGGCTCGACCGAGATCGCGCTCCTGGCTGCCCAGACCGGTGCGCACATGCACCACTGCCACGTGAACAGCACCTCGCGGCGGCACGTCGACCGCGTGCTCGCGACGCTGGACGCCGCACGCTCCGAGGGTTCGCGCGTGACCGTCGAGGCGTATCCCTACGGTGCGGGCAGCACGGCCGTCGGCGCGTTCTTCCTGGCCCCGGAGCGGCTCGCGGCCTGGGGGCTGACGCCGTCGTCGCTGACCATGGTGGCCAGCGGCGAGCGCATCGCCGACGTGGGGCGGCTCGCCGCGCTGCGGGCGAGCGACCCCGGCGCCGCCTGCATCGTCCACTTCCTCGACGAGGACGACCCCGCAGACCGCGACCTGCTGCAGCGCACCCTCGCCTACCCGGACACCATCATCGCCAGCGACGCGATGCCCGTCTTCTACCCCGACGGATCCTTCGACCCCCGTTCCTGGCCGCTGCCGCCCGGCGGGTCCACCCACCCCCGGACCGCCGGGACGTTCGCCCGCTCGCTCCGGGTCATGGTGCGCGAGACCGGTGCCTGGGACTGGTCGGAGGCTTTCCGCCGCTGCTCGTTCCTGCCTGCGCGGGTGCTGGACTTCACGCCCGCCGCCCACGGCAAGGGCCACCTCGGCGTCGGGGCCGACGCGGACGTCGTCGTGCTGGACCCGGCGCAGGTGACCGACGTCGCCACCTACCTCGACCCGGTCCGGCCCTCGATCGGGGTGCGCCACCTGCTCGTCGCCGGCACGCCCGTCGTCCACGACGGGGCGCTCGTCGCGGACGCCTATCCCGGACGTCCGCTGCGCGCCGACCCGGCCTGAGGTCCCCACCGTTGTCGCGACCGACGAACCGCACCGGTCGGCTTGTGCGTGCCGACGCACTCCACGAAGCGTGACGGACGCGCACAATGCGGACATGCTTGCGACGCGTACGTCACGCCGACTGTCCGCGGGCCTGCTGCTGGCGGTCCTGACCGGCTGCGGGACGACGGTCCCGCTCAGCTCGTCGCGCACCGTCGGGCCGGACGGGAGCGTCGTCGTCGGCTCCGACGGTCTCGGCTCGGACGGTCTCGGCTCGGACGGGATGCGCCCGGACGGACAGGTCGCCTCGGACGACGCTGCGGCAGCGGGCGGGCCCGGCGGCACGAGCGGCACCGGCACCTTGCGTGGAGGCGCCGCCGGCACCGGCACCTCGGGCGCGGGCACGTCAGGCGGCAGATCGGGCAGCGGTTCGAACGGCAGCGCCACGACGAGCGCGGGCGGCGGCACCACCCCCTCTGGCCCGGGTCCTCGGGGGACCGTCCCCCAGCGCCGCGGCAACGGTCTGGGCATCACCGACACGACCGTCTCGGTCGGCATCGCCTACACCGAGAACTCCGACGCTGCGAACTCCGCGATCGGCGCCGGAGCGATCACCAGCGGCGACGACCGCGCGAACTTCCAGGGCCTGGTCGACGAGATCAACGCGACCGGAGGGATCGCCGGACGCAAGCTGGTGCCGGTCTTCCACGCCTACGACGCGACCTCCAGCAGCTCCGGGTCGGTCCAGGACCAGTCGGCGTGCGAGGCCTGGACCCGGGACGCCAAGGTCGTCGCAGTGCTGAGCGGCAACCTCACCGACGTGCTCCCGGCGTGCCTGGACAAGGCCGGGGTGGCTTTCCTGAAGGCGGGTGCGCTGGTCGCCGAGGACGCCAGCTACCTGCGGGCGCGGCCCAAGCAGTTCCTGCTGGGCACCATGGTGCAGGACCGCTTCCTACGCGATCTCGTGCAGTCCCTGACCCGGCAGAAGTACTTCACCGGCTGGAACACCGTGGCCGGTCAGCCGGGCACCGGCCAGGCTCGGGTCGCCGTGCTGAGCTACGACACCTCCTCCTTCGTGCGTCCGGTGAAGGGCACGCTGCTCCCGGCCCTGGCGGCTGCGGGGCACCCGGTCGACACCAGCGAAGTCTTCTACATCGCCAAGCCCGCGAGCCAGGCCGACGTCAGCGCCACCACCGCCCAGATCAAGAGCGCCACGTTGAAGATGCAGCAGAACGGTGTCACCCACGTCGTGTTCAACGACTCCTCGGGGTTGGTGATGGGCCTGTTCGCCACGAACGCCAACAGCCAGGCGTACTACCCCCGCTTCGGGGTCACGTCCGGGGCCGGCCCGCAGGGCATCTACGACGCCGGGCTGGTCCAGAGCCGACAGCTGGTCGGCATGGCCGGCAACGGTTGGCTGCCGAGCATCGATCTGCCCGCGTCGGAGGGGATCAAGTACCGCACGGCGGCGAGCGCCCGGTGCCTGGACATCCTGAAGCGGCGTACCGGCCAGAACTACACCAGCACCAACGCGACCTCCATCGCGCTCGTGGCCTGTCTGCAGGTGTTCCTGGTGCAGCAGGGGCTGCAGGCTGCTCCCGAGCTCTCGCCGGCGGGCCTGGTGGCCGGCATCGAGTCGCTCAAGACCTCTTTCGACTCGCCCCTGCTGCCCCAGGCGCGGCTCTCGACGACGGTGCACGACGACGGCGTGCGCGCCTGGGACATGAGCTGGGACACCGGCTGCAACTGCTCCCGCTACTCCTCGCAGCACGAGGTGGCCTGACAGCAAGGCGATCTCCTGGCGACCGTCCGCCGCGACCTCAGGCCCTGGTCATGTGCCGGCCGGACAGGTTGATGCCGTCGACGGCACCCGCCTGGTCGCGGGTGAAGTAGCCGCGCATGCCCTTGGCCTCGCCCGAGGGCACCACGTAGCGGTCCTCGTCGCCCGCCACCATCGCCAGCAGCAACGCGGGCTGCTCGGGGTTCTCCCCCTCGGGCAGCAGCGTCAGATCGGTGACGGTGATGGCCGCCGACAGCCGGCCGAGGGCGCCGCTCAGGCGCAGCTCGGCGACCGCGCTGGTGTAGAGCCCCTCGTAGGCGACGAGGTCGGCGTCGGCGAGCTCGGCCAGCACCGGCTCCTCCGCGGTCAGGCCGAGGTACTCCTGCAGCGCCCACGCGCGGAGCCGTTGATACAGCTCGGCGCCGTTCGGGCCGCTGTTGGTCATGCAGGTGAAGCCGAAGGCATGCTCAGGGACCAGCACGAAGTCCGAGTGCTGGCCGATGGTGGTTCCCCCGTGGCTGACGACGGTGGCCCCACCGAGCTCCGACAGCAGCCAGGAGATGCCGACGGCGTCGCCGAGCGCACTGCCGGGCATGTGGGCGGTCGGCTGCTGCATGCGGGCGCGGGCGTCGACGCTGAGCACTGCTCGCCACCCTGTCCGAGGTGGAAGCGCGCCCAGGCGAGCTGGTCGCCGAGGGTGGCCGTCCAGCCGCCGGCAGGCGTGCCGGCCCGCGGCAGCGACCACGGCCGGACGACAGCGATCTCGCCCGACTCCGACCGCTGGTGCCCGGACGCGAAGCGGAACGTCATGATCTCTTTGGCGAAGGCAAAGGTGTGCTCCAGGCCCAGCGGCTGCAGCACCAGATCGCGCACCGCCTGCTCGTAGGTCTTGCCGGTGACCGTCGCGATGAGGTGGCCCGCCAGCGACAGGGCGGCATTGTTGTAGGACACGCCCGCACCCAGCGGCGACACCTGGTCCAGGCCCGCGAGCACGTCCAGGAAGCGCACCAGGGCGTCGTCGCCGTCCCCCGTCTCGGGGATGACGTCGCCGGACCAGCCGGCGGTGTGGTTGAGCAGCTGCAGGACGGTCACCTGTGCCGCGGTGGCCTCGTCCTTGAGCCGGAGGTCCGGCAGATAGGTCCGCACGGGCGCGGTCAGGTCGATCGATCCCTGCTCGGCCAGCACCATCAGCGCGGTAGCGGTCAGCGTCTTGCCGGTCGAGCCGAACTGGAACAGCGTCTGCTCGTCGACGGCCAGCGGGTGGTCGACGTTGGTCACGCCGTGGACGGCGACGTCGGTGCGGTCGCCGTGCACCACACCCGCGACCACCCCGGGGACGCCGAGCTCGTCGGCCAGCTCGGTCAGCTTCTCTTGCAGGCTCACGCCACACCTCCGGTTGACTTACGTTGTAAGTCCAACCTTACGTCGTATGGCAGAACCGTCAAGGCTGGGCGCGGTAGCCGCGTACGAGCGCCTCGACCAGCGACGTCCAGAACGCGTCCAGCTCGACCTCGGCGTCGTGCACGCGGTGCAGCAGCGGAAACTGCGCGACCGGCAGGGAGCCGAGCCTGGACGCGTCGTCGGTATCGCCCTGCAGGACCGCGGTCGCCTCGAGCTGGGTCAACGCCAGCAGCGAGACCGCCACGGCCTGCACCGACGCGAAGGCCGCATCGACGTCCTGCCCCTCGCGCACGAACGCGCCCAGGCCGGCCTCGAACGGCAGCGCCGACCGCGGGTCGTCCAGCGGCACGGCCCGGGTGCCGAACAGCGGAACCAGCCGGGGGTGCTGCTGGGCCAGGGCCCGGAATCCGTCTCCCACCCCACGGATCCACTGTTCGACCGAGACCTCGCCCCCGGGCAGCTCGGCGACCTGCACGAGCAGGTCGAACAGCCCGTCCAGCAAGGCCTTCTTGTGCGGCACGTGGTGATACAGCGACATCGCCTCCACCCCCAGCAGGGCGGCGACGCTGCGCATCGTGACGCCAGCCAGTCCGTGCTCGTCCGCCTGCCGGAAAGCCGCCTGCAGGATCCGGTCCCGGGACAGCGGCTCGGGCGCGGCACGCGGTCCCACCACGTCTCCCCTCGTCCAGCAGCCCCGGCGGCCTGCGGCCGACGCTAGCCCCCGGGTCAGGTCGCGCTCAGGACCACGGACCCGGGTCGGCCTGTGGTGCGATCTCGGACAGCGCCCGCACCGCGGCTCCGACCGAGGCCGCCGTCTGCGCCGGGCTCGTGCCCGGGACGACGGGGGCGTGGGCCGACCGCCAGGTGCCGGCCGGCAACCGCCTGGTGAGGGCCGACCGCAGGCGGAGCAGCGCCACGTCCGCCCCGGCGGCCGGGGTGCTCGTGAGCTGCAGCAGATACCGGTCCGGGCCGTAGGCCGAGGCCTGGTCGCGCGCCCGGATGAGCCCGCGGAGCAGATCGACGGCGTCCTGCGCGCCGAGCGAGCCGTCGCCGGTACCGCTCGCCAGCGCGAGGACGACCAGCGTGTCCCCGACCGTCGACCGCGCCAACCAGTCCGGCTCCACGTCCACGACGCACGCTGCGCCGTCGTCCACCCGCTGCTCCATGCCTGCCCCTTCGTGGTCCTGCCTCAAGGGGTCGGCATCCCGCCGGGCCACATCGATGGGCCTGACGGGGGATCCGTCGCTGGGCCGGATGGGGGTACGGCGGCGGAGCAGAGACGGAGCGCCACCCGCGCCAGGGCGCAACCTCAGACCCCGAGGTAGACGAAGCCGTACGCCTCGTCGCGGAAGGGGATGTCGGCCGCTCGCAGCGCCTGGTCCCAGTCGCCCGCCACTCCTGGGGTAGCGCCCTGCATCCCGTGGTCGGCCGTCAGCAGGACGACGGTGTCGTCGAGCAGGCCCCGCTCCTCCAGCAGGTCGAGCCAGACGCCGAGGCGTCGGTCGGCGTCGGCCAGCGAGGCCCGCGCGATCGGCGAGCCCGGGCCCCCGGCATGGTGCCCGCCGTCGGTCAGCGTCGTGTTCCACCAGGTCAGAGCCGGCGGCTGGTCCTCGCGCCAGAGCTGCAGGACCTGGTCCAGTCCGACGGCGTCCACCTGGGTCGCCCACTCGTAGTCGGCACTGCTGCGGACGAACTCCTGCGTCGCGTGCTCGTCGTCAGCAGCGTCCGGCAGCCAGTCGGCCAGGGTGCCGGTGCCGGCCCGCCCCGTCTCCCGGATCAGCGCGAACGTGCTGTAGGCCGCTCCGGTGTCGACGGGGTCGTTCACGCACGCGCTGCGCGCGCCCGCCGGCAGCCGCTGGAAGACGGTGCGTACCCCGGGCCGCAACCACTGCATCGCGTGGTGCCAGCCGGCCGAGCTGTTGGGTACGGCCTGCGTGCTGGTCTCCCGGTCGTAGAACGCGTTGTTGACGATGCCGTGCCGGCCGGGTCCGAGCCCCGTCAGCGCACAGGTGTGGTTGACGAGCGTGACGCTCGGGAACTCCGCGATCGCCCCGCCGCGCAGCGCGCAGCCCCGTGCGAGCAGCCGCGCGACGTTCGGCAGCCGCCCGTCCGCCGCAAGCTCCAGCAGCTCCGCGCAGGGCGCGCCGTCCCAGAGCAGCCCGACGACGTACCGGGCACGGGGCTCGGCGACGTCCAGCGGCGAGCCGTCCATCTCGCTGGTGTCGCCGCCCGCCAGGTGCACCAGCGTCGCCCCGACGTCGACGGTTCGGGCCGCACGGTCCAGCACCCCTCGCGCGTCGACGCCGGGTCCGGACAGCACCAGCGGCGCCCGTGACTGCAGCGCGTTGAGCGACCCGTGCTCACCCAGGTGTCCGCCGGCCTCGGGCCAGTGGTGCTCGCCCGTGTGCACGATCGCGAGGTCGGGTGCACGCGACTCCTCGAACAGCGAGTGCAGGCGCACGCCGGCGAAGGGGTACCCCTCGCCGAGCGGGTCCTGATCGGCGATCGGGTCGCGGCCGGCGAGCAACGTCGTCGCGCCGTCGCGCTCGACCGTGACGCGACCGAGGCTGTCGGCCACGTGGACGAGATCGCCGTCCCGCCAGCACACCAGGTCGACGACGTGCGCCAGCCCCGGGCTCAGCAGGACGTCCAGGGCCCGCTCGCGCAGCCCCTGGACCGATCCGGCCGGCTGGACGACGACACGGGCACCCAGGTCACGCGAGAGGAGCGGCACCGGCTCACTCTACGGAGCACGCACAGCGACGCCCCGGGCCGGGAGTCCGGTCCGGGGCGCCTCCGCGCGAGCGGTCGGGTCGTGCTGTGGGCGGGTCAGCCGGCCGCCAGCCGGGCCAGCCGGGCCCGGGCCACGGCGGACTGTGCGCGCCGGTCCAGCCGGCGCAGCCGGACGAGGCGGCGCGCGCGGCTGTCGGCCGCGACGTGCTGTGCTCGTTCGTGCTGCTCAGCAGCGCTGAGCATCAGGTGGGTGGTGACGTCGTACATGAGCAGGGCTCCTTGATCGATGGGCCGGCGCAGGACCGGCAGCAGCAGGGGAAGGTGCGTTCACGCGGCAACGTCCGCCTTGCGGGGCCGGCCACGGGGGCGCTTGCGGGCGACGACGACGCCGGCGACGACGAGCTGTCCGCCCCAGACACCCCACGGCTCACGCCGTTCCAGGGCGCCGGCCAGGCATGCCTCCCGCAGCGGGCAGGGCCCGCACAGGGCCTTGGCGTCCTCGACGTGCTGGGGCGACTCGGCGAACCACAGATCGGGATCCGCCGTCCAGCAGGGCAGCTCGCTGTCGACCGGACAGGTCGGCAGCTCGACGGCCAGGAGAGCGTCGCGGCCGGTCGGTTCGGTCATCAGGATGGTCAGGTCGGGTTCGGCGAGCACCGTCGTTCACCTTCTCGGGTTCGGCTCCGGGTCGGGGCCGTGAGCGGGAGTGGGTCAGGCCCGGCGGGGTGTGCCGGGCTGTCGGTCAGGTGGGGTAGCGCGGGCCTGCGGCGTTCCTGGGAACGACAGAGGCCGCGGATCCCGGTGATCGGGTTCCGCGGCCTCGAGGCGAGGGTCTGAGACTCAGACCGGTGCGCCTCGAGGAGGGGAACCCGGGAGATCGGTGACGTGGGCACCGAAGGCACCCGTGGCGGCAGCAGCGCCGGACGTCCCGGCAGCGGACAGACCGCTCCCGTAGCCGGCTGCCGTCGGCGCCGTGACGAGCTGCTCCAGGCGGACGCAGGTCGACGGGACGGCGGACGGGGTGGACGTGCGCATCAGCGTGTTCACCATGTCGTCCACCTCCTGTCGCGGGTCGTCGGTCGGGCCGGTCCGTGCCGGTTCGTCGGACGGTAGAGCGTCCTGCCCGGGCAGGGCAAGCGAATTACCCGGCCGGACTCTGCGGGTCGCCGGCGCTCACCAGCGCCAGCACCTCTTCGCCGTACTTGTCCAGCTTGCTCTGGCCGATGCCCGGGATCTTGACCAGCTCGGCCACCGAGCCGGGTCGCTGCTCCGCGAGGGCCGTGAGGGTGGCGTCGGTGAACACGCAGTACGCCGGCTGGCCGAGGCCCTTGGCCCGCTCGGCCCGCCACCCGCGCAAGGCTTCGAACAGCGCCTCGTCCCGGTCGGCGGGGCATCCCGAGCAACGCCCCAGCTTGCGGTCGACGGCGACCGACAGCGTCGCCCCGCAGACCCGGCAGGGCACCGGTCCGCTGCGGTCGCGCCGGGCCTGGCGAGCTGCGCCGGGGGCGGCGGCGGGGCGGGTGGTGGCGGTGTGCAGCCCGTCCAGGAAGCGCGAGGGCCGACGCGACCCCCGCCCGCCGGGCGAACGCGACAGGGCCCACGACAGCGACAGGAAAGACCGCGCCCGGGTGACGCCGACGTACAGCAGGCGTCGCTCCTCCTCGATGGCGGCCGGGGTCTCGGCATGGATCAACGGAAGCGTGCCGTCGACCAGACCGATGAGGAAGACGGCGTCCCACTCCAGACCCTTAGCAGCGTGCAACGAAGCCAGCGTGACGCCCTGGACAGAGGGGGCGTGCTGCGCCGACGCCCGCTCCTCCAGCTCGGCGACGAGCTCGCGCAGCCCCGCCGCGGGGTCGAGCGCAGCCAGGTCGGCGGCCAGCCGGTGCAGCGCCGCCAACGCCTCCCACCGCTCGCGGGTGGCACCCGCGCCGGCGGGGGGCTTGTCGACGTCCCAGGACAGCCCGGCCCGCAGCACCTCGGCGACGAGGTCGGTCAGCGCCGCCGGCGCGTCGGTGTCGGCGGCCCGCCCCGCGCCGCGCAGCAGGAGCAGCGCCTCACGTACCTCGGTGCGGTCGAAGAAGCGCTCGCCACCGCGCACCAGATAGGGCACCGAGGCATCGGTCAGGGCTGCTTCGAAAGCGGCGCTCTGCGCGTTGATCCGGTACAGCACGGCAATCTCGCTCGCGGGCGTGCCGGCCTCCAGGAGGGCGGCGCAGCGGGCGGCGACGGCCTCGGCCTCGCTGGGCTCGTCGGCGTGCTCGGTGAACACCGGCTCAGGACCGGGCGGCTGCTGGGCCAGCAGCTCGAGCCGGGCGTGCCGGCTGGTGGCCTTGGCGATCACACCGTTGGCGAGCCCGACGACCTGCGGGGTGGAGCGGTAGTCGCGGATCAGCCGCACCTCGGTCGCGTCGGGGAACCGGGTGCGGAACCCCAGCAGGTGGTCCGGGGTGGCGCCGGTGAAGGAGTAGATCGTCTGCTGGGCGTCGCCGACCACGCAGAGGTCGTCGCGGTCGCCCAGCCAGGCGTCGAGCAGACGCTGCTGCAGCGGCGTGACGTCCTGGTACTCGTCGACGACAAAGCTGCGGTACCGGGCGCGGAACTCCTCGGCGACGCCCGCGTGCTCCTCCAGGGCACCGGCGGTGAGCAGCAGCAGGTCGTTGAAGTCGGCCGCACCCTGGCTGCGCTTGAGCTCGCCGAACGCCTCGTACACCTGTGCCACGACGGCCGGGTCGTAGGGGCCGTCCCGGCCGGCGCGGGCGGCCGCCGCCGGGTAGTCCTCCGGCCCGACCAGACAGCTGGCGGCCCAGTCCAGCTCGGCCAGCAGGTCGCGGATCTCGGTGGTGCCCGGCCGCAGGCGGGAGCGGGCTGCGGCGTTGGCGACGGTGCGGAAGCTGTTGTCCAGCAGCCGCGGCGGCGCGCCCCCGACCACGCGCGGCCAGAAGTAGCCGAGCTGCTTGAGCGCTGCGGAGTGGAAGGTGCGCGCCTGCACACCGCCGACCCCCAGCCCGCGCAGGCGGGTACGCATCTCGCCGGCGGCCCGGGCCGTGAACGTCACCGCCAGCAGCGCCGAGGCCGGCACCGCGCCCGTGGCCACCGCGTACGCCGCCCGGTGCGTGATGGTGCGGGTCTTGCCCGTGCCGGCACCGGCCAGGATGCACACCGGACCGCGGACGGCGGTCGCGGCGGCCCGCTGCTCGTCGTCCAGGGCCGCCAGCAGGGCCTCGGGTGCCTGCAGCGTGGTCAGGGTCGGTGCGCTCACCCCGCCAGTGTCCCAGCCGAGGCGGTCGGGAAGTCCCGGGACGCTCCGCCTGTTGGCAACGGGGACCGCACCGCTTCGCCCGACCTGCCGGGCCGACCCCAGGAGACCCCGTGACGGACGCCGTCCGCGACGCACTGACGATCTACAGCACCCAGTGGTGCGGGTACTGCCACCGGCTCATGAAGCAGCTGGACCGCGAAGGGGTCGGCTACACGGTGGTCGACATCGAGCACGACCCGGGCGCTGCCGACTACGTCATGAGCGTCAACGGCGGCAACCAGACCGTCCCGACCGTGGTGTTCGGGGACGGATCGGCGCTGACGAACCCCAGCCTGGCGCAGGTCAAGGAGCGCCTGGCCGGGTGAGTTCCCGGACGGGCCCGGCCGACCCGATGAGAGCACGGCGACGTCGGGTGACAATGATGGTCCCCGATGCCGGCCAGAGGACACCCTGACGTGAGCCTGTCACTACCCCACCACCCGGCGGTCGACGCCGTCATGTCGAGCGCCGCCGCACTGCTCGGCATGGAGATCGTGTTCCTCGGTGGGCTCACGGAGGACACCTTCACCTTCGAGAAGGTGCACGCCAACGCCGAGTGGCCCGAGGTCGTGGAGGGCGAGGGTGCGGCTCGCGGCGACTCCCTGTGCCACCGGTTGCTGCAGGGCGCGGCGTCGTCGACCACCGACGCGGCGAACGACCCGGACTACCGCCAGGCTGCCAAGACCGAGCAGCTCGGCATCACCTCCTACGTCGGCGTGCCGGTGCACGACTCCTCCGGAGCCGTGGTGGCGACGTTGTGCGGCATCGACCGCGGCACGGTGCAGGTCGGCGACGACACGCTGGCCGTGCTCACCTCGCTGGCCGAGGTCATCGCTGCCCACCTGGGGCCGCTGGTGCAGGAAGGCATCGTCATCCGACGCGGCGAGCAGGGGGGCTGGGCCGTCGGCGACCACGACGCCGACGACCTCACCAGCGCGATGGTGCTCGCCGACCTGCTCGCGGGCGACCTGACTCCTGGCGGTCGTCCGCCGCGCGGCAGCGGTCCGGAGGACGAGCTGGCCCGGCTGAAGATGAGCGTCGCGCAGCTCGAGCACGCGCTGGCCGCCCGCGTCGTCGTCGAGCAGGCGATCGGGGTGCTGGCCGAGCGTCAGCGCAGCACCCCCCGACAGGCCTTCGAGCGGTTGCGCAAGGTCGCCCGCTCGCGCGGCCGCAAGGTCCACGACCTGTCCCGTGAGGTGGTCGCCTCCTCGACCGACCCGTCCGTCCCCCTGCCGCCAGAGCTGGCCGGACGTCGCTGAGCGGTCATCCGCTGGCGCGCACCCCGCAGGCGCTGATCGACGACCTCGTCGGTTGGGTCACGGACCTGGCCGGGGATCCCGTGCGGGTCCTGCTCGACGGCGTCGGCGCCGACGTCCTGGCTGATGCGCTGGTGCCCGGGCTGCTGGCGGCGGGGCGCCCCGCCCTGCGCGTCCGGGGCAGCTCGTTCCTGCGTCCCGCCGGGCAGCGGCTGGAGCGGGGCCACGAGGACGAGGAGGCGTTCCGTACGCGCTGGCTGGACGCCGACGCCCTGGAGCGCGAGGTGCTCACCCGCACCGACGACTACCTGCCGGCGCTGTGGGACGCCGAGCGCGACCGCTCGGCGCGTCGCACGCGCGAGCCCGTCCCGGCCCGGGCCGTCCTGCTCGTCGACGGTCTGTTCCTGCTGGGTCGTGGGCTGACGGCCCAGGCGAGCGTGCACGTCGCGCTGACGCCGGCCGCCCTGGCGCGGCGCGGGATCCCGCCCTGGCAGGTCGTCGCTTTCTCGACCTACGAGCGGGAGCTGCGACCAAGCGAGCAGTGCGACGCCCTGGTGCGCGCGGAGGACCCGCTGCGGCCGGCGCTGCTGCTGCGGCGCTGACGCCGCTCAGAGCTCCCGGAACGCGGCCTCCAGGAAGGACCACACCGCGTAGGCGAGCACCCCGACGACCACGAGGGCCAGCAGCACGCGACCGTAGGCCTGCCCGGCCAGCGTGTCGAGCGCGGCGTCCAGGCCCTTGGCCTTGTCGGGGTCGAAGGTCACCGCCGCGCTCGTCAGGAACCCGCCGACCAGGACGAAGACGCCACCCCTGCCGGTCAGCCCCACGGCCCCGATCCAGACGGCCGGCCGTTGCAACCACGAGGGCATCCGGAACTGCTCTAGCGTGTCGCTGTGCTCACCGCGACACGCGCGGACGGTCATGCCCAGCCCCACGACCACCAGCGTCAGGCCGACCAGCCCCACCAGGGATCGGCCGCCGGTGCGGGCCATCACCTCGGCCGTGCGCGAGGAGGTCTGGTCGCCTCCTCCGGAACCCCTCAGCAGGAAGCGTCCGGTCTGCGCAGCCAGCCCGAGGTAGACCACCGCCTTGCCCGCCGAGCCCGCCCGCTGCACCCAGCGCGCTGAGCCGTCCCGGTCTCGGTGCCCGACGGCAGCCGTGAGCACGAGATAGCCGGCATAGCCGAGGAACCCGACCGCCAGGGCAACCAGCAGCAGGCTCCCCAGCGGCTTGTCCGCCACCGCGGCGAGCGCGCCGTCCTGATCGGTCTGCTGCTGTCCGCCGAGCAGGACCGACGTCGTCAGCAGTCCGAGCACCAGCCAGGTCAGACCGCGCGAGCCGATGCCCCACCGGGCCAGCCCGTGGGCGGTGTCGCTCTCGTGCACCTGCTGAACGGTCTCGTCGGCCTGCATCCCTGGCTCCTGCCCAGCCGGACCGGCCTCATCCCTGCCGACCAGCCGGCCTCGCACCGCACACACCGTGCGGCGCTCAGCCCGCGTCGAGCCAGCCGGTGATCAGCAGGTGCGCGATCGACACCGGCGGAGGCAGCTGCACGCCGCCGCCCCGCGCACCCCAGGTCCGCGCCTGCGCGAGCTCGTCCCGGGTGAACCAGCGGGCCTCCTGCAGCTCTCCGTCGGCGGCGACCGGCACGGCGTCCGCGGCGCAGCGCGCGGTGAAGCCCAGCATCAGGCTCGCCGGGAACGGCCACGGCTGGCTGGCGACGTAGCTGACGTCGCAGACCTGCACCCCGGTCTCCTCGGCCACCTCCCGGACGACCGCCTGCTCGGCGCTCTCGCCCGGCTCGACGAAGCCCGCGAGGGTGGAGAAGCGACCTTCGGGCCAGACGGCCTGCCGTCCGAGCACGCACCGGTCGGCGCCGTCGTGGACGAGCACGATCATCGCCGGGTCCGTGCGAGGGAAGTGGTCGCTGCCGTCCTGGGGGCAGTGCCGGACCGAGCCGCCCTTCACCGACACCGTGGGCGTGCCGCACCGGGGGCAGCGGGGATGCGTCTCGTGCCAGGCAGCGAGTCCTACCGCGTGCACGAGCAGTCCCGCGTCGCGGTCGTCCAGCAGCGCCCCGACCTCGCGCAGCGCCAGCGCGCGCGCTCCGAGCCGTCGTCCGAGCGGCGCAGCCACGGCGAAGTAGCCTGTCTCGCCGTCACTCCCGAGATACAGCCGGTCCCCCGGCGGTGCTTGCTCGGCCGGCAGCAGCACGAGCGCCGGGTGCTCCTGCTGCTCGTCGACGAGGGCCGTCCCGCCGTCGACGACGAGCACGCGACCGCGGGCCCAGGCGTCGTCCAGCGCGGCGGCGTCGTGGCGAAGCGCGGCATCGCGGTCGACGCCTGAACGGGAGAGAGCGGGTACCGGCCCGGTCACGCCAGCTCGAGGTCGATCAGGGTGCGCAGCGGCGCCTCGACCTGCTCGACGTCACCGACGAGCACGGCCGCGAAGCCGCTCGGGGCCAGGTAGCGCGCGCCGGCGGCGAGCGCGTCCTCGACCGTCACGGCGGCCAGCTGGACGGGGTAGTCGCGCAGCCACTCCAGCCCCAGACCTGCGCCGACGAGCTGGGAGACGGTCGAGGCGAGTCCCGCCTGAGAGGAGGTTCCCAGTGCCAACGAGCCGATGGCGTAGCGGCGGGCCTGGTCCAGCTCTGCCTGGGCCACCGGCACCGTCGCCACCCGGCCGAGCTCGTACAGGGTCTCGAGCAGCGCCGGAGCGGTCGTGGGCGTGCTGACGTCCGCCGACAACGACAGCCGCGACCCGGCCGCGCCGTGCTCGACCTGGGCGTGCGGGGAGTACGTGTACCCCTTGTCCTCGCGGATGTTGGCGACCCAGCGGGAGGAGAAATATCCGCCGAACACCAGGTTCGCCAGCGCGAACGCGGCGTAGTCGGGATCGGTCCGGGTGGGCGCCGGGGCGGCCAGCCGCAACGTCGTCTGCACGGCCTGCGGGCGGTCGACGAGCAGGGCCGGGAGGTCGGGATGGGGGGGCAGCGGCGCGACCGGCACCGCGTCGGCGCTGCTGGTCCAGGAGGCGAGCGCCTTCTCGACCAGGCCCGCTGCGCGCGCCGGCGCAAGATCACTGACGACGGTCAGGATGCTGCCCGACGGCGCGACCCGCTTGGCGTGCAGTGCGCGCAGCTGCTTGGGTCGTAGCGCCTGGACCTGCTCGGCGGTGGGGATCTCACGCCCGTACGCATGGCTGCCGTACAGCCTCGCCAGCAGCGCCTCGCGCGCGACGACGGAGGCCTGGCTGCGGTACATCGCCAGCTCCTGGACCAGCCGGTCCCGCTCCCCCTCGACCTCGCGCTTGGGATAGGTCGCCCCCGCGAGCGCCTCGCCGAGCAGCTCGAGCAGTCCGCTGAGCCCGGTGGCCAGCACCGAGCCGGAGATGCCCAGGCGGTCGGCGTCGGCCCCGGCCGAGAGCTGCCCGCCGAGCGCCTGCAGGTCGGCGGCGAGCCGTCCGGCGCTGCGCTGCTCGGTGCCCGACAGCAGGGTGTCGCCGAGCAGCGAGGCCTGGGCGGTGAACGCGGCGCCCCGCTCGCCCTTGCCGGCACTGCCCGTGGGCGCCGCGAACGGGATCCGCAGCCGCACCTCGGCGAGCGGCACGCCCGGCCGGCGCACCGCCAGCACGCGCAGCCCGTTGTCCAGCGTGCGCTCGCTGACGCTCGGCAGCCTCGCCGCCCGCCGGGGCGCGAGCGGCGGGATGCTCCGCGTGGCACCGGGCGTGCTCACGCGGGGCTGCCCGGGCGCAGCTCGAGCAGCGTGCGCGTCTGCGGCGTGAGCGTCGCGGCTGCCGCCTGCACCTGCGCAGCGGTGACCGCGGCCAGCAGCGCGGGGTACTCGTTCACGAGCTCGGCCCGGCCGCGCTGCTGCTCGAAGACCGACATCACCGTGGCCCGTCCCAGCACCGGGTCGATCTCGCGCAGGTAGCGGGCGGTCATGCGAGCGACCGTACGGTCGAGCTCGGCCTGGTCGAGCCCGTCCGCGCCGAGCCGGGCGAGCTCTTCGTCGACAGACTGCACGACCACCTCGACGGTCGTCTGCTCAGGATGGTGCACCTCCAGCAGGAACGGTGTGGGATCGCGCGCATCCAGCGGATCCCCGAGCAGCCCCAGGTAGCCGCCGATGCTCGTCGCGGTGCGGTCCGTCATCAGCAGGCGCTCCTGCAGCCGGGACGCGTCGCCGTCGGTGAGCACCTCTGCCAGCACGACGTAGGGCAGGTAGCCGCCCAGGTCGGCCGGGTCCGGGACCCGCCAGGCCATCGCGACCGCCGGCGCCGGCGCCAGCCGGTCGTACTCGACGGCGCGACGCTCCTGGGTCGGCCAGGCCTCCTGGAACGAGGGCCGCGCCGGCACCTCGCGCGCGGGGATGTCGCCGAAGTGGTGGGTGACCCAGCCCAGCACCTGGTCGACGTCCAGGTCGCCCACGACGGTCAGGACCGCGTTGCCGGGTGCGTAGTAGCGGTCGAAGAAGCCCTGCGCGTCTTGCAGCGTCGAGCTCTCGAGGTCGACGAAGTCGCCGTATCCGTTATGGCTGTTGGCGAACTCGTCGAACAGCGTGGTGGGCAGCAGCAACCACGGGAAGGCGCCGTAGGGCCGGTTCAGCACGTTGACGCGGATCTCGTTCTGGACGACGGCGATCTGGTTGTCGAGGTTCTCCTGGGTGACCGCGACGCTGCGCATCCGGTCGGCCTCCAGGAACAGCGCGAGCTCGGTGGCGGCGCTCGGCATGACCTCGTAGTAGTTCGTGTAGTCGACGTGCGTGGACCCGTTGAGCGTGCCGCCGTTGCCCTGCACGTAGGTGAAGTGCTCGGTCTTGCCGAGGTTCGCGGAGCCCTGGAACATCAAATGCTCGAACAGATGGGCAAACCCGGTGCGTCCCTCGGGCTCGCTGCGCATGCCGACGTCGTAGTAGACCGCCACGGCAACGACCGGACTGGCCGGGTCCGGGCTCAACACCACCCGCAGGCCGTTGGGCAACGTCTTGCGCACGACGGGGTAGGTCGGCGCGGGCACCGAGGCGCCCCCTGCGGGGGTGCGCTTCCGGGCCGACGAGCCGGCAGCGGGGGCGGACGTCGTCTTCGCACGGGTCATGGGCGGCACCGGGCCGACGGTAGCCGGTCCGGAGGGGTCCGGCGCGCCGCAGGAGACGCCGGGACCTCGGTAGGCAAGGGTGTGGGGGTCCAGATCCCGTGGGCACGCGCCCACTCCCCTGCTGAAGGAGCCCTCCGTGGCCGTTTCCGCCGACCTGTCCAAGTACCTCGACAAGGCCTACGAGTCGTCGACGCTCGCCGAGATCCTCGCCGCGCCGGTCAGTGCGCTCGCCGGCGTCACCGACGACGACGCCGAGTCGCTGCGCAAGGCGTTCCGGATCAAGACGGTGGGCGACCTCGGGAAGAACAAGTACTTCGTCGCCGCCCAGGCGATGCTGGCGCTCACCAAGTAGCCGACGGCACCTGTCGCCCGACCGCGCCCCGTCCCGATCGCGTCCTGTCCCGATCGCGCCCTGTCCCGATCGCGGACGGGGCGCGGTCGTCTGACGCTCAGACGGGGACGGCTCGGGACAGGACCGCGGCCGTGTCGACCCCGCGCGGCAGGGTGCCGAAGGCATGACCCCAGTCGCCGGCCAGCCGGGACGCGCAGAAGGCGTCGGCGACGGCGGCCGGGGCGTGCCGGACCAGCAGGCTGCCCTGCAGCACCAGCGCCATCCGCTCGACCAGCCGGCGGGCGCGACCCTCGATCTCGTCCGGATCCTGCAGCCCAGCCTTGAGCCCGACGACCGCGTCGTCCAGGCGCGGGTCGGCGCCGCGGGCCCGGTCGAGCTCGGCGAAGAACGCTTCGACGCTGGCAGGCTCGCGGGTCAGCGCGCGCAGCACGTCCAGAGCATTGACGTTCCCAGAGCCTTCCCAGACGGAGTTGAGCGGCGCCTCGCGGTAGAGGCGGGGCATCCCGGACTCCTCGACGTAGCCGTTGCCCCCCAGGCACTCCAGTGCCTCCGCGGCGACGGCGGGGGCCCGCTTGGTCACCCAGTACTTGCCGACCGCGGTGGCGATGCGCTTGAAAGCCTGTTCCTCGGCGTCGCCCTGCTGCGCGCGGTCGACGGCTCCGGCCAGGCGCAGCATCAGCGTCGTCGCTGCCTCGGACTCCAGGTGCAGATCGGCCAGCACGTTGCGCATCAGCGGCTTGTCGAACAGCAGCCCGCCGAACGCGCTGCGGTGGCTGCTGTGGTGCACCGCCTGCACGACTGCCGCGCGCATTCCTGCCGCGCTCCCGATGACGCAGTCCAGCCGCGTCATCGCGACCATCTCGATGATCGTGCGTACGCCGCGGCCCTCCTCGCCCACGAGGTGGGCGACGGTGCCGTCGAGCTCGGGCTCGCTGCTGGCGTTGCTGCGGTTGCCGAGCTTGTCCTTGAGCCGCTGCAGGCGGAAGGTGTTGCGGCTGCCGTCCGGCAGCACGCGCGGCACGAGGAAGCACGACAGGCCCTGCGGAGCCTGCGCGAGCACGAGGAACACGTCGCACATCGGCGCGCTGGTGAACCACTTGTGCCCGCGCAGCAGCCAGGTTCCGTCGCCGGCCGGCGTCGCGGTCGTGGTGTTGGCACGGACGTCGGAGCCACCCTGCTTCTCGGTCATGCCCATGCCCGCGAGCAGACCTTGTTTGGTGGTGGGCACGCGCAGGCCCGGGTCGTAGGCACGGCTGGTGAGCAGCGGCTCGTAGACGGCCGCGAGCGACGGCGTGGTGCGCAGCGCCGGCACCACGGCGTAGGTCATCGACACCGGGCAGCCGTGCCCGGCCTCCACCTGACCCCAGACGTAGAAGCCCGCCGCGCGGGCGACGTGGGCACCGGGGCGCGCGTCCGACCAGGCGGCGCCGGCCAGGCCCTCGCTCACCGCCACGTCGAGGAGCTGGTGCCAGGACGGGTGGAAGTCGACCTCGTCGATCCGGTGGCCGTAGCGGTCGTGCGTGCGCAGCTCGGGCTCGTGGCGGTTGGCCTGCTCACCCCACTGCTGCGCCTGCGCGGAACCGGCGAGGCGGCCGAGGCGGTGCAGGTCTCCCTCGTGCCACCCGGCCCCTTCCCGCTCGAGCCCGGCCAGCAGCACGACGTCCTGGCCGACGTCGTGGCCCACCAGCGGCGGTGGCTGGTTGGTGACCTCGTGCGTGCCGCTCGAGGTGGCCGGCGCGGTCTCGAACGTCGTCATGGCCTCATTGTGTCCTGTCAGGGCCCGCTCGCGACCCTGCTCGGTGCGGCCGATGTGGGGTAGGTCACACTCCCGGGACATGACACCCCCTCTGCCGCAGTTCGTCGACGACCGGCTCGCGTACTGGGCGACGGCAACCCCGGACGCCGAGGCGATCACCTACCTGGACCGGACCTGGACGTGGTCGCAGTGGGACGAGCGGGTCCGACGGGCGGCGGGTGGCCTGCGAGCACGGGGTATCGGACGCGGCGACGTCGTCTGCTTCCTGGACAAGAACCACCCCGCCTGCGTCGAGGTGTCGTTGGCCGCCGCGTCGCTCGGGGCCGCCAACGCCATCGTCAACTGGCGCTCCGCCCCCGACGAGATCGAGTTCGCCGTGAACGACTGCGGCGCCACCGTGCTGATCGTGGGCAGCGAGCTGGTGCCGGTGGTGGAGGGGCTGCGCGCGGGGCTGCCGGCGCTCCAGCACGTCCTGGAGGTGACTCCCGAGGGGTCCGACGGCGACGCCTACGAGGCGTTACTCGCGGCCGCGGCGCCGGTGTCCCGCGGACCCGAGGTCGAGCCCGGCGACGTGTGCCTGGTGATGTACTCCTCGGGCACCACCGGACGCCCCAAGGGCATCATGCTCACGCACGCGAACATGGTGGCGCACACGCTGAATGCTCATGACGGCTGGGCTTTCGACCCGGGCGACCGGTCGATGGTCGCGATGCCGCTGTTCCACGTCGGCGGCTCGTCGTACGTGCTGTTCGGCATCCACGACGGCGTCCCGAGCGTCCTGACGCGCGAGCCCGATGCCGCCTCGCTGGCCGGAGCGATCCTGCGCGGTGCGAACCGCACCTTCCTGGTGCCGGCGGTGCTCGCGCAGGTGCTGCAGTCCGGGCCCGAGGCGGTGGCGCTGTTCGCGGCGTTGAAGACCTACACCTACGGAGCGGCGCCGATGCCGCCGCCGTTGCTGCGCGCGGCGATGGCGGCCTGGCCGGACACCGACTTCATCCAGGTGTACGGGCTCACCGAGGTCGGCGGTGTCGCCACCCAGCTCAGCGCCGAGGACCACCGCACGGCGGCGTCCAGCGGTCATCCGGAGCGGCTGCTCTCCGCGGGTCGGCCGATCCCGCACATGCAGCTGCGGGTCGTCGACCCGGACACGCTGCAGGACGTCGCTACCGGCGAGCACGGCGAGCTGTGGCTGCGCGGCCCGCAGGTGATGAAGGGTTTCCTCGGTCGTCCGGAGCAGACCGCGGAGGTCGTGGTGCAGGACGGCTGGTTCCGCACCGGCGACCTCGGCGCGGTCGACGCCGACGGGTTCGTCTACGTGCAGGACCGGCTCAAAGACATGATCATCACAGGCGGTGAGAACGTGTACTCCCCCGAGGTGGAGCGCGTCCTCGGCGAGCACGCGGCGGTGCTGGAGGTCGCCGTCATCGGCGTCCCGGACGACCGCTGGGGCGAGTCCGTCAAGGCGGTCGTAGCCCTGCGCCCCGACGCCGTGGCCAGCGAGCCGGAGCTGATCGACTGGTGCCGCGAAAGGCTGGCGCACTTCAAGTGTCCCCGCAGCGTCGAGGTGGTGGGTGCGCTGCCGCGCAACCCCACCGGCAAGATCCTGAAGCGGACGTTGCGCGCGCCGTACTGGGCCGGTCACGACCGCGGGGTCCACTGAGCCGGGCGCGACCCTAGGCTCGGGGCGATGGAGCACCTGCGCATCCCGTCCGACGGTCTGGTCCTGGATGCGGTGGCCGTCGGCCCGGTCGACGGGCCGGTCGTGGTGCTGCTGCACGGGTTCCCGCAGAACGGGCAGTGCTGGCGGCGCGTCTGGCCGGGGCTCGCGGCGGCAGGACTGCGCGTCGTGGTGCCAGACCTTCGTGGCACGTCCCCCGACGCGCGTCCGTCGTCGGTGCAGGACTACGTCATGGAGCGGCTGGTCGGTGACGTCGTGGCGGTGCTGGACCACGTCGGCGCGGAGCAGGCGCACCTCGTCGGGCACGACTGGGGGGCGGCGATGGCCTGGCACACCGCGGGGCGCCAGCAGGAGCGGGTCAGCACGCTCACGGCGGTGTCGGTGCCGCACCCGCGCGCCTTCGTCCAGACGCTCATGACCGATCCCGACCAGCAACGGCGCTCGCAGTACATGCGGGACTGGCGGTCTGCCGATGCCGAGAAAGCCCTGTTGGCAGGAGGTCTGGACAGCGTCTTCACCGGCGTCGACGGGGTCGAGGCGGACCGCTACCTGCCCATGCTGCGGGCCGGCGGGCTGACGGGCGGGCTCAACCTCTACCGCGCCCAGTCCCGCGCCGACCTGACCGCGCTCGGGCCCATCACGATGCCGACGCTGCACGTCTGGTCCGACGAGGACCACTTCCTCGGACGCGCCGGCGCCGAGGCGACAGCCTCTCACGTGGTCGGGCCCTACCGGTTCGAGGTGCTGAGCGGGGTGACGCACTGGGTCCCGGAACAGGCGGCGGAGCAGCTGACGACGCTGCTGCTCGAGCACCTGCTCGAGCCGGGATGAGCCGGCTGGAACGGCTGGTGCAGGAGGTGCGGCCCGGTGTGCTGCTGCGCTCGCTCGCGGTGCACGACGACGAGGTGGTGCTCGCCGGCGGCGCCGAGGTGTTCCGGCTGCCGTTGGCCGAGGTCGCGGTGCAGCGCCACGCGGTGCTCGTGCGGGCGCTGCCGGTCCTAGGCCCCCGCCTGCCGGTGGCGGTGGCGGTCCCGCGCTTCGTCGGAGTGATGCCCGACGGGCAGACGCCCTTCACCGCCGAGCCGTTGCTGCCCGGGGAGCCAGCGGGTGAGCTGACGTCGATCGCCGCCGGCCAGCTCGCCGGTGTGCTGGCCGCGCTCGCAGGGGTGCCGGCCCGGGAGGCTCGGCAGTGGGGGGTGCCGGGCCCGGGTGAGGCGCTGGACGGTGGGCTGGGGTCCGGCTCGGTGCTGCTGGACCCGACGCGCGGGGTGCTCACCGGCATCGTCGGCTGGAACCTGACGCTCGCCGGGTAGACCTCCGGCGGGCCGATGGCAGATGGGGCAGGCTGTCGCCGTCTGCGGGGCCACCCGGGACGCCCCCGACTGCAGGAGCACCGTTGACCGCCGATCCGCTGCCGTCCGTACCGACGCCGTCCCCGTCCGGACCAACGACGTTCCACATCGTGCAGAAGATCACCCCGTTCCAGAACGTGTACCGCGTCTTCGACGACGACGGCGACGGCGCGCCGGGCGCGCTCGTCGCCTTCGCGAAGCAGAAGCGGCTGGCGTTCAAGGAACAGTTCACGCTCTATGCCGACGAGGCGGCGACCCGCCCGGTGCTCGGCATCAAGGCCGACCGGCGCATCGACCTCCGATCGGCGATGAGCGTGACCGACCCGGCCGACGGTCAGGTGGTGGGTCGGCTGCGCAAGAAGGGTGCCGCCAGTCTGTGGAGGTCGACCTGGGAGCTCGAGCAGCCGGGGATGGCACCCGTCGTCGTGGCCGAGCGGAGCGTGACGATCGCGCTCCTGCGCCGCCTCTGGGGCCTGGTCCCGGTGGTCGGAGGCTTCCCGGTGCCCTGGGTGTTCCACTTCGACGGTGCCGATTCCGGCGGCAACCCGGTCCTCACGCACACCCGTCGCTGGGGCATCCGCGACCGGTACGTGCTGCAGGTGCACAGCCCGCAGCTGGACACTCGCCTGGCGATCGCACTGGCCATCTGCCTGGACGCGATGCAGAAGCGCTAGCTGCCGGCTGGACGGCATCAGAACGGCGCTGGGTCGTCGTCGCCGCTGCGTGCCGTGGGTTGTGCTTGTTGGAGCCAGCAGGTCGAGGGTTGGTCGTCGAGGGTGGCGGCGGTGAGGAGTTCGCGGTCGGCCTGGGCGAGGGCGACCGGTTCAGGTAGCTGTGGTTGGTGGCAGCTGCCGCAGGTGCAGTCACCGGTGTCGCGGTCGATCCCAGGTGGTGGGTCGAGGTAGCGCGGTACCTCGATCAGCTGGCCGGCGGGGCTGGTCCAGATCGTGGAGTCGGCGGTGCGTAGCGGAGTCCAGCCTCGGTGCTTGAGGCCGTGGGTGCGTCGGCTGCGGGCGGTGAGGTTCCAGGCTGCGGTGGGGCCGTGGGGGTGGGGCGTGTCGTGGTCGAGGTCGCAGCGTGCGGCCGGCAGGCGGGTGCTGGTGGGGCCGTCGCACCCGACGTCGTGGATCTGGACGAACAGTGACAGCGGGTCGGGGTCGTGGTGGCGTTCTTCGCGCCAGCCGACGTCGGTGAGCTCCAGGTTGTTCAGGACCATCTCGACCAGGGCGGTCCGCAGGCCGCGACTGTGACGGCACGCCTGCCGAGCTCGACGTGGCTGCCCGCGACCGCAACCCGAAGCCTCCTCGACGCCACCTCGGCTACCGTCCGCCGATGCGTCTCGCGAGCCTGAACCTGCTGAACGGCATGTCGCTCGCCGACCGGAGCGTCACCCCGGCGCGGTTGGCCGACGCGGTGCGGATGCTGCAGGCCGACGTCGTCGGGCTGCAGGAGGTCGACCGGTTCCAACCGCGTTCGCACAGCGGCGACCTGACCCGTCAGGTCGCGGAGACCATGGGCGTGGCCGACGGCGGCGACGCCCACTGGCGCTTCGTCCCGGCGCTCATCGGCACCCCCGGACTCGACTGGCGCGCAGCCACCGACGACGACCAGGACGGGCCCGACGCCGCGTACGGGATCGGGCTCGTCTCGCGCTGGCCGGTGCGTTCCTGGCACGTCACGCGGCTGCCCGCCGCGCCGGTGCGCTCGCCGATCATGCTGCCGGGTACCAAGCAGCTCATCTGGCTCAAGGACGAGCCGCGGGTCGGGCTGGCGGCCGTCGTCGACACGCCGTTCGGCGACGTCACGATCGCGACCACGCACCTGTCGTTCGTACCGATCTGGAACGGCGTACAGCTGCGGACGTTCACCAAGGCGCTGGCCGAGCTGCCCGGTCCGCAGGTGCTGCTGGGCGACCTGAACATGCCACCGCCCTTCCCTCGCGCGCTGTCGGGCTGGCGGGTGCTCGCCCGTACGGCCACCTACCCCGCCTGGGACCCCAAGATCCAGCTGGACCATGTGCTGGCGCGCGGCGCGCTGCCTCCCGTGCGCACCGTCGAGTCGCCCGAGCTCGCCGTCTCCGACCACCGGGGGCTGCTCGTCGAGCTGGGCTGAGCGTCCGTCATCTGTTCGTCATGCCCGGCGGGCAGGGGCGCCGGGGGCGCGAGCGTCGGGTCCCGGACCCGGAGGTCGCCACCGTGCTCGACACGATCGTCAGCGCCCTGCCGAGGGCGGGCGTCGCCCTCGCCACAGCCCTGGTCCTCTACGCCCTCGGTCGCCTGTTCGGGCTGGTCGTCCGGCGCCGCTACCTGGCTCGGGACCGCCCGAGCTTCGCGAACGTCATGAGCCGGGTGGTGCGGCTGGTCGCGACGGTGCTCGGTCTGCTGGCCGCCGCGACGATCCTGTTCCCCACGGTCAAGCCGGTCGACGTGCTCGGGAGCCTGGGCTTCTTCAGCATCGCCATCGGCTTCGCCTTCCGTGACATCCTGGAGAACCTGCTGGCGGGACTCCTGCTGCTGTTCCGCGCCCCGTTCCGTACCGGCGACGAGGTCGACATCGAGGGCACGCGCGGCACCGTCGTGGAGATCAACCTGCGGGAGACCGTGCTGCGCACCTACGACGGCAAGCAGGTGCTGCTGCCCAACGCCACCGTCTACAAGAACCCGATCGTGGTGCAGACCGGCTACGGGACCGTCCGTTCCGAGGCGGTCGTGGGGGTCGCGTACGAGTCGGACCTGCAGCAGGCTCGCGAGCTCGCGCTGGCGGCGGTGGAGGGCATCGGCGCCGTGCAGCAGCAGCCCGCGCCCGCGGTGCTCGTCGGTGAGCTCGGGGTGAGCACCGTCGATCTGCACGTCCTGTTCTGGACCGACCCGCAACAGGCCGCCGTGCGCCGCACCCGGGACGAGGTGCTGCGGGCGATCACGGCCAGCTTCGGGGCGCACGGGATCGAGATGCCGGCGGACATCGTCGTGCTGCAGGGCACCCCGAGCCTGAAGGCGGCGCTCCGCGGCGACGGAGGCGAACCGACTCCCGGCGGAGGTGTCGCGGCAGCCGCCGGCACCGGGCCTGAGACTGGAGGGACCGCCCCGAGAGGAACCGCCTGATGGATCTGCTGCTCGCGTTCGCCCTGGTCCTGTTCGCGGGCGTGCTGCTCTCCGGGTTGGCCCACCGCACGGTCCTGTCGACGGCGGTGCTGTTCCTGCTGGCCGGTTTCGTCCTGGGCGACGGCGTCACGGGGGTCCTGGACCTGCGGCCCGACGACCCGCTCGTGGTCGGGCTGGCCGAGCTGGCGCTGTTCAGCGTGCTCTACACCGACGGGATGCACGTCGGGTTCAACGACCTGCGCAAGGCCTGGCGCCTGCCGGGCCGCGCCCTCGTGCTCGGCATGCCGCTGACGTTCCTCATCACCGCGGCGCTGGCCTTCTTCGTCGCCGGCCTGCCCTGGGTCGAGTCGATGCTGATCGGCGCGATCCTCGCGCCCACCGACCCCGTCTTCGCCTCGGCCATCGTCGGTCGGCAGGAGGTCCCGGCCCGGCTGCGCTCGCTGCTGAACGTCGAGAGCGGGCTGAACGATGGTCTGGCCCTGCCGGTGGTGCTGGTGCTGCTGACGGTGCTCGGCGGCAGCGCGGTGTCCGGGAGCGAGCTGCTCGGTGAGCTGGCCCTCGGGGTCGTCATCGGCGTCGTCGTGCCGGCCGCGGCGGTGCTGCTGCTGCGCAGCCGCTACACCTCCTCCACCCCGCTGTACGCCGCGCTCGGCGGGCTGTCGATCGGCCTGATGGTGCTCGCGCTGTGCGAGGCCACGCACGCGAACCTGTTCCTGGCCGCCTTCACCGCCGGCATCACCGTCGCGACGCTGGCCCCGGAGGTCGAGCGCTCGTTCGCCGAGTTCGGGGAGCTGGTCACCGAGCTGTTGAAGCTTGCCGCGATCCTGGTGTTCGGCGCGCTCATCTCGCCGGCCTTCCTGGGTGACATCCCGCTCTCGGGGTACGCGTTCGCGGTGCTGGCGCTCGTGCTGGCCCGGCCGCTGGCGATCTTCGTCTCGCTGGCGCGCAGCCATCTGCCGCTGCCTGAGCGCGCCGTGGCGGCCTGGTTCGGGCCGAAGGGGTTCGCCTCGGTCGTCTACGGGCTGATCGTGCTCGAGGCCCGCATCCCGCTCGGCGACGAGGTCTTCCACCTCGTCGCGCTGGTGATCTTCGCATCGATCCTGGCGCACTCCTCCACCGACGTGCCCATCGCCCACGCCTTCGCACGGCGCCAGGCGGCGGACGAGGCCGCGCTGCCGGACCCGGTGCTGGCCGGCAGTGCCCCGATGCCTGCCGGTCACCGGCATCTGCCCCCGCCGGACGCCCCGGGACCACCGCCGGCGTCCTGAGCCCCGCCCGCCGGCGCCCGTCTGCACCGCGCGGCTCAGAGCAGGGTCGGCCGCTCGATCTCGACGGGTCCGACGAGCAGTGCCGCGATCTCGGCAGCGCCGGGCAGCGTGTCGTCGCCGTAGCGCTCGGTGACGCCCGTCGCGACGTAGTGGAAGACGGCTTCGACGGCCGCCGGTGCGACGTCGACCAGCCGGGCCCAGGCGAGGCGGTACACGGCCAGCTGCAGCAGGTCGGCGCTCTCGCGGCCCGTCTTCCAGTCGACGACCTCCCAGCGCCCGTCGCCGAGCTCGTAGACCGCATCGATGCGCCCGCGGACGACCCGACCTGCGATCGGCAGCACGAAGGCTGCCTCGACCGCGTGCGGACGGCGGGTCGCCCACGGTGAGGCCAGGAACGCCTCCTGCAGCGTCGCCAGCTCGACGTCGTCGCCCCGACCGTCGTCGCCGCTGCCCGGCAGCTCGTCAGGGTCGAGCAGGGGCCGCTGCTCGAACAACATCTCGACCCAGGCGTGGAAGCGCGTGCCGCGACGTGCTGCCGGCACCGGCCGCCGCGGGACCGGTCGCGCCAGGTCGCGGGCGAACGCGTCCGGATCGGCCTGCAGCCGCAGCAGCTGGCTGGCGGTCAGGTCCATCGGCAGGGCCACGGTGCGCGCGCCCTTGCGCACAGTGCGCTGCTCGTCCAGCAGCCAGTGCGCCTCCCGGTCGTAGCGCTCCAGCTGCTCGCGCTCCCAGGCCGTCAGTCCGCCGCTGTGGTCCTCAGGACGACTCCCGCCGGCGGCGAGCAGGGCGAGGTCGGCCCGGACCTGCTCGGCGACCTCCGTCCGCAAGCGCAACGGCTCCGGCTCGAACGGCGACGGCCAGACGAAGGTCGGCGGTTCCGCGAGCGAGGGGTTCGTCGCCTCTTGCGGCGGCGGTGCCCACGCGTCGATCCGGCCGTTGCCCCGCTCGGCATGAGCATGCAGCTCGAGCAGGAACGGCGAAGGTCCGCGCGGGCGCTTCTGCGTCGAGCCCCACCAGTGGCCGCTGCCGATCAACAGGTGCCGCGCCCGCGTGAAGGCGACATAGCCGAGCCGCCGCTCCTCCCGTTCCAGGTGTTCCTCGCAGGCGGTCTTGAACGCCGCCAGGCCGTCCTTGTCACAGGCGAGCAGCTGCGGCTGGTCGGCGGCGTCACCGCGCAGCGGTCCGGGCAGCACGTCGCCGTTGCGCGTCCAGGTGCCGCGGACGGTGGTGGACGGGAAGACCTTGCTGGTGAGGTCCGGGCAGGCCACGACGTCCCACTCCAGGCCCTTGGCCCGGTGCGCGGTGAGCAGCTGGACGGCGTCGCTGCCCGACGGGGTGGTGGCGTCGAGCCCGCGCTCGTACTCCTGGGCGGCGCGCAGGAACGACAAGAAGGCGGTCAGGCTGCTCTCGCCCTCGACGTCGGTAAACTCGGCCACGACGTCCAGGAACGCCGACAGCGACTCGCGGCGCCGCGCCAGCAGAGCCTCCGGCGACGCCGCGAGCTCGACGTCGAGCCCGGTGACCTCGACGACGCGGTGCACGAGGTCGAGCAACGGCTCGTCCTGGGCGGCGCGGAGCCCGGCGAGCTCGGTCTCCAAGGCCACGATCCGAGCCCTGCCCTGCTCGGACCAGCCGTGCGTGCCCGGCCGGTGCAGGGCGTCGGCCAGCGCGACGACCTCGGACGGGTCGACCCCCGCCACCGCCTGCTCCAGCGCATCGGCGGCGTCGACGTCGGCGGCCTCGACCCCTCGCCGGGGGGTGCGGTTGTCCTGGTGCAGCAGCTCGCGGGCCCGTCGGCCCAGGACGGCGAGGTCGCGCATCCCGAGGCGCCAGCGTGCGCCGGTGAGCAGCCGGACCAGCGGAGCGTTCGCGGTCGGGTCGTCGAGCACCTGCAGCACCGCCACGACGTCGGCGACCTCCGGCAGCGCCAGCAGTCCGCCCAGCCCGACCACCTCGACAGGCAGGTCGGCGGCGGTGAGGGCTGCGTGCAGGTCGCCGAAGTCGCCGCGCACCCGCGCGAGCACGGCGCACTCCTTCAGCGGGGTGCCGGCTGCTACCGCGGCCGCCACCTGGGCCGCGACCCAGGCGCACTCCGCCGCCCAGCTCTCGTGCAGGGCGACGACGACCTCGCCCCGCTCGGCCTTCTCCGCCGGGGCCTGCAGCTGCACCACCCGGTGCCGGGCGCGCAACGGCGCCGCGACGTCGTTGGCCAGCGCGAGCAGCCGTCCGCCGGAACGCATGTTCACGGCCAGCGCGAAGGTGTCGGCAGGGGTGCCGTCAGGCTGCGGGAAGTGCTCGGGGAAGCCGTCGAGGTTGGAGACCGACGCGCCCCGCCAGCCGTAGATGGCCTGACAGGGATCGCCCACGGCGGTGACGGGGTGACCGCCGCCGAAGATGCCGGCCAGCATGCGTCGCTGGGCGACGCTGGTGTCCTGGTACTCGTCGAGCAGGACGACCCGGAACTGCGCGCGCTCACCCGCGCCGACCTCCGGCACCTGCTCGGCGAGCCGCGCCGCCCACGCCACCTGGTCGCCGAAGTCGAGCGCGTCGAGCTCGTGCTTGGCCCGGCGGTAGGCCTCGACCAGGGTGGCGAGCTCGGCGCGACGGTCGACCGCCAGCAGCAGCACCCGCAGGCTGTCGCAGACGCCCTTGCGGCCCGTGACCCCCTCGTTCTCGGCGAGCTCTGCCTGCACCTCGGTGCGCCAGCCTGCGTCCCAGGCCCGCAGCTCTGCCGGGGAGACCAGGTGCTCGGACAGCTCGGCGTCGAGCGACACCAGCTGTCCCACCAGCATGGTCAGCGGCGAGGTCAGGTGGACGATCGGGCCGCGGTAGCGCCGCAGGGTGCGCGCGGCGAGCTGGAAGCGGGTGGCGTCGGCCAGCAGCCGCGCGCGGGGTTCGACGCCCAGCCGCAGCCCGTGCTCGGTGACCAGCCGGCCGGCATACGAGTGGTAGGTGGACACGACCGGCTCGTCGGGCTGTTCGGTACCGGGCGCCACCTCGCCGCCGGCGGGCGCGGGTGCGGGCTGGTCCAGGCCCGCCCGCTCGAGCCCCTCGCGCAGCCGGGTCGACAGCTCGCCCGCGGCCTTGTTGGTGAAGGTCAGCCCCAGCACCTGCTCGGGACGTACCTGGCCGGTGGCCACCAGCCACACGACGCGGGCCGCCATGACGCTGGTCTTGCCCGACCCGGCGCCGGCCACCACCAGGCCCGGCGCGAGCGGCGCCGTGGCAGCACGCAGCTGGTCGTCGGTGAACGGCAGGTCCAGCAGCACGCGCAGGTCGACGGACGGGCTCACTGGACGACCTGCCGACCGTCGGGCTGCGCCGGGCAGCACGTGCGGAAGGCGCACCGGTCGCAGCGGTCGCCGGGGGTGGGCGGGAACTGCTCGCCGAGCACGCGCTGGACCGCCGTGCCGAGCAGCTGCTCCACCCACGACGGGGAGTCCTCCAGCGGCGGCTGCGCCGGCACCTTCGGACCGCCGTCCTTCGCGTCGAGGCGGAGCATGACGAGCTCCGCGCCGCCGACCGGGGGCCGCTGCGGCAGGTGCTCGTCCAGGGCGCCGGAGCGCACGGCCAGCTGGTAGGTGCCGAGCTGCGCGTGCGTGCCGACGTCCTTGGCGGCCGGCGCCGCCTTGCCGGTCTTGAGGTCGACGACGTGGACCCGGCCGTCGGTGTCGAGCTCGACCCGGTCCATCGAACCCCGCAGCAGCACCGTGCCGCCCGGTACCTGCACCTCGACGCGGAAGCCGACCTCGGTGGCGACCAGCTCGCGCCCGCGCGGTTGCGCGTGCCAGTGCAGGAACCGCTGCAGCGCCTGGCGGGCGGCGTCGCGCTGCTGGTCGGACTGCCACGGTGCGTCATAGGCGAGCTGGGACCAGACGGTGTCGAGCCGGTCCAGCAGCACGGCCAGGTCGGCGGGAGTGCGACCGGTGGCCACCTCGTCGGCCAGGGCGTGCAGGACGCCGCCGAAGCCCATGGCGGCGCTGGCCGGCGAGCCGGCGTGCACCTCGTGCTCCAGGAACCAGCGCAGCGGGCACGCGGCCAGGCCGTCGAGCGAGGTCCCCGACAGCGGCACGGGCCGGTCCGGGTCCTGGACGGGGGTGTCGCTGGCGGTCGTGGCCAGCAGCCCCCACCAGGTGTCGGGATGCGCCGCCGGCACCAGGGCCCGGCCGTCGTCGTCGACGGCCGCGGCCAGCGTGGCGAGCCGGGCGGCCGCTGCGCGGCGGGCGGCGACGGTGCGCTCGGGATCGACGGCCAGCCGGCGCAGCCCGGCTACCAGCGCCGGCAGCGACAGCGGCCGCGACGTGCGCTCCAGGTGCTCGACGACCGGCACCTTCAGCTCGGTCAGGAACCGGCTCGCGCGCTCGCCGTCGGCCTCGACCCCGGCCACCGCCGTGACCACGACGCGACGTCGGGCCCGGGTCAGGGCGACGTAGAACAGGCGCCGCTCGTCAGCCAGCAGCTCGACGCGGGACGCCGGCTCCCGCAGACCGTCGCGGCCCAGCCGGTCGACCTCGAGCAGGCTGGTGCGCCGTCGCAGGTCGGGCCAGACCCCTTCCTGCAGGCCCGCGACGACCACGACGTCCCACTCCAGTCCTTTGCTGCGGTGCGCGGTCAGCAGCCGGACGGCCTCGCCGCGCACGCCGCGGTCGGCCAGCGTGTCGCCCGGGATCTGCTGCAGCTCGATCTGCTCCAGCAGGGAGCGCACCCCGGCGCCGGCGGTGGCGCCCGGGCGCTCACCTGCCCGGGCGGTCAGGGCGAAGAGCTGGACGACGGCGTCGAGGTCGCGGTCGGCGGAGCGCCCGGCCGGTCCGCCGCGCTGCGAGGCGTGCTCCAGCCGCTGCGGCCAGGTGCTGCCTGACCACAGCTGCCACAGCGCCTGTTCCGGGCCGTCGGACAGGGCCTCCCGTGCACGCGAGAGCAGGGTGGCGAGCCGTCGGGCGGGACGCGCGACCTCGTCGTCCAGCAGCAGCAGGACGCCGGGCTCGCCGACCGCGACGCGCAGCAGCTCGGCCGAGGGATCGGGCAGCCGGACCGGGGCCTCACCGGATGCGGCGGCCTGCACGGCGGCGTCGCGGTCGATCGCCCGCAGCTCTCGGCCCAGCCGTCGCAGCTGGGCCGGGTCGGCGCCGACCAGCGGCGACAGCAGCAGGGTGCGGGTGGTCTCGGCCGTCAGGGCCGCGGGGTCGGCGGCCACGCCCAGCGCGAGCAGCAGCGGGGCGACGGCAGGCTCGCGCGAGAGCGGCAGCTCGTCGCCCGCCACCTCCAGCGGAACGCCTGCCGAGGTGAGCACCCGGCGCAGCAGCGGCACCGAGCGCGCCCCCGAGCGCACCAGGACCGCCATGCGCGACCAGTCGGTGCCGAGCTCGAGGTGCTCGCGACGCAGCAGCTCCGCGATCGCCTCCGCCTCGGCGCCGACCGAGGTGTAGGTGTGCGCCTCGACGCCGCCGGCCAGGGAACCGGGCGCCGCCTTCAGCGCGCGGTGCGCGCGCAGGTCGCCGACCGGGAGCCCGGGTGCGGGCACCGCCGCCGCGATCCGCCGGGAGACCTCCAGCAGGGCTGCTCCGGACCGTCGGCAGGTGGTCAGGGCGATCACCGGCGCCGGGCTGCCGTCGGCCTGCGGGAAGCGGGTGCGGAACTCCAGCAGCCCGGACACCTCGGCGCCCCGGAAGGCGTAGATCGCCTGGTCGGGGTCGCCGACCGCGACGAGGTCGCGACCACCACCGGCCAGCGCCTGCAGCAGGCGCTCCTGCGCAGGGTCGGTGTCCTGGTACTCGTCGACGAACACCGCTCCGAAGCGGGACGCGAGCGCCGGGCCGAGCTCGGGGTCCTCCGCCAGCAGCACCGCGCGGTGGACCAGCTCGGCATAGTCGAGGGCGCCCTGCAGGTCGAGCACCTGCAGGTACTCCTCGAAGAAGTCGGCGAGCGCCGCCCAGTCCTCGCGACCCTCGCGGGCGGCGAGGGCGCCCAGCTCTGCCGGCGACAGTCCGACCTCCCGGGCGCGCGACAGGAGCGCGCGCACCTGCTCGGCCAGCCCCCGCGTGGTCAGGCAGGCTCGCAGCGTCGGCGGCCACGGTCGGCCGAGCTCGAGCGAACCCCGCAGCAGCTCGCGCAGCGCGACGTCCTGCTCGGGCCCTGACAGCAGCCGCAGCGGCTCGCCGAACGCCTCCGCGCTCTGCTGCGCGCGCACCAGCGCGTAGCAGAAGGCGTGGAAGGTCCACGCCTGCGGACCGGTGCCGGCCGTGCCCAGGCGCGCGGTGATCCGCTCGCGCAGCTCCTGTGCGGCCTTGCGGCTGAAGGTGAGGACGAGCGCCCGCTCGGCCGGTAGCCCCGCCTCGACGCGCCGGGCCACCGCCTCGACCAGCGTGGTCGTCTTGCCGGTGCCTGGTCCGGCCAGGACCAGCAGCGGCCCGCTGCCGTCGGCGACGTGGGCCAGCACGCGGGCCTGCGCCGCATCGGGCGTCATCGGCCGCGCCGGTCGCGGGGTCGTGCGCACCAGGCGGTAGGCGGTCGCCGGCGCACCAGGGCGCGCCGTACGGCGACGTCCCGGTGCGGTCATGCCGGGCAGTCCACCAGAACCCACCGACAGTGGGCCCGACTACCGCGCGGACGTGCCCTTGAAGGCTTCGGTCCCCCGGACCAGGGCCAGGCCGGCGACGCCGTGGCTGCGGGCGTAGGCGACCTCGCGTGCCAGGTCGCCGACCCCGTTGCTGCCGGTGTACGGCAGCAGCGCGACCGTGCTGAGCGTTCCGAAGGCCCGGCCGGACGCGTCGAGCAGACCGCTGCCCGAGTCTCCGGGGATGCCGGGCGAGACGGTGTAGACGGTGTGCGACCAGCCGCCGGCGCCCGTGCCCAGCGAGACGCCCCGCTTGGGACTGGTCACGGCCAGCCCGAAGCGCAGGCTGCTGTTGCCGTAGGAGACCACGGGGGCTCCGACGCGCGTCGCCTCAAAGCTCACTGCCGTGGGGCCACCGAACACGGGCACGGACGGGTTGGTGCGGCCGACGTCGGCCGGGTCCAGCCGGACCAGGGCGAAGTCGTTGTGCGCGCAGGTGTTCGCGTCCTTCTCTCCCGCCCCGTTCATCGCGATCCAGGACGAGTACACGAGCTTGCCCGGCCTGCTGGCGCCCTGCACGCTGACCGGGGTGCCCAGCGGGAGCGAACCGGTCGCGCAGCCGTCGGTGTCGGTCGAGCCGCCGGTGCCGGCGCAGTGCGCAGACTGGCCGAGGAGCACGCTCCCGGCGGCGTCGGTGAAGACGAAGTTGGCGGTGCACTGGGCGCCGGCGGTGACGGTCTGCACCCCCGGGTGCACCGTGGCCGCCGAGGCGGACGCGAACCGCGGCGCCGCGGGAGCCGCCGTCGCAGCAGCCGTCACCGCACCGGCCGCCAGGACGGCAGCGGCGGACAGGACGAGCAGAGGACGGATCACGGTCTTCTCCCGGGACGCAGTTGCCGAGATCAACGACGGCGTCCGGCTGACGTCACGGGCCCGGCCCCGCCCACCGCGCGCTCGCCAGATCGACGCGGTCGCCGACGAGCGGGCACCCCTCCGCGCGCAGCAGGCGCAGCGCCTCGGCCAGGTGCGGCTCGGCCGGTCGGCCGGAGGCCTGCACGACGCGCTGCCAGGGCACCTCCCGCCCGTGGTGGGCCAGGACCGTCCCCACCGTGCGGGGCGAACCGCGACCGATCAGCTCGGCGACGTCGCCGTAGGTCAGCACCTTCCCGGCCGGGATCGCGTCCACCGCGTCCAGGACCGAGCGCGCGTACGCCGTAGGCGGGGCGACTGCGCCGGGACGCACTCCGATTCCGGCAGATGCAGTAGGGGCTCGACGCGTCACGCTGCGCAGTCTGGGGTACGAGCGGGAGGACACCGAGGGCCGAAGGACGGCGCACCGGCAGGCGAAGGAGTGCGCACCCGTGAGCTGCGACCGCTTCCTGCCCCGGGTGATGCCCGGCGAGACCGCCGTGGGCAACCACCACCTGCACCTGGATCCGCAGCCGCACCTGGTGTCGGCAGCCCGGGCCTTCGTCCTGCAGCACTGCCCCGACGTCCCCGGGGAGACGCGCGACGTGCTCGAGCTGCTCACCAGCGAGCTGGTCACGAACGCGATCCTGCACGCGGGCACGCCGCTGGAGGTCGGGCTCACGATCACGCAGGAGTCCCTCGTCGTGACGGTGCACGACCTGGACCGCCCGTCGGACCAGCCCGGCTCGTTCCAGCACCGGGAGGGCGGGTGGGGCCTGGGCCTGGTGTCTGCCCTCGCCACGGACTCCGCCATCGGCCCCCACCCCGACGGCGGCAAGACCGCGTGGTTCCGGCTGCCGCTCGGCGCGCTGCCCGTCGTCGAGGACGGTGCCGCGCTGCGACCGAACCGGTCCGCCGACGCGGTCCCGCCGCTCTGAGCCGGACGGCTCCGCCGCCGCACCCCGGGGCGTGCGCGATGATCGACAGCCCCCTCTCCTTCCTGCCCCCGGAGCGTCCATGACCACCCTTGCCGACTTCACCGCCACCACCCTGACCGGGCGGTCCCAGGACCTCGGCGAGTACTCGGGGCAGGCGGTGCTGGTGGTCAACACCGCGTCGAAGTGCGGCTTCACACCGCAGTACCAGGGGCTGGAGGAGCTGTACCAGGCGTACGGCGACCAGGGGCTGGTCGTACTGGGCTTCCCGTGCAACCAGTTCGGCCGCCAGGAGCCCGGCGGCGCCGACGACATCGGGTCGTTCTGCCAGGTCAACTACGGCGTCACGTTCCCGATGTTCGCCAAGGTCGACGTCAACGGCAGCGACGCCCACCCGCTCTACCGCTGGCTGAAGGCGCAGCGCCGCGGCGCGCTCGGCGGCCGCATCCCGTGGAACTTCACCAAGTTCCTGGTCGGCCGCGACGGCACGGTGCTCTCGCGGCACGCCTCCGTGACCAAGCCGGCCGACCTCGCCGGCGACGTGGAGAAGGCCCTCGCAGGCTAGCTCCGACGCCACCGCCGGG
This sequence comes from uncultured Actinomycetes bacterium, assembly GCA_963784675.1. GTDB lineage: Bacteria > Actinomycetota > Actinomycetes > Mycobacteriales > SCTD01 > SCTD01. The sequence goes on from CAWASE010000025.1 coordinate 78,069, forward strand.
CCGACGGCGGACGCGCTAGTAGGTCGGCAGCGACGGGTCGACCTGGGCCGCCCACGCGAGCACCCCGCCCTGCACGTGGACGCTGTTGCCGAAGCCCGCAGCCTTCAGCGCGGCCAGCGCCTCGGCAGACCGGACGCCGCTCTTGCAGTGCAGGATGATCTCCTTGTCCTGCGGGAACTGCGCCAGCGCCGAGCCGTTCAGGATGTCGCCCTTGGGGATCAGCCGGGCACCGGGGATCTGGACGATCTCGAACTCGGCCGGCTCCCGGACGTCGACGAGGAAGAAGTCCTCGCCCGCGTCCATCTTCGCCTTGAGCTCGGTGGCCAGGATGGTGCTTCCCGCGGCGGCGTCCTGCGCAGCCTCGGACACGACCCCGCAGAACGCCTCGTAGTCGATGAGCCCGGTGATCGTGGGGTTCTTGCCGCACAGCGGGCACTCAGGGTCCTTGCGCACCCGGATCTTGCGGTACTCCATGTCCAGCGCGTCGTAGACCATCAGCGAGCCGACGAGCGGCTCACCGATGCCGGTGAGCAGCTTGACCGCCTCGGTGGTCTGGATCGCACCGATGGACGCGCACAGCACACCGAGCACGCCGCCCTCGGCGCACGAGGGGACCATGCCGGGGGGCGGCGGCTCCGGGTAGAGGCACCGGTAGCAGGGCGCGTTGACCGTCGGGTCCACGTCGGTGACCGTCGGCCAGAAGACCGAGGCCTGACCGTCGAAGCGGTAGATCGAGCCCCAGACATAGGGCTTGCGCAGGAAGTAGGCGGCGTCGTTGACCATGTAGCGGGTCGCGAAGTTGTCGGTGCCGTCGACGATGAGGTCGTACTGGCTGAAGATCTCCAGCACGTTGCTGGAGTCCAGCCGCTCCTCGTGCAGGTTCACCGTGACCAGCGGGTTGATCTCGAGCACGCTGTCGCGGGCACTCTGCGCCTTGGGCCGGCCGACGTCGCTCTGGCCGTGGATCACCTGCCGCTGCAGGTTGCTCTCGTCGACGACGTCGAAGTCGACGATGCCGAGCGTGCCGACCCCGGCGGCGGCCAGGTACATCAGCGTCGGGCTGCCGAGCCCACCGGCGCCGACGGCGAGCACCTTGGCGTTCTTCAGGCGCTTCTGCCCGGCGGTGGCGACGTCAGGGATGATCAGGTGACGGCTGTAGCGCATCACCTCGTCTCGGCTGAGCTCGTCGGCCGGTTCGACCAGCGGCGGCAACGACACGGGGACTCCTCAAGGCGGTCTACGGATCCGGGCGGCTGTACACAGGCGTCAAGCCGGTCGCGGACGGGGTTCTTCCCTCCGCGCCGCCACGTGAGCAGGCTGACGTGCGCGCCGACCCTTTTGCGGGTTGGGCTGACCCCAGCAGGGGCATCACTGATGCGTCGAAGGGAGGCCTCACCGTGAGCGCCATGGACAAGCTGAAGAACAAGGCCGAAGAGCTGACCGGGCAGGCCAAGGAGTCGGCCGGCAAGGCCACCGGCAACGAGTCGATGGAGGCCGAGGGCCACAAGGACCAGGCGTCGGGCAACCTCAAGGACGCCGGCGAGAAGGTCAAGGACGTCTTCAAGAGCTAGTCGCTCGTCTGCGCGCGACCCAGGGCCGGAACACCGTCACGGTGTTCCGGCCCTGTCGCGTGCGCAGGCCGGGATCCGCGCCGGGAGCGACGGGTCAGCCGCCCGGTCGCCACCAGGGACGCCGGCGCAGACCGTCCTCGTCCTCGTCCCAGTCGTCTTCGGGCTGCGCGGAGCCAGCGGGGGGCACGCTCGGGTCCGCAGGCTCGCCGGCCGGGACGACCTTGGGCATCGTGAAGGCGCGGAACGCGGAGGCGGGTGCCGGCGAGCTGTCGACCAGCGGTCGCTGACCCGACGCGCTGCCACCAGGGGCCTGGGCGGCCTCCTGGGCCGGGCGGACGACCGTGGTGGCCCTGGGGTCGGGCGGGGTGAGGTCGGGCGGGGTCGCACTGGTGGCGGGGGGCGTCGTGGCGGGGGGCGTCGTGGCGGAGGGCGTCGTGGCGGGGGGCGTCGGCGCGGCGTTGCTCGGTCCGTCGGTGTCGGGCTGATCGGTGTCGGGCTGATCGGTGTCTGGCCGGCCGGCGCCGGGCTGGTCGGTGCCGGGCTGGTCGGTGCCGGGCCCGTCGGGTGCCGAATCGTCGGGAGCACCCTCGTCGGGTGCCGGCTCGTCGGGGGCGGGCTCGCCGGGTGCCGGGTCGTCCGTGCTGGGGGTCGTGGACGACGCCCCTGCTGATGCCGCCTCCGGGCCGGATCCCGACGGTGCGTCGCTGGCGGGCTGTTCCTGCGGCTGCTGGCTCACCTCTGCTGCCGCCGGCTCGTCGGCGGGCTCGGCGGCGGCGGGCTCGTCGGCGGCGGGCTCGTCGGCGTCGGTGACGTCAGCGACGGGCTCGTCGACGTCGACAACCTGCGCGGTGTCCGCGGCGGGGTCGGGGACAGCCGCCGGGGCCGCCTCGGCCGTCGGCGGCGTCTCCGGCAGCTCGCCCGGGCTCTGCATCACGTCGAGCAGCGGCTCGACCCGCTCGTCCGCCACGGCCAGCGCGGCGACGTCGAGGACGCCGGCCGCACCACCACGCCCACCGCGCCGACGACGCAGGAGCGCCTCGGCCAACGCGAGCACCGCCTCGTCGACGTGGGCGCTGATGCGCCGCTCGCTGTCGGCGCTGGCGGTGCGGACCCGGTCGGCCAGACCCTCCTGGACGGTGACCGCCACGCTGTCGGACACCTGGGCGACCAGCGTCGCCGCAACCCGGTTCAGCACGAGGTCGGCCACCCGCGGGGCCAGCTGGTCGACGACACGGTCGGTGACCTGCTGGCTGACCGCGGTGGCCACGGCGTCGGCGGTGGGCACGGTCAGCCGGCCGACCTGGCCGGACAGCTCTTCGACGTCGTCCTGCAACGACGACACCCCGAGCGCCACGGCCGGCAGCGGCGAGTCCTCGCGCAGCGCGGCGACGGCGGACCGGACGTCGGTCAGGTCGGTGCGCAGCAGCGTCAGGTCGCCCAGGCGCCCGGCGACGTCACCGAGCTGCGTGGCCAGCGCAGGCACGCCGGACGTGGCGCCGGCGACCCCGTCCAGGCTCGCCGTCACGGTCTCCAGGCGGCCCTCGAGCGCTCCGAGGCGTTCCTCGACACGCGTGAGCGCGGGGGCGGCACCCGCCAGCTGGTCGAGCCGGGCGACGATCGGGCGCAGCGCCGCCGCGAGCCCCTCGGGATCCAGCACAGGTCGCGCGCTACCGGCCTCCAACCGCTCCAGGCGCTCCCCCAGGGCGCTGACCAAGGAGTCCCGAGCGCGCTGGACCTGCTCGCCGGTGGCTGTCGCGTCCAGCTTTTCGGCGACCGCGGCGAGCTCGGGCCGCAGCCCCTCGACCGCACTCGTGCGTGCGGTGAGCTCAGCGAGCCCGGTGCGCACCTCGGTCAGCGGACTGACCCGGTCGTGCAACCCGGAGACGTCGCGCTGCAGCGCCGACAGTGCGTCGGGGAAAGAGGACAGCGTCTGGACGGAGTCGCTCAGGCGGTCCAGGGACTCGCCCTGCCCGGAGACGTCCTCGGCGAGCGAGGTGAGTCGCACCGCGAGCGCCTCGGCGCCGGCTGTGCTGCCGCGGGCGGCGTCGTTGTGGCTGGACGCCTGCTGGTCGAGCCGCCGGCCGAGCCCGTCGACCCGTTCGGTGAGCGAGGTGGCGGTCCGCCGCATCTCGGTGAACAGTCCGCCCAGGTCGCCGCTGACCGCATCGAGCCGGGAGCCGGACGCGGTGCCCTTCAGCTGCTCGCTCAGGCCGGCGATCTGACCGCGGAGATCGGCCAGCACCGTGGACACCTGCCGCTGCTCGTTCAGGTTCTCCTCGTGCGCCTGCGCCAGCAGCTGCTGCATGCGCGACCGCGTGGCGTCGGCCGGTTCCTGGGTGGGGCCGGAGCTGTCCTCGGTCACGACGGGTCCTCCTGGAGATGGCGCGGCGGCGCAGACGGGCGGTGACGGCACCGGCGCGTGCGTTCACGGGGTGAGCGGTGCTGGGGATGCTGCTGGGACTGCTGGGACGACGGCTTCGCGCAAGTCTGGCACTGGCAGCGCTCGACCGCGAGAGCCGTCCGCGACGGCGTCACCCGCGCGCTCCCGTCGGTCGGGATGCGCTCGTGCCCGGCGGCAGCGTGCGGCCCTCGCGGACCAGGCTCGACGCGTGCACGCCGACGGCCCGCAGGGTGCTCCCCGTCAGCACGACCCCGGACTCCTCCGGCAGCCCCAGCAGGAGGGTGTCGGCCGGCACCGCACGGTCGACCGCGGCGAGCCAGTCCGGCCGGCTGCCCGACCAGTGCGGCAGCACCAGCGCGTCGGGTACCAGCCCCAGGCCAGGCACCACGACCGGGCCGCGCTCGGGAAGGACCGTCCAGCTGCACAGGACCATCGCGCCGGCGCTGGCCCCCAGGACCGTGCCGCCGTCGGCGAGCAGGTCCGCGACGACCTGGCCGGCGCCGCTGTCCCGCAGCGCGGTCAGCAGCCGGGTGGGAGAACCTCCCGGCAGGACCAGCAGCCGAGCGGTGCGCAGGCAGTCGAGCGCGGCGGCGGGATCGTCACGGACGTCCGGAGCGGCCAGCACGGTGACTCCTGGACCGGCCAGCGAGGTGAAGTGCCGCACGCCGTTGGCGGACGCGGTGCGGTAGTCGGCGCCGGGCGCCCCCGCGAGCGCCGTGACGACCACCGGCCCACCCGCTGCGGCCAGCAGCTCGGCGTCCATCTCGCGGCAGGCCGAGGAGAACTCGCCACCACCCTGCAGGCACACGGTCCCGGTCACGACAGCGACCCTAAGGCCGCCTGCGGAGCCGGGTCAGCCGCGCAGCATCTCGAAGCGGCGGTTGACGGCCGCCAGCGTGGCGCGCAGCACCGCCTCCCGGACTTCGCCCCGGACCACGGCCACGCCGGTCAGGGTCTCCGTGCCGAGCGCCGAGAGCAGGGTCAGCCGCACCAGGACGGTCGGCTGGGCGCCCAGGTCGGTCACCTCGACGTGGTCCAGGTCCAGCCGCACGCCGTTGCCGAGGAGCTGCTCGACCGCCGAGAGCGTCGCAGCTGCGACGACGCGGTGCATGCCGCGCGGAGAGGCGGAGCCGTTGATGGTGCCGGTCGCCAGCTCGCCGGCCGAGTGCAACGTCACCGTGGCGGTGACGTCGAGCCCCATCGACGTCAGCTGGACCCGGGAGATCGATGGACGTGAGGACGTGCGCTGGGCCGGGACGGCCTCCGCCACCGCCGACGCGTCGACCGACGTCCCGTTCTCTGCGTGCTCGCTCCCGAGCGGCTCGTGCGCAGGGTTCCCGTGCGCAGGGTTCCCGTGTGCTGGGTTCCCGTGCGCAGGGCCCTGTCCGCGGGCCGCCTCGGCAGCGACGTCCTGCGCGACCAACGGGTCGGTGGCGTGGTCGGCGACCGACGGCTCGTCCCCTTGAGACTCGGTCAGCTGTACCCGGTCGGCGTCGACGGCGATGCCGAACTCCGCCTGCAACAGCTTGCCGACCGTTCCGGCCACGGCGGCCTCGTCCACGCCGGGCGCCAGGCTCAGCCGGAGCAGCCCCGGCCCGGAGCCGTCGGGCTGCATCCGGGCGGCGTCGACGCCGGGGAGCGCGACGAGCGCCGCGATCAGCCGCGCAGGATCAGCGCCCGGGGTCTGCTGGTCGGGCATCACAGTCTTCCTCGCCTCGGGTTCGTGGTGGTGTCGACACCTCGCACGCCCGGCTTGAGGGTCACGCACTCCTTCTGGTGGCCGACCTCGCGGGCTTGTCCGCCGCTTCTGCCCCCTCGGCCGCGGCCGGAACCCGCTTGGTCGCGGGCTTTGCGGCCGTGCGCTTTGCGGGCTTCGCGGCCGTGGACTGCGTGGACTTCGCGGACTTCGCGGCCGGGGCTCTCGTCGCCTTCGCAGCCGTCGGCTTCGTCGCCTTCGCGCTGGCGCCCTCGGTGGTGGCACGTTTGGTGGCCGGCGCCCTCTTGCGCGGCGCCTTCCGAGCGACGGGCTCCTGCTCGGCGTCGTCGCCCGCGTCATCTTCCGCGTCGTCCGGTTCGCCGCCGGCCTGCTCGGCGCGGCTCTTCTTGGCCGCCTCGACGCTCTGCCGCAGCGCCGCCATCAGGTCCAGCACGGTGCCCGAGGTGGGCTGGTCCTCGCTGGGCGCGACGACCTCGCGTCCCTCGACCTTGGCCTCGATCACGGCCTGCAACGCTTCCCGGTAGCCGTCCTTGTACTCCCCAGCGTCGAAGTCGCCGGCCAGCGTCTGGATGAGCGAGCCGGCCATCGCGAGCTCCTGGCTGCGCACCTCTACCTCCTCGTCCAGGAAGCCGAAGTCGGGCGTGCGCACCTCGTCGGGCCACAGCATCGTCTCCAGGACGAAGACCCCGTCCCGCACCCGCAGCGCCGCCAGCGACTCGCGGTTGCGCAGCGCCACCTTCACGACGGCGACCATGCCGGACGCGACCAGGGCCTCGCGGAGCAGCACATAGGGCTTGGTCCCGGCCTTGTCCGGTTCGAGGTAGTAGCTCTTCTCGAAGAAGATGGGATCGAGCTGCTCCAGCGGGACGAACTGCAGCACGTCGATCGCCCGGCTGCTCGACAGCGGCAGGTCCTTGAAGTCGTCGTCGGTGAGGACGACCGTCTCGCCGCTGGAGAGCTCGTAGCCCTTGGCGATGTCGCCGTACGCCACCTCCTCGCCGTCGACGGCGGCCACCCGCTTGTACTTGATGCGGCTGCCGTCGCTGCGCCGGACCTGGTGGAAGGAGACGTCCTTGGTCTCGGTGGCGCTGTAGAGCTTCACCGGGATCGTCACCAGCCCAAAGCTGATGGCGCCCTTCCAGATCGACCTCATCCGATCCTCCTACCCACGAAGCCGCCCCGTCCCCCTCCTGGTGGAGGGGTTGCGTGGGATCTTGCCGCATCCCAGGGTAGGCAGGACGCCGTGACGGTCCTGCCGCGTGCGCTCGCGCCGATGCTGGCTGTCCCCGGTGCCCTACCGCCGGACGACGACCGGTGGTCGCTCGAGGTCAAGTGGGACGGCGTCCGGGTGCTGGTCGCGGTCGAGGACGGCCACGTCGCGCTGTTCTCGCGCAACGGCAACGTCGTCACCGGCTCCTACCCCGAGCTGCAGGCGCTGGCCGCTGCGGTGCCCGAGCCGGTGCTGCTCGACGGTGAGGTCGTGGCGCTGCGCGACGGGTCGCCAGACTTCGGCCTGCTGCAGGAGCGGATGCACGTACGCGGTCCTGCGCCGGCGCTAGTGCGTCGGGTGCCGGCGTCGCTGGTGCTGTTCGACGTGCTGCAGGTCGGCGCCGTGCCCCTGCTCGGCGAGAGCTACGACGACCGGCGGTCGGTGCTGACCGCGCTGCCGCTGTCGGGGCCGTCCTGGCAGGTACCGCCGGCGTTCCCCGCGCGGCTCCCCGGCGACGCGGCGGCACTCAGCGAGGCGACCCGCGTCCAGGGCATGGAGGGCCTGGTCGCCAAGCGGCGCGACAGCAGGTACGAGCCCGGCCGCCGCAGCGACTGCTGGGTCAAGGTCAAGCACGTGCGCAGGCTGTCCGCCGTCGTCATCGGCTGGAAGGGCGGCGATGACGGACGCTCGCCGCGGCTGGGCTCGCTCGTGCTGGCCCTGCCGACCGCGGGCACGCTGGCGTACGCCGGTCGCGTGGGTACCGGTCTCAGCGCGGCGACCCTGCGCGCGCTGGAGCAGCGCCTGGCGCCGCTGGCCCGCGACAGCCCGCCCGTCGTCGGGGTGCCGCTCGCAGACGCCCGCACGGTGCACTGGGTGGAGCCGGTGCTCGTCGTGGACGTCGACTACGCCGACCTCACGCGCGAGCGTCGGCTGCGGCACCCGTCCTACAAGGGCCTGCGCGAGGATCTGACGGTCGCCGACGTCGAGGAGCAGCAGTGAGCGGGAGCAAGGTCGTCGTCGACGTCGAAGGCACGACGCTGACGCTGTCGAACCTGGACAAGGTGCTGTACCCCGAGGTCGGGTTCACCAAGGCGCAGGTCATCGACTACTACTCGCGGATCGCCCCCGTGCTGCTGCCGCACCTCGCGGAGCGGGCCGTCACGCGCAAGCGCTTCCCCGACGGCGTCGACGGGCAGGTGTTCTTCGAGAAGAACGCCCCGCGGGGCACGCCCGAGTGGGTCCGCACGGAGACGCTGCCCTCGCCCGGCTCGACCAAGGACCGCGAGACCATCGACTACGTCGTCGTGCAGGACCTGCGCACCCTGGTCTGGACGGCGAACCTCGCCGCGCTCGAGCTGCACACCCATCAGTGGCGCGTACGGGCCGACGCGGCGGACCTGATCGTGTTCGACCTCGATCCGGGCCCGCCGGCGACGGTCGTCGAGTGCTGCGCCGTGGCTCTGCAGCTGCTGCCGCTGCTGCGGGCCGACGGGCTGGAGCCGGTGGCCAAGACCAGCGGCAGCAAGGGGTTGCAGGTCTACGCGCGGGCCGACGGGATCGCCGACACACCGGCCTACGCGCACGCGCTGGCCAAGCGGCTGGAGCAGGCCTCGCCGGAGCTGGTGGTGTCGCGCATGGCCAAGCAGCTGCGGCCGGGCAAGGTGCTGGTCGACTGGTCGCAGAACAACGCGGCCAAGACCACCGTCAGCGTCTACTCGCTGCGGGCCCGCGCGCGTCCGACCGTCTCGACGCCGGTGACGTGGGACGAGGTCGCCGGCTGCCGCGCCGCCGCGGACCTGGTGTTCACCAGCGACGACGCGCTCGCCCGGGTCGAGCGTGACGGCGACCTGTTCGCGCCGCTGCTGGCCTGACGGCGCCGCCCCGCCGCTCGTCCCGACGGTGTTCGCGTCATCCCCAGCACCCGAGTGCTGGGGACTGCCCGAAGTCGGCAACAGCGGGTACTTCCACCACCCGGGCTGTGTCAGAACAGGCGGCCGGGCGGGTGCTCGGCGGCCTGCGCACGGTCGCCCGGCGTCAGCGTGTCCGGATCGGCCTTGCGGATGATCTCCCAGCGCTGGTGCACGGGACAGCGCTGGTAGCGACGGGCGCCGAGCCGGATGGCCTGCAGGGAGCCCCACCAGACCCATCTGGTCTGGAACAGCGCACCCTGCGAGCACCTGGCAATGACGGTCGGCATCCCGTCAGGATGCCCCAGCCCAGCCCCGGTTCAGGCGGCTGCGGAGAGCCGGCGGCGCCGGGTGAACGCGACGACCCCCACGACGGCCATCCCGACGAGGGGCAGCAGGATCGCCACCGGCACCTCCGGCACCACCGGGTCCGGACCGGCTCCCGCGAGCGACGGCGGCCCGGTGACCAGCGGGATCGACAGCAGGTTGGGCTTCGCCGCGTCGTTGACCACCGTGACGGCGCCGCCGGCGGTGTTGTTCTTGTAGGCGGCGTCGCTGCTGGCCAGCACCAGCTGGATGCGGTGGCCGGCCGGGAAGCGGTGCACGACGCCGGGCAGCTCGAGGTGGATCGGCTTGGTGACGTCGGCGATGCGGATGGGCGAGATCAACCGGTGCGGCAGCGTGATGGTGCCGTCGGGCGCGAGGTCGTAGAGCTTGGCGAACAGCAGCAGCTGGCCGCCGGGGCCGGCGCTCTGCGAGGCGGCGTAGCTGGGCGCTGACAGCGTGACGTCCAGCGTCGGGATGCCGACCTGGTCGGCGTCGACGAGCAGCGGGGTCGAGGTGAAGGCCGCGAAGGTGCCCTGGGTGTCGCGCACCGGCTGGCTCTGGTCCAGCGCCGAGGTCTCGGTGTAGCTGGCCGGCGCCTGCGGCTGGACGGCGAACACGGCCGAGCCGGCCGCGACCTGCGAACGGGCGCCGACGAGGTTGCCCGTGCCCGACAGGTACAGGGGGGAACCGACCGTCGCCGGGTAGCTCGGGGACGAACCGTAGGCGGCGGTGGCCTTCTGCAGCGCGCTGCCCTCGGTCGCGGCGTAGACGTAGTCGCGGAAGTAGGAGAAGTCGTCGGCCGGCGCGGGGCCCTCGCCACGCAGGTAGTGGTCAAACCAGGCCTTGTACTGCAACGACAGGTAGGTGGCGAACCCGGACAGGTTCTCCTCGCCGGCGGCGGCGCCGCCGCTGTGCCCGCCCAGCTTCCAGGCCATCTTGACCGGCACGCCGCGCGCCTTGAGCGCGCGGTAGGTGGCCGTGGCCTCCTGCAGGTTGAACAGCGTGTCGGACTGTCCCTGCCCCAGGAAGACCGGGATCTTGATCTTGTCGAGGTACGTGACGACGGAGGCGTTCTGGGCGAAGTCGTAGGTGGCCTGGTCGGCGTAGCCGGTGGTGTCGAGCTGGGCCTTGGCGACGCAGGCCTGGTCGGCGAAGTTCGGGCAGCCGACGTTGCGGCTCGGGTCGGCAGTGACAGCGGTGATCCCGCCGGCGATGCCTACGCCGAAGAACAGCGAGGTCCAGTCGATCTTCTCCGTCCCGGGCGCTGCGACGGGATAGCTGACCCCGTTGGTGCCGCTGGCCGGGTCCTGGAGCAGCCCGGTGTTGTTCGGCGCCAGGCTGTAGGCGAGGTCGTTCCAGGTGATCAGCGGGATCAACGTGTCGACCCGGGGGTCGACGCCGGCCACGGCGAACTGGATCTCGCCGCCGTAGGAGCCACCGATCATGCCGACCCGTGGGTCGTTGGCCACGATCTGACCGTTGGCGGCCTTCCGGCCGAGCAGGTCGTCGCGGAGGACCGTCTGGGGCGCGGGCACCGCGTTCGAGGGCGTGTGGGCGGCGTCGGTGAAGGCCTTGCCGCTGATCCCGCCGAGGAAGTCGACCAGCTGCTTGCCGGCGACGCCGTCGTGCTCGCGGTCGTCCAGGGTGATCTTGCAGGTGGAGCCGCCGAAACCGAGCCCGGAGTAAGACAGGACGACGTAGCCCTCCGCGGCGTAGGCGCGGGCGAAGCCGGCCTGGTCGTTCTTGGAGCCGCCGAAGCCGTTGGTGGTCAGGATCGCCGGACGACGGTCCGTCGCCGAGGCTCCGGCCGGGGTGTAGAGATCCGCGACGATGTCGCAGCTGGTCGTGCCGCCGACCCCCTCGGGCGCGACGGTGACGGCGAAGTGCAGGGTCTGCGTCGTGAACGTCTCGGCCTGGGCGGGCGTGGCCAGCAGCATCGGCGCGAGCAGGCCGGTGGTGACGGCTGCCAGCGTGGCAACGGCGGTTCTGCGGGGCACGAGGCTCTCCAGGGCTGGCTGGGTGGGCCGGCCGAGCGGACCGGTGTCCTCATGCTTCGCCGTCGGTCCGTCGTTTCCTGCCTGCTGCAGCGGAGTTTCCTACGAGCGCGCGGGGGTTGACGTGGGAGGCAGGCTGGAACCCGGACCGCCGTCGCCGACCGGGCGACCACGCGCACGCCGACGCACGGACCTGGGAGAGACGATGACCGGAGTACCGGCCGCCAAGCTGACCGACGAGGCCCTGGAACGCGAGCTCAAGCACCTGCACGAGACCCGGAACGACACCTTCCTGCACGGCAGTGAAGACGCGCTCTCCTTCCACACCGCCCGCACGGCCGAGCTCGAGCGCGACTACCTGCGGCGCAACCCCGACCGCGTCATCGACGCTCGGCGGACCCGCCACGGCTCCCGCGAGCTGTCGGGCCAGGACGCGGTCTGACGCTGCCGCTCGCCGCTATGGTCCAACGATGACCAGCACACCGCTCGGCGCCGGACCGGTGCCTGCCACGCCGCCGCGTGGTCCCGCCCCGACGGGTGCGGGCTCAGGGGTCGGCGAGGCCGCCACGCGAGGCACCCGCCTGCCCCGGCATGCGCGCCGCCAGCAGCTGCTGGCGGCGGCCCAGGAGGTGTTCGTCGCCAACGGCTATCACGCCGCCGCCATGGACGACATCGCCGAGCGGGCCGGCGTGTCCAAGCCGGTCCTGTACCAGCACTTCCCGAGCAAGCTCGAGCTGTACCTGGCGCTGCTCGACCAGCATGCCGCGCACCTGGAGGCCAAGGTCCGCGAGGCGCTGGCGTCCACCGCCGACAACCGGCAGCGCGTGATGGCGTCGGTGCAGGCCTACGTCGACTTCGTCTCGGGCGAGGGCACCCCGGGTGAGGGCGGCTTCCGGCTGGTCTTCGAGAGCGACCTGCGCAACGACCCTGCTGTCGCCGCCCGCGTGGAGCAGATGACGCAGGGCTGCATCGACGCCATCGCCGAGACGATCGCGCACGACACCGGCTACCGCGCCGAGGAGGCTCAGCTGCTGTCGATCGGGCTGGCCGGGCTGATGGAGGTCGGGGCGCGCTGGTGGCTGTCTTCGCCCGACCGCATCGACAAGGAACGAGCCGTCGAGCTGCTCTTCGGGCTGGCCTGGCGGGGCATCTCGGGCTCACCCCGCACGCACTGACCCCGCTCCGTTCAGCGCGCGCGGGTCAGCCGTACCGCGGTCGTGCCGCCCAGCGGGCTGCACTGCGCCGACCACCCGCCCGGGAACAGGGCCTGCGCGACCGGCACCACCCACTGCGCGGCGGCCTGCGCGGCGGCGTCGTCGACGCACATCGCCACGACCTCGCCGCTCTGCGGCCGGCGCTTGTCCAGCCGGGTGAGCGACTGCAGCAGGTCGGGGGCATCGGCGACGCCCAGGCGCTCCGGCCAGGCGATCTTCGGCGGACGGCCCTTGCGGAGGTCGTTGCAGCCCTTGTGCGCCAGCCGGACGGTGCCGCGGCCGCGCTGCCCCTTGGCCGCCGGGGCGAGCTGGTCGGCGACGGCGAGCGCGGGATCGTTGGCCTTCGCGGCGCGCGGGACCGGCTCGCCGCACAGCCAGCAGCGCCAGCCGTCCTGCTCGCCGAGCTCGTCGAGGTCTGCCATCCGGGCACCTTACGGGCACCCTGGGGGCACCGAGCACCCCCCGCCCGGCCGGTTCCGCCCTCGGCGGACGTGGCGGGGCAGCGGCCCGTCGACGACTAGCCTTCGAAGACGAATGCCGTTTCCGGAACAGCTGAGGGAGTCCTGTCGTGGAGGTCAAGATCGGCGTGCAGTTCGCCGCCCGCGAGCTGGTGCTGGAGAGCGCCCAGAGCCCCGCCGAGGTGAGCAAGGCCGTCGCCGACGCGCTGAAGGCCGACCTCGGCGTCCTGGACCTGGTCGACGACAAGGGCCGCCGCATCCTGGTGCCTGCCGACAAGCTCGCCTACGTCGAGATCGCCGAGAGCGAGCAGCGTCGGGTCGGGTTCGGCGCGACCTGATCGACCGCACCGGCGAGCCGACCGGGGAACGGTTTATCCCGCGATCGGCCCGGTGACCACGCTCTGAGCGGTTTCATCGTGGGGGCGGACGGGGCACAACCGGGAGGCGCCGGGATCCTCCCCGGCCGGACCTCACGGAGGCACTGCCATGGGCATCATCCTGCTCCTGATCGTCGGCGCCATCGCCGGTTTCCTCGCGCGTGCCCTCGTCCCGGGCAAGGACTCGATGAGCATCCTGCAGACGATCCTGCTGGGCGTCGTCGGCTCGTTCGTCGGCGGCTTCCTCGGCGCCCTGCTGTTCGGCAAGGACGCTCTGGACGGGCTGCTGCAGGCCAGCGGCATCATCGGCTCGATCCTGGGCGCGGTCGTCGCCCTGGTCATCTACAACGCCGTCACCGGGCGCAAGAAGGTCCGCGCCTGACGGCTCCGTCACGTCCCTACGGGCCGGCTCCCTGCTGGGGGCCGGCCCGTCGGCTGTCCGCGGCCGTCGGCACCGGTGCCCCCGCCCGCGCTGGCTCAGCCGGCGCGGACCAGCCGCCGCCTGGACGTGAGCACGCCACCGCCCGCGATCAGCACCAGCGCCGCAGCCACCAGCACGGCGGTCTCGATGCCGGTCCGCGGCAGGGCGGAGCCGGACACCGTCGGAGCGCCGGGGGTGCTGCCCGCTCCGGAGCCGTTGCCGCTGGAGTCACCGCTCCCGCCGTCACCGGCGTCAGAGCCGTTGGTCGACCCGCTGCCGCCGCCTCCGACGGTCGGTGACGGAGAGGCTGGCGCGGCCGGCGCGGCCACCACGACATTGCCGTAGTTGAACGCTGCGCAGCCGCGTCCCATGGTGAAGGTGACGTCGCCGTCGAGGTCGAACCGGTCGGCGGTGTTCCCGGTGCTGCCGGTGAGCCGGTCCACGGTGAAGCCCAGGCAGCTGTAGTCGAAGGTCCACGGCTGCACGCCGTCGCCGTCCGGATCCTTGGCGGCGTCGCGGGTCGGTTCGGCGTAGTTGTCCAGGTGCGGCTCGGCGGCGCTGTCGCCGAAGGTCCTGCGGGCCGCGGCGGCCGTGAAGGTCGCGTCGTTGAGGTTCGGCGTGTCGGACTCGACGTCCGGGGTGCTGTCCAGCGGCGACTGCGCCGGGGGGTTGTCGGTGCCGACGTTGCCGTACCCGTGCGCCTCGTCGGTGTAGGTCAGCAGCAGGCCGGGCTCGAACTCCGTCGGGCCGCGGTCGCTCTCGCCGCGTCCGTCGACGTCGAAGCCTGACCGGTCGCGCATCTCCATCAGGTAGGCGTGCTCGAGCTCGGACGGCGTGCCCGCGGCGAGGTAGCTCCACCCCTCGGTGCACAGGCCGCCCGAGGTCGACAGGTCCTCCTTGCAGCCACCGTTGTAGACGCGCGGGTCGTCGCTGCCGCCGTCGCCGTCCTCGAAGTCGGACTGGAACAGCACCTTGTCGCCCGCCTTGATCACCAGGTCGTCGATGATCCAGCCGAGCCTGGCCAGGCCCGGGTCGGTGGCGTAGGAGAAGCGCAGCACGCCGCCCTTGACCCCGGCCAGGGAGGAGATGTCGTAGCTGTCCTGGACGAAGGGGCCGTCGACGTAGTTGCCGAGGACCCGGTCGACCGCGTCGGTGCCGGCGTCGAAGGAGGCGGGGGTGCCGGTGAGGCCGTTGCCGTAGCGGCTCATGCAGGAGTTGGTGTTCGGGTTCTGCGTGCCGGGAGTGGTGTAGCCGTTCTCCGAGGCGACAGAGGCGTAGGTGACCGCGCCCTTGGCGTCCGGCGTGCCGGTCAGGACGAAGGCATAGTCGAAGTCCCACTCGATGTCGAAGAAGCTCTTGAACGAGGCCGTGATCGGCGTCCCGGCCGGCACCTTGTCGATGCCGGGGATGGCGAAGTCCAGGTTGTGCCCGCCGACCGGCGGGCACCCGAAGTCGTTGCCCTGCCGCGAGTACCAGACCCGCTTGCCCGAGGCACCCGCAGAGATCTTCTTCGGGTCGATGAGCTGCCGACCAGGCAGCGCCACCTGGTAGGCCTCGCCGTTGTGGATGCCGTAGTCGCCCTTGCCCGCGGTCAGCGTGTAAGGCGTTCCGTCGGGGGTCACCCAGCTGATCGCGCCGGTGTCGATCTTGCTGTCCTGCCAGTTCTTGACGGCCTTCGCTGCGCCGGTCGGTAGCACGTCCGGCACGATCCAACCGAGCTCCTTCTTGCTGATGACGTCCATGTTGTGGCCCTTGTCGGTGGCCATCAGGTTGAAGTCGCCGTAGGTGTCGCGGCTGCCGGTGGAGTAGTAGTCGGGCAGGCCCAGGGAGTGCCCGTACTCGTGCGAGATGACCGACGCGAACTCGATCGAGGTCTCGGGGTTGACGTTGTACGGGCCGACCCGGACGAACACCTTCAAGGCGTCGCCCAGGTTCTTGGTCGTCTTGGAGGTATAGGTGTCGTCGGTGTACCAGAGCGGTCGACCCTCCAGGTCCTTGAGCTGGTCCTTGCTGATGTACCCGGTCAGGCCGGTCTTGGCGTCGGTGTAGGAGAACTCCAGCGAGGAGCTGTGCGGCCAGATGTTGTCGCTGGTGTCGGTGGCCGCGCAGCCACCTGCCGGGCCGAGCTGGCTGGCGCCGTTGCCGCCGCAGCCCTGGTAGACGACCTCGAAGAAGTCGACGACCCCGTCCTTGTCGGTGTCGAAGTCGCTGTAGTCGATATCAGGGTCGGCCACGACCGCGGCGTCGTACGCCGCCTTGGCCGTGGGTCCGCAGCCGGAGTCGATGGCCTGCAGCGCGCCCACGCCAGCCAGCGAGCCCACCACGGCGGAGCCGTTGGCGTCCGCGCCGTAGTAGGTGCGCTGCCCCGGCAGCTGGTACCAGCCGTCGACGATGCGGTCCGTGTAGAGCGGGAGTGGGTTCGCCGCTGGTGGGGTCGACGCCGTGACGCCCGTACAGGTGCTCACCGTCGCCGGGTCGATGGTGGTGAAGACCAGGTCGTCGGTATCGGCTGTGGGGCGCGAGTCGACGCCCACCGAGCCGATGACCCCTTGGGGTAGAGCTGGCCGAACGACATCTCCTGGTAGAGGTTGAACGTCGAGCTGGGGTTCTTCGGGTCGTTGATGACCGCGTCGAGCTCCGCCGCCGAGGTGTTGTGCGTGAAGTCGCTGTAGTCGACCGGCACGACCGGGAACGGACGGTCGCCGTAGCGCGCCGTCTCGTAGCCGCCGGTGGGCGGGATGACCTTGGGGCCGTGGCTGGCGAGCCGCTGCGTGGCGCCGCCGCCGACCGAGACCGTCGCGATGCTGGAGATGTCGCGCCAGACCAGCGTCGGCTCCTGGAGCAGGGTGTCGGCGTCGGCCTCCAGGATCAGCGCGAGGGTGGCCTTGGCCGGCACCGACGGCACCGTCCAGGTGACCGTGCCGTTGACCAAGGACTCGGTGCCGACGGCGGCCCGCGCGTCGGTCCAGCTCATGCCGCGCACCTCGGGGATGCTGACGCGGACGTTCACGACCGGCGACGTGCCGGTGTTCGCCAGCAGGATCCGGGACGGGTAGGTGTCGCCGGGCTTGACCCACCCGACGCTGGAGACGAAGGAGTTCTCGATCCGCAGGGCGCCGACGGTGGTGGTCGACGCCAGCGTCGCGACGCGGCCGGGCGCGGAGACGATGCCCGGCACGGCCGGATCGGCCTGTGCGGCACCGGCCAGCACCGGCAGCGCGAGCAGGGCGGCGGCCAGGCCGGCCACGCGGCGGGACGGTCGGCGGACGGGTGAACGCCTTGTGGGCGTCGAAGGCATGGGGTCTCCAGGCGCAGGACGTCGGGGAGGACGTCAAGGGGTGTCTCCCGCCACCTTCGCCGCGGTGCCCGGGCTTCCTGCCTGGCCGATGAGAGAACGCTCATGCGGCCCACGGCCGAGAGCCGGGCTCAGGAGCCCCGCAGCCCGAGCGCGTCCATCCGGGCCATGTGGTTGTCGGTCAGCCGGCTCAGCAGGCGCGCGATGCCGGCCAGGTCGAAACTGCCGCCCACCAGCAGCTCGGTGAGAGCGTCGCGCTCGACCGCGACCTGCTGCGCCTGGATGAGCGCCTCGCCCAGCAGCCGCCGGGCCCACAGCGCGAGCTTGCCGGCCACCGCCGGGTCGGCCGCCGTCGCCGCCCGCACCCGGGCCACGGCGAACGAGGCCTGTCCGGTCTCGGCGAGCGTCTCCAGCATGAGCGCGCGGGTGGGCTCGTCCTGTACGAAGACGGCCACCTCGCGGTAGAAGTCGGTGGCCAGGCCGTCGCCGACGTAGGCCTTGATCAGGCTTTCCAGCCAGGACTTCGCCGGCGTCGAGTCGTGGAAGGAGTTCAGCGGCGCGACGAAGGGCTCCATCGCCGTCTCCGGGTCGACGCCGTTGTCCTGCAGGTGGGCGCGCAGCCGCCGGTAGTTTTCGAACTCGCCCGCGGCCATCTCGGCGAGCTCGTGCTTGTCGGAGATCGTCGGCGCCAGCCGGGCGTCGGTGGCCAGCCGCTCGAACGCCGTCAGCTCGCCGTAGGCCAGCACGCCCAGCAGGTCGACGGTGGCCGCGTCCAGACGCGACGGAGCGGCAGCAGCGGGGGCGTCGGGGGTAGCCATGCCGCCGATCCTTGCGCATCCCGCTCCTCGATCGTCCGGACGGTAGGCTGGGTCCGGGACGCGGCGCCTGCCGCTCCCACCCTGTGCGTGGACCGCAGTCCCGCGGCGCGCCGGAGGCCCCGCCGGCTCCGTGTCGAGCCCGCTCCCTGTCGTCGGTCGACGCGACGACGAGAGGCACTGCCCTGAGCACCGACGCTGCCCTGCCCGACCCTGCCGAGACCCTGCCCGAGACCCCCGCCGCTGACCTGCCGAACGGCTTCGCGGCCCTCGGGGCGCGCGCCGAGACGGTGGAGGCGCTGGAGCGGCAGGGCATCACGCAGCCCTTCGCGATCCAGACGATGACGCTGCCGATCGCCCTGAACGGCCACGACCTGATCGGGCAGGCGCGCACCGGCACCGGCAAGACGCTGGGCTTCGGCGTGCCGCTGCTGCAGCGCATCCTGAGCAAGGACGAGGGCGCAGACGGCATGCCGCAGGCGCTGTGCGTGGCCCCCACGCGTGAGCTCGCCGTCCAGGTCGCGACCGACCTGGAGAAGGCGGGCGTCGTCCGCAACATCCGCGTCGCGCAGATCTACGGCGGACGCGCCTTCGAGCCGCAGGTCGAGAAGCTGCGCAAGGGCGTCGAGATCGTCGTCGGCACGCCCGGTCGTCTGCTCGACCTCGCCCGGCAGGGGCACCTGGACCTGTCCGCAGTCAAGGTGCTGGTGCTCGACGAGGCCGACGAGATGCTGGACCTGGGCTTCCTGCCCGACGTCGAGCGCATCCTGGAGCTGCTGCCGACCGCCCGGCAGACGATGCTGTTCTCGGCCACCATGCCGGGCCCGGTCGTGACGATGGCCCGCCGCTTCATGACCCAGCCCACGCACATCCGCGCCGAGGAGCCGGACGAGAAGCGCACCGTCCCGAACACCAAGATCTTCGCCTACCGCGCGCACTCGATGGACAAGGGCGAGGTGCTGGCGCGCATCCTGCAGTCCGAGGGCCGCGGCCTGACGATGGTGTTCTGCCGGACCAAGCGCACCTGCGACAAGGTCGCCGGCGACATGGAGGACCGCGGCTTCGCTGCCGCCGCCGTGCACGGCGACCTCGGTCAGGGCGCCCGCGAGCAGGCCCTGCGTGCGTTCCGCGCCGGCAAGATCGACGTGCTCGTCGCCACCGACGTCGCCGCCCGCGGCATCGACGTCGCCGACGTCACGCACGTCATCAACTACCAGTGCCCGGACGAGGCCAGCACGTTCCTGCACCGCATCGGCCGCACCGGCCGCGCGGGTGCCAACGGTGTCGCCGTGACGTTCGTCGACTGGGACGACGTGCCCAAGTGGGGCCTGATCAGCAAGGACCTCGACCTCGGCATCCCGGAGCCGCAGGAGACCTACTCCTCCTCGCCGCACCTGTTCAGCGACCTCGACATCCCGGTCGGCACCAAGGGCACGCTGCCCCGCTCGGCCCGGGTCCGTGCCGGCCTGGACGCCGAGCAGCTCGAGGACGTCGGCGAGACCGGTCGGCGTCGTCCCGCCGCCGGTGGGCGCGACGGCGGACGGCGCCGGCGGCCGCGATGGTGGCCGCGACGGCGGTGGGCGCGACGGCGGCCGCGACCGTGGTGGCCGTTCCGCCGGTCGCGACGACGCCCCGGCCGCCGAGGGCGACGCTCCGCAGCTGCCCAAGCGCACCAGCAGCACCCGCCGGCGCACCCGCGGCGGCGGCGACGCCGTAGCGGCGATCGCCGGCAACGGCCCGAGCGACGACGGCGCCACCCCGGTGCGGCGACGGCGAGGGAGCTGCCCGGCGTCGCCGCCGCGGTGGCCGTGGACGCGGCCGCGGCGCAGGCGCGGCTGCCGAGGCCCCCACGACGTCGGAGTCCTGACAAGGCTCTTCGTGACCTCACGGGGGCGCGTGCGGGTTGGGGCCTCCACCCCCGGAGGAACTCATGCACCTGCTCACCGTCCGCACCGTCCTAGATGACCGTGACCCCGCACGGCGGCCAGGGCCGCGCGCCCAAGAACGCGCAGACGGCGACCTCGGACGACGTCATACGCGCCGCTCGGCGACGGGAGGCGGCGGTGGTGCTGGCAGCGATGGGCGAACCGCGGCAGCTCCGGCCCGAACGTCAACCGTGGCCCCCGCGCGGGGCCACTGCCGGCAGCGTCGGCTGCCACGGTCCGGCTGACGTGACCGCCCTTGCCGAGCCGACCACACCAGCCTCAACGGCTCGACTGACCTGACCGGCCCTGGCAGTCCCGAGGCACGTCACGTGCGCTCAGAACGGTGGTGGCTCTTCTGACCGGTCTCGGTCCCAGGATCGGGCCTCGCGCCAACCCTCGAGCGTGAGGCGGCGAAGTCGATCACGGTGGGGCAGGTCTTGACCGCGGTCGTGATGATCGTGGTGATGCTGATGGCACAGCAGAACCAGGTTTGGCACGTCGGTGCGTCCGCCGTCGGCCCAGTGCCGGACGTGGTGAGCGGCGCACTGGGCGGGTGGGCGCGAGCAGCCCCTGACGACGCAGTGGCGGTCGCGCACGACGAGCGCGCGGAACTGGGCTCCGGTCACAGTCCGGCTCGACCTTCCGACGAACAACGGGTCGGCCGCCCAACCCGTGACGATGCTCTCCGTCAGACCGGGCAGCAGGCACAGCGAGACCGTGGCGTCGCAGGCCAGCCGGCGAAGGGCACCGCGGGACAGCGGCGCCGCGTCGCCGGCGATGCCAGCCGCCACCGGAGGCGCTCCGGCCAGGTCGTCGTGCAGCAGCTCGCCGAGCGATCTGGGCCGGTGGCCCGCCGCGTCGCCGGCTTGGCCGCCGGGCGCCGGCCCCGACCCGGGGACGGTCGGGTCCAGCAGCTGCTCGGGACGGCAGATGACGTGCAGGTGGGTGCGGACGGTGTGGGCGTCATCGGCGAGGCTGTCGCCGGCTCCGTGCTCGCGGGCCAGGAACGCGGCGGCCCAGGTGACCAGCACGTCAGCCTGCCGGGCGGCCTTGCCTCGGGTGTCGCCCTCGACGCGGTCGGCCTCAACGGCCAGGGCCATCGCCAGGCGGACGGTGGCGCCGTCGTCACCCGCCAGCGTCCCGTCGACCGCGGTGTGAGTGCCCACCTCGTTGAGTCGCAAGCCCATGCGCTCGCGGGCCCGGCGCTCGGCGTGCGCAGCGATCCGGTCGTCGACCGCGGCGGCCTTGTCCCGCAGCCGCTTGCGCACATCGGCGGGGTCGGTGGCCACGGCCAGAGCGCACAGTCCCTGGCTCGCGGCCTGCACGACCTGCCGGTCCAGACCCCGAACGCCGTCACGCACCGCCGCCGCGTGCTCGACGGTGATCGAGCCGTCCAGCAGCAGCGCTCCGACAGCCGGGAGATCATCGCGCAGCGTGACGGCGAGGGCAACGGCGCTGCGCGCCGCTCCGTCCGACACTCGCTGATTCTCGCGCAACCACGACGCCGTCGTCGTGGACACCCCCGGCAGCAGGTGGCCTCCGACGGCGTCCATCTCTGCGAGCTCACGCAGAGCGAGGCCCCTGGCCCGCTCTGCCTGCTCCAGCAGCGCCGCGGTGTCGCTGCGCGAACCCGACAACGGTCCGTGTGCGGCCAGGGCGTCCAGAGCCGCCACCAGATCACGGCACAAGGGGCTGGGACCCGGGGTCGGCGACGTCAGGCCAGGCACATTCCAGAAGGGTGAGTCCGCTGTCGGCAACTCCACGACGGCCTCCACCGAAAGCTCGGCGCTGCACGCGCACGGTCTACCGGGCAGGCGGAAAAGGTGCTCAGGCAGCGGCCCGGAATCGCCTGAGGTGAGCCAGAACGAGCCGACGCCGCGATCGGTCATGACTACCTCCTTCCACCCTAGATAGGAACGTATGTTCGAATTCTAGCACGGAACCAGCGACTGTCAACGCCTGCTGACTTTCCTTGCTAGCGCCGGGGCGGGCCATCGGGCGGAGGCCGCGCGGACGCGAAGGCGGCCCAGTGACGCCAGCGCTCTCCGACGTCGCGGCGGACAAGGTGCCGCTGAACGAGGTGCTGGCGGCGCTCTGACCGGCCGGGCCGGGCGGCGCCCCGCACGTCAGCTCGTGATGTCCTTGGTGGTGAAGTTCGCCCAGGCGGCACCGAGGAACACCGTGATGTAGACGGCCTGCAGCGCCGTGCCGCGCACCAGGTCGCGGTAGAGCACCGGGTCGCGGAACAGGTCGACGAACGCCAGCCAGTAGCGCGTCGGCAGGTACGGCTGCACGGACGCGGAGGCGTCCAGCCCGACGAGCACACCGGACGTCACCAGCAGCGCGATAGCCCCCAGCGCGGCAGCCAGCGGCGAGTCGGTCAGCGTCGACAGGAACAGGGCCACGGCCGCGACGCCGAGCATCGACCAACCGACGTAGAGCACGGCCAGGACGGTGCGCAGCGTCGCCTGGCCGGTCGACAGCGTCGTCCCGGACGTGCTCGGCAACGGTGCGCTGCCGAACAGCTGGGTGCCGACGACGTAGGCGACGACGGCGACGACGACGACCGCCAGCATCGTGTAGGCCACGACCGAGAACAGCTTGGCGACGAGCAGCCGGGTGCGTCCGACCGGCCGCACCAGCAGGTAGCGCAGCGTGCCGGCCTGCGCCTCGCCGGCGATCGCGTCGCCGGCGACGACCGCGACGGCGACCGGCAGGAACAGCGGGAGCACGATCGCCAGCGCCGCCGCAGGGAAGAGGGCGCCGTTGTTCAGCACCGCCGACAGGAACGCCGGTCCGGTGCCCGGGCGGGGGGCGACGTCCGACACCGCGAGGAAGACCGCGACGATGCTCGGCAGGCCCGCGAGCAGCAGGATGCTCACCCAGGTGCGGGGCCGGCGCAGCAGCGTGCGCAGCTCGACGCCGATCATGCGGCCGGCTCCTGCGCGTGCGGGGTGGCGCGGACGGCGTCCGTGCCCTCGCCGGTGGCCGCCAGCACGGCGGCTTCCAGGCTGCGGCGCTGGGTGTGCAGGCCGACGACCCGCACCCCGTCCGCGACCAGCAGCGAGTTGACGGCTGCAGGGTCGGACGAGCGCACCAGCAGCAGGTCGCCGTCCAGCGCGGTCACGGCAGACCCCAGCAGCCCGGCGGCCCGCTGCTGGTCCGGGGTGCGGATCTCCAGCAGTCCGGTCGGCTCGGTGAACGCCGCAAGGTCGTCCTGCAGCACCAGCGCGCCACGGTCCAGAACGGCGATACGCGTGCACAGGGCCTCGACCTCCGACAGCAGGTGGCTGGACAGGAACACCGTGGTGCCGGCGGCGTTCAGGGCCAGCAGCAGCTCGCGGATCTCGCGGATGCCCTGCGGGTCCAGCCCGTTGGTCGGCTCGTCGAGCACCAGCAGCCGCGGCCGGCGCAGCAGCGCGCTCGCCAGCCCCAGCCGTTGACGCATCCCCAGGCTGTAGGCCTTCACCGGCCGCCGGTCGACGCCGGACAGGCCGACCTGCTCGAGCGCCTCGCCGACCCTCGCGCGACGGGTGCGGCGGGGTCCGCCGGGACCGGCGGCGTCCGACAGCCGCAGGTTCGCCCGGCCGGACAGGTGCCCCACGAAGGCCGGTCCTTCCACCAGCGCGCCGACCTCGTGCAGCGCCACCCGGCGCTCGCGGGCACCGGGCCCGCCTCCGAGCAGCCGGATCTCGCCCGACGTCGGCAGCACCAGGCCCAGCAGCATCCGCACCGTGGTGGTCTTGCCCGAGCCGTTCGGGCCGAGGAAGCCGAAGCGGTCGCCCGCGCGCACGTCCAGGTCGAGGTCGCGCACGGCCGTCACGCGTCCGAACGTCTTGGTCAGCCCGTGGGTATGGATCATCGGTCGGTCCGCGGCGGCGGGTCGGCGCGCAGCTGCACCAGCGCCTCGGTGAGGCGGCTGGCGGGCACGGTGCCGACCAGCAGGTAGGCGCGTCGACGTCCGGTCACGGCGACCAGAGCGTTGACCAGCGGCGTCGAGATGCGGGCGACGCCGTCGTCGTCGGCGTTGTCGACCCGGTCGACGATGCGCTGGGCGAGGTCGCGGGGCAGCGGCAGCAGGGCCAGGGCGGTGAACCCGTCGCCGTAGGTGCCGACGCCTCCACCGGCCGCCAGCGGGCTGCGGTCGCGACGGGGCAGCCGCGCCAGCGCGTCCGGCAGGGTGTACGGCGCGAAGCGGTCGACGAGCGCGGCGACGTCCGGGGCCTCACCCACGGTGACGGTGGCGCCGACCGGACGGGTGAAGAGGGTCCGCTGCGGCGGTGGCGGTCGTAGGTCCAGGTCGAGCAGCACCGCGCTGACCACCGGTTCGGTGACGCCGCGGGCGTGGACCTCCACCGCCAGCGGCAGCCCGGTGGCGGGCTCGGCCCACAGCTCGACCGCGGTCACCGTCGTCTCGGCCGGCTGCTGCGGCACGAGCCGCAGCCCCACCGTGCTGCGGCCGGCGACCCGCCTGCCGGGCAGCAGCGAGGCGGTCACCTGCGCGGTGCCGGCGAGCCGGTGCCCGAGGGTCGGCGCCAGCAGGTCGGCGGCGGTCGGCAGCCGCACGTCCAGGTCTCCGACGATCCGCAGCGCGCGCCGGTCGGCCGAGTCCCATGTCCACCCGCCGTCCGCGTCGCGGGTGGTGTCGGTCTCGCCGACCAGCGACAGGGCGTCCACGCGCCAGTCCTGCGGCCCGCGCCACCAGGCCCGCGCGCGGGTGCGCCCCCCGAGCAGGCCGGGCAGCTCGGCGAGCTCCCGCACGTCCGGCAGGACCAGGCTCCCCCGGCTCTCGCCGTAGCCGGACCAGCCGACGCCGTCGCTGGCCCGCACACGCGCGAGCAGCTGTCCGGCGGTCAGCGCGGAAGCCTGCGCCGGCACCGCGACGGGCAGCGCGCCGACCAGGGTCGGCAGGCCGACCAGGGCCCCGACCAGACCGACGACCGTGGTCCATCGGCGCGCCGCTCCCGTCCGTCGACGCATCCCGTGATGCTAGGTCGAGGTCCGGCCACCGGCACCGCGTCCGTGCCGGAGCGACCGGCACGGCGTGCACCTACTCGCTGAGCTCGAGCAGCGGGCCGATCTCCTGCGTGGCGTACCAGCCGAGCTCGTGACCGTCGGCCTGCTCGACGGTGAACGCGGCGTCCTCGCTGCCGAGGTCGGCCTCCACGAGCTGCTCGGCGGCAGCGCGCACGTCGGTCTCGGCGGCCGGGTCGTCGACGTGGACGGCAAGCACCAGGCGCAGCGGCACCGCGTCGGTGACCCGGACGGCGGCCCGGTCGACGTCCGCCGCGGCCTCGACGGCGTCGACCTCGGCGACGATCACGACGCGCCGCGCAGGCGTGCCCGGATCGAGCACCAGCGAGCGGTCCAGCAGCCGCAGGCTGGCGCGCGCAGCCAGCGTCAGCGCGGCGTACTCGAGCTCCTCGTCGTCGCCTTCGGAGTACCACTCGCGCAGCGCACCGGTGACGGCGTAGGCCGGCAGCGGCGGTGCGCCGAGCGCGCCGGTCTCGAGCAGCGCGCGCAGGCCGGGCAGGGTGGACGGCAGGTAGACGCGCATGGACCCAGCCTGCCAGGCCGGCGCGTCAGAGGCTGCGGCGCGCGCGGACCAGTCCACCGCCGACCAGCATCAGCAGCAGACCACCGAGCAGGGCAGCGGCCGGGGCGCCGGTCGCGGGCAGGCGTCCGGCCGACGTACCGGGTCCCGCTGCGGGAGCAGCCACGCTGCGCGCCGCGAGCCGGAAGACCGAGTCGCCGGTCGGGACCGCCAGCGCGAGCGAGCCGGCGGCCCGGGCTGCGCTGACCGGCACGCCGTCGCGGGTCACCACCAGGCCCGTCGGCAGCGGCCCGTCCAGGCGCAGCGTGGCGACGCTGTCGCTGCTCACCCGCAGCACGAGGCCGCCGGCGGTGAGCCGGGCGCGCGGCAGGTCGAGCCGCGCAGCCGACAGGTTCGTCAGCGTCACGTCGGCAGCGTTCTCTCTCGCGGTCCTGGGCAGCGGCCCCCACTGCCGTCCCGTCTCGACGAAGGGCAGCGACTCGACGCCGGCGGTGCGGATCGCGGTCGACTCCGGGTCGCCGGTGCCGAAGGCGCGGCTGCGGACGTCGAGCACCCCCTTGGCCGTCAGGCCGGCCGAGGTGTCGGCCAGCCGCAGCGCGCTGACCCAGTAGGCGTGGTCGTGGACGAGACCGAGCGGACGGTCGTCGCTGGCCGGCAGGTAGGCGAAGGTGACGTGGGCCGGGTCACGGTCGACGGCGGCGTCGCCGAGGAACTGGGCGGCGGCCGGGAAGTCGTAGCCCAGCGCGGCGAGCGTGTAGTGCTCGCCGCCCTGGAACAGGCGGAACCGGTAGCGGTAGCCGAGCTGGTCGAAGCCGCGGATGCCGTTGACCGGGTCGCCGTCGTTCTGCGCGACGGTGCCGGTGACCGGAACGAGCTCGTCGGCCGTCTGCGCGTAGTTCAGGTACGGCAGGTTGCGGGTGTTCTCCAGCCACAGGTTCGTCAGGGTCTGGATGCCGCCGGTGGGCGCCATCGGCGGGATCCACTGCAGCTTGCCGGGCGGGCCGACGACGCTGAACGCCTTGCCGAACAGGTCGGGATAGAGCCCACCGAGCCGGTAGGTGGCATAGCCGCCCATCGAGTAGCCGGTGATCGCGGTGCGGCCGGGGTCCAGTCGCACGTGCCGGGCGGCGTCGGCCCAGGCCTCGAAGATGTCGTCCTCGCTGATGCCGATGTACCAGCCGTTGCGGCCGCGTCCCATCGGACTGAGCACGACGCTGTCGCGTGCGTCGCCCAGGCCGGTGAAGATGCCGGTGCCGTTGAACTGCCAGTAGTGCTGGCCGTTGCTGTGGATCGACAGCGTCAGCGGTTTTGCCGTCTTGGTCGCGCCGCTCGGAGGTAGGTGCAGCGAGTAGGGCTGCAGCTGCCCGATCGGTTGCGGGAACTCCAGCTGCTGCCCGTCGCCGAGCCTGAGCCGGCTCGGGTACATGCGGATCTGCAGGCCCGTCGCGGGCACCGTGCTGCGCCGGGCGCCACCGCGCAGCGCGTCGACGTCGAGGAGCGTGGAGCAGCAGTCCGCGCCGGACCCCAGGGCGTCGGCCTGGCCGGTGTCGGGCGGGGTGTTCTGGTGCTGGACGGGCTCGTCGAGCCGGAAACCGAGGTTGAACACAGCAGGCACCCGCAGGCCGACGAGAGTGCCGGGCGCGACCTCGGCGCCGGGGGTGGTGGCGTCCGGGTCGCCGTTCTTCGGGAACAGCCAGCCGCCGGTCGCGCTGTCGTGCAGCCCGGTGGCCAGGCGCGCCCGGACGGAACCACTGGGCCGGTAGACGCTGTCGGGCACGGTCACCGTGATCTGGTCCGCGTCCAGGTCGACGGCGACGCGTACAGCCGTGGTAGCCGGAGCCCCTGCGCCGAGCCGGCTGAGCTCGGCTCCGGTTCCCCAGGTCGTGAGCACGACGTCGGTGCCCGGGAAGGCGTATCCCGGGTCGCGCGGCAGCGTGGCGCTCCCGGTGGCCGGGTCGTCGTCGGTGTCCAGCGCGAGCGCGATCATGGAGCTGTCGGCGCGGCGCAGCGTGTTGAGGGTGAACCGGAAGGCGGTCGAGCCGTTGCCCGGCACCATCCGGAACTCGACCAGGTCGGCGGCGTTGCCCGCGTACACGGGGTCGGTCGGGTAGCGGACGTTGCCGGCCTTGTAGGCCAGCGCGTTCGCCGACAGCCCGTTCGCCGTCGTGCTGTTGCTGCCGCCCTGGTCGGTCGTGTTCAGCGGGGAGGTCTGCGCACCGTGGTCGTCGTACAGGTAGTCGGTATAGACGTACTCCCCCGCCTGGTAGACCTCGGTCCCGGAGACCAGCACCGGCGCGACCCGGAACCGCGGGTCGCGGTTCTCAGCTGCGGAGCCGCCGCGGGGCGGCATAGAGGACGTCCGGACGGGACGGGCCCCGCTGGCCACGCTGGGCAACGAGGGCGCCGGTCCAGCGGCGCGGTGCCGAGCGCGTACACCGCGTGGCCGCCCGCCATGAGAGAGAGAGAGAGAGAGAGAGAGAGAGAGAGAGAGAGAGAGAGAGAGAGAGAGAGAGAGAGAGAGAGAGAGAGAGAGAGAGAGAGAGAGAGAGAGAGAGAGAGAGAGAGAGAGAGAGAGAGAGTGTGTGTGTGTGTGTGTGTGTGTGTGTGTGTGTGTGTGTGTGTGTGTGTGTGTGTGTGTGTGTGTGTGTGTGTGTGTGTGTGTGTGTGTGTGTGT